>NZ_CP192091.1:8267500-9668803 GCF_050955995.1 Nocardia sp. CA-119907
CACGGGGGTATGAGGAGCCGGAACCAAAATAATATTTGGCACTGACATTCATCGACACACTATTGAGTTCTCAAAGAACACACGCACAAACCATCTCGCGGGTTTGACCCCGGTCGATCGGTGAGGCAACTTATCAAGCTTAGCTCAGTCGGGAACCCGAATCAAAATCGGGGTCTCGTTCGAGCTAGTGTGATCGTCAGGCGCTCTACGTCCTACCTCGTTTCCCTGGTCCTTTGCTCAGCCTTTCGGCTCAGCGCGTCGGCCCCGGGTCGGTGTCCGTGTCGCTCTGACTCGAATAAAGTTACGTGTCGGCGTGCATGATGTCAAATCGCCTGGTCAGGAACGGTTTTCGACGAAACGAGATCGTCGCCTGCCGTTCACATGATCAATCCGCGGCGCCGACCCGCTCCACCCGACCACCCAATGCCTGCAGCTGCTCAACGAATTTCGGGTAGCCGCGGTCGATGTGGAAGACGTCGTGCACTTCGGTGGTGCCATCGGCAACCAGACCGGCGAGTACCAATCCGGCACCGGCGCGAATATCCGACGACCACACCGGCGCACTCGACAACCGCGGAATTCCGCGTACCACCGCATGATGTCCATCGGTCCGGGCATCGGCACCCAGCCGGATCATCTCCTCCACGAAACGGAAGCGCGCCTCGAAGATGTTCTCGGTGATCATCGAGGTGCCGTCAGCAATCGCCGCGAGACCGATAGCCATCGGCTGCAGATCGGTCGGGAATCCGGGAAACGGCAGCGTCGAGAAATTGACCGCGCGCGGCCGATCGGCCTGAATCACCCGGAAACCGTCCGGTTCGAACGAAATGCGCGCACCCGCCGAGCGCAGCTTGTCCAAAACGAGGGACAAGTGCTTGGGATTCACCCCGGTGACGCGGACATCGCCCATGGTCATCGCCGCGGCGATCCCCCAGGTCGCCGCCACGATCCGATCACCGATCACCCGGTGCGTCGTTGGTTCGAGACGCTCGACACCCTGAATGGTGAGCACCGACGTACCCGCCCCACTGATCCGCGCACCCATCCGCACGAGCATGTTGCAGAGATCGACGATGTCGGGTTCGCGTGCGGCGTTATCGATGACCGTTTCGCCCTCGGCCAGTACGGCCGCCATGAGGATGTTCTCGGTCGCACCCACCGAAGGGAAGTCCAGCCTGATCCGCGCGCCCTGCAGTTCCTCCGCGCGCGCGACCACACAACCGTGCTCGATTTCGCTGGTCGCGCCGAGCAGGCGCAGACCAGCCTGATGCATATCCAACGGGCGCGAACCGATCGCGTCGCCGCCCGGCAGTGCGACGACCGCCCGCTTGCAGCGAGCCATCAGCGGACCGAGCACGCAGACGGACGCGCGGAACTGCGTGACGGCCGGAAAATCCGCGTGGTACTTCGGCTCCGTGGGCGTGTTGATCGTGACGACCGAACCATCGATAGCGACATCGCAGCCGAGGCCGCGCAGCACATCACCCATCAACGGCACATCGAGGATGTCCGGGCAGTTCGTAATGGTGGTCGTGCCCTCGGCCAGCAAGGCAGCCGCCATCAACTTGAGGACGCTGTTCTTCGCACCCCCGACCGCGACCTCACCGACGAGTCGATTCCCGCCAGTAACCAAAAACCGTTCCATGCCGCCTCTCCGCGTATTCGGCGCACTATTGGTGCAAAGGATAGTTGCGTTGCGGGCCGCTGGTAGCGGTGCCGGGGTTATCTCCAGGTAGCTGGTCGGACTTCCCGAGTGTCCAGCAACTTTTTGCGAGCGTGTTGGGCGCCGGACGGTCGGTCGCGGGCTGTGTCCCGGGTCTCCCAAGAAGTTACCCACGTCTACACCAGATCAGTCGTGCGGGGATTCGGATGATGAAATCTCGTCGGTCGTTCAGTCCGATGTCTGCTCCCCACCAGGCTTCCACAGCACATCGCCGCCCGGGTTGGCGACTCGGCTCAGGATGAACAGCAAGTCGGAGAGGCGGTTCAGGTACTTCGCCGGAAGGATATTCGTATCGTCCGGATGCGCCTCGATCGCGGCCCAAGCGGAACGCTCCGCGCGGCGCGCAACCGTACGAGCGGTGTGCAGCAGGGCCGCCAATGGGGTGCCGCCGGGCAGAATGAACGAATTCAACGCCGGCAGTTCGGCGTTGAACTCATCACACCAGGCTTCGAGGCGGTCGATATAGGGCTGGGTGACGCGCAGCGGCGGGTACTTCGGCTCCGCGACCACCGGGGTCGACAGATCCGCACCCGCGTCGAACAGATCGTTCTGCACCTGCCGCAGTGCCTTCAGCAACTCCGGCGCGGGTGCACCGAGCGCGATGGCCACGCCAATGGCGGCATTCGTCTCGTCACAATCCGCATAGGCGATCAGCCGCGGATCCGTCTTGGCCACCCGGGAAAAGTCGCTGAGACCCGTCGTCCCATCGTCGCCGGTCCGCGTGTAGATCCGCGTCAGGTGCACACTCACACGGCCACCCTATCGCTGCGAACACACCCACAGTTTCGGCTAGCAGATTTCGTCTAGAGGCCGGGCAGACGCCGGGTGCGATCCGACGGTCGGGATTCCACCCAGGACAGGAAGGCCGCCAATGAGCCGCGGTCCAGGGCCAGTTCGTAATTGCCGTCATTGTCCGAGACCGCGGTCACCGCGATCTCGTCGGTCATGATGTCGTATTCATCACCGCGCGGACCGCGCCGATCACCGATCTCGATGCCCTGGCGTCGAATGGTGGAATCGGGGCCCAGCTTGAGGCTGGAAAGTTTGTAGAAGACGAGCCGATCCTCGTCGTATCGAATCAGGCCGTGCCGCCAGCCCTGGCCGCCACGCGCGGGCAGCACGCGCAAGATCGCGGCAGTTCCGCCGCGGCGCAACATGATCAGCCGATAGGTCGAAGCGAGGGCCAAGAGAACGAGCGTGAGCACCAGAATGATCAGGAGAACCATCCCGGTCTGCAATGCTGTTCGTCCCTTCGCTTCGCCGCCGTACCGACGACACAGTGTCCGATCGCGGTATTCGCGGGCCCTCCCCGTGGTTACGCAAAGCTACCGCCTCCGGGCCGGAGCGCACACCGCCGTTCGGTCATTCAACCACGGTCCCGAGTTTACAAATGGCCGGGCCTTGTCTTTGCAGGATCGGACCCGGAAACGCCACTGTCGGCGGCGAAGACAACTTCACCGCCGACAGTGGCGAACGCAATCCCGATGCGGTGCTTACGCGTTCGCGTTTGCCTCGACCGCGCGCACCTGACCCTCGGCCGCCAACTTCGCTTCCACGCTCGCCTCGGCGTCGGCCAGCACCCGACGGGCCGCCTCGACGTCGATCTCGTCGGCGAACTCCGCGGACTCGGCCAGCACCCGGACCGAGGTCGCGGTCACCGAGAAGAATCCACCGTGTACCGCCGCGGTGATCCGCTCACCCTCGGTGGGCACGATGCTCACGATGCCGCCTTCGATCAGCTGGCCGAGCAGCGGCTCATGGCCCGCCAGGATGCCGATCTGGCCCTCGGTGGTCTGCGCGCTGACGAACGTCGCCTGGCCGGACCAGAGCAAACGCTCGACGGCGACGAGATCAACTGACATCTCCGACATGGATGACTACTTTCCGGCGATCTTCTTCGCGGCCGCCTCGACGTCGTCGAGACCACCGCAGGAGTTGAACGCCTGCTCCGGGAAGTGGTCGAACTCACCCTTGCAGACGCGGTCGAACGCCTCGATGGTGTCGGTCAGCGGCACCACGGAACCCGGCTGGCCGGTGAACTTCTCGGCCACGATGAAGTTCTGGCCGAGGAACTTCTCCAGACGACGGGCCCGGCCCACGAGGACCTTGTCCTCTTCGGAGAGCTCGTCCATGCCGAGGATGGCGATGATGTCCTGCAGTTCCTTGTACTTCTGCAGGATCCGCTTCACCTCGTTGGCGACCCGGAAGTGCTCCGCACCGACGATCGAGGCCTCCAGGATGCGGGAGGTCGAGGTCAGCGGGTCGACGGCCGGGTAGATGCCCTTCTGCGAGATCGGGCGGGAAAGCTCGGTCGTCGCGTCGAGGTGGGCGAAGGTGGTCGCCGGGGCCGGGTCGGTGTAGTCGTCGGCGGGCACGTAGATGGCCTGCAGCGAGGTGATGGACCGACCGCGGGTCGAGGTGATGCGCTCCTGCAGCTCACCCATCTCGTCGGCCAGCGTCGGCTGGTAACCGACGGCCGAGGGCATGCGGCCGAGCAGGGTCGACACCTCGGAACCGGCCTGGGTGAACCGGAAGATGTTGTCGATGAACAGCAGCACGTCCTGGTGCTGCACGTCGCGGAAGTACTCGGCCATGGTGAGGGCCGAGAGGGCGACGCGCATACGGGTGCCCGGCGGCTCGTCCATCTGGCCGAAGACGAGGGCGGTGTCCTGGAGGACGCCCATCTCTTCCATTTCCAGGTGCAGGTCGGTGCCCTCACGGGTGCGCTCACCGACGCCCGCGAACACGGACGTACCGGAGAACTCACGCGCGATACGGGTGATCATCTCCTGGATCAGCACGGTCTTACCGACACCGGCACCACCGAACAGACCGATCTTGCCGCCCTTCACGTACGGGGTCAGCAGGTCGATGACCTTGATGCCCGTCTCCAGGATCTCGGTCTTACCCTCGAGCTGGTCGAATGACGGGGGCTTGCGGTGGATGCCCCACTGCTCGCCGTCGCGGCCGGTACCCGGCGCGTCGAGGCAATCGCCGAGAGCGTTGAAGACATGGCCCTTGACGACGTCACCGACGGGCACCGAAATCGGCTTGCCGGTGTCGGTGACGGTGGCGCCACGGACCAGACCGTCGGTGGGCTGCATCGAGATGGTGCGCACGATGTTGTCACCGAGGTGCTGGGCGACCTCGAGGGTCAGGGTCTTGGCCACCGAGGTCAGGGTGATCTCGGCGTGCAGAGCGTTGAACAGCTCAGGGATCGAACCCCGCGGGAACTCGACGTCCACGACGGGGCCGATGACGCGGACGACGCGACCTGTTTTCGCGCCCGTCCGGCTCTCTTGAGTGACAGCTGCGGTCATTAGTTGGTTCTCTTCCGTGTCTAATTTGCGGCCTTCGGGGGCCCTACGTGGTTACGCTGCGCTTCCGCCTCCGGGCCCTGACCTCAGGCCGCTGGCTGCTTAGTCGCGGTCGGAGCTCGAAGCCAGCGCGTTCACGCCGCCGACGATTTCGCTGATTTCCTGCGTGATCTGGGCCTGCCGCACCGAATTCGCCTGCCGGGTAAGCACATTGGCCAGTTCGTTGGCGTTGTCGGTGGCTGCCTTCATTGCGGTGCGCCGAGCCGCGGACTCGGATGCCGCTGCCTCGAGCAACGATGAGTAGATGCGGGTGTTGATGTACTTGGGCAGCAGCGCCGCCAGCAGCACATCGGCATCGGGCTCGAACTCGTACTGCGCCGTCAACTCGGCGGGGGCGACCCCGTCGGAGAAGGAGTCCTCACCCAGTTCGAAGTTCTCATCGACGAAGCTGACCTGGATCGGCGCCAGGCGGCGCACCTCCGGGTTCTGGGTCAGCATCGAGACGAAACGGGTGTACACGATGTGCAACTCGTCGACGCCCTCGATATTGCCGGTCCCGTTCGGAGCCGGCACCTCACCCTCGGAGCCCGCCATGAAGGCGTCCACGAGGTGATGGCACGCGGCCGAGGCATCGTTGTACTTCGGCTGCTGGGAGAACCCGGTCCACGCATTGACCAGCGGCCGACTGCGGAAGGTGTAGTACGTGAGGCCCTTATTGCCCATCACGTACAGCACCGGCTCCTTGCCCTCGCCGCGCAGGGTGACCATGAGCTCCTCGGCGCGCTTGAGCACGTTGGAGTTGTAGCCACCACACATACCGCTGTCACTGGTGATCACCAGGACGGCGGCCCGGCGCGGGTTGGCCCGCTCCGTCAGCAGCGGGTGCGACAGACTCGTCGACGCACTCGCCAACTCGCTGAGAACCTTGGTGATCTCCTCGGCGTAGGGCTTCGCGGCCGCAACCCTGGCCTGGGCCTTGGAGATTCGCGAGGTCGCGATCAGCTCCTGGGCCTTGGTGATCTTTTTGATCGAACTCACACCACGAATGCGGGAGCGCAATTCACGCAAGCTTGCCATCAGCGGTTCACACTCCCTTCAGTTCATTCGTGAGAATCGAATAGCGCATTGCTCGCTCGATTACTTCTCGACGTGCTTGCGGGTCACCGACAGCGATTCGACCTCTTCGTGGTCGAGCTCACCTGCGGCAGCCTCGTTCACGACGCGCGAACCGTCGGAAGCGAGGAAGCTCTGCTTGAACTTGTCGGTGGCCGCCTTGATCGCATCACCGTTCTCGGCGTCGAGCACCTTGCCGCCCTCGATGGACTTGAAGGCGTCGGCCGCGCTGCGGTGCAGATCCTCGAGCAGTTCCGCGTTGAAGCGACGGATGTCGGCAACCGGAACCGAGTCGAAGTAACCAGCGTCGACCAGGAAGATCGAAACGATCTGGTCCTCTACCGGAACCGGCGAGTACTGGTCCTGCTTGAGCAGCTCGACCCAGCGCGCACCGCGCTCCAGCTGTGCCAGCGACGCGGCGTCGAGGTCGGAGGCGAAGGCGGAGAACGCCTCCAGTTCGCGGTACTGCGCCATTTCCAGACGCAGCGAACCGGCGACCTTCTTCATGCCCTTGGTCTGGGCGGCGCCACCGACACGGGAGACCGAGGTACCGACGTTGATCGCCGGGCGGACACCCTTGTTGAACAGGTCGGACTCGAGGAAGACCTGGCCGTCGGTGATGGAGATGACGTTGGTCGGGATGAACGCCGAGATGTCGTTGGCCTTGGTCTCGATGATCGGCAGACCCGTCATCGAACCGGCACCCATCTCGTCGGACAGCTTCGCGCAACGCTCCAGCAGACGCGAGTGCAGGTAGAAGACGTCACCCGGGTACGCCTCGCGGCCCGGCGGACGACGCAGCAGCAGCGAGATGGCGCGGTACGCCTCGGCCTGCTTGGTCAGGTCGTCGAACACGATCAGGACGTGCTTACCCTGGTACATCCAGTGCTGGCCGATGGCCGAACCGGTGTAGGGCGCAAGCCATTTGAAGCCAGCGGAGTCGGAGGCGGGGGCCGCGACGATGGTGGTGTACTCCATCGCACCATGCGATTCCAGCGCGGTCTTCACACCCGCGATGGTGGAACCCTTCTGGCCGATCGCGACGTAGATGCAGCGGACCTGCTTGGTCGGGTCACCGGTCTCCCAGTTCGCCTTCTGCGCCAGGATCGCGTCGATGCAGACCGCGGTCTTGCCGGTCTTGCGGTCGCCGATGATCAGCTGACGCTGACCACGACCGATGGCGGTCAGGGCGTCAATGGCGGTGATGCCGGTGGCCAGCGGCTCCTCGACCGGCTGACGCTGCAGCACGGTCGCGGCCTGCAGCTCGAGCACGCGCTGCTCTTCGGCCTCGATTTCGCCGAGGCCGTCGATCGGCTGGCCGAGCGGGTTGACCACGCGGCCGAGGAACTTGTCACCGACAGGGACCGAGAGCACGTCGCCGGTGCGGCGAACCTGCTGGCCCTCTTCGATTTCCGCGAACTCACCGAGGATGACCGCACCGATCTCACGGTCCTCGAGGTTCAGCGCGACGCCGAGCACACCACCCGGGAACTCGAGCAATTCATTGGCCATCGCCGAGGGCAGGCCGCTGACGTGCGCGATGCCGTCGCTGGTGTCGGTGACGACACCGACTTCTTCGATGGAGGTTTCCGGGGTGTAGCTCTGGGTGTAGCTCTCGATCGCGCTACGGATCTCATCGGTGGAGATCGTCAGCTCCGCCATAGTCTTCCTGCTCTCGCTGTCTGGTCTGAATGTCGGGGGTGGTGGGGTGTCAGGCCAGAGCCCGACGGAGCCGTTCCAAGCGGCCGGTGGCGCTGCCGTCGATCAGGTCGTCGCCGACCCGCACCACGACGCCGGTCAGCAGACTCGAATCGACCTGCACGTGCACCGTGACCGGCTTGCCGTAGATGCGCTGCAACGATGCCCCGAGATGGTCCCGCTGCTGGTCGGTCAGCGCGACCGCGGCGCGCACATGCGCGACGATCTGGTCGCGCCGAGCGGCGGCGAGATCGGACAATTCGTCGAACGCTTCGCCGATGCTCGTCTTGGACCGAGTGACCACCTGGTCCGCCAGGGTCTGGGTGATGGACTCGGCCTTGCCTGCGAGCAGCCGCTCGATCAGCGCGCGCTTGGCCTCGGTGGGCTTCGCGCGATCCGAAAGTGCCTGCTCCAGATCGGGGTTGTCGCCGATGATCCGGGCCAGCCGGAACAATTCGTCCTCGACCGCCCCGAGCCGTCCGCTGTCGGCGGCCGACTCCAGCAGCGCCTCCTGGCCGAGCAACACCAGGGTGTCGACCAAATCGGCGGTGCGCGACCAGTTCTGGGCCACCGCGGTGGTCAGCACCGCCAGGGTGGCGGGGCTGACCTTGCCGCTGAAGACCCGTTCGCTGAGTTCGGCGCGCACCGAGCCGGGAACCGACACGTCCGCGAGCGCAACACGCAGCGAACGCTGGTCGTCCAGCACGGCGACAACGGCGAACAGTTCCGACCCCGTCGTGGCCGCAACACTGTCGCTTCCGGTCAGAGCGGCCCGAAGCGCCTCCCGTGCCCGGGAGCTTGCCTCGCGGCTCGCTGCGTACATGCTTCTCACTTTCGCGTCGCTACCTTCCGACCCCAATGCCGGCATCCGACTGATCGAGTTCGGCGAGGAACCGGTCGATCGATGCCGCCTGCTTAGCTTCGTCCGAAACCGACTGTCCGATAATCTTTTCGGCCAAATCGACGGCAGTTTTGCCAACTTCGGCGCGCAGCTCGGTCAGGATCTGCTGGCGTTGAGCTTCCAGCTGGCTGTGACCGGCGGCGACGATGCGGTCGCTTTCGGCCTGTGCTTCCGCGCGCATCTGCGCGAGGATCTGCTGGCCCTGGGTGCGTGCGTCCTCACGGATGCGCGCGGCCTCGAGCCGGGCGTCGGCCAACTGCTGCTGGTACTGCTGCAGCGTCAGCTGGGCTTCCTCCTGCGCGACCTCGGCCCGCTGGATTCCGCCCTCGATCTTGTCCGCACGTTCATCCAACACCTTGATAAGGCGCGGGATGACGTACTTGTAGAAGATGACGCCGATGATCGCGATGCAGACCACCGACCACACGATGTCGTAGGTCTCGGGGATGAGGGGGTTGATGTCTTCCCCTGTCTCCGCGGCGAGCATAGAAAGCGTGTTCATGGCTATCTCAGAAGATGAAGCCGGCAACAAGGCCGATCAGCGCCAGGGCCTCGGTGAACGCGATACCGAGGAACATGTTGGTGCGGATGGTGCCCTGCAGCTCGGGCTGACGAGCGATGCCCTCGATGGCCTTACCGACCACGATGCCCACACCGATGCCGGGGCCGATAGCGGCCAGACCGTAGCCGATGGCGCCGAAGCCCTTGAACTTCTCGGTGGAGGTTGCCGCTTCCTGGGCCAGGTACGCGAGGCTCATGAGTCTACTTTCCCTTTCTGTTGCTCACCCGCCGGGCGGCGTGGTGTAGCAGGTTTCCGGTAGGTGTTCGGTCAGTGCGAATCAGCGTGTTGTGCGAGTCCGATGTAAACGGCGGTCAGCAGGGCGAAAACGTAGGCCTGCAGGAAGATGACCAGCATTTCGAACAGCGTGAACCCGAGTCCGGCGAGCAGCGAGAACGGTGAGAACACCTTCATCCAGGCCGCGGCGTCGAACAGGAAGAACCAGGTGGCGCTGAAGAACAGCACCAGCATGATGTGACCGGCCAGCATGTTGGCCATGAGTCGGACGGTCAGCGTGAACGGGCGCAGGATGAACGTCGAGACGAACTCGATCGGAATCAACAACACGTGCAAAGCTGGCGGAACATTCGGAACCACGATGCTGCTGCGCATATAGGTGACGAACCCGTACTTCTTGACACCCACGAAGTTGAACGCGAGGTACGCGATGAGGGCCAGCACCAGCGGCATGCCGATTCGGGCGTTCGACGAGATGTTCAGCCCCGGAATGATGCCGGAGAAGTTGAGAAACAGAACCGCGAAGAAGATCGTCGCGATCAACGGGAGGTGCTTGCGACCGGATTCTTTACCGAGCACCTCTTCGGCAATCTGTTCCTTGACGAACACCAGACCGGTTTCGGCGATGTTCTGCAGGCCGCGCGGGACGATGCGAGGATTGCGGAATGCCAGCACCATGACGAGCACCAGCACGGCGGTCATCAGCAGCCGGATCAGCATCAAACGGTCGAGTTCGAACGGCGTACCCTCGAACAGCACAGCTGGAGGGAAGAAGTCGGACAGCGATGGCGCGTGGAACTCGCCCGCCAAAGTGGTGACGCTCAGCGTTCTCTCCCGTGTTCGGGCCGCGGGTACGGTCATTCCCGCGGTTCGATCGGACATTGACGATCAATTGGGTCGACTCAGGTCGGCTCGAAATTCGTCAGCTGCTGTGCGGCAACCCGCATGGGCGTCTGTACGTAGTGTCGGCGACATCGTCGACATGCAGAACCGGAACCCATCGGAGCCCGGCACGGCAGTAAGCATAGCTGCCATTTGGCGGGATCTTGGTGATCCCCCCCTTGCTTGGTCGCTTGCTTACCAACACTTTACCAAGTTATCTACGACAGCGTGTAGGTGGGTGCGATTATTGCTGCGCAGAGGGTGAATCGGACCTATCGGTCGGTACGTTTACGTACGGAACCTTCTGCCGCAGAACGCCATACGTCTCCGCGCCGAGCACGATGAGCAAGGACCCGACCACCGTCAGGAACAGCGCCATCCGGTCGTAGAAGTCGAAGCGCTGCAGCACCGCGATCACGATCATCGCGACCAGCAGCTTGCCCACCCAGCTCACCAACATGACCAGGCCAGCGGTACTCGGCGGCAGCTTCGCGCCGAACAGCACCACGGCCGCGGTGGTGAGGATGAAGCCGCCGCCGATGGCGGCGCCGAGCAGCGCGCCCCAGAGTCCGGACAAACCGGCCACCGCGGCGGCGATGGCCACCGACAGCACCACCAGAACGGCCAATCCGATCACGCCGTAGCGCAGCGCCGCCTTCAGGGGAGCGTCAGGACCGGGGATCGGATTGGTGAGACTCACGACTGCGCCTCGCTGGCGCTCGGCTCCGTCGTTCCTCCGGACGCTGGGTTTATGGTTCGCTCGCTTCGCTCACTCACGGTCCGAACTTTACCCGGACCTTGCTTTACGGATCCGCGGGCTCCTTGCGGCGCAGGCCCGGTATCGCGGTCACCACCAGCGCGAAAACCAGCCCGCCCGCCATCATCAGCACGACGATCCGCCGATCATGGATCAGCGAGGTGCCGACGGCCCCGAACGCCAGTACGCCGACCCACAAATAGATCACCAGGACAACGCGGCGGTGCGAATGTCCGATCTGCAACAGCCGGTGATGCAAGTGCATTTTGTCCGGTGTCGAGAAACTCACACCGGCGCGGACCCGGCGCACGATCGCCAGCAGCAGATCCAGTACCGGAATGAACATCACCGCACCGACCAGCAGCAGCGGTGAAAGCAGACCGACGATGTCGCGAGGTCCATAGCCCGCCAAATTGATTCGACCCGAGGCACCGGTCGATACCGCCGCCAGCATGAGCCCGATCAACATCGAACCGGAATCGCCCATGAATATCCGTGCGGGCGAAAAGTTGTGTGGCAGAAATCCCAGACAGGCGCCCGCGAGCGCGGCCGCGAGCAGGGCGGGCGGATATGTGTCGACCGAACCGCCCTGGTTGTAGAGCAGGCCGACGGTGAACACGAAGACCGCGCCCGCGCAGATCAGGCCGAGTCCGGCAGCCAGACCATCGAGTCCGTCGACGAAATTCATGGCATTGACGATGGTGACGGTAATGCCGACGGTGACCAGACCGCCCTGGAGTGCGTCCAACACCACGGTCGTGTCGTTGAACGGGTTGTAGATGACGTACCAGCTCAGACCCATGACCGCCATCACACCGGCGGCGGTCACCTGACCCGCGAACTTGGTCAGCGCATCCAGGCCCCACCGGTCGTCGACGATGCCGACGAGCACGATGATCGTGGCCGCGACCAGCACCGCCGGAATATCCGGCGCGTAATCGAAACCTCTTCGCAGCGCGGGCAATTGGTGCGCGAACAGGACGGCCCCGACCACCCCGACGTACATGCCGACCCCGCCCATCCGCGGAATCGGTTTGACGTGCACATCGCGTTCGCGCGGCACCGCGACGGCGCCGAATGCGATGGCCAGCACCCGAATTCCGCCGGTCGCGAGAAAGGTTACCGTCGCCGAGATGAGAATCACGAGCAGCAGCTCGCGCAACGGAACTACAGCACCCGAACCGATCATCCGATTATCTGATCCGCCATACGATCACCGTGTCCCGAGATCACCGGGTCGCGACGCTGGTCAGTGCCTCCGGGGACATCCCGAGCACGTCGGCGATATCGCCGACCGATACCGCGCCCTCGCGCAGGATCCGCGGCTGATCCGCGGTGAGATCGACGATGGTGGAGGCGACGGCGTGTTCGGCCGGGCCGCCGTCGAGGTAGACCCCGACCAGATCGCCGAGCTGATCGCGCGCCTCGGCGGCGGTCTTGGCGGGCGGCTGCCCGGAGACATTGGCACTGGAGACAGCGAGCGGGCCGACCTCGCGCAGCAGTTCCAGCGCGACCGGATGCAACGGCATCCGCAGCATGACCGTGCCGCGCGTATCGCCGAGGTCCCATGCGAGCGAAGGCGCTTGCTGCACAACAAGACTCAGCCCACCGGGCCAGAACGCCCGGATCAGTTCGCGAGCCTGCGGGCGCACCGAGAACACCAGGCCGTCGATCGTGTGCCAAGAACCGACCAGCACCGGTACCGGCATATCCCGACCGCGACGCTTCGCGGCGAGCAGTTCGCTCACCGCGGTCGAATCGAATGCGTCGGCGGCCAGGCCGTACAGCGTGTCGGTAGGCAGCACGACCAGGCGTCCGGATTTCAGGGCGCTGGTGGCCGCGGTCAGTCCGGCGGCGCGCGAGTCGGCATCCGAGCAGTCGTAGACGGTACTCACGGCCCCCATCCTGTCACGCGTGCCACTCCATGCCACCATCCCGGGGGCTGTTCTGGTCGGTGGTCACCGCGACGAGTCGAATGGTCGCGCTGCGCGTAAGTGGGGAACCCCGGTTCGACTCGCCTCGCCGATGGGCGAATCAGGTGCGGGTCGCGGCGACGAAACGGGGCTTATCCGCGAGGTCGGGATGCTCGACGATGTCGGTGAAATCACCCTGTTCGGCCAGCAGGGCAGCGAGATCGGAGCCGTTGGTGTCGTCGTGTTCGATGGCGCAGGAGCCGCCGGAACGCAGCAGACGGGTGATGGTGGGCAGCATCTGCCGGATGACGTCCAGTCCGTCCGGGCCGCCGAAGAGGGCCAGACGCGGGTCGTGATCGGCGACTTCGGGATCGAGTTCGGCGTCTTCGGGAATGTAGGGCGGATTGGCGACGATGAGATCGACCTTGCCGTTGAACTCGGTGAGCAGATCCGGATCGGTGACATCGTCGGCGTAGAGGGTGATCGGAGTATCGCCCTCGGCAATGCGCAGGTCGGCATTGCGGCGTGCCCATTGCAGGGCCGCCGGATCGATCTCGATCGCGTGCACGTCCGCATCCGGGCGGGCCTGGGCGATGGCCAGCGCCAGTGCGCCGGATCCGGTGCACAGGTCGAAGACGACCGGCGCGTGATCGTGCGGCAGCGCCTCCAATTGCGCCAATGCCCAGGCGAACAGCAACTCCGTCTCCGGACGCGGGACGAAAACGCCGGGACCGACCTCGAGATCGATCTCGCCCATCGAGGCGGTACCGGTCAAGTGCTGCAATGGAATTCGCTCCGCGCGCCGGGCGACCAGGGCGCGGTACTGCTCGATCACCTCGGGGGTGACCAGCGGTGTCAGTGCCAACCGGGTCCGTTGAACGCCGAGCAGGTGGGCAGCCAGATGTTCGGCATCGGCTTGCGGACTGTGCACGCCCGCGACGCGCAAAGTCTCGACGGCTTGGTTGATGGCTGGGCGCATTGCCACGCGAGTTCCGGACATGATGTCGATACTCCCCGTTCTTGGCGTACCCGGTGAGTCACCCATGTTGTCACCAAGTCGGTTGATTTCTCCGCAACATCGGCCCGATGCCGTCGACTATTCCGCCGCCATGCGCGCTTCGCGATCCGCCTTCCCCAGCGCATCCAGGAGCGCGTCCATATCACCGTCCAGCACTGCGTCGAGATTGTGCGCCTTGAAACCGATGCGATGATCGGCGATCCGGTTTTCCGGGAAGTTGTAGGTGCGGATGCGCTCGGAGCGGTCCACCGTACGGATCTGACTGGCCCGGCCCGCCGCGGCCTCTTGATCCGCCTGTTCCTCGGCCAATGCCTGCAGCCGAGCCGCGAGCACCTGCATGGCGCGGGCCTTGTTCTGCAGCTGGGAACGCTCGTTCTGGCAGGTCACCACGATGCCCGAGGGCAGATGGGTGATGCGGACCGCGGAGTCGGTGGTGTTGACGCCCTGGCCGCCCTTACCGGAGGAACGGTAGACGTCGATGCGCAGATCGGATTCATCGATCTGCACCTCCTCCACCTCGTCGGGCTCGGGGTAGATGAGCACACCCGCGGCCGAGGTGTGGATGCGGCCCTGGGATTCGGTGACCGGAACGCGCTGGACGCGGTGCACACCGCCCTCGAACTTCAGGCGCGACCAGACGCCGTCCCTGGTGGCGTCGCGGCCCTTGATCGAGAGCGTCGCATCCTTGTAGCCGCCCAGGTCCGAGACGGTGACACCGAGGATTTCGACCTTCCAGCCGTGCCGCTCGGCATAGCGCACGTACATGCGGGCCAGATCCGAGGCGAACAGGGCGGATTCCTCGCCGCCCTCGCCGGATTTGACCTCGAGCACCACATCGTCGCCGTCGTGCGGATCGCGCGGGGCGAGCAGGTCGGCCAGCTGCTGCTCCAGCTCGACGACCTGGCCCTGCAGATCGGGAACCTCGGCCGCGAAGGCGGCGTCGTCGGCCGCGAGTTCCTGGGCGGCGGCGAGATCGTCGCGCGCGGCGGTGAGTTTGTGGTAGGTGGCCATGATCGGGGCCAGCTCGGCGAAGCGTTTGCCGACCCGGCGTGCGGCGCCCGGATCGTTGTGCAGCGCCGGATCGGCCAGCTGCAACTCCAGGCCCGCATGCTCGGCCAGAATGTCATCGATCGCGGACGGTTGCGTCATGGTGCTTCCTCTCTTACCAGTACCGGCCATATAAAAGCGCCGACGCCCGGCCTGCTGAGCAGGACCGGGCGTCGGCGAGGAAGCTACTTGCTGTCTGCGTCGGCCTTCTTGCCCGCACGCTTGCCGTAGCGAGCCTCGAAGCGGGCCACGCGACCACCGGTGTCGAGGATCTTCTGCTTGCCGGTGTAGAACGGGTGGCACTGCGAGCAAACTTCGACGGTGATGTGTCCCGACTCCTTGGTGCTGCGAGTCTGGAAGGTGTTGCCGCAACCACAGACGACCGTGGTCTCGACATACGCCGGATGAATTCCTGCCTTCATGGGTGTCCTCTCGATATTGGTCGCCGGGTCGCCCATGCAAATCACGTGGACGTGAACCGGAACCGACTAGGCGGGAGGTCTGCTCACCAGAGCAGACGCAACAGCCGTTCAGTATGCCAGAACGGTGGTTACCCTCCCAAAACGCCCCCGGCCCCCGGATTTGTTCCCGCCCCAGGTAGTCCCGAGCTCTCATTGCCCATTGAACTAGTGGCACGCGTTGATCGTGTTCTTACGGAACCCTTAATTCGGGTAGTGCGCTACTCGTGGATACGAACACCACTGTTCATAGAGTTTAGGCCTGATGATGCACATCGGCGTGCCGAGACAGAAAGGAGAACCCTGTGAACAGCCGCGTTGCGCTGGCGGTCTTCGTTTCGTTGATTCTCACTGTCGCGGTCGGCCGGCTTACCGTTCCGGATCGCCCGGACACCTATGCGTACGCGAAACCCACTGCCGCACAGTTCGATCCGGCCAATACCGCCGCGAGCACCGGCAGCCCGGCCGTCACGACGGCGATCATCCTGGCCTTCATGATCGCGGGCGCGGCAGGCATCGGCCTCGCCTTCTTCAGCCCCAGAACGCCGAAAGGGCCCCGCGTACACGGAGCCCCTTCGGCAGTGAAACCGGTCCTCGACCTACTCGTCCAGCGCACCCGGTGCGGTCTTGCTGACCTGCATCAGGAACTCGAGGTTGTTCTTGGACTTCTTCAGGCGGTCGATCAGCAGATCGATCGCCTGGTGCGAGTCCAGGCCGGACAGTACGCGGCGCAGCTTGTGCAGCACCGCGGCCTCGTCGGGGCTCAGCAGTAGCTCGTCCTTACGAGTACCGGACGGGTTGACGTCAACGGCGGGGAATACGCGCCGTTCCGCGATCTTGCGGTCCAGCTTGAGCTCGGCGTTACCGGTGCCCTTGAACTCCTCGAAGATCACCGTGTCACCGGTGGAACCGGTCTCGACCATGGCGGTCGCGATGATGGTCAGCGAGCCGCCGTTCTCGATATTGCGCGCCGCGCCGAGGAACCGCTTGGGCGGGTACAGCGCGGTCGAGTCGACACCACCGGAGAGGATGCGGCCCGAGGCGGGCGAGGAGTTGTTGTACGCACGGCCCAATCGGGTGATCGAGTCGAGCAGCACCACAACGTCTTTACCCATTTCCACCAGGCGCTTGGCGCGCTCGATGGCGAGTTCGGCGACCGAGGTGTGATCTGACGGCGGCCGGTCGAAGGTGGAGGCGATGACCTCACCCTTCACCGAACGCTGCATATCGGTGACCTCTTCCGGACGCTCGTCGACCAGCACGACCATGAGGTAGACCTCGGGGTTGTTGATGGCGATGGCGTTGGCGATGTCCTGCATGATCGTCGTCTTACCGGCCTTGGGCGGGGAGACGATCAGGGCGCGCTGGCCCTTGCCGATCGGCATGATCAGGTCGATGACACGGGTGGTCAGCTTGTTCGGCTGGGTCTCCAGCCGCAGGCGCTGGTTCGGGTACAGCGGGGTGAGCTTGGCGAATTCGGGGCGCCGCTTGGCCGCCTCGACCTCGCCACCGTTGACCGTGTCCAGCCGCACCAGCGGATCGAACTTCTGGCGCTGGTTGCTCTGCTCACCGTCACGGGGAGCGCGCACCGCACCGGTGATCGCGTCACCGCGGCGCAGGCCGTTCTTGCGGACCAGGTTCATCGAGACGTAGACGTCGTTCGGTCCGGCCAGATATCCCGAGGTGCGCACGAAGGCGTAGTTGTCCAGCACGTCGAGGATGCCCGCGACCGGCTGCAGGACGTCATCCTCGCGGATCTCGAGCTCGCGGGCCTCACCGCCACCGGCGCCGCCCTCGCGGTCGCGACCACGACGACGTTCCCGGAAGCGACGTCCCCGCCGTCCGCGACCGCCCTCGTCCTCGTCACCGCCACGGCTGGCGTCGCTGCGGCCACCGCCCTCGCCGCCACGGCCGCCATTGGCACTGCCGTTCTGGCTGCGTTCGCCCTGACCACGCTCACCGCCTTGGCCACGCTCACCGCCCTGGCCACGCTCACCGCCCTGGCCACGCTCGCGACGGCGTTCGCCCTGCTCCTGGTCCGATTTGGGCTCGTCACCACGGGCCTCGCCCGCAGCGGCCTCGCCGCCGGCGCGCGCCTGGTCACGACCGCGGCGCTGCCTGCCGCGACCGCGCTGACCGGCCTGGCGACCGGAATCCTCGGTGGTCTCCGACGGCGCGGCCTCGGCCTGCGCCTGCTCGGCCTTCGGCTCGGCCGACTTGTCGGCGGACTTCGGCGCTGCGGCTGTCGCGACGGCCTCCTGAACGGGAGCGTCCTTCGCCGGGGCTTCCTTCGCCGGAGCGGAAGCCTCTTTCGCCGGGGCGGAGGCAGCGGGCGCCACATCGAGGGTGCCCTGCTCGGCCTTTACCGGCGCCGCCTTGGCGGCATCCGCATCGGACTTCACCTCGCCACGCGCGGACTTTTCCGGCTTCGCCGACTTTCCGGCCTGATTTTCCTTGATGGCGGCGATCAAATCGCCTTTGCGCATTCCAGAGGTGCCTCGGATACCGAGCTCCCCCGCGAGCGCGCGCAACTGCGGCAACAACATTCCAGTCAGCCCCGATCGTGCGACGTCGGTTTGTTCGCTCATCTTCGAAATCTGTCCGGAGTCACTTTCGCGGTCCCCCGTCGGGTTGGAATCCACCCCGGGTGTCGCGAGCAGGTCCGTATCTGTCACGGAAATCCTTTCCTTCCCTCGACTGCCGTGTGCCGTTTCGAGGGTTTCGTCCCGCAGTCCGGGCGTTGTGCCGGACTCGGATGCGAGGGCCGAACGCAAAGCTCGGACCGGCGCTTTTGCCGTATCACCTGCCCCGCCGGACCGGCGGCTTCGCCACCAGTTCCTGAAAGGTGGGAGAGATCATTCCAGTTGCGCAGCTACGCAGCACCCCCATGGCCTGGAGGCTCGAGCCTGGAGCCTGCTGGAGCGATTGCCCTGATGAAGCACCGGCGTCTGATGCGCACGATGTACGGACGTGCTCAGGATAGCTGGCAACCTGGAATCTCGGCAAGGCAGACGCGCCGTCAGTCGACTCGGACACCTTCCGCAAGTCCCGGCTCGACCACACGCAGCCCGTCGATGGCGGCGAGATCACGGAGTTCGGCGGGGAATTCGCTGGTACCCAAGGCCAGTACGGTGGGTCCGGCACCGGACACCGTGGCCGCGATACCGGCCGCCCGCAGCCGAGCGATCCAGGTGGTGGTCAGCGGCAGTGCGGGCGCCCGCTGGGTCTGGTGCAGACGATCTGCCGTCGCGGGCAGTAGCAAGTCGG
The DNA here is from genome assembly GCF_050955995.1 of Nocardia sp. CA-119907. Classification (NCBI taxonomy): domain Bacteria; kingdom Bacillati; phylum Actinomycetota; class Actinomycetes; order Mycobacteriales; family Nocardiaceae; genus Nocardia; species Nocardia sp. CA-119907. The sequence continues at coordinate 8,286,391 of NZ_CP192091.1, forward strand.
GACGCTGTGTCAGGGCGACGACCGCGAGCGCGGCGCGACTGACGTTGAACGCGGCATCGCCGTGCGGCACGACCTCGGGCAACAGGCCGCGGGTATGCGCGGTCGATGAGCGTTCATCCGGAATCAGCACCACCGGACGCAGCGCCGGATGCGGATCCAGGCGCACCGCGCGGTAGACGCGGCCGTGATCGGGTGCCGCGACACCGTCATTGGCGGCGTCCGCGGCGGTTTCGGTCCAGGACACCACGATTCCGCCGAGCACGCTGGCCGCGGCGTTATCCGGATGGCCCTCGAATTCCGAGGCCAGCTGCACCAATTGGGCACTATCGATGGCCAGTGCGGGATCCAGTTTCGCGGCCAGACCACATCCGGCGGCGAGACCGCCGACCACGGCCGATGCCGATGAACCGAGACCGCGCGAATGCGGAATCACGTTGCGGCACACCACATCGAGACCATCGGCCCAGACGCCCGCAGCCTCCAGGCCGCGCTCGATCGCACGTACCACGAGATGCGAAGGGCCCCATGGCACATCGTCGGCGCCCTCACCCTCCACTCGGATGGTGAGGCCGGAATCGGTAGTGCGCACCTCGATCTCGTCACAGATGCCCAAAGCCATACCGAGCGAATCGAATCCGGGGCCGAGATTGGCACTGGACGCGGGCACCCGCGCGGTCACGGACAGACCGGCGGGCAGCGTCCTCGTCATCAGTTGGCTCTCGCGCGAATTCAACTCAGGCCAGCTCGAGTTCGTGGGCGACCGCGATCGGGTCGACCGGAATAGCCTGTACCTGGGGCATACCCGCGAGTGCGTTATCCGGATCCTTGAGACCGTTGCCGGTGACCGTGCACACGACGGTCAGCCCGGAATCCAGCCAACCCTCCTTGCGCGCGGCGAGCAGGCCCGCGATGCTGGCCGCCGACGCGGGCTCGACGAAGACACCCTCGGACGCGGCGACCAGTCGGTATGCCGCCAGGATCTCGTCATCGGTAGCGGCGCGGAAGGCGCCACCGGATTGCTCCTTGGCCTCCATCGCGCCGTTCCAGGACGCGGGCGCGCCGATCCGGATGGCGGTGGCGATGGTCTCCGGCTCCTTGACCGGAGCGCCATTGACCAGCGGCGCGGCACCGGCGGCCTGGACACCCAGCATGCGCGGCAGCCCACTGGTGATGCCATCGGCGTAGTACTCGCGGTACCCGCGCCAGTAGGCGGTGATATTGCCCGCGTTGCCGACCGGAAGGGCGTGCACATCGGGGGCCTTGCCGAGCACATCGCAGATCTCGAACGACGCGGTCTTCTGCCCCTCGATGCGGGCCGGATTCACCGAATTCACCAGACCGACGGTCGGGAATTCCGCGGTGACCTTGCGGGCGAGCTCCAGACAGTCGTCGAAATTGCCGTCGACCTGGATGATCTTCGCGCCGAGCATGACGGCTTGGGCCAGCTTGCCCATGGCGATCTTGCCCTGTGGAATCAGCACCGCACAGCTCATCCCGGCCCGGGTCGCATAGGCGGCGGCCGATGCCGAGGTGTTGCCGGTGGACGCGCAGAGCACGGCCTGCTGACCGCGGTACTTCGCGTCGGTGATGGCCATCGTCATGCCGCGGTCCTTGAAGGACCCGGTCGGATTCAGGCCCTCGACCTTGAGATACACATCACAGCCGGTCAGCTCGGACAGGTGCGGTGCGGGCACCAGCGGGGTGCCGCCCTCGTACAGGGTGACCGGGTCCCAGTCGGCGGCGCCGGCCAGCCGATCGCGGTAGGCGGCGATCAGGCCGGGCCACCGGGAGTGGACTCCGATCTGTGGCGCGACGCCAGTCGTCTGCCCACCCGTCGCCCGGCCGCCACCCCTCACAGAATCGCTGCGCGATGCTGTCGTCATTCTTTGGTGCCTTCCAATCTCAGAACGCTGGTCACGGATGTGACGGACTCCATCTCCGCTAGGGCGGCGACGGTGTCCGCGAGCGCCGACTCCGAAGCATGGTGGGTGACCACGACCAAGCGCGCACCCTCACCGTGCCCTTCCTGACGGACAGTGGAGATGCTCACCTCATGCTTGGCGAATTCGCCCGCCACCTTGGCCAGCACCCCGGGGCGGTCTGCCACCTGCAGGTTCACGTGGTAACGCGTGGGCGTATCACCGATCGGCGCGATCGGTAGCTCAGCATAAACCGACTCGCCCGGAGCACGGCCACCATAGAACTTATTGCGCGCGGCCATCACCAGATCGCCCAGCACCGCGGAGGCCGTCGGGGCACCGCCCGCGCCCTGACCGTAGAACATCAGCCGACCGGCGTTCTCGGCCTCCACGACCACGGCGTTGAACGCACCGGTCACCGCCGCCAGCGGATGCTTGCGCGGGATGAGCGCCGGATAGACGCGCACCGAGACGCGCTCCTTGCCGCCCTCATTCGGACCGGGTTCACCGGGGCCAGCTGCGACCCGCTCGCAGATGGCGAGCAGCTTGACCGTGCAGTCCAGCGCCGAGGCGGTCTCCAGATCCTCCGCGGTGATCTTCGAGATGCCCTCGCGGTACACATCGGCCGCGGTCACGCGGGTGTGGAAGGCCAGTGAGGCCAGGATCGCGGCCTTGGCGGCGGCGTCGTAGCCCTCGACATCGGCGGTCGGATCGGCCTCCGCGTAGCCGAGGCGGGTCGCCTCTTTCAGGGTGACCCCGTAATCGGCACCGGTCTCGTCCATGGCGGAGAGGATGAAATTGGTGGTGCCGTTGACGATGCCGACGACCCTGTTCACCCGGTCACCGGACAGCGACTGGATCAGCGGGCGCACCACCGGGATCGCGCCCGCGACGGCGGCCTCGAAGTACAGGTCGGCGCGGCTGCGCTCGGCGGCGGCGGCGAGCTCGCCGGTGTAGTCGGCCAGCAGGGCCTTATTGGCGGTCACCACGGATTTGCCCGCGTTCAGCGCGGCCAGGATGAGGCGGCGGGCCGGATCGATGCCGCCGATGACCTCGACCACCAGCTCGACATCGTCGCGGGCGACCAGTGCGTCCGCGTCGGTGGTCAGTAGTTCGGCCGGGATACCACGGTCGACGTCCAGGTTGCGCACGGCGACACCGCGCAGCACCACCGGCGCACCGACGCGGGCCCGCAGGTCATCGGCGTGGTCGCGCAGAATGCGCACCACCTCGGTGCCGACATTGCCCATCCCGAGGACCGCGACGCCGATCGGGCGGTCGGTTCCCCACACGCCGAACTTCGCGGTGCCAGGCCCTGCCGCCACCCGGCCACCACCCTTGATCGAATCGCTACGCGATGCTGATTTCATTCCACCTCCAGGCTGAGCAGATCCGCCACCGTCTCCCGGCGCAGAATGAGTCGCGCTACACCATCGCGCACCACGACGACCGCCGGCCGAGTCAGCTGGTTGTACCGACTGGACATCGAATAGCAGTATGCGCCGGTCGCGGCGACGGCGACCAGGTCGCCGGGGCCGACATCGGCGGGCATCCACGTGTCGCGAATAACGATATCCCCACTCTCACAATGCTTTCCGACGACCCTGGCGACCACGGGCCGGGCGTCGGAGGAGCGCGAGACCAGGCGGCAGTCGTAGTCGGCCTGGTATAGCGCGGGGCGGATATTATCGCTCATGCCGCCGTCGACGCTGACGTAGCGGCGACGCAGGCCGCCGTCGAGTGAGACGTCCTTGATGGTGCCGACCTCGTAGAGGGTGACGGTGCCCGGCCCCGCGATGGCGCGGCCCGGTTCGACGGCGATCTTCGGCTCGGGCAGTCCGGCGCGGCTGGCCTCGGTGGCCACCAACTTGCGCAGGCTCGCGGCGAATTCGTCCAGCGGCGGCGGATCGTCATGGGGCAGATACGAAATACCAAGGCCACCACCGAGATCCAGCGTGGCGATCTGCACGGTTCGCTCGATGCCGAACTTATCGATGGCCTCACGCAGGAGACCGAGCATGCGACGCGCGGCGATTTCGAAACCATCGATTTCGAAGATCTGCGAGCCGATATGGCTGTGCAGACCGACAAGTCGGAGATTATCGGCCTCGAAGACGCGAGCCAGCGCTTCCGTGGCATCGCCGCCCGCAATCGAGAAGCCGAACTTCTGATCCTCGTGTGCGGTCGAAATATATTCGTGGGTATGGGCTTCCACGCCGACGGTGACCCGAACGAGCACATCCTGCACGACACCGGCGCGGCCCGCGACGGCCTCTAGGCGCTCGATCTCGATCAGCGAATCGACCACCACATGACCGACGCCCGCCTCGACCGCGGCCGTCAACTCGGCGGCGGATTTGTTGTTGCCGTGCAAGGCGATTCGGTTCGCCGGGAAACCCGCGTGCAGCGCGACGGCCAGTTCGCCGCCGGAGCACACATCCAGCGATAGGCCCTCGTCGCGGATCCAGCGGGCGATCTCACCGCACAGGAATGCCTTGGAGGCGTAGTGCACTCGCGCATCCGAACCGAAGGCGGCGACCATATCGCGGCAGCGGGAACGGAAGTCGTCCTCGTCGATCACGAACAGCGGGGTGCCGAACTGGGCGGCGAGTTCGCGTACCGGCACACCGGCCAACCGCACGACGCCGTCGGCGTCGCGAGAAGCGTTGCGCGGCCAGACATTCGCGGGCAGATCGATCATCTGCCGAGGATCGCTCGGACGCTCCGCGAGGCTGGGAGCGTGCGGGATTTCTGCGTGCCGGGGACCGGCAGGATGGACACTCACATTCGCTCCGGTGCACTAACGCCGAGCAGGCCGAGGCCGTTGCTCAGCACCTGACGGGTGGCATTGGCCAGGGCGAGCCTGGCGGCATTGGTGGGGGTGACGGGTTCGTCGCCGAGGGGTAGCACGCGCAGGTTCTTATTGGTCTGGAACCGGTGGTAGGCACCGGCCAGTTCCTCCAGATACCGCGCGACGCGGTGTGGTTCCCGCAGACTCGCCGCACTGGCGACCGCACGCGGGTACTCGCCGATGGTGCGGATGAGTTCGCCCTCCTCATCGGCGGTGAGCAGACCGAAATCCGGGGTTACCGTGTCATATTCGAATTCGGCGGCGTTGCGCGCGATGGACGCGGTCCTGGCGTGTGCGTATTGCACGTAGTAGACCGGGTTTTCGTTGCTCTGACTGGTCCACAGGTTCAGGTCGATATCGATACTCGAGTTCACCGAACTGCGTACCAGCGAGTACCGGGAGGCGTCCACGCCGATGGCCTCGACCAGATCGTCGAGGGTGACCACGGTGCCGGCGCGCTTGCTCATCCGCACTGCCACACCGTCTTTGACCAGGTTGACCATCTGTCCGATCAGCACCTCGACGGTGGCCGGATCATCGCCGAACGCGGCCGCGGCGGCCTTCAACCGGCCGATGTAGCCGTGATGGTCGGCACCGAGCATGTAGATGCACAGGTCGAACCCGCGCGCACGCTTGTTCTGGAAGTAAGCGATATCACCGGCGATATAGGCGGCATTGCCGTCGCTCTTGAGGACCACCCGGTCCTGATCATCGCCGTATTCGGAGCTGGCGATCCACCAGGCCCCGTCCTTCTCGTAGAGATCGCCGGAGTCCTTGAGCTTGGTGACGGCCTGTTCGACCGCGCCGGACTCGAACAGCGAACTCTCGTTGAAGTACACATCGAAGTCGGTGCCGAATTGGTGCAGCGACTCCTTGATGTGGGCGAACATCAGCTCGACGCCCGCGGCACGGAACAGCTCCGTCTGCTCCTGTTCGGGCAGGGTCAGCGCTTCGGGGTGCTCGGAAACGATCTTGGTGGCGATCTCGCCGATGTACTCGCCCGCGTAGCCGTTCTCCGGGGTCGGCGCGCCGGTGGCGGCCGCGACCAGCGATGTGGCGAAGCGGTCGATCTGCGCGCCGTGGTCGTTGAAGTAGTACTCGCGGGTGACGTCGGCGCCCTGCGCGGCCAGGATGCGGCCCAGCGCGTCACCCACCGAGGCCCAGCGGGTACCACCCAGATGCACCGGACCGGTGGGATTGGCGGAGACGAATTCCAGGTTGATCCGGGTGCCCTTCAGGGCGTCCGAGGTGCCGTAGTCCGCGCCCGCGGTCAGCACCTGGCGCAGAATCGCGCCCTGTGCGGACGCGGCCAGCCGGATATTCAGGAAGCCGGGACCGGCGACCTCGGCGGTTTCGACGGCATCGGCGTTGGCGAGGGCCTCGGCGAGCCAGGTCGCCAACTCGCGCGGATTCGTTCCGGCCTTCTTGCCTACCTGCATGGCCACATTCGTGGCATAGTCGCCATGTTCCGGATTACGGGGGCGCTCCACATTGACCTCGTCGGGCAGGACGGCAGGGTCCAGTCCATGTTCGACAAGCACCTTCGCCGCGGTCGCGCGAAGGAGATCTGCAAGGTCAGCTGGAGTCACGAGTCTCTATCCTATGGTCTGGGCAGGTGGACGCCTCGAGTGGGCACCTCGGCGGAGCACTCCGCAACCACCCAGCACCATGGATCAATACATGGAAAGAGCACAGCGAGCTATGCCGAGCAGCACGAGCGCCAAATCGGCCAAGGCCGTCCGGGCCGCCGGGAAGGTCGCACCTTCACGCAAAAAAGGTGACGGCAAGGTACCGACGGGCAAAGGCCCCTTGAAGAAGCGCCAGATCCCGTGGCTGGTCATCGGCGCCGCCGTGGTGATCGTCGCGCTGATCGGGGCACTCGCCTTCAGCCTGGTGCCGAAGTACCGCGACAAGGCCGAACTAGAGAAGTACACGCCGAGCGCGCAGAAGAAGGATCCCTCGGATCAGATCGGCGGGGTGACCAAGAAGGATTACCCCGCTGGCCTGCATGTCGCTGGTACCCAGCGCGTCGCCTATGACCAGACGCCGCCGTTCGGCGGTCCGCACGATCAGGTCTGGGCGAACTGCATGGGCGTGGTGTACAGCAAGCCGATTCGGGTGGAGAACGCGGTGCATTCGCTCGAGCACGGCGCGGTGTGGATCGCCTACAACCCCGACAAGGTCGATGCCGCGGGCATCGACACGCTGAAGCAGAAGGTCGAGGGCAAGCCGTTCACGTTGATGTCGCCGTTCCCCGGCCTTGCGTCGGCGGTCTCACTGCAGTCCTGGGGGCACCAGCTGAAGCTGGACAGCGCCGACGATAAGCGGGTCAACCAGTTCATCACCGCCCTGCGCCAGAACCCGTACACCTATCCCGAGGTGAACGCGAGCTGCTCCAACCCCACCTTCGACGCGAACAATCCGACGCCGTACGACCCGACGCCGCCCGGACCCGACGCGGTTCCGATGGACGGCAAGGGCCTTTCCCAAGACCAGACCGAACTCGGCGGCGCGTCCGGCGGTCTGCCCGGCATGCCCAATATCCCGGGCGTGCCCAATATCCCTGGCATGCCGAATATCCCCGGTATGCCCACCGGAATTCCGACCCAGCCCACGGAAGGTCAGTAGATGCCCGCCGACACCGGTATCGAACCGGACGTTGCCACCGACTCCACGGGTTTGGGCGCGCAGGCACGGCGACAGCGCACCCCGCTGCTGGTACTCGGCGCGATCGGCATCCTGCTGATCGGATTCGCCGTCGGCGTGCTCGCTCGGCTCCCGCTGGACGGCAATTCCGAACCCGATCCCGGCGCGGTCGATATCGGATTCAGTCAGGACATGTCGGCACATCACGCGCAGGCGGTCGAAATGGCCGGTGTCGCGCTCATCGGCTCCTCCGATAACGATGTGCGCAGGCTGGCCTACGACATTCTGACCACTCAGCAGGGCCAGATCGGCCGGATGCAGGGGTGGCTGCAGATGTGGGGCAAGCCGGCTCAGAATGTCGACGGCTATATGGGCTGGATGACCGAACAGCCCGGCCACGCGCATTCCGGCGCTGGCGCCACCTCGGGCCACACCATGTCCGGCCCATCGTCTTCCATGCCGGGCATGGCGACCACCGCCGAACTCACCGCGTTGCGCCAGGCCACCGGCCCCGCCCTGGACGCGATGTTCCTGCAACTGATGCTGCGCCATCACCAGGGCGGACTCACGATGATCCAGTACGCCGCCCAGCACGCGGAAACCACCGCCGTGCGCACCCTCGCCGCCACCATGGCAACCACCCAGCAGGGCGAAGCACAACTGATCACCACCATGCTCACCGCACGCAACGCGACACCACTGCCGCTGAACTGATCACTTGTGTCGGGCCGGAACCGAAACTCCCCGGCCCGACATACTTTTTGGCGGACGCCGATCAATGCGATACGCTTGGCCCCGCCCGATCGCCCGCCATACCCCGGCGGCGTTCGAGATCTATCCCGCCCTCGTAGCTCAGGGGATAGAGCGTCTGCCTCCGGAGCAGAAGGCCGCAGGTTCGAATCCTGCCGAGGGCACCGACGAGAAAAGGCTCTGACCAGCACGTTCCGGTTGGAGCCTTTTTCATGCGGTCAGATCAGCTCGCGTCGATGACACGCGATGACACAACTTCGGCCAAAGTCTTCGCCGCATCCCGCAGGGCATCATCTTGTGAATGGGCGTAGATCCTCGCCGTGACACTGGCATCGGCGTGCCCGAGCCATGCCGCAATCACAGCCATTGGCACCTTCCGCAGATGCATGGTCGTTCCGCACGTGTGACGAGCATCATGCAGACGGATATGGCGCACGCCCGCCTTCTTGATCATCTTCGCCCACCGATGCGTCAACGTGTCGGGGTGATACGGCGTCCCATCCTCATTGCAGGCGACGTAATCACCATCCCGGTAGGCATCCCCCAGGCTCAGTTTCTCGGCCGCCTGAATACGGTGAGCCCGCCTCAGCACTTCCACCATCTCGTCATCCATCGGCAGCGTCCGCACCGAGCTTTCCGTCTTCGGGTCGTCCTCCACCGCCTTGCCGCCAGCTGCCGCACGACCGATCTCGACATCCAGCGTCTTGAGCGTGAAATTCACTCCGCTCCAACGCAATCCGCCGAGTTCGCTACGACGCAGACCGCACAGCGCCAGGAACCACAGGTGACCATCGCGGTTGCCCTCCAGGCTTTTGAGTACCGTCGACACCTCGGCAGGTGTATAGGGCTTCGGCTTGGCTGCCTTCCCTCGCTTCGGCTTGATCGCACCGGCGACGTTGTGCGCCAACAACTTCCGCTCTTTCGCGTAGTCCAGCACCATCACCGCGGTTTCGACGGTCCGCTTCAACGATCGGTTACACCACGGCCGCCGGACATTGCCTTTCTCGGTCTTCGTCCCACCGGCCTTCAATGCGGCCACCAGATCATCGATGTGCTTGCGAGTCAGCTGTTGGACTGGCAGATTCCCATACTGCTCCCGCAGTGGTGCCAGGTTGTACCGGTAGCCCGCCAACGTCGTTCCTCGCGCCCAATGCAGACTCGCCAACCAGTCGACACACAGCTGTTCGACCGTGACATCCTTGCGCGCCACGAAACTGCCAGAAGCCGCATCGGTGATGAACTTCGTCAACGCCGCACGCGCTTCTTTCTCGGTGCGGAACCGCCGTCGTACCTGATGCCGATTACCCGTCTCCGGATCTACCCCAGCATCAACCCGAACCTGATAGCGCACAACCTCTTTCCCGGTGCGTCGATCGACCACCGTGACCTTGGTGATTTGAGTCGGAAGTTGCTGCCTGGTCATGCCGCCGCCTGGTCGAGACCAGCGATATAGTCCGCCACCGCCTGTTCGGTCACGAACCGTCGCCGACCGATCTTCACCGACCGCAGCTCCCCCGTTCCGATCAGCTCGTAGTACTTGCTGTGCCCGACCGGGATCAGCTTCCGGACCTCTTCCTCATTCAACAATCTGGACATCTCTACCCCCTTCTCTATGCCGCCGCCGGTAGTTGCTTAAGGTTTTCGTCGCCTGGTGGCCCCGCAGCCGAGAGCATCTGTGCTTGCTGGTACTGGGCGCGCTGCTGCATTCGTTGGGCCATCAGCTGCATGACCATGGCGGCTCGAGTCGGGACGTTCGGGTCACCGGGTTTGGCCGGCGTCACCTTCACGTCCTCGGCATCCCAACGCTGTTCCATGCCCACACCGGCGAGCAGTTGCTTAACGTGTTCGCGGCGTTCGTTCGCGTGGTCTTCCTGGGTCTTGCCCGTCCACAGCGTGGAGACTATGTACTTGTTCCCGGGCACGCCCAGGTGCTCACGCTTGTGTGCCTTGCCTCGGCAGCGTCCTGGAATCGTCTTCTCGGTGGCGCCGGACGGGACGATGCCGTAGCGCAGCCACACCGGGCAGTTCTCCGAGCACGGGGTGCGCTGCAGCTCGGCATGCAGACGGTTGTAATGCGCCGCGGTGCGCTTGTTCGGCGGCTCCAGAATCTCGGCCGTCGACTTGGTGAGGTACTTCGCGATATAGCCGATCGCGGCATCTGCCTCCGGAGAGTCCTTCATGATGCCCTTCATCGACCTACGCGGCATATGCGTGCCGAACCGGATCACATGCGCAGGCTCGCGACCATCGCAGGAATCCATGACATCCTGGGCTTCGTCAAACCCGATCAACGGAACCTTGGTGTCCGGGTCAACGAAGGTGCCAGCCTTGAAGTCCCACACCGGCATACGGCCCTCGCTGTACCGCTCGAACTCCTCACCGAAGTGCGGCCACCAGATGTTCTTGTACATCGCGACCGTGACCTGACGCAGGATGCTGCGGGACACCCGAGTACGCAGCAGCACATGCAGATGCGGGGCCCCGCGCTTCTGCGGCTCCACCACCCCGAAGTACTGGATCTTGTAGCCCAGCACCCGACGCAACTCCTGGAAGAAGCGGTTCACCAACCCGGTGAAGTGGACGATGTCGCGCGCCGCCTGGACATAGTCGTAGCTGTCCGGATCGACCGGCGAACCGTCGCCGCAGACCTCACCCTTCTTGTTCACCGCGCCATCGGTGTGGATGCGGCCGTAGCTGGGCAGGGTCAGCGTGACGAACATCGAGAACCGGTACTTACCGAGGACCGCCTCATCGATCGTTCGGTTGGTGAGCTTCAGCCGGGGCAGGTCGGGCATGTCATCACGCCGCCTGGTCGAGCGCTTGCGCCGCTTCTTCGGCATCTGCTCCAACGGCGGGAACTTCTTCCGAGCCCCGGTTTCGCGCAGCTCCTTGTCCAGCTCTTCAACGATTCCCCGGATACCGTCCATCAGCTCTTGGTCGTTGTCTTCCTTGGCGACCTGGTAGTCCATGAACATCCGGGACCGGGCATCCACCAGCGCTATCTGCTCCTTGGTGACCGGGTCTTTCTCCCGCACCGGTTCGTGGTCGAGGTGCCAGCCCTCACGGATCTGCCCAACCCTGATCGCGCGCTTGCGTTTCGCACAGGCCGGGCACACCGACTCCAGGGTGTTGCCACACGCGGCCCCCACTGCACGGCGGTCCCCCGTCTGCTGATTGACCACCCACATCGGGACCGGACGACGACACGAACCCCACTTGTCCGCCGCCGCCTCAGCCATAGCCAGCCAATCCGGAGCCGCAGCACGATCCTCGGCCGTCGCATGAAAGGCCAAGCCCGCCAGGCTCAGTTTCGTGACGGGCGAATCCTGTTCCGTGACAACGTCATCCGTCACGCGGCCACCCTCATCTCACTGTCGGAGTCCTCGGCGGTGTAGTCGTAAACCTCACGGCGACCAGCGATGCAATCATCATCGTGGCGGCAGCCCCTGCCCTTGCAGCGCGGGCACCAGGTCCACACCGACCCCGCGTGCAACCTCGCGCACATCTGATCAGCACAGCTGGTCAGCGCGCACAGGATGCAGACGCCGTCTTGCAACCGATCGGGTGTGGGTGCTGGCACCGGGTCACCGGCGAGTAGATCGAACGGGGTGAACAGCTCCTCAGCGGTGTAGCCGGGAAGCATCGCTTCCAGCACACTCATGTGGTAGCCGTGGGGAACCTCCGATTCCCCATTCTGCCAACGCCGCAACGTACGCGGAGACGGCGCGTACAGGTCCTCACCGATCGAGCTGGCCGCACGGACGTACTCACGCTCGAATACCCGGTAGATATGCCAATCCCGTGCCCGCAGAACCGCTTTCAACAACGTGCCGCTAGTCACTGCGCGACTCATGCCGCCACCGCCACGGCATCAAGGTCTACGAGCTCGGCCGAGCTGTGCGCGCACACCCACTCCACCGCCGACAGGTGAACCAGCTGCACAGCGCGCTCGGTGGCCTCATACACTGAGTGATCACGCTCCCAGTCGTAACCGGACCGGAGCAGGCCCATCCGACGCCACCGGGCACACATCACGCCGAAGTCGATACCGGCGTCCTCGGTGAACTCCAGGAACCGCATCCCGATATCCGAGCCGACATCGACCAGCCACGCCAGCAACCAGCGCTCACGAATCGGGAGCGCATCCATGCCCAGAAGCAACAGCTTCGCCTCATCCTGATTCATCACGCGGCCATCCGGTTCTTCCGGACCGTCCGCGTCTTCGCCGGAGTCCGCGCCTCATCCAAATCGACTACCCGGCAACGGTTTCCAGCCCAATCGGTGTTCGACACCCGCAACACAACCAGCGCGGCATCCACCACGAACTGAGGAGGCTGAAGCTCGGTCTCCCACACCCGAACCGCCTGCCAGGTGACAGGGCATCGCGGGAACTCCACCGGACCGATCACGTCATTCAGGCGCTCGGCGAACGCCTTCGGACCCAGCCCCATCAACTCGCGAGCACGGATCAAAGTCGACCGACGAGGAGACATCCACGTGCCCGGCATGACCACGTCACCACCGTGTGGATTGAGTTGGACTGCCATGATGCCCTCCGGATTTCTACGGACTGTCCTAGATAGGTTTCCTAGGTTACCTACTATGTCCCTTCTTGTCTATACTTTCCTAGGAAACACATCCAGGATCGTCTTGCACAGCCTGGGTAGACTTGCTATGTGTCGAAACAGCTGATGGACCCGGACGACCTGCGGCCCGTATACGTGCGGATCGCAGACGAGCTCCGCAGCGCGTACACACCGGGCGGACAACTCCCCTCCGTCCCCAAGCTTGTTGAGGAATGGGGAGTCGCCAAGGAGACAATTCGAGCGGCCATCGACGTGCTTCGCTCTGAAGGATTGGTCGTCTCGTGGCAGGGCCGCGGCACCTTCTATCGCGTGCCCAGCGAATCCGACGAAGCGCCAGCCGATGACATCGTCGAGCGCCTTGACGCGATCATGAACCGGCTTGACGACTTCGAGACTCGGTTGTCCGCTTTGGAGCGTTCTCCAGAGCCTGGAGTCTCTCAGTAAGCCCCTCCAACCGGGCAGCTACGATCGCTAGGCGCTCCTCAATTCGCGCCCGGTTCTCACTGCTGATTTGCATGTATCCAGGCAACCGCAGCAGGCATTTGGTCGAACCATGTGAATGCCCATGTGAAGCTTCGTGGCACCATGCGACCCCTTCGCGGCTAGGCCCTGCCGCGTATCATCAGCCGAGAGAACGACCTGAAGGTCTCGGAGGAGGGTGAGCCGGAAATGGCCGAGCCGAACACTACTCTCGCGGAGTTGATCACCGAATCCGGTATGTCGTGGGCCGGACTTGCCAAGCGCGTCAACAACCTTGGCACCGACGAAGGCCAAGCGCTGCGTTACGACTACACCGCCGTAGGTCGCTGGGTGAAGCAAGGCCAGAAGCCGCGGGGGATCACTCCGACGCTGATCTGCCGAGTCCTGTCCGAAAGACTTGGTCGGACCATTCGCCCGCATGACATCGGCATGGAAGGAATGGACTCCTTGGCAGCGAGAGGGCTTCAGTACTCGCCTGACCCGGAGATCACGTTGGACACGATCCGGGACCTAGGTGCGGCATACAGCGCCGGTGCCTTCAACGCTCCGTTCATTCTCGCAGCCCTCGCAGCGCCAAGCCGAGATTGGCTCTTGGCCTCCTTCGAAGAGTTGGAGTCAGAGCGGGGCCCCAGAGTTATCGGGATGAAGCAGGTAGCTGGAATCCGCGACATGTTCAGCCTGTTTCAGGAGATGGACGTTATGCGCGGAGGCGGTCACGCCCGCACGGCCCTAATCAGCTACATGAACACTACGGTGATTCCCCTGATCCGCCGCGACCATCAGCCAGATGTCCAAGCTGCTCTCTACGACGCCGCTGCCGAGCAGGCATACCTCATTGGCTGGATGGCGTATGACGATGGCGAGCATGGTCTAGCGCAGCGGTATCTCATCCAGGCACTTCGTCTCTCCCAGGCGGCAGGCAATCAGGTTCTGGGTGCACATGTTTTGGCAGGCATGTCCGACCAGGCGAACCTTCTCGGTCACTCGTACGAAGCTGTTGCCCTTGCTCGCGCCGGACTCCATGGAATTACCGCGCACGACTCAGCCGCTTGCTACGCCGACCTAGGCATTCTTGAAGCTCGCGCCCTCGCTCGGCTTGGCGATGCCCGAGCAGCGACAAAGGCCCTCAATCGCGCTGAGACGACGTTCAACATGATCGACCAGGACAACGAACCCGAGTGGGCGCGATTCATCGATCGGGCCTACTTCTATGGCGAAGCAGCCCAGTGCTTCCGCGATCTCCAGCAGCCCACCGAGATTGATCGATTCGCGGATCTGTCGATTCAGGAATGCCAGGCGCAGCGTCGTGCGCGCCGTGGTGGCCTCAGCCAGGCTGCGGTAGCCATGGCTCACATCCAGCGCAACGATATCGACGCGGCAGCAGAGAATGCCAAGATCGTTGTCCGTCTCACCGCCTCGGTCAATTCGTCTCGTTGCCTCGAAGCCGTGACCGATCTTCAGCGGAGCCTGAAGCCATACGCATCGGTGCAAGGTGTTCAGGAATTCAACCGCGACGCGTCGCAAATGCTAGGTCTGGTCGCCTAGCGTCCGCGCCTGCCCGCTAAACGAGTTGTTGCTTAATTTGGCTATATAAACCCAAGAGCGCCTGCGGCGGCGCAAAGCGCCGCCGCCGCGCTACGACACGCAGCGCGCTCCCTGAACGGCGGTCGCACGGCGCGTCGACCGCGTCGGCACCGCTCCGCGCCATTCGCCGGAGCATCTGACCCTCTGGCTGCATTCTGAACGAACTTGCTCCCAGCCTGGCCCCGAACACGACGAAGCCGCGGACCCAATACAGGATCACGCGGCTGTTCCCAGCTACCTCATACGCCGATTGTCTCGCTCCACTCAGCCGAGTCAAGGGAAAGAGCGCCCTTGACACGACCGAGTTCCGCTGAGGGCGGCAAGTATGAGGAAGCAGGGAGGGACGTAGGTTCCGGACACCTGGTCTTCCGCAGCGCTAGGACGGGTGCAGACCACGAACCAGGGGTCAGTGCTGGTCACCCGATGATGCCCGACCAACCGGGAAGCCTGCGGCAATAGCGTCATCAACAGGATGGAACGTGACCTTCAAGCAGACTTGGACATGGGCCACGAACTCTCTCCGAGCCCTCGACCGCGCCAGGTGCCTATACCGAAGCCGCGCCCTCCCAAGCCTCGATCGGCCGACACGACTGCGCATGGCGCCAACAGCCTGTTCCCACGCAAGTTGATCCCCGTTACCGAAGTCGACAAGGACGACGTCATCAGCAGCGGCATCCATATAGCCTTCTGCGTTTCGGATCGCGCCCCCAACGGCATCCAGGCTGTCGGTCAGCGCTTGCCGCCCACGTCTTCGCGATCGCCAATCGCGGTATCGCAGCCCTGTTCCCTCATACAGGACGGTCTCGAATTGCTGAGCAACCCAGAAGGGCCGCATCAACAAGCCAACCGAATACAGTTCGGCCGGAAGCTCACCACGCCGGGGATCCTGGGGTGGGTAAATCTTCACCATCAGGCGCAGAAAGAAGCCTGGAAAAAACCCGAAAACCGCCACAGTCAGCATAAATGCAGCGAAAGCCTGCCAAGATGCAACTACGTCGAGAAGCGCAGGCATCACACCCACCCGAGATTCAACGCATAGAAACGCTGGTCGGCACGGGCAGCCCGAAGCGTAGCACCCAACTCCAGCTTTCCATGGTCGGTCAGCTCGTAGTACCGCCGAGGCGGGCGTTTCTCCTCGATCGTCGCCGGGTCTTCCCATCCATCAGTCAAAAAGCCCTCCGCAAGCATCTTTGTGAGCATCGGATACAGAACCCCGGATCGCACGCCCGAACGCCTGCTGAGGTCGTATCCCCAGTGCTTGGCGTCAGGCTCGGCCATTAGGGCAGCCGCTACCTGAACTAGTGAGTGCGTCTTCCGCATGCATCGTACTCTACATAGGTAGAATAAGAGTTACAACCTGTCGGCCGGAGCTCACAGATTCGCATCGCATCAGCCATCGCCTCCGCGAGTCCTTAGCGAGTCCGCAATGCGGCCCTTCGCGACCAACATCCACCAACGACTGGTCAGTTGAATCACCTGGTAATT
This sequence comes from Nocardia sp. CA-119907, assembly GCF_050955995.1. Lineage (NCBI taxonomy): Bacteria > Bacillati > Actinomycetota > Actinomycetes > Mycobacteriales > Nocardiaceae > Nocardia > Nocardia sp. CA-119907. The sequence goes on from NZ_CP192091.1 coordinate 8,302,692, forward strand.
CGCTACGTCACCACCGACACCGGTGTCACCCGATTGCTGCAAACGTCGAGAGTGACAACCCCAAAAGCCGTTGCCCGATGCCACGAGAGTGACACAAGTCGAGCAAACAACGCCGGACAGACGCATACCGAAATGCCACATCACACAACCACCCCGACCAGTCGAAGACCCCCCAAACCAGACCGAGTCTGTCTCCGGAGCAGAAGGCCGCAGGTTCGAATCCTGCCGAGGGCACCCACGACGAAGGCCCTGACCGATACATTGCCGGTCAGGGCCTTTCTGTTCGATGAGTCACCTGGCTCAGATGTCAGGGCGGCAGGGTGCGGTGCCGCCCTGCTTTCCGGGGTTTCTTGTCACTGGAGGGTGACCGTGCAGTAGTTGACCTCGCGATTTTTCCACGCCAGGTCATAAACCGCGCCGTCCACAACGTTGACTGTGCCCTGGCCGGACGCGTTGCACTTTCCGGTGTTCTGGCATTCGATGGTTCCTTGAATGCCGTACGTTTGCACCCCGGTAGCTACGCCACGCATGTGGTAGTGGTCCGATGTCGGCGATGCCGCCTGATCCCCGACCTGCACGGTGAGATTGACCAGGCAACCGTATGGGTCGCCGGAATACACCAGGTTGATTGCCGCTCGGTCCCCTTTAGGCGCCGAGTTTCCAGGCGCCTGTTGGTAGTAACTCGGTCGGTAGACACTCGTGCTGGTCGGCGGTGGCGGAGAGGAGGGTTCCGTCGTTTTGCCGATCTTGATCACGCCGACCCCGTACAGGGTTCCGATCACTGTCGCGAGGGCGGTCAGCACTGCTGCGATTCCGGTCAGCAAGCCCGGCACACTCTTCCAGAATGACTCCGATTTGGGCCCATCCGAATGCATCGGACTCCCCTTCCCACATCGCGCCTTTGTTGTCTTGTATCGACTGCAAGCATCTCGCTGCGATGAGAAGTGCTGCTCTCCAAGATCTCGAATGTTCGGCAGAGTTGACAACAATACGTACGACATGCAGGTGTTATACGTATTGTCTATTATCCACTGCTCGCTGACCCTTCGCGTCACCTTCAGCGATTCGTGATCCCACCGAGTCCGCAGACGGTCCGCAGCAGCGGTCGCGAGTGCACCGGCAGCGTCGTCACCGACGGCGTACCCGGGAGAATCACCGCATGTGGTGGCTTGGGGGTGCATGGTGGTAGTGGGCGTCACTGACACGTTCGCCGATCTTGATCACGCCGACCCCGTACAGGGTTCCGATCACTGTCGCGAGGGCGGTCAGCACTGCTGCGATTCCGGTCAGCAAGCCCGGCACACTCTTCCAGAATGACTCCGATTTGGGCCCATCCGAATGCATCGGACTCCCCTTCCCACATCGCGCCTTTGTTGTCTTGTATCGACTGCAAGCATCTCGCTGCGATGAGAAGTGCTGCTCTCCAAGATCTCGAATGTTCGGCAGAGTTGACAACAATACGTACGACATGCAGGTGTTATACGTATTGTCTATTATCCACTGCTCGCTGACCCTTCGCGTCACCTTCAGCGATTCGTGATCCCACCGAGTCCGCAGACGGTCCGCAGCAGCGGTCGCGAGTGCACCGGCAGCGTCGTCACCGACGGCGTACCCGGGAGAATCACCGCATGTGGTGGCTTGGGGGTGCATGGTGGTAGTGGGCGTCACTGACACGTTCGAGGAGCGCCAATGGGTGCGAAGTATGAGTGGATCGCGGACGATGTGCGGCACAGGATCGGGACGGGAGGGCGGGTTCGGCGTACCGCGGAACGTCATCAGTGGGAGAAGGACCGGGCGTTGCTGTCGGAAGCGGTCCGAAGGTCCACCGGCGCAACCGAACACGACACCGGGTTGAGCATCGACGATCTGGAATTCTTCGCCCACTATCAAACGATCGAGGCGGATAGCGGCATTGCCACCGTCTTCGAGGTGCCGGTCGGAACACGCATCCTGCGCCGCGACTATCGAACTCAGCTCAAGGCCGAAGGCTCTCCGGTCAGCCTGAGCACGTCGTATTTGGTCTACGACGTGGTGGCATCCAATCCGAGGCTGCTCGATGCCGATGAGGAACCGTGGCCCGGTGGCACCCATCACCAGCTGCGGACGGTGAATATCGAGATCGATCACATTATGGAGTCCATAACCGCGCATCCGCCGAGCGCGACCGAGATGGCGGAACTCGATATCCCGCCCGATGTCGCGGTCTTGGTCGTACGCAAGCAGATGATCGATACGACCGGACGTACCGTCGAGTTCTCCGACATCGTGCTGCCGGGCGACCGTACCGAACTCGTTTACCTAACTCAGCTCAGCCGATGGGACAGGCCATGACGCAACTCATCTCGGTAATTACGCCCGCCTACCGCCCGATCGGCGAATACCTCACCGCGGCATGGGATTCCCTGGTGTCGCAGGAACTTCCGCCCGGCTGGACCTGGGAATGGATCGTCCAGGAAGACGGGACGACCGGCGATGTCGCGCCATTGCTCCCGAAGGATCCGCGCATCAAACCGGGATTCGGGCGACGTGGCGGTCCCGGCGTGTGCCGATCGCTCGCCCTCGGCAGGTCCACGGGAACCTTGGTGAAGGTGCTCGACGCCGACGACCAGTTGACGCCCGGCACGCTCGCACGCGATATCGCCGCACTCCGGCAGACCGGTGTCGGCTGGACCACCTCGCGTGTCCTCGACCTGCTTCCCGATGGTTCCACGATGGGATTCGACCATGACCCGCCGGAGGGCCGAATCACCTCCGGCACGGTCCTGGAACACTGGCGCGAGCACGGCTACCGTGCCCAAGTCCATCCCGCGAGCCTCTGTATCCGACGGGACCTGCTCTTGGCGGTCGGCGGCTGGATGGCACTGCCCGCCTCGGAGGACACCGGACTGCTGCTCGCGGCCGATGCGCTCAGCGACGGGTGGTTCTCGGCCGAACCCGGCCTCCTGTACCGAAAGTGGGCCGGACAGGTCACCGCGCATCCCGACCACACCGAGGCCAGGGAGATCGCCGCGCGCATGGGCCTGATCGCGGAACGCGCCGACATTCTCCGCTCGACAACCGAATTCCGGCTGACACCGATCCCGGACCGACGGCCCCTGGGACAGCTGTCCTAGCTCGGGGTGGATCGCTCGCCGGTGTTCGGGTCGCGGAGCTGCACGTTGCCGTAACCTTCCACATAAGCCGGGGTGAGTGGGAGGACGCGACGATGACATATCCGCCGGGCGGGCAGCCGCCATTCGGACAGCCGCAGGAACCGGGGCAGCCGGGTTATGGGCAGCCGTATCCGCAGCCGGGTGGGCAGGGGTATCCGCAGCAAGGGGGTTATCCCCCGCCCGGCGGTCAGAGTTATCCGCCGCCTGGCGGTCAGGGGTATCCGCCGCCCGGTGCGCAGGGTTATCCGCCACCCGGCGGTCAAGGGTATGCGCCACAAGGTGCGCCCGGATATCCGCCACCGGGCGGAAATCCGCCGGGTTTCCCGGGCTATCAGCCGCCGAAACAGCGCAAGACCGGCTTGATCATCGGACTGCTGGTGCTGGTGCTCATCATCGCGGGTGCAGTGGCCGCGGGCGTGGTGCTGACCGTGCAGGGGAAGACGCCGCTCGCCTCGGATGAGAAGAAGATCGAGGTGGCGATCCACGATTTCTACGACACACTCGGATCGCGTGGTTTCGCCGCGGCGGCGGCCAAGTCATGTGCGGCCGATCGTGCCGAGTTCGACACGCTGACCGATGAGCAGAAGAAGGAATTCGATACCGCCAAGGTCGAGGTCAGCATCGACAAGATCGACAATATCGTCGTCACCGGTGACCGCGCGACGGCCCGGATCACCGGCAAACTCACGCTGACCATTCCGGGCGAGACCCCCGATACCGACACCGGCACCACCGAACACCTGCGCAAGGAAGACGGGAAGTGGAAGGTCTGCTCGGCGGAGGCGGGTAAGAACTGACGTAATCTCGTCGAATGAGCTGCTGCGGACCGTCGCGCCGGACCTTCCTCAGCGCCGTCGGATGGGCCGCGTCGACCGCACTCGCCGCACCGGGTTCGGTTCGGGCCCAACCGAATCCGCTCCTGGTGACCGATTTGGAAGTGGTCACGGTCACCGATCGATCGGTGATTCTCACCTGGACGACAGTGGCCCCGGATCCGAGCGGACGACTGCTGCCGGTCGATACCGACGCCCAGGTGCGCTTGGGTCCGGCGGACTCACCGCTGGCTCCGGGGACGGTATACGCCGAGGATGAGCGAACCCCGTTCCACTACGCCGAGATCGACGGCCTCGAACCCGGTCGCCCCTACCGATTCGAGGCCTGGTCCAACGGCGCCCGGGCCGCACCAGCCCTGTCGCTGACCACCCTGACCCCCGGAAGTCCGGAATCCACTGGCGAATTCACCACTCTGATGCCGCCGCCGGGCCGCCAACTGCGCACCATCGCCCTCGCCAATGACGTGCACTACGGCGAACAGATCAGCGGGCTCGTCGTCGACAGCCTGCCGCCGGGCTTCCAGCAGGAGCCGGGTCTACCGCCCTATCCAGAGGTGATGCTGGCCGCACTGCTCGATGATCTGCGCCGCCCCGACCGCGGCGCCGTCGCACTGCTCATCGCTGGCGATCTCACCGCCGAGGCGAGACCGGAGGAATCGCGCGCGGTCCGCGCACATCTGGACAGCTGGGGTAAACAGGGCCGCGACTACTTTGCCGTGCGCGGCAACCACGACCGCCCGCACATCGGATCGGAATATCAGGGCTGTCTGCCGGCACCCGCGGACCATTACGACTGCTGGGCCGAGCAATTCGATCCACGCCAGCAACTGATCGCGCACGAGGTGGGCGGCCTGCGGCTACTCGGTCTGGACACCAGTGAACTCGACGGTTCGGGCGGCAGTATCGTACGTCCGCAATTCGACCGGCTCGGCGAACTGCTGCGCACCGATCCGGACCGCCCGACGCTGGTATTCGGCCACCACCCGGTGACCGCCGAATCCGGTCTGACCAATACCGCCGGACCGGGTTTCGTCCTCAACCGATCCGACAGCCTCGAACTCCAGACGCTCTACGAACGCGCCCCCGGAGTATTTCTCCAGCACAGCGGCCATACCCACCGCAACCGTCGCACCCGTCCGGATACCGGCTGCGCGGTGGAATTCCTCGAGGTGGCGGCGGTCAAGGAGTATCCCGGCGGCTATAGCCTGCTGCGCCTGTACGAGGGCGGGTACATGATCAACTTTTACAAAACCCGCACCGCGGCCGCCTGCCGCTGGAGCGCGACGACCCGTGGCGAATACTTCGGTCTGCTGCCGGACTACACGCTCGGCACCTTCGCCGACCGCAATCACGTTGTGCTGCGGGACTTCTCGGGACTGAGCTGACCCGCGCGGCGAACCACGGCGGCCGCAGCCGTACCGATACCATCCGCGCACGTCGGACGCGGTATCTTGCTTAGGTAAGCCTCATCATATGAAGTGGAACCTTGCACGTGTCGGAAGGACTCGAACATGTCGATCAGATGGAAATCGGTTTCCGCGGCGCTGGCCGTCACCGTCGCGGCGATCGGCCTGACGGCTTGCTCGAATTCCTCGGACGACAAGAACGAGATCACCGTCTACAACGCCCAGCACGAATCCCTGACCAAGGAATGGGTGGACGCGTTCACCAAGGAGACCGGCATCAAGGTCACGCTGCGCCAGGGCGGTGACACCGCGCTGGGCAATCAGTTGGTCGCCGAGGGCGCCGCCTCCCCCGCCGATGTCTTCCTGACCGAGAACTCCCCCGCCATGGCACTGGTCGAGAACGCCGGACTGTTCGCCGATGTCGACAGCAAGACCCTGGACCAGGTGCCAGCGCAGTTCCGGCCGTCCACCGGAAAGTGGACCGGAATCGCTGCCCGCTCAACGGTTTTCGTATACAACAAGGATAGGATCGCGGCCGACCAACTGCCCGCGTCGCTGCTGGATCTGGCGCAGCCGCAGTGGAAGGGCCGCTGGGGTGCCGGCGTTTCCGGCGCCGACTTCCAGGCCATCGTCGCGGGTCTGCTCGCGCTCAAGGGCGAGGACGCCACCAAGGCCTGGCTCAAGGGTATGAAGGACAACGCCACGGCCTTCCCGAACAATGTCGCCACCATGAAGGCGGTCAATTCCGGCCAGCCCGACGGCGGTGTGATCTACCACTACTACTGGTACCGCGACCAGGTCAACACCAAGGAGAGCAGCAACAACACCGCGCTGCACTACTTCAAGAACCAGGATCCGGGCGCCTTCGTCTCGATTTCCGGTGGTGGCGTGCTGAAGTCGAGCAAGAAGCAGGAGTCGGCACAGCGGTTCCTGGCATTCATCACCTCCAAGGCGGGGCAGGAGATCCTGCGCGACGGCACCTCGTTGGAATACCCGGTCGCCAGTGATGTCGCGGCCGATCCGGCGCTGCCGCCGCTGGCCTCGCTGCAGGCACCGGCCGTCGACCCGAGCAAGCTCGACGCCAAGAAGGTGACGGCGCTGATGACCGACGCGGGTCTGCTCTAGTCATGGCCCTTCGGACCGCTGTCGCCGCACCCCGGGTCGGGAGACCGGGGCCGCTGGTCACGATCGTCGCCCTGCTGCTGGTGGCGGCGACGTTCGTGCCGCTCGGCTACATCGTGTCCACCGTCTTCTCCACCGGCCTGCACGAAGCGGCACAGCTGGTGTTCCGCCCGAGAGTCGGTGACCTGCTGCGCAATACGGCCGCACTCGTGCTCGTCACCGTGCCCATCTGCGTGGTGCTCGGCGTCGGGCTGGCGTGGGTGGTGGAGCGGACGAATGTGCCGGGTGCGGCATGGTGGGGGCCGGTCTTCGCGGCGCCGCTGGCCGTGCCCGCATTCGTGAACAGCTACGGCTGGGTCAGCGTCTTCCCGACCATGCACGGGCTGTGGGCGGGCGTGGTGATCTCCACGATGTCGTATTTCCCGCTGGTGTATCTGCCCGCGGCGGCCACATTGCGCCGCCTCGACCCGGCGGTGGAGGAATCGGCACGCGCGCTCGGTTCCGGACCGGTCGCGGTGTTCACCCGAATCGTATTGCCGCAGTTGCGATTGGCCATCCTCGGCGGCGGGCTGCTCATCGCGCTGCATCTGCTCGCCGAATACGGCGCATTCGTGATGATCCGCTTCGACACCTTCACCACCGCGATCTTCGAGCAGTATCAATCCAGCTTCGCCGGTCCGGCGGGCAGCATGCTGGCCGGCGTGCTGGTGCTGTGCTGCCTGGTGTTACTCGCGGCCGAGGCGGGAGCGCGCGGTAAGGCGCGTTACGCCAGGATCGGCAGCGGTGCGCCGCGTGCGGCGACCCGAGTTGCGTTGGGACCGAGCACGATTCCGATGCTCCTCGCATTGGCCGCGGTTGTCGCCTGCTCGATCGGGGTGCCGCTGTGGACCATCGTGCGCTGGCTGCGCATCGGCGGTGCGCGGGTCTGGGATATCACCGAGATCGGCACGGCGCTCGGGCAGACCATCGCGCTGGCGGCGATGGCCGCGCTGATCACCACGGTGTGCGCGTTTCCGGTGGCCTGGATCGCGGTGCGCTCCACCTCGGCCTTCGCCCGAACGGTGGAGGGCGCCAACTACATTACGAGTTCGCTGCCCGGCATCGTGATCGCGCTGGCCATGGTGACCGTCACCATTCGGTGGGCACCGCCGCTCTATCAGACGGTGGCCATGGTCGTCGCGGCATATGTGCTGATGTTCCTGCCGCGGGCGCTGGTCAGTGTGCGCGCGGGACTGGCGCAGGTGCCGGTCGGGCTGGAGGAGGTGTCGCGCTCGCTGGGACAGTCCGGTCCGGTCACCTTCGTTCGCGTCACGCTGCGGCTGACCGCACCCGCCGCGGCCGCCGCGGCCGCGCTGGTCTTTGTGGCCGTCGCGACCGAGTTGACCGCGACATTGCTCTTGGCCCCCAGCGGAACTCGCACTCTCGCGATGCGCTTCTGGTCGCTGTCGGGCGAATTGGATTACGCCGCGGCCGCACCCTACGCACTCATCATGATCGTCGCCGCGGTTCCGGTGACATATCTGCTGTTCACCCAATCCAGGAAGGCGGCTGGACTATGAGTCGGCTTGTCGTGGACGCCGTTTCGAAGACCTTCGGCCAGCACCAAGTGCTGGGCGGCATCAGTTTGGACGTGCCCAATGGCAGTTCGACCGCAGTGGTCGGCTCGTCGGGTTGCGGTAAGACCACACTGCTGCGGGTGATCGCCGGATTCGAGGCCCCGGATGCGGGCTCGGTCGCCATCGGCACCGAAACCGTGACCCGCGACCGCTTTTCGGTGCCGCCGCAGCGGCGCAATGTCGGCTATGTCGCGCAGGACGGCGCACTGTTCCCACATCTGACCGTCGGTCAGAACATCGCCTACGGCCTGCACCGCGGAATCTGCGGTCTGCGGCGTGCTAAGAGCCGGGTGAACGAACTGCTGGAGATGGTCTCGTTGGATCCCTCCTATGCCGACCGCCGGCCCCATCAGCTCTCCGGTGGCCAGCAGCAGCGCGTCGCGCTCGCCCGCGCGCTCGCCCGCAAACCCAATGTCATGCTGCTCGACGAGCCGTTCAGTGCACTCGATGCCGGGCTGCGCGCCACCACCAGGCAGGCCGTGGCCGAGACGCTGCGCGCGGCGGGGATGACCAGCATTCTGGTCACCCATGACCAGGAGGAGGCGCTCTGCTTCGCCGAGCAGGTCGCGGTCATGCGCGAGGGGGTATTCACCCAGGTGGGCGCTCCGGAAGAGGTCTACGCGGCGCCCACCGATCTGTTCACCGCCAAGTTCCTCGGTGATTGCGTGCTGCTCGACGCGGTGGTCGACGGCGATATCGCCAAATGCGCACTCGGCCGGATTCCGGTGCAGAAGTCGGCGCCGTCCGGTCGAACGACCATCATGATCCGGCCCGAACAGCTTGTGGCGCATGTGGTTTCCGATGGTGAACCGGGCAGCGGGATGGTGCGCGATGTGGAGTTCCGCGGGGCGGATGTGATGCTGACCATCGCACTCGACGGGGACACCGATCCGGTGCTGGTGCGCCGCGCCAGCGTCGCCGCCCCGACCGTGGGGCAGCGGGTGCGATTGGATGCGGTCGGCGCCGCCGTGGCCTTCGAAGCGGCGGCCTGAACCACGGACACCCGGCTCGGCGGTGGCGTATCACCGAGCCGGGCGCCCATGGCGGCGCACCCTTTTTGGAGCGAGCGGCGGGAATTGAACCCGCGTAAACGGCTTTGCAGACCGTTGCCTGAACCACTCAGCCACGCCCGCCTCGCCATGAATATTGCCGTCTTCCCCGTCGAATTGCCCACCGTTGCAATCACCGTGATCTCAACCGGCAAGCAATGATCGAAACCCCGCCACAGCGGCCCCCTCCGGCGCGACACATCGCATCAACTGATTTCGCGATGACATGGGTGACCCACCGGGTACGCCCAAACCTCGGCCGGGCATTCGACCGCCGGTCCGCAAGTCGGATTTCGCGGCACTCGCCTGTCGGCGGAAGACCCGGAAAAGCGGGAGAACATGCAATGATCGGAGCCATGTCACGGCCACGTCCACTCCCGCAGGATCCGATCGAGGAGGCCCATCGCCAGTGGGTCGGCCACGGCTGGGGCGATGTCGCCGACGGCATGGCGGCGGTGACATCGCTGGTGCGGGCCCAGCAAATCGTGATGGCTCGGGTGGACGAGGCACTGAAACCGACCGGTCTGACCTTCTCCCGATATGAACTTCTCATGTTGCTGTCTTTCAGCAAGACGGGCGCACTGCCGATGGCGAAGGCCAGCGCGCGCCTGCAGGTGCACCCGACCAGCGTGACGAACACCGTCGATCGGCTGGAGGCCGCGAAACTCGTCGAGCGCGTACCCCATCCCAGCGATCGGCGTGCCACCCTTATCGAAATCACAGCCGCTGGAAGGGAATTGGTTGCTCAGGCAACCGAGGAACTCAATGCGAAAGTCTTCGCACTCCCCGGACTCCCGCCGGATCGGCTGCACACGCTGCTGCAATTGCTCGCCGAATTCCGGCATGCCGCTGGCGACTTCGACACCGGCGACGAAACGGCACGCTGGTCGACGCACGAGGTATAGCAAACCGCGCAGACCGGTCGGTCCATACACCACCCGAACGACCAAGGGGTAACGGTCTGGCATCCAACTAGCGAATTCCCCGCCCCGTCGTCTTGGCAGCGGACCCGAAAGGGTTCACCATGGAGACCATGGTGCTGGTCTTGGGGGTATCGGCGGGCGCTGGAGGTGCTCGCGCGATGCTGACACATTCCGATCAGCCGCACCTTCCCCCGATTGATCGATGCCAGGTGCCGCGTCGGGCGGGTGGTGGGGTCGAGGAACCGGTCTTCGAGGCGATTCGGCAGATGTGCGCGGCCGCCGATCGGCGCGACGAACTGATCACCGGAACCGCCGTAACCTGTCGCTGCCCACTGCACGCCGACGCCATCCGAACCACCGCGGGCCGCACCCGGCTGACCATCATCGACGAACCGCTGGCCCAGCTGCGGTATCTGCGTTTCACCGGTCGCCTGCCCACCAGCGGTTCGGTCATCCTCTACGACCTCGGCAGCTCCGGCCTGACCATCACCCACGCCGACTGCCGGACCGACACCATCCTGTCCAGCAAACACAGTACGGTGCTCGGCGGCGACGGCTACGACGCACTGCTGCGCTGGCAACTCGCCCGCGGCGGAGTGCTCACCGATAAGTTGACCAGCCGCAGGCACCGGGAGGAACTCAGCAGCGCCCGCGTGATCACCGCCATGGATACCAGTTCCGGCGACCGCGCCGTGGTCACCCGCAGCGACCTCGCCGAATTGTGCGCCGCCGGCATCCACCATTCGGCCTCGTTCGTCCGCCAGTTGATCGAGGAAACCGGAGTCCAGCCGGAGGCGCTCGTCCTACTCGGCGGCTGCACCCGCAACCCCAGCATCCGCGAGGAACTGGCCGAAATGATCGAACTCCCGGTCATTTACGACTCCGAGCCGGAATACGTCTCGGCCCGCGGTGCCGTCCTGCTCGCCGCCGAACGCCCCACCGGCGACCTGCGAATGGCGCGACTGCGCAGCCGAGCGCTGACGGATTCCCTGCTGCCGACCACCGTCGGCCGCCGCAAACTCATTGCCGCCGCTGCGGTCACGATCGCATTGAGCGCAACGATCGTCGGCCTCCTCGCCGTAGACCACACCGCAGCCCAGCCCCCGGACGGCGGTAACGCCCCAACCCCCGTCGAAATCGCCGGCATCCCAGCGAAGCCCCTCAACTAACAGCCCGTACAACCGGCGTTCCCTAATACTCCCGCCGCAGTTCTGAACTCACGGCAACACATGGTCCACGCGCCATCTCACAGACCCGCAGCAGGACCCCGCGTCGCGCATATCCGGTGGGTATGGCGCATAACGTGCACCGTGTGCGAGGTCGCGACAAGGTATGCGAGACCAGGTCGGTGGTCGCTTTAAGAACTCGGCAAGGCGTTCTTTGGGTGGCTGATCAATTGTGGACGCATTCGGTCAATGATTCTGGAGGTAGGAATGGCGTTCGCAACCTCGTGGCAGATGTTCAAGGCGTCGGCGGCGGTACTGAAGGCGCGCAAGGAATTGGCGGTTTTTCCGGCGCTGTCGGCGGTGGCGAGCATTATTGTGGCCGCCACATTCGTGGTGCCGCTCATTGCCAGCGATAACTGGGACAGGTCGTCGACGACTACCTATGTGGTATTTGGGCTGATGTATTTGGCCTCGGCATTCGTCACGATCTTCTTCAATGCGGCGTTGATCTCGCAGGCGAATATCGCGCTGGAGGGTGGGGATCCCAGTGTGGCCGAGGGGTTGCGAGCGGCAGGGGCACGGTCGCCGCAGATTCTGGTGTGGGCGGCGATTTCGGCCACGGTGTCGCAGGCCTTGCGGTGGTTGCAGGATCGGGTGCCGTTCGTCGGGATGATTCTGGCCGCTATCGCGGGGACGGCGTGGCAGGTGGTCACCTTCTTGGTGTTGCCGAAGATCGTGCTGGAGGATCGCAATGTTGTTGCCGCGGTGAAGGATTCGTCGGCAGCGTTGAAGCGGACCTGGGGCGAGAATCTGGTCGGCAATGCCGGGCTCGGATTGGTCGGCCTGCTGTTCGCGCTGCCGGGGGTTCTGGTGATGTTCGTCGGATTCTTGATGCTCGGCACGGATATCGCAGCCGGATTCGTGGTGGTCGGGCTCGGCATCGCGTGGCTGATCGTGACCGCGGTCGTCGTATCCGCGCTGTCGGGCATCTACCAGACCGCGCTGTACCGGTACAGCGTTGACGGCAATGTGCCGCTCGCGTTCGCCACCGCGGATCTGTCGCAATCGTTCCGGCAGCGTGGCCGCCGCTGATCGAATACACCTGTGCCCGGCCGAGATTCACTCGGCCGGGCACAGTGCTTGTTCGAATACCTCAGTGCGGCAAGGTGTCAGCGGTTGGTGAACTTCGCCGGACGCTTCTCGACGAAGGCGGTCATGCCTTCCTTCTGATCCTCGATCGCGAACAGCGAGTGGAAGACCCGGCGTTCGAAGCGCAGACCCTCGGACAGGGTGGTTTCGAAGGAGCGGTTCACCGCTTCCTTCGCGATCATGGTGACCGGGAGCGACATCGATGCGATGGTCTCGGCGACCTCGAGTGCGGTGTCGAGCAGTTCGGCGGCGGGGACGATGCGGGAGACGAGTCCGGCGCGCTCGGCTTCTTCGGCGTCCATATTGCGGCCGGTGAGCACCAGATCCATGGCCTTGGCCTTGCCGATCGCGCGGGTCAGGCGCTGCGAGCCGCCGATGCCGGGAATGACGCCGAGTTTGATCTCCGGCTGACCGAATTTCGCGTTATCGGCGGCGAGCAGGATGTCGCAGATCATGGCCAGCTCACAGCCGCCGCCGAGGGCGTACCCGGCGACAGCGGCAATGGTCGGCTTGCGGAACTGCGCCAGCCGGTCCCAGCGGGCGAAGTAGTCGTTCATGAACATATCCATGTACGACTTGGGCTGCATCTCCTTGATATCGGCACCGGCCGCGAAGGCCCGCTCCGAACCGGTGATGACGATGGCGCCGATCGCGTCATCGTGCTCGAGTTCGTCGAGCGCGGCAATGACATCGTCGAGTACCTGCGCGTTCAGCGCGTTCAGCGCCTTCGGGCGGTTCAGCGTGATCCAGCCGACCCGACCCTTACGCTCCAGCAGAATCGTCTCGAATTCGGGCTCGCCCGTCACCCGGCCGCCACCCCCCACGGAATCGCTTCGCGATGCATCCATCTTTAGGCACCCTCTTGGTCAGAACGGTTACGGATATCCGTGACGATACAACAGCAAGGTTTGGAGAACTTCCCGCAACGTCCCCCAGATTCCTAAAGCGCTTCTAACACAACAGAATTCACAGCGAACGAGAGTCCCCCGGCATCCCCGATGTTCCCGGGTCATCCTCCGGAAAATGCCGGTCAATCCTCCGCTGTTGTTCCCATCAATTCCCCCGCGGATAGATCGCCTATCCGCGGCTTTCGCATGTCCGAAACCTACTCCCCCCGCTTCCTCATACTGGCCATCCTGTGCTGAAGGAGGGTTAGTCAAGGGGGCCGTAGGCATCGCGTAGCGACGCGAAGCGCCCTTTACTCACCCGGACTGAAGTCAGATCATGGGGCCATGAGGAGGCGGGAACCCAAGCCGAGACGTGGAGATCTCTAGGCGTGAGATCCGTCGTCTGCCGCCCCAGCTGCTCGGTTGTGTGCGAAGTGGGCTCATGAAGATCAAAGGCGGCTTGGCCTGAAGGGCTGCCGCCAACGCGCCGACGCGCCGGGTGCGCCGCAGCGAAGCAAGGCGTGCCCGTCGCGCGGCGCCAGCGCGGTGGCGGTGGCCCGTAGGGCCGCCGCTCTTGAACCTATATAGCCAAATTCGGCAACAACTCGCAGACGAGACTTTGCGATGAGACGAGCGAAGGTCCGGGTGAACACAAAGGAACGGCTGAGATCTCTAGCCCAATGAATGGGACAGGCGGAGACCTCAGCCGTTCGTATGTTGGCGGTTGCTATTGGTCGTCGGTGGAGTCGAGCACCCAAGTGCGGTATCCAGGGTGCACGTCGACAACTGGGACGGCGATTACTTGAGGCGTGTCGTATGGGTGCTTTTGGTTCGCTCTCTCAATGATCTTGGGCACGAGAGACTTCCGCGTGTGAAGGACTACGAGCGCTTCGGCGTCATCGGAGATGTCTCCTTGCCACCGATAGATCGAGCGAATTGCAGGGATGACGTTGCCGCAGGCGGCCAGCCGGTCGCTGACAAGCTCGCGAGTGAACGAGGCAAGCCAGTCAGCACTTTCGGCAGAGATTGTCACGTCAACTAATTCGTCCACGGGATGCTCCGTTTGTCTCGATGAGTTGTTCGACTATGCGCTTAACACTGTCGGCATCGCGGGCCATTGCTCCCCAGCCTGTAATCACTTCGCCGTCGTAGCTCATGCCCACCCATCGGCCGTAAGCGCTCTGACCGTGCTGGTGTAGGTGGAAGTAAATCGAACCTTTCGACCGTACCGCTCCATCGGTTGCTCGATACCAGCCAATGAGAGCTTCGTTGTCCCATATGCGGACTTCTCCACGCCACGCATACGTGCCGCCTTCGAGGCTGACGTTCACTGCGCGGCTTGCGTCCAGGTGGATCTGGTCGGCTTGCTGATTCGCGAACATGCTGTGCACGTCGACGCGGGGGATGCCGTCCTTCGATGTCTCCCACGCCGCCCACCATTCGCCGCTGAGGTTCAGCCCGGTCGGTATTTCGCCAGCTAGCTCAGCAAGGGAGATGCCAAGGGCCTTCGCAAGTCGGACGGCCACGGAAAACGCGGGTTCTTGCTCTCCGGCTTCGTAGCGAACGACTTGACGAAGGTTCACGCCGATCGTCTCAGCGATCTGAGATTGCGTGAGCCCCAACTGATTTCGGCGTGTCCGGATCACCTCCGACATAGCCATCTTCGTCGTCATGGATTCCTTTGCCTCGAACTCTTGCGGGATGTGACGTTCTAGTCCTATAGTACGACTAGACGAATTAGTCGTATCAAGAGACGTCAGTCCTTACAAACGACGTATGAGTCTCATTTATTCCATCTTGAGACAGGGAGTTCAGCGATGGCTGTGAAGAAGTTCCAGCGTTTCCCGATCCCGCATGACATCGGGTTCGAGGCGGGTGCGGCGATCATCAACGTGCCTGAGCCGGTGATGAAGTTCAACGAGCGCAAGCGGGCCTACACCAATGAGCAGGAACGGGATGAGGAGACCGGTCTTCTGAAGTGGAAGGCCAAGATCATTGACTTCTCGGCTGATGTCCGGGGCTCGGACATGGGCATCGACCTGATCTTCTTGTCTCCGGTGCAGCCGATTCCCGTAGGTCCGGAGCTCCGTCCGGGTATGCGCGAGGTGGTCTTCGAGAACCTGATGGTTCAGCCGCGAGCTACCAAGGCGGGTGACTTCGCCAAGCTCGTCTACTCGTACTTCGCGACGGGCATCGTGGGCGACAACTCGGGCGCCAAGCAGGCTCCGGCGAATCCGGGTGCTGCTCGTCCGCGTGACGAGAAGGCTGCGTGATCGTCATGTCGTTCATGCAGGTGAATGTCAGCAAGTACGACGGCATCGACGTGCAGTACCGGGAGGCGCGTCAGGATACGTATGGCCGTATTCCCGCCAGTGTGGATGTGAAGCTGGTCAACGACGGTGGCCGCGCCTGGCTGAACCTGTCACTGGAGGACGCTCGCACCCTGGCTGATCGGCTGCCGCAGATTCTGATGCTGCACGACGCTGCGGAGCGGTTGGCGGCGGAGATGGCGGTCGACAAGGACGAGGCTGCTCCGGCCCCGATGGGGAAGGCGCAGCGTAAGCGGTCGACCGAGCAGTCCGGGCAGGCGGCTGCGTGATGTCCACGCACAAGGGGATGTTGGCAGCGCGGGTGTTCGCGGTCCTGGTGATCGTGGGCGTCGGCGCTGCCGCGTTCCGCCTTTCCTTCACTACCCTGCGGGATCTCGCGAAGCTGGCCCATATTCCGGCTTCGGATGCGTGGCTGTTCCCGCTGATCATCGACGGCACGATCGTGCAAGCGACAGCGGGGGCGTTGGTGCTGGCGAAGTCACCGGAACGCAAATTCTTCACCCGAGTTCTCGCGGTGGGCGCGCTGGTATCGGTGGCGGGCAACAGCATTCACGCTATCGCTGGCGGCAATCCGCTTCCGGCTTGGTTGTGCGCGGTGGTGGCGGCTATCGCCCCGATTTCTCTGCTGGTGGACACCCATGGTTTGGCGGTGTTGTTCCGTGCGGCACAACGCCATTCGGCTCCGGTGATCGAGGCCGAACCCGTGATCGAGGCTGAATCGGTAATCGAACGGATGTCGGCTGTCGAGTCTGACCCGACTCCGGTACCCGAACCGGTGGCTATCGAACCTGCTACCCCGCGCGAGGTCTCGGCACCTTCCTCATCACGTCCGCGTCGTTCGTCGTGGCCAGTGCAAGCGGACATGCTGCCCTTGGAGGGACTGCCCGCCTGACGGCACCAGGTCACCAAAAGTCCAGTGTTTCAACCTATTTCGTCTACTTTGTTGTGCCCGTTGGGAGGGGCAATGTCTGTCTTGAAAGCTCCGATCGTGATCGCGATCCTGCTCGCTCCGCTGCCGGTGGCGGCTGCTCCAGCGGCTTCGGCTGCTGCTGATCGGTCCGGGTGCGTCATGTTCTGCGACGAACCTGCTCCGCTGCGCGATGGCGATTGCGTGATGTTCTGTGATCAACCGCAACCGCCTGCGGACCCGAACGGGTGTCGCTTGTTCTGCGAATTGGGCAAGCGCCCCGGTGAGGCGGTGGCGTGATGTTCGAAGCGATGTTCATCCGCCCGATGCTGGCGGGAATGGCGGTCGTTGTGGCGCTGGTTATCCTGCCTGCCGCGCTGTTGCTCACGGTTGGTCGTGAACCGGCTGCCCCGATCCCGACACCTGCCTCCCGTCCGGATGGATGCGTCATGTTCTGCGACACAACAACTTTCGATGGGGGTGAACGGTGATGTCGCTTGCACCGATTCTGTTGTCAACCGGTTTCACGATGAGCGTGACCGCGGCGATTGTCCGTTCCTGTGTGACGGTGCGTCGACCGGCTGAGTTGACCCATGAGCAGATCGTCGCGTCGGCTCCGGTGGAGTTGCGGCCAGCGGTGTTCGTGCTCGCTGATCTGAGGCAGACCTGCCGGATGCTCGAAGCCCTCGGCTTGGGCTCGATCGATGCCGGGTTCCCGCCGTTGGAGTCCTACGACTACGCCCCGCACGGCCTGAATGTCGAGTTCCTGATGCTGGCTGGTCAATCGCGTAAGGACTGGGCCAACGACAAGACCTTGGATGCGTTCGCTCATGTTCTCGGTGTGCCGAAGGTGACAGCGTTGTCACCTGCTCCCGGTTGGATTCGCTTGCAGCTGAGGGTGTTCGACACGCTCTCGGCACCGACAACGGCGTCGGGGGTTCACAACGGCGTGGACCTGCAAGCGGTCCCGGTCGGGATCACCGAAGACGGCGATATCGGCACGATTCCGATCCTGGGCACCCACGGCCTGTGTGCGGGGGCTACCGGCTCCGGTAAGGGCAGCGTCGCCTACTCGATCCTCGCTGGTGTGGCTCCGGCCATCCGTGACGGCTTGGTGGATGTGTGGTGCATCGACCCGAAGGGCGGTGTCGAGTTCGGTCCCGCGTCGGATCTGTTCGTCCGCTTCGCCTACAACTCCGTCGAAGACATCCTCGCCTTGTTGAAAGAGGCGGTCGGCGTGATGCAGAAACGCCAAGCCAACCTGCACGCCGCTGGCCTGCGCAAGCACATCCCGACCAGGGAAGAACCACTCATCTTGATCCTGCTGGATGAGGCGGCAGCGCTGTCGGCCTACGCCGACCGTGACACTCGCATCGCGTTCGAAGAACAGCTCGGCCTGCTGCTCACTCAGGCTCGCGCTACCGCGATGAGCGTGTGGGCGTTCGTGCAGGACCCCTCGAAAGAGAACATGCCGCAACGGCAACTGTTCCCGATTCGGATCGCTCTGCGCCTGGATGAACCGAACCAGGTTGGCATGGTCTTCGGGTCCGGTGCCCGTGACCGGGGTGCTCGTGCCGATGAGATCTCCGATGCCACACCCGGTGTCGGCTACATCGAACAGGACGGTTCACGGGACCTGACGCGTATCCGCTTCTACTGGGTCTCTGACGACAGTATCTCCGAACTGGTGCGCGACTACGCGCCGTGCCATGAAATCGCTCCTCTGACAACCGATTACAGCGATTTCGATCCGGATGACCTCGGTGACGATGAAGGGCCGGTGGCGGCATGAAACGAGGATTCGTGACCGAATGCCACGTCGTCATCTATTGCGATGTCTGCGGAGACATCTACTCCGACAACGCCCAAGGTGCGTGCTTCGACTCCGTACATCAAGCGGTGAACCACCTCAACGCTCACTGCGCGGGTATGGGCTGGCTCTACGACGGCGACAAGGTCATCTGCGACGGCTGTCGTGCCGCTGCCCGCTGCGAGGCCAACGGCCACACCTTTCCCGACTCCTGGCAGAGCGTCACGCGACTGCTGGGCATCGCTTCCCGTTCCCGTACCTGCGACGTGTGCGGGATTCCCGAAATCGAGGATCTGCCATGAAAAATCACATCAACCGCGACCAGGACCGTGACGAGCTCGACGCCGTCGTGCATGTCCGCTCCGTGCGTCGCTGCCACCTGGAGCGTTCCGGTCTGGACTCGATCGGTGTCGCGGTGCGTCTGCTCGCCGAGACCGGGGACCTTCCCGGCTGGGATGACGCACTCGACATCGACGGCGACGACTCCGATTGGGGCTGGGCGGCATGAGCGGGTATTGGAAACCGGGCCGCGGTATCGACTTCTACCGCGTCGGTGTCGTGGTCGATGAGGGGCGTATCAGGGAACGCTGCGAGGTGTTCGCCCAGTTCAGTGGCGACACCACCTATGACGGCGACGTGCAGCTGACCTTCCATCGCGAAGCGGGATTCAAAGCCGTCGCGCACCTGGTCATGACCGTCGATGACGCGGTCGCGGTCCTCGCCGTACTGCGAGGCGCGATCACCGAAGCCCTGACAGCGAAAGGCCAGCAGCATCAACCGATTACAGCGGTCCATGTCCTCACCGATCGAACGGGGGCGGCATGAGCGACAAGACGAGACCCGAAGTCCGGCCAGTGAATCCGATCGTGGCTGCCGCCGCGGCAAGCATCCGACGTAAGCGCGGCAAAACCGATCTACACGCGCCGTGCCGGGGCCAACTGAGCTTGTTCGACCTACCCGAAGGAAAGAAGTCATGAACCGCACACCGCGGCTGCTGGATCTGTTCTCCTGCGCGGGTGGTGCCGCGATGGGCTACCACCGTGCCGGTTTCGAGGTCGTCGGCGTCGACATCCTCACCCAACCGCGTTATCCGTTCGAACACCATGTCGCTGACGCTTTGGAGTTCTTGGCCGCTCACGGCGAGGAGTTCGATGTCATCCACGCTTCACCACCGTGCCAGGCATACAGCCCGCTGCACGCCCTGTCTCCGCATCTGGAGTATCCGGATCTGGTCGCGGCTACCCGCTCGGCGTTGGACGCGCTGGGAAAGCCCTACGTGATCGAGAACGTCATGGCAGCGCCGTTGGATCGGGATCACTCGATCGTGTTGTGCGGTGGCATGTTCGGGTTGCGTACCTACCGGCACCGCCGATTCGAAAGCCGAATCCCGCTGCGTCCACCGACCCATCCCAAGCACGTCATCCGCACGGCTACCCGTCAACGTCGTGCACGGTGGGCGCAAGGCTGGCACATCTCGGTGACCGGCGATGTCGGCCGCTACGTCGGACCTGAGGCGATGGGTATCGACTGGATGAGCGGTGACGAACTGTGCCAAGCGATCCCACCCGCCTACACCGAACACATCGGCGAGCAACTGCGCACCCACCTGACCGATCCATCCGGCCGAATGGCCCTGTTCGAGGCGGTGGCCTGATGAACACCAAGCAAAGCAAATCCGACCTGTTCGACCTGATCGGGCTCGCGATCCTCAACACAGCGTGGTGGGTGTTTATCGCTGCCGGTGTGACGGCGTGGTGGGCGGTGTTGTTCCCGATGATCTCGATCCCGCTCGCGGTCGCGGTCACGGTGGGGGTGTTGATGGGTTGGCCGGTGGGTGTCGTGGTGGTCGGGGTGTCCGCCGCGGGGATCATGCTGTGGCGGCGCAGTCGTCCGGAGATGTTCGAGCGGTGGGTGACCCGACGTGCACGTACCCGGTTCCTGGCTTGGTTCCGTTACCGGCGTCGGTGGGTTCGGCTCGCGAAAGCCTGCCACCTGGACATCACTCGCGAGGATTGGACACTCGTCCCGAAACTGTTGTCTGTCGAGGTCGGTCAGTCTACGGATCGGCTTCGGGTGCGGATGCTGGAAGGCCATTGCCCCGCCGACTTCGAGAACCGTGTCGAACACCTCGCTCACGCGTTCGGCGCACAAGAATGCCGTGCGAACGTCACTGGCCCCGGAACCGTGGAATTGCTTATGCGCCATGGTGATTCGCTGGCCGAACCCATCGCCTTGCCGCCCATCAACGGAGACCGTTGGCGGAAGGATGCTGCCTGATGACTACCAACACCGCGGCACCGATCGAATCGGCTCGTGAGACGGCCGCTGAGCGACGGGCTATGCCGAACCTGGTCGATATCGCTGAAGCGGCGGCGGAGAAGTGGGGTGTGTGCAAGCGGCCGATCCCGATGCGCGCGTTCAACCCCGACACCGGTGAGTCGAAATACGTTGCCGCGGCGTGCAAATCGACCCGGGAATCGGACTGCCCCGCCTGTGCGGCCAAGGCCTGTGCTCTGCGGGTCACCCAGTGCGGTGAGGGCTGGCACATGGAAACCGAACCGGTCAGCGATCGCAAGCCCCCGACCGAACATCAGCAAGCCGTGCTGACCGCTCGCGCTGATTTCCTGGCCAATTACAAAGCGGCCCGCGAATCCGGCGACGAGGACGCCGCGCAGGGCTTCCGCAACGTGATCACTGACCTGGATCGGGAACTGCGCGAGTCGGGGCTCCAAGGCCGTATCCCGGGCATCGACGCAGAGACGAAACCTCGCCGGTCCCGTTCGACCAAGCGTCGCCAGGACATGCCGAACCTGCCACGCAGGAAGGTCGACAAGGCCACGATCGGCCGTCAATTCGCTGGTAAGCATCGCCCGTCGACGTTCAGGACGGCCACGCTGCCCTCCTATGGTGCGTGCCATCGTGACGGCGCGGTGAACCGCAAGGGCGAGGTGTGCGGGGACGGTTCGCCGATCAATCCGGACACCTACGACTACCGGCGCGCGGCACGTGACGCGATGTTCTTCCCGATGCTGTGGGATCGCACCTCCCAGAACTGGCGGCGCGGAACCGGGCGAGATGTGCAGTACTTCGCGACCGTGGAACCCCAACGCCGCGGGGCCCCGCACATCCATATCGCCGCCCGGGGAACCGATCCGCACGAGCTGATGAATCAGATCTTCGCCGGAACCTATCACTCGGTGTGGTGGCCGCATTTCGACCACGAGGTCTACACCGACGACCGGATGCCGGTCTGGGACTACCCCGCCGGCCGATTCGTGGATCCGGACGAGATCGATCCCGAAACCGGGAAGCCGGTGCCGCTGCCTACCTTCGATGAAGCATTGGCCCGTATGAAGGAAATGGATGACCAGCAACCCGCGCACGTCATCCGCTGGGGTGTGCAGTCGGACACGAAGGACATTGGCGTCGATGATGACGGCGCGGCCCTCGACGCTGATGGGGAGCATGGTCCCGTACGTCCAGGTAAGGCCAAGGGTGTACTTGCCGGTGAGGATGCTCGGAAGCTGATCGGCTACCTGACTAAATACCTCACCAAATCAATCGGTGAGGTTCTCGATGCACCGAACGAACGCACCCGTCGCCACTATGAACGGCTGCACCACGAGCTGCAGCGCACTCCGTGCTCACCCACGTGTGCGGTGTGGCTGCGTTATGGCATCGCCCCGAAAAACGCTACGGCCAAGACTCAGCCGGGCCGCTGCAAGGGCAAAGCCCATCGTCGGGACACCCTCGGCTTGCGTGGTCGGCGGGTGCTGGTGTCGCGGCGGTGGAGCAACAAGACCTTGCCCGATCACAAGGCGGATCGCATCGAATTCGTTCGGCAAGTGCTTGCCGCGGTGGGCATCGCCAAGTCTGAGCAAGCCAGCAAGTGGGTAGTGCGACTGACCGAACCGAGTGATCCCGATGTGCCGTCGCGTGAACAGCTGATCATGTCCGCGGTCGCTCAACGCTCGCTCTGGCAACCCGATTACCTCGCAGCGATGGCCCAGATAACGGACCTACCAGGGGCACAAGAAGTTTCGGCAATCCAGGAAGCAGCGTAGGAAGGGGCAGCGATGAGTGATGAGCGGGTTTGGCTGACTCGTGACGAGCTTGGCGAACGATGGCGGATCAAGCCCAAGACCTTGGCGAATTGGGCCGCATCGGTGCCGCTCAAGGGTCCGCGTTTCGTGAAGGTCGGTGGCTACGTTCGGTATGCGCTGGCTGATGTCGTCGCGTATGAGGATGCACTGTTGGCGGAGGCAGCGTAATGCCTCGTGAAGCGCTGGAACCTGGTGGCTATCCGCCGAAGGACAAGCTCCAGCCGGTGAAGGGCGCTGATGGTGTCTGGCGGCTGAGCGAGGTACGTCACCGGGCGATCAATGGTGAGTATGTGCGGTCGTCCGGCAGTGGTCCGACGCGTGATCTGTGCATGGCAGCGTTCTGGGAGAACTTCGAGAAGAACCGGTTCAAGGGATCGGTGCGGCGCAAGCGGCGGACTCGAAAGACCGTGCTGTTCAAGCCGACTGACAAAATGAGCGCGGTCCTCAAGCATCACGCTGATGTTCTTCGGCAAAGATTCGAGAAGGGCGAGATCAAGGAACGCAGTTACTACCTCTACCGCACTGCGATCTATCCGAGTGACAGTCCGCGAGCGAAAGAGGATGCGATCAAGCTCGAAAACGAGCTCGGTGCGTTCACGATCGCCGAGGTTGGTCGACCATCCGAATTGGCCTCGTATGTAGCGGATATCGCGGAGATCGCTCCAGGCATGGCGTTGCGGCATCACACGATCCTCACCGCTGTATTCAGGATGTTGACCTTGCAGGGCCTGTACGACGATTCACCGATGCGGTTGGTGCCGCGGCCGGATTTGAACGGTGGTGGGCAACGCGCGCTCGATGTGGATAGCCGTGCCGAGTTCGTGAAACTGTTGTGCGACAAGGGAAGAACGCCGCGCAATCATGACTATGTGCTGCCGTTCGGCCTGACCGTCCTGGGTACTGGTGTGCGCCCGGGTGAGGGTCTCGCGTTGCGCTGGATGGACATCCCGGACCTGGACGATGACACCGTGGAAAGAGCGGTGGCGCATATCTGCGGCACGATCGTGAAACCGGTCGGCAGGAAGCCCTATAGGCAGGATGGCCGCAAGGCGGGTGACTCGTACTACGTCACGCTTCCTCGATGGCTCACGAGTGAACTGAGGGCGTGGAAACTGGTGTGTGCGCCGACCGATGAGACCGCGCTGATGTTCACGCTCAGCGGTGAGCCGATCGCTCCGGATGTTGCAGGTTATGCGTTGGAATGCCTGCGCGTTGGGACGGGCTTGGATTGGATGACGTGGGGCAATCTGCGTGACACGGTAGCCACCGAGGTGAAGGGCAAGACGGGCGACAGTAAGCGTGCCAGTGCCCAGCTGGGTCACTCGGAGGGGTCCTCGATGGCTACCCGTCACTACATCGACCGTCAGGGGTACAAGCGCGCCGCCGTCGACAACGCTGAGGCGCTGGAGAGCCTGTACCCGGAAAATGACGGTAATCTGACGGTTTCGGTCCGGTTCGGCCAGTAGCCTAAGCCCCTGACCTGCTGTTATTGGTCCTATCTCGGATATCCGTGACGATAGCGGAGAAGTCCCTTCCCGCCTGCGCCTGGTTGAAACGGGCGTAGATCTCGGCGGCGAGCAGGCCGAGTTGACCGTCGACGCCGTTATCGCGCAGGGCGTTCGCGGCCAGACCCAGGTCCTTGGTCATCAGCGCGGTGGCGAATCCGGGCTGGTAGTCGTTATTGGCCGGGCTGGTCGGCACCGGACCCGGGACCGGACAGTAGTTGGTCAGCGCCCAACTCTGGCCGGAGGCGGTGGAGACCACATCGAAGAACGACTGGTGGCTCAGGCCCAGCTTCTCGCCGAGGACCAGCGCCTCGGACAGGCCGATCATCGAGATGCCGAGCAGCATGTTGTTGCAGATCTTGGCGGCCTGGCCGACGCCGGAACCGCCGCAGTGCACGACCTTGCCACCCATCACCTGGAGCACGTCGAGCGCATCGGCGAAGTCGGCCTCGCCGCCGCCGACCATGAAGGTCAGCGTGCCGGCGGCAGCGCCCGCGACACCGCCGGAGACCGGGGCGTCCAGTGCGCGATGACCCGCATCGCTGGCGAGGACGGCCGCCGCCTTGGCGTCGGCGACATCGATGGTGGAGCAGTCGATGAACAGGGTGCCGGCATCGGCGGCGGCCAGCAGGTCGGCGTAGACGTCGAGAACCAGTTTGCCGTTGGGCAGCATGGTGATCACGACATCGCGGCCAGCGGCGGCCGCGGCGGCCGAATCCACCACGGTGGCACCGTCTTTGCGCGCCTGCTCCTGTGCGGCGGGGACCGGATCGAAGGCGAGGACGTCATAGCCGGCCTTGACCAGGTTCGCGGCCATCGGCCCGCCCATATGGCCGAGACCGAGGAAACCGATCTTCTTCGTCACTTGCTTTCCTCCGGTGTTGTCCGGTCGCCGCGCGCACTCCGCTGCGGCAAACCCAGTTCCCTATCGCCCAATTCGGCGAAGTACGCGTCGACCTGCGCAGCGGTGACATCGGCGAGCGTCGCGGGCGACCACTGCGGATTGCGGTCCTTATCGATCACCTGCGCGCGAATGCCTTCGACCAGATCGTGCGAGGACAGCGCGGCGATCGACACCCGGTACTCCTCGTTCAGCACCGCCTCGAGGCTTGTCGCGGCGCGGGCGGCGCGCAGCGAACGCAGCGTCACCTTGAGCGCCACAGGCGATTTGGCGAGCAGTTCGGTGGCCGCCTTGGCGGTCTCCGGTGATCCGTGCGACCGCAACCGATCGACGATCTCCTCGACGGTATTTGCGCTGTAGCAGGCGTCGATCCAGTCCTGCTGGGCGAGGAGTCCGGATTCCGGTGCGTCCGTGGCGAATTTGGCGATGGCGATCTCGGCGGTCTCGGTACGCAGCGTTTCCAGCAGTGCCGGAATGTTTTCCGAGGCCACGTAGTAGTCGGCGAAGCCCGCGGCAATGGCGTCACCGGCACTCATCCGCGCGGTGGTCAACGCGACATGCGTGCCGATTTCACCGGGGGTGCGGGCGAGCAGGTAGGTGCCGCCGACATCGGGGACGAAGCCGATACCGACCTCGGGCATGCCGATCTTGGAGCGTTCGGTGACGATGCGATGGCTGCCGTGGCCGGAGAGTCCGACGCCGCCGCCCATCACAATGCCGTCCATGACCACGACATACGGCTTCGGATAGCGGCCGATCAATGCGTTGAGCACATACTCGTCGCGCCAGAAGACACCGGTAGCCGAATCGGCTGTGGTGGCACCGCTTTTCGCGTCATTGTGAATGGCGACGATATCGCCGCCCGCGCACAGACCGCGCTCTCCCGCACCGGTGACGACGACGGTCTGCACCTCGTCATCATCGACCCAGGCCTGCAATGCGGCGGTAATGGCAAGGGCCATCGGATGATTCAGCGCATTGATGGCCTTGGGCCGGTTCAGCGTGATCAGACCGAGCCCGTCACGCTTGTCGATAATGACTTCGGACTCGTTCATGCTGCTCCTACCACCGAGCGGGCGACGACCACCCGCATGATTTCATTGGTGCCCTCCAGAATCTGGTGCACCCGCAGATCGCGGACGATCTTCTCCACGCCGTATTCGGCCAGGTAGCCGTACCCGCCGTGCAATTGCAGCGCCTTGTTCGCGACCTCGAATCCGGCGTCGGTGGCGAATCGCTTTGCCATGGCGCACAATTCGACCTTGTCATCGGCATCGGCATCCAACGCGGCCGCGGCTCGCCATAGCAGAGTCCGTGCGGCTTCCAGCGAGGTGCGCATATCCGCGAGCTGGAATTGCAGTGCCGGATTGTCCAGCAGTCGGTTGCCGAAGGCCTTGCGCTCGGCCAGGTATGCCACCGACTTGTCCAGCGCCGACTGGCCGCCGCCGAGCGAGCAGGCGGCGATATTGAGCCTGCCGCCATTGAGTCCGTTCATGGCGATACGGAAGCCATTGCCCTCGATGCCGAGCATATTGGCGGCGGGCACCCTGGCGTTGTCCAGAATCACCTGACGGGTGGGCTGCGCATTCCAGCCCATCTTCTTCTCATTGGCGCCGAACGAAATCCCCGGAGTATCGGCCGGAACAATGAACGCCGAAATCCCGCGTGCACCAGCATCGCCGGTGCGCGCCATGATGACGTACACATCGGTACTGCCCGCACCGGAGATGAATTGCTTTACTCCGGTGAGCAGATAGTCGTCACCGTCGCGAACGGCCTTGGTACTCAGGGCTGCCGCATCCGATCCGACACCCGGCTCGGTGAGCGCGTAGCTGCCGAGCCATTCCATCGAGGTCAGTCGGGGCAGCCAGTGGTTGCGCTGCTCCGCGTTGCCGTAGCTGTCGATCATCCACGAAACCATGTTGTGGATGGAGATATACGCCGCGATGGCGGGGCAGCCGGTGGCCAGCTGCTCGAAGATGCGCACGGCGTCGAGCCGGCGCAGTCCGGAGCCACCGACATCCTCGCCGATATAGATGCCACCCATGCCGAGCGAGCCCGCCTTGCGCAGCACATCCACCGGAAAGTGCTTCTGCTCATCCCATTCCAGGGCGTTCGGGGCGAGATATTCGTCGGCGAAGTCGCGCGCCATCGCGGTGATGGCGCGCTCGTCGTCATCGAGTGCGAACACGATCGTCAACCTCTCGTCGGATCGCTCGGTCAGTCCATCGTCGGAATGACGAAGTGGTTGCTGTCCTTCAGACCGGCGGGCCAGCGCTGGGTGACCGTCTTGGTCTTGGTGTAGAAGCGAATCGAATCCGGGCCGTGCTGGTTCAGATCGCCGAAACCGGAGCGCTTCCAGCCACCGAAGGTGTGGTACGCGATCGGCACCGGAATCGGCACATTGATGCCGACCATGCCGACCTGGACGCGGGCGGCGAAATCGCGCGCGGTGTCACCGTCGCGGGTGAAGATTGCGACACCATTGCCGTACTCGTGCTCATTGGGCAGGGCGAGCGCCTCGTCGTAGTCCTTGGCACGCACGATCGACAGCACCGGACCGAAGATCTCCTCCCTATAGATCCGCATTTCCCGGGTGACCTGGTCGAAAAGCGTCGCGCCCGTGAAGTAACCGCCCTCGCCGCCGTCCACCGCCAGGCCACGGCCGTCGATCACCAGTTCGGCGCCCTCATCGATGCCGATCTGGATGTAGTTCTCGACCCGGCCGAGCGCGTCCTTGGTGACCAGCGGGCCGAAGTCGGCGCCCGCGTCGTCGGAGCGTCCGACATTCAGCTTGGCGATCCGCTCGATCAGCTTCTCGCGCAGGCGATCCGCGGTCTCCTGGCCGACCGGGACGGCGACCGAGATGGCCATACAGCGCTCGCCCGCCGAGCCGTAACCCGCGCCGATCAGCTGGTCGGCGACATCGTCGAGGTCGGCATCGGGCATGACGATCGCGTGGTTCTTGGCGCCGCCGAAGCATTGCGCGCGCTTGCCGTTCGCGGTGGCGGTTTCGTAGATGTACTGCGCGATCGGGGTGGAGCCGACAAAGCCGACGGCCTTGACGGTCGGCGAGTGCAGGATCGCGTCGACCGCTTCCTTATCGCCGTTGACCACGTTGAACACACCCGCGGGCAGACCGGCCTCGAGGAACAGCTCGGCCAGTCGCAGCGGCACCGACGGGTCGCGCTCGGATGGCTTGAGCACGAAGGCATTTCCACATGCCAGCGCCGGGCCGGCCTTCCACAGCGGGATCATGGCCGGGAAGTTGAACGGGGTGATCCCCGCGACCACGCCGAGCGGCTGACGCATGGAGTAGACATCGATGCCGGTGCCCGCGCTCTCGGTGTACTCGCCCTTGAGCAGATGCGGGATGCCCGCCGCGAATTCGATGACCTCGATGCCGCGCTGGATATCGCCCTTGGCATCGGCAATGGTCTTGCCGTGCTCGGAAGACAACAGGGCCGCAAGGGAATCCATCTCGTCCTGCACCAGCGTCAGGAATTTCATCAGCACCCGCGCCCGCTTTTGCGGATTGAACGCGGCCCACACCTGCTGCGCCTCGGCGGCATTCGCGATGACGGCATCGACCTCGGCCTTGGACGCCAGCGGCACCCGCGCCTGCACCTCGCCGGTATTCGGATCGAAGACATCGCCGAAGTTGCCCGAGGCCCCGGCGACATGCTGTCCGCCGATGTAATGAGTCAGTTCGCGAACCATGCCAGTCCTGTTCTCGTAGTCGACGCCGCGCATCGCGCGATCTACGGGCATCCTATAGTTGGATGTCCAAGTAAAATAGCGGCGCGGCCGGAGTGTGATCGATCCCACGGCAACCGCCGAGCGAACTACGACCCCCGTGCGACCAGCCGGTGTGGGCGGTGCTGGCCTACGTTCGGCCTGGTCGGCGGACCGAATTCGGCGATCGCCGCGACCGCGACGGCATCGCGCATACCGGTCGCGACCGCCGGTGCCTCCACCGCGGTCCAAGCTCCGGAGCCGATTTCGCACCACCATGCGATCCGGTCGACGCACTCGGCGATCCACCGTCGGACAGCACCGGACTTCGGAGCCTCGCGCGACACATCTGCATTCATTTCGATGCACCACCTTGCGAATTCGTCCGAACCGAGGAGCCCGCGAAGGGCGCCGCCACTGTCCATCGGAACTCGAGTCCGGGCGAATGTCGCGAGTTGCGGTCACGGTGAACCGAATTATTCGGCAGCCATGCGGCTCCCTCTTTCGAGCAGCCCGCCAGTAGTCGTCGAGGCGCGTTCACCTAGCGCTGTGACCGCCATCACCGTAGAATTAGTTTGACGTCCTAGTATCGGGCGCCATACAGGATCTCCCCCGGAGGACCCCGTGGCCGATAGCACCGCGCTCCACACGCCCACCCATCCCGTCCGATTCGTGACCTCGGCCGCGCTATTCGACGGGCATGATGCCGCGATCAACATCATGCGGCGGATTCTGCAGGCGCAGGGTGCCGAGGTCATTCACCTAGGTCACAATCGCGCGGTCAGCGAGGTCGTCGACGCGGTGCTCACCGAGGATGTCCAAGGCGTCGCGGTGAGTTCGTATCAGGGCGGGCACGTCGAATACTTCGAATACCTCGCCGATGCGCTGAAAAAGGCCGGGGCCGACCATGTTCGGATCTTCGGTGGCGGTGGCGGGGTGATCGTCGCCGAGGAGATCGCGCGACTTGCCGAATCCGGTGTCACCATCTTCTCCCCCGAGGACGGCCAGCGACTCGGCCTGCCCGGCATGATCAATCAGCTCATTCGTGCCTGCGATATCGATCTCGCCACCGAGCCGCCGGTGCTGGACGCGGTGCTCGCCGGTGAGCGGGCCGCACTCGCCCGTGCGATCACCTGCCTGCAGCAGGACACGCTGCCGGAATCCGATCGGCAGGCCCTGGCGACGGCCGCCGCCGCCCGCACCGTGCCGGTCCTCGGCATCACCGGCACGGGCGGTTCCGGAAAGTCCTCGCTCACCGACGAATTGGTGCGCCGTCTGCGTTCGGATCAGCAGGACAAACTGCGGGTCGCGATTCTCGCGGTGGATCCGACCCGACGGCGCGGCGGCGGTGCGCTGCTCGGCGACCGCATCCGGATGAACGCCCTCGATGGCGAGCACATCTTCTTCCGTTCACTGGCCACTCGCGGCGGCCACGAATTGCCGCAGAATATCGATGCCATCGTGGCCGCCTGCAAAGCAGCGGGATACGACCTGGTGATCCTGGAAACCCCGGGAATCGGCCAGGGCGATGCCGCGATCACCGACCACGTCGATGTGGCGATGTATGTGATGACACCGGAATTCGGCGCGGCCTCCCAGCTGGAGAAGATCGATATGCTGGATTTCGCGGATGTGGTGGCGATCAATAAGTTCGAGCGCCGCGGCGCCGAGGACGCACTGCGGGACGTATCGCGCCAGCTGATACGCAATCGCGAGGAGTTCGCGAAGTCTCCCGGGGATATGCCGGTATTCGGCACCAGCGCGGCCACCTTCAACGATGACGGGGTCACCGCGCTCTACCAACACCTCACCGGATTGCTCGCCGCGCGCGGTCTGCCCATGGAGCCGGGCGTACTTCCGAGGGTGAACACTCGCGCCTCCACCAGATTCGCGCAGATCATTCCGCCTGCCCGGGTGCGCTATCTCGCCGAGATCGCCGAAACGGTGCGTGACTACCACGCCGTGACCGCCGAACAAATCGTCGCGGCACAACGCGTGCAGCGCCTCGACCAAGTGGCGGCCGAACTGCCCGAGGAGACCGCGGTAGCCGAGCTGGCCGAAAAGGCGCGCGCCGCACTGCATGCCGATAATGCCGCACTGCTCGCGGACTGGCCCGTACTCGCCGAGTCCTATCGGGGCGAGGAGCAGGTGGTGCGGGTCCGCGATCGCGAGATCCATACCCCGCTGCGCCGGGAGACATTGTCCGGCAATTCCATTCCGCGCGTCGCGCTGCCCCGATTCACCGACCACGGTGAACTGCTGCGGTTCCTGCGTTCGGAAAATCTACCCGGCCGCTTCCCGTTCACCGCGGGCGTCTTCGCATTCAAGCGCGATAACGAGGATCCCGCGCGGATGTTCGCGGGCGAGGGCGATCCGTTCCGTACCAATCGGCGGTTCAAGGTGCTCAGCGAACATGCCGAGGCGACCAGGCTTTCCACGGCCTTCGATTCGGTGACGCTCTACGGTCACGACCCCGCCGAACGTCCGGATATCTACGGCAAGGTGGGCACCTCGGGTGTTTCCATCGCCTCGCTCGACGATATGAAGGCGCTCTACGACGGCTTCGATCTGACCGCGCCGACCACCTCGGTCTCGATGACGATCAACGGCCCGGCCCCGACCATCCTGGCCTTCTTCCTCAATACCGCCATCGACCAAGCACTGGAACGCTTTTCGGCCGCCGAGGGCCGCGAGCCCAGCGCCGAGGAGGCCAGCGACATCACCGCGCGGACCCTGGCGACGGTGCGCGGCACCGTACAGGCCGACATCCTCAAAGAGGACCAGGGCCAGAACACCTGCATCTTCTCCACCGAATTCAGCCTGCGCATGATGGCCGATATCCAGGAATGGTTCGTGCGCAACGGCGTTCGCAATTTCTACTCGGTCTCGATCTCCGGCTATCACATCGCCGAGGCCGGTGCGAATCCGATCAGCCAGCTGGCCTTCACCCTGGCCAATGGATTCACCTATGTCGAGTCATATCTCGCGCGGGGGATGGAGATCGACGACTTCGCACCGAACCTGTCGTTCTTCTTCTCCAATGGCATGGATCCGGAGTATTCGGTCATCGGCCGGGTCGCCCGGCGGATCTGGGCGATTGCCATGCGAGATCGCTACGGCGCCAACGATCGTTCGCAGAAGTTGAAGTACCACGTCCAGACCTCGGGCCGCTCACTGCACGCACAGGAGATGAGCTTCAACGACATTCGCACCACCCTGCAGGCGCTCATCGCCATCTACGACAACTGCAATAGCCTGCACACCAATGCCTATGACGAGGCGGTGACCACGCCCACCGCGGAATCGGTGCGCCGTGCGCTGGCCATTCAGCTCATCATCAACCGCGAGTGGGGCGTCGCGATGAACGAGAACCCGCTCCAGGGCAGCTTTCTCATCGATGAACTGACCGATCTCGTCGAGGAGGCCGTACTCGCCGAATTCGATCGCATCAGCGAGCGGGGCGGAGTCCTCGGCGCCATGGAGACCGGCTACCAGCGCGGCAAGATCCAGGATGAATCCATGCGGTACGAGCACCGCAAACATGATGGCTCACTGCCGATCATCGGCGTCAATACCTTCCGCAACCCGAACGGGGAACCGCATCGGGTCATCGAATTGGCGCGCGGCACCGAAGCGGAGAAGCAATCACAGCTCAAGCGTGTGCGCGAATTCCAGAACAACCATCGCGACGCGGCACACGCCGCTCTCGCCCGCCTGGACGCGGTGGCCCGCACCGACGACAACATCTTCGAGGTCCTGATGGACGCCGCCCGCGTCTGCACCCTGCAGCAGATCACCGACACCTTCTTCACCGTCGGCGGCCAGTACCGCCGCAACGTGTGAAATAGGTGGGGCGCTCAGAAGATTCGCACCTCCGGAATCGAATCCATCTGACGCGCCCACTCTGGGTACTTCGCCAACTTCGCCTCGTGCAGCGCCATGATCTTGCGGCGCAGTTCGGGATCCGGGTCATCCGATACGTCGGGTCCGATGGCGACCTTCTGGAAGTGCGGGATGATCTGCGGATCACCGGCCAGGTGCACCGGATCGTGCAGATAACGCTCCAGCGCCGCCAAGTCTTCGATGCCGACGCAGTAGGCGTGGGTCAGCCCCTCGCCGACGTCGCCCAGATTCTGGCCGACGGTAGCGAATGAGACCGATCCAACCGATGCCGTGCGCTGCATGAGTGCGAGCACCTCGGCCTTCTGTTCCTCGGTGGTCTCGGCACGGAAACCGAAGCGCAGCAGATGAACGATCATGGATGCCTCCTGTTTTGAACTAATGAGTTCAATCTAGATAACTGACTGGTCAATTTACAAGAGTGAACCCGTGAGTTCATTCGAGGACGTGTCAGGCGCTAACATGCAGGAGTGACGGGAACGACGGCGGCGCGCGGCCGCATCGATAAGCGGCAGGCGATCCTGGACGTCGCATTCACCGTCTTCGCGCGGCGCGGCTACGACAAGGCCTGCGTGCAGGAGATCGCGGACGAGGCGGGTGTCGCCAAGCCGACCGTCTACAACCACCTCAATGACAAGCAGACCCTGTTCCGGCAGGCCGTACTCGCCGCAGCCGATGCCGTATCCGCCGAGACCCTGGCGATCATCGACCGACTCCGCGAACCCGGCGACGACCTCGCCGCCACCCTCACCGCGACGGCGCGAGCGCTGCTCGCCGAGTGTTCGAACGACCGCGCCCGTTCGCTGCGCGCGCTGACCTACGCGCAGCTCGCGGCCTTCCCCGACCTGGCCGACACCGTGCTGGAGCGCACCTCGCGACGCATTGCCGAGGCGCTGGCCGATCGGCTCGCTCGACTCGCCCTTTCCGGTCGTCTGCGGACCAACGATCCGGCGCAGGCCGCCGAACAGCTGCTCGCCCTGCTCACCGCGCCACTGGAGGCGCGGTCCCGGCTCGGCACCCGCGAGGTGAGCGCGGCCGAACAGCGCGATATCGCCGACGCGGCGGTGCGGACCTTCCTGTCCGCGTACGGGTCCCGCTGATTGCGAACGCGACCGAATACGCCCATGTGACAATCGCGACATCAGGGCTTCGACACGATTGGGGACGGCGGACATGGCGCTATCGGACATCCGGATAATCGACGCGCATATTCATCAATGGGACCCATTCACCACGCCCCGTGAATTCAGCCCGGTCGCGAAGGTGTTCCGGGCGGTGCCGCTACCGATCGATGTGGCCAAATGGCTGGCACCGCGTAAGGATCGCGAATTCGTCGGGGATCCTTCGGCTTACGCGCATGAATACCTGCCGGCGAACTATCGCGCGGATGCCGCTGACCTGCCGGTCGAGGCGATCGTGCACATCGAGGTCGCGTGGACCGGGCCGGACAAGTCCGAGGAGACGGCGTGGGTGGCCGGGCTGCCATTCGGCGGCGACAATCCCGGCCTCGGCGCGATCATCGGCGCCGCCGATCCCGCGGCACCGGATTTCGCCGAACTCCTCGATGCGCACACCGCCGCGGCACCGCTGCTGCGCGGCATTCGCGCGCATGTGGCGCATCACCCCGATGCGGGCGTGCGGCCGTACACGAAGATCGAAAGCGCGCTCACCACAAAGGAATTCCTGAACGGCTTCGCACTGCTCGCCGAGCGCGGGCTCACCTTCGAAGCCTGGCTGTATTCGCACGCACTACCGGATCTGACCGCATTGGCCCAGCGCTATCCAGAGGTGCCGATCGTGCTCGACCATCTCGCCACCCCGGCGGGCATCTTCGGTCCGATCGGCAAACACACCGGCGCCAATCCGAGCCAGCGCCGGGAATTGTTCATCCGCTGGCGTGACGACCTCACCGCGCTCGCCGAAAATGCCAATGTGGTGGCCAAAGTCAGCGGCCTCATGATGCCCGTGCTCGGCCACCCGGTCCCACGACGCGGCACTTCGACCCCCGTTCCCGTGCTACTGGACCGAATTCGCCCGCTCTTCGCGCACGCCTATGACGTCTTCGGACCCGAGCGGCTGCTCTGGGGATCCAATTTCCCAGTGGACAAACCGATAACGACCATCCCCGACAGCGTCGAGATCATCGCCACCGCGATCGCCGAGCGCGGTGGCGGCCACCAGGAACTCGAACAGATATTCCGCACCAACGCCCAGCGGACCTATCGGATCGAATCCTGATTCGCCGATGGCCGTCGGGCGGTGCGCAGTGCGATGAATCCGCCGATTGTCGGTGCCGATCGTTACCATCTGCCCCATGAAAGCAACCGGCACCTTCGCCGTCGCCTCCTTCGTCCCCACCGACGTCGTGCCGGATCCGGCCGTCACCACCGCGCTGCCGGTCGGCATCGCCACCATCTCGAAGGAATACGCCGGTGAGATCACCGGACGCTCCGCGACCCTGTTCACCGCCGCCTTCGACCAGGCGACGGGTACGGGGACCTATGTCGCCATGGAGTCGTTCGAAGGCGCGCTGCACGATCGCGCGGGCAGTTTCAACTTCGCGCATTCGGCAAGCACCCACGGCTCCGATCGCACCGCCGAATTCTTCACCATTGTCCCGACCAGCGGCACCGGCGAGCTGAACGGTATCTCCGGCACCGGCGGCCTCACCGTCGACAGCGATGGCGTGCACCACATCTGGTTCGACTACGAACTCGACTGACCGTCCTCAGGCGATGAAGGCCTCGCCGATCTGGCGGGTCAATGTGTCTCGGGCCGTGGCGAGTGACGGCCCGTACCAGGTGAGGCTGCGGCCTTCGACCAGGGCAACCGTAAGGCCCGGAAAGGCGTCGGGGCCATCCGATCTGGTGAATACGTAGGGCTCATCCGGAAGCAGGACGAGTTCGACATCGCGGGTCAACTCGTCCTCGGCAATGTGTGGGTAGCGCCCGGGGCGGTCGGCGTGTACGAGCCGGAGGCCGAGGCGCGCGGCCAGGTCGCCGGTGAAGGTGTCATGGCCGACAACCATCCAGGGATTGCGCCAGATCGGGATCACCGCATTGCGCCACGGTTCGGGAGGTGTTGTAGCCCAGGACGATTCGGCTACGCCGAGCCAATCCGGCACATCACTGCCCAATGCTTCGGTGAATAGTCGGCGCAGCGAGGCGAAGCCTTCCTCCAAGGTCTCGATTTTGGTGACCCACACCGGTATATCCGCATCGCGCAGGCGCTCGACATCGATGCGCCGGTTCTCTTCCTGATTGCACAGCACCAGATCCGGCGCGAGTTCGATGATTCGGCGCACATTCGGGTTCTTGGTGCCGCGCACCCGCTCGACGGCCAGATCGGCGGGATGCGTACACCAATCCGTCACCGCGACAAGGATTTCGGGACGGCTCACCGCGATGGCTTCGGTCAGGGACGGAACCAGCGACACCACCCGTCGAACCGAACGGCCGATCGCGACGGTTGCGCCGAGATCATCGATGGTCATGACAGGACCCGGCGGCAGAGGATGCGCAACCGTTCGGGGGGCACGGTCGGCAGTACATTGCCCGCGCCGAGTACGAGCAGGTAGAGGATCTGCGCCGTCTCCTCGGCCGCGTCCTCGGCGTATCCGCAGTCCATGAGCAGGGTGCGCAGGACACCGAGCCGGGTGTTGTCCACGCGTTCCTTCGCCGCGGCGGCGATCGGATCGTCCAGCGCCCAAGCGCGCACGGCCACCTCGATACTGGCGGGTTCGTCATCCTCGAGCACCAGATCGATGAGCAGTTCGAGCCGACCGCGCGGATCGAGGTCGGCCGCCTCGATCTCGCGCAGATATCGCGTGGTGTGCTGCTCCTCGAAGTAACCGAGCAGCGCGGATTTGTAGCCGGGCATGCCCGAAAAGTGGTGGTAGAACGATCCGGTGCTGAGTCCGGTCGCCGCGACCAGCTTGTCGATCGTGAGCCCGGTCGGCCCGGCTGTGCCGAGGATCACCAGCCCTGATTCCAGCCATGAAGTCTTGCCCGCCACGATCACCAGCCTATAACATAATTTTTGTTCTGTTCTGGAACTCGCCCAAAATTTCGCGTTTACGGAGGTCGCGATGACCGCGATGACCACATCGTCCGCACCCACCGCCAGCAGATCCGCCCGCTGGGCCGCACCCGTTCAGATCACGGGTGCCGCACTCGTCGGGCTGATCGGAGCGGCACACTTGCTCGTCGTGCACACCTTCAATGGCGAGGACTCCGCCGGCGAAGAGGTGATCAACGAACTGTCCAGGAGCACGACGACCGCGCTGTTCGACGGTGGCAGGCAGATCAGCGTCTTCGATCTCGATACCGGTTACAGCGTCGGAATGGGTTTGTTGGGAATGCTTTTCGGGCTGCTGGTGATCGGCGCGGTCCGCGCCGCGCCGCAGTTGATCGCCCGCTGGTCGTTGTTCAATGCCATCTGTGTGGCGACAGCGGGTGGACTGTGCTGGATTGCGGCGCTCTACTTTCCCGAACCGGTGATCGCGGTATCCGGCCTCGCGACACTGTGTTTCGCGGCCGTACTGGTGGCCGGTCCCGTCGAACGGCGCTGAACCGCGATCAACGATCCAGCGCGTCATAGAGCGCGCGCAGATCGCGCAGCCCGGCCGCGGCCATCGGCTCGTCCTCGGCGATCATCCGCAGCGCCCGGCGCAGCAGTATCGGATCCAGATCATCGATGGCTGGACGGAATTCGACCTTCGGCAGGTCGGGCAACTGCGTGCGATCGCCGTAGGGATCGTCGGATACCACCGGGCGCGTATCGCGTTCGATGCCGACAACGAGCGTATCCAGGTCGAGGCCGCGCAGGGTGAGGATTTCGCGGGGACGCTCGTCGAGACGTTCGGCGAGCAGATAGCAGACCGCCGCCACATGCTTACAGGGCCAGCCGGGGTCCGGGCAGGTGCAGGAGAAGTCGAGGTCCGCGGCCGTCGTCGGGAGCAGATGTTCGCCCAGGCTGATCGGCAAAGCGCCGGAGGCGATTTCGGCGAGCACGCCGGGCGCGGTCCGGATGGTCTCGACGAGCAGTTCCAGCTCCTCATCGCGCAGCGGCCGAATGGCGAAGACCGCAGTGAACGGGCGCGGCTGACTTCCCTGCACTTCCGCGGTGACCGCACCCGGCTCGATCCGGTAGCTCACCACCTGCCCGGCCCTGGCGTAGGTGCGGCCGCGCGCCAGGCGACCGGGTTCGGCCATTGCCTCGACCGCCTCGATCAGCGCCTTACCCCACCAGGTGCGCGCGAATCCGCCACGGCGGCTGCGCGCTTCCACCCCGCCCTTGACCGGACGGCGCTTGCCGTACTTGCGGTAATCCTCGAAGGGGCTCAATCGCCGACCGCCTCGGCGCCGAGGGCGAAGAGCTGGTGCAGCTCGTCGGTGCTCAATTCGGTGATCCAGTTCTCGCCGGCGCCGATGGCCAGATCGGCGAGTTGGCGTTTGCCGCTGATCATTTCGTCGATCTTCTCCTCGATGGTGTCGACGCAGATCAGCTTGCGGACCTGCACATTGCGCTGCTGACCGATCCGGAAGGCCCGGTCGGTGGCCTGGTTCTCGACCGCCGGATTCCACCAGCGATCCAGGTGCACAACATGATTGGCCGCAGTGAGATTCAGTCCGGTGCCACCGGCTTTGAGCGATAGCAGCATCAGCGGCGCGCCGCCCGGCTCCTGGAATCGCTCGACCATGGTGTCGCGCTGCTTCTTGGGAACCCCGCCGTGCAGGAAGGGAATCGCGGTGCCGAAGCGCTCGATGAGATACGGGGCGATGAGATCACCGAATTCGCGGAACTGGGTGAACAGCAATGCCTTCTCGCCGTCCGCGAGCACCGCGTCGAGAACGTCCTCGACCAGTGCGAGCTTGCCGGAGCGGTGGCGGCCCCGGTGCAGTACACCCGAACCGTCACCGAGGAAATGCGCGGGATGGTTGCAGACCTGCTTGAGCCGGGTCAGCGCGCCGAGCACGGCACCCTTGCGCGCCATACCCTTCGCATCCTTCAGTTTGGCCATCATGTCGTCGACCACCGCCTGGTACAGCGCCGCCTGCTCGACGGTCAGGTTGGCGCGCACCGTCATCTCCAGCTTCTCCGGCAGATCGCTGATGACGGTGGGATCGGTCTTCACTCGGCGCAGCACGAACGGCTGGGTCAGGGTGCGCAGCCTACTGATCGCGTTCTCGTCCCGATCGCGCTCGATCGGCACGGCGAAGCGGGCACGGAAGGTCTGTGCGCTGCCGAGCACCTTCGGCATGGTGAAGTCCAGAATCGAGCGCAACTCCTCCAACCGGTTCTCCACCGGAGTTCCGGTGAGCGCCAACCGATGTCGCGCGGGCAGCGCGCGGGCGGCCTTCGCCTGCCTGGTCCCGGCGTTCTTGATGTGCTGTGCCTCGTCCAGCACCACGCGGTCCCATTGCTGGCGGGCCAATTCGACCGCGTCCCTTGCCAATAGCGAATAGGTGGTGATCACCAGATCGGCATCGGCGACGGCTTCGTCGAGTTCGTCGCCGACCCGCCGCCCCGCGCCGTGATGCACCAGTACGCGCAGGTCCGGCGCGAACCGCTCGGCTTCGCGCTGCCAGTTGCCCACCACCGACATCGGGCACACGAGCAAGGTCGGCCCCGGTGCACCATCGTCCGGCCGGATGCGGCCCTCGAGCCGTCCGGCTCCGCCGCGCCGCGCCGCGCTGAGCGAAATGACTTCCGCCGCAACGTATTGCGCGGCATCCCCGGATTCGTTGGCCGCGACCGGTGGCGCGGTGTGCACCTCTTGGCCGGTGCGGGCGGCGCCCTCGGTCAGCGAGCGGCCGGTCTCGCGTTCGTGCACCAGCAGGGCGAGCACCTGCACCGTCTTCCCCAACCCCATATCGTCAGCGAGGATTCCACCCACGCCATAGCGGCTCATGGTGGCGAGCCAGGCGAGGCCGCGTTCCTGGTACGGCCGCAATTGCGCTTTGAGGCCGACCGGCGGGGTGACCGGTTCGAGTTCGCGGGTCCGGTCCAGAAGGTCCGCGGCCCAGCCGGTCGCGGTGACCTCGGTGATCGGCACCTTCTCGACATGACCGGTGACGAGTTCGCCGACCAGATCGGCGAAGGTGATTTCGGAGTCGTCGAGATGGGCTGCGACATAGCGAGCGGCCGCGGCCAGCATCTTGTGGTCGGCCTGCACCCATTCGCCGCGCAACTGCACCAGATCCGATTTCGAGCGGATCAGCCGGGCCATTTCGGCCTTGGTCAGCACGGTATCGCCGAGCGCGAGTTCCCAACGGTAGGAGACGAGTCCGCGCATGCCGACGGTGCTCTCCGCGGCGGGGACGGCGCTGTCCACCCGCAGCCGCATGGTCGGCGCGGTGATATTCCAGGCCCGCGGCAGCAGCAGCCGGACACCGGCCGCCTGCAACGCGTGCGCACCGTGCTCGACCAGATCCGCGACCACCTGGGTCGGCAGCAGCAGATCCATCGACTGCGGATCGTTCGGCAGGTCACGCAGGCGCGGATAGGCCCGCGTCGCCTCCCCCAGCTTCTCGATCGCCGTCCGTACCAGCACCGGATCACCCAGCAGCGGAACCGGATTCGGTGCCTCACCGTCGGTGCGCAAACAGACCTGCAATCGCCACAGCGCCACCGAATCATCGGCATCAGCGTCGACATCGGCCTCGCCGAAAGCGATATCGCCCTCCGGCTCCAGCAGCCGCAGCACCAACTCCGGCTCATCCCCGGTCAGACTCGCCCGCCAGCGTTCCAGTACCTCGGCGAGCTGATGGCTGCCGCCATCGAGGGCGGCATCATCGATCAGCGCGGCCACCAGCGGATGCGCCGACGGCGGCGGATCCATCAGCTCCCTGGCGATCGGATCGGCGAGCTCGGTGACCATATCCTCGAGCAGCATTGCGGGCTTCCCCGCGACGCGCAGTGCGGGCGGCATCGCCACCGCCAACTCCGCCAGCCACGCGCGCTGCCGCTCCCCGCCGACCAATCGCCATCGCACCCACCACTGCCCGTCATCCCGGCGCAGCTCCGGTGCCACCCGCCCGGCCCGCACCCAGCGCTCGACCCCGTGCGCCACATGCGCGAGAAACCGCAGATCCCCCGAAACCGCCTCGACGGGCAGCCGCTGGCGCAAGGCCACCGCAGCCGCAGCGGGCACCATCGCATGCGCCCGAACCTGCTCGGTCTCCGCCTCCACCCCGTTGACCAGCACCTGCGCGCGATGCCGGAATTTCGACACCGCCAGCACCGCGCCCAGCGGATCGGGCAGCGCGACAACCGGGGCCTCCTGCCACAGCAGCAACCCCGATCCCGGCGACCACAGACCGTGCAGCATCACCCCATCCAATCAGGTGCCTCCGACAACGATCGGGCGACGGCGGGCCCGGTTTCCCCAGTTTTCTGGACAAAACCGGAACATGTTGATATATCCGCTGGTCAGGGGCTTATATCAAGGTCAGATGCGGTTTTCACATCGAGCGTTGACGGCCAGTGTGCCCGGGAATTCCGGGTCACCGCACCCGACTGGAGAACCTTCAGCCTGTTGAGCGCTGCCGTGTCGTGCCATACCGACTCCCCGTGCGTGTCGAACAGGTCGCGCAACAGGGGTCTCGGCCAGAATCGAGCGATGCGCAAGTGGGTGGTTGAGCGCAACAAAGCAGTCGGCCGCCGCGCCGCGGGGATCCGAAAAGTAATCGGCCGCTGGGTCGGAGGGATCGGACTGTTCTCCGCAGTCTTCGGCGCGCTGTGCGGCGGACTAGCCGTGGCATTTGTCGCCTACCGGGTCCTGCACAAGATCACGCCCACCAGCGATGTGGCCGCCACACCGATTGATATCACCAAGGTCGCGCTGACCGTGGTCGCCGGAGTTGGTGGTGTGGTCGCGTTGGTGATCGCCTACCGGCGCCAGCGGGATGTCGAGCAGAGCCGGTTCGTGGAACGGTTCGGCGCTGCGGCCGCGCAGCTCGGCGCCAGCGATGTCGCGGTCCGCATAGCCGGGGTGTACGCGATGGCCGGTGTCGCCGACGAATCCGATGGGCTGCGCCGCCAGCAGTGCGTCGACGTGCTGTGCGGATATCTCCGCCTGCCCTATACACCCGAACTCGGCGGCAACCACCAGACCAAGGAAGTGCTCAAGCACCCGACCCCGGATGCTGGCTCGGAGCGAGAACAGCACTTCGAATACCGGCAAAATGACCGCGAAGTCCGCAAAACTATCGTCCGGGCGATCGTCGCACATCTTCGTCCCAACGCTGAATATAGCTGGTCTGCAAGCGATTTCGACTTCTGCACCGCACACTTTGAAGACTCTGATTTCAACGGCGCGACGTTCTCCGGCGACGTCCGGTTCGAGGATGCGACGTTCACCGACGACGCATCGTTCGGGGGTGCCAAGTTCTCCGGCATCACCTCGTTCGACCACGCGAGGTTCTGCGGCAAAGCCTGGTTCAAGGAGGCGACGTTCTCCGGCGACACCGCGTTCAGGAATGCGACGTTCGCCGGCGACACCTCGTTCAAGAAAGCGACGTTCGCCGGCGACACCGCCTTCAGGAATGCGACATTCACCCGGGACACCACGTTCATAGAAGCGACATTCTCCGGCGAGACCTCGTTCAAGGAAGCGAAGTTTCGCAGCATCACCTCGTTCAGGGGTGCCACGTTCTCCAGCATCACCTCCTTCGACCACGCGGCATTCTCCGGTGACACTCGGTTCCTCGGCGCCACTTTCTCCGGCGTCACCTCGTTCGTCGCCCCAAAGCAGTGGGGACCGCCCGCTCCGGCTCCAGTGTTCGACTGGGACGCCAACGTCACTCAGATGCCTGCCAATATCGAACCTCGAGATTGGCCACCGGCCACTACGCCGCCGTCGGCTCACGGCGTGTGACGGGTGTTGAGAATCGATTCACGACAGGCGGTCTCGCCTAGCTGGGTAAGCGAGGCGTGAAACCCATCGGCCACCGCTCGTCTTCCCGAACTGTTTCTCTTCAAGCCGCGATGTCGAAGAGAGTCAGCTCATGCGCCGCGGTGGCGCGCTGCTCTGCGCGCTCACGGACCGCGCAGGTCGGACCGATCCCCTGCGAGACCGATTCCGCGGATACCAGCCAGCCGTGGCATCGGCGGCAGTGCGCAACGAGTCGCACCTCGGGCTTGTCGTCGGTCACGGCCATATCGATCTCCTCCGGCCAGGGTCGTTCCACTCTGAAGCCTGACATGAGGCACCGACAGCCGCGCTGTGCGTGGATCGTCGGGTGACGCTCGCGCGGAATGGGTTTGGGCCACTTTCCGGGCGAAGCAACTCGGTCGGATCGCTCAGCGGTCGCGATCTTCATCCTCGATACGTGCTCGGATCGCCTTCACCGTGCGGTCCTTCGGGATGTGCTCGGGCCAGCAGGTCACCGCGACGATCACGGCCAAGGGCAGCCCGATCACAACGACGTACCCGAGCACGATCCATCCGCCGCTCATCGAGTCTCGCTGTCCACGACGGACAGCGGGTCTACGTCGATCGGCGCGCGCATCGCCGCTGCAATCGCCGAAAGCACGTCGGCGTCGGGCTCGGCGAACTCGACTTCCCATCCGTCGCTATCGACCAGTGACCATGACCCGTCGTCACGCTGGAGATAGCTGTACCCCTCGTCGTCGTCCGGAGCTATCGCCAGCTTCCTGGCGTCTTCGTCATCGAATCG
Organism: Nocardia sp. CA-119907; assembly: GCF_050955995.1. Lineage (NCBI taxonomy): Bacteria > Bacillati > Actinomycetota > Actinomycetes > Mycobacteriales > Nocardiaceae > Nocardia > Nocardia sp. CA-119907. The sequence continues at coordinate 8,345,868 of NZ_CP192091.1, forward strand.
CGCGGGCAGTTCCATCTCACGACCCCCTTCAACCGTCCGTATTGGTGAGCACCCACCGCCGGGGTGCCGATGAGGGCATGGCATCGACCCGGCGGCGGGGCTGAAAAACACGCTAGGCGTGCGACTTTCGGTAATGGAGTAGCTCGGCGTCCACAGGCGTCTACAGCACTGAGCACGTTAGGCTGGTCTTATGGAACCCGGTGCGCTGATGCGCGCCGCTCGCGAGGCGGCGGGTATCTCGCTGCGCGCTATGGCCGAGCGGAGCTACTACAGCCGGGCGTACCTGTCACTCATCGAGACCGGCCAGCGCCCGGTGCCTCCCGGTGTCGTCGCTGCCTACGAAAGGGTGCTGGGCGCGGACTTGGAGCGGCTGACGGCGGTGGCGCGAGCGCCAGCCAGCGTCGACCCCGTCGCCCTGTCCGACGTGTCGGTAATGCTGGCGGCTACGCGCCGAATCGAGGATGCGGCAGGAGCTTTGACGGTTCTACCGGCCGTCCGGGGCATGGCCGAGATGGCCGAGGCCTTTGCCGGTGAGGCGCGTACGGGACGGAGCAACGCAGCGTGCCTCGCGTCGGAGATCACGCAGTATCGGGGATGGCTGGAGCACGCGATCGGAGCCGACTCTGCCGCCCGGCGAAGCCTCGGCACGGCAGTGAGCCTGGCGAAGGAGTCCCGCGACCCGGACCGGATTGCGCACAGCCTGGGCTTTCTGGGCTACGTGACTGTCAGCGCGGGGAACTACGGCGAAGTCCTCGCACTGTCGGACGCCGCGCTGGCGGTACGGGATGCGCACCCCGTCATCACGGCCTACGGACGGATGCGGCGAGCCGAGCTATTGGCATCGCACGGAGAGACGCGCCGAGCACAACGCGCGCTGGCTCTGGCCGACGCTGCGTCGGAAGGGGCGGACGACATCGAGGCCCCCGCGTCGATGTACTGGTGGAGCACTGGATTCGGAGCCGTGCAGCGTGGCGGCGTTCTGGCGCTGCTGGGGTACACAGGCGAAGCAATCGAGGAAGCGACACACGGGCTGGCCGCGATGCCAGCCGAGCATCGCAGATCCGAGTGGTTGGCATCAGCGCTTCGCCGCGTCGACCCGGACATGAGCGCGGGCGATTCGGTCGCATCGCAGACATGACACATGGCGGTGGCGAAACCACTGGTCTGTCGTTGATCGAGTCCGGCAATAATGCTGTGCCCGCCGCTGTCATCGCCGCGTACGAGTCCGCGTTGGGCGAATCGGCAGACGGCGAGCGGGCTGGTGCGGAGTGGATTCGGCGCGTGGCCGCATCGGATGTCGGTGGTGACACCCTCGACCGCCTAGAACTGGCTGTCGACGATCTGGCGTCGGCGTACTCGACCAATCCGCCCGGTGAACTGCTGGACGATATCCGGCGGCATCTCGGCTATGCCGCACGCTTGATGGACGGCAAGAAGACCTTGATCCAACATCGGCGTCTCCTGGTCGCAGCCGGTTGGCTGTCCTTGCTGGCGGGTACCTGCCATATCGACCTGGGTGAACTGTCGGCCGCAGCGGCGCGGCTACGCGTGGCCCGCGATATCGCCGACGAAGCGAACCACCCGGAGATTTCGGCGTGGTGCCTGGAAACACGCGCCTGGCAACAGCTCATCGATGGTGAGTTCGCCGTAGCCGCTGAACTGTCACGCGCCGCGCAGGCTATCGCCCCGGCGAATAGCTCTGCCTACATCCAAGCGACCGCACAGGAGGGCCGCGCGTTGTCGCGGCTCGGGGACGGCCCGGGCACATACGGGGCGCTGCGCAAGGTCGCCAGGCTGGTGTCCGGGATGCGCGTCCCCGATCGACCCGAACACCATTTCCGCTATGACCCTGCGAAGTCCGATGCCTATGTAGCGACGACGTTGTCATGGATCGGGGATCCCGCCGCCGAAGCGTATGCGCGGAATGTCCTTGCCGATCTCGCGGGCGCTGCGTCGGTTCGGCCGCGCCGAATCGCGACGGCGCGCGTCGATCTGGGCTTGGCCCTAGTCGCGGCCGATAAGCCGGACGAGGCGGCTGACGTCACGCTTACGGCCGTGATTTCCGGCCGCCTGGTCCCGTCGAACTTCTGGCGCGTCGCCGAGGTGGTCTCCGGAATCGAAGGGCGGGACGTACCGGATGCGGCAACCGTCCGCGACGCGTTTCGCGACACCTACCCGGCGAAGTCGAGCGCATCCCGACCGATCGCGCATCGCGGACACGAACACCTGACGGGCGCGACATCGCTGGTCAACGATAGTTTCCAGGATGCCGGGACAGACAGAGATAGATTGGACACAGCGATACCGGCTGGACACGAACCAGTCTCTGACCCGGACTAGATGGACTGATCGCTACCACTTGGACAAAATTCGGAGAATACTGGTATATCCGCTGGTCATCGCACGAGAACCGCAGTTGGTGTCAACGGAAGCGGAGGGCAAAGCATGACGATTCTGCTCCAGGTACTCGAGCAGAGCTTCACGCCGACTACGCCGTGGGAACGGCGCAAATTCACCTTCGTCAATGCCGACAAGATCGTCGGTATGCGACTCGACGGCCAATCCGGCGTCTGGCTGGATCTGTCGCGTCCCGGAGAATCTCAGCGTCTGGCCCGAACCTTGGACCCACGTGAGGCGGTCACGTTCCTGCTCAACACCTTCGCGAAGATCGCCGAATGCGAGGAGCGCGGCGGCTCGTGGCTGATCGGGCACGATGGCGCGCACCCGGAGTCCATATCGGCGACCAGATTCCCACCGCGGACGAGCGAAGTCGCCAATGACGAACTGCTGGCGCGCGCCTGGTTGTGAGCCCTGACCGGCTCCTCTGGTGAAGGCGCTCCGGCTGGGTGCTACGAATGTCGGTGCATGCCGGTACATCTGGCACTGTGCGTGCCGACATTCGACGATGGCTGCCTGCCCTGCTCACAGTGCGTGCCATGCGCACGATGTGTGCCCCGCTCGCAGTGGCGCTGCTCGCCATGCCTGCATGTGCCGACCTGAGCACCGAACCGGTCGCGCCCACACCGGGCAGCGCGAGCCGGGTACAGCTCGAGCATTTGCTCGTCTCCGTACGGGTCGTCGCCACGCGTGGGCGGCCGGGTGGTTATGAGCGCGGATGTCAGGTGGGTCAGGGGTGCGTATTCGGTCCGTCCTGGACCGATGATTATGACGGACCCGGTGGACACGACGGCTGCGACACCCGCAACAACGTGCTGCGCAGACAGCTGACCGAGGTGAGCTTTCGGTCCGGCACCAACAACTGTGTGGTCACGGCGGGCAGGCTCGACGATCCGTACACCGGCAACCGGATCACCTTCACCAAAGCCGATGCGGGCGACATCCAGATCGACCACATCTACCCGCTGGCCGCGGCCTGGGATATGGGTGCGGCGTACTGGCCGCGCGAGCGGCGGGTGCGGTTCGCCAACGATATCGATGCGAATCTACTGGCCACCGCTGCGAGCGCCAATCAGGTCAAGGGTGACAGCACGCCGTCCCAATGGCTACCGCCCGCACGAGCGAACCATTGCCTCTATGCGGGCAAGTACCTCACCGTCGCGGTCCGGTACGACCTGCCAGTGACGGCCGCGGACAGCGCGGTGCTGAACGATATCGCCCGCACCTGCCCGTGATTCGCGCCCACTGTCCCACGACAACCCGGGTGCGTACGTCTCGGGAACCTCTACCGCGCCGGAACTCGAATGGAGCCGGATTCGGGCCCGGTGGCGACCGGACGCTTCGGGTCGTTCGACCACTGCGACCACGAACCCGGGTACAGGGCCGCCTCGATGCCGACGGCGGCGAGCGCCGCGACCTGGTGCGCCGCGGTGACGCCGGACCCGCAGTAGACCGCGACCGGCCCGGAACCGAAGGCGGCGAACCGATCCCGCAATGCGTCCAGGGCATGGAATCGTCCGTTGGCGTCGAGATTGTCCGCGGTCGGTGCGCTGATCGCGCCCGGAATGTGTCCGGCCTGCGGATCAACCGGCTCCACCTCGCCGCGATAGCGTTCGCCCGCACGCGCATCCAGCAGTACGCCGGACCATTTGGCAGCCGCGTCGGCATCGATGACCGGCATCTGGCCCGGGTTCAACTCGACATCACCGAGTTCAGGATCGGGCTCCGCGCCGGTGGCGATGTCGCCGCCCGCACCGATCCATGTGGGCAGGCCGCCGTCGAGAATGCGCACATCCACGATCCCGGCCCAGCGCAACAGCCACCAGGCCCTGGCCGCGGCCATACCGCCGGTCGCGTCGTAGACGACCACCCGATCGCCGTTGCACACACCCCAGCTGCGCGCGCACTTCTCCAGCTGCGTCGGATCGGGCAGCGGATGCCGCCCACGCGCCGGTGACGGTGGCGCCGCCAGTTCGGTTTCCAGGTCGACGAAGACCGCGCCCGGGATATGCCCTCGCAGATAATGCTGCGGGCCGTCCGGATCGCCCAGCGCCCACCGCACATCGAGTAGACGAACCCGCTTGTCCGCCAATACTTCCCGAAGTTCATTCGTCGAGATCAGTACCGCGCCCAACAAAGCTCCTAGTTCTGAATCCGTACCCTACGAGCACCGACATTCCTCACCCTACGCATTCCCTAGCACAGATGTCAGTGCGCCATGAAAGGTACCGGCGGGTAGACAACATCCCTTTCTGCCGGCTGCGCACACCCTCGTGTGGGTGTGAGCTTCGGCAATTCAGTCCAGTTTCGAGCGACTGGCTGTGACAACTGGACTGATGACCGGGGAGGATCCCTGAAATGTCCAGGCTTTCTCCGGCGCTCGCCGAACCCTCGCCAGCAGCATCGGCTACCGCGAAGGTGCGGCTCTCCCAGCCGCTCGCCGCGGGTGTCGTGACCGCGTTGGTTGGGTTCACCAGCGCATTCGCGGTAGTGCTCAGCGGTTTGACCGCGGTGGGCGCCACCTCGGCGCAGGCGGCATCGGGACTCTTGGCGCTCTGCGTGACCCAGGCCATCGGCATGATGCTGCTGAGTTACCGGTATCGGCTGCCCATCACACTGGCCTGGTCGACACCGGGCGCGGCACTGCTCGCCAGCACGGGCGCGGTCGCCGGTGGCTGGGCGGCGGCGGTCGGCGCGTTCGCGATCACCGGAGTGCTGATCGTGATCACCGGACTCTGGCAGCGACTCGGCAATCTGGTCGCCGCGATTCCGGTGGAGATCGCGCAGGCCATGCTCGCCGGAGTGCTGCTGCCGCTGTGTCTCGCGCCGGTGAAGGCCGTGCAGACCAGTCCGGCGGTAGTCGTCCCGGTGATCGTGGTGTGGCTGGTGCTGCAGCGATTCGCCAAGCGCTCGGCGGTGATCGCGGCCTTCGCCACCGCCGCGATCGGGGCGGGCATCAGCATCGCGGTGCAGCACAAACATCTCGATCTCGCCGCCATGGCGCCCTCGCTCGAATTGACCGTGCCGCAATGGAGTTGGCAGGCGGTGATCGGCATCGCCATCCCGGTCTACATCGTCACCATGGCCTCCCAGAACATTCCCGGCACCGCCGTGATGAAGTCCTTCGATTACCAAGTGCCATGGCGCGCTTCGATGACCGTCACCGGTATCGGCACCATCCTCGGCGCACCCGCGGGCGGCCACGCCATCAACCTGGCCGCGATCAGCGCCGCGCTTTCGGCGGCTCCGGCCGCACACCCGGATCCGCGGCGCCGCTGGATCGCGGCATGTACCGCCGGCGCCACGTACCTGGTCCTCGCCCTCGGCTCGGCCGCGCTCGTCACGCTGATCGCCACTGCCCCCAAGGGCACTCTGGAAACCGTTGCCGGACTCGCCCTCCTGGCCACCCTCGCCGCGGCGCTGGCCGGTGCGCTGAAGTCCGAACAACACCGCGAGGCGGGTGTCGTCACCTTCCTGATCGCCGCCTCCGGCGTCGGGTTCCTCGGCATCGGGGCGGCCTTCTGGGCCCTGGTCGTGGGTCTGCTCGTCCGCCAAGTCCTTGCTCACCGCCAAGGCTGACGTCTTTTCGGGGATAGCACGAGCTGAAAGACAGTGCGGCTGGGGCTGAGCGGCCTGCCCTGAACTTCGGGGTGCAGCGGCAGCCTCCGCAGGGTGCAACCGCGCCTGCGCTCCGCTTACATGCGACTCAGCAATGTCAACGGGTCCTCGAGCAATCCGGCGACGGTCGCGAGGAACCGGGAGGCGAGCTCACCGTCGATCATCCGGTGGTCGAAGCTGATACCGAGGGTGGTCACCCAGCGAACGGCGAGCTCATCGCGAAATACCCACGGGCGCTTACGGATCGAGCCGAGGCACAGGATGGCCGCCTCTCCCGGGTTGACCAGCGGAACACCGGTGTCGACACCGAAGACGCCGACATTGGTAATGGTGAAGGTGCCGCCGCGCAGATCCGTCGGCGTGGCAGCGCCGGAACGGGCGGTCTCGGCCAGCCAGCCGATTTCGCGGCACAGATCGCGCAGGCTCAATGCCTGGGCTTCCTTGAGATTGGGCACCATCAGACCGCGTTCGGTGGCCACCGCGATGCCGAGGTTCACGTAGTGCTTGGTGACGATCTGTTGATTCGCCTCGTCCCAGAACGCGTTGATACCGGGATACTCCGCGAGCGCGGCGAGCACCGACCTGGCGACCAGGGCCAGCGGCGTCAGGGTCAGGCCCTCGAAGGATTTGGTGGTGCGCAGGTGATCGAGCAATTCCATCGACGCGGTGAAATCGATGGTGACGAAGGTGCTGGCCTGCGGGATGGTGCGGGCACTTATCACCATTGCGGCAGCGGTGCGTTTGCGAATCCCGCTGACCGGCATGCGTTCCTCGCGAACGGCGGGCCGAATGATCCCCGCGTTCGGATCCGTGACCGAGGGCGGCGCGGGTGTTGTGGTGGCCTGGTCGCCGATGCTGTTCGCCACGGCCCGCGGCTGCGATACCGGGACCGCGCCGCGCACGTCATCGACCGTCACCGCGCCATCGGGGCCCGAACCCGCGATATACCAGAGGTCGAGCCCGAGTTCCTTGGCTAGTTTGCGTGCCGCCGGGGTGGCTGCGGCTCGGCGCATCTCTGACCTATCGCTTGCCCCGAGCCCGCCGGATTTTCCGGTGGCAACCTGTGAATCATCCTGCGGCGCAGCAGATTCTGCTGATGCGGGCCGCCGTCTCCGGGACACCGGCTCCCCTTCGGGCCCGTACCCCACCAGTACCGAGGTCCGCCCGTTCGCCCCCTCCTGCGCGGCCGCCATCTCCAGGTCATTGCGCACCCGGATCAACGGCGCGCCCACCGCGATCGTCTGGCCGGGTTCGGCGAGCAATTCGACCACCGTGCCCGAGAAGGGCGAGGGCAGCGACACCACCGCCTTGGCCGTCTCCACCTCGGCGATCGTCTGATTCAGCTGTACCGTCTCGCCGATACCCACCGACCACGACACCAACTCCGCGTCAGCGAGTCCCTCGCCGAGATCGGGTAGTCGGAATTCCAGGATATGGCCCTGATCGTCGGCGGGAGCGCGATCTTCCACTGGGCACCTCTCAGTGAGCGGTAGTCAGGCGGCGAGCGAGCGATCGACCGCGGCGAGAATGCGGTCCGGATCGGGCAGGTGGTGCTTTTCGAGCTTAGCCGGGGGGTAGGGGATGTCGAATCCACCGACGCGCAGTACCGGCGCCTCCAGGTAGTAGAAGCAGCGTTCGGTGATCCGCGCGGCGATCTCGGCGCCGAGTCCGGCGAAGACCGGCGCCTCGTGCGTCACGATCAGCCTGCCGGTCTTGGCCACCGATGCCTCGATGGTGTCGAAGTCGATCGGCGAGAGACTGCGCAGATCGATCACCTCGAGCGAATGACCTTCCTCCGCAGCGATTTTCGCGGCGGTGATGGCGGAAGCAACGGTGCCGCCATAGGCGACGATGGTGGCGTCGTCACCATCGGCGACGACGCGGGCCCGGTGCAGCGGCAGCGCGTCGGCATCGAAGTCGACCTCGGCCTTATCCCAGTAGCGCCGCTTGGGTTCGAAGAAGATCACCGGATCATCGAGCGCGATCGCCTGGCGGATCATGGAATACGCGTCGGCGGGATTGCTCGGTGTCACGACGCGCAGTCCGGCGGTGTGCGCGAAATACGCCTCGGGCGACTCGGAGTGATGCTCCACCGAACCGATTCCACCGCCGAACGGAATGCGAATCGTGATGGGCGCGATCACCTTTCCCTGCGTCCGATAGTGGATCTTGGCGACATGCGAGACGATCTGGTCGAAGGCCGGATAGACGAAGCCGTCGAACTGGATCTCGCAGACCGGCCGCCAGCCGCGCAGCGCCATACCGAAAGCCGTTCCGACAATGCCGGATTCGGCCAGCGGCGTATCGATGACGCGGTTGTTCCCGAAATCCTTCTGCAGAGTGTCGGTCACCCGGAACACCCCGCCGAGGCGACCGATATCCTCCCCCATCAGCACGACCTTCGGGTCGTCGTCCATGGCCCGTCGCAGCCCGGCATTGAGTGCGGCGGCGAAGGTCGTGATCATCTGGGAACTCCTTCCGGTCGCGCGGTGGCCTCGCCGGGATCACCGGCCAGGTACGCCGCGTACTCGCCACGCTCTTGGCTGATGAGCGGATGCGAGGTGGCATAGACGTGATCGAACAGCTGCGACGGTGCCGGATCCGGCATATCGATGGTCGCGGTGCGCACCTGGTGCGCGACTTCATCCGCGCGCGCGGCGACCTCTCGCTCGAATGCCTCGTCCCACAGCGTCTCTCGCTCCAGCAACTTGCGCATTCGCTCGATCGGGTCGCGGCGGGCCCACTCCTCGGTCTCGGCGGCGGAGCGGTAGCGCGTCGGATCGTCGGCGGTGGTGTGCGGGCCCATCCGATAGGTGAGGGCTTCGATGAAGGAGGGACCGCCACCGGTCCTGGCCCGCGCGGCGGCCTGTCGGGTGACCGCGAGCACGGCGAGTACATCGTTGCCGTCGACCTGCACACCCGGAATCCCATATCCGTAGGCGCGCCGCGCGATCGGGGTCGCGCTCTGAATGCGGACCGGGGAACTGATCGCCCAATGATTGTTCTGACAGAAGAACACCACTGCCGCGCTCCAACTCGCGGCGAAGCCGAGCGCCTCGGCGAGATCGCCCTGACTGGACGCACCGTCACCGAAGTAGGCGATGGTCGCGATCTCCGCGCCGTCGAGGTGGGCGGCGTAGGCGTAGCCGGTCGCGTGCAGGCCCTGCGAGCCGACAATGATATTCGGGTTGGTCATGTTGACCGCGCCGGGATCCCAGCAGGAGTGCGCGACCCCGCGCCACATCCGGGTCAGTTCGGTGGGATGGACGCCGCGGCAGTAGGCCACGGCGTGCTCGCGGTAGCTGCAGAAGACGTAATCGTCGGGGTTCAAGGCGTGCGCCGAGCCGACCTGCGCGGCCTCCTGCCCGAGCATCGGCGCCCACAAGCCGAGCTGACCCTGCCGTTGCAGCGCGGTTGCCTCGACGTCGATCCGACGGGTCACGACCAGGTCCTGGTACAGCGCGCGCAACTGTTCGGGCCCGATATCGGTGATCAGGGCGGCATGCTCGCGATCGAACACGCGACGGCCGTCGGGTTGGACCAACTGAACCGGGTACTCGGACTTGTTCGTCATTCGGGATCGCCTCCTGACCGCGAGCCGGGCGGGTGTGCCCTATATCACATAGCATCCACGAGGAGGCGAAGTGCGCAAGTGATCTCCACCCGAGTGAGCAGAATGCCCAAATCTCTCCACCGAACTGGTGTCATACTGCGTTGTATGACCAGTAGAGAACCCGCCGACGTGCCCCTGGACGCCACCGACGCGCGGCTGTTGCTCGAGCTGGTCGCCAACCCACGCGCGACCGGCGTCGAGCTGGCAACCCGGCTCGGGTTGTCCCGCAATACCGTGCAGGCGCGACTGTCGCGCTGGGAGGCGAGCGGTGTGCTCGCCAGCTTCGAACGTCGAGTGCAACCGCAGGCGCTGGGCTACCCGCTGGCAGCTTTCGTCGCCGTCGTCGTCGATCAGCATCGATTGGATTCGGTGGTCGGCGAACTCGCCCGGGTGCCGGAGGTGACCGAAGTGTGTGGCATGACCGGGCTGACAGATCTCACCGTGCGGGTCGTGGCGCAGGATGCGGACGACCTGTACCGAATTGCCGGGCAGATATTGAAGATCCCTGGGGTGGAACGCACCAATATGGCATTGGTGATGCAGCAATTCGTCGGGCCGCGCACGGCTCCGCTGCTGGATCGGCTGGCCGGATCCGCCGATCGTTCACGCGCCTGATCGCGCGAATTCCCTTGACCTCGAGTGCAATCAGGGTTTCAAGATAGTGATATGAGCGCGGTATCGCGTAGCGATTCGATGCGGAGTGGCGGTCGGTGGGCCCGATACTGGGGCTAGTCGGCGAGTTTCCCTACATTTTCTGGACTTCGGCATGAGGAGCCAGCTCTCGGAGAGCCGGCACGACCATGGTTCCTGCCGTCTTCGCGACGATAGACAGCGTGACTGCCAGCCGTTCGCATGTGTTCGTAACCGATCGGTTCTCGGCACCCCTCGGGAGTGGCATCCGGGATCTGTATGGCAGTGTTCGCGGCCGTGAGCATGGACGAATTCTGGAGTCTCGTCGAATCAGCCCTGGCCGGTCACAAGCCAGCACACGAGGCACTGGTTGATCGACTGATAGCGGGGGGATCACTGGAGGCTATCCTCGACTTCCAGGAACGCCTCGACGCGATCGACGCGATCATCTGCCGGTGGGACATCTGGGCGGCGGCGTACCTGATCGGCGGCGGATGCTCCGACGACAGCTTCACCGACTTCCGTGCCGGAGTGATCGCATTGGGCAGGGACTGGTTCGAGCGAGTCACGGAGTCTCCCGACAGCCTGGCCGACCACCCCGCGGTGATCAAGGCCGCGGCCGAAGGCAATGACTACACCCTGTTCTACGAGATGTTCGGGTTCGTCTGCGCCACCGCATATGCGCGGCTCGCCAACGACGAATGTTCCTTCTGGGAGACCCTGGAAGCCCGTCAGCAGGGAGCCGAGAAGGCCGAGCACGACATGGGCGAGAAGTTCGAGTTCGACGACACCGCAGAGATGCATGCTCGCCTGCCGCGGCTCGCCGCCCTCTTCCTCGGCGAGCGATAACAGCTACGACGTCATAGGTGGAGCGTGAAGGTGTCCCGAACCACGAGCAATCACGAGTGATCTCCCGTAGTTCACCCCAGTCGTCCGGTACCCGTCTTTTGTCGAAGAATCGTTAGATTCCAAGACCCGCAAGACCTTCCGCACCGGAAGGTCCGACAGCGCCGGGCTCACGCCGCAGTACCGGGAACCTGGAATGAAGTCACCAATGGCGTGGCCGTTAGCTGGGGTTCTGGCGTCTCAGCGAGGTAGAGCGCGACCGCTTCACGCAGATTGCTCAGGGCCTCCTCGATCGTCTGGCCCTGACTGGCGACATCGACCTCGAGGCACCGCGCGACATACCAGTCCTCTTCCCGGTGCACCGAAGCAGTCAATACTCGCTGATCAGCCATGGAAGTAGTGTCCTACAAGGTCTTCGGCCACCGCATCGTCCGGCGCGGGTCAGTCGGTGAGGAGGGTGGTGGCGGCGGTGCGGATTATTTCGGGGATTTCTACTGGCTTGCGGGTTTCGTTGTCCACGTAGACGTGGACGAAGGTGCCGGTGGCGGCGAGTTCGAGGGCGTCGCCGTCCTTGCGGAAGATAGCGAGGTCGTAGGTGATGCTGGAGCGGCCGAGGCGGGAGATGCGCAGGCCGACCTCGAGTTGGTCCGGGAAGCTGAGCGAGCCGTGGTACTGGCAGGAGGTCTGGGCGACCACGCCGAGGGCCGGCAGTTCGCGGATATCCGTGCCGGTGGCGTGCATCAGCCAGGCATTGACCGCGGTGTCGAAGTACGAGTAGTACGTCACGTTGTTCACGTGGCCGTAGTGGTCGTTATCGGCCCAGCGGGTCGGCACCGGCCAGAGGACTGGATACTGCTGCGTCACCCGGCCGACGATAGCTCAGCCGGGGTGGTGCCCTGCCGGTGGTCGCGCGGACTCACGCCGAAGTGGCGTTTGAACGCCGTACTCAGGGCGAACGCGCTGCCGTAACCGACCTGGCGGGCAATGGATTCGATGGTGGCATCGGATTCCTGCAGCAGGTCCGCGGCCAGGGCCAGGCGCCATTCGGTGAGGAAAGACATGGGCGGCTCACCGACCAGATCGGTGAAGCGGCGGGCCAGCGCGGCCCGCGAGACACCGACCGCGTCGGCCAGGCTGGCGACCGTCCAGCCGTGCGCGGGATTGTGCTGCAGCAGGCGCAGCGCCTTGCCGACCAGCGGATCGCTATAGGCGTGATACCAGGCGGGCGCGTCATTACGGGCGAACCAGGCGCGCAGGGCCGCGATCAGCACCATATCGAGCAGCCGGTCCAGTACGGCGCCCTGCGCGGGCTCGTCCTTGGTGGCCTCGTCGACCAGGATGTCGAGCAGCCGGGTATCGAAATCGCCGCGCTGCAGCACGATTACCGGCGGCAGGGCACGCAGCAGCCGCTGACTGGCCGCGCCCGCGGACTCATAGGTGCCGGTCACCATCAGCGTGGCACCGTTCGCATCGGTCCCCCACTGACGCACACCGAGACTCAGTGTCTCGCAGAGGATTTCACCGTCGGCCGTCTTGGTGACATTGCCCGGATCGATGAATATCTGCGGTTCGGTGGCCGGATCGTCGGCGACTGTATACGGCTCGGGACCGCGGAAGATCGCGATATCGCCAGCGCTCAGCTCCCGTGGCTTACTGCCGGCCGCATCGGTCATGATCCAGGCCGTACCGCGGATCATCGAGACCACCGTCAGCGGTGCCCGGTCCTGGATGCGCAGCGACCACGGCGCATCGAGCAGTGAACACATGACGAACGCACCTCGGGCGCGTGGACCTTCGAGCAGACTGGCGAGCGCATCCACACATCAACAGTAGACGCTGACGCATGATCACGAGCCGCTGAACTATGTTTCGTCGCGGCCGACGCCGATGTACTGAGAACATGACCAACAGCAGCTCTCACCAGCGTCTTACCCTCGTCACCGGCGGCACGGGCAAGACCGGCGGCCGCGTCGTCGCCCGGCTCCGCGCGGCCGGTCACGCGGTCCGAATCGGATCGCGCACGGCCGAGATCCCGTTCGACTGGGCCGATCGCGGCACCTGGACACCGGCGCTGTTCGGTGTCGACGCGGTGTACATCGCATTCCAGCCGGATCTGGCGGTGCCCGGCGCGCCCGACACCATCCGCGCATTCGTCAACGCGGCGAAGGCCAATGGGGTGCGCAGGCTCGTCCTGCTCTCCGGTCGCGGCGAGCCGGAGGCCGAGCAGAGTGAGCGGATAGTGCAGGGCTCGGGGCTGGACTGGACCATCGTGCGCTGCAGCTTCTTCGCACAGAATTTCAGCGAGGGCGCCTTCCTCGAATACATCCTCGCCGGTGCGGTGGCGCTGCCCAATGGCGATGTGCCGGAACCGTTCGTGCACGCCGACGATATCGCCGATGTCGCCGTCGCCGCGCTGACCGAGGACGGACATAGCGGCGAACTCTACGAACTGACCGGACCGAGGTCGCTTACCTTCGCCGAGGCGGTCGCCGAGATCGCCGCGGCGACGGGACGTGCGATCGAGTTCATCCCGATCTCGCGCACCGATTTCGTCGCGGCGCTGACCGAATACCAGGTTCCCGCCGATGTGGTCAGCCTGCTCGACTACCTGTTCGGCACGGTATTGGACGGTAGAAATTCCAAAACCGGAGATGGCGTACGGCGGGCGCTGGGGCGGGAACCGAAAGATTTCCGGGATTTCGCCGATGTGACGGCAGCCACAGAAGTCTGGAACATTCAGGGCTCGTAAAATAGTTGAAAAGATGCAGAGACCACCGCGCGGACGCCGGTCTCAACGGCGAGATCCGCGGAGCCGGTCAACCGAGCCGATGATGTCCCGGACCGACTCCCCGCGCGGTTCCTGGCTCAACCGCGACCAGGCGGTCGCATACGGACGCGCCCGGATAGCGCCGGTTCGAGGTGCCGATCGCGAACCGCGCGGGCTGATCAATCGGTACCGTCGAATCGGTGGCCACCACGACGATCGATCCGCAGACCCGGATAGCGCGCGCCGCGGTATTCGTGGTGTTCGCACTGAACGGTTTCCTGTTGGCCATGTGGGTCGTGCACATCCCGGCCATCACCGATAGGACCGGTATCGCGCACTCCACCCTCGGCATGTTCATTCTGATGCTGGCCGGTGCCGGCATTGTCGGTATGCGCATCGCGGGGCCGCTGGCGGACCGATTCGGCAGCCGGACCATGGTGGCGGCCGCCGCGGCGATCACCGCGGTGTCGGTGCTCGGACCCGGGCTCGCGACCGGGCCGGTCACCCTGGCGATCGCCTTGGCCTGCTTCGGTTTCGGCAACGGCGCGCTCGACGTCTCGATGAATACCCAGGCGGTACATGTCGAGCGGGCGTATCGGCGGCCGATCATGTCGGCATTCCACGCATTGTTCTCCGGTGGTGGCTTGCTCGGCTCGCTGTTGGGGGCAGCCGCCCAGGGCGCGGGATGGGATCTGCGCTTGACATTGTCGCTCGCCGCGGTGGGCGGGTTGTTGGTGCTCGGCGCACTCGTGCCGCGCCTGCTCGGCGATACCGGATCGGCGGACGAGCCCGATCCGGCCCCGCTCACCCCAGATTCGCCCAGCGTCGGCCCACCCGGGCAGCGCCATATTCCGGAGGGCCATCGACAGGACCAGATCGTGCAGGACGCGGGCAGCGGATCCGAAACGCCCACCCGCACAACCGCATCAAACGCCGCTGAGACCTCCGACGCGGCGGACCGCTCCCGAAAAGTCCTGGCACTGGCCGCAATCGCATTCGCGCTGTTGCTCACCGAGGGCGTGGCCGCCGACTGGAGCGCACTGCAGGTCCGCGACCACCTCGATGTCGACGACGCCACCGCCGCACTGGCATTCGGCGCATTCTCCGGCACCATGACCGCGGGCCGCTTCGCCACCGACCGGGTGGCCGGGGCCGTCGGCCGCGTCGCCGTTGTCCGCTACGGCACAGTGCTCGCCGCATGCGGGCTGGTGCTGATCATGACATCGGGATGGGTACCGCTCACGCTGCTCGGCTGGGCCATGTGCGGCCTCGGCGTCTCCGGCGGCATACCGCAAATCTTCACCGCCGCAGGCAATCTCGGCTCCAACACGGCGGCGACCGATATGTCGCGCGTTTTCAGCCTCGGCTACTTCGGCCTGCTCGCCGGCCCCTCCATCATCGGCTGGATCACCACCATCGTTCCCCTCACCACCGCCATGATCGTCCCGCTCATCGCCGTACTACTGTGCTGCCGCTACGCCGGAGTGGTCGGCCCCCAACGGAAATAGCGGTCGGTCCACGAGCGCGGCGAGCTCCCGCCATTGCGGAAGCGGCAGCGCCATCGGATCGGCGGTGAGAACCTGCAAACACACGTGATCGGCACCCGCGTCCACATGCTGCCGAATGCGCTCGCCGATCACATCCACATCGCCATATGCCACAACCGAATCCACCAGCCGCGCACTCGGACCGCCCACAATATCCTCGTCACCGAAACCGCATCGGCGCAGATTGGCCACCTGATGCGGCGCGGATTCGAGATACCCGGCGATATGCGCCCTGGCCACCTCGCGGGCCCGCGCCCGGTCGGTATCGAGAACGACGACCTGCTCGACACCGAGAAACGCCGCCGGCCCGATGATCCGCCGTGCATCCGCGGTGTGTTCGACCGGCGCGTGAAAGGGATGCGCACCCCACGTCCGTTCGGCGGCCAAGGCCAGCATTTTGGGTCCGAGCGCCGCGAGGACCCGTCGCGGCGCGGGGTCCGGCGTCGGCACGTACTGCGGGACGGCGTCCATCGCATCGAGATATCCGCGCATCAGCGCCAGCGGCTTGCCACCGGATGGAATCGTGTAGCCACCGGCTTCGATGGGTCGGCCACCGACCCGCTGGCCGCCGAGCCCGAGTAGATAGCGGCCGCGAAACGCCTCGCCGAGTGCGCGTTCGGCCGTGGCCATGGCCATCGGATCACGTAGTGCCACATTGGCAATGCCGGCGGCGACCACGATCCGCTCGGTCGCCCCGAGCAACAGCCAAGCCTGCCCGACCGCATCGCGGCCGAATCCCTCACCGAACCACAGTGCGCCGTAACCCAATTCCTCGATTTCGGCGGCGGCATCGCGCACCCGCCCGACCGGTTGTCCGTCGAAGGCGAAGGTCCAGATGCCGACGCGACCGAGTTCATGCTCCACCATCACCGTGCTCCCTACGCTAAACCGGAGAAGTTCTCCGCTTCCCTGACGGTACGATAACGGAGAACTTCTCCGGTTAACAAGGGGTGTGTATGCGAGTCGACGCTCAGCGGAACTACGAACGCGTACTCGAGGCCGCGACCGCCGCATTCGCCCAGGAGGGCCCCGAGGCCTCCCTCAATGACATCGCCCGCCGCGCCGGAGTCGGTCCCGGGACCCTCTACCGACGCTTCCCCAACCGGCAGGCACTGCAGGCGGCCGTACTACGCGAGCGGATCGAAGCGCTCTGCGGGCATGCCGAGGCGCTGAGTTCGACCGAGCCGACCACGGCGCTCACCGACTGGCTGCGGGCTCTGCTCGTCCACGCCCGTACCGACCACGGCCTGGGCGGCGCGGTGCTGGCCGGACCGGTCGACTTGGATTTCGACTGCCAGCTGGCCATTCACCGATCAGGTGCCGCCCTACTCGCCAGAGCGCAGCGCACCGGTGGCATCCGCGCGGATATCGCTGTGGACGATGTCATCCAACTGGTCGTGGGCATTGCCCTCGCAGCACGTCATGGCAGCGATCCCGACCAACCGGACCGCCTGCTCGGCCTCGTCATGGAAGCATTGCGCTGTCCGAGCGAATAGCGACGCGCCCCAGCGATATCGGTAAGTTCGAGAGATGTTCGACAACAACAGGCTCGAGCGCAGGATCGATCGCCTCGAGCGCAAGCTCGACATGATCATCAAGCACCTCGGTCTCCCCGATCTCGTCCCGGCGGCGGCCTCCGGAGAAATCGACGAACTCATTCGGCAGGGCAAGAAGATCCAGGCCATCAAGCTCTATCGCGACCTCGATCCGGGCAGCAGCCTGCGGGAGGCCAAGGATGCGGTCGAGGCGCGCGAGCGGCATTTGCGGTAAGGATGGCCCGCCTTTTGTGATGCGCCACCGGATCAGCCGGATCGGCTACGGGTCGAGGCGGACGCCCTTGCATGCTGAGGGCGAATAGCGAACGGCCCCCTGTTCGTATCGAACAGAGGGCCGGCGCCGTGAAATTTGCCGCGCTGTAGCGGGTTACAGCGCCTTCAGTTCCTCGGTGACCTCACCGACGGACTTCTTGGCGTCGCCGAAGAGCATGGAGGTGTGGTCGGCGTAGAACAGCGGGTTGTCGATGCCGGCGAAGCCGGAGTTCATCGACCGCTTCAGCACGATCACGGACTTCGCTTGGTCGACATTCAAGACCGGCATGCCGTAGATGGGGCTGGAGGAGTCCTCACGCGCAGCGGGGTTGGTGACGTCGTTGGCGCCGATCACCAAAGCCACATCCGTGCGGGAGAATTCGCCGTTGATGTCGTCCATTTCCTTGAGCGCGTCATAGGAGACCTCGGCCTCGGCGAGGAGCACGTTCATGTGGCCGGGCATACGACCCGCGACCGGGTGAATGGCGTATTTGACCTCGACACCTTTGGCCTCCAACAGCGAGGCCATTTCCTTGACCGCGTGCTGGGCCTGGGCTACGGCCATACCGTAGCCGGGGACCACGATGACCTGGTTGGCGTAGGCCATCTGGATCGCGGCGTCGGCGGCGGAGGTGGCCTTGGCCTGCTTCTGCTCGCCACCACCGGCACTGGGAGCGGTCCCGCCGCCACCGAAGCCACCGGCGACGATGGCGGGGATGGAGCGGTTCATGGCCTTGGCCATCAGGTTGGTCAGGATGGTGCCGGACGCGCCGACGATCATGCCCGCCACGATCATGGCGGTGTTGTTCAACGCCAGACCCGCCGCGGCAGCCGAGAGACCGGTCAAAGCGTTGAGCAGGGAGATGACGACCGGCATATCCGCGCCACCGATGGGCAGCACGACCATCAGGCCGAGCACACCGGCGAGCACGAGCACCGCGATCATCCAGTACTGGGGCACACCGTCTTTGGTGGCGCCGATACCGATGACCACGGCGGCGGCGATCGCGCCGAGCAGCAGCAGCAGGTTCAGCGGCTGCTGCAGCTTGCCGAGACCGATCGGACGCCCGGGGAGGATTTCCTGGAGCTTGCCGAACGCGATCAGCGATCCCCAGAACGACACCGAACCGATGATCGCCGCGAACAGCGATCCGATCACGATGTGGATGGTGGGTTCCTCGTCGAAGTGCGAGAAGCCTTGACTGTTCAGGAATTCCGACCACGCGATCAGCGCGACGGTGCCACCACCGACACCATTGAACGCGGCCACCAGCTGCGGCATCGCGGTCATCTTGGTGTATTTCGCCGGCGGCACACCCAGCACGACACCGACGATCAGACCCGCCACGATCAGAATCCAGTTCGAGGTGTGGCGGATCGAGATCAGGGTGGCCACCACGGCGATGACCATGCCCGCGGCGGCGATCAGATTGCCGCGCACGGCGGTCTTCGGGCCGGTCAGGCCCATCAGACCGTAGATGAACATGCCGAAGGCGATGATGTAGAGACCGTTGACCAGATAGGTCACATTGTCGAAGGTATGCATCACTGATCCACCTTCACTGGTGCGGCCTTCTTGGCCTTGAACATGCCCAGCATCCGGTCGGTGACCACGAAACCACCGATGACGTTCAGGGTTCCGAACACGACGGCGACGAACAGGATGATCTGGGTCAGGATCGAGGGATCCTCGACATTGCCCAACGTCACCAGAGCACCGAGCACGACGATGCCGTGAATGGCGTTCGTACCCGACATCAACGGCGTGTGCAGGGTATTGGGGACTTTGGAGATAACGGCGAACCCGACGAACCCGGACAGCACCAGGATCGCGATATTGGCCAGCAGTTCGGTGTACATCAGGCTTCCACCTCACGGGTAACACAGGAGTCCGCGAGCACCTGGTCACCGAAGTCGGGCGCGACCTTCCCGTCGACCAACATCAGTTCCAGCAGTGCCGCAATATTCTTCGAGTACAGCTCGCTGGCGTGCTCGGGCATGGTGGCGGGCAGGTTCAGCGGCGAGGCGATGGTCACCTCGTGCTTGACCACGGTCTGGCCGGGCTCGGTCAGCTCGCAGTTGCCGCCGGTCTCACCGGCCAGGTCCACGATCACACTGCCGGGCTTCATCCCCTGCACCGCCGCGGCGGTGACCAGGCGCGGCGCGGGGCGTCCCGGCACCAGCGCGGTGGTGATCACCACGTCGAAGCCCTTGATCGCATCTTCTAGGGCCTGCTGCTGCTTGGCCTTTTCCTCATCGGTGAGCTCACGGGCATACCCACCCTCACCGGCGGCGTCGATCCCCAGATCCAGCCACTGAGCACCCACCGACCGCACCTGATCGGCGACCTCGGGGCGCACGTCATAGCCGGTGGTCCGACCACCGAGCCGCTTGGCCGTGGCCAGGGCCTGCAAACCCGCCACACCCACACCGAGCACCAGCACCGTGGCGGGCTTCACCGTGCCCGCCGCGGTGGTCAGCATGGGGAAGAAGCGGGTGGATTCGGAGGCGGCCAACAGTACGGCCTTGTACCCGGCGACATTGGCCTGCGAGGACAGCGCGTCCATCACCTGGGCGCGCGAAATCCGCGGAATCGCCTCGACGGCGAAGGCTTGCACCCCGGCCGATTTCAAGGCGGGAATCTGGTTGTCGGCATTGCGGGGGGCGAGGAAGCCGATCAGGGTCTGCCCGCTGGTCAGCTTCGCCACCTCGGCGTCGCTGGGCGGAGCCACCTTCACGACCACGTCGGCCGACCACGGATCACCGATGGTCGCGCCCACCTCTTCATAGGCCGTGTCCGGAATGAGCGCACCGAGTCCGGCACCCGCTTCGACCACCACCTCTACGCCCTGCTCGAGCAGGCTGGGGATGATCTTCGGCACCAATGCGACACGCCGCTCGCCCGCGTTTGACTCGCGAACGACTCCGACACGCGCTCCGCGCGGCGACTGGTCGCCTACGCTCTGCGTTGTCTCCACTTGTCAGACTTCCTTCTCTGGCTGAGCTTCAAGCAACCGGTCGACGGCCGGACGATGTTACTGGGGAGTAAGTTCGTCCAAATCCTCGCAACTGTACCCGGCTCGCCGTGAGCGTAGCTGAGATGACGGTCACAAGTTGCGGCCGGAATCCGCCGGTATGTCGGATTCGCGACATCGGGACGGACATGGCGAGTACCTCCGGCGCACGCGGTTGATCAGGGCTTTATCGGTTTCGATAGTTGTCGTCGCAGGTGACGGCCACAAGAGCGAACGTAGAGGTCCCTTACTAACCCTCGGGTACGAATCCAGGTCAGTGCGACACAAAACTCGAGTGGCGTGATGTGCATCATGCCCGAGTCTGTCGCCAATGAGTCGTACGCCGTATGGTCGGCCATGTGAACGACTGCGTGTTCTGCCGCATCGCGGCGGGCGAGGCCCCGGCGACCAAGGTCTACGAGGACGACACGCTGTGCGCCTTCCTGGACATTCGCCCCATCGCGCGCGGCCACACCCTGATCATCCCGAGACGGCACGCCACCGAGCTGGAAGATCTGGACGCCGAATTGGGTGCCCATATCTTCCGTGCCGGACACCGGCTCGCGCTGGCGATCCGGCGCAGCGGCCTGGCCGCCGACGGCGCGAACCTGGTGCTCAACGACGGCACAGCCGCCTTCCAGACCGTCCCGCATGTCCACCTGCACGTGATCCCGCGCCGACACGGCGACAGACTGAGCTTCGCCGCCGGACTGCTGCTGCGACGTCCGCATGATCCGCAGTCCACCGCGGCGGCCATCCAGGCCGGAATATCGGCGTTGGACAGCGATGACGAGACAACCGCCGAGCATGGACGACGCTGGGGGTCGACAAGATGAGGAAGGACAACAAGGATGACCGCCCCCGCCCTGCACCGGAGCGAGCTGACCCACCTGCTCTCGGATCAATGGGATGCGATCGCGGCCCTGGTCGCCGATCTGGACGAAGAGCGTTGGCGCACACCGTCTCCGCTGCCGGGGTGGTCGTTGTTCGATGTGGTCGCCCATGTCGTCGGCACCGAATCGTGGCTGCTCGGCGAGCGCCCGCCCGCACACGATCCGATCCGGCCCAAGACCGACGTCACCACGCTGCCGCATGTGCGCAATGAAACCGGTGTGCTCAACGAGATCTGGGTCGATCGGCTGCGACCGCTGTCGGGTAGGCGGCTGCTGGCGCTGTACACCGATGTCACCGAACGCAGGCGCGCGGCACTGGCCGGTATGGGTGATGCCGAATGGGAGGCCGAGACCGTATCGCCGATCGGCAAGGTCAGCTACGGCCGGTTCATGCTGGTTCGGCTGTTCGACTGCTGGATGCACGAACTCGATATCGCCGATGGACTCGGCGTTTCCATCGACGAGGGCGGACCGCGCGCCGAGCTGGCCTTTGTCGAACTCACCAACAGCATCGGCCGGGCGGTGGCCAAGGGCGCGCAGGCACCGGATGGCTCCCGGATCACCTTCGAGCTGACCGGACCGCTGCCGAGAACGCTGCATGTCGCGGTGCACGGCCGGGCCGATATCGTCGAAACCCTGGACGCGCCCGCCACCGTGGTGGTCGGCATGGACTCCGGCCTGTTCGCCCGGCTGCGCGGCGGACGCACCGAGGCGGACACGCACGCGGGTGAGTTCACCATCTCCGGTGACCAGGAACTCGGCAACCGTCTGGTCCGCAATCTGGCCTTCACCATCTGAGTCTCGGTGCGGCTGTTCCTGTCCAGCTACCGATTCGGTGCGCACTACGACCGGCTCGCCGCACTTGTCGGCGAGCCGGGCCGAGTCGCGGTGATCCCCAACGCATGTGACGCCTGGCCCGCGGCCTGGGCGAGCGCGGTCACCAGCGATGTGACCCCGCTGCGCCGGCTCGGCTACGCCCCCGATGTGTTGGACCTGCGCGATTTCATCGGGCGCACAACCGATTTGGAGCTGGCCCTGGCCGAATACCCACTGGTGTGGGTGCGCGGCGGCAATACCTTCGTACTGCGCGCCCAATTCGCCCGCAGCGGAGCCGATGTCGTACTGCCGAAACTGCTCGCCGCCGACGCGCTGGTGTACGCCGGATACAGCGCTGGCGCCTGTCTGCTGACACCGGATCTGCACGGCCTGGAATCGATCGATGATCCCGCCGAGGTCGCACCCGCCTGCGGCATCGAACCACGGTGGGACGGACTGGGTTTGGTCGACCACCGGATCGTGCCGCATCTGGACTCCGCGACCGACCCGGACGGCGCGGCCACACTACTGGCCGCCCGCTATCGCGCCGAGGGCGTCGCGCACTGGGCACTCACCGACAATGACGTCGTCGTGGTGGACGGTGACCGAACCGAAGTGCTGCGGTAGTCGGTACACCGCCGATGCCAGGAGCTCACAAGGCGTCGGGTGCGAGTTCGGATTCCGGGCGCACCGCCGCGCGGCCGCGGAACACCACCCAGCGCATCGCGCTGTACATGTAGACGGCCTCGCAAGCCCCCGCGAGCAGGCGCGAGAGGTGATATTCCAGGCCGAGCGCGGTCAGACCGCTGCCGACGCCGAGGATGAAGGCGAGGTAGTTGATGATGACCACCACCACATAGACCGCGGCCTGTCTGCCGACGGGTGCGTGGGAGTGGAAGTTGAAGGTGCGGTTGAGCACGAAACTGAGCCCGAACGCGCAGACATAGGCGACGGTCACCGCGAGCCACACCGGCAGCCCCAACCAGCCGTGCAGCGCCGTGAGCAGCGCCAGATCAACGCCGAAGGTGAAGCCATTGATCAGCGCGAAACCGAGAAAGGTCGGCGCGACAAGCCGGTCGAGCCCCCATGGCAGCCGAGCGACCACCGCCGCACACCACCGAGAGAAGCCGGCCACCACGGCCTCAGTGCTCGTCACGCCGCCAGCATGCCAGCCACAGGTGTCCGCCAAGTGATCACCGGGCGAACCGCGCCCGCTGCGACAAGATCAGGTGGCGGCTTCTCGACGCTGCCGCCGTGGCCTGTACCCGGCCTCGATCAGCCGATTTGAGTGAGCGGGGCGCGACGGTCCATATCGGACCAGGCGACCAGCCAGCGGCGGCGGGTGACGTCGTCGACTTCCTCTAGGAGGGCGTCCAGGAGCATGCGCGGGTCGCGCTGCCACTTGTCGGACAGGGTCGCGACGGCGGTCTTGCCGAACATGCCGGAGCGATCCAGTGCGGTGATCCATTCGCTGACGTCGCCCGCGTGAATGCGGCACAGCGCGTCGGTATCGATATCGCCGTCGACGAATTCGTAGGAGAACACGGCGGCGACCAGTTCGCGGTAATCCGGCGACTCAACCTGCATGAAACCTCCCTTGGTGTCGCTGCGCACCTTGGATAGGGCATCCCTCCCGATACCGCGGGATGCCTTTGCTTCGGAATTCTTACCGCCGAACCGGCCCGGCACCACTGGACCGCCCCACATCCCGCCGGTCTCCGCGTTGTAGCAAACCTCCAGGGAGAACCGAGGCCGCGACTGTTAGGGTCGAGCGTCTACTCCCGCCTTCCCGCCGTATAGCGTGAGTTGTGTGGACCTGCATGACCTGATCTCCCGCGTGCCCGACGGTGCGGTACTCACCGACCCCGACCTGTTGGCAGGCTATCGACAGGACTGGGCACGCGACCCCGATGCGGGCACGCCGCTGGCGGTGGTTCGTGCGACCGGCACCGATGACGTCGCGGCAACATTGCGCTGGGCGCACGAGCACCGGGTCGCGGTGGTGCCGCGCGGAGCCGGATCCGGACTGTCCGGTGGTGCGACGGCCGTCGACGGGGGCATCGTGCTCAGCACCGAACGCATGCGCGCGATCACGGTCGATCCGATCACCCGCACCGCGGTAGTGCAGCCGGGCCTGCTCAACGCGGAGGTCAAACGCGCGGTCGCCGAATACGGTCTGTGGTACCCGCCGGACCCGTCGTCATTCGAGATGTGCTCGATCGGCGGCAATGCCGCCACCAATGCGGGCGGCCTGTGCTGTGTGAAGTATGGCGTGACAACCGATTACGTGCTCGGCATGCAGGTGGTGCTCGCCGACGGCACGGTGGTGCGGCTGGGCGGACCGCGCCTGAAGGATTCGGCGGGCCTGTCGCTGACCAAGCTGTTCGTCGGCAGCGAGGGCACACTCGGGATCATCACCGAACTCACCCTGCGGCTGCTGCCCGCGCAACCACCGCAGTCCACCGTGGTCGCGAGCTTCGCGACGCTGACCGCCGCCACCGAGGCCATCCTCGGCATCACCGGGACGCTGCGTCCCGCCATGCTCGAATTCATGGACGCGGTGGCGATCAACGCGGTCGAGGACGAAATGCGGATGGGTCTGGATCGCGAGGCGGCGGCGTTGCTGGTCGCGCGCTCGGACGCGCCCGGCGAATTCGCCAGGCACGAAGCCGAAGTCATGGTGGGCATCTGTGAAAAGGCCGGTGCCACCGAGGTCTTCCACACCGAGGATCCGGAGGAAGGCGAGGCCTTCACCGCCGCACGGCGTTTCGCCATCCCGGCGGTGGAGAAGATCGGGCCGCTGCTGCTCGAGGATGTCGGTGTGCCGCTGCCGCGGCTCGCCGATCTGGTCAATGGGATCGCGGCCATCGGCGCCCGCAATGATGTGCTGGTCTCGGTGATCGCACACGCCGGGGACGGCAATACCCACCCGCTCATCGTGCACGACCCCGCCGACCCGGCGATGACCGAGCGCGCACACCGTGCCTTCGGCGAGATCATGGATCTGGCCATCGAACTCGGCGGCACCATCACCGGCGAACACGGGGTCGGCCGATTGAAGAAGGCGTGGCTGCCCGATCAACTCGGCCCCGATGTGATGGCGCTCACTCGCCGCATCAAGGATTCGCTCGACCCGCATGGCATCCTCAACCCAGGCGCGATCCTCTAGGAACATTCCCGGCCGCGAAGGAGTTTCACCCGAACATGACCACCAGGCTCGAGCACAATGTCGCCGACACCCGGTTCGAGATCTATCTCGACGACACCCTCGCCGGATACGCCGACTACGCCGAACGTGACGATCAGAAGATCCGCGACTTCCACCACACCATGACCTTCCCGGAGTTCCGTGGCCGTGGCGTGGCCGCCCAGGTGGTCGAGTACGCGCTGAACGATTCCCGCGCCGAGGGCTTCGCCATCATCCCGACCTGCTGGTATGTCGAGAAGTACATCGCCGAGCACCGGGA
Source organism: Nocardia sp. CA-119907 (assembly GCF_050955995.1). Taxonomy (NCBI): domain Bacteria; kingdom Bacillati; phylum Actinomycetota; class Actinomycetes; order Mycobacteriales; family Nocardiaceae; genus Nocardia; species Nocardia sp. CA-119907. The sequence continues at coordinate 8,371,284 of NZ_CP192091.1, forward strand.
ATACGCGGATCTGGTGGCCTAGCCGTAGCGATCGCTTGCGGGTCGCTCGAAAAGGTCAGCCGTAGCGATCGCTTGCGGGTCGCTCGAAAAGGTCAGCACAGGTAGGCGGCGAGGATCGGGCCGATCACCGCGAGCGCTTCGGGTCCGGTGAGCTTGTTGTGTTCCTGGCCGACCTGGTGGTCGACGATGGTTCCGGTGACGTAGGGACGCCAGGTTTCGGCATTCGGGACAACGTCCGGTCGGCCATTGGTGCTGCTGAAGAAGAGCAGGTCACCGTCGAAGACCGCCGGACGGTAGTCGGCGCCTTCCCGGATCAGCTGCTGGTAGTCGTAGTAGAGGTGCTCGAGATCGGCCGGGGTCAGGGCCGCGAAGGTGCCGCCGGCGGCGCGCAGCAGTTCGGCGGCGCGATCAGCGAGCGAGGCGTCGGTATCGCCGGTGTTGTCCAGCAGTGCGGGGTCGATGCCGCCGAATTCCGCGAGCAGTACCTGCGGTGGCGGCATCTCGACGGCGCTCTCCGGTTCCACATCGGCGCGCCCGTCCATGATGACCAGGAGCGATACCTCGACGCCCCGACGCTGGAGTTCAACGGCGACGGCGTGCGCGATCGGGCCGCCCGCGGAGTAGCCGAGCACGCGGTAGGGGCCCGTGGGCTGGGTCAGCAGGATCTGGTCGACGTAGCGGGCGGCGCGTTCGGTGAGGGTGGTATCGGGTCGGACACCCGCTGCGATGGCCGGTGACTGCAGGCCGTAGATCGGGTGGTCGCCGTCGAGGTACTGCACCAAACCGGCATAGCACCAAGCCAATCCGATCGCGGGATGGACACAGAACAGGCCGGGCCCCGTCCCCGTCGCGCGCAGAGGCAGCACGGTGCGCAGTGCCGGATCGAGCCCTGGCCGGTCGCCCTCGGTAAGGCGCTGCGCGAGGACGGCGGGGGTCGGTTCGCCGAACATCCACTGCACCGGCATGGTGAAGCCGCTGCGCTCGCGGATTGCGGTGACGAGCCGGATGGCGACCATGGAGGTGCCGCCGAGTTCGAAGAAGTTGTCGTCCAACCCGATTCGGTCCGCGCCGAGCACGGCTTCGAAGGCCTCGACCACGAGGTGTTCGGTGCTGGTGACCGGCGGGCGATACGGCAGGTCGGTGCGCCGCACGGTGGTCGGCGGCGCCTGGTGCACGACCGTGCCCGGCGGTGCGGAGACATCGAGGTCGCCGATGACCACGGACGGATCCGCGGTCACCTCCTGGAGTACCCGAACGAATTCGCGCGTCAAGGTCTGCGCAGTGGTCTCCTCGAAGAGGTCGCGGGCGAAGGTCAGTGTTCCGGTGATACCGGCGGGCGTGCCGTCGGCGTCGACCTCCTCGGCCAGCATCCACTCCAGGTCGTATTTGCCTGCGACCGCGGCCAGCGACACCGGGGCGATCTCCAGGCCGGGCAGGCGGATCGGTTCGCGATCGAAGTTCTGGAACGCAAGGATCACCTGGAACAGCGGCGAATGCGCGGTCGACCTTGCCGGTGCGAGCACCTCGACCAGCCGCTCGAAGGGCAGATCGGCATTGCCGAAGGCGTCCAGGTCGGCGTCTTTGGTGGTGGCGAGCACGTTTTCGAAGGTCTCGTCCGGTTCGACCCGGGTGCGCAGGACCAGGGTATTGACGAACATGCCGACCAGATCATCGAGTTCGCCGTCGCCGCGGCCCGCGGTGACCGACCCGATCGCCACATCCGTCGCATCGGACAGCCTGGCGAGCAGCACGGCGAGGGCGGCATGGGCCACCATGAACACGCTCACGCCGTGCCAGCGCGCGATCTGTCGAATCCGTTGCTGCACAGCGATATCGATATCGAACTCGACCATGCCGGCACGGTGGCTGGCCACCGTGGGTCGCGGGTGGTCGGTGGGCAGCGCCGACACTTCCGGCAGTCCGTCCAGTGCGTCGCGCCAGTACTCCAACTGCCGGTGCGCCGTGCTCTCGGGATCGTCGTCGACACCGAGAAATTCGTGCTGCCACAGTGCGTAGTCGGCGTACTGCAATGGCAACGGCGCCCATTGCGGTGCGCCACCGGCCCGCCGCGCGGCGTAAGCCAGCAGCACATCGCGGGTCAGCGGCGCCAATGACCAACCGTCCGATGCGATGTGGTGTAGGACGATGGTGAGGATCCAGCGCTGTGGCTCCAGGCGCAGCAGCCAGACGCGCACCGGCATTTCGCGGGTCAGATCGAAACCCTGGGCGGCGGCGCGGATGGACAGTTCCACCGCGTTCCGGGTGCCGATATCGGCTACTACCAGCGGTACCTCGGCCTTCGCCGCCGGCAGGATGTCCTGATAGGGGTCGCCCACCGCATCCACCGGATAGACGGTGCGCAGCGATTCGTGCCGTTCCACCACATCCGCGATGGCCGCACGGAGCGCGTCCAGTTCGAGCTCGCCTTTGACCTCGACCGCGATCGGCACGTTTTGGGCGGCCGAGGACGGGTCGTAGCGATTGAGGAACCACATGCGCCGTTGCGCCGCCGACAGTGGGGTGTGCCGGGGTCGCTTGCGCGGTCCGGGCCGCGGGCCGGGTGGGGCGGCCCCGGCCCGGATCGCCGCTGCGAGATCGGCGACGGTCGGAGCATCGAAGACGGTGCGAACCGGAATCCGGACATCGAGGGCGGCGCCGAGCCGGGCGACAATGCGGGTGGCGGTCAGCGAATTGCCGCCGAGGGCAAAGAAATTGTCATCGAGGCCGACGTGCGCGACGCCGAGCAACTCGCCGAAGGTCTCGGCGACCGCGCGTTCGGTGGGCGTCTCGGCGGCGCGATATCGACCGCCGTGCAGGTCGGGTGCGGGCAGCGCCTTGCGGTCGAGCTTTCCGCTCGCGGTGCGCGGCAGTTCGGGCAGCGCGATGACGACCGCGGGCACCATATACGACGGAAGGTGCTGTGCCACAGTGCTCTTTATGATGTCCGGCGTGAACTCACTATCCGGCACCGGGACGATATAGCCGACGAGCAGTTCGCCGACCGCCGGATCGCTGTGCACGCGCACCGCCGCTTGGTCCACCGCCGGATCGGTGAGCAGCGCCGATTCGATCTCGCCGAGTTCGATGCGCAGACCGCGCAGCTTTACCTGCAGATCCGAGCGGCCGAGGTAGTCCAGGTCGCGGCCGCGCCAGCGCACCAGATCGCCGGTGCGGTACATCCGCTCACCCGGCTGGCCGTACGGATCGGCGACGAATCGTGTCGCGGTCCGGCCACCGCGCCCGTGATAGCCACGGGCCAGTGCGATACCCGCCAGATACAGCTCACCGGCAACGCCTTCGGGCACCGGACGCAGCCGCTCGTCGAGCACCATCGCGGTCATACCCGCGATGGGACCGCCGATGGTGACTGCCTCACCCACGCGCAGCGGGTCGCTGCCGGTCGCCCAGATGGTGGTCTCGGTGGGACCGTAATCGTTGAAGTGCAGGCGATCCGGCGCGCTCCAGCGCGCGGCCAGTTCGGGCGGGCATGGTTCGCCGCCGGTAATGATCACGCGTAGTTCTTCGCATCCGGTCGGGTCGACGGTGGCGAGCGCCGATGGTGTCAGGGCGATATGCGAAATACGTTCGCGCACCAGGAGTTCCGCGAGTTCCGTGCCGCCGAAAGCGGTAGATCCCGCGATGACCAGGGTCGCTGCCGCGCCCACCGCGAGCAGCAGTTCCAGGACCGCGGCGTCGAAACTCGGTGAGGCGACGTGCAGCACGCGTGAGACGCTGGTGGTGCCATCGCGATCGCGCTGTGCCACCGCGAGACCAGCGAGTCCGGTGTGGGTGACGACGACACCCTTGGGTCGGCCGGTCGAGCCGGAGGTGAACAGGACGTAGGCCGGGTGCTGTGGATATATCCGTCGCGGTTCGATCGGCGAATCCGATGTGGTGGCGAGAGATTCGATGACCTCAGGGTCATCGAGGGTCAGCCACCTGAGCGAACCGGGTAGACCCTGCCCGACCGCGCTCCTGGTGATGCCCAGTGCCGCGCCCGAGTCCGCGATGATCTGTTCGATCCGCTCGGCCGGGTAGCCGGGATCGACAGGTACGAAGGCCGCCCCGGTTTTGGCCACCGCCCAGACCGCGAGCACCGACTCGAGCGAGCGGCGCAGTGCTACCGCGACCAATGCCTCGGGGCATGCGCCCGCCTCGATCAGCACTCTGGCCAGCCGATTCGAGCGCGCATCGAGTTCGGCGTAGGTCAGCTTCGCGGCGCCGTCGACGACCGCGACGCCCGTTGGGTTCGCGGCGACCGCATCGGCGAGCAGATCGGCCAGCACGCGCGGTGATTGCGCGGTCCGAGTCCGTCGCGCCAGCAGATCTCGACGTTCGGCGGGGGCGAGCAGTTCGATATCACCGACGGGTACCGCGGGATCGGCCACCACGGTGCGCAGCACGCGCAGCCAACGCTCGGCCAGCTGCCCGACGGTGGCGCGGTCGAACAGATCGGTGGCGTAGACGATCCGGATCCCCAGCCCGGACGAATCGGTCTCCGCCACCGTGATACTCAGATCGAAGCGGATGCTGCGCTGATCGAGTTCCAGTGCCTCGGCGCGCAGGTCCGGCAGTGCGAGTTCGACCGGGGCGAGGTTCTGGTACACCAGCATGGTCTGGATCAAGGGGTGCCTGGCCGCCGAGCGGGCGGGTTCGAGCAGCTCGACAAGCCGCTCGAAGGGCACGTCGGCGTGGGCAAGCGCGTCGAGGTCGGTGCGCCGTACTCGACCGAGCAGTTCGGTGAACGGTTCCGCGGCGGTGATTTCGGTCCGCAGTACCAGGGTATTGACGAACATGCCGACCACATCGTCGAGTTCGGCGGCGCCGCGCCCGGCGACGGGGGTGCCGATGGCGATATCGGTGGTGCCGCTCAGTCGCGCGAACAAGACCGCGAGTGCGCTGTGCAGCACCTGGAATCGGGTGCATTGGTTCGCGCTGGCGAGCGCGTCCAGCGCGGCGGTGAGTTCGGCACCGAATTCGCGGTAGATCGTCGCTGCCCGCAATGATGCCGTCGCCGGACGGGGGCGGTCGGCGGGCAGCGGCAATTGGTCGGGCAGCCCGTCGAGTGTGTCGGTCCAGTATCGGATCTGCTGTGCCAGTGGCGATTCCGGATTCCGCTCGGAACCGAGGCGCTCGTGCTGCCACAGCGTGTAGTCGGCGTACTGCACCGGAAGTGGAGTCCAGTCGGGTGCCGCGCCATGCCGCCGGGCGGCGTAGGCGGTCATGACATCGCGGGCCAGTGGGCCCATCGAGAAGCCGTCGGTACTGATGTGATGGATCACCACCACCAGCACATGGGTCTCCGCAGTGAGCCGGAACAGCCGGACGCGCAGCGGCACCGCGGCGGCCACATCGAATCCCGCACCGACACAGGCCATGATCGCGCCGGGCAGTTCCTTATCGACGACGGTGATCGGAACCAGCTCCGGCACAGCGGAATCCGTTGGCACGATGACCTGCTGTCCGATACCGTCGCGGGCCGGGTACACAGTCCGCAGTGATTCGTGCCGTTCCAGCACGTCACGCATGGCGGCTTCGAGGGCTGCCGGATCCACCTGGCCGGTGAGCCGCAGCGCGATCGGTACGTTATAGGCGCCGGAATCGGGATCGTATTGGTTGACGAACCACATCCGCTGCTGCGCGGGTGAGAGCGGAATCCGCTGTGGCCGTGCACCACTGCGCGGACCAACGGTGTCGATCGGGGCGGTGGCGCCGAGTGCCGCGGCGAGCGCGCGCACGGTCGGTTCTTCGAAGATCATGCCGACCGGCACCGAGGTCGCGAGGGCCGAGCCGAGCCGGGCCGCGACCCTGGTCGCCGCTAGCGAATCGCCGCCGAGTGCGAAGAAGTCATCGGCCGCGCCGACCCGTTCCCGGCCGAGCACCGCACCGAAGATATCGGCGACAATCTGCTCCCGGCCGACCGGCTCGACGTAATCGGCCACCGCCGCTTCGGGTTCGGGCAGCGCGCGCTGGTCGACCTTGCCGTTCGCGGTCAGCGGCAGTTCCGTCAGCACGGTGATCGTCGCGGGCACCAGGTATCTCGGCAGACGATGCGACAGATAGTCGCGCAACTGTGCCGCCGTCGGAGCGGTAGCCTCGGTCGGCACCACATAGGTGGCCAACACCTGATCTCCGGCCGGGCCCGGGCGCGGAATCGTGATCGCGGTCTCGACCGAGTGGCACTTGCGCAATACGGCGTCGACCTCCCCCGGCTCGACTCGGATGCCGTGCAGCTTCAACTGGGAGTCATTGCGCCCCAGGTACTCCAGTCGCCGTCGGGAGCTGCGGCGGACCAGATCGCCGGTGCGGTACATCCGCTCGCCGGCCGCGCCGAACGGGTTCGCCACGAATCGCCGCGCCGACAGCCCTGGCTGTCCGACATAGCACCGGGCCAGTCCAGGTCCCATCACATACAGTTCGCCGGTCGCGCCGAGCGGCACCGGCCGCAACCACGAATCCAGGACGGTCAGACCGTTTCCAGGCAGTGGGGCGCCGAGATCCACCGGCTCGTCCGGGCGCAGCGGTCCGGTGCAGGTCGCCGCCACCGTCGTTTCGGCCGGACCATACGAGTTCAGCACTATCCGGCCATTGCCGAGGCGTGCGGGCAGATCGGGCGGGCACGGCTCGCCACCGATGACGAGCACTCGCACCCCGGCGAGCGCGGTAGCGGGCACCGTGGCCAGCACCGCGGGCGGTATGAATACGTGAGTGGCGGCGGATTCGATGATCACCGCGGACAGTTCGGCACCGTTACTCGCCTCCTGTGGCGCGATGACCAGGGTTGCTCCGCAGTGGAAGGTCGACAGCCACACCATGATGGCGGCATCGAAGCTCGGGTTCAGACAGTGCAGTACGCGGTCTCCGGACCGGGCTCCGATGCGTGCGGCGGTGCCGGCCACCAGCCCGCTCAGCCCGGCATGGGTGACCACCACACCCTTCGGTGCTCCGGTCGAGCCGGAGGTGTACACGATGTAGGCCGGATGTCCGGCACGTAATGGCACGCGCGCCAACGGGGTTGCCGTGCGGGCCGCGACGGCTGGATCGTCGAGCAGCCGCCATGGCAGCGAATCGGGCAGCCGATCCCGCACCCCCGATACGGTCAGCCCGAATAGCGCGCCACAGTCGGCGGCGATATCCGCGAGGCGCTGTGCGGGCTGTGCCGTATCGACCGGTACGAATGCCGCGCCCGTCTTCGCAATGGCCCATATCGCGACCATGCACTCGGGTGAGCGTGGCAGCGCGAGCAGCACAGCGGTTTCCGGTTTCGCACCGGCATCGATCAGGACCCTGGCCAATCGATTCGACTGCGCGTCGAGTTCACGGTAGGTCAATTCCGCTGTGCCATAACGTATCGCGACCCGATCCGGCCGGATTCCGCCCGCCAGGATATCGGGGAGCAGCAGCAGTGGCTGCGGACGCGCACGCAGCACATCGCCGGGTTCGGCTCCGCTCATCCGGATGACCAACTGGTTCGGGTCCGCTCCCATTCGCGCGAGTATGCGGGCCAGCCGATCCGCCAGCCGATCCGCCTGCGCGGCGTCGAAATACCGCGCCGAACAGTTCATCACCAGACCCAGACCGTCCCTGCCGTGCGCGGCCAGCGACAGCGGGTAGTGCGTGCCGTCATGGGCGCGGAAGCCACTGACGTGCAGTGCCGCCCGCTGCGCTGCCGCCATGAGTGCCGCCGTATCCACCGGATACGACTCGAAGACGAGCGCGGTATCGAACAGCTGACCCATCCCGACCGCCGCCTGAATATCGGTGAGCCCCACCGTGTGCTGCTCGAGCAGCGCCGCCTGCTCCCGGTGCACGCGCGCCAGCAGGCCCGCGACCGACTCGTCGGGGGCGAAGGTGATCCGGACCGGAATGGTGTTCACCAGCATGCCGACAATGCGTTCGGCCCCGGCCAGTTCGGGCGGACGCCCGGACACGGTCGCTCCGAAAACGATGTCGTGCTCTCCCGTCATCTCCGCCAGCAACAGAGCCCACCCGACCTGTACGACCGTATTGAGAGTCACGCCGTAGTCAGCGGTAATACGTTGGAGCGCGGACACATTCGATGCGGTCAACGCAAGTTCGATATTCCGCGTGGATGTCGGCGCCGAGTCGATGGTGGACCGCCCGACGGTCACCAGGGTCGGTCCCGCCAGACCGTCCAGCGCATCGGCCCATACCGTGCGGACGGCGGCATCGTCGCGGGCCGCGAGCCATTCCAGGTAGTGGCGGTAGGAGACCACCGGCGCCGATGCCGAACTATCGCCATCCGTTTCGTACAGCGTGAGCAGTTCGCCGAACAGCAGTGGCATCGACCAGCCGTCGAGGATCAGGTGGTGATTCGTGATCACCAATCGGAGGTCGTTTACGCCGCACCGCACACACAGCATGCGCAGCAGCGGAGGCCGATCCGGGGCGAAGGGGGTCGCGAGTTCCGTCTCGGCGAGTCGGTCGAAGTCCGCCGGATCCGCCTCGACATAGGTCCAGGGCACGGTTACCCGGGTCAGCACCAGCTGAACCGGCGCGTCGTCCCCGGACAGGAAGGCGGTACGCAATACCTGGTGCCGCCGTACCAGCGCGTCAGCGGCCCGCTCCAGGCGCGCGGCATCCACCGGGCCCCCGAACTGGATCACCGTCTGCACCGAGTACCCGTCGGTGCGACCGGCAGCCAGCTGCGCGTGGAACAAGAGTCCGCGTTGCAGCGGTGCCAGCGGCCAGACGTCCTCGAATGCCGGGTACCGCGATTCCCATTCCTCGATCCGCTCTTGCGTAGCGGATACGAGCGGCAGATCCGAAGGGGTGAATCCACCCGCATCCGGTGCGCGCAGCAGGTCCGCGAGCGCGATCAGCTCCGAAATCCATTGCCGTGCGATCACCTCCACTTCGGCGCTGTCCAGCACCGAGGGCAGGAACTGCCAGACCGCCCGCAGGGCGGGCCCTTCGGCGGTCTCAACAGTCACGGCATCGATCGTGACCGCACCGGCCGCGGGCAGTTCCTGATCCCCGCCGCCCAGAGCCTCGACAATCGAATCCGGCAACCACGGCGTCCCCGTGCCGACGGCAGGCACCTGACCGAGATAGTTGAACCCGAGCTGCGGCCGCACCCCCGATAGCCGCTCCCGCCCAACCGGATTCAGATACCGCAACAACCCGAATCCGATGCCGCCATGCGGCACCGCACGCAGTTGCTCTTTGACCGCCTTCAATGCCGCTACCGGCCCATCCGCCGTCTCGACGTGCAATCGCACCGGGAACTGACTGGTGAACCAGCCCACCGTCCGCGAAAGATCCGCCCCCGGCACCAACCCCTCATCGCGCCCGAGCCGCTCAACGCCCACCAACACCGGCCCCCGATCGCCGCGCCACCGCGTCACCACAGTCGCCAGGGCGCTCAATAGCGCGTCCTCCACCCCGCACCGCAACGCCACCGGCAACCGCTCGACCAGTGTCCGGCTCACCTCGACCGGCAGCCGCACTGCGGTCCGCTCGCGGCTGCCGTGCAGATCTGTATCGCCCCGACCGGTCAGCACAACCGGCTCACTGTCGAGAGCCCGCCCCGCCCCACCGGTCGTATCACCGCGTCCGCTCAGCACCGAAGTGTCCAGCTCACGTTGCTCGGACAATGCAGCATCCTCGACAACTCTGCCCGGCGAGGCACCACGCTCATCGTCCGCAACGCGTCCTGGCATCAGGTCACCAGTTGCCTCAGCAACACGATGACCGAGCGGCATCCCGTCGGCGGAGTCGAGGCCACGGCCGTGCATCGGCGGATCGGGGGTGGCAAGCACGGTCGACCAGTAGTCCAACTCATCGACCACGGAATCGTCGGCCGCGGCCACGGCCAGTGCGTGCGCCCAGGTCCGCATCGACGTACCGACGGGTGCGAGCACCGGATCCGCATCCGCCGCGATCTGCCCCCACGCGACGATCAGATCGGCCAGCACGATCCGCCAGGACACCGCGTCGATCAGCAGATGATGCGCGACGATGACGAGCCGACCGGCCCGCTTCGGCCCGGGATCCAGCCACACCAGCGCCAGCATTACCCCGCATTCCGGATCGAGATGATCGGTGGCGCCCGCGATCGCCTGCGCGACGCCGACCCGCTCCGGCGCGCGGACCAGCAGGGTGTCGGCGTCGACCGCACCGACCGGGCGGACCTCGAGCTCGCCCTGCGTGAGGACGCCGCGCAGCATGTCGTGCCGATCGAGCACCGCCTGCACGGTGCGCACCAGCGCAGTGCGCTCGATGCCGACCGGCAGGGTAAGGACCATCGATTGGGCGAAGCGGCGGGTGTCGGTCGGCTGTTCGAGCAGCCAGGAGGCGATCGGGGTGCGGGGGACCCGGCCGATGCCCGCGCCGGGTAGTTCGTGCAGCACCGGACGGGTCTCGGCCCGGGTCGTGACGAATCCGGCCAGGTCGGCGGGGGTCGGGTGTTCGAAAACATCACGGGCCGCGAAGATCAGGCCCGCGGTGCGGGCACGGGACACCAGTTGGATCGCCATGATCGAATCGCCGCCGAGGGCGAAGAACGAGGATTCCGCGCCGATCGCCGACGTGCCGAGGATCTCCGCGAACATCGTGCACAGTGCGCGTTCGGTCGCCGTACCCGCCGCGCGCACCGGGGCGGTATCGGCCGGTTCGGGTTCCGGCAGGGCGCGGCGGTCGATCTTGCCATTGCGGGTCAGCGGCAGGGCGTCCAACACCGTGATCGATCCAGGTACCAGATGGCCCGGCAGCCGGTGTGCGCAATATTCGCGAACCTCCGAAATATCTAGGCGCACCGGGATTTTCCCGTGGGAAACCGGAACGACATACGATGCCAATATCGATCCGCCCGCATCGGTGCGCCGCAAGACCGTCACCGCGATTTCGACCCCGGGATGTGCGTCGAGCACCGCGTCCACCTCACCCGGCTCGACCCGCATGCCGCGCAGCTTCACCTGAAAGTCTGTGCGGCCCAGGTATTCCAGCACCGAATCGGCGCGCCCGGACGCCCCGTTGCCGCTCTGCTCGATCGGGCGTCCGGCCTGCCAGCGGACCAGATCACCGGTCCGGTACATCCGCGTCCCCGCCGGACCGAAGGGATCGGCCACGAACCGCTCCGCGGTCATCGCCGCACGCCCCGCATAGCCCCTGGCCAGCCCGGACCCCACGATGTACAGCTCACCGGCGACCCCGATCGGCACCGGGCGCAACCACCGGTCCAGCACCAGCAATCCGGCCCCGGGCACCGGCCGCCCCAATCCGGACGGCCGCGTGACCGTCAACGGCTCGCTGAAGGTCACCGCGACCGTGGTCTCGGCCGGCCCATAGGAATTCCGTAGAGTTCGCCCGACCCCGAACCGCGCAGCGAGTTCCGGCGGGCAGATATCACCGCCGGAAGACAGCGACCGCACCCCATTCAGCGCATCAGCGGGCAGGGTCGCCAATATCGCTGGTGTGGAACACAACTGCGTCACGTTGCAGTCGTGGACCAGTCGCGCCAGCTCACCTCCGGCCGTGTGCTCCCCTTCGGCCACCACAAGTGTCGCGCCGACCGAGAAGGCGACGAGCAACTCCAGCAGTGAGGCGTCGAAACTCGGATTCAGACAATGCAACACCCGCGATCCGGGCCCCGCTCCGGACGAAGCACTCGCTGCGGCAACAAGTCCCGCCAACCCGACATGGGTGACCACGACCCCCTTCGGTACCCCGGTCGACCCCGAAGTGAATATCACGTAGGCGGCCTGCTCCGCCCGCACGACTTCGGCAGGCCCGGGTGGCGCGGGCGACTCGGCGGCATCCGCGTCATCGAGCACGATCCAGGTCACCTCGTCGGGCAACTCGGGAATCAGTTCGGACACGGTAATCCCCAGGCGGGCACCGCATTCCGCCGCCATCCGCGACACTCGTGCACGCGGATTCCCAGTACCGATCGGTACGAACGCCGCACCCGATCGAGCCACCCCCCAGAACGCCAGCACCGATTCCATCGATCGAGGCAGCGCGACCAACACCGGCACCTCCACACCGGCACCGAGCCCGATCAGCGTGCCCGCCAGCCGATTCGAGAGCAGATCGAGTTCGCCATAGGGCAGCGTCCGATTGCCGCATATCACCGCGGCCGCATCGGATCCCGCGGCGCCCAGCCCCGCCGCCAGCACCTCGGGCAAGGTCCGCGCCGCGGGAGCCCGCGGCCCGCGCACCGCACCGTGCAGGTGTCGCTCGTCGTCGAGGAAGTAGTCGAGCTCGCGCACCGGCGTATCCGGCGCCGCGGCGAGCATCGATTCGAACAGCCCGATGAACCGGTGATGGTGCCGGGCCAGCGAATCCGCGTCGTACAGTTCCGGATTGGCGGTGAAATCGACGTGGATCGGGCCGTGCGCGCCGTGCTGGTACAGGTTGACGAACAGGTCCTCGATCGGGCCCGAGGTCAGCACATGCAGAGCGGTCCGGATACCGGTGAAATGGACCTCGGTCGGGAACAGCATGATGTTGAAAACTGGTCCGATGAATCCCCGGCCGGGTACCGCATCACCGGAATCGCCCGCACCGTGCCGGATCTCCTCGTGTCGATACCGCTGGTGCCGCAGCGCCCCCGACAGCTCGAGCCGCACGGCTGCGACGATATCGGCGACCGTGCTGCGATCGGTGACCTCGATCCGCACCGGCACCACATTGGCCAGCATGCCGCCCGAACGCCGCAGCATCGCGTTGGTCCGCCCGGAGACCGGCAGGCTCAGCACCACATCCCGCTGACCGGTCATGCGCGCGTAATACAGCGCCAGCGCCGCCATGGCCAGCGCGGGCGATCCGACACCGAAACGTGCTGCCGCGGTATCGATCCGGCGGGTCGTGAGCTCCGAAAGCTCGATCCGATGCTGGCGCCCGAGCGCATGCGCTGGCGCCACCGCGTCCACCAGACTGCACCGCTGCGGCATGTCGGCCATTCGCTCGGACCAGTACGCCGCATCGGCCGCGAACCGCGTCGAGGTGCGATACCTCATCTCGGATTCGTGCACCTCGCGCAGGCTCGACGCCGTCGCGGGCGGCGGCTCGACACCCGCCAGCTCCGCGTTGTACAGCTCGGCAATGCGATACAGCCCGCTCACCGAGCCGAAGCCGTCCGTCACGATGTGATGCACCCGCGAGTACCAGAGCACCCGGTCGGCACCGACCCGCAGCAGCGTCGATACCCCGAGCCGATCGCCGAGCAGATCGATCGGCGCGGCGACATCGGCGCGCATCCAGCGCAGCGCCTCGGCATCCGGATCGGCGGCGGAACGAAAGTCCAGATATCCGACCTCGGTCTCGATCCGGTGGTCGACCACCTGATAGGGCCGACCATCCTGCTCGATCAACCGCAGCACACCGGATTCGAACTCGTGCGCGGCCCGACAGCCCGCCCGGATCAGCAGCTCGATATCGAGCGGACCGCACATCTCGATGTACTGCGCCTCGTAGAGCGGCACATCGGGATCCAGCTGCTGGGCGTACCACATGCCCAGCTGCGCTGGTGAGAGCGGGAAAACCTGAATATCCCCGGGAGCCCTGGCCTGGGCGGGCGACAGGCCGTGCGCCATGACGAACCGCCCGGATCAGTCGCTTCGATGCGGACCGGCGGACATCGGTTTTCCATTGGTCCATGCGAGCGCTTCGATCGCTACCTCCTCCAGCTCGAGCTTGTAGTCCTGCGGATCCGGCAACACCGTGATCAGCGTGCGCGGTACCGCCGCACCACCTTCGATGGGCGGCGGGGTCCGGTACAGCTCCATCGCATCGGAGAGCACCAGCCGAACGAATGACGGCCACGGACGCGCGTCGGGAATCCGCCCGACCCACATCAGGTCGCGGCGCATGGACGGTGCGACATACGGACAGACCGGCCCATCGCGGCCCAAATCCCGGTTATCGGCCGTCGAATAGTCCTCGGCCCGCATTCGGACCACGTCCATCGCGTTTCGCGTGAATGGACATGGCATTTCGGTCATGGACAGCGGGACCCAATTCATCCCCGACCGCGGTCCATTTACGATCTTGATCATGACCCCACCTCGTATTGTTTACGAAGTAGAGTATCCACCTCTTGCGGCTGGTTAAATAGGTAACAAGGCGCCCAAATTCCTTGGGTAACTTCTGTATGAAATGTAGCTCAAAAAAGCGTAACGCTTCGCCCGTCGGATCCGACCTAACTACAAAGGCCGTGCTCAGCGCATCGCAGGCCGGCGGATGCGGCTGTGCCAATTTCTAGCGACGCCCGCCGAATCAGCCCGAATCTCTTTCCCGAATATTTTATCTGCGGTGGCCATGCATCGAGTCGCCACTGGCGTGGACACGAACAAACAACCGAACGGCTTCGATTTTATTTCGACGCCAGAGCGCGCCCAAATTATTGGGGGCTACGAGAGCATAAAAAAGACCGGGTGTTCCATACTCGGCAGATTATGGAACACCCGGTCGGTATGAGCTGTCAGCCCCGCAGCAGCGCGCGCGACATGACGACGCGCTGGATCTGGTTGGTGCCCTCGTAGATCTGGGTGATCTTCGCGTCGCGCATCATCCGCTCCACCGGGAAGTCGGTGGTGTAGCCCGCGCCGCCGAAGAGCTGCACGGCGTTGGTGGTGACCTCCATGGCCACATCCGACGCGAAGCATTTGGCGGCGGCGGAGATGAAGCCGAGGTTCTTCTCGCCACGCTCGGCACGGGCGGCCGAGGTGTAGACCATGAGACGGGCGGCCTCGATCTTCATCGCCATATCGGCGAGCATGAACTGGGTGTTCTGGAAGTCGGCGATCGCGGTGCCGAACTGCTTGCGGTCCTTGGTGTATGCGATCGCGGCGTCCAGCGCGCCCTGCGCGATGCCGACGGCCTGCGCGCCGATGGTCGGGCGGGTGTGGTCGAGGGTCTGCAGCGCGGTCTTGAAACCGGTGCCCGGCGCGCCGATGATGCGGTCACCCGGCACCCGGCAGTTCTCGAAGTACAGTTCGGCGGTCGGCGATCCCTTGATGCCGAGCTTGTGCTCGAGCGGGCCGACCACGAAGCCCTCGTCGTCCTTGTGCACCATGAACGCCGAAATGCCGTTGGCACCCTTGTCCGCATCGGTCACCGCCATCACGGTGTACCAGGAAGACTTGCCGCCGTTGGTGATCCAACACTTGGAGCCGTTGATGACCCAGTCGTCGCCGTCCTGCTTGGCGCGGGTGCGCATACCGGCGGCATCGGAGCCCGCCTCACGCTCGGACAGCGCGTAGGAGGCCATCTCGCCGTTGACGATATCCGGCAGCACCTTGTGCTTGAGGTCCTCGGAGCCGTTGAGGATCAGGCCCATGGTGCCGAGCTTGTTGACCGCCGGAATCAGTGAGGACGAACCGCAGACGCGGGCGACCTCTTCGATCACGATGCAGGTGGCGACCGAGTCCGCACCCTGGCCGCCGTAGGCCTCCGGCACGTGCACCGCGTTGAAGCCCGCGGCGTTCAGCGCGGTGAGCGCCTCCTCCGGGAAGCGGGAGTTGCCGTCGACGTCCTTGGCGTGGGGAGCGATTTCCTTCTCCGCCAGTCCGCGGATGGCCGCACGCAGTTCGTCGTGGAAGTCCTCCAACTGGAACAGATTGAAGTCCGGATTTCCCGCCATGGGGGCACACTCCTGGTTTGTCGGTCGCGATGGTGCCGGTCGATATCCAGCGTTCGGCACTCAGTGCCATCTTCTGACCAGTGTACGTCCAGAATGGGGCGTCAAGTGCGGTTACATCATGGCACTGAGTGTCAGATAGTGCATACTGTGATTCCTGTCACAAACTATCGAGCTGCCGGATCACCAGATCGGCGACCTGCCTCGGCGGCATATCCCGCGGGAACACCGCCACCACCAGTTCGCCGGCGCCCGGCCCACGCCCGCCACCGCGCGGAATCGCCGCCAGCTCCACCCGCAGATCCGCCGCACCCGCATCCGATTCACCGCGCACCATGCGCCGCAAAAGATAGTTGTGCGTGGCCGTCACCGCGGCCGTGAACTGCACCCGCGCCAGATCCGGCACCTCGGGCAGCCGCTCACGCAGATAGTCGGTGAACAGCCGCTCGTACCGGAATACGGTCACGATCTCGCGCTCGCGCAGCGCTGGCACCCGCCGTACCACCCGATACCGCCGCTCGGCGATCTCGCGCCACTGCGTGAACCGCTCGAATACCTGCACCACCGCGGCACAGACCGCCTCCCACGGATCACCCTGCGCCGCCGCCAAGAACTCCGCCGCCTGCGCCAACTGCGATTCGTGATCGGCGAAGATCACGTCTTCCTTCGACCGGAACTGCCGAAAGAACGTCCGCCGCGAAATCCCCGCCGCCTCCGCGATCTCATCCACCGACGTCGCCTCATACCCCTGCTCGGCGAACAGCCGCAGTGCCTGATCCACGACCGTCAGCCGAAACCGAGCCGTATTGTCGCCATTGCGCGGCCGCCCACTCTCACCAGTCACCACCCGATCACCGTACTGAGCTCTGGCGACCGCATGTGGTCGACCTGCTCGAGGCCAGCGACATTTCGACTGGTCGGGACGCATTACGGAATCGGTCGCCGCGCTCCGGGCGGCCGGCTCGGTCAGCCCAGGAGTTTGGTGCGGAGTGCTTCGTCTTTCTCCAGGACCATCGTTTCGAGACCGGCCTGGAACTGTTCCATGCGGGTGCGCAGGGCGGGGTCGTGGGCGGCGAGGATACGGACGGCGAGTAGGCCCGCATTACGGGCGCCGCCGATGGAGACGGTGGCGACCGGGACGCCCGCGGGCATCTGCACGATGGACAGCAGCGAGTCCATGCCGTCGAGGTATTTGAGGGGAACGGGCACGCCGATCACGGGCAACGCGGTGGCGGAGGCGACCATGCCGGGCAGGTGGGCCGCGCCGCCCGCGCCCGCGATGATGACCCGCAGGCCGCGGCCCGCCGCTTCGCGGGCGTAGTCGAGCATGCGCTGGGGGGTGCGGTGGGCCGAGACGACGCCGACCTCGAACCGAATGTCGAACTCCGCCAAGGCGACTGCGGCAGCCTCCATGGTCGGCCAGTCGGAGTCGCTGCCCATGATCAGGCCAACTTGCGCATTACTCACCGTGGGGGTCCCATCCGTCGGTCCACATCGCGTACGACATCCAATGCGCCGCGCGCTCGGCCTGTTCTCGCACCACGGCGACATTGTCGCCGAGCACGTTGATATGCCCGATCTTGCGATCCGGGCGTTCGCTCTTGCCGTACAGATGCACCTTCGCCTGCGGCATTCTGGCGAAGAGGTGGTGCAGCCGCTCGTCCATCGACATGGTCGGTGCCTCGGGCGCACCGAGGATATTGGCCATCACGGTGACCGGTGCCAGCGGACGGGTATCACCGAGCGGATAGTCGAGTACCGCGCGCAGATGCTGTTCGAACTGGCCGGTGCACGCGCCGTCCATGCCCCAGTGCCCGGAGTTGTGCGGGCGCATGGCCAGTTCATTGATCAGGATCGCGCCGTCATTGGTTTCGAAGAGTTCGACCGCCATCGCGCCGACGACGCCGAGTTCGCTCGCCAGGTTCAGCGCGAGCGTCTCGGCCCGCGTGGCGAGTTCGTCGCTCAGGTCCGGCGCCGGCGCGATCACCACGGCGCACTGGCCGTTGCGCTGCACCGTCTCCACCACCGGCCAGGTCGCGGCCTGACCGAACGGCGAACGGGCCACCATCGCCGACAATTCGCGCTTCAGGTCCACCTTGGCCTCGATGAGCAGCTGCACACCGTGCGCCAGCTGATCGGCCACGATCGTCTCGGCCTCGGCCGCCGACTCCGGCATCCAGACACCGCGCCCGTCGTAACCGCCGCGCACCGCCTTCAGCACCACCCGCCAGTCGTGCTCGGTACCGAACCGCACCGCATCGGCCACCGAGGTGACCGGGGTGAACGCGGGAACCGGCAGTCCGAGTTCGGACAGCTTGGTCCGCATGGCGAGCTTGTCCTGCGCGAAGACCAGTGCGCGCGGCGGCGGCTGCACATTCACACCCTCGGCGACCAACGCCTCCAGATGTTCGGTCGGCACGTGCTCATGGTCGAAGGTGAGCGCGTGCGAGCCGACGGCGGCCTTGCGCAGCGCGGCCAGATCGGTGTGACTGCCGAGCACGACCTCGGGGCTCACCTGCGCGGCCGGGTCGTCCGGACGCTCGGCGAGCACCCGTAGCCGCTGGCCCAAGGCGATGGCGGCCTGGTGCGTCATGCGCGCGAGCTGACCACCACCGATCATGGTGACGGTGGGCATGGCGGCGGGATCGAACGAACGGTGGGCACTCACGTCGTGCAATCTTGTCATGTCCGAGGGCCGGGATTCGTACCGGTACACTCGGGCCTTGTGTCATTCGTCGACGACGTGGTCAACGTCCTCCCCAAACCGCTGCGGGAGATCGCGTACCGCCACCACGAGCTGATCAAATTCGCCATCGTCGGCGCCACCACCTTCATCATCGACTCGGGCATCTTCTACGTGCTCAAGTGGACCGTGCTGGAGACCAAGCCGGTCACCGCGAAGATCATCTCCGGGGTGATCGCGGTCATCTGCTCCTACATCCTCAACCGCGAGTGGTCGTTCAAGAACCGCGGCGGACGCGAGAAGCATCACGAGGCGCTGCTGTTCTTCGGTGTCAGTGGTGTCGGGGTGGTACTGAGCTTCATCCCGCTCTGGATCTCCAGCTACGTCTTCGACCTGCGCCAACCCGATGTGAGCTTCACCGTCGAGAACATCGCGGACTTCATCAGCGCCTTCATCATCGGCAATCTGCTGCAGATGGCCTTCCGCTTCTGGGCGATGCGCCGCTGGGTGTTCCCGGACGAGATCAGTGAGCTCGTCGAGGAAATCGAAGAGATGCTCGAGGAAGAGCAGCTCGGCCACAGCTAGCGCGGCTCCGGCACCTGCGCGCCATTGGATGTGCGCGGCGGCGACGCACTGGATCCGAGGAACATCGCGAACAGCGCGGGCCGGCGCCGCTGCAACTCCAGCCGTCCACCATCGGCCTCGACGAGCGCCCTGGCCAGGGCCAGCCCGACACCGGTGGATCCACCCGCCGAGAAGCCGCGATCGAAGATGTGCGGCGCGAGTTCATCACGCACACCATCGCCCTCATCGGCCACCTCGACGACCACCAGCGGCTCGCGATCGCTGACCGTGCGCACGGTGCGCACCGACACCGTGCAGGTGCCGCCGCCGTGCATCAGCGCATTGTCGACCAGGACGGCCAGTGATTCGCGCAGACGGGATCCGGTGATCGGGGCACGCAGGGATTCGTCACCGATCAGTCGCAGGGTGCGGCCCGCCTCGGTGAACGGATGCGACCACTCCTCGACGACACCGCGCAATTCATCCATCACTGGCACCGGATCGCGGTCGGCGGCATCCTCGTCGCGCGAGGCGCGGACCAGATCATCGATGGCATCGGTAAGCCGATCGACCTGCGCCATCGCCTCCTCGGCCTCGTGCACGACGGCCGGATCGGAGTGCGCGGACAGCTCGTCCAGCCGCAGGCGCACCGCGGTCAGGCGGCTGCGCAGCTGATGCGAAACATCGGCGACCAGTGCGTGCTCGCGCTGTAGCCGCCCGGCGATCTCGACGGTCGCCGAATCGAGCACATCGGAGACCCGGTCCAGTTCGGAGATCCCGTGCCGACGCGGATCCGGCCGGAAGTCGCCCATGGCCAGCCGTGCCGCCCTGGCCGCCACATCACGCAGCGGATCGGCAACGCGGCGCGCGGTGATCATCGCCACCGACACCGCCGCGCCGAGCGAGGCGAGCACCGCGAAGGCCACCACCGCGACGGCCTGGATCTGCATCATATGCATGGGTCCGGACGGGATCTCCAAGCGCAGCGACCCCTTTGTACCCATGGACAGCGATTCGACCAGTGGGTCTTCGATCTCTGCCGCACCGATATCGAGCCGGGACGCATTGTCCTGCGGCGCCGGATAGATGATGGTCAGCTTGCCGTCCTTGGGGATCAGCGGCCGCACCAAACGGGTGTCGAGCTCGCCGAGCACCATGCCGTCACCGTGTTCCTGGACAATGATCTCGGCGGCGATCCGCTCCAGCCGGTTCTCCAGGTCGTTGCGGGTGATGTCCTCGACCCACAGCCACGCGGTATAGATCAGCGGAACCCCGAGCACCACCGTGGTGATGGTCAGCACGGTGAGGATCGATCGCAGAATTCTGCGTCTCATATCAGTTGCGCCACACCATCAGTCGGTGTTCAGACGGAAGCCGACCCCGCGCACGGTGACAATGCGCCGCTCCGCCATCGGGCCCTCGTCGCCGATCTTGCGGCGCAGCCAGGACATGTGCATATCCAAGGTCTTGGAACCACGCAGCTCGGCGTCGCCCCATACCTCGCGCAGAATCGTCTCGCGCGGGACCACTTGGCCCGCCCGATCGATCAGCACCTTGAGCAACTCGTATTCCTTGTTGGCCAAACCGACTTCGACGCCGTTGACCAGCACCCGACGCGCCGCCGGCTCCAGCCGGATGCCGCCGACCTCGACGGCCTCGTCACCGATTCCACTGCGCCGCAACAGCGCTCGCACCCGCGCGAGCAATTCGGCCAGCCGGAACGGTTTGCCGACATAGTCGTCGGCGCCCGCGTCCAACCCGACGACGAAGTCGACCTCGTCGGTGCGCGCGGTGAGCATGAGCACGGCCAAGTCGGCGCCACGGGCACGGACCTGGCGGCATACCTCGAGTCCGTCCATACCGGGCAGGCCGAGATCGAGAATGAGCAGATCGTGATCGCCCTCGAGTGCTCGCTTCAGCACCGCGGGCCCGAAACGCTCGACGGTGACCGAATAGCCCTCGCGCCCCAGCGCACGCGAGAGCGGTGCGGCGATGGCCTCATCGTCTTCGGCCAGCAGTACGGCGGTCATTGACCCAGATTATCGCGCGACTGTTCGAATACCTGGTGGTACAGCAGGGCGTGCACCTGCTGCACCTGCGGAATGTCGTCGTATTCGAGCGGTTCCTCCGAGGACGAACCGATGATCAGGGTGCCGGTGCCGAGCAGCCGGTCGAACAGACCGTGGCGGAACTGCACGCTCGAAATCCGGCTCATCGGGATATCGATGCCGGTGTGGGTGAGCACGCCCTGACGGATCAGCACCCGACGGTCGGTCACGATGAAATGCGTCGACTTCCAGCTGATAACCGGTGCGGCACAACGCCATACGAGGATGCCGAGCCAAACCACGAGCACCACGAGCAGCAATATCGAACGACTCGTGCCCTCGGCCTTGCGCGAGATGAACCCCCCGGCGAATCCGGCGAGCGCGGTCGCGACGATGAGCGTCACGATCGGCCAGAACAGCATTTTCCAATGCGGATGACGATGGAGTATCAACTGCTCGTCCGGGGCGAGCACCTCCTCCGGATAACCCATGACGGAACCCTACCGCGTGAACACGCCCGATAGCGTGGACAACGACGCGTGCCGTGCTGCACAATCGTCACCTCGCGCCGTCGGTGGCTCGAGCCCTTCTCGAGTCAGCTCGAGTTTCGGCACAGCTTCGCTACCTAACCTCGCCCCGACGGCAGCCGCTCGACCCGGCCGGGGCTCGGCTCTGCCCGTTCGACTCGCTCTCGTTTTGTTCTGCTCGATGCTCTGCCTGTGAAAAGACAAGTCCGGCTTGACAAGACGTCGATAACGAACCCTGGAGGCGTGTGTGACCAAGGATCTAACCCAGCTGCAAATCCTGACCGAACTCGAACCGGTGGCCGAACAGAATCTCAACCGCCACCTGTCGTTGGCCAAGGATTGGCATCCGCACGACTACGTCCCATGGGACGAGGGTCGCAACTTCGCCGCGATGGGCGGTGTGGACTGGGCGCCGGAGCAGTCCAAACTGAACGAGGTCGCCAAGGCCGCCATGATCACCAATCTGCTCACCGAGGACAATCTGCCCTCCTACCACCGACTGATCGCCGAGCACTTCTCCCAGGACGGCGCCTGGGGCAGCTGGGTCGGGCGCTGGACGGCCGAGGAGAACCGGCACGGCATCGTCATGCGCGACTACCTCGTGGTCACCCGCGGCGTCGATCCGGTCGCGCTCGAACAGGCCCGCATGATCCATATGACCCGCGGCGTGCCCTCGGCCGACGGCTGGGGCTGGGGCGGATTCCTGGTGAACGTCGCGTACGTGACCTTCCAGGAGCTGGCCACCCGGGTCAGCCACCGCAATACCGGCAGGGTCTGCGATGACGCCATCGCCGACCGCATGCTGCAGCGCATCGCCGCCGATGAGAACCTGCACATGATCTTCTACCGCAATATGTGCGGCGCGGGTCTGGACCTGGTCCCCGACCAGGCCATGGCCGCGGTCACCACGATCCTCACCAACTTCATCATGCCCGGCTTCGGAATGCCGAACTTCCGCCGCAATGGCGCGCTGATGGCCAAACACGGCATCTACGACCTGCGCCAGCACCTCGAAGAGGTGGTGCAGCCGGTGCTCAAGAAGTGGAACATCTTCGACCGCACCGACTTCGGCCCGCGCGGCGAGCAGGCCCGCGAGGAACTCGCCGCATTCCTGGAGAAGTTGGCGAAGGACGTGCTCAAGTTCGAAGAACAGCGCGACCGCTTGCTCGCCAGGGAAGCGGCCCGCGGCATCATGCAGCCCGTCTGACTCGAACCCTCGACACGAAGATCGGTGCCCCGCAACAGGTCCCGACCCAGCCAGCCGCACACCTCGTTGGGATCCGCCCTCTGCACAAGGGTGCGGATCTCAGGCGGTGCGGTTCAGTAGTCGGCGCGCAAATGGGTGACGTCGGCCGCGGAGACGGCGTGGTCGCCGATCAGGAGGCGGCCCGCGGTGTCGATGTCGGTGGCAATGCCCTCGATGGTCTGGCCGCCCGGCAATTCGGCGCGCACGAGTGCGCCGAGGGTGGCGCACCGGTCGCGGTAGCCGCCGATCAGGTCGGTGGTAGCCCAACCGGCGTCGCGCCACGCGGTGAAGCGGCGGGCGAATTCGGCCAGCAGTGACCGCACGAGCTCGGTGCGGTCGGTGACCTTCGCGCCCGCGAGCGCGAGCGAAGTGGCATGCGGCACTGGCAGTTCCGCCTCGGTGAGACCGACGTTCAGGCCGACCCCGACGACGATGGCGGGTGCCCCACCACCGGAGGCGACTTCAGCCAGGATGCCCGCGACTTTGCGACCATCGATCAGCACATCATTGGGCCACTTCAGATTCGCGTCCACACCGGCGGTCGCGCGCAGTGCGTCCACCACCGCGACGCCGGTGAGCAGCGGCAGCCAGCCGAGCGCGGACGGCTCGATACCGCGCAGCCGCACCAGCAGCGACATCGCTATCTGTGCGCGCGGCGGGCTGATCCAGGTCCTGGCATGCCGCCCTCGGCCCTGTTCTTGGGTTTCCGCGAGCAGAACCACACGATCGGCGTCGGCGTCCCCGGCCCGGGCGATCAGGTCCGCATTGGTGGACCCGGTCGACTCCACCACATCGATGTGAGAGAAGAACGACAGCTCGGGTGACTCGATGAGACTGCGCCGCAACTGCTCTGCATCCAATGGTGGCCTGTGCACACCGGCAGGTTACTCGGTGCGCACCGACCCGCCGCGATAGGTCCACACCGTCGCCACCGCGGCAGGTCGTGCGGGTCGGAGCTATCCGCAGAGGTCGTATTCGACGGACTCCGCCATGGCGGAGCTCTCCTCCGCCGTGACGGACTCGTTGGCCTCGGCCCAGTGCTCCGGCTCGACCACGGTCGGTTCGGTGTGCACGGTCTGCCAACTGGTCCAGGACGCCGCCGACGCGTATTCGGCGCTCCTGCGACTCCACTCCCACATAATTTCCCTCCCCTCGGTCAGTTCAGTACGTCTCAGGTCGCCGTGCGCGCGGTGAGCGCTTGCCTCCGATCGAACATTTCTCGGACCTCCCCTCAGTCGAATTACTGACGCCCCCAGGCTATCTGGGCACGACAACGACCCGCCACCGATTTTCGCGGCGCCGGACATCGCACAAGCCCTGCGCCGGTTCGCTGATCAACCAGGAAGTTTGCGGTCATTCGCGTATCGGAACATGATCTAGCTGGGGTTTTCTACTCACCGGTAAGCGGCACTCGGTTAGAGCGAAGCACTGGCACTGGTTACACTCCGGAGCCATGACGAGTGTCCAGCAGCAGCCCGCATCGGAATCGGCGGGCGCCCCCGATATCCACACCACCGCTGGGAAGCTGGCTGACCTGCGTAATCGGCTGGAAGAGGCGCAGCACCCCATGGGTGAGGCCGCGGTAGACAAGGTGCACGCCAAGGGCAAGATGACCGCCCGCGAGCGCATCCTCGCATTGCTGGACGAGGGCTCCTTCGTCGAACTCGACGCGCTGGCCCGCCACCGCAGCGTGAACTTCGGCCTGGAGAACAACCGGCCGCTCGGCGACGGTGTGGTGACCGGCTACGGCACCATCGACGGCCGCGACGTGTGCATCTTCAGCCAGGACGTCACGGTCTTCGGCGGCAGCCTCGGCGAGGTCTACGGCGAGAAGATCGTCAAGGTGATGGATCTGGCGCTCAAGACGGGCCGGCCGCTGATCGGCATCAACGAGGGTGCCGGCGCGCGCATCCAGGAGGGCGTCGTCTCGCTCGGCCTCTACGGCGAGATCTTCCACCGCAACATCCAGGCCTCCGGCGTGATCCCGCAGATCTCGCTGATCATGGGCCCGGCCGCCGGTGGCCACGTCTACTCCCCCGCGCTGACCGACTTCGTCGTCATGGTCGATGGCACCAGTCAGATGTTCGTCACCGGCCCGGATGTCATCAAGACGGTCACCGGTGAGGACGTCACCATGGAGGACCTGGGTGGCGCGCACACGCATATGACGAAGTCCGGTGTCGCGCACTATGTCGCCTCCGGCGAGCAGGACGCCCTCGACTACGTCAAGGACCTGCTCAGCTACCTGCCGAGCAATAACCGCGCCGAGGCGCCGCGCTTCCCGGCCACCGACCCGATCACCGGCGCCATCGAGGATTCGCTCACCGAGGAAGACCTCGAGCTGGACACGATCATCCCGGATTCGCCGAACCAGCCCTATGACATGCACGAGGTCATCCGTCGCCTGCTCGATGACGACGAATTCCTCGAGGTGCAGGCCGAGCGCGCGATGAATGTCATCGTCGGCTTCGGCCGGATCGACGGCCGCAGCGTGGGCATCGTCGCCAACCAGCCCACCCAGTTCGCGGGCTGCCTCGATATCGACGCCTCCGAAAAAGCCGCGCGCTTCGTGCGCACCTGCGACGCCTTCAATGTCCCGATCATCACCCTCGTGGACGTCCCCGGCTTCCTGCCCGGCACCGGCCAGGAATACAACGGCATCATCCGGCGCGGCGCGAAGCTGCTCTACGCCTACGGCGAGGCCACTGTGGGCAAAATCACCATCATCACCCGCAAGGCCTACGGCGGCGCCTACGACGTCATGGGTTCCAAGCACATGGGCGCCGATGTGAACCTGGCGTGGCCGACCGCCCAGATCGCCGTCATGGGCGCCTCGGGCGCGGTCGGCTTCGTCTACCGCAAGCAGCTGCAAGAGGCCGCGAAGAGCGGAAACGATGTCGATGCGCTGCGTCTGGAGCTGCAAAACGAGTACGAGGACACCCTGGTGAACCCCTACGTCGCCGCCGAGCGCGGTTATGTGGACGCGGTCATTCCGCCCTCGCACACCCGTGGCCAGATCGTCTCGGCACTGCGTCTGCTCGAGCGCAAGATGGTGTCCCTGCCGCCGAAGAAGCACGGCAACATTCCGCTGTGATCAAGCGATAGCCTCGATGGGCCGCGCACACTGGTTGTAGAGACACAATGAGTGAATTCGACGATGATGGTCGCTTGCTCCACATGACATCGCGTTGGGCATGGGCTCGATCGATATAGAGAGAGGATCTGGCACTGTGACGACCGTGGCAGAAGAAGACGTGTTGACCGCCGCCGAACTGGATCTCACAGTCGACCCGATCGCGGACGTGGTCGAGGTTGTCGCACCCGCGACGAACCCGGCCGCCGAGGCGACCGAGCAACCGTTCATTCGAGTCATCAAGGGCGCGCCGTCCGATGAGGAAGTCGCGGCGCTCGTCTGTGTACTGTCGGCGGCCGCGCAGAGCGCCAGCGGAAGCCGACCGACCGGTCCGTCCGACACCTGGGGTCGCCCGACGCTGATGCATCGCGGCACCTCACCGTTCTCCCCGTACGCGTTCCCACAACTGTCACACCTGCGCGACTGATCGGATGACGAGACTCGTTCTCGCCTCCGCCTCGCCCGCCCGCCGCGAGGTGCTGCGCTCGGCGGGCATCGACCCCGTCGTCCGAATCTCCGATGTCGACGAGGACGCCGTTGCCGCGGCACTGCCGCCCGGCACGGCACCCGAGGTCGTCGTAGTCGAGCTGGCGCGGGCCAAGGCCCGGTCGGTGGCCGCGACGATTCCGGACTTCGCCACGGATTTCGTCGTGGTCGGCTGCGATTCCATGCTGCTCGTCGACGGCGAGTTACAGGGCAAGCCGCACACGCCCGAAGTGGCGCGCTCGCGTTGGGCCGACATGGCCGGGCGCAGCGCCGATCTCATCACCGGCCACTGCGTACTGCGGCTGCGGGACGGCGAGGTCATCGCCGAATCCGTCGATTGCAGTTCCACCACAGTGCATTTCGCCAAACCCGACCCCGAGGAGCTGGACGCCTACATCGCGACCGGTGAGCCCTTGCAGGTGGCTGGCGCGTTCACACTCGACGGCATGGGCGGTTGGTTCGTCGACCGCATCGATGGCGATCCATCGAGCGTTATCGGAATCGGACTACCACTGCTGCGCCGACTGCTTGCCGACGTTGGGGTCGGCATTGCGCAGCTGTGGAGCCATTCGGCCCGCTGACGGCGGCGCGATCCGCGGCTCGCCGGGGCCCAGCCGCGGCTCCGCCCCGGGTTCCGCGCCGATCGATACCGGCGCCACCTCGCGGTCGTGCTCCGGCTCCCGCGGTACGCCCTGGTCGCGCCGGGCTTCCTGGGCCATGAGCTCCAACCGGACCACACAGAGCTCCGGCTCGACGAAAGGGTGCAGCCGGACATTCACCTCGCCGCGCGCGCCATTGCGGTCGAGGACCTCCTTGATCAGGCCCAGATGCACACCGCACACCACTTCGGAGTGGGTGCGCGCGAGTTCACGCAGCGGGCAGGCGGTCAGCCGGATCAGCACCTGCTCGTTGGTCTCGGCGGCCGGATCGCGTTCCGGGGCGAAGCCGAGCTCGGACAGCAGCGTGATGGTGACTTCCTTGGCGTCCTCCAGCGATTCGACCGCATGATCGCCCGCGTCGAGCTTGGCGCCCCAGGCGCGGCCGGCGGCGATGGCCGCCTCGGAGCGGCGCCGTGGATCGGGGCCGAGCTGATCGGCCAGTACCTGGGCCAGCTCCTGATAACCGACCGATCGCTGAACCGCGCTATAGCCGATGCGCGGACGGCCGCGGCCGCGCGGGGGCTGCTGGAACTGCCGTACCAGCGATTCTCTGGTGAGTACATCCAGATGGAACCGAACCGTGGTGACGTGCTGTCCGGTGATTCTGGCCAGTTCTTGGGCGTCGAGAGGTTCGCTGGCGCCACGTAGGATCGCGAGCAGTCGACGCCTCGGCCAAGAATCGGACATAGCTCACCCCTCCTCCCGGGAGACTTTATCGGATGAGGGTGCGATTTATTCGCCCATTCAGCCGATTTGTGATCTGAAACGAGTTTCCCTAACGCCTCACACCTAACATCGCCGTGAGACCCGAATCGCTATAACCACCCGTCTACCTCGTGTGAAGGACCCATATCGTGCCCGTTGCCCCGGACCCTCATCCCGCTTTCGGTTCTTACGCACATCCTCACCGACTAGTAACCACAGAGTGGCTGTCGGCAAACATCGGCGCGCCGGGACTGAAGATCATCGAATCCAACGAGGACATACTGCTCTATGACATCGGACACGTTCCCGGCGCCACCAAGATCGATTGGCGGGGCGACCTGAATGATCCGGTTACGCGTGACTATATCGACGGAGCTCGGTTCACCGAGTTGATGCGCGCCAAGGGCATCGAGCGCGACGATACCGTGGTGATCTACGGCGATCGCGGCAACGCGCAGGCCGCGCACGCCTGCTGGGTCTTCACCCTGTTCGGGCATCCGGATGTGCGGCTGCTCGACGGTGGCCGGGACGCGTGGATCTCCGAGGCCCGCGACACCACCTTCGACCTGCCCTATCTCATCCGCAGCGAGTATCCGGTCGTCAGTCGCGACGACACCGCCGTGCGCGCGTTCCGCGAGGACGTGCTCGCACACCTCGGCAAGCCACTGATCGACGTGCGCTCCCCCGAGGAGTACTCCGGCGAGCTGATCCAGCCGCCGATGAATCCCGAGGACGCGGCGTTGCGCGGCGGGCACATTCCCACCGCGGTCAACATCGCATGGACCGAGGCCTTCAATACCGACGGCCGCTTCCGTTCCCGCGCCGAATTGGACCAGATCTACGGCGCGCTCGCGGCCGCGGACGATCTGGTGGTCTACAGCCGGGTCGGCGAGCGATCCAGCCACACCTGGTTCGTCCTGACCTATCTGCTCGGCCTCGACGGCGTGCGCAATTACGACGGATCCTGGACCGAATGGGGCAACTCGGTGCGCATGCCGATTGCCAAGGGGGATGAACCCGGCGACGCACCCGCGGGCAGCATGCGCAAGGTCCGCACCAGGTAGTCCCGATTCGCGTCCAGCACACCTGATCGGTGAATCCGATACGCGGATTCGCGGCTGCTTCTCCCAGCCCGATGCCGCCGCCACGGGGTGTGATCCACGACCTACTGTTGAGTAGGGCTATCCGAGTTCGGCCTCTGTTGGCAGACTGCCTACACTCGCCCCAGACGTAAGCTTGTCGACCACGGGGCGACCAAAAAGATTGCTAACAGGAGGCTCAGTGCCCAGCCATGCCAGCGCGCGGATATCGAAGGTACTCGTAGCTAACCGAGGCGAGATCGCCGTTCGCGTGATCCGGGCGGCCAAGGATGCCGGTATCGGCAGCGTCGCGGTATACGCGGAGCCCGATGCCGAAGCCCCATTCGTGAAGCTCGCCGACGAGGCCTTCGCCCTTGGCGGGCAGACCTCGGCCGAGTCGTACCTCGTATTCGACAAGATCCTCGACGCCGCGGCCAAGTCCGGCGCCGACGCCATCCACCCCGGCTACGGATTCCTTTCCGAGAACGCCGACTTCGCCCAGGCCGTCATCGACGCCGGGCTGATCTGGATCGGCCCCTCCCCGCAGTCCATCCGCGACCTCGGTGACAAGGTCACCGCGCGCCACATCGCCGAGCGCGCCAAGGCGCCGATGGCCGCCGGTACCAAGGATCCGGTCAAGAACGCGGCCGAAGTGGTCGAGTTCGCCAAGGAGTACGGTGTGCCGGTCGCGATCAAGGCCGCCTTCGGTGGCGGTGGCCGCGGTATGAAGGTCGCGCACTCCATCGAGGAGATTCCGGAGCTGTTCGAATCGGCGACCCGCGAGGCGATCGCCGCCTTCGGTCGCGGCGAATGCTTCGTCGAGCAGTACCTGGACAAGGCCCGCCACGTCGAGGCGCAGGTCATCGCCGATAAGCACGGCAACGTGGTGGTGGCCGGTACCCGTGACTGCTCGCTGCAGCGCCGGTTCCAGAAGCTGGTCGAGGAGGCCCCCGCGCCGTTCCTCACCGACGATCAGCGCGCGCGCATCCACGCTTCGGCCAAGGCCATCTGCCGCGAGGCCGGTTACTACGGCGCTGGCACCGTGGAGTACCTGGTGCAGGGCGACACCGTGTCGTTCCTCGAGGTGAACACCCGCCTGCAGGTCGAGCACCCGGTCACCGAGGAGACCGCGGGTATCGACCTGGTGCGTCAGCAGTTCCGCATCGCCGAGGGCCACGAGCTGGCGATCACCGAGGATCCGACGCCGCGCGGGCACTCCTTCGAATTCCGGATCAACGGCGAGGACGCCGGTCGCGGCTTCCTGCCCGCCCCCGGCCCGGTCGCGGTCTACTCCGAGCCGAGCGGTCCCGGCGTGCGCGTCGACTCCGGTGTGGTGCAGGGCAGCGTGATCGGCGGTCAGTTCGACTCGATGCTGGCCAAGCTGATCGTCACCGGCGAGAACCGCGAGCAGGCGCTGCAGCGGGCCCGGCGCGCGCTGGCCGAATTCCACGTCGAGGGACTGGCCACGGTCATCCCCTTCCACCGCGCGATCGTCGAGGATCCGGCGTTCATCGGTGACGGCGAGAAGTTCGACGTCTACACCAAGTGGATCGAGACCGAGTGGGTCAACAACGTCGAGCCGTACACCCCGGCCGGTGTCACCGAGACCGAGGACGAGGAGCTGCCGCGGCAGAAGGTCGTCGTCGAGGTCGGTGGGCGTCGGGTCGAGGTGTCGTTGCCCGGCAACTTCACCGCGGGCGCGGGTGCCGCGGGCGCGGGCGGCAATGGCGCCGGAGTGATCCGCAAGAAGCCCAAGCCGCGCAAGCGTGGCGGCGCCGGTGCCGGTGCGGCCTCCGGTGACGCGGTCACCGCGCCCATGCAGGGCACCGTGGTGAAGGTCGCGGTCGAAGAGGGCCAGTCCGTCGAGGCGGGCGATCTGATCGTGGTGCTCGAGGCCATGAAGATGGAGAACCCGGTCAACGCGCACAAGGCGGGTGTGGTCACCGGATTGTCCGTCGAGGCCGGTGCGGCCATCACCCAGGGCACCGTGCTCGCCGAAATCAAATAAGTAAACAGCTGGCGAAGACCGTTTCGGAGCGGGCGCTGGACGACGACGTCCGCGCCCGCTCTGTCGTATCGTGGTCCGGTGATCAGCTCTGCCGTCGTGCCCACCGCCGCGGACGTCATCCGCGGCCGACGTGAATCAGGAATCCGTGCCGACGGATATCGCCTCGCCCTGGTCATCGAGGGCGGTGGCAGCCGGGGCGTGTACTCCAGTGGAATGGTGCTGGCGCTAGAGGAACTCGGGCTGGCCTCGATCTTCGACGCCGTCTACGGCACTTCGGCGGGCGCGATCAACGGCGCGTGGTTCCTGTCCGGGCGAGCGCTGTCCGGCATGCGCGCCTGGACCGATCCGGTGATCATGCGGCGCGCGGTCGATCCGGCTCGGCTGCTGCGCGGACGTCCCGCCTTCGATCTGGACTACCTGGTGCACCAGGTGTACGACGGCATCGAGCCGATGGACTTTCCGGCGATTCTGGCCAACGCCACCACCTTTCACCCCATCGGCACCGATATCCGCTCCGGGTGCGCGGTCGACCTGCACCGCCACATCGTTGATAAACGCACCCTGATGACCGCGCTGCGGGCCTCTGCGGGGCTGCCGATACTCGCGGGACCGCCGGTGCCGCTGGGCGATGCCGAGTACCTCGACGGCGGGCTCGCCGAAACCGTGCCGATTCGCACCGCGGTTCGCGACGGTGCGACGCATGCGCTGGTGCTGCGCACCCGGCGCACCGATGAACAGCGCCCACCCGCCTCCCGGCTGCATCGGGTCGTCGGGGGCGGCTATCTGCGCGTGCGCGCCCCTGGGGCCTACCGTGCCTGGCTCCAGCGGCCGCACCAGCAATCCATCGAGGACCGCTTCCTCTTGGGCCTCGGGGATGCTGCCCTCCAGATCCACCCACCCCTCGGCTCCCCGAATATCGACAGCGCCGCACGGGATACCGCCTTGCTGACCGAGGCACTGACCATCGGACGTCAGGCCGTGCACGCATCGATGGCGGCCCTGGTCGATTCGGCCGAAAGCGCGCGCTGAACCGCGGGCATCACTTGCCGACATCCGAAGTCGGCGGCGGGGGGCAGGTCAATTCAGGTGGACGGTTACGCCATTGGAGAGCATGAAGTCGTGTAGTTCGAGCTGGCTCGGGGCGGCGTCCTGCGGGACGTCGAAGACCAGTTGAGTGGTGGCGGACTGGCCGGGCTGGAGTTCGAATGAGTAGTTGTAGCGGCGTTGGGTGTTCTGCCACATGCTCGCGATCGCATTGTGGTCGACCTGTCGACCCTCGGTATCCACGAGACGTTGTCCGACGGGCAGGAACCACTTCGGCTCGGCGGAGATATTGCGCACGGCGACCGTGACGACGGAGTAGGTGCCGCCCGCATTCTGCAGCCCGATCCGCGAAATCCCGGAATCGACCGCGGTGACCACGAATTCGAACTTGCCGTCCCGCACCGGGGTATTCAGGCCGGAGAACACCGGCCCGGGTGGTTCGGCCGATTGCGCGGTGTCGCCATCGCGCACCGCGACGGACGGATCGGCCGTGCGCGGGCCGCCACCACTGCCGGTATTGCCGAATGCGACCAGCGCCGCACACCCCGCCGCCAGCATGAAGGGGGTCAGGAACATGACGACGAGCGCGCCGATCACCCTCGACAGGAAGGACTTACGCCGTGGCCGACGTCGTGCGGCCCGGCGCGCGGGCGGTGCGAGCCAGGGACGGCGCTGCGAGACCGTCCAGCGGGGAGCCACCGGGATGCGCGCGACCCGCTTCGATTGCGGCACCACCCGTCCGGCCGCAGCCGGCGGGTGGACGAGCGGTCCCGGCGGTACCACCGCACGATTCGGCGACCACGGCGAATTCTGTTGCGGCGCGGGGTCCAATCGCGTCGCCACCAGCGTCGGCGTCGGACCGGGTTCCGGCAACACCTTGGTCGCCGGAAGCGGCTTCGGCGACTCGACCGGCGGCGGCGATGCCATCGACGCGCGCGTCTCCACCCGCGTCGGACTGTGCTGGTGCCCCGCCTGTTGCTGCGGTGCCGCAGCCGGCATGTGCGTATGCGCCGGCGGAGGATGCGGCTGTGCGGTTTTCGGCTGCGCCAGCAGGGGCGGCCGAGCCGACGGCTGCCCCGACGCACCTGGCGACCCGGCCGCCGCTGCCAACGGCTGATCCGACACGGTGCGCCGCCCGGCCGACCGACTCGACGCGGCCCGTTCGGCGGACGCACCCGACGGCCCGGCGGACGCGGCCGACGGTTGACGACCCGGGGGCTGTGCCGATGCGGCCAGCGGCCTGCCCGACGCGGCCGAGGGTGTTGCCGATTCGGGCCTTGACGATTGTGGGGCGGAATCGTTCGGCAGGCGGGACAGGGCGGCTGCCGCATATGCCGCGGCGGCGAATTCGCGTGCGGTCGGATAGCGCGCGGCCTGGTCCTTGGCCATGCCGCGAGCGATGATCGCATCCATTTCCGCGGGTACCGCCGGGTTCACCGTCGAGGCGTCGGGTGGGGCGGTCATCAGGTGGTCGTGCATTTGGCGAGCCGGATCGGTGTCACCGTAGGGGCGGCGGCCGGTCAGGCATTCGTAGAGGACACAGGCGAGTGAGTAGACATCGGAGCGGGCGTCGACGGTGCCGTTGAAACGCTCCGGTGCCATATAGGCCCAGCTGCCGATGGCCATTCCGGTGGCGGTGACGGACGTCTGGCCCAGGCTCCGGGCGATGCCGAAGTCGATGAGATACGCGTGCCCACCGGTACCGATCAGGATGTTCGACGGTTTGACGTCACGGTGGATCAGCCCGGCCCGATGTGCGGCATCCAGACCCGAGGCGACCTGCGTCACGAAGTCCGCGGCCGCGGTGGGTGTCAATGTGCCGACCCTGGTCAGCATTTCGGCCAGGTCGATGCCATCGATGTATTCCATATCGATGAACAATCGGCCATCGAGCTCCCCGAACCCGTGAATTTGCACGATATTCGGATGCCGCAGACTCGACCCGAGCCGCGCCTCCCGCTCGAACCGCTGCCGATACTCCGCATCGGCGGCCACCTGCTCCGCCAATACCTTCAGCGCGACCGTGCGCCCGGTATCGGTGTCACGGGCCAGCCACACCGCCCCCATACCGCCCCGCCCGAGCAATCGGTCGAGCCGGTACTTCCCTAACTGTTCCCCCATCACTGACCTCCCGGTGGCCGCGCCGTTGCGGAGTGGGGCGGCAACCCGATCGAAACCGCATCGCCCGAACCTATCCCGACCCTAGCCCCGCCTCTCCCCCTCGAACAGTGTGACGTCCCCTACGTACAACTACTCAGCGAACACCCGGACCTCGACACGATCCGACACAACAAACCGGACTGCCCTAGGGCGGCCCGGTCCCTGGGCCGCATGGCTAATCAACCTCGTTCAGGCGCACTGTGACGCTGACACGCCCCTTATCGTCACGTCGTGCGACGGCGTGCCCGGACCGTTCAGCGCCGTCCAGCCGCAGCGAGATGGGGCCGCCCGCGCCGAGAAAGTTGCGCCACCACGACTTCTGGTCCGGCAGGGCGACAGCGATGGTGATCTCGTCGCCAGCGCGTCGAAAGCTCACCGGTGTGCTGATGGTGCGCCCGGAACGTCGGCCGACGTAAGTGATCTCGGTGAGCGACCGGGCCACCTTGGGCCCGATCCATGGCGCCTTGGTCAACGCCATGACCCCCGCGTTGAATCCGCGCGCAACCGGTCCCAGCACCGCTTTGAGTTCCATCGAATCTCCTGATCACCGACTGTGAGTATCGACCACCAAACTAGCGGACCGCCGTGCACGGAGTTGGGCAGCGATGGCGGCCTACACCTCGTGCGGAGCCGGTCCGATGCTCGACATGCGCGGCGCTGAATCCCACTGCGGCGCCGATGAAATCGCCGTAATGGGCGTGCGCGGTGGGGTCGACTCCCCCACCGCAGACCGGATCACCGGCCGCGCAGAAATCGGCGGTGCGGTTCAGGTACCGGTCGGGGACGTTCCACCCGATCAGGCGCAGCGGGTCACCGAAGAGCAGTACGACGGCCACGCGGTCGACGAGATCACCGGGTAGCTGCGCCACGCCCGGCAGCCCGGTGACGATATCGGTGCCGAGTGCGGCGTGCACCACCCCCGCGCCCAGCGAGTAGCCGGCCAGAATGAACTCTTCTGCCGGACATGCCGCGGCCCGACCGGCGACGTGTGCGACCAGATCGGCGCTACCGGTACTCACTGCCGACGGATCCGTCGGATTCGCAGGGTAGTTCACCGGATACGCCCGCACACTCATCGGTAGCGCCTCCCGCATCGCGGCGTACAGCGGATCACCGACGAAGGTTCCGAGATACCCGGGTTCTCGAGTTCCCCTGGCCATTACCAGGTCTACGGCCGCACACGATTGTGCCGCCGCGTGCGGAGCCAGCATGACACTCGCTGCGATCGGCAAGACCGCGAATGCCGATGCCATCCGCCAATTTTTGAACGGACCCACCTTTCGGTCGCCCATCTTCCTCACCTCTCACGCCGTTGTGAGAAGTGCTTCCTCGGGCCCCACGTCGTTGTGAGGCATCGAGTGACACTTGTCAGAGACAAGTTACAATGTACTCCGCTACGAGCGACGAGGGCGGCGACTGCTGATACCCCTGCTCAGGCTCACCAACTGCGGCAAGACCAGGGCGCACCGAGCGGTATGTACAGATGGCCCCGGCCACCAATCGGAATGCCCCCGGCCGGGCGGAGTCCACCGCGATGCGTGCCTCGTCCGGTGCCGGCGCCATCACTCCGGCCGATCGTCCTGGGGACGCCAAAGATCCACTAGCTCAGGCGAAGTGTTCGCCTGGCGACGCCTACTTACCGGGCTTGAAGCGGTTGCCGTGACCGGGTTTGCCGTTGCTCGGCTTGTCGTCGGCCGAATTGCTGCTGCCCGAGTTGCCGGGGCCTGCCGGGCCGGGGGCTGCCGGGCCGGAGGCCGATTGCCCGGCGTCGGGTCTCGGGATCCCTCCAGAAAGCTGCGTCGGGATCCACGTCGCTATGTGGCCACCCGCGGAACGACACGCGAGTGGGGTGCCGTCAGCGGCGGCGGCATTGCCGTCCACGTCGGGATTGCACGGTTGTCCGGCGATCGGGATCGACGCGTTGGGCGCCGCCGCATGGGCCGACTCGGCCGGGGCCGATCCCAGTGCCGGGCCGGGATGCGACGGCGTCGCCCGGGCGGATGACGGTGCGGCCGATGTTGTTTCGGCTCCTCCGGGCCGCCCCAGCCAGAGCGCAAACCCGATCAGGGCGACAAGCGCCGCGATGGCGGCAGCCGCGTGTCCCGGCCCGACTATCCACTCGCCTTCGCGATCACCCCACGGCTCGGTGTCCCGCACCCGCTCACCCGTACCCCCGCCACCCCGCTTCCGCGCACCTACCTCCCCTGCGTCCACCCCACCCCACTCGACCACACCCCGCGACCCATCCGCGTCCCCGCCCGGCGCTCCGACGCCATTAGCGCCCTGCACCCCGACGGCGCTCGTGCCCTGTGCCACACCTGAGTACCGCCACTCCGCCGCGGCCTCACCCAACGACTCGCCCCCACCTGCCCACCGTGACTCGGCCACAGGCACACCCCGGGTCCCGACCGCGGCCGCAGCCTCCATCGCGTCCGAACCCCGCGACTCCATCGCGACCCCACCCGACGACTCCACCCCACCCGCACACCGCGTCTCGGGCTCAGCTGCGCCTACCGACTCCACCCCGCTCACGCACCGCGACCCGAACTCGGCCCCAACCCCGCCCGCACCCCGCGCCCCGACAACATCCCCCTGCCACCCATCGGGTAGCGGGCGGGTAATGGGCACAGTCCTCGCTGCGATCTCGACGGTCGATGCCTCGCGACCGGTGACCGCGGCGTAGGCGGCGGATGCGAATTCGCCTGCGCTGGACCAGCGTTCGGCGGGACGCTTGGCCATTGCGCGGGCGATGGCGGCATCGAGCGCAGGGGGCACAGCGGGATTCAGGGCTGCGGCGCGGGGTGGATCGGCCAGCAGGTGGGCGTGGAATTGCTGCGGCGAATCGATATCGCCGAAAGGTCTTTGGTCGGTGAGGCATTCGTAGAGGACGCAGGCCAGTGAGTATTGGTCGGCGCGAGCGTCGGCGATGCCGCTGAAGCGCTCCGGCGCCATATACGCCAGGGTGCCGACCACATTGCCGTGGGATGTGATGGCCGGCTGATCGATCCGCTGCGCGATGCCGAAATCGATCAGGCGGACGAAGCCGCAGGGAGTGACCATGATGTTGGACGGTTTGACGTCGCGGTGCACCAAACCCGCCCGGTGGGCGGTATCGAGCGCCATCGCGGCCTGTCCGATGATCGCCACCGCCCTCGCCGGAGACATCGGCCCGTCGCGGCGCAGCAGGGCGGCGACGTCGGTGCCCTCGATGAACTCCATGTCGATATATAGGCGGCCGTCGAGTTCGCCGAAGTTGTGGATCGGCACCATATGCGGCCCGGGAGCGTGGGCCGCCAGGCGGGCCTCCCTGGTGAACCGCAGCCGGTAGGTCGGATCCGCGGCGTGCGTCGCGGCCAGTACCTTCAGCGCCACATTACGGTCGGCGACGGTATCGCGAGCGAGCCAGACCTGCCCCGTACCGCCGCTGCCGAGCAACCGGTCGAGGCGGTAATGACCGAACCGCGTCTCGCCCATTCGAAACCTCCCGCTAGCCTTGCACTCATCTTCGAGTTACCCGAAATCCACACCGGCTCCACATAATCCGCGAAACTGATGCGGCGGCCGACCGATCATGTCGCAACCCGGCGCGTCAGATCGCGAAATTCGCCGACCGCGCCGCCGCGGCATGCCACGACGGCGGAGCCGCGCGACGGCGAGAACGGGTACGGCGAAAGCCGCTAGCCTTGCTGCTATGAGTGACGTGCCCGAGATCCGCATCGGCACCGCGGAGCGTGAGCAAGCGATGCAGCGACTCTCCGATCATTTCGCCGCCGGGCGGCTCAGTGTGGCCGAGTTCGACGAGCGCAGCGCCGTGGTCGCGGCCGCGCTGACCCGAGGCGACCTGGACAAAGTCTTCGTCGACCTGCCCGAACCCGCCCCCGTCACCGCGGTCCCCGCCAAACGCGATGGCTTCCTCGATGAATGGCCGGAGCGAGTGATGGCGGTGATCCCGATCCTCGCCGTCATCCTCTTCTTCGTAACCGGCAGCTGGCTCTGGTTCCTGGCCATCCCGTTGGCGGGCGCCCTGCTGTTCGGCGATCGGCACGAGCACCAGCGACGCCGCCGCCAGGGCCGCCGCGGCCGCAGGAGGATCGAGGACTAGTGGAACCCGTCGAAATCAATGCGGGCACCTGGTACCTGCGCGCACTGCGCGCCGACGACCGCATCGATGACCGCCCCGCCCTCGCCGACGGCGGCATCACCGACCCGGACTACGTCGCCCGCCGCACCGAACAGTGGGCCGAGGAAACCCACTTCTCCTGGGCCGTCTGCGAACCCACCACGGCCGAATTGGTCGCGGAGATCGTGGTGACCCCCGGCGCCGACGACACCGCCGAACTCACCGGCTGGGCCCGCGCCGGATATGAACCCGCCCTCGAAACGGGTACGACAGCGGTCCGCCGCTTCATCGAAGGCGGCCTCGGCCTCCGACTGCCCTGAGTCAGTGGCCAATTGGCCAACGGCAGCAGCAGGCACACGCCGATGCCGATGCCGCAGTAGCGGATCGGTGTACCACAGCACGACAGAAACGCCGTTCCCGTTGTCGGAAATAACCTTTCGTGTCCCTGAATACCCGCGCACTACATCGCGCGCTACCCACTCAGCGCATTACACCGGTGTGGCCCGTGGAATACCGCCCCGGCTGCGGCCAGATGGTGAGCCCGTGCGCCCCGCGCCCAACAGGTATGCGCGCCAACAGATTCCAGTTCACGATATCGATCGCGTAGACCTCACCGTGATGGCGGCCGGATACCCAGAAGATCCGCCCGTCCGCGGACAGATTGCCCATATCCGGACTGCCGCCACCCGGGATGAACCACTTGTGCACCAGCTTGTTCTCGGCGAAATCCCACACCGAGATGCTGCCCTCGTGCCGGTTGGTGATGAGCAACTGTTTGGAGTCGCGGGTGACGTACAACCCGTGCGCCCCCTTGCCGGTCGACACAAAACCGGTGTTCTCCCACGACGACGCGTCGATCGTATAGACGCCGTCGGCGACCATATCGGCAATGAAGAAGGTGCGTCCGTCCGGCGAGAGCTTGACGTCCTGTGGTTTACCGCTGCGACCGCCCGGCAGATCGATCATCTTGACAACCGTGCGCTCGGCGACATCGAAGACCAGCATCCGGCCCATGAATTCGCAACTGGCCAAGGCGAATCGGCCGTCGGCGGTGAAGTCCATATGGTCGACGCCCGCGCAGTCGGGCACCGCCAGCGAGTGCACCTTCTGCCAGGTGTGCGGATCGTAGAAGTCCAGCGACTTATCCGCCTCGGCGACGACGAGTGCGTATCGACCGTCCGGCGTGAAGTACATGTTGTAGGGATCGCGGACCGGGAATGGTTCACCGGGTTTGCCGGTGCGCGGATCGATCGGCAGCAGGCTGCCCCCGCCGATCGGCAGATCATTGGTCACATACAGCGTCTGCATGTCATAGGACGGCACCACATGCTGCGGCTCCCGGCCGCCCGCCGGATAGCTGTCGACCACCTGGAAGGTGCCGGGATCGATCACCGTGACCGAATGCGATTCGCTATTGGGCACATAGACCAGGGGCCGATGGTCGGCCACCGCCGGACTCAGCTCCCGGTCCGCGGCGTAGACATCGGTCGGCGACAGCGGCGGCGGCATGCCGGGCAGCAGTTTCTCCAGATGCGGCGGCACCGCGCCGGCGGCGGCGACCGTGCTGGAGGGCGGCGGATTCACCACACCCACCGATCCGGCCTCACTGGAGGCACACCCCGCGACCGCCACGAGGACGGTCAGCGAGGCGATCAGCGAATGGATGGTGGACCTGCTGGTCTCGCCGTTCGGTGCGCAGCTTCGGTGATTGCGCTGTCGGTTCACGCGCTGCACCGTGCCAGGAGGTGGTGAAGACGAGATGACATGTGTGCGAAGCCTAGGCGTTGGCGCCCGGATTCCGCAGTATCCCCGCCGACATAGGACGGATTGCCCGAATCATCCGGAAATGCGTACTCGGCCAGTCAAATTTCCGATGCTGGCCGAATACCGACACCACTACCCCGCGTCGCTGAGCACCCGCTCGAGGGCGTCGACCGCGGCATCCAATTCGGCCTCGGTGACGGTGAGCGGCGGCCGGAAGCGAATGCCACGCTCGCCCGTGCCGAGGATCAGCACATGCTCGCGTTCCCGCAGTGCGGTCAGCACCTCGTCCCGCAGCTCGGCCGTGGCCAGCGTGATCGCGCACATCAGCCCGCGCCCGCGCGGTTCGGTGATCCGAGGGTGATCCGCGGAGAGCTGTTCCAGCCGCCGCAGCAGATGCGCGCCGAGCGGCCGCGATCGCTCGATCAACTCCTCGCGCTCGAGCACCTCGAGAATGCGCCGGGCGCGCACCATATCGGTGAGGTTGCCGCCCCAGGTGGAGTTCAGCCGGGAGCTGACGACGAAGACGTTCTCGGGCACCTCGTCCACCCGACCGCCCGCCATCACGCCGCAGATCTGGGTCTTCTTACCGAATGCGACCACATCCGGTTCGAGCCCGAGTTGCTGGTAGGCCCAGGTGGTTCCGGTCATGCCGACGCCGGTCTGCACCTCGTCGAGGATGAACAGCGCATCGTGCTCATGACAGAGCCGCTGCACGGCCTGCAGGAATTCCGGACGCAGATGGCGGTCACCGCCCTCGCCCTGGATCGGTTCGGCAATGAAACACGCTATGTCGTTCGGATTTTCGGCGAAGGCGCGACGCATCTGGTCGAGCGCGTTCGCCTCGGCGGCGGCGATATCGACGCCGTCGGCGAGGTAGGGCGCATCGATGCGCGGCCAATCGAACTTGGGGAAGCGCGCCACCTTCACCGGATCGGTGTTGGTCAGCGACATCGTATAGCCGGTGCGGCCGTGGAACGCTCCGGTCAGATGCAGCACCTTGGTGCCGAGTTCCGGTGCCCGCCCGTGGGATTCGTTATGCCTGCTCTTCCAGTCGAACGCGACCTTGAGCGCGTTCTCCACCGCGAGGCCGCCGCCTTCGATGAAGAACAGATGCGGTAGCCGCGGGTCGCCGAGTACCCGCACGAAGGTCTCGACGAAACGGGCCATTTCGACGGTGTAGATATCGGAGTTGCTCGGCTTGTTGAGCGCGGCTACGCCCAGCTCGGTGCGGAACTCTTCGTCGTCGGCCAGGGCGGGATGGTTCATGCCGAGGGCATTCGAGGCGAAGAAGCCGAACATATCGAGGTAGGAGCTGCCGTCTCGTTCATCGACGATCCGGCAGCCACGGGATGTCCGTAGATCCAGCACCAGGTCGAATCCGTCGGCGAGGATGTGCGCCGACAAGATCTCATGTACCCGGGAGGCGGGGGCGACCGGTGCAGTGCCACTCCCCGCGCGGGTGCGCTCCAGTTCGATGGTCACACCCGTAGAGTACGGAAATCTTTACGAAAGTTCTACGGAATAACGGAGTAATTACGGTTAGGCGGCTATCTGTCGTAGAATGTCTGCAAGATGATGGTGCTTCGAGTTCTCACGTTGGCGGTCGCCCTGATCTCCTGTAGCAACTGCTCGAGGTGCCGAGGAGAGGCCACCCGCACCAGCAGCACGTAACTCTCGTCACCGGCCACGGAGTGGCATGCCTCGATACCCGGGATATGTTGCAGCACGGCAGGCGCGTCATCGGGTTGCGAGGGGTCGAGAGGAGTGATGGCGACGAATGCCGACAACAGTTGTCCGAGCGCCTCGGGGTCGACATGCGCCGTATACCCCCGAATCACCCCGCGCGCCTCTAATCTGCGGACCCGCGATTGCACAGCCGACACCGATAGGCTCGCCTTCTCGGCCAGATTCGACAGGGTGGCGCGACCATCGGCCATCAGTTCACGAATCAGCAGGCGATCGATGTCATCGAGTACGGGTCTTGCCGGTGTATCCGCCATCAGCGAAGGCTAACCCAGCGGACGCTGCTCGTGGCAAAAACCTTCAGTCGTTAACTCGCCGTACCCATCCGAGACCATCCAGCGACCCAAAGCCACAGCGGAGCAACCGATGACACACACGCTCGACGACCTTTTGACCAAGGATCTCGCCGCCCGCGCGGCGCAGTTGCTGCGCGCAGTCGGCGCGCAGCAGCCGATAGCGGGGGAGTTACCCGCACGTACTCCGATTACCGGTGGCACGCTGATGACCCTGCGCGCCGATGCCCTCGACGAGGTGGATGCCGCGATCGACCGAGCGGCGCGGGCATTCCGCGATTGGCGCGGCGTACCGGCGCCGGTACGGGCCGCCGTGGTGCGGCGGCTGGCCGAATTGCTCACC
This sequence comes from Nocardia sp. CA-119907, assembly GCF_050955995.1. NCBI lineage: Bacteria > Bacillati > Actinomycetota > Actinomycetes > Mycobacteriales > Nocardiaceae > Nocardia > Nocardia sp. CA-119907. The sequence goes on from NZ_CP192091.1 coordinate 8,413,493, forward strand.
GCGCACAAAGCCGAACTCGGCGAACTGGTCACCCTGGAGGCGGGCAAGATCGGCGCCGAGGCGGTCGGCGAGGTGCAGGAGATGATCGATATCTGCGAGTTCGCGATCGGGTTGTCGCGGCAGCTGTACGGCAGAACCATGCCATCGGAGCGGCCGGGACATCGACTGATGGAGACCTGGCATCCGCTCGGCGTGGTCGGGGTGATCTCGGCCTTCAACTTCCCGGTCGCGGTGTGGGCGTGGAATACCGCGATCGCACTGGTCTGCGGTGACACGGTGGTGTGGAAGCCATCGGAGACGACACCGCTGACCGCACTCGCCTGCCACACCCTGTTGCGCCGCGCGGCCGCCGATGTCGGCGCGGATCCCGAAGTGCACCAACTGATTCAGGGCGGGGCGGAAGTCGGGTCTCGGCTGGTCGACGACGAGCGCGTAGCGCTGGTCAGCGCGACCGGTTCGGTGCGGATGGGCCGCATCGTCGCGCCACGGGTGGCCGCTCGATTCGGGCGGTGTCTGCTGGAGCTGGGTGGCAATAACGGTGCGATCGTCACCCCGACAGCGGATTTGGAGCTGGCGGCGCGCGGTATCGTCTTCGCCGCGGCGGGGACGGCGGGGCAGCGCTGTACGACCTTGCGGCGGCTGATCGCGCACGTCGATATCGTCGGACCGCTGCTCGATCGGGTCGCTGGCGCGTATCGGCAACTGCGCGTCGGCAATCCGCTCGATGACGGTGTGCTGGTCGGTCCGCTGATCAATGGCCGAGCCTACGAGGGCATGCGCGCGGCGATCGACCGCGCGCTTGCCGACGGCGGCGAACTGGTGTGCGGCGGTGAGCGCGTCGATGGCTTCGGCGACGACGCCTTCTACGTACGTCCCGCGATCGTGCGCATGCCCGCTCAGACCACCGTTGTTCGCGAGGAGACCTTCGCACCGATCCTGTACGTGCTGACCTACCACGATTTCGATTCCGCCGTCGCCATGCACAACGAAGTGCCTCAAGGACTTTCCTCCGCCGTCTTCACCGGCGACCAGCGCGAGGCCGAACGCTTCCTCGCCGCCGACGGCTCGGACTGCGGCATCGCCAATGTCAATATCGGGACCTCCGGTGCGGAGATCGGCGGCGCGTTCGGCGGTGAGAAGCACACCGGCGGCGGACGGGAGTCCGGCTCGGATTCGTGGAAGGCGTATATGCGTCGGGCCACCAACACCGTCAACTACTCCGATCAGCTTCCCCTCGCCCAGGGCATCCAATTCGGCTGAGCCGCTGTCCAGTTCGGCGCCGCGATAAATCACTCGCGCGGCCTCGCCGCCTCCGCGTACGCTCGATACCGACGACGCAGGGTGGAGCAGCTAGGTAGCTCGCTGGGCTCATAATCCAGAGGTCGCAGGTTCGAATCCTGTCCCTGTCACTAGCGGTCCGGGCCGGTCGGTTTGCAAACCGACTGGCCCGGACCATTTTTCATCGAAGGCGGCCGTACGGCGAGTCGCCGCGAGTGTCGGTAACGGGCCGTCTGCTGGACCGATGGAGCGGGTAGTCCAGGCAACACACCCATACTGACCGGCCTGGCTGAGTTTCAGTAGGGGAACATGAGAAACCGCTTCAGCGCTCTGCTCGGCACCGGCATCGTCCTCGCGGGCGCGGTCACACTCGTACTCGGCGGCTGCGCGTCGCCACCGAGCGCGCCCGGCCTCGTCGCCGCGACGACGTCGACCGTAGCCAAGACCACCTCGGCACCGACGACCCCACCGAAGCCAGCGACGACAACGGCGGCCCCAACACCGCTGACCACGACCTCGGCAGCACCACCCGCCGCCGCGGCCCCCGTCGCGCCCGCGCCGATCGCCGCGCCTCCGCCGACCACGGCCTACCAACCGCCCGCGGCAGCCGTACCGGCCCAGCCGATCTGCGGCGACGATTCCTACCTCAACTCCGACAACCAGTGCGTCCACCGCCCGCAGTCGGCCCCCGCCGCCCCACCCGGCGCCACCGCCCGCTGCACGGACGGCACCTACAGCTATAGCCAGCACCGCTCCGGCACCTGCAGCCACCACGGCGGCGTGGCCGCCTGGCTGTAGCCTGCGTCGCGGATTGGTCGGCGATCGACGATGACGACAGTAGCGATCGCTGCGGGCGGGGGCGGCGACGCGGTCACGGCGGCCATGCTCGCCGACAAAATGCCAGCTCTGGCGTGGTAGCCATCATGAGCTACTCATGGGATCGGCTGATTATCGACCCGGCACCCGGTCTCAGGACGCGGGGCCGACTTCCATGGGTTGATCGACCGCGGCGGAGTCTTCGAAGTGCCACCCACGGCGGCCCCACTAGAGCTGTGGTGGCTCGATGCCGAGCTCCTGCAGGCTGTTTCGATAGAGCTCGACATTGGCGAGTTTGATGTCTTCGTAGCCGCGGACCATATCGGGGAGCGCGGCGGCTCGGACGGCGTGGTCGTAGCCTGCTCGGTCGAGGTCGGCGGCCAGCGTGGTCACCATCTCGGTGTAGTGCGCCAGCAGGGTCCGTTCCACCCGCCGAACGTGGGCATAGCCGAACGGATCGAACTTGGTGCCGCGCAGGCGCTTTCCCTTCGCCAGCACGCGCAGCGCGATATGGCTGCGCGGGCCGAGGCCGATCTTCTCCTTGCGTCCCATGGCGCGCAGGACGGGTGGGTGTAGCCGGTAGGTGAGGTCAGCGCCGTCCGGGAGTTGATCGGCGACCTCGGCGAGGAAGGCCGGATCCGTCAGTTGGCGGGCGACTTCGTATTCGTCCTTGTAAGCGGTGAATTTATAGAGGCCGCGGGCCACCTGCTCGCTGAACTCGGTGCGGTCGGTGACGCGCTGCTCGGCCTCCCAAATGCGTTGCACGGTGCGGACATAATCGCGGGCGGTGCGCACGCCCTGGAAGCCGATCAGCTCAGCCGCCCGCAGTTCGAGCAGCCGCCTGGTCTCACCCATCGCGGTCACACCGTCGAAAAGGTCCGCCGGAACGGCGGTCTCGGCACGTTCGCGCACCTTGCGGCCGGTGGCGGCGGCGAATTCGGCCGGGCGCGCGATGGCCACCCGGCCCCACCGAAATGCCGCGATATTGGCGTGCACGGCGACACCATTGATCTCGATGGCCTCCTCGATCGCCCACGCGGGCAGGCGCAGACCACCGATCTGGTAGGCGGCGCCGACCAGCAGGAAGTTGGCGGCGGCGGTATTGCCGAACAGCACCTCGGCCGCGGCCAGCGCATCGAAGGACCGCACCGCGTGCGATACCTGCTCGAGCCGGCCAAGCAGTTCGCGCTCTTCGGGATACGCGATGGTCCGGTCGTAGACCATATCGCCGGTCGGGGTCTTGCTGGTCGACGCGACGGATAACGTGGTCTGCTTCGAGCCGTAGGCCAGATTCTTGTTATCGGTGGCGGCGAGCAGGTCGAAGGCGACGATGCAGTCGGCCGAACCGGGTGCCAGGCGGTTCGCCGGTTCCAGTGCACCACTCGCGAAACGCAGGTGCGAGACGACCGGTCCGGCCTTCTGGCTCAGGCCGATCTGATCCAGGCTCGCCACCTCGTATCCGGCGCGCATCGCGGCGGTCGCCAGCACCTGGTTCACCGTCACGATGCCGGTTCCGCCGATGCCGGCGAGGAAGACGTTCTGGGTCGTCGCCGGAACGGCATTCGGGAGGTCGGGCAGCGCCGGCGGTTCGGCGCGTCGAATTCCCTTACGCTTCTTCGCTTTCGCCGGATCCGGCAGTTCAACGGTGACGAAGGACGGGCAGTCGCCGTCCATGCAGCTGTAGTCGGTATTGCACGAGGTCTGATCGATCCGGGTCTTGCTGCCGAATTCGGTGTCGACCGGCTGCACCGACAGGCAGTTGCTCTTGACGCCGCAGTCGCCGCACCCCTCGCAGACCGCTTCGTTGATGACCACCCGGGTCTGCCGGACCGGCAGGGTGCCCCGCTTGCGTCGGCGGCGCGCGTCGGCGGCGCAGTGCTGGTCGTAGATGAGCACGGTTACGCCCGGAATCTCACGCAGCGTGCGCTGCGCCTCGTCGAGCCGATCCCGGTGCCAGAGCTGGGTTCCGGGGGCGAGGTCGCGCTTGCGGTATTTCTTGGGTTCGTCGGCGCAGATGATGATCTGCCGCACGCCCTCGGTGGTGAGCTTATGGGTCAGCATCGGCACCGCGAGTGCGCCTTCGGCGTCCTGTGCGCCGGTCATCGCGACGACATCGTTGTAGAGCAGCTTGTAGGTGATGTTCACACCCGCGGCGATACAGGCCTGCACCGCGAGTTGACCGGAGTGGAAATACGTTCCGTCACCGATGTTCTGGAACAGATGCCGCACCGTGGTGAACGGTGCCTGCCCGATCCACTGCGCACCCTCACCACCCATCTGGGTCAGTCCGGTGACCTTGCTGTCATCGCGCCCCGACATCGTCACCATGGTGTGGCAGCCGATGCCGCCACCGGCCAGCGATCCCTCCGGTACGGCGGTGGACCGGTTGTGCGGACAGCCGCTGCAGAAGTAGGCGGCGCGCTTCGCGGGCAGCACAGCGAGCGACAGTGGTTGCGGTAAGGGACGTTTCATCTCCAGATGGCCTTGCAGCGCACGGCGCAGCGGTGCGGCGATCCGACCCGAAGTGAGCTCGCCGTCCTGGGCGAACAGCGGCCGGTTCGCGGCATCGCGCTTACCGATGATCTGCGGCGCATGTGCCGTGCCGTAGAGGATTTCGCGGATCTGGGTTTCGATGAACGCGGTCTTATCCTCGACGACCACGATTCGCTCCAGCCCGTCGGCGAACTGCCGGACCCGCTCGGGTGCGATCGGATACGGCATGCCGATACGCAGTAGCCGGACGCCCGCGCGCAGCAGTGCGTCATCGTCGACGCCGAGATCGATCAGCGCCTGGCGCATGGCGTCGAATGTGGTTCCGGTGGCGGCGATTCCGACGGTGGCATGTGCCGGATTCACCTCGATGACATCGAGTTCATTGCACGTGCTGTAGGCCTTGACCAGCTCCCAGCGCGGTCCGTACAGATCCGCCTCGGCGATCACGCTGTCGGTCGGCGCGGCCATCGGCCGTTGCAGGTAGGTGAACGGCTTACCCTCCCACTCGATCTCGGGCATCGTGATGTCGATATCGCCCACCGTGCCCTCGACCGTCCACGCGCCATCGGCCACATCGGCGACGATCTTCAGTGCCACCAGGCATCCCGACGCCCGCGACAGCGCGACACCGTGCAGCCCCATGGTGATGATCTCGCGCGCATTGCGTGGGAACAGCACCGGAATGCCCATCGCGGCCAGCGAGCGCTCACTCACCGCCGGCACGGTGGAGGATTTCGAGGCCGGATCGTCGCCGACCAGCAGGAGTACGCCGCCATGGGCATTGGCACCGTACATATTGGCGTGCCGCAGCGCATCGGTCGCACGGTCGAGTCCGGGACCCTTGCCGTACCAAACCCCGACAACCCCATCATGGGTCGCATTGCCCGCGGGCAGATCGGCCTGACTGCCCCACACCGAGGTGGCGGCGAGTTCCTCGTTCAAGCCGGGTACGAAGGAAATATCGTGCTCGGCCAGCACATTCGGCATTCCGTTCAGCATCTTGTCGACGCCGCCCAGCGGGCTGCCCTGATATCCGGAGACGAAGGTGCCGATCCGGCGCCCGGCGCGCAGATCACGAACGTGCTGCTCGACCAGCTGTCGAGCGATCGCCTGGACGCCGGTGAGGACAACGGTGCCCGCGCCGACGCGGTAGCGGTCGGCAAGGTCATAGGAGGCTGGGATCAGTTCGCGGTCGGCGAGCTCGGTCATATCGTCCACCCGTCCGCTAGGCGCCGATCGGGCGCTTCGCTTCGTTGAGCATTTCTTGCCGCCATACTGTCCTTGATGAGCTGAACGCACAACCGACGCGCGCGACATTGAGCAAACTGCTCAATTCATTCTCTCCGCAATGGGCACAGGCTATGCAGGATGCGAGGTGAAATGTGACCTCGGACACGCGAGGGGAAATGAGCGGCGCCATACCCCGCGTTGGGCCGTCCAGCGGCAGTTCCGACGGCACAAGATCGTGCGCGCAGCCAATAGGCTCCCGGTCCGCATGGTGAGCTATCTCGTTCCACCGGAATCGCATCGCGAAATCGCCCGGCATTGCGCTAATTTCGCAGCGGATGGTGCCGCTTCTCGCGGCAACCGGGTGGCCGCGGAGCCGAAGGAGGTGCGAGAAGTCCGCCGCGATCGGCTCGCGTTCGGTTCGGCCGCCGGTTCTTTCTTCCCATCCGTGCAGTGAATCGCTGCGAATCTCCCCTTGTAGTGCCGGGTCCGTCCGACGTCGGCCGAGGTGCGTCGGGGCCTTCGGTCGTGTCGTCGGTGACGGCTGACCATCGAAGGAAAGTCTTGTCCAGAGTCCCCTTCAGGATCGCGATCCTGATGCTGAGTATCGTCTCGCTCGGGCTGTTGGGCCTGCCCGCGCAGGCCGATCCGCTCTACCCGACCCCCGATCCCGACCCGTTCTACAGTGCACCGGCCGATCTCGGTGCGCTACAGCCCGGCGATGTGGTGCGCACCCGCAAGATCGACACCGGACTCTACGTCGGCACCGAGGGCTGGCAGGTGGCGTTCCGCTCCACCAACTCGCAGGGGAACCCGGTCATGGGCGTGACCACCGTACTGCTCCCGGTCGGTGTCGAGCACCCACCGCTGGTCTCCTATCAGGCGCTGATCAATTCCCTTGGCACCCAGTGCAATCCATCGCGGTCACTGTTCAATGGCGAACTGCAGGACGCGCCCGGCGCCATGCTGCCCATCGGCCGCGGCTGGGCGATCTCACTGCCCGACTACCTCGGCCCCACGGCTGCCTACGGTGCGGCGCGGTTGAGCGGAATGATGACGCTGGACAGTGTCAAGGCCGTGCAGAAGGTGGCCGACCTCGGTCTGGCCAACTCGCCGGTCGCGATCGCGGGGTATTCCGGCGGCGGCATGGCCACCGCTTGGGCGGCCGCGATGCAACCCACCTACGCCCCCGACCTGAAGCTGACCGCCGCGGTCGCGGGCGGCATCCCCGCCGATATGGAGGAGATGGCCCTCGCCCTCGGCTTCGATCCGCACCCCGGCTTCGGGTTGGCCTTCGCCGCCGCCATGGGCTTGGAACGCGAATATCCGGACCGGCTGCCGATCTCGGATCAGCTCAACCAGAACGGTTTGTGGTTCCGGGAATTCACGCACGACGCCTGCCGTCGCTTCCTGCTGTTCCACGGCGCCTTCCGCAGTGCCGAGCAGATGGCGGCGTCGAAGAGTCTGATGGACAGTCCGGAGGCGCGAGCGGTGTTGCGGGAGAACAGCTTGCGGTACTTCCCCGGAGTTCCCACGGTTCCCACCTTCATTTGGCAGGGCCGCTTCGACAATCTGACCTTCTTCAATCCGGTGGCCGAGGTCGCCGACCGCTACTGCAAGGCGGGCGCGCCGATCGACTTCCACCCCTATGAAATCGCGGAGCATATGACCACCGCGGTCGCCGGTTTCGCCGACGCGTGGAACTACGTGGAAGCCCGCTTCCGCGGCGATCCGGTTCCGACCAACTGCTGATAGCAAAAGCGGTCCCGGAGACGTTCTTCGGGACCGCTTTTCGTGGTAACGATGGTTACTCGGTGATCGACCGGACTTCCTCTTCGTACTTCGCGCGGGTTTCGCCGTCGGCGGGATGCAGGGCACGGTCACCGTCGAAGAGCCTGCGTACCAGGCGAACCGCGCGTTCGGGAGCGGCGGCCAGGGCTATGTCGATGGGGCCCAGGTAATTCGGGACGGCCACCTCGGCCTTGCGGGTCTGGCAGGTTTGCAGGATGGCGGCGGCGACGTCTTCCGGGTCGACGGTGGGCATACCCTTGCCGAGGGTCAAGCCCGAGGACAGGCGGGTGCGTACTGCCGATGGCATGACGCAGCTGACGCTGACGCCCTGCGGCGCGAACTCCAAACGGGTTGCGGCGGACAGGCCGACGGCCGCGAACTTGCTCGCGTTGTAGACGGCGAGGCCGGGCACTGGCACCTTGCCCGCGAGCGAGGCGACATTGACGACGTGGCCGCGGCGGCGCTCGATCATGCCGGGCACCACGGCGCGCATGCCGTGGATGAGACCCCAGACATTGATATCGATGGTGGCGTGGCCGACCGCGTCGGATTCGTCGAGGAACGCACCCGCTGGCATGACACCCGCATTGTTGACGAGGACGTCCACCGCACCGAAGTCGGCGACAACCTTGTCCCACTGATCCCGGGCACGCACGTCGAGCTCGTATGCATGCGCACCGATCGCGGCCGCGGCGGATTCCGCTGCGGCGGTGTCCACATCGGCGATGGCGATCCGAGCGCCCGCATTCGCGAACAGTTCCGCGGTCGACCGGCCGATGCCGCGGCCCGCGCCGGTGATCAATACCCGCGCACCCTTCAGGTCGATATCCGGATAACCGTGACCGAGGATTTTCATGCGAATTCTCCTTGTTCCAGCGCCGTACGGGTGCTGTGCAGACTGTGTTCGAAGGTCGCGCGACGGCGACGGCCGTCCATGAAGTTGGGACCCATCACCGCGAGATCGGCCGCGGTGGTACCGATGACGAGCACGCGCGTGCCCGCGGCGCGCAGCACGGCGACCTCGGCCGCGAGCTGGGCGCTCATCCGATTGCGCAGCTGCCGTTCCAGGAAATGGCCGGGACCGGTCGCGGGAACCTTGTCGACGGAGGCCATCGGTGCGAGCACCAGCACCTCATCGAGTTGCTGTGCCGCGAGCAGATCCACCGATGCGGTCGATCCGGCGCCGCCGTCGATGAAGCGCCGCCCCGCGATCGATACCGGCGGGAACCAGCCGGGCACCGCCCAGGATGCGCGCAGCGCCGCACCCAACTCGGCCGGTGGCGCATCGGGTGCGCCGAACCGAACCCGTTCTCCCGTTGCGTAATCCATGCTCACCAGCCAGGTCGCGGGATGGGATACCCAGGAGCGGCCCGGATTCAGCCGATCCGCCAGGTGCTGCAGCCAACTCGCATCACCACCGCCTACTGGCAGCAGCCCGCTGCCCGCGGTCAGCAATCGCTGTCCGGTCCTCGGCGCGCGCAAGCTCAAACCCAGCTCACCCAGGCGCGGCCGGGGCAGCGGCGGGAAACGTCCCGGCTCGGCCCGCATATGCGCGAGCAGAATCGGATTCGTCGAGGTACCACGCTGCATCGCGACGAGTTCGTCCACCGCGATGCCGCTGCCGAGCATGGTGACCGTCTCCGCACCCGCGGACGTGCCGATGAGCACATCGGCCTCGCGCGGATCCCAGTCCAGTACCTCGCGGGTGGCGGCCAGTGCGGCGACGATCCAGGCGAACCCGAGCGTGCCACCGCAGCCGATGGCCAGGCCGCGCCGCTGGGACCCGTTCTTGTTACCCATGGTTTCAAACACTAGCAGAATTCAAATACCTTCGGTATCCGAAATCTGCCGGTACGTAGAATCATCGGTATGGCACGTCTGACCCGGTCCGAAAGTCAGGCCCGCACCAGGGCCGATCTGATCACTACCGCACGGGATCTCTTCCTGGACGAGGGCTATGCGAAGACCAGCCTCGAGCGCGTCGCCGAGGAGGCGGGCTATTCGAAGGGTGCGGTCTACTCGAATTTCCGCACCAAGAAGGAGCTGTGCCTGGAGGTGCTCGCACTGATCCACACGACGAAATTCGGCGAGGTGACCGACCTGCTCGCGGCGGGCGAGACCTTGGACGATCAGTTGGCGCGGTTCCACGAATGGGCCGAGCGGACCATCGGCGATGTCGGCTGGACCCTGCTCGAATTCGAATTCGCCACGGTCGCCCGCGACGATCCGGAACTGCGGGCCGCACTGGTCTCCAGCCTCGCCATGATGCGCGGGGCCGTCGCGGCGCAGCTGCAGACGCTCTCGGACACGATCGGAATCCCACTGCCGATGCCCGCCGAAGATGCCGCGACCGCGGTCCTGAGCATGGGTATCGGCCTGGGCATGCAACGGGCCGTTGATCCTTCGATCCCCGCTCGGCTGATCACCGACGCGGTGCGGCTGCTCGTGACGGTCGGCGAGGGACCGCTGCGCGGGATGAGTACGAATCTCACGCCGTGAAGTGCAGCGTCCATTCGCCGCGATAATGCAGCCGGGTGACGCTGCCCGGCGGAATGTCGATCCGCCAGAACGATTTCGGCGGGGCGTCCAGGGTCACCAACAGCGCCGCACGGATTACCGCCGGATGCGTGACCGCGATGGTCGACATGCCCTCGGATGCGATTTCGGCCATCCAGTACCTGGTCCGCTCGACCACATCGATCACGGATTCGCCACCGTGGCCACGGAATTGCGGGTCGGTCAGCCAGGCGTACAGCTCGTCCTGCGGCACCGACATCAGCTCACCTCCGCGCCACGCCCCCGCGTCCAGATCGCGTAGTCGAGTGTCCTCCTCGCCCGGAAGTCCCATCAGCGCAGCGGTTTCCACGGTCCTGCGCTCGGGTCCGGTGAGTACGCGAGCCGCGGTCAGGCGCCCACTTGCCGCGATTGCTCGGCGACCGGCCTCGGTCAGCGACTCGTCGACTGGAAAACGTGCCTTTCGCATCGCCTCGGTCATACCATGGCTGACCAGGTCGAGTCTGAGCACCTTCTGCACGTTTGGAAGCGTACGGGGCGGCAGTGGTGGTCGTACTTCGATTGCCACCCCTTCGCTCGGGCTCCCGTATCGCCGCGGGCCATTTGCCGGACTCGAGCGTTTCGCCAGCGCCCGCGGGGTTGTCGGTGCCCAGGTGCACACTGATGCTATGGCTCAGTTCTCCACCGCGACCCAGGAGTGGTTCGACGGCGCCTTTCCCGCGCCGACGGCCGCCCAGCTCGGCGCGTGGAAAGCCATTGCCGCAGGTGAACACACATTGGTCGTCGCGCCGACCGGTTCGGGTAAGACGCTGTCGGCATTTTTGTGGGCCATCGATCAGCTTGCGACAAGGGCGAAGCCGGAGGGGAAGACGGCCCGCGGCACCTCGGTGCTCTATGTGTCACCGCTCAAGGCACTGGCGGTGGATGTCGAGCGGAATTTGCGGGCACCGTTGGTCGGCGTCACCCAGACCGCGAAACGGCTGGGGCTGGATCCACCCGCGATCAGCGTCGGTGTCCGCTCCGGCGATACCAGTGCGGCGGATCGGCGATCGATGCAGCGCACACCGCCCGACATTCTGATCACCACACCCGAATCGCTGTTCCTCATGCTCACCTCGGCGGCCAAGGAGACGCTGCGCGAGGTCGGCACGGTCATCGTGGACGAGGTGCACGCCATCGCGGGTGGTAAGCGCGGTGCGCATCTGGCGCTGTCACTGGCCCGGTTGGATCTGCTGACCGAGCGGCCCGCCCAGCGGATCGGACTCTCGGCGACGGTGCGGCCCCCCGAAGAGGTCGGGCGATTCCTGGTGGGAAATGCGCCGATCACCATTGTCTCGCCGCCCGCGCCCAAGACCTTCGATCTGTCCGTGCGAGTACCGATCGCCGATATGACCGAGCCGGGCGACTCCGATCAGCCCGGTTCGATCTGGCCGCATGTGGATGAGGCGATCGTGGATCTGGTGCTGCAACACCGGTCATCGATCGTCTTCGCGAACTCGCGCAGGCTCGCCGAGCGGCTCACCGCGCGGCTCAACGAGGCCTACGCGGCTCGGCTCGGCGATGCCGTCGAAACGGACCACGAACCGCCCGCCCAGCTGGGCGCGTCCACCGAGGTGATCCATGGCGCGGAACCGCTGCTGGCCCGCGCGCACCACGGTTCGGTGAGCAAGGAGCAGCGGGCGATCATCGAGGACGATCTCAAGAGCGGGCGGCTGCGCTGCGTGGTGGCCACCAGCAGTCTCGAACTCGGAATCGATATGGGCGCGGTCGATTTGGTGGTGCAGGTGGAGGCGCCGCCGTCGGTGGCCAGCGGATTGCAGCGGGTCGGGCGGGCCGGACACCAGGTCGGCGAGATCTCGCGCGGGGTGCTGTTCCCCAAGCACCGCACCGATGTCATCCATTGCGCGGTCGCCGCACAGCGGATGACAGCAGGGCAGATCGAGGCGCTGCAGATCCCGGCACATCCCTTGGACATTCTGGCCCAGCAGACCGTCGCGGCCTGTGCGCTCGAACCGATCGACGTCGACGCGTGGTTCGAAACCGTACGCGGCACCGGCAGTTACGCCGCACTGCCCCGGTCGGCGTACGAGTCGGTGCTCGATCTGCTCGCCGGTCGCTATCCGTCGGATGAGTTCGCCGAGCTGCGGCCCCGGCTGGTGTGGGACCGCGACGCGGGCACACTCACCGGTCGGCCCGGAGCGCAGCGACTGGCGGTGACCTCCGGTGGCGCGATTCCGGACCGCGGTCTGTTCGCGGTCTACATGGTCGGCGAAAAGGCTTCGCGGGTTGGCGAACTCGATGAGGAGATGGTGTACGAGTCGCGGGTGGGCGATGTCTTCGCCCTCGGCGCGACGAGCTGGCGCATCGAGGAGATCACCTTCGACCGGGTGCTGGTCACGCCCGCATTCGGACAGCCGGGGCGGTTGCCGTTCTGGCATGGCGACGGACTCGGACGACCAGCCGAACTCGGAGCCGCACTCGGCGAATTCATCCGCAAGACCGGCACGCACGCGCCGAGACGAGACGAGTCCGACCCGGATCCCAGAACCGCGGGCGACGGCAAGAGAAGCGCCCGGACGACGCCGGCCGACCCGATCACCGACGAGCTCATGCGCGGTGCCGGTCTCGACGACAACGCGGTCGCCAACCTGGTGGCCCTACTCGACGAACAGCGCACGGCCACCGGGCAATTGCCCACCGACAAGACGCTGATCGTCGAGCGGTTCCGTGACGAACTCGGCGACTGGCGGCTGGTCTTGCATTCGCCCTACGGGCTGCCGGTGCACGCGCCGTTGGCATTGGCGATCGGGGCGCGGTTGCGGGAGCGGTTCGGGGTCGATGTGGCGCCGAACGCCTCCGATGACGGCATTGTGGTGCGACTGCCCGATACCACCGACGATCCGCCCGGTGCGGAGCTCTTCGTCTTCGATCCCGATGAGATTGATGAGATCGTCACCGAGCAGGTCGGCGGGTCGGCACTGTTCGCATCGCGATTCCGGGAATGTGCGGCGCGGGCACTGCTGCTGCCCCGGCGCGATCCCGGTAAGCGCGCGCCACTGTGGCAACAGCGGCAGCGGTCGGCGCAGCTGCTCGATGTGGCTCGGAAGTTCCCGGACTTTCCGATCCTGTTGGAGACGGTGCGCGAATGTCTGCGTGACGTCTACGATCTGCCGTCACTGCGCGATCTGCTCGGGCGGCTAGCGCGGCGTCAGGTGCGGCTGGTCGAGGTGGAGACCGCGACACCCTCCCCCTTCGCCAATTCCCTGCTGTTCGACTACATCGGGCAGTTCATGTACGACGGTGACAGTCCGCTGGCCGAACGCCGGGCCGCCGCGCTGTCACTGGATTCGAGTCTGCTCGCCGAACTGCTCGGCCGGGTGGAGCTGCGAGAACTACTGGACGCCAGCGTTATCGAGCAGACCGAGCGGGAGTTGCAGCGGCTCACCCCCGAACGGCGGGCGCGAGACGCGGAGGGACTGGCCGATCTGCTACGACTGCTCGGACCGCTCACCGCCGAGGAGGCGGCACTGCGCTGTGTCGGTGCCGCGGCTGCCATTGCGCTCGACGATGACGAGCCGAGCGAGGTCAGCGACGCTGGCGCACAGCATGGTGACGCGACCGAATGGTTCGCCAGCTTGCTGAAAGCCAAGCGCGCACTGGAAGTCACCTTCGCCGGTCGAACCTGGTGGGTCGCGGTGGAGGACGCCGCACGCCTGCGCGATGCGCTCGGCGTACCGCTGCCGATCGGCACCCCGGCCGCCTTCATCGAACCGGTCGCCGATCCGCTCGGCGATCTGATCGGGCGCTATGCCCGCACCCATGGACCGTTCACCACCGAGGCGGTGGCCGCCCGCTTCGGCCTCGGCACCGCGGTCGCCGCGACGGCGCTGCATCGGCTGGTCATCGAAAAACGCGTGGTAGAAGGTGAATTCACCCCGGCGGCCAGTGGCTCGGAGTGGTGTGACGCGCAGGTGCTGCGCCGGTTGCGCCGCCGCTCGCTGGCGGCCGCCCGGCACGAGGTGGAACCGGTCGCCACCGCCGCCTTCGGCCGCTTCCTGCCATCCTGGCAGCACGTCGGCACCGGTGAACTGCGTGGGGTCGACGGAGTCGCGGCCGTGGTGGAACAGCTTGCCGGAGTACCGATCCCCGCGTCCGCGTGGGAATCGCTGGTGCTGCCCGCCCGGGTCCGCGACTACTCCCCTGCCATGTTGGACGAACTGATGGCCACCGGCGAGGTCATCTGGTCCGGACACGGTGCCATTACCGCGAAGGACGGCTGGATCGCACTGCATCTGGCCGATCAGGCACCGTTCACCCTGACACCCGCCGACGAGATCGAGCTGTCCGAGGTGCACCTGCGCCTGCTCAGCGCGTTGGGGGCATCGATTACGCCATGGACTCCCATCGATTCCGGTGCGCAGACATCGCTGAGTGCGCCAGGATCGGGCACCGACCAGGTCGTATCCCTGGATGACGAGGCGGCACCGGGAGTTTCAGCGGAGCGGGACCGCCCGGCGGACCGAGGCGGTGCGCCACTGCGACTTCCGCCTGTCCTGCACGGCGGCGGCGCGTACTTCTTCCGGCAGCTCGCCGACGCCACCGGACCACTCGACGACCCCCAGGTCGCGGCCGCCCTGTGGGAGCTCGTCTGGGCGGGCGTCGTCTCCGGTGACACATTCGCACCCGTGCGTGCGCTGCTCTCGGGTACGGCACGGACCACAACCGCCCATCGCACGCCGCGGCGCGCGCCGCGCGGACGGGCATATCTGCCGCGTCCGAATCTGCCGACCAGATCCGGACCGCCCGCCGTGGCCGGCCGCTGGTCGCTACTGCCGGAGCGGGTGGCCGACAACACCCTGCGCGCCCACGCGACCGCTGACACGCTGCTGGAGCGTTACGGTGTGCTGACCCGCGGCTCGGTGCAGAACGAGGGCGTGCCCGGCGGCTTCGCGCTCATGTACCGCGTGCTCACCGAATTCGAGGATCGCGGCCGGTGCCGCCGTGGCTATTTCGTCGATTCGCTCGGCGGCGCCCAGTTCTCCACCACCGATGTGGTGGACCGACTGCGCTCCTTCGATCCCGACCGCGCACGGCAGGGCACCGGTGGACAACGCCGAAGCACCGCATTCGCCTTGGCCGCCAGCGATCCCGCGAACCCCTACGGCGCGGCACTGCCCTGGCCGAAGGGGCCATCCGAGGGCGCTGGCCACCGCCCCGGACGCAAGGCGGGCGCGATAGTCGTGCTCATCGACGGCGAACTGGCGCTGTACCTGGAGCGCGGCGGCAAAACCCTGCTCACCTTCACCGAGGACCCGAACACCCGCCAAGCCGCGGCCACCGCCCTGGCCGATCTGGTGCGCGACCGCCGCGTCGACTCCTTGGTGATCGACCGAGTCGACGGAGAAACCGTGCACGGCAACACCTTCGCCGGTTTCCTGACCGAGGCCGGATTCTCCGCGACTCCGCGCGGCCTGCGACTACGGAGCAAGCCGTGATCCGACGAGGGATCACCGCACGGCCCGAACTCCGCGGCGAAGCAGGACCCGGCGCGGCCACGAGCGGACTCGTGCGGAGCCGACGATGATCCGTTCGATCCCGACCGGCCTATGGTCGAACCATGCCTGAAGGCGACACCGTTTTCCTTACCGCGGCTCGGCTGCGGCTGGCGTTGGCGGGAAAGACGCTGATCCGCAGCGACTTTCGGGTGCCGCGGTATGCCACGGTGGATCTGGTCGGACAGCGGGTCGAGGGTGTCGCCAGCTATGGCAAACATCTTTTCGTCAGAACCGACGAGGTCAGCGTGCACACCCACCTGAAGATGGAAGGCGAGTGGCGGACCTACTGTGCCGGTGAGCGGTGGACGCGACCACCGGTCACCGCCCGGCTGGTGCTCGGCACCGACGACACCGAGGCGGTGGGCTTTTCGCTCGGTACCGTCGAGGTACTGCGGCGCGCGGACGAACACACCGCCACCGACCACCTCGGTCCCGACCTGCTCGGCGACAACTGGGATGTGACCGAGGCGGTGCGGCGGCTGTCACGGTATCCGGCCCAGCCGATCGGCCTTGCCCTGCTCGACCAGCGCAATCTGGCTGGCATCGGCAATATCTACCGCAGCGAAATCTGTTTCCTGCGCCGCGTGCACCCGGCCACCCCGGTCGGCGAGGTCCCCGACCTGCTCGCACTGGTGCACGAAGCGCATCGCGTGCTCACCAAGGCCGCCACCGAACCGCCATGGCGGCCCTTGGCCTACGGCCGGGCGCGCCGTCCGTGCCAGCGCTGTGGCACCCGCA
The DNA here is from genome assembly GCF_050955995.1 of Nocardia sp. CA-119907. Classification (NCBI taxonomy): domain Bacteria; kingdom Bacillati; phylum Actinomycetota; class Actinomycetes; order Mycobacteriales; family Nocardiaceae; genus Nocardia; species Nocardia sp. CA-119907. The sequence continues at coordinate 8,429,905 of NZ_CP192091.1, forward strand.
TGGTCGTCCATCTGCTCGGCGAACCCGAACCCGAGCCCAAACCCGGCCGAACCGCGCGCAGCACCCAGTCCGACCGCATCACCCAGCGCGAACGCGGGATCTACTTCTGCCCGCGGTGCCAGCCCGAACCCACCTGAGCACCGTCGCGCGCAAGAATCAGCGGATCCAGTTGCCATTCAGTTGCTAACACTTGTCCAGTTTTCAACGACTAGCACCTTGGAACACGGACAAGCGGGTAGGAGCTGGCGAGCGTGATAGCAATGGGCACGGACGCGCGTCGCCTGATCGCGATTGCCAGTCGGCTGTTCACCGCGCTGCTCGCCATCGCCGCAACCGCGGTTTTCAGCTATCTACTGCTGCACGCGCTTTCACCGGTCGGCGACTCGGACACCCCGCAACCAACACCACCGACCACATCGACAGTGCGTCAGTTTCCAGAACTCACTAGACCGGTCGTCATAGTTCACGTACCTTAGGGCAGGTGGCACCTCGTACCGACTCGCGCCAACGCTTCATCGATGCCGCGGCCGACCTCTTCCACACCCAGGGCTATCACGCCACCGGCTTGAACCAACTCGTGAGCGCGGGCGGCGCGCCCAAGGGCTCGCTGTATTTCCACTTTCCGGGCGGCAAGGAACAGCTCGCCGCCGAGGCCCTCGCCCAGTCGGGCAGACAGCTGCACGACCAACTCGACGCGATCCTCGCCAATGGCGGCGATATCACTACCGTCTTCGACGCCCTGACCGCACTGCTGGTCGATTCCGACTTCGAACGCGGCTGCCCGATCGCGACCATCGCACTCGACGCGGGACGCGAGAGCGAACTGATCAGGCAGGCCTGCGCCACCGGCTTCGAATCCTGGCGGGTCTCGATCGAAAAGTTCCTGCGGGACAAGGGGATCGATCGACCGCGCGCCGCCGAATTGTCCACCGTCGCCCTGGCCATGATCGAGGGCGCCCTGCTGCTCGCCAAGACCCAACGCGATACCGCCCCGCTGCGGGCCGTCGCCGCTCATCTGCGTACCACCTTCGAACGGGAGCTTTCCTGATGCGAGTGCACCACCTCAACTGCGGAACCATGCGCCCACTCGGCGGACGACTCGTCGATGGCACCGGCGGCATCTTCCGCCGCGCCGAAATGGTCTGCCACTGCCTGCTCATCGAACTCGATGCCGGACTCGTCCTGGTGGAGACCGGCATGGGCGAGCAGGCGGCGCACCGGCCCGAGGAATGGCTCGGCCGCCGCTTCCTCCGGCTCACCAACCCCGTGCTCGACCTGGCCGAGACCGCGGCGCATCAGATCGAAGCGCTCGGCTACCGGCGCGAGGATGTCCGCGATATCGTGCTCACCCATCTCGATCTCGATCACGCGGGTGGCCTCGCCGACTTCCCGCACGCCCGGGTGCACGTCTACGCCGAAGAGTTGGACGCCCTACAGGGCCGACACACCCAGAAAGAACGCCTGCGCTACAAGGAGCCTCAGTTCCGGCACGGTCCGCGCTGGGAGTCGTATGCGGATACCGGCGACAGCTGGTTCGGATTCGACGCGGTGCGCGAATTGACCGGGCTGCCACCGGAAATCCTGCTGATCCCGCTCGCCGGACATACCCGCGGTCATACCGGGGTCGCCGTCGATACCGGAAGCGGCTGGCTGCTGTCAGCGGGCGACTCGTACTTCCATCCTGGCGTCCTCGACTTGGCGCGTCCACATCAGCCCATCGGGACGGCGATGTTCGAAAAGCGTGTGCAGACACTTCCGGCCGCGCGCATCGAAAATCAGCGGCGGATGGGCGAACTCGTGCGCGACCACGGCGATGAGGTCACGGTGTTCTCCGCGCACAGCTCGATCGAATTCCACGCCCTGGCGCAGGTTGTCGTTTAGTCGATCCCCAAACCCTTGACGGTCCAAGCACTCCCGGTTAACTTGCAAAATGTAAGTTAACAAGGGAGTGCATCGTGAACGATCCGCGGCGGTACGTGGTCATCGGTGGCGGCCTGGCCGGACTCGCGTCCGCCGTCTGGCTGGCCGAGGCGGGCAAGCAGGTCACCCTGCTGGAACGTCGGGGCAGACTCGGCGGCCGGACACATGCGATGAAGGTCGAAGCGGCCGATGACGTTCCCGATAACGGCCAGCATGTGATCGCCAGCGGTTACGACCATCTGTTCCGCTATCTGACCAGCGTCGGCACCCGCGAGCACGTCGCCTTCCCGCACGGTGGGACGCTGCGCTGGCCGGGTGGGCGCAGCGTGTTCATGTCGACCAAGGGCTGGGGCGCATGGCGCACCCTGTTCGGCGCACATCCCGATGCGAGCCTGCTCGATCGGCTGCGCGCGGCCCGCGCTACGGTGCGACTGGGCTGGCAGAGCCTGCACCAGCCCGCCGACCTCGCCGACCTCACCACCGAACAGTGGTTCAACCGGGTGGGCATGCCCGCTGCGGCGCGAGAAGCGTTGTGGGACTGGCTCGCTCTCGGCCTCGCCGCCGAGCCGGTGCACCAGGAATCGGCCAAGATCCTCGCCGATCTACTGGCAACCGGCATCCGGCTCGGGATTCAACACCGCAGGGCGGTCACCATCGGTCACCCGACCACCGACCTCGACACACTGTTCGTCACCGGGGCCCACAAGGCTTTCGAGAAATATGGTGTCGAGATCCGGCACCGCGCGGTGGCTCGCCGCATCAATATCGACCATGGGGCGGTGACCGGGGTCGTCCTCGCCGACGGATCGGTCGTCGCGGCCGATGCCGTCGTCTGCGCGGTGCCGAATTCGAATATCGGCGGACTGCTCGACGAACTGCCCGAGCATGCCGAAATATATGCCGCCGCGGATAAATTGGGCTACACGCCGATCGTCAGCACCAACCTCTACCTGGACCGTCCGCTCGGCACCAAGGCCGAATTCGAGGCGCTGATCGGCGGCGCCGGCATTATCGACGAGGTCTTCGACCGGCAGCTGATGACCGGTCGCAGCACCGACCAGGCCTGGCTGTACTGCCTGACCACCAGCGGCGCCTACGAGCAGATCCACAAGACCAACGAGGAGATCCTCGACGAGCAGATGCGGCTGCTGCGTCGCTACTACCCGGCCGCGGAGAACGCGAAAGTCATTCAGGGACACGTGGTTCGGATGCCGAAGGCGACCTTCTCACAGGTACTCGGCACGCACGGCCTGCGCCCGGACCAACGCACCTCGATACCGACGCTGGTACTGGCCGGTGATTGGACCGCAACCGACTGGTCGGCCACCATGGAGAGCGCGGTGCAGAGCGCTGCCAAGGCGGTGGATCTGCTACTTGCGCTACCGTCGTTGCCGTGACCACGGAGCGCTCGACGTCCGAGCACCCCAGCGCGAAGCCATGCACCACGCCCAAGCGCCGCATGTCCGCGGCCGACCGGCGCGCACAGCTACTCGATGTGGCGCGTGATATCGTCGCCGCCGACGGCTTCGGCGCGGTGAGCATCGAGCGGGTCGCGCGTGAGGCACAGGTCGCGAGAGCCCTGGTGTATCAGCAGTTCACCGATCTGTCCGGACTGATGACCGCCCTGGTGGATCGGGAATCGGCGATCGCACTCGCCGGCATCGGCACTGTCGATTGGGCCGGCACCGCCGACGATGTCGATGAGCTCGGCCGCGGCATCCTCGCCTATCTGCACACCGCGCCGACCAGTTGGCGGATCATTCTCAGCCCACCCGACGGCGGTCCACCCGATCTGCGCGACCGGCTCGAGCTCGGCCGGGCCTATGCGCGGGCGATCGGCGCGCGGCATCTGTCGCGCTATGCCGGGGTCACGGTCGATCCGAACGGCGCGACCGAGCGCATCCTGCTCGCGGCATTGGAGGAACTGGCCCGCCTGCATCTGGTCGATCCGCAGCAATACCCAGATGAGCTGGTACTGAGCTACATTCGGTCCCTCGTCTCATGGGCGGTTCGCGTCGAAGCACCGAAAAATACGCACTGAACTGCGGTTTCACCTACATCACGAAATTCTCATGGACGCATTGGTTTTCTTGTTCCACCGCGGGAACGACCCGCGAGAACGAGAGGAAACGACCATGAAGATCCGCTCCGCAATCGCCGCCGGAATGTTCGCCCTCGGTGCCGTCGCCGCGGGCGCCGGTGTCGCATCGGCCGCGCCGACCCCGATGCACACCCCCTTCATCGGCAACTACGCGACCTACGATGCCTGCGCCGCCGACGGGAATTCGCCGAAGACCGGTGGCACCCAGTGGGAGTGCCGCGAGGTCGCCGACGGCTGGGATCTCTACACCTACTGAGCACCACCGGCGATTCGAGTGGCCGCAGGGGGTCGGCCACTCGGACTCCGGCCTGCGCACGGAGTGTGAAATACCTTATTCTCGGACCTCGTGCGGGTGCTGGTGATCGAGGATGATGCGGGTCTTGGCAACGAAGTCGCCGCGGGACTGCGATCGGCCGGTTTCGCGGTCGACCTCGCACCCAACCTCGCCGATGCCGATTTCAAGATCTCCGTCAATGTCTATGACGTCCTCATCGTCGATCGTGGTCTGCCCGATGGCGATGGCCTGCAATTGGTCTCGGCGCATCGGGCCAGGGGCCAGCGGGTTCCGGTCCTGATGCTCACCGCCCGCGACGCACTGGCCGATCGCATCGCCGGATTCGACAACGGCGCCGACGACTACCTCGTCAAACCCTTCGCACTGCCCGAACTCGCCGCACGGGTCCGCGCGCTGTCACGGCGGCGCGAGCATCCGGCACCGGCGCGTATCCTGCTCGGCGACATAGATATCGACCTGCCGCGCCGTCGGGTGCAGCGCGCGGGCATTCTGCGCTCGCTCACTCCGAAGGAATTCGCGGTCCTCGAATTGCTCGCCACCCGGGCCGGCCACGTGGTCTCGCGCTCGGAGCTGATCGAATGCTGCTGGGACGAAATGGCCGAACCCGCATCGAATGTCGTCGACGCCGTGATCGCGCAACTGCGTCGCAAGCTCGGCGCGCCGCCGGTCATCGAAACCGTGCGCGGCACCGGCTTCATGATCGGAAGTGACCCATTCGCACCTTGATCTCCACGGCGGACGCCCGCCCCGCCGTGGCCCGGCTGCGCCGCACCCGCTGGCAGCTCACCGCGCTGATCACCGCGATCACCGCGACCTGTCTGATCATTCTCGGCATTGTCGCGGCGACCATCGACGCCCGCTCGCGCGCGAGCGCCATCGATGATTCCCTCGATCGGGTGGTGAGCGGGCTCTTCCGCGCCGTCAACCTGCCCGAGGGCGAGGAAACCATCGACGTGAGCCAACTCGAGAACGACGCACTCGCCAATGGCGAGGTGGCGGTGCTGGTGCTCAGTTCGCCGGGCGACGGCACGTGGCAGGAGAGCTTCGCACATCTGCGCTCCTGGCTGCCCAAGGACGACGGCGCCGCCGGATTGGCCGATGATGCCGACCTGGCCGATGAAACCATCTTCCGCGACGGATACGACGGTGCCGGTCGCCCGGTCCGGATCGCGGCGACACCGCTCACCTGGGAGGACTCCAAGACCAAGGCGGTCGTCATCGCGGGCACGAATCCCGGTGCGTTCGACCGTGATCGGGCCCTGCTGATCTGGGGACTCGTGGTCGGCGGGCTCACGCTGGTCGCACTGTCCGCGGTGGCCGGACATCTGCTCGCGAGTCGGAGCATGCGCCAGGCCATCGTCATGCTCGAAGAGCAGGAGCGCTTCCTCGGCGACGCCGCGCACGAATTGCGGACACCGCTCACAACTCTGGGATTGGTCACCGCGCCGCGCCGCCGCAACCCGCACGAGGTCGAGCGGGCGCTGGTCGATGCCAGGGCACTGGGCGCGCGGATGGAGCGGATCGTCGCCGGACTGTTGGCGCGCGCCCGGATGCAAGCGGGCGTCACCACCATGGAGCAGGTGCAGCTACTGCTGGACCAGCTCACCGAATCGGTGGTCGAGGAGTTCCCGAAGGCCGGTATCGTGCTGCGGGCCGATCCCAGCGTGGTGGTCGGCGATCCGAATCTGCTGAGCCTGGCGGTGCGCAATCTCATCGAGAACGCGATCACCCACGGCGCGGTCAATCGTGGTGCGCCCATTGAGGTGCATGTCGCCGACGGCCGCGTCAGCGTGCGCGACCATGGCGCTGGTTTGACGCCACAGCTGTCGAGCAATCCGTTCCAGCGCGGGGTGACCGCCGGTCGCGGCAGCGGCATCGGACTGGCGCTGGTCGCATGGATCGCCGAATTGCACGGCGGCACTGCGACAATGGAGCCGGCCGCCGGTGGCGGCACCATCGCCTCGATCGTGCTGCCGCCACCGCCGATCGGATAATCCTCAGGTGTCCAACGGGACCGGTTCCAGGATCTGCGGGCGCGGTTCAGGAGCCACTATGCGCAGGGCGTCGGCTGATTCGTCGTCCGGCTGGGTCTGGGAACTGATCTCGGCCGCGACTCGGGCCTGGTAGGTCGTTACCTCCCAGTCGATTTCGTTATTGTCCCAGCCGAGCACCGGCGCGACCAGTCGGGCCACCTGCTCGGCGCAGTTGGCGCCGCGGTGCGAATATTCGATGGAGATCCTGGTCCGGCGGGCCAGAATGTCCTCGAGGTGCAGCGCGCCCTCCGCCGCCGCCGCGTACACCGCCTCCACCTGCAGATACGATGGTGCGTCCATAATCGGTTGCAGCAGTTCGGGTTTGCCATCGGCCATGGCCATCACCTCGTCGATGAGCGAGCCGTAGCGGTCGAGCAGATGCTTGATCCGGTACGGATGCACGCCATATGCATCGGCCAACTGCACCGTCTGATTGATCAGCGCGAAATAGCCGTCGGCACCGAGCAGCGGGACCTTCGCGGTAATGGATGGCGAGACGCGCGCCGGAATATCCTGGGCCGCCTCGTCCACCGCGTCGTAGGCCATCACTCGATAGGTCGTGTACTTCCCACCCGCGATGCCGACCAGACCCGGTGCCACCCGCGCGACGGCATGCTCACGCGACAGCTTGGATGTCGAATCGCTCTCGCCCGCGAGCAAAGGCCGCAGACCCGCGTAGACGCCGTCGATATCACCGGGGGTGAGCGGCGTGACCAGCACCTGGTTGACCCGGTTCAGCAGATAGTCGATATCGGCCTTGGTCGCCGCCGGATGGGCCAGATCCAGATTCCAGTCGGTATCGGTGGTGCCGATGATCCAGTGCGCGCCCCACGGAATCACGAACAGCACCGAGGTGGCGGTGCGCAGAATGATCGCGGCATCGCTGACAATGCGATCGCGCGGCACCACGATGTGCACGCCCTTGGAGGCGCGCACGTGGAAGCGGCCGCGATTGTGCGAGAGCGCCTGCACCTCATCGGTCCAGATACCGGTCGCGTTGATCACCACATGCGCGCGGATCTCGCCGGTGCGCCCGTCCTCGCTGTCGCGCACCTTCACCCCGACGAACCGGTCGGCCTCGCGCAGGAAGCCGACGACCTGGGTGGAGGTGCGGATCACCGCGCCGTAGTGCGCGGCGGTCCGGGCGACCATCATGGTGTGGCGGGCATCGTCGACGACGGTGTCGTAGTAGCTGACGCCGCCGATCAGCGAATCGCGGCGCAGGCCGGGCGCCAGCCGCATTGCGCCGTGCCGGGATAAATGATGTTGGCCGGGAACGGATTTCGCGCCGCCCATGGTGTCGTAGAGCACCAGTCCGGCCGCCACGTACGGGCGCTCCCAGCCGCGATGGGTCAGCGGGTAGAGGAAGCGCAGCGGTTTCACCAGATGCGGGGCGAGGGTGGACAGTGCGAGTTCGCGCTCCCGCAGGGCCTCGCGCACCAGCCCGAATTCCAACTGCTCCAGGTAGCGCAGACCACCGTGGAACATCTTCGAGGACCGACTGGAGGTGCCGGAGGCGAGATCACGCGCCTCGACCAGCGCGACCTTCAGACCGCGGGTCGCGGCGTCGAGCGCGATGCCCGAGCCGACCACACCGCCACCGACGACGACCACATCGAAGTGGTCCTTGCCGAAGCGCTCCCATGCCGTCGCGCGCTGCTCGGGGCCGAGGAACTGCGATTCCGGTTTATTGGTCATGCTCGACTCCTCCCGCCGACGCGGCGTCGGGGTGTAGACGGCGTTTGTGGTCTTCGGGCATTCGCTCGAGCTGCACGGTAGAGGCGGTGTTCTGTTGTACAGGCTAAGGGAGTCGGCCGACATCCCGGGTCGGGGCCGAAGCCGTGTCGCCGACCCGCGCTACCCGCCGGTAACCGATACCAACACTAGTCCGGCGACCCGCTGGTCGCGATGTGATGCGGGGCGCGCTCCGCGGTTTCCTACGCGGGCCGCGCCGCTTTTAGTAGCCTGCACGAATGCGTCGCTATGTGGCCGCCATTGATCAGGGCACGACCTCGAGTCGGTGCATCATCTTCGACCGGCAGGGCCGCGTCGTCGGTATCGCGCAACGCGAGCACGAGCAGATCTTCCCGCAGCCGGGCTGGGTCGAACACGATCCGGAAACCATATGGCGCAATACCGAATTCGTACTCGGCGAGGTGCTGCGGAGCACGGGTATCGCCGCCGCCGAGATCAACGCGGTCGGGCTCACCAATCAGCGCGAGACGACGGTGGTGTGGGATCGGGCCAGCGGCAAGCCGATTCACCACGCGATCGTCTGGCAGGACACCCGCACCGATCGTCTGGTGACCGAACTCGGCGGCGAATTCGGCGCGACGCGCTACCAGGACCGCACCGGTCTACCATTGTCCACGTACTTCGCCGGGCCGAAACTGCGCTGGATCCTCGACAATGTCGAGGGCGCGCGGGCACGTGCCGAGGCGGGCGAGCTGTGTTTCGGCACCATCGACAGCTGGGTGCTGTGGAATCTCACCGGTCAGCACATCACCGATGTGACCAATGCTTCGCGCACCATGCTGATGGATCTTCGTACGCTGCAATGGGATCCGCAGATCTGCGCCGAATTCGGCGTGCCGCCGTCGATGCTGCCCGATATCCGCAGCTCATCGGAGATCTACGCGGAGATCGGCTCCGGCCCGCTGGCCGGCATACCCGTCGCGGGCATCCTCGGCGATCAGCAGGCGGCGACCTTCGGCCAGGCCTGTCTCTCCCCCGGCGAGGCCAAGAACACCTATGGCACCGGCAATTTCATGCTGCTCAACACCGGAAACACACCGGTATTCAGCAAGCACGGGCTGCTCACCACGGTCTGCTACCGGCTCGGCGGCGAGGCCGCGGTATACGCGCTGGAAGGATCCATCGCGGTGACCGGCGCACTGGTGCAATGGTTCCGGGACAATCTCGGCATCATCGCCACCGCCGACGATATCGAGCCGCTGGCCCGCAGCGTCGAGGACAATGGCGGCGCCTATATCGTCCCGGCGTTCTCCGGCCTCTTCGCGCCACGCTGGCGCCCGGATGCGCGCGGCGTCATCGCGGGCCTGACCCGCTTCGTCAACAAGGGACATCTGGCTCGAGCGGTATTGGAGTCCACCGCATTTCAAACGCGCGAGGTGATGGACGCGATGCGCGCCGATGCCGAATCACAGCAACTGCGGCTGGAACTGACCACCCTCAAGGTCGACGGCGGCATGGTCGGCAACGATCTGCTCATGCAGTTCCAATCCGACATTCTCGACGTCCCGGTGGTCCGTCCGGTCGTCAACGAAACCACGGCACTCGGTGCGGCCTACGCGGCCGGACTGGCCGTCGGGCTGTGGGAGAGCACCGATGACATCCGGGCCAACTGGGCCGCGGATAAGACCTGGCAGCCCGCGATGTCGGCGGCCGACCGCGAAACCCACCTCGCCGCTTGGAACAAGGCCGTGGAGCGCACGTACAACTGGGTGGGCTCGCCCTGAGTTGCTCCCGGCTACTCGGCAGCTCTGGCCATCCGATCGACGGCCACTTCCAGTGTCGACGGGTCGAAAGTGGTGAAGCACATGCGCATCGAGTGGCTGTAGTCGGTATCGACGGCGAACGCGGACCCGGGCACGAAGGCGACGCCGTTTTCGATGGCGCGCGGCAGCAGGCGATCGGTATCGGTGCCATCGGTGAAATCGGCCCACACGAACATGCCGCCGGTGGCGTCGGTGCAGGTGACGCGATCGCCGAAGCGGGTGCGAACGGCGTGCACGAGCGCCTTGGCGCGGTCGCCGTAGGCGGTGCGGACGGTATCGACGTGGCCGGTGAGCCACGGTTCGTCGGTGAGCAGTTCGGCGGCGATCTGGTGGGTCAGCGCCGAGCCGCACAGGTCCGCGCCCTGTTTCAGCAATTCGACCGCGCGACAGACCCGGTCCTCGGCCACCATCCAGCCGACGCGCAGCGCGGGCGAGAGGATCTTCGAGGCGCTGGAGAGGCGGATCACATTGCGGGAATAGGTCGCCACCGGATCGGGCGAGGGCCGGTCGAACCAGAGCTCACCGTACGGGTCGTCCTCGATCACCCAGAAGCCGTACGCGTCGGCCAGTTCGGCCAACTCGCGACGGCGCGGCGAACTCATCGTGACACCACCCGGATTGTGGAAGTTGCTCACCGTGTGCACGACCGTCGGGCGTTCACCGCGAGCCAGCAACTCCTTCAGCACATCCACCCGCATGCCATCGGAATCCAAGGGCACCGCCACAATTCGCGCCCCGGCCGCCCGGAACACCTGCAGCGCACCGACATACGCCGGATCCTCGACGACGACCAGTGCGCCCGGATCGAGCAGCACCTCGGCGAGCAGCGATAGCGCCTGCTGCGAACCATGCGTCACGAACACCTCGCCGAGTTCGACGGCACGGCCCAGCTTGGCCGACTCGCGCTGCCGCAGCACATCACGCAGCGGCGCCCACCCGGGCGACTCGGTGTACTGCAGCACCGCGGAGCTGCGCAGCGCGGCCTCGGCCGCCGCGGCGAGCCGCTCGCGCGGCATCAGCTGCGCATCCGGCAACCCGCCCGCGAGGCCGATCACCTCGGCGCGGGTGGTCAGCGTCAGCAGATCACGGATCGCCGAACTCTTCAGTCCGCCCAGCTTGGCCGCGAGCGGTGGATTGGTCGGCGACATGGGAAACCTCCGGGAACGCCACGGTACGCGAAACCCCACTGTCCCACATCACCGCCGAGATACGAAATATTCATCCCATGATCTGAAAACCGAGCCACTGCTCGCACCCACGTGGGTAACTCGCCGGGTACACCCAGAACTCGATACCGACCCGACCATCAGCCCGCGACCAGACCCGTCGCGGCATCCGGCGACCGGCAACAGATCCGAGGAGGCAGTCGAGCTCAGATGCGTTCCTTGATCGCGAAGATGACGGTCTTGCCGTCCCGGATCACCGTGGTGACGGTCTGCCGGTACACATTGGTCGTGCCATCGGGACGATGCTCGGTCAGGTCTACCTCGAAGGTCTCCGCGGCGACCTCGGCAATCCGCAGGCAATGCGTGGTGCCGACCGGAATCTGCTCGTTGATGGCCTGCTGGATGATCTCGGCCGTCGACACGTTCTCCGCATCCGGCGCGACGTACTTCCTGGCGTGCTCGCCATTGCGGCCGACGTAGAACTCGTACTGGAAGCCGAGGATCGCGCCGGCGCCGCTCGAGGTGTCGCCCTGGCCATTGCCACGGGTCACCTTGCCGTCCTTACTCGCCGGGCAGCTCAGCGCGGCGGAGGTGCTCGGCGGTGCCGGTGGTACCGCCTTCGGGCTGCCGTCGTCGTCGCGGCTGACCGCGACAAAGGTCACCACCAGCGCGAGGACCACAACGACCGCGGCGAGCACGCCGAGCGCGATCCACCGGCCGCGCGAACCGGAGCGCGACGGGGTCGCGGTGATGTCATCGGAGAGCAGCTTCGGCGCAAGGCGTTTGGCGATCGGATCATCGGCCCAGGACAGGCCGGACGGCGCGGACGGTGGTTTCGGCACACCGCCGGACTCGGTCGGGCTGCTCCACCAGGTCTCGCGCTGCGGCGGCGTCGCATGCCGGACGGTGGGATCGGGTTCGGCCGGCGGCTCCGGCCGGCGCGCGGGTGGCGGCGGCGCGTCGCCGAATACCGTCGTATCCGGTGCGCGGTACTGCGGCGGAGGCGGCGGCACCGACGGCGGTTCGTCGGCGGGGCGCCAGATCAGCTCGGGATGATCGGTGGCGGGCTCGGGCACCGACCACTGCGGTCGAACCTGACCACCCGTCGGTGGACCGAATTCACCCACCGGCGGGCCGAATTCGGAGACCGGCGGGCCGAAATCGTCCAACGGAGGACCGAACTCCGACCCGGACTGGTCGGATTCGTTGTTCCTGCCATCACCCTCGGAGCCCAACACCAAATCCTTTCCCCAGGACACACGTGTGGGGCGGTCGCGAACGACCGCCCCACCCGTCGAATCAGCTCGTGTCAGTACTGGAGTGACCCACCCCACTGGGTGGTGACCCCGGCAACGTTGACCGTCTGCGGAGCCAGTTCGCCTGGCGGCACCGGAAGTTTAACTTGCGCGGCGGCCTCGAGCGCAGCCGCGCCACCCGGCTGTTCCCGAATCCAGTGCTCGACAGCGGCCTTGGCCATATTCGCCTGCGTGGTGTCGAGGATCACCTCGGTCTTGTTGTCGGCCAAGCCCTCACCACCGGTGTAGGTGGTCACCTTGACGGTGTTGGCTCCGACGTATTCCACCGAGACACCGGCCTCGCCCTGCCCGGTCGGGGTGCGGTATCCGACGGTGCCAACGTAGCCAGCGGCATTGTTGAAGTGGTGGGTGTTGGCCACGTAGCCGGGCGCCAGGCTGCCACCGTCGATATTGGCGCCGATCTCCTGGTGCGGACCGTCCATCTCGACGACCGGTGCGGCCGGGGCCTGCTGGAAACGCGGAGCCTCCCAGCGCGGCTGCTGCACCAGCGTCTCGGTCTCCGGCTGCTGCGCGGCCCTGGCATTCGGATCGCTCGGAGTCGACGCACCCGGTCCGGTGGTGCCGGGCTGGGCGGGCTTCGGCGCGGTGCCGGGAGCCGTTTCCGGTACGACCGCGGGAACCGCGGGTCCGGTCTGACCCGGGACCGGCAGCGGCGCGACGCGCGGGGTGGTGACACCCGGCTGGGTCGGCACGGACAGCTTCGGATCCTTCGGCGGATTCGGCATCACCTGGTTCGGATCCGGCGTCGTGACGCCCGGCTGACTCGGTGTCGGCTGGCTCGGCGACGGCTTGGTATCCGGCTTGCCCGGGTCCGGCTTGGTGGTCTCCGGCTGGCCCTGATCAGTGGGCGCCGTGGTGCCCGGATCGGCCGGAGCCGGTGCCGGGGTGGTCGGTGTACTCGGCTGATCCGGAACCGCCCCCGCCGGTGCCGCGAAGAGAGTGGCCACGGCCGCCGCGGTGGCCAGTGGCAACGACGTGCTCGCCATCGCTCGCTGCGCCCGACTCGGCTTACGATGTTTCACTTTTCGCAATCCCTTCCCGTGTGCGACCGGTGGGTCGCACGCAGTTATCCCTGGTGAGACGCTTAGCCCACAAACGAGGACCGGCGAACGACCAAGCGGCCGTTCGCCGTTCCCGTTGGAAAGGATCGATCCCCCCACACAGAACCTCGCGATCGCCCGCCGATCGCATCTCTGCCGGGAAGTGAACCACATGCGCGGCGGACTGGCAACGCGGTGAAAGTCCAGACAAGACAATAAGACTCGGGGCACTCGAGATCGACCGACAATCCGGCCGGCACGGAGCGAGTTCTACGCGCGACGTTCCAGACAAAAGGGGGCCGCGAATACGCCGCGCCGCAGGCGCGGCAAATCGAACACAGCGCTGTTAGTCCAGGTCGTCGTGACGCATGAGCAGGCGCGCGGCCTCGGTGACCGAGCCGGTGAGCGATGGGTACACCGAGAAGGTCTGGGCGAGATCGCCGACGGTCAGATTGTTCTGCACCGCCAAGGCGATCGGGAGGATGAGCTCCGAGGCGATCGGAGCGACGACCACGCCGCCGATGACCACACCGGTCGCGGGCCGACAGAAGATCTTCACGAAACCCCGGCGCAGACCCGACATCTTGGCCCGCGGATTGGTGTTCAGCGGCAGCATCACTGTGCGCGCGGGTACCTCGCCGTTATCGATGGCGGTCTGGCTCACGCCGACGGTCGCGATCTCCGGTCGGGTGAAGACCGCCGAGGCGACCGTCTTCAGCCGGATCGGGCTGACGCCCTCGCCCAGCGCGTGGTACATCGCGATGCGGCCCTGCATCGCGGCCACCGAGGCCAGCGGCAGCAGACCGGTGCAGTCGCCCGCCGCGTAGATACCGGGCACCGAAGTCCGCGACACCCGGTCCACCCGCAGGTACCCGCCGCGGTCGAGTTCGATGCCGACCCGATCCAGTCCGAGGCCGTCGGTGTTCGGGATCGAGCCGACGGTCATCAGCGCATGGGTGCCGGTGACGGTGCGGCCGTCGGAAAGTTTGACCACGATGCCCTCGGCGGTGCGCTCCACCGCATCGGCGCGCGCATGCTTGACCAGTTCGACACCGCGTTCGGCGAGTGCGTCTTCGAGTACCAGCGCGGCATCGGCGTCCTCGCCGGGCAGCACGCGGTCGCGGCTCGAGACCAACTTCACCTGGACGCCCATCTCGGTATAGGCGGACACGAATTCGGCACCGGTCACACCGGAACCGACCACCACCAGGGTCTCCGGCAGTTCTTCCAGGTCGTAGAGCTGACGCCAGTTCAGGATGCGCTCGCCGTCGGGCTCGGCGCCGGGCAACACGCGCGGGCTCGCACCAGTGGCGATCAACACAACTTCGGCCTCGATGGTCTCCTCGGTGCCATCGGCCAGCAGCGCGCGAACGCGATGCGCGGCCAACCCGGTGGCCCCATCGCTGAGCTCTCCACGTCCGGCGAGCACCGTCACTCCGGCGGCCTGCACCTTGGATCGGATATCGGAGGACTGGGCGAGCGCGAGCGCCTTCACACGGGCGTTCACCTCACCCAATTCGATCTGCGCCTGACTCGGATCGAGGGTTATGCCCAGGTCACGGGCGCGACGCAGATCGGTGCGTACGCCGGTGGAGGCGATGAAGGTCTTGGACGGCACACAGTCCCACAGGACACATGCCCCGCCGATGCCGTCGCAGTCGATGAGGGTGACCGTTGCTCCGTGTTGGGACGCAACCAAGGCCGCTTCATAACCGGCCGGTCCGCCACCGATGATCGCTATGCGGGTCATGGATACCTCCGCTCGAGCTGTTCGACCGGGATCTCCGGTGCCGGTAAACAACGTTAGCTGGCGAACACACGGTCATCTCGCCGGGATAGAGACGATGTGCGCAGGTTATTGGATACCCTTGCCTCGTGCCGATCTACGCCGCCTACGGGTCGAACATGGACTCGTCCCAGATGCTCGAGCGCTGTCCGCACTCCCCGATGTCCGGGACAGGATGGTTAGAGGGCTGGCGCCTCACCTTCAGCGGAGACGACATCGGCTGGGAGGGCCCGCTGGCGACCGTCGTCGAGGAGCCGGACTCCCGGGTGTTCGTCGTGCTGTACGACGTATCCCCCGAGGATGAACAGCGCCTCGATCGCTGGGAGGGCTCCGACTTCGGCATCCACCGCAAGGTCCGGCTGCGCGTCACGCCGAGCCCGGGCAGTGGTTCCGACCCGATCCTCGCCTGGTTGTACGTACTCGACGCCTACGAGGGCGGCCTACCCTCCGCCCGGTATATCGGTGTGATCGCGGACGCGGCCGAAAAGGCCGGCGCACCAGCGGAATACGTGCACGCACTGCGCACGCGCAACAGTAAGAACGTCGGCCCCGGCTTCTTCGGCAGTTGAGCGGAAACGAAAGCGGCCGATCCGTCCGGATCGGCCGCTTCCCAGTATTTGCGGTCAGCCCGCGTTCAGCACGATCTTGCTGAGCACCCGGACACCGACCGCGAGCGCGCGCTCATCGATATCGAATGTCGGCTGGTGCAGATCCAGCTGTTCGCCGTGCCCGGACCAGACCCCGAGGCGGGCCATCGCACCGGGCACCTCCTCCAGGTACCAGGAGAAATCCTCACCGCCGCCGGACTGCATGGTGTCGGCGAGCGCGTCGGGGCCGAGTGCGCGGATCGCGTCCTCGAACATCCGGGTCGACTGCTCGTCATTGACCACCGGCGGCACGCCCCGCTTGTAGTTCAGCTGGTAGCGCACCCCGGTCGGGGCGAGCAGGCCGTCCACGATCTCGCGCACCATCGGTTCCAGCAGCGACCAGGTCGCGTGATCGCCGGTCCGGATGGTGCCGGTGAGCATGCCGGTCTGTGGAATCGCATTGGGCGCCTTACCGGCACTGACCGCGCCCCACACCATGACGGTGCTGGTGCGCGGATCGATGCGGCGGCTGAGCAGCCCGGGCAGCCCGGTGATCACGGTACCGATGGCATAGACCAGGTCGCTGGTCAGATGCGGGCGCGAGGTGTGCCCACCCGGCGAATCGAGCACCAATTCGATGGTGTCGGCGGCCGAGGTGATCGCACCGACCCGGATGCCGACCCGGCCGACCTCGAGGCGCGGATCGCAGTGCAGCGCGAAGATCCGGTCGACGCCCTCCATCGCACCGGCGGCGACCATATCGATCGCACCGCCCGGCATCATCTCTTCGGCGGGCTGGAAGACGAATCGCACGCCGACCGGCAACTCCTGATCGGCCAGCGCGAGCGCGGTGCCGAGCACGATCGCGGTGTGCGCGTCGTGTCCACAGGCATGCGAGACGCCGGGGACGGTCGAGGCGAAGCTGAGCCCGGTGAACTCCTGCAGGGGGAGCGCGTCCATATCGGCGCGCAATCCGATCCGCGGTGCGTCCACCGGACCGATGTCACAGAGCACTCCGGTGCCGTTGGGCATCTTCTGGGGCGTCAGCCCGGCTTTGGTCAGCCATGAGGCGACGAACTCGGTGGTCGCGAATTCGGTGCGGGACAGCTCCGGGTTGGCGTGGATATGCCTGCGCCATTGGACGAGGTCGACGGTGTGCTCGGCGAGCCACGCCTCGACCGCTTCCTGCCCGGTCTGTGCGATGTCCACAGCGGCGCTGCGCGGATCAACCGTGATCACGCGCGCTGCCGCCTCGGGACCCCCCGCGCGCGCCGCAGGGCGGCCGGTACTGCTCACCGAATGTCCTCCTGTCGTTGAACGAGCCGTTGCAACAACCTGTCTCTATGTATTGCATCGCGGGCCACCGCGATAGCGGTACGCGCGAGAGCGATCGCACCGTCGGTCACCGCGCGATCCGCCGAGGCGTTGATACTCGCCGCGGCGAAGCCGGGCTGATGCGTCACCGCCCCACCGGCGTCGATGCCTATGACCGGATGGATGCCCGGAATGACGTTGGTGACATTGCCCATATCTGTACTTCCGAGCGGTCGCTGCGCCTCGAGTTCCGGTGCGATCGGCACCCGGCCCAAGCCGATGATCTGCTCGCGGTAGGCACACAGTAATGCCGAATCGGGGGTTAGCTCGGTATATGTCGGCGCAACCGTTCGGATTTCGTGCGTGCAGCCGGTCGCCAGCGCACCCGCCTCGAAACAAGCCGACGCCCGTCGCATCAGATCGTCGAGGGATGCGGAGTCGACTGCACGTAGGTAATACAGCAGTTCCGCACGTCCGGGAACGATGTTGGGGGCTACGCCACCGTCGCTGACTATACCGTGCAGTTGCTGTCCAGGTTGGAGATGCTGACGTAGCAATCCCAGAGCAACCTGTGCGACGGTCACCGCGTCGCCCGCATTTCGGCCCAATTCCGGCGCGGCACTCGCATGCGCCTCGAGTCCGTGGAACACCACCGACAGATCCGCCAGCGCCAGCGAACGCGCGTCGACGATATCGAAGGGGCCGGGGTGCACCATCAGCGCCATCGCGACATCGTCGAAAACGCCGCGCTCCAGCATCAGCACCTTGCCGCCGCCGCTCTCCTCGGCGGGCGTGCCGAAGACGACGACGGTGATGCCCAGCGCATCGGCCACCTCGGCCAGGCCCAGCCCGGCGCCGACCGCGGAGGCGGCGATGATGTTGTGTCCGCAGGCATGTCCGATCTCGGGCAGCGCGTCGTACTCGGCGCAGATACCCACGGTGAGCTCGCCGGATCCGTAGCTGGCGCGGAATGCGGTCGGCAGTTCGGCGATGCCGGTCTCGATCTCGAAGCCGCGCGCGGCCAGCGGCGCGATGGTCTTGGCGACGCTACGGGTCTCCTCGAAGGCCAACTCGGGTTCGGCGTGGATGGAATGCGAGAGTGCGATCAGTTCGGCCGCCGCGGCCAGGATCGCGGCATCCGAGGCCGCCGAATCCGTGCCGTCCGGACCGACCGGCGCGCAGTCGCCGACGGCGCGCGCGACCTGGTCGTCCGTGCGTGGTTCGGGCTGCCCGCTGCGCGGTGGTGGCATGGCACACAGTGTTGCACTGCGCAGCCGATCGAGTGCACCCTGCGCCCGGGCGCGATGCGCTGGCGCACGCCCGGGATTGCGATCAGCCTGAGGTTATTCCCCGGCGAACGCCAGATTCTCCGGCGTCGTGGGGGAAGCGAGACCGGCGAGCGCCTTGGCGTGCAGCGCGCGCTTGATCACCGGCAGATTCGGCTTGCGATTTGCCGCGAGTGCGGCGGCACGCTCGATCGCGGACTTCAGCAACTCATCAGCATCGGCTTTCGCATCGACAATGCCCGCGGTGATGGCCGCGTCGGCGGCGAAGCGGTGACCCGCGGTCATGGCCTGTACGCAGACCTGGTTGGTCAGTCGCTCGGTGAGCAGCGCGTTCATGCCGACGGTGAACGGCATGCCGAGGTGCACCTCGGGCAGGCACCAGAAACCGCGGTCGGCGCGCATCACCCGGAAGTCGTGCGAGGTGGCCAGCATGGCGCCGGCGCCGAAGGCGTGGCCGTTGACGGCGGCCACCGTCGGCATCTGGAAGGTGAGCAGTCTGGTGTAGATGCTGTGCACCCGGTCGAGGTAGCCGTGCATCTTGTCCACATTGCCGAACAGCCAGTCGGTATCGAGGCCATTGCTGTAGAACTTCCCGGTCGCCGTGGTGACCAGCGCCGCCGGCCCCTCGGACGCCTCCACCTGGTCGAGCAGCCCGTGGAATTCATCGATCCAATCCGGATGGAAACGGTTCTCGCTGTCGGTCCGCCCCTCGCTCCCGAGGTAGACGACGAACACATCCCCTTCACGTTCCAGATACGGCATGCGTGCAGCGTAACGGGTATACGGCAGCACACCTACTCGCGGGTAGCAAACCTTCGGCGGGCCTGTGCTCACGTCCCACGTGCGCGGCGATGGGCCCCCCAACCTGTCGCCACGAGTCTGACGCGTCATCATTCGGGGTCCCCCGTGGCCGAGCGGCCAAAGGCAGATGCGACCACCGGCAAGCCGCACTCCCGTCCCAGCCCCGAAGCGAGTCCCGCGGCCCGTCTCGCGTCCAAGTCGTCGAAGCGCATGCGCCGCAGGCACGAACCTCGACCACCGGACAGTGCACCTCGGGCACCGAACTACCCGCTCGAGGCAACCACCACGGAGCGAGTCTTACGAGCGACCATTCGCGGCCCGTCTCGCGTCCGAGCCGTCGAAGCGCATGCGACGCCGTCGCGATTCTCGACGGCTCGGACGCGAGACACCAGGGGGCCGCGAACACGCAGCGCCGCAGGCGCTGCAAATCAGATAGAGCTATCGTGATCTTCATGCTTGCCGAACAGGCCGCGAAGGCGATTGCCGAACGTACGGGAGTGGAGCGGCACCGGGTCGCGGTGGTGCTCGGATCGGGCTGGCAGGACGCGGCCGCGGAGATCGGTGCGCCGCGTGCGTCGATACCGATGCCGGAGCTGCCCGGATTCGGGACACCCAGCGCCCAAGGGCATGTCGGGATGGTGCATTCCGTCGCCGTCGACAACACTCCGGTGCTGCTGCTGATGGGACGTCAGCATCTGTACGAGGGGTATCAGCCGAGTGAGGTCGTGCATCCGGTGTGTGCCGCGATCGCGGCGGGCGCGGAAACCGTGGTGCTCACCAATGCCGCGGGCGGGATCCGCGACGGGTTGCGCGTGGGTGATCCGGTTCTCATCGGCGACCATCTCAATCTCACCGGCCGCACACCATTGACCGGCGCGACCTTTGTCGATCTCGTCGACGCGTGGGATCCCGAATTGCGGGCGCTGGCAAGGGAAATCGACCCGAGTCTGACCGTGGGCGTCTATGCGGGTCTGACCGGACCACAGTACGAGACGCCCGCCGAGATCCGGATGCTGCGCACCATGGGCGCGGATCTGGTCGGCATGTCGACGGTGCTCGAGGTGATCGCGGCGCGCGCGCTCGGCGCCCGGGTGCTCGGCATTTCACTGGTCACCAACCTCGCCGCGGGCGTCACGGGTGCGCATCTGTCCCATGCCGAGGTGCTCGCCGAAGGACATGCGGCCGCACCGCGACTCGGCAAACTGCTGCGCGGCGTACTGGAACGGCTCTAGATGCTGCGCTTCGGCACCGCCGGGCTCCGCGGGCCGCTGCAGGACGGCCCCGACGGCATGAACCTGGATACGGTCAGCCGGGCGACGGCGGGGCTGGTGGACTGGTTGCGCGGGCGCTGCCTGGGCGGCGGCGCGGTGGTCGTCGGACGCGACGCCCGGCACGGCTCCGCCGAATTCGCCATCGCCACCGCGGAAATCTTTGCGGCCGCCGGGTTTCCGGTGACGCTGCTGCCCCGCCCGCTGCCGACGCCGATCGTCGCCTACGCGGTGCGTGAGCTGGGAGCCGTTGCCGGAGTGCAGATCACCGCATCGCACAATCCCGCGACGGATAACGGCTACAAGGTGTATCTGGACGGCGGTTCGCAGCTGATCGCACCGGCCGATACCGAGATCGAGCGCTGCATCGAGGCGGTCACCGAACCGATCGCCCGCACGCCGGTCACCCCGGCCGACGATGATCTGGTGCGCCGCTACCTCGATCGGGTGGCCCGGCTGCCCGAGTTGATCGGCGGGCCCGGCGAACGCGCCGACATCCGAATCGTCTTGACCCCGCTACATGGTGTCGGCGGCGATACGGCGGTGGCAGCCTTGGCCGCGGCGGGATTCCAGCATGTGCACGTCGTCGGTGAGCAGTTCGCGCCCGACGCCGACTTCCCCACCGTCGCCTTCCCGAATCCCGAAGAGCCCGGCGCCACCGATCTGCTGCTCGCCACGGCCACCCGGATCGGCGCGGATATCGCCATCGCCCTCGACCCGGACGCCGATCGCTGCGCCATCGCGATACCCGACGATCAGGGCCGCAACGGCGGCTGGCGCATGCTGCGCGGCGACGAAACCGGTGTGCTGCTCGGTGATTGCGTAGTGCGCACCGCACCGCCGGATTCGCTCGTGGCGACCACCGTCGTTTCGTCCCGACTGCTCGCCAAGCTCGCCGCCGCCCGCGGCGCGCGCTATGCCGAAACGCTGACCGGCTTCAAATGGCTGGCCCGGGCGGGCGACGGTCTGGTCTACGCCTACGAGGAGGCCATCGGTCACTGCGTGGACCCGGCCGCGGTTCGCGATAAGGACGGCATCTCCGCGGCGGTGCTCGCCGCCGACCTCGTTGCCCGCCTGAAGACCGCCGGCCGCACTCTCGCCGACGAACTCGACGACTACGCGGTCGAATTCGGCCTGCACGCCACCGACCAGGTCGCCCTTCGCCTCCCGACCCCGGCCGCCGCAGCGGATCTGGTGAGTCGACTGCGCGCGGCCCCGCCCCACGAAATCGTCTCCGAACCGGTGAAATTCACCGATCTGCTCCAGGTCCGTGGCCGCATGCGCACCGACGCACTGATTTTCGAGGGATCCAGCTCCCGCATAGTGGTCCGCCCATCCGGCACCGAGCCGAAACTCAAGTGCTACCTGGAAGTGGTCGAACCGGTCACCGACCGGGCGGCCCTCGCTGCCGCACGAACCGCTGCCGAGCAACGCCTCACCGAACTGCGAGCGTTCTGCGCAGCGTTGTCATGAAGGCCTCGCACCGCACCGATTGCTGGGCAACGGATCTGGATCTCTATCGCGCTCAGCGGGGGCCGAATTGACGGTCGCCCGCATCGCCTAGACCGGGAACGATATAGGCGTCGGAGTTGAGGCCGGTATCGACGACAGCGGTGACCAGGCGCACGGGCAGGCCCGAATCGGCAAGGGCGGCAATGCCTTCGGGGGCGGCGACGACGCAGACCGCGGTGATGTCGGTGGCGCCGCGGGCGGCGAGCAGCTGCAGGGTGTGGCGCATCGAGCCGCCGGTGGCCAGCATCGGGTCGAGGACGAAGACCGGCAGGTCGGACAGGTCGTCGGGCAGCGACTCCATGTACGGGACCGGCTGATGGGTGGTTTCGTCGCGGGCGATGCCGACGAAACCGACTCTGGCGTCAGGGATCAGCTCGGCGGCCGCGTCGACCATGCCGAGTCCGGCGCGCAGCACCGGCACCAACAGCGGCGGCTGTGCCAGGCGCGTCCCTTCGGCGCTGGCCACCGGCGTGGTGATCGGAAAATGGGTCACCGGCGCTTCGCGCAGCGCCTCGTAGATCAGGATTCCGGTGAGATCGCGCAGTGCCGCACGGAAAACCGGATTTGCCGTGCGGGCATCGCGCATCGTGGTCAGCAGGGCGGCGGCGAGTGGATGGTCCACGGTGTGCGTGCGCATGAGGGAACGATAAGGTCGAAATCGCGTTCGGCGGCGAACCTCCACCCGAATTTTTTTCGAACGGCTGGAACCGATCGGTAAGGCAGCGCGTCGAACTAGGTGGATGACGTACTCTGCCTGGGAACAACAGATGGGGGAAGCACTATGCGAAAGATGTCGGCGGACACCGAGGGCATAACCGCCTACGGCGCGACCGCCGCAACCATGTCCGGTGATCTAGCCGCCGCCGGGGTGAGCGCCGCGGCCGCAGATCCCACGCTCCTCGGTCCCATCATGGGCTTGATCGGGGGTGATTTCATGGCCGCCTATACCGCTGCGCACGCCGGGCACGTCGCGTCCATCGGTCAGTTGTCGGCGGTGCTCGCGAGCATGGGCGGCGCGGCCACCAGTTCGGCCGTCGTACTCGAGGAAACCGACCTGAACAATGCCGCCGGGCTGAACGCCACCGGACTGGACGGGTGACGCGGTGATCGATGTCAGCGCCCTGGTCCAGCCACTGCTCGACCTGCTCTCCAGCTTCGGCACCGGCGTCCTACCCACCGGCGGGCCCGCCGACGCACTGACTTCCACCTCCACCGCCATCGACCAGGTGCACGCGGTCGGCCGCAACAGCATCAACCAGGTGAACAACGCATGGGACGGCGAGGCCGCCGACGCCGTCACCGCGAAGGCGCTGCGGGTGCAGACCTCCGCCGCCACCATTTCCGACCGCGGCAACGATATGGCCACCGTCGTGAATCAGGCTGCCGCCCAGGTCGAATCGGGCCAGAAGGATCTGAACGGGATCGTCCAGTCGTTCGTGAACCAGGCCACGAGCCTCGGCCCGGCACTGGCCACACCGGAGGGTCTGACGGTGCTCGTCAGCTCCGCGATCGACCACATCGGCCAGGGGCTGAATGTGGTCGGCCGTGTGCGCAATGAACTGGATACCCAGACCGCGTCGATGAACGAGCTGACGCCCGCACCGTCGACGCCATCGCTGTCCAATATCGCCAGCACGGTCAGCACCGCCACGCAGGGTGCGTCGCAGTTGTCCTCGACCGTGGGCACTGTCGCGAGCGGTGCGGGCAGCGTACTGAGCAGCCTGATGAGCTCTGCCAGCAAAGCGAGCACGACGACCGCGAGCACGGCGTCGACCACCAAACCGAATACCAGCAGCACGACCGGGACCGGACAGTCGTCGACCTCGGGCAAGGGTGTGAAGATCACACTGCCCGACGGCAGCGTCGTGGAGGCCCCGAACGAGAAGGCGGCGACGGCGGTCAAGGCGGCCATCGGCGCCGTCGGCACGCCGTATGTGTGGGGTGGCAATTCGCCCGGCTCCGGACTCGACTGCAGCGGCCTCACCCAATACGCCTACGGCGAAGCGGGCGTCGATCTGCCCCGGCTGGCCCAGGAACAGGGCAACGGCCATATGCAGGTGTCACCCGGCGATCTGATGCCGGGCGATCTGGCCGTCTGGGATGGCCACGTCGCCATGGTGATCGGCAACGGGCAGTTCGTCGAGGCCGGTAATCCGGTCCAGATCAGCTCGGTTCGAACGGACAACATGGGTATGAACTTCTACGGCTTCTACCGGCCGACCTCTTAAGTGAGCGGAGCGAACGAATAATGTCCCAGCCCCAGACCCCACCGATACCGAATGTGACGGTGGCGTCGAGCAGCAACCGATCGGGCACCATCTCGGTCCGTGCCACCGATCAGGGCATGCCGATCGAGATCAAGTTCGAGCGCAGCGAATACCGTTACGGCGCACAGACTCTCGCCGATGAGATCCTGCGGCTCACCAAGCGCTCCACCGTCGCCGCGCGAGCCCGCCGACGCGAACTGCTCGCCGAGGCTGGCATGCCCGCCGACATCCTGGACAAGCTCGGACTGCCCACCCGCCAGGCCGCGGTGGACGAGCTGGACCGGATCGATGACGCGGACACGGGACCGACGAGCTGGATGAGGCCGGTATGAGCGAGCCGACGATGAGCACAATGGCAGACGAGCTGACGTCGAGTGAGGCGCGGGCATGAGCGAGCGCAGCGAGCGAACAAAGGACAGAGCCGCCATCGCGGTCATGACGGAACCGAGCGTCAGCGAGGTGCGGGCATGAGCGCGGAGATGGACGCGTTGGTCGCCAACGCGACCGCGAAACTGGAGGCGCTCGAGGCCGCGCTGTACGGCCTGAAGCAGGTGCACGGCCGGTTCCGCACCGAGGATGGCACGGTTGGCGTCGAGGTGAACAGCGACGGCGCACTGGTCGCGCTGAGCCTGTCGGAGTCGGTCACCGCACTGCCGCCCGCCGAGGTCGGCCAGCTGATCGTATGGGCCTGTCGCCAGGCCGCCGAGGACGCGGGCGCACAGCGTTCGAAGGTCGTTGCGACACTGAACGAGTCGTTCGCGGTGGCGCCGGAGGGTGCTCAGGGAAGCGTTGGGGGCGGGCCGGATAGTCACTGACTCGGAAGGTCGATAGGCTTCCGCACATGGCTTCTGGAGACATCGTCCCGATCGAGCTCGGCCTGACCGACGGCGATCTCGTCACCCTGTGGGCACCGCGCTGGCGCGACGGTGACGACGAGTGGGAGGCGTTCCTCGGACATGAGGACTCCCTCTACGGTTTCGAGACCGTTGCGGAGCTGGCCGCGTTCATTCGGACCAACTCCGATAACGATCTTGTCGACCATCCCGCATGGAAGGTCGTGGCCGGGCTCTCGGCGGTGGAACTGGAGCCGGAGGAGAACTTCACCTTCGATCTGGTCGGTGTGCCGGAGCTGGTCGCGAGCGATCCCGATGTGGACACCATCGCCGAACTCGACGACACGCTCAGCATGGTGCGCAATATCGGCGAGGTGTGCGAGCTGGAGACGGTCACCAAGTTCTTCGGGTCGCATCCGGTGGTCGGCGCGCTGGCCAGTGGCGTCAGCGCGTTCGTCGGGCGCGATGGCGAAGAGCTGTGGGATCAGATCGGCGCCGCCATCGCCAAGGGCTGGGACGACGTCCTCGACGCCATCGACTCCGTGGTGCAGACCCCCGAGGTCGACGCCGAGGCGGTCGCGGTCGCGGAGGCCGAACTGCTCGCTGCGGAGGAGAACGTCGTAGACGCCGACGACGCCGCCGACAGCGAGGAGGACGAGGAGTTCGAATCCGTCGACCTCGATGCGGACGACGAGGACGAAGAAGACGAGGACGAGGAGGAAGACGATTCGTTCTGGCACGAGGTCGGCATCGACCCGGTCAAGATCGTCACCTCCGACGGCAGCTACTTCACGTTGCGCTGCTACCTCGACGACGAGCCGATCTTCCTCGGCAAGGACGGTGCCATCACGGTCTTCGGCTCCGAACGCGCACTGGCCCGTTACCTGGCCGATGACCACGAACACGATCTGGCGCGGGTGAGCACCTACACCGACGTGCAGACCGCCGCGGTCGACGGATCGCTCGAGGTCGAGGTCACCGACGAGAACGTATACGTGCTGCCCGGACTCGCCGACGATCTGAGCGAGGGCCCGGAGGCGGTCGATATCGAACAGCTCGATCTGGCGGTCGAGTTGTTCACCGATGCCGCCGATTACGCCGATGACGACACTGTCGAGCAGGCACTCGCCCAGTCGACCCCGCTCGGCTGGTACGTCTCCTACCTGCTCAACCCGGACCCGACCCGCATGGCCCCGAACCCGCCCTTCACCGCCGAAGCCCAGAGCTGGCGCGATCTGGAGCGAAACTTCGAGTCCCGACTCACACCGCAGAAGTAGGCCCGCCTACACCGAGCACATGCCGCCGACCCGCGATTGCGGATCGGCGGCATTTTGCAACGTCAGAAGCCCACTCCGTCTCGGGCATCGCATCGGTCGCTGGACGAATGGTGCAGTGGTGGTCTTCGGTCGGCTCCCGCAACGCACGGAAGGATTCGACCACCTACCGGTCACGATCAGTACACGGCTTGCGACTGGACCGAACATACTCACGTCGATCCGGTGGTCCTGGTAGTCGAGCAGGATCGTGGCCGGTGGTCGAGCGGCTCGGCGATTAGGTCAATCGGATCCAAATCTGTTCAGCTCGGCCGAGCAGACGGTTGTCGGAGCCGTATACGGCGGTGGACGCGAACGACTTGCGGCCTTGCTCGCCGTGACTCTCCCCGACCACCACGCAGGGTTCACCGATCTCGGGGAGGTCGTGTACGGCGGCGGTCATGGAGCCGAGAAGGGCGGGGCGGTCGAACATTTCGGGGAGGGACCAGCCACCGGGACAGTCCATCGCGGCCCACAGCACCGCGGGGCCCATCGGCAGTGAGTCGTCGGGGGTCCACGGTGCGGCGACGCGGCCTTCGCCGACGACACCCGCTTCGATGCGCAGGCCATCGGCGCGGCCACTGCCGCAGACGAAGCAGGACGCGAACATATCGTTGCTCTGATAGGACCCCGACGCCTCGGCAGCATCGGCATACGCGACGGGTTGCGGTGCGGTGCGCTCGAATTCGCCCGCACGCATTTGAGCGACCAATGTCTCGCCATCGAGCAACTCGCCGTCCCGAATCCGCAGCGGCGTCTCCAGCGGCGGCGGGCTGCGCAGAATTACGGTCACCGCACCGTCATCGGTTCCCGCACGCTCGGCCAGCAGGCCGCTCACATACCCGCCGTTCCCAGAGTCGGGCGGACCATTGAATCGACTCGGAATCAGCACCATCGTCACACTTAGCCACGGTAACGGCCGCGTCATTGGGTGCGTTCAGCGCACCGGAAAATGGCAGATCTCCCAGTTCAGGTCAACTCGATCCTCAGCCGATCACCGACTCGCGGGCCGCCGGAAGTTCACACCGCGCTCCTCCAGCAGCGCTCGACGCCAGCGGGCAACAACCAAGACAGCGGGTAAGGCGGCGGAGTTCGGCGCCGAGGTGATCACCTGGGTCGAGGTGGTCGGGCTCGAGGCGAGCAGATCCGCGCCGACCGTACCCTTCGCGACGGCGCACTGGGAGCGCTATGGCCGTCGCACTCGACCTCGACGCCGTCCTCAGCCGGTTCGCCGCCGAGTCACCGCAGGCGAGGAACCTGTCGGGTGCGCCCGAAACCAGCGGACAGCGCTCAGAGCGGCCGGCGTGCTCGAGACCGCTGGGCAATGGGTTTCGTGGCCGGTGCACGAAACCCATTGCTGCGGAACGTTATCCGAGCAGGACCGCGTAGCCCGGCTTGATGATGTCGTCGATGATGCGTAGGCGGTCGGGGAAGGGGATGAATGCGGACTTCATCGCGTTGATGGTGAAGCGTTCGAGGTCGCTCCAGCCGTAGCCGAAGGTTTCCACCAGTTTGAGCATCTCCTCGCTCATGCTGGTATCGCTCATCAGGCGGTTGTCGGTATTGACCGTGACCCGGAAGCGCAGCCGCGCCAGCAGATCGAAGGGATGCTTGTCCAGCGATGGGACCGCACCGGTCTGCACATTCGAGGACGGACACAGTTCCAGCGGAATTCGCATATCCCGCACATAGTTCGCGACCAGACCGAGTTCGGCGTCCTCGATCGCACCCGGCACGTGGATGTCGTCGGTGATCCGCACGCCGTGCCCGAGCCGATCGCAGCCGCAGAACGCCAGCGCCTCGTGGATGGACGGCAATCCGAACGCCTCACCTGCGTGAATGGTGAAATGCGCGCTATTGGCTCGCATGTATTCGAAGGCGTCCAGGTGGCGGCTGGGCGGGAAGCCCGCCTCCGCGCCCGCGATATCGAATCCGCCGACGCCTCGATCGCGCCAGCGCACCGCGAGTTCGGCGATCTCACGCGAACGTGCCGCATGCCGCATGGCGGTGAGCAGGCAGATCACCACGATCGGGCGCCCCGCGGCGGCCGCGGCCGCCGCACCCTGCCGGAATCCGGCGAGGGTGTGCTCGACCACCTCGTCCAGCGTCAGGCCGCGCTCCAGATGCTGTTCTGGCGCGAAGCGCACCTCGGCGTAGACCACGCCATCGGCGGCGAGGTCTTCCGCGCATTCCCGAGCGACGCGGCGCAGGCCCTCCGGGGTCTGCATCACCGCGACGGTGTGCGCGAACGTCTCCAGATAGAGCTCGAGCGAGCCGCTGTCGGCCGCATCGCGGAACCACGCCGCCAGCGCGGCCTCATCGGTGGCGGGTAGGTCGTCGTAACCGCAATCGGCGGCGAGCTCCAACACCGTCGCGGGCCGCAGACCACCGTCGAGATGATCGTGCAGCAGCGCCTTGGGAGCTTGGCGGATCGAGGCAAGCGTCAAAGGCATCGGTCCTGTCATGACCACACGTTAGCCGCACCGACCCCTCCATGCGGCTGTGATTGCGCTCTCCGCCGCCCTCACCCGAGACATCGCCCTCAATATGCCTGCTCGAGTGGCAGATCGCCGCACCATGCCGTAGCGGAAACCACCCCACACCAGTCAAGAGGCAACGTAGCGGTCGGTTTCCTACCCGCCCCGCAAACCCCGCCGACAACGCAGCGGGCCGCAAATCAACTCGCGTATACCTCGGCTGAGTTGGCTGCACCGCGCATCGGATGCCAGTCGATCGATGCACCATGACAGCAGCAACCACGTACAGCGAGCGATCCACGCGCGGCAGCGAGCCCGCGCGCAGTGGACGGAGCCGTGTTCACCAGGCGAATTCGATGCCGTGCTGGAGATTGCTGGGTCAGGGGGCGATGCGGTCCAGGATCAGCGGGGCTGGTGGGGGCGGGGTTCCGATGGTGATTGCGTCGGTGAGGGCAGCGAAGGCGCCGGGGAAGGCAGCGGGGGTGTCGGTGTGCAGGGTGAGGAGGGGCGCGCCTGCTTTCACGGAATCGCCGGGCTTGGCGTGCATTTCGATGCCAGCGCCGAATTGGACGGGATCGCCCTGCCGGGCGCGGCCCGCGCCGAGTCGCCACGCGGCGATGCCGACGCCCATCGCGTCGAGGCGGGTGAGCACTCCGTCCTCGTCGGCCCGCACGATCTCGGTGTGCTTCGCGCGCGGCAGGGGTGCGTCCGGGTCACCGCCCTGCGCCTCGACCATCGCGCGCCAGTGGTCCATCGCGCGACCGTCGGCGAGGACATCGGCCGGGTCGATATCGAGTCCGGCCTGGGCGACCATCTCGCGCGCGAGCGTGAGCGTCAGTTCGACCACATCGGCGGGGCCGCCGCCCGCAAGCACCTGCACCGACTCCGCGACCTCGAGCGCATTGCCCGCGGTGCGGCCGAGCGGGGTGTCCATCGCGGTCAGCAGTGCCACCGTCCGGACCCCGGCATCGGTGCCGAGTTCGACCATCGCCGTTGCCAATTCGCGTGCGCCGTCCAAGGTTTTCAGGAAGGCTCCCGAGCCGACCTTGACATCCAGCACCAGCGCGGCGGTGCCCTCGGCGATCTTCTTGCTCATGATCGAGCTGGCGATCAGCGGAATGGATTCCACCGTCCCCGTCACGTCGCGCAGCGCGTACAGCCGCTTGTCCGCCGGAGCGAGATCCGCGCCCGCCGCGCACACCACCGCACCGATGCCGGGATCGGCCAGTATCTCCCGCATCCGCGCCACCGGCACATCGGCCCGCCACCCCGGGATCGCCTCGAGCTTGTCGAGCGTCCCGCCGGTATGTCCGAGCCCGCGCCCCGACAGCTGCGGCACCGCCGCACCACATGCCGCGACCACTGGCGCGAGCGGCAGCGTGATCTTGTCGCCCACCCCACCGGTGGAATGCTTGTCCACGGTCGGCCGCGGCAGATCGGTGAAGTCCATCCGCCGCCCCGACGCGATCATGGCATTCGTCCATCGCGCGGTCTCCCGCCGCGTCATCCCCCGCCACACGATCGCCATCGCCAGCGCCGCCATCTGCTCGTCGGCCACCGCCCCCTTGGTGAATCCGTCCACTACCCAGTCGATCTGCGCATCCGACAGCTCCCCGCCGTCCCGCTTGGCCGTAATGATCGAAACCGCGTCCACTGCCGTCACATCGGCCAGTCTGGCACGGGACACGCTCGAGCCCTGGTACTTGTCGGTGCCCTCCGATAGCCTCTGCGCATCATCGAGTCGACGTTTGGGGGAGCAATGACGCACGCACACATGGACCGCCGCGTGACGGATCTCGAGACCCGTATCCGCGAGGCCGAGGAGGGCTTCGGCGAGTCCCAGTTGAAACTGACGCGACGCGTCACGGCAATCGAAATTGTGCAGAAAAGAAGCTTCTGCCGAATCCTCGAGCACCTCGGCGTTCCCGCCGACGAAGTCTCGCGGATCACGGCCACGACCGATTCCGAGATCGACGCCGTTCTCGAAGAAGACTGCTGAGGCACTCAGCCCTACTGCTGCCCGGCATCCAGATCGTCGGGCCCGAAGGCGTCGGGCAGCAGGCTTCGCAGCGGAACGGGTCCGGCCTTGTGGTCCACCAGGAGATCGGGTCCGCCGTGTTCGTAGAGCAGCTGACGACAACGGCCGCACGGCATCAGGATTTCGCCCCGAGAATCGGTGACGGAGAGTGCGAGCAACCGCCCGCCACCGCCCGCGAATAAGTTACCGATGAGTACACATTCGGCACACAGGCCTAATCCATATGAGACATTTTCCACATTGCAGCCGCTCACAATTCGGCCGTCCGAACTGAGAGCCGCAGCGCCGACCGGAAACCGCGAGTATGGCGCATAGGCATTGCGCATAACTTGAATTGCCTTGTCGCGCAATACTTTCCAGTCGATTTCCGACATCGATAACCCCTCATGAGCCGAGCTTCACTTGCCCGCGCAAGGGCCACGACAGAACCCTCCACGCATCAAGAAAGGTAAACCTAACTCGCTCGACTGTAGCGCAACGCACGGTACGCCGAATTAGTTCCGCGATTGCGAGGGGATTAGAGTCCAGATCAGATCGGTTCAGGTTCCCGGCGGCGGGCCCCGCGCGAGCTATTTGGAGCAGCAAAGCGCAGCCACCTGGGCATTTACATCCACGTCGCCTGCCTCGGACTTGCAACCGGGTCCATCAACGACGTTGGAGGCACCGCACTCTATGACCACGATAGAAGCTCCGGCACAGCCGAAGCGGAAGACGCTGTACCGAGGCGACCCCGGAATGTGGTCGTGGGCGCTGCACCGGATCACCGGTGTCACCATCTTCTTCTTCCTCTTCGTGCACGTCTTGGACACCGCGCTGGTTCGGGTCAGCCCCGATACCTATAACCGCGCCATCGAGACCTACAAGAACCCCATCGTCGCGCTGATGGAGATGGGTCTTGTCGTCTGCGTGCTGTTCCACGCGCTCAACGGCGTACGCGTGATCCTGGTCGACTTCTGGAGCAAGGGCCCGAAGTACCAGAAGACGATGCTCTGGGTGATTCTCGCCATCTGGTTCCTGCTGGTGGTTCCGGCCGTCGGTCGCCAGTTCTTCTACCTGTTCACGGAGCACTGATCATGAGCGCACCTGTTCTCGGTAAGTCGTACGACCGGCCCGCGAGCCTGGACCTGCCCCGCTCGCCGCGCGCCCGCTCCAACAACAACTTCGAGAAGTACGCGTGGCTGTTCATGCGCTTCTCCGGCCTGCTGCTGATCGTGCTGGTCCTGGGCCACATGGCGATCATGCTGCTGCTCGACGGCGGCGTGAAGCGACTGAACTTCGCCTTCGTCGCGGGCCGGTGGTCCAGCCCGTTCTGGCAGTTCTGGGATCTGTCCATGCTCTGGCTGGCCCAGCTGCACGGCGGCAACGGCCTGCGCACCGTGATCGCGGACTACTCGCGCAAGGACTCGACCCGGTTCTGGCTGAACACTCTGCTGGTCATTTCGATGATCCTGGTCGTGGGCGCCGGCACCTACGTCATCTTCACCTTCGACCCCAACATCAGTTAGGAACAGGCGAACTCGATGAGTGAATCCCGGATTCAGGAGCACCGCTACGACGTCGTCATCGTCGGTGCCGGTGGCGCCGGTATGCGCGCGGCGATCGAGGCCGGTCCCCGGGCCCGCACCGCCGTCCTGACCAAGCTCTACCCGACCCGCAGCCACACCGGCGCGGCACAGGGCGGCATGTGCGCCGCACTGGCCAATGTCGAAGAGGACAACTGGGAATGGCACACCTTCGACACCGTCAAAGGTGGTGACTACCTGGTCGACCAGGACGCCGCGGAGATCATGGCCAAGGAGGCCATCGATGCGGTGATGGACCTGGAGAAGATGGGTCTGCCGTTCAACCGGACGCCCGAGGGCAAGATCGACCAGCGGCGCTTCGGCGGTCACACCCGCGATCACGGTAAGGCCCCGGTCCGCCGCGCGTGCTACGCCGCCGACCGCACCGGCCACATGATCCTGCAGACGCTGTACCAGAACTGCGTCAAGCACGACGTGGAGTTCTTCAACGAGTTCTATGTGCTCGACCTGGTCATGTCCGAGACCGACCGCGGTCCGGTGGCGACCGGTGTGGTCGCCTACGAGCTGGCCACCGGCGACCTGCACGTCTTCCACGCGAAGTCGATCATCTTCGCCACCGGCGGCTCCGGCCGGATGTACAAGACCACCTCGAACGCGCACACGCTGACCGGTGACGGTATGGCGATCGTGTTCCGCAAGGGTCTGCCGCTGGAGGACATGGAGTTCCACCAGTTCCACCCGACAGGTCTCGCCGGTCTCGGCATTCTGATCTCGGAGGCGGTCCGCGGTGAGGGCGGCATCCTGCGCAATGCCAGCGGTGAGCGCTTCATGGAGCGCTACGCCCCCACCATCAAGGACCTCGCGCCGCGTGACATCGTCGCCCGCTCGATGGTGCTCGAGGTGCTCGAGGGCCGCGGCGCCGGACCGAACAAGGACTACGTCTACATCGACGTGACCCACCTGGGCGAGGATGTGCTCGAGGAGAAGCTGCCCGACATCACCGAATTCGCCCGCACCTACCTGGGCGTGGACCCGGTGAAGGAACTGGTGCCGGTCATGCCGACCTGTCACTACGTGATGGGTGGCATTCCGACCCGGATCCGCGGTGAGGTGCTGCGCAACAACACCGATGTGGTGCCCGGCCTGTACGCCGCCGGTGAGTGCGCGTGCGTGTCGGTGCACGGCTCCAACCGGCTGGGCACCAACTCGCTGCTGGACATCAACGTCTTCGGCCGTCGCTCCGGTATCGCCGCCGCCGAACATGCCCTGCGCACCGAGTTCGTCGACATGCCGGAGAACCCGGCGCAGATGGTCCAGGACTGGCTGGCCATGCTGCTGTCGGACCACGGCAACGAGCGCGTTGCCGATATCCGCACCGAGCTGCAGTACACGATGGATATGAACGCCGCCGTGTTCCGCACCGAGGACACGCTCAAGCAGGCGCTCACCGATATCCACGCGCTCAAGGAGCGCTACACCCGAATCACGGTGCAGGACAAGGGCAAGCGCTACAACAGCGACCTGCTCGAGGCCGTCGAGCTCGGCTTTCTCCTGGAGCTGGCCGAGGTCACCGTGGTCGGCGCGCTCAACCGCAAGGAATCGCGCGGCGGCCACGCCCGCGAGGACTACCCGGACCGCGACGACGTGAACTTCATGCGGCACACGATGGCCTACAAGGAGGGGTCGGAGCTCATCTCCGATATCCGCCTCGACTTCAAGCCGGTGGTGCAGACCCGCTACGAGCCGATGGAGCGTAAGTACTGATGACTTCCGTACTCGAAACACCCCCGCAGAAGTCCGCACCGGTCCCCGAGGGCTCGGTCATGGTCGACGTGAAGATCGCCCGGTTCAACCCGGAGGACGATAAGGGCGCGCACTGGGAGACCTTCCAGGTGCCGGTGCTGCCGACCGACCGGTTCCTGAACGTGCTCATCTACATCAAGTCCTACCTGGACGGCACGCTCACCTTCCGCCGCTCCTGCGCACACGGTGTCTGCGGTTCGGACGCCATGCGGATCAACGGTGTCAACCGGCTGGCCTGCAAGGTGCTGATGAAGGACATGCTGCCCAAGGGCGGCAAGAGCCTCACCATCACCGTCGAGCCGATCCGCGGCCTGCCCGTGGAGAAGGACCTCGTGGTGAACATGGAGCCGTTCTTCGACGCGTTCCGTGCCGTGAAGCCCTATCTGATCACCTCGGGTAACGAGCCGACCCGTGAGCGCATCCAGAGCCAGGCCGACCGCGCCCGCTTCGACGACACCACCAAGTGCATCCTGTGTGCCTGCTGCACCACCTCCTGCCCCGTGTACTGGAGCGACGGCAGCTACTTCGGCCCGGCCGCGATCGTGAACGCACACCGCTTCATCTTCGACAGCCGTGACGAAGGCGCCCGCGAACGCCTCGACATCCTCAACGATGTCGAAGGCGTTTGGCGCTGCCGCACCACCTTCAACTGCACCGAGGCCTGCCCCCGCGGTATCGAGGTCACCAAGGCCATCCAGGAAGTCAAG
This sequence comes from Nocardia sp. CA-119907, assembly GCF_050955995.1. Taxonomy (NCBI): domain Bacteria; kingdom Bacillati; phylum Actinomycetota; class Actinomycetes; order Mycobacteriales; family Nocardiaceae; genus Nocardia; species Nocardia sp. CA-119907. The sequence goes on from NZ_CP192091.1 coordinate 8,464,809, forward strand.
CGCGCTCTGCTCTTCGCCCGCTGACCAAGGCCACCCCGAAGGCCGTCTTCATCGAAAGATGAAGACGGCCTTCGTCGTTTCCGCGGTCGCGTCATTCGCTGGACCTGGTCAGTGGGGTGGCGCTGGCCCACCCCGCGCCCGCGATCACCAGGTGGTCAAGGAAGCGCAGGCCGACGGTGCGGGCGGATTCGAGCAGGAGGGTGGTCGCGCGGCGGTCATCGAAGCTGGGGGCCGGATCGCCGGAGGGGTGGTTGTGGACCACGGCGAAGGATCGGCCATCGTGGCGCAGCACGGTGTTCAGGATTTCGCGGACCGGGACGGCGACCCGATCGATCGCGCCCTCGGCGACGAATACCTTGTGCCGCAATCGGTTCTGGGCATCGCACACCAGCACCAGGAGCCGTTCCACCCGGGCGCCGGTGAACAGCGGCAGCGCGACCCGGACGATATCGGCGGCCCCGTCCAGGCGCGGTGCGGTGTCCGGGCGGTCGCGCGCTCTGCTGCCGAGATGGAAGGCGGCGATGATCGCCGCGGCCTTGGCCACCCCGACGCCCGCCCGCCGCGATAGCTCCTCGGGCCGCGCGGCCGCCAAACCGGCGATACCGCCGTGCTCGGCGAGCAGTTCGGCCGCCATATCCAGCACGCTCTCCCCGCGCCGCCCTTGGCGCAGCAGTACGGCGAGCAACTCGCTATCGCTGAGCGCGTGCGGGCCGAGGGTGAGCAGCCGCTCCCGCGGCCGCTGATCGAATGGCAGTTTGGCGATGGGTACCGACATCAATCCCCCTCGAATGCGGTGCGATTCCCGCATCATGCCAGCCGCCACCGACAGGTCGGCCGTGGTCCGGCTGCGACCGCGACCACGGCCTGCGCACCGTCACCGGGTCGGGCAGACTGAGGCGAGCAGTTCCGACGATGGGGATCGAATGCTGAACTGGCGCAATCGGAGTGCGCGGCGAATCGGACAACCGGCTTGGCTCGCCGCGGCACTCGTACTCGCGGCCGCCTGCGGCGCACAGCCCGAGACGGTGCAGAGTCCGCGCCTCGACAACACCCCGGGTCTGGGCAAGTACTACCGCCAGACACTGGTGTGGGGCTCGTGCGAAAGCTTCGACGGCGGTGCGGATCTCACCACGGCCGGACTCGAATGCGCTCGGGTCGCGGTACCCATCGATTACGCCGCGCCCGATGGCAGAACGGCGCGCGTCGCGATCTCACGATTGCGGGCACGCGGGACGAAGGTGGCATCGATCCTGACCAATCCGGGCGGTCCGGGCGGTATCGGCCTGACACTGCCCGCCGAACTCGCGCAGACACCGCTGGCCGAACGCTTCGATGTGATCGGCATCGATCTGCGCGGGCTCGGCGCGTCGACCCCGAAGCTGGTCTGCGACACCCCCGCGGAATTGGCGGCCGAACGTGCCGGTCACAGCGCCGAATACCTGCCCTTCTGGATGTCGCATGCCGAACACGACAGCATGAATCTGGCGGCCAAATGCGTGCAGCGCACCGGATTGGAGCTGCTGTCACATGTCGGAACCCGTGAATCCGCCGCCGATCTCGACATCATCCGAGCGCTGCTCGGCGAGGAGAAGCTGACCTACTTCGGCGTCTCCTATGGCACCCGGCTCGGCTCGACCTATGCCGAGCTGTTCCCGGACCGGGTCCGGGCCATGGTCCTCGACGGCGCGGCCGATCCGGCCACGAATATCGCCGATCCGGTCATCGTCTACACGGGCCTGCAGCATGCCTTCGACGCCTACGCCGCGGACTGCGTCAAGGCGCCGGGCTGCCCGATCGGCACCGATCCGACCAGGGCATCCGAGCGCATGGCCGCACTGCTGCGTCCATTGACCGCCCGGCCCGCCAGCACCAGCGACGGCCGCGGCCTCGACTACTCCGATGCCTCGACCGCGGTGATCTCGACGATGTACACCTCGAAGGCCTGGCCCGTGCTGACCCGCGGCCTGACCGAACTGACCAAGGGCAACGGCGACATCCTGCTCACCCTGGCCGACGGCTATCTCGCGCCCGAGGCGATCGATGCCGGTTACAAGACCGCCGTGCGCTGCCTCGACGATGAGCGGATCACCGATCGGGACAGCGCACTGCAACTCGACCGCCGCGTCCGCGCCGCCGCCCCCGCCTTCGACAGCGGCCACCCGAGCGAGTGGGTTCCCCTCGACGCCTGCGCATTCTGGCCGGTTCCCCCGACCAGCCGCCCGCACGTTCCCACGGTGATCGGGCTGCCGAAGGTGGTGGTCGTCTCTTCCACCGGTGATCCGGTTACGCCCTATTCGGGCGCGACGAATCTCGCCCGGGCGTTGGGCGCGGTCCTGGTCACTTATGAAGGCGTTCAACACGGTTCGTTCCTCGACGGCGTCAAATGCGTGGACGAACCGGTGCTGAAGTACCTGATCGAGCTGACCCCGCCTCGGGATGGGCTGCGCTGCCCGGTTCAGTAAACCGACCGGTCAGCTGTCTGCCGTGATCACCTCCGGGCCGGGCAGGGCACACAGCACACCGGAGGCCAAACGCTCCAGATGGTGAAGTTGCCGCTCGTGCACAACGATTCGGCGCAGCGCCTCGTTGATGGTGGCGCTGCTCGTCGACGTGCCCATGATGGCGGCAGCGGCGGCGAGCAGTTTCTGGTCGAGATCGATCCGCACGGATTTCATGCGCCCTCCTTCGTACATTCGCCATATTGCTTTATGCCGCCCGCTCATGTGCGGCAAATCGGATACAACGTCGAAGCCCGGATTTACCTAATTACCCTACGGGGGTAGAGTTCCACCCATGGAGCACGAGCACGGAACGCACGGCGATCACCACGAACACGCCGGGCACGCAGCACATTCCTCGCAGACGGCAACCACGGCGCACACTGCTCACGCGAACACCGGGCAGCACGCTCCGGCGTCGTGGCGGATGGCCGCGCAAGCCACCCTGCACTGCCTCACCGGCTGCGCCATCGGCGAAATTCTCGGCATGGTGATCGGCACCGCGCTCGGCTGGAACAACACCGCGACGATGGTGCTGGCCATCGTGCTGGCATTCTTCTTCGGCTACGCGCTGACCATGCGCGGCGTGCTGCGGGCCGGTCTGCCACTGGCCGCGGCGGTCACCACGGCGCTCGCCGCCGACACCGTGTCGATCACGGTCATGGAGATCGTCGACAATGCCGTCATTCTCGCCGTGCCCGGCGCCATGGACGCACACCTGGACACCGTCATGTTCTGGGCGACACTGGCCTTCTCCCTGGTGGTCGCGTTCGTCCTCACCACGCCGGTCAACAAGTGGATGATCGGGCGCGGCAAGGGCCACGCGGTGGTGCACTCATTGCACGGCCACCACTGATCAGCTCGCCACCGCAAGGCCCGGCACACTGCCGGTAATCACGCGAAGGAGCCCGCCCAGCTAGGCAGTTTGACCACCTGGGCGGGCTTTTGTTGTCGCACCGGCTCGGCGGTGCTTGCATCGAGGTATGTTCAACGAAGCTCAGCTGTACTCGCCGGTCACCCGGTCCGGCGACGGCGATGTCGTGGTGCACCTGAGCGACGAGCACCCCGGCGTACACGATCCGGACTACCGGACGCGCCGCAATGCGATCGCCGCGCTGGCACTGGATTACGCACCGGGTAAGCCGCTGCCGCATATCGCCTACACCGATGAGGAACAGCAGGTGTGGCGCATCGTGTCGGCCGAACTCGCGCGCAAACACCAGAAGTACGCCTCCGCCGAGGTGCTCGCGGCCGCAGCCCGGCTCGGGCTGCCGACCGATCACATCCCGCAGCTGGACGAGGTCTCCGCGGCACTGCTTCCGCTGACCGGATTCCGCTACGTTCCGGCCGCGGGCCTGGTGCCGCTGCGCGAATTCTTCGGCTCTTTCGCCGACCGGGTCTTCCACTCCACCCAGTACATTCGCCATCACTCCGCTCCGCTGTACACCCCGGAGCCCGATGCCATCCACGAGATCATCGGGCACGCCAATCAGATCGCCAGCCCGCGCTTCGCCGCCATCTACGAGACGGTCGGCGCGGCGGTGGCCCGATTGACCACCGAGACGGCGCTGAAGTTCCTCGCCGATGTCTTCTGGTTCTCGATGGAATTCGGCGTGGTTCGGGAGAAGGGTGAAATCCGTTGCTACGGAGCGGGATTGCTCTCCTCATACGGCGAGATCGAGGAGTTTCGGCACGCCGAGCTGCGCCCGATCGACGTCGCGGCGATGGGCACCGCGGTCTACGACATCACGCACTATCAGCCGATTCTGTATTGCGCACGGTCGATCTCGGAGATCGAGGATGTGATCGGCGGCTTCTTCGCCACCATGGACGACGATTCGCCGCATCGCGCGGTGCGCGACAGGGGCAATGTGACACATCATCGTTTAAACTCGAATGTTGCTGGGAAACACTAGCGTTAGGAAGAATCTCACGCCCCGAGACACGCCGCGACAACAGACCGAGCGACTGTTAGCCTGCCTCGCGTCCGATCTCCTTTGAAGGGGCGAGAGCCGAGATGACAGTTGATACAACGGATTCCACACCCGAGACGCCGCTATGGCTGCAGGGCCGGGACGCGGTGGTTGCCGCAACGCCCGCCGAGGCCTGGCGGGGCAACGCACCCGATTACCACCTGACCAACGAAATCGTGCCGCGCGAGCGCACCACAAAACACGAGGCCGGCTCGCTCGAGGCCATTGTCGAGGATCTGGTGCGGGTCTTCGAGATGGAGGTCTCGCACAAGAAGGATCCGGCGACCTGGGTGTCGCTGGTGGCCGAGCACTACCGCGGCCGGGTCAACGGCGGACCGTGGCAGGACGCCGAGGAGTTCGCCAGGATCGGCAGCTACAACATCCTGATCGGCGACAACCCGTACTACGAGGTCGAACAGGAGACCTTCGAGTCCTCGCACCACGTCTTCCACACCGCATTCCCGAACGGCTTCTTCTGGGAGGTGCTCGAGGTGCTGGCCGGACCGCCCGCGGTCACCCTCCGCTGGCGGCACTGGGGCCGCTACGACGGCGAGTACAAGGGCCACCAGCCGACCGGTGAGTTGATCGAGATGTTCGGCGTGACCATCGCCAGGGTCAGCGACGACCTGCGCATCCTGGAGCTCGAGCACTTCTACGACAACAACAAGCTGCTCGGCCCGCTGGCACACGGGTGCCCGGTTACCAAGTCCTCCTGAAGCTTTCGCATCGCTCGGCAGGCTATTGCTTGCCGAGCGGTAGCCCAGCCTCCAGAAAGTCCAGTGCCCGACTGAGGTTCTCGGCGTTGAGCGGGGCGAGCGGCGATAGTCCCAGCGCTATGCCCGCGATGGCACCGGCTGTCACCCGCACCTCGAAATCTTCCGGATCCCGACCCACATGCTCGGCGAGCAGGCTCGCCATCAGGTCGACACCGCGTTGCATTTCCAATCCGATGGCCGCGCGCAGCTCCGGTACGTGATACACCAGCGCCTGGCGCTCCTGCTCGAATGCCAGCTCGGCCGGTGGCAGTTTCGAGAACACCTCCGCGACCGCGTTGCGGAAGGCGGTCAGCGGCGCGGTATCACGCGGCTGCGCCCGTATCGCGTCGATCATCAGCGGATCGAGATCGTCGGCGAGTACCAGCTGTTCCTTGGTCGGGAAATAGCGGAAGAAGGTGCTCGGTGATACCTCGGCCGCCGCGGCGATCTGCTCGATGGTGGTCTCGGTGTATCCCTGCTCACGGAACAGCCGGAACGCTTCTTCGCGAATCGTCCGGCGGGTCCGTTCCTTCTTCCGCTCGCGCAGGCCCTGCGCGGCCGTCCCGTCCGCGGGCAGTTCAACCGACATGTGTCGATTCTGGCCCATCGACCCCGACCAGTGCCGCCGGTATCGCCTCCGCGCTTTCCGCCTCGGCCGCGGCCCGCCGCGGCAGCACACGCAGCGCGAGCGGTACCGCCACGGCGCAGATGGCCGCGCATACCCACAGCATCGCGCTCATCCCGCTGACGAAGGCCGACTGCACCTGCTCCAGCAGGGCGGCATTGCCGGTCGACTTCGCCACCGCCACACCGGCATTCACGCTGTCGCCGACCGGGTCGACATTCAGCGCACCGAGATCGCCGCGGTACACGGTAGCCAAGACGGTGCCGAGCAGCGCCACCGCGATGGTGCCAGCCGCCTGCCGCATGGCCTGCAGCAGTGCCGAGCCGACCCCCGCGCGGGCCACCTCGAGATCGTCCATCGCGACCGCCATGCCGACCGGCAGCGCCAAGCCCATCCCCGCCCCGGTCAACGCGACCCAGACGGCGACGAACCAATACGACGTTCCCGGCTCGGTCAGCGCGCCCAAGCCGAGGGCCAGCGCCAGCACTGCCAGACCCGCGGCCACCAGGAGCGCCGGTCCCAGTTTCGGCCGCAGCCGGTCCCCCAGCCGCGAACCGATCAGCAGCCCGCCGATCATCGGCAGCAGCCGCAGCCCGCTGCCGAGCGCGTCGACGCCCAGGACCGCCTGGTAGTACTGCGGCACGGTGAAGAACAGGCCGAACATGCCGAAGGTGATGATCACCGTGAACGCCGCGCCCCAGCGGAAGCCCGGGCTGCGGAACAGGCCCAGATCGACCAGCGGGAAGCTGGCGCGCCGCTGCCACCCGATGAACACCGCGATTATCGCCGCGCCGCCGAGCAGTGCGGCCCAGCCCAGGCCATTGCCCCAGCCCTTATCGCCGAGCCGAATGAATCCGTAAGTGACACCGAGCATTCCGAGGATCGACAGTGCCGTGCCCGGCAGATCCAGCGGCCGCTGCTGCGGGTTGCGTGATTCCGGCACCAGCGCCGCGACGGCCGCCGCGCCGATCACCACCATCGGGACATTGATCAGGAATACCGAACCCCACCAGAAGTTATCGATCAGCCAGCCGCCGAGAATCGGCCCGAGCGGCAGCCCGAGCGCGGTCGAGGTGATCCAGATGTTCATGGCCTTGGCACGGTCGTCCGGGTCCGGGAACAGCACCGGCAGCACCGCCATCGATAGCGGCATCATGATCGCCGCCGCGACGCCGAGCACCACCCGTGCCGCGATGAGCTGACCGGCGCTGACGGCAAAGGCACAGGCCAGCGAGGCCGCTCCGAACAGCACCAGCGCGCCGAGCAGCAGCTTCTTGCGCCCATAGCGGTCGCCGAGTGCGCCGGCCGGCACCATCACGGCCGCGAGCGCCAGCGTGTAGGCGGTGCTGAACCACTGCAGCGCGCCGGTGTTCGCGTTCAGGTCGATGGCGAGGGTGGGCAGCGCGACCGTCAGGACGGTCATATCCAGGCCGATGGTCAGCATGGCCACGGCGAGCGCCCCCAGCGCCAGCCAGCGGCGAGTCGAGTCTGTCGTCATAGCCCCTCCAGAAATGATAGTAACAACTTTTTGATAGTAGCTCTCATTTACTAGTGTCTGTCAATACCCGGAACACACCCGCACCTGGACGGCCGCGCCAGCCCGGCATCGGTCCACCGCACCCAGTAGGCTCTGAGCCGATGACGATCCGGGACCTCCGCCTCTTCGCCAGGCCGAATCGCGGTTCCGTGGGCGCTGCGCCGATGAGAATCCGGGATATTCGCCGCCTCACCGCGCTCTGCCTCGGTACCGTGCTGGCCGTTGCCGCAGTGACCTGGGGCGCTGCGGCGACGCCGTCGCAGGCCACGCCATCCGCCGCCACGACGACGCCGTTCGCCACCCCGAACACCGATAGCTGCCCGCAGAAGACGAAGCCGCCCAATCCGATCGACGAATCCGAGGTGCCGGAACCGGGCCAACCGACGCCGACACCGCTGGCTGTGCCGATTCCGCCGGTCGGGGGTTCGCGCCTGGGCGAATGCGGCGTTGTCATCCCCCGCGGCGCGCCGGCCGTACCGCCGGATATTTCGGCGACGGCCTGGCAGGTCTCGGATCTCGATACCGGTGAGGTGCTCGCCGCCAAGGATCCGCACGGGCGTTACCGGCCGGCCAGCACGATCAAGGTGCTGCTCGCGACCGTCGCGCTGCGGACCCTCGATCTGGACAAGACCGTCACCGGGACCCAGGAGGACGCGAATGCCGACGGCACCCGGGTCGGCATCGGCCCCGGCGGCCGCTATACCAACCGCCAACTCATGCAGGCGCTGATCATGGCCTCGGGCAACGACGCCGCGCACGCCATCGCCACCCAGCTCGGTGGTGACGCCGCCGCCGTGCAGAAGATGAACGAGCTGGCGAAGTCGTTGTACGCCTTGGACACTCGCACCGCCAGCCCGTCCGGACTCGACGGTCCGGGTATGAGCACCTCGGCCTACGACCTGTCGGTGCTGTTCCGCGAGGCGATGACCATTCCGCTGTTCGCCGAACTCATCCACACCGAACAGGTCGACTTCCCCGGCTTCCCCAAGGACCCGAAGATCCCTGACGACAAAGACCGCCCGGGCTTCCCCATCGCCAACGACAACCACCTGCTCTACGACTACGACGGCGCGATCGGCGGTAAGACCGGCTTCACCGACGACGCCAGGCAGACCTTCGTCGCCGCCGCCCAACGCGACGGCCGCAGGTTGGTGGTGACGCTGCTGAAAGCCGATGTGAAGCCGCTGCGCCCATGGGAACAGGCCGCCCGTCTCCTCGACTACGGCTTCGCCCTCCCCAAGAACGCCACCGTCGGCAAGCTTCCCGAAGCCAAGAACACATCCGCCAAAGCCACCGTGGGACTTGCCGCCCCGCCTCCACAGGACACCGGCTACGAGGCGCAGCCCGCCGATGAGCCCGACAAGCATGCGGGTTCCCGCACGCTACTGCTGGTAGGCGGCGTCTTCCTCGTGCTGGCACTCCTGCTCGGGGCACGCCGCATGAACCGCCGCCGATAGGCGCACGCACATATCTCTGGGAAGTTCCGGTGCGGGCACGCCGGTTCCCGGTATCCCTGCCTGTCCGCAGGCTCTCATGCCGCTACGCGCCAGCGGCGATGCGGGGCAGAGGTTCAGTGCGGCCTACGGCGTGCGGTGCCGTTTGCAGGTACGGCCCCCTGAGCGCTCGAGCGGCGCATCAAGGGATCGGCTGTGCCAGCGGGTGATTTCGCGGCGGATCGTGGACTGGTCGCAGGGGCCGATGTGAAATTCGTTGTATTGGTGCCGGTAGTGGTAGGGACCGTCGCCGTCGATGTCGAACCAGTTCACGCGGCAGGTCGCCGATCAGCGCCGTGAACACGGCAGGCACGATCGCGGAACCGTGTATCGCCACAGCGGTTCATGGCGGGTCGTAAGGGACCCACGGATCGGGAACGCGCAGATGCTGATGGCCCCCAGCGATATGCCGCTGGATGCAATCTGTCCTGGGGTTATGTGCTGATCGCATGGAAATCCGCATTGTGGCCGCAGGACAGGATCGCAGCGTGATCTCCTGATGCGAACAGTGAATCCTGATGGGAGGCAGGCATGTCGGAGGACGGATCTACCCTCGCGCGGCGACAGCTGGGGAAGTATCTGCGCGATGGAAGGGAGGGGCGCGGGCTCACGCTCCAGGAGGCGGCCAAGCTGATCCAGCGCAGTGCCAGCACCCTCCAGCGCATGGAAAAGGGCGGCGTGGCCCAAATGCGTGATGTGGACATCGATGCGCTGTGCCGGATCTACGAGTTCGATGCCGATCACTCCGCCGCAATGAAAGGGCTTGCGGCACAAGGAAACGAGCTGAGCTGGTGGTGTGAATACGGCGATCTGTTACCGGCGAACTTCGACTTCTATGTTGGGCTCGAGTCATCGGCACAGCGCCTGACGACCTATGAGCCCGAACTCGTGCCAGGGCTGTTACAGACCCCGGCGTATACGAGCGTGCTAATCCGATCCGGCTTCCCTGACGACAGTCCCGAGGAACATGCGCGGAGGGTGCGGTTGCGAATGCGAAGGCAGACGAGGATCACCCGCAAGTACCTGCCGGCTGCGCTCGACGTCATCCTTCGGGAGTCGGTCCTGCGGGGAGTGGTTGGCGGGTCGCATGTCATGGAGACCCAGATGAAGCATCTCGCAGACATGAGCACCCGGCCAAACGTGAACTTGCAGATACTCCCGTTCAACGCGGGTTTTCCCGTTGGAGTCGCGGTTGGCCCGTTCGTCATCCTCGAGTTCGGCAGGGGCAAGCATGGGCAGGTGATCGAGCCGCCAGTGGTCTACACGGAAAATTTCACGGGGAGCTTGTATCTTGCGAAATCAGCCACGCTCCAGCGATACCATCAAACGTACGAGAGCCTTCGGCGAAGCGCGATGGATGCTGTTGCCAGCCGAGCTTTGCTCAGGCAGATGGCGAAGGAGTATGCGTGAACATCGATCTGGCCGGTGCCGACTGGTTCAAGAGCAGCCGCAGCGGAGCAGCCGAAAACTGCGTTGAGGTCGCCTTTCTTCCCAACGACCTTATCGGCGTTCGCGATTCGAAGAACCCATCCGGCCCCGCACTCGTGTTCACCCCAGCCGAATGGTCGGCCTTCACCGCCGCGACAACCCGAGGCGAGTTCGACCGCTGACCTCACAGAAAGCACCCTGACGAATCGCTCGAACGCGAAGTGGCTGGAGCAGCCGCAGCGGCGGAGCAAGAACTCCGTCGAAGTCGCCGTTTTCCGAACAACCATGTCGGCGTTCGCGATTCGAAGAACCCATCCGGCCTGTGCGGCCGTCGCTTACAACCTGCTGCGCGCCTCCAGCACACTCACCCGGCGGCCCGCACGGCCGCGCACGCAGCCAGCCTGCGCAAAAAGATCACCAACATCCCCGCCCGGCTCGCTGCCCGCAACGCCGACCGATCCCGCACCTAGCCAGCCACTGGCCCTGGAGCAACGGAGTCAAAGCGCAGAAGTACGGCAACAAGAGGAAAGTCGGTTCCATGTCGGAAGTAGGAGCCACGATCGCTGAACAGGGTGGCCGACTTCGCGCCGCCACTTACCATTTCGACCCGGATCTGCCCCGCGACATCCTGCGCATCGACCTCGAATTCGAGCACGGACGATGGTCCGTGCTCGTCCACGAAGACGATGACACCGTGCGACTGGTCGAAACCGCGGCCATCGAGGACAGTGGCCTGCGCACCGTGGACGCGGCGGCGCTAGCCCCCTGGCGCGATGCCGTCGGCCGCGCCGTCCGATGGGTATGGTCCCTCGAGAACCAGCAGGGCTACCCCGACGCGATCCAGTTCGAATTCGCCGACATCAGGGGCGGCGGTGCGGCAACCATCCAAATCGTGTCCATCGCTTCACGTTTGAACATCCAGCAGGCGCGCTCCATCGAAACCCCACCCCTCACCACCCTCCCCAGCCGGTGAGCACGAGAGGAACACAGCACCGTCGATGTCCCCGACGGCAGTCTCGATTGTTTCGATCCTGCGGTTTCAGGCCGGTCCTGCCGCGGGCCGCGCGGACACTCACACCGAGTAGCCTGCGGCGCCGGGCTTGTGGCGGGTCGGGTGGATCCGCTGGACAGGAATGGCACGGAGCCGCCTGAGACGTCCCTGATCCGGGTTTACCCGGGCTCGTACGAAGGGTTCTCGGGGAGGGTTCACTCGTCCCAGTCCCAGTCCCAGTGCAAATAGATCTTCTCGGTGAGGTTCGACTCCCGCACGCCGGGGGTCTGGCCGTGAAAGGGGGTGCGGGTGTCGAGGGAGTGAGTGAGGGCGTCGAAGAATTCGAGCAGCGTGTTGGCCCACAGCGTGCCTTCGAAAGCGCCCGAACCGATACCCAATTCGATGACGTGACCGTAGGCCGGTCCGGGGCGGTGCTCGACGAACAAGATACCGGCATCGATGGAGTGAGCGATCGGAACCCATTGGTGGGCATGGCCATAGAGGCTCTCCTCGCCCAAGCCCGATGCTCGATTCTCGGCGCTGAAGGTGGTTCGCCATTCATGACCGGCGAGGATCTGGTCGATCGGGTCGAGCATGTACCCCATCGGCAGGAATTCGGCGCCTTCAACGGCATTCCCGTCGGAATACACGGTGCCGTTGTGATGTTCGAGCAGTGTCCGGACGTCGGGGTGCAGCGCGAAACCCAGGACAGCTTCCAGGTGAGCGATCTGCTCGGCGGTGGCGCCAGGTCGCAGGGTCGCGGCGGAGGCGGGCGAGTACATGCCGAGCAGATGGAGGAAACGAGTCCATACCTGGTCGAAGGTGTGCGGAGCGGGGTGGGTCATGCGGTGACCATAGCGACGGGCAGTGACACCGCCCGGTGGGCAAATGTCCGCAAGGCTCCTGCTCTCACGCCTGTGTGGCTCCGACACACGCTGGTGCCCGATACATCTGGCTGGCAACGCCGACGCCAACACCAAGCCCGCTATCGCACCGGTGACGAGGACACCCACTCACCTGCCACTGCAGTACTGGGCCAACCAATCGCTCGCGATGCGCCTATCGACAGTGGCATCGTAGGCATGGTGACTCAAACCCACTGGCCGGTTGTCGAGCTCAGGCAGTACACGCTGCGACCGGGCAGCCGTGATGCGCTCATCGACCTTTTCGATCGCGAGTTCGTGGAAACCCAAGAGGCCGTAGGTATCCGCGTAATTGCCCAGTTCCGCGACGAGGATGATCCGGACCGCTTCGTCTGGATACGTGCCTTCCGTGACATGACCGCCCGCACCGCGAGTCTGACGGCCTTCTATATCGATGGAGCTGCCTGGCAAACGCACGCCGCGGCCGCCCGCGCCACGATGGTCGATACGACGAACGCGCTGCTACTGCACCCGGCGACGCCGACCTCCGGATTCTCGCTCTCTGCCGATCGCCCCGGGGTGGAAGCGACGGTGTTGCCGCAATCGCGTGTCCTGGCCACGATTTACCACCCCGACATCCCGACCGGTGAGTTCGCCGAATTCTTCGACAGCCGAGTGCGGCCCGTTCTCGAGGACACCGGAGCAGCGCTGATCGGCAGCTTCGTCACCGAGCCCGCGCTGAATACCTTCGCGATGCTTCCGATTCGCACCGAGACCGTGTTCGTTTCATTCGCGTTGTTCGAGAATGCGGGCCGGCTCGATGAGCACCTCGATGTGCTCGCTCGCTCGCCAGTGTGGGCAGAACAGGTCCAGCCAGCGCTATCGAAGCGGCTGTCGGAGCCGGTGCAGCAACTGCGTTTGGCGCCGACGGCGCGGTCCCTGCTGCGCTGACCAGTCGTCGCCGATCTCATCCCGCACACGTCTGCCCGAACTCTGCCGCTCCGAATCATCCTGCGCCGCAGGCGTTCAGAGGTGGCTTTCGAGCTCCTACCAGTACGACTGGTTGCGCCGCTGGTTCTGCTCGATCAATTCTTCTTCGGTGAGCTCGTCGTCGGACGGTTCCTGCCTCGCTGTAGGCTCGGGTGGAACCGGGTACGGGCGTTCCGTGGCCAGCCCGAGGGTCTCGACCGCCGCTGCCATGCGCGGGTCTGAGCTGAGTTCGGCAAGACGCTCACGCACGTTCCCGCGAGCCTCGTCCAGGGCCTCGTGCACGAGCTCGGTGATCAGGTCGCCCAGTGCGGCTCCGAAAGGTGTGACGCTCTCGTCGATTCGAACTGCTTGGAGCGTTCCGTCCGCGAGCACATCGACCGCAACCCCGTAACGCGATGCGGTGGACCGGTCGGTCATCAGGGCGCGTTGCACGGCATCCATCTGATTGGTGATCGGGTCGATATCACCGTTGTTCGGGTACAACTGCACTGCACGCTCCCCATCGTGGCTGGTACGACCGTGCTATCGTAGCAACACATTTCGTGGGGCAAGATTCGTCGTGAGGGGGTCGCGCGTGTCCGATCTGTATGTGGATCAGGCTGCGCTCGAGGGCATGGTTGCCGTGTTGAACACTGCGCATGACGCACTTGCTGCCGTGAAGGCGAAGAGTTTCATGTGGGCTATCGAGAATGCGCTGCCCGGTTCCGGCCTCGGGCACGCCTTCATGAAGGCCGGTGCACGAGCCGAGCTCAGCGTCCGCGGTGTCAACGTCCAACTGAAGGAGATCAACGACTCGGCGGGTATCTGCATCGCGGAGTACAACAGGCAGCAACAAGAGCAGGCGCAACGAATCGCCGAATTGTCCGAATCGCTGGAGTCCGGTCCGCGATGAGCTGGGTACCGCCGACGAAGACTCAAATCCGCAGCTGGACCTTCGATGCGTTGACCTCCCAAGCTGGGGAATGGGGCCAATCCGCACAAACGATCACCGAGCAGCGCACTGTCGTCTCCCAGCAGCTCGCGGATTCCCCGGGTTTCTGGCGCGGAGGCGCCGGAGACTCGATGCGATGGAAGGGTGACGAAGCTAAATCGTCGTTGTCGAAGGTGGTTTCGGCCTTCGACAACGCTCAGCAATCCACGTCACAGATCATCGCCTCGCTCAGTTTCGCCAAATCCGCTGCGGTCAACGCGATTCAGGATGCCGAGGACGCGCGGTTCACCGTCGCCGAGAACGGCACGGTCAGCTTCTCCGAAGACGTCCTCGCATGGATTGCGCAGGAAAACGACATCGGCAGTCCGATAATCGCCAGGATGGTGGTGACGCGTGTCGCCAACCAGTACGAGGACAAGATCAAGAAGTGCCTCCGGGAGGCCGGCGATGCTGCAGGGGCTGCCCGGGAAGCGATCGAGAAGGTGTTCGCTGATGTTCCGGTGCCGCTGGGTAGTGACCTCGAAACCATCCTGACCTCATACCAAGTCGATGACGGCGACAAGCGCTACGTGATGTGGCCTGACGCCGACAAGATTGCGCAGTGGAAGAAGTGGTCCCTGGGAACGATCGACATCGAGCCCAAGCAGGTCACCGCTGCGGAGGCGGAAATGCTGAACAACTTGAGCCTTTGGGACCAGTGGCAATTCAAACAGATTTCGGAGAAAGCGCAGGAGGAAGCCGAAAAGGCCTTTCCTCCAGTACAGATGCTGGATTCCGCAGGCAACCCTGTGTTCGATAAGGACGGCAAGCCTGTTATGAATAACCAGGACAACCACACCGACGCGTTCCGCCATGCCTATTGGAATGCCCTGTTGACCCGTGAATTCGGCGAGGATTGGACCAAGGAATACACGTCGAAGCACGAGATGCGAGACGACAACCGCTCGGTGCGCGAGGCGATGGACCTGTACAACAACGAGGTCGGGCGCAAGATTGCCATCGACAATCCGACAAAAAATGGGTACAGCCCCTTTGGGAGCGACTTGATCGATGTCGTCAAAGAAGCTGTCTTGCGAGGCGACACAGTACTGATCGACAAGAATATGAATCTGAACTGGACCAACCAGGTGAAGATCGGCGAGGCCGTGAACTCGGCAGCCTTCGACGACCAGCCGGACAGCCGCTTGCCGGGCGCCCCTGTGGCAGAGAAATGATTGTCACCAAATGATCTAGCTCAGTTAGGAATTCATGCGGAGTAATCTGACCCCCGGCATGCGTCTGCTCTCTGTACTCGGGCTGGCGGCAACCTTGCTCCTGCCCGCCGGGTGCGATCTGTCGTCGTCCGACGAAAAAGTCATCGTCGAACAGGAGAGTCCAGCTCTGGCGGAAGCATTCGAACGTGTTCGGAACTCTCGGGGCACAGCTCGACTCGGGGACCTCATTACCGAATCCGGGATTCCGGTGGGTTCGTGGGATCGGATGTACAGCTTTTCGTCCGCCACAAAGGAAAGCCTCAACGATGGTCTCGGGACGAAGGGTTTGGACTGGTGGGGTCTCCCTTTTATGTCCGACTCTCTCATACAAGTATTCGTCAACAATAACAAAGTCGTGTACGCATACAGTGACCGCAACCCACGGTACACAGCATATAGGGGCGCAACACCAGAGTCTGAGGTGAAAGCCGTGGAGCGAACGGCAGTGGGAGCAACGGAAAGCGACACCTATTGGAGCATCCAAATCGAAGAATTCCCAAAATAGGGTAGACGCAATGCAGGCGGGCCGCGTCGCACGCCCGGGAGCGAACCCGACACCGATTGTGGCCACTCGGACCGGACACGTTCTGTCGCGGCTGTCGAGCTTGGTGGATCTCAGAGTCCGAGGTCCCTGTGCCAGCTGTGAATTGGCTAGGTCAGAGCTGGTCGACTTCGGAACTGGAGCCTGAGAGGTGGGGGCAATGCAGCCTTACTATTCCAACACTGGCCTGGCGTGTTCGCATTCTCGCTGGGGTCGGCCACTTCGGTGGACACGCACTCTGAACCGCCCCGAGTTTCTTGCCGGCTTCATGGTTGAGTCATCACCGGCTGGGATGGCTGTTGTTGAGCGTAGTAGAGGGCTTCGTATTCGGCGGGTGGGAGATACCCGATCAGGCTGTGCAACCTCCGATTGTTGTACCAGTCGACCCATTCCATCGTCGCGAACTCGACGTCGTCGAGCGAACGTAGCGGCCCGGTGAGGAACGGGCTGTCCTTGGCGAGGGCTTCGGTCTTGTAGAGCCCGATCGTCGATTCGGACAGTGCGTTGTCGTAGGCATCGCCGATACTGCCTATCGACGCTGAAATCCCTTCGGCCGCAAGGGTGTCAGCGAACGAGATAGCCGTGTATTGGGATCCGGCGTCGCTGTGGTGGATCAGACCGTCAGCGACAGCGTGGCCGTCGTGATCGCGTCGCCACAACGCCATCCGCAGCGCGCTGGTGACCATCGCGGTGTCCTTGACCGTGGCCGCGTGCCAGCCCAAGATCGCGCGGGAGAAACAGTCGATCACGAACGCCACGTAGACGAACCCCAGCCAGGTAGGCACGTAGGTAAAGTCGGTGACCCACTTGCGATTTGGCTCGACGGCAGTGAAGTCGCGGTCGAGTAGGTCCGGTGCACGGCGATGATCGTGGCCCTTCCCAGCGATCGTGGTCCGGACTCTGCCGCCGCGGACCACACCGGACATGCCTTCATCGCGCATGAGCCGCCCGATGGTGTCCACCGATACCTCATGGCCCTGGCGACGCAGATGCCGGGCCATCTTGCGGCTGCCGTACATGCCCTCCGGCGTGCCCGAGGTAGCCCGTAACGCATCGGTGAGATGCGCGTCGGTGACCGTCCGCGCCGACGGTCCGGTGGTTTTCCAGTTCCGGTACGTGCGCCCGGCGATCTGCATGCCCTGCTCTCGCAGTACACCCAGAATCGACTCGACCCGGTGCCCCTTTGCACGTTCGGTATCGATGAACTGGCAGATCAACGGCGTCGCGGGTCGAGCTCCCGCGCGAAGAAAATCGAGGCCGCTTTCAGAATCTCGTTGGCCTCCTTCAGATCTCGGTTCTCCCGTTCGAGTTCCTTGATCCGCGCCTGCTCAGCGGTCGTCACTCCGGGCGCCTTCCCGGTATCGACCTGTGCCTGCTTCACCCACACCCGCAGCGTTTCAGCATGGACTCCAAGTTTCACGGCGAGCGCTTGGCAGGCGGCATACACCGACGGATAACCGTCGAGTCGGTCCAGCACCATCTTCACCGCACGCTCACGCTGCTCGATCGGATACTGCTTGGGCATGGCCAACATCCTCCTCAAGGAAGGAAGCGGCAAGAAGATCGGGGCGGTTCACTCCACCAACCACTTCTCGCTTCGACAGCCACTCCGTGTCAGCGGCGGCGCAGTCCCGAAAGTACTAGCGCTGCAAGCGCTCCCGCGCCGAAGTAGGCGGCGCCGGTGCCCATCGAGAGGCCGGGCGCACTCATACGGGGCTTGATCACGGCGGCGGGGGGTGGGGCTATTTCAGGTTCCGGCTCGTTTTCGGATGCTGTTGCGGCCCAGGCGGTTGCGAACAGGATGATTCGGTAGGTGATGTAGATGAACACCATCAGGCCGATGATCGAGCCGAAGGTTGCACCGGCGGGACTGGTCAGGACCGTCTGCAGATAGAACGACGCGACGTATTTGAAGATTTCGAAGACCAACGCGGCCAGCGCCGCCGCACGGGCGGCACTGCGGAGAGTGACCGGTTCCCTGGGCAGACGCGCGATCATCCAGGCGAGTACCGCCCAGGAGGCGAGGAAGCCGAGCAGCATCGAGATGAGCACCAGTATCAGTCGCGCCCCCGGCAGATCCTCCAGGTGGAATGTGATCAGCACTCGCGCGCTGAGGGTGCTCGACGCCAGCGCGGACAGACTGATCGAGACCACGAAGGCCAGCCCGAGGCCGATGAGCGCGCCGAGGTCGGAGAGCTTGTTGAACAACCAATTGTGTTCGGTGCGCTTCTGTTCCCACTGTTCGGTCAGCGCCGCCCGCAGATTCGCCATCCAGCCGAGCCCGGTGTAGACACCGACCAGCAGACCCAGTGTGCCCACGGTGCCGCGCGAGCGCACCGCCTTTTCGATCAGATCGTTGATCTGCGTTCCGAGCGATCCCGGAATGTTCTCCACGATCTTGTTCTGCAGATCGGTGAACGTGTCCGGATGACCGGACAGCACGAATCCGGCGACCGCGAAGGCGACCATCAAAAGCGGAAACAGCGAGAGCACCGTGAAATACGTGATACCAGCCGCGTAGTAGTCGCCGCGCTGCCGCTGATACCGCTCGCCTGCCCGAACCAGATGATCGAGCCACGGCCGCGACTGGATCCGTTGTTCTACCGACGCCTTGACATTGTCGATCACCTGCACCTGTCACGCCCCTTCAACAGAGACCGCGGTGTTGATCCGCAAGCGGTCGATACCGGTATTCCCCGGCTAGCGAGCCAAAAACCCCACCCGGTCGTATACCTGTGCCAGCGTGTTGCCAGCGATCTCGCGCGCCCGCTCGGCACCGGCGGTGAGAATGCGGTCGAGTTCACCCTGATCCGACAGGTACTCTTCCACCTTCGCCCGCAGCGGCGTGACGAATTCCACCAGCGCATCGGCGACGTCGGACTTCAGATCGCCGTAACCCTTACCCGCGTAGTCGCGTTCGAGCGTGACGATCGGGGTGCCGCTGAGCGAACCGAGGATCACCAGCAGATTGCTGACGCCCGGCTTGGTTTCCGGGTCATAGCGGATCTCGCGCTCGGTATCGGTGACCGCGGAGCGAATCTTCTTGGCGGTGATCTTCGGATCGTCGAGCAGGTTGATCAGACCGGCGTCGGTGGAGGCCGACTTGCTCATCTTCGAGGTCGGATCCTGCAGGTCGTAGATCTTCGCGGTGCCCTTGACGATATGTGCCTCCGGCACCACGAACGTCTTCTTGAACCGAGTGTTGAAGCGCTGGGCCAGATTTCGGGTCAGCTCCAGATGCTGGCGCTGATCCTCGCCGACCGGCACCTGATGCGCACGGTAGAGCAGGATGTCCGCGGCCATCAGCACCGGATAGGTGAACAGTCCGACGCTGGCGTTCTCCGCGCCCTGTTTGACCGACTTGTCCTTGAACTGGGTCATCCGGCTGGCCTCGCCGAATCCGGTGATGCAGCTGAGCACCCAGGTCAGCTCGGCGTGCTCGGGCACCTGGCTCTGCACGAAGAGCGTGGAGCGCTTGGGGTCGATGCCGAGCGCGAGCAGCTGCGCGGCCGCCGCCTTGGTGCGCGCACGCAGTTCCTTCGGATCCTGCGACACGGTGATCGCGTGCATATCCGGGATGAAGTACAGCGCGTCGTAGTCGTCCTGCATGGTCACCCAGTACTGCAGCGCCCCAAGGTAGTTGCCGAGATGGAAGGACGAGCTGGTGGGCTGGATCCCGGACAGCACCCGCTGTTTGCGATCAGCGGCCGGGGTCGTCTGAGCAGGACTGGACATATCCCGATCTTCGCATGCGGTATCTGATCGGCGGCGTTCGCGGGTCCCTCCGTGGTTACGCTCCGCTACCGCCTCCGGGCCCATCGCTCACACCGCGTGTCAGATCGGCGGCGTTCGCGGGTCCCTCCCGCGCGGTCATGCGGAAGTTCGCGACGCCCAGTTGCGCGGGTCGACACCCGGCATGCTCGGACGCCCGGTGCTGAGCAGTTTGTGTTCACGCTCGGACAGCAATCTGTAGACGGGCGCACTGGGACCGGCCAGCGTGCCGCGCAATACCGGCGGCAGCAGCGGCGGGGCGATATGCGCGGTGCGTACGCCCTGGGCCAGCGCGTGGAAGGCGAGCTGTTCGGGAAGTCCCCACCGCATCCCGTACATATCGCGGATCCGCGGCGGCAGGCTGCCCTGCACCAGCAGGTAGAACGCGCCGACAACCTGGCGCAGCGGCCCGCGCTGCGGATAGGGCACGCGCTGACCGGCCAGATACGAGCCGACCAGCCGGGCCTCATCGGTGAGGAACAGCTCGTCCGAGGCCAGGTAGTCGTCGAAGGATGTGCGGAACAGCCGGTAGCTGCCGGGCGCGGCCTCGCGCGGCATGCCGAACAGTTCGGCCCAGCGGACGTAGTCCTGGTACAGGCCCTCGCGTTCACCATCGGTCAGCGGGCGGACCAGCAGATCGTGCATCACCTCGGCGGAGTCGAAGGTGAAGGCCATGGTCATGTACATCAGCTGCGGGTCGAGCGCGGAGTAGCCGGTGCCCGCCGGATGATGCGCACCCGCGTCCTCGGGCAGCGCGCCGACAACCTTCGCATGCTTCTTGGTGGTGAAGGCCAGCGCCCGATCGGCCTCATCCTTGCTGCCGAGGAAGACGGCCTCGAAGAGCTTGCCGGTCAACGCCAGTCGCGTGTAGGGCGTCGTCCGGTGCTCGGTGTTCTCCGCTGTTCCGACATAGAGCAGCGGATGCACGGCGCCGACGACCAGGGCGCGCTGACCGTAGGTGAGACCCACCGCGCGCTTGCTCATGACCCGCCGGGCCATCGAATTGTCGGCGAAATAGCCGGGCTCGGACATCGCTGCCTCCTCATTGAGTGCGTGCCGTCGGGCGCAACGGGCATCAGCACCCCGGACTGCCCGCCATCCCGGCGCACGCCGGGATTCACAGCATCTGGCAATAGAATCTCCCAGAATTAATGATCTGGCAATAGCTTCTGCCAGATTGTGCTCGGATCGCATCCGGCCACATCCGGCAGCCGCGTCGGACCGCGATCCGATCTGCCGCAACCGCACCCGTGCCAGAATCGCCATGTGACAGCATCGCGAAGCGATTCCATGGGGGGTGGTGGTCGGGCGACGGGTGAGCCAGCATCGCGCGACGATTCGGTGGGGGGTGCTGGTCCGGCGACCGGTACGCGAGCAGCACGTAGCGAATCCGCGAGCGATCGGCCGACAGGTAGGTCGACATCGCTCAGCGAATCCGCGGGGGATGGCGGCCAGGCGACCGGTAGGTCGGAATCGCGCGGCGACTCCACAGGAGGCCGCGGTCGGGCGACGGGCAGGTCAGCATCACGTGGCGACACCGCTGGGGCAGGCGGTAAGACGGCGAGCGGCGCAGCGAAGCGGACCTACGGCGGCGTCTCCGCCGAGGAGCGCCGCGCCCAGCGGCGCACGACGCTGCTGGATGCCGCGCTGGAGATCATCGGCACCCAGGGCATCGCCAAGCTCACCGTCTCCGGACTGTGCGCGCAGGCCGGACTCAATGAGCGGTACTACTACGAAAGCTTCGACAGCCGGGACGCGGTGCTGGCCGCGCTCGTCGACAGGATCGCCGAGGAGATGGCCGCGACGATCGTCGGCGCTTTGCAGGCCGCACCGGCGGACACCCGGGCCAAAGCGCATGCGGCGATCTCGGCCGGCATTCATCTGCTCACCGACGATCCGCGCAAGGCGCATGTCGCGCTGGTCGCTGGCATGGCGACGCCGGAGCTGCGCGCACGCACGAACCAGACCGTGCGGGTATTCGCCCGGCTGGTCGCGGCCGAGGGCATCGATTTCTACGGCATCACCGATCCGGACCCGGATCCCACCATCGACTTCCGTGCCACCTACCTCGTCGGCGGACTGGTCCAAACCCTGACCGCCTGGCTACAGGACGACCTGCCACTCACCCGCGACGAACTGATCGAGCACACCACCGATGTGTTCGTCCTGCTCGGCGAGGACCTGGCCCACCGCCTCACCTGAGCCAGCGCCGAATCGAATAGCGAGCTCGGCCCTACGGGCGCAGCCGGACGATCTGGGGGTCGGCCGGTTCGCCTTGCAGGACAACACGGAAGGCCAGGTCCTGGTTGGACCAATAGTCGGCGGCATCGCGCATGGTCTCGGTGAACCAGTCGCGCTCCTCCAGTTCGTCGATGAGCAGTTCGGCCGAATCGCGGATCACGGCAACGTATCCGGTCGCGGAGCCGACGAAATCATCCAGGTCGCGCAGACACTCGTCGAAGGCGTCCTTATTCGCGCCGAAGTAATACGGGAACTGGAAAGCGGCGGCGAATTCGTCGAAAACGCCCGCGGTGGTGCGCATCTTGCGACCGCGCAGTTCACGCACCACGTAGCCGGAGGGTGCGTCGTAGCGCACGCCGCTGAATGTCGTTGCGTCGACCGGGAGGGCCCCGAGTACCGGCGTGGGTGCCGAGGCCACCGCGTTCGGCGACCGACCGGTCTCGGGGCGAGCAAGGAACTGCGATAACGAGACTGTCATCAGCGCATCCTCGTGAAGGTTTCGTAGTGGTCACCGGTGTACCAGGCGGAACCGTCGCTGCCGGTGACGATGCGCTCGGCGTCGCGAGAACGGTTGCGCTGCTTGGGGTTCACATCCCATTCCTGATAGGTGATGGGTTTGCCTGCCGAGTCCTTGGCGGGCAGTGTGCCCGCGCGGTTCATCCAGGTGTCGCCGCCCTTGGTCCCCGGGGCGTTGGCGGAATCGGGCCAGCGGCCCGCATCGATCTCGACCAGGGTCGCGTAGGCGCGATCCGGTACACCGGGGGCGCGGGTCGCGGCGGGCGCGGTGGTCGTGTCCGGCCCGCGCGCCGGGAGCACCGCGCTGGTGCTGCGCGCGGTCGAGGCGACCGGGGCGACGGTCGGTTTGCTGTCCCCACCCCCGCGCGACGCGAGCACCGCGATTACCAGCGCCAGCACCGCAACGCCGAGCACCGCGAGTGAGCGAACCCGCTTGGACATCAAATTCATCGGCACTCCACCGCATTCCCGAGCGTCACCGCGCCGTATCGGCCGCGGGCATGGACCGTCTTCGACGTGCGGTTCATCGGCTCTGCGCCGCCATCCCAGCACTGTCGCGAATCATTATCGGCGCGAACCTCATCGGTACTGCACCGTGACCGGCGCGTGGTCGGACCAGCGCTCGGCGTAGGTCGTGGCACGCTCGACCACAGCCTGTTTGGCCCGGGTGGCCACCCCGCCGCGTGCCAAGTGGTAGTCGATGCGCCAGCCCGCGTCGTTGTCGTAGGCGCGACCGCGATAGGACCACCAGCTGTACGGCCCCGGGACACCCGGGTGCAGGCCGCGGACCACGTCCACATATCCGGCGGCGAGCATGCCATCGATCCAGGCCCGCTCATCCGGCAGGAAGCCGGAGTTCTTCAGGTTGCCCTTCCAGTTCTTGATATCGAGTTCGGTGTGCGCGACATTCCAATCGCCGCAGATCACGAAATCGCTGGTCTGCGCCTTCATATGCGCGCCGATCGCGTCCAGGAACCGATACTTCTCATCCTGCATCGGCGTATCCGCCTCGCCGGTGTGCACATACACGCTGGCAACGGTCAGCTCATCGAATTCGGCCTCGACGTAGCGTCCGCTCCCGGCGAATTCGGCGCTGGGACCCCAGACACCGTCCTGCCAGCTTCCGATGCCGATGCGCACCGAACGCGGTTCGCGGCGAGACAGAATGCCGACCCCGGCGCGCCCCTTCGACCCGGGCTCGGCATGCGTCAGATGCCAACCGGAATCCAGCGCCGGAGCGAGCGCGGCGCGCGTCTGCTCATCGGTTGCCCGGGTCTCCTGCAGGCAGATGATGTCGGCCTCGGTGGCGGCCAGCCACTCGAGCATCCCCTTCCCAGTCTTCCCCGTCGCCGCGCGGACGCCGTTCACATTGATCGTGGAGATGATTGTCGGCACCTTACGACCGTACAATGCTGGTCAGACGAACTCCCCCGGACATCGCCGTCCAGAGAGGGGTGATGACAATGATGTCAGGCACCACCAACTCCTCCACCCGTCGCGCGCCGATCAAGGCGCTGCATGTCGGATCCGGTGATCCGGTCCTTCTCCTGCACGGGTTCATGCTCTCGCCGCATTGCTGGGAACAGGTCGCGCTGCGGCTTTCCTCCCATTGCGAGGTCTTCGCCCCGGCCTTCGCCGGCCACTGGGGCGGCGAACCGATCGACGGCTGGTCCATCGATTTCCACGCCCTCGCCGACCGGATCGAGGATCAACTCGACGAACTCGGTTGGCGCACCTGCCATATCGCGGGCAATTCCCTCGGTGGCTGGGTCGGCTTCGAATTGGCCCGGCGCGGACGAGCCCGCACGCTGACCGCTATCGCCCCGGCGGGCGGTTGGCCGTCGCCATCGCTTGCGCAATTGCGCGTCGGCGCGAAGTTCCTGGCCCTGGTGCCGATCGTCGAAATCGGTAAGCGCCTTGGCGGATTCGCGATCGACAACCCGATCACCCAACGCCTCGCGCTGCTCTTGCTGAGCAAGAACGTCGCGGCCGTCTCCCGACGTGACATCGCCGCCATGATCACCGCGGCCCTGCACTGCGACGCCATGCTCCCGATGATCCTCGGCAGCACGCGTGCCCCGGCACTCGAGGACCTCTCGAACCTGCCCACCCCCGTCCGCCTCCTGATGGCCGAATACGACCGCATCATTCCGAACCGCACCTACGCGCGCCGCTTCCTCCAGGAACTCCCCGACTCCGCCGACCGCATTCTCGTCAACGGCGTCGGCCACGTCCCGATGCTCGAGGCCCCCGACCGCATAGCCACCCTGATAGCCGAACACATCTACGCCAGCCGCACCCACTTGCGCGCGGTCTGACCCGACCCGGCCGGGTGAGCAGACCTGTTATCCCGCGTCCTTCACGGTGTCGTCGACATACGCAAGGTGTTCGAGCAGTAGCCGGGTGACCTGATCCGGCTCGTCGAGTTGTGGGCTGTGCGCGGCGTTCGGCAGGACCACGTAGCGGCTGCCCGGCAACTGGCTGTGCAGGGTGACGGACGACCTCAGTGGAATGAGTAGGTCGTGTGCGCCGTGCACGATCAGCGCGGGGCATTCGATCACCAAATCTAGATGGCCGTAGCGGTTTTCGGCCGCGTACTGACAGGCCAGCCGAGCGCCGTCACCGATCTTCGCCTGCGAGTCGAATTGTTCGACCCACCATCCGATCACCTCGGGATCCGGTCGATGCGTCGGGCCGTAGAGTGCCCTGGCAAAAAAGGCCTCGACCAGACGCCGTCGTATCGACGGCGACAGCGGCAGTGCACCGAGGGCGGCGAACAGCCGTGGATACCGATTCAGCCGGGCCAGCCCTTTTAATCGCCAGCCGGGATTCAGCGGATCGTCAAGAGCGGCGACTGCTATGACCCTTTCCTGATTGCGTGCCGCGGCGTGCAGCGCAGTCGTGGAACCGAGCGAATTGCCCACCAGCACAACGGGGGCGTGCTCGGCGATCACAGCGTCGAGGAACGCATCCAACTGCGCCACGATCGGGCCGGGCCGCCGCGGATCCGCCTCTCCGAACCCGGGCAGGTCGACCGCGAGCGCACGACGGCCCGCTTGCTCCAATCGGATCAATACCTCGCGCCAAGTGTTCGCACTATCGGCGTATCCATGGACAAGGACAATCGGCGCACCATCCCCAGGGACGGAAAGAACCCGGGTGCGCACGCCGTCGTAGTGCACCCGGGCTTCCGTGATCATTGTGCCAGCAGCCCCTTTGCAATGTGGGTGACCTGGATTTCGTTGCTGCCCGCGTAGATCATCAGGGACTTGGCGTCGCGGGCGAGTTGTTCTACGCGATATTCGGTCATGTAGCCGTTGCCGCCGAAGAGTTGTACCGCGTCCATGGCTACCTCGGTGGCGGCCTCGGAGGCGTAGAGCTTCATGGCGGAGGCCTCGGCGAGGGTCGGCGGCTTGCCCGCCTTGCCGCGCTCGAGGGTATTGAAGACCATATTCTGCACGTTGATGCGGGCGATCTCCATCTTCGCCAGCTTGAGCTGGACCAGTTGGAAGCGGCCGATCTCCTGGCCCCACAGCTTGCGGCTCTTGGCGTATTCGACACAGAGCCGGTGACATTCGTTGATGATGCCCAGCGCCATGAAGGCGACGCCGATGCGTTCGGCGGTGAAGCTGGAGCGGGCACTCTCGCGGCCGTCGCCGCCCCTGTGCTCCTCGGTCTCGCCGAGCAGCCGGTCCCGACCCAATCGCACATTGTCGAAGAACAATTCACCGGTCGGCGAGGCGTGCAGGCCCATCTTTCTGAACGGCTTGCCCTGGGTGAGGCCGTCCATGCCCTTGTCGAGGACGAAGGTGAGCACCTTGCGCTCGCGCTTATCGACGGGAGCGGAGCCTGCGGAGCGACCAGAAGATGCTGCGTCGCCCTCGTCGAGCTTGGCGTAGACGATCATCACATCGGCATACGGGCCGTTGGTGATGAAGGTCTTCTGGCCGTTGAGGATGTAGTCCTCGCCGTCGCGCTTGACATAGGTCTTCATACCGCCGAACGCGTCCGACCCGGAATCGGGTTCGGTAATCGCCCACGACGCAATCTTTTTCATGGTGACGATATCGGCGAGCCACCGTTCCTTCTGCGCGAGCGTGCCGCGCGAGAGAATGGTGGTGGCCCCGAGACCGATGCTGACGCCCATCGCGGTGACCAGCCCCATGCACACACCGGACAGTTCCCCGATGAGCACCGCCATCAGCGATTCCTGACCCGCGAACGGGCTACCGCCGGAAGACTTCTCGGACTTCGCCGGCAATGGCTCCCCCGCCGCGAGCGCCTCGGCCTTCTCGCGCTCCTTCGCCAGCAGGCGTTGGACCGCCTCGCCGCCCATCGCATCGATCCCGAAGTCGCTGAACAACTTCCGGATGATCGGATACGGCGTCACCTCGCCGCTCTCCAGCGCGTCGAGGTGCGGACGCACCTCCTTATCGATGAAGGTGCGCACCGCCTCGCGGATCATCTCGTCGGTCTCGGACCATTCGAACATCATCGTTCTCCTAACGTTCCCGCGAGATCAAGGCAGCCGAGCGGCGATATCGTCGATGAGCCAGGGGCCCTCGGTCTCGATCGTCTTCACGTCGTGCCAGCCTGCCAGCTCGGAGATGGCACCGCCCTGCACTGCGAAAACCTTGCCGGTGAGCGGGCATTTGTCGGTCGCCAGATAGGCGACCAATGGGGCGATATTGGCCGGGCTGAACGCGTCGAAATCGCCCTCCTCTATCGACGCCGCCTCGGCGGCCATGATCTCGCCCATGCCGGGTGTGGCCAGTGTGAGCCGGGTGCGTGCGATCGGCGCGATGGCATTGACCCGGACGCCGTAGCGCGCGAGTTCATCGGCCGCGACCAGGGTCAGCGCGGCGATTGCGGCCTTGGCCGCACCGTAGTTGGCCTGACCCGCGTTCGGGATGGTCGTTCCGGAGGCGGACGCGGTATTGATCACCGCGGCATTCGGCTGGTTGCCCGCCTTGCTCTGGCCCTTCCAGTACGCGGCGGCGTGGTGCAGCACCGCGGCATGGCCCTTGAGGTGCACCGCGATCACCGCATCCCACTGTGCCTCGTCGATGCCGGCGATGAACGCATCGCGCAGAATGCCCGCGTTATTGACCACGATATCGAGGCCACCCAGCTCCGAGATCGCCTGCGCGACAAGATTGCCCGCGCCATCCCAGGTCGCGATATTGTCGGTGTTGGCCACCGCCGTGCCACCCGCCGCGATGATCTCGTTCACGACCTCCTGGGCCGGACCGACATCGGACCCCTCACCGGCATTGCTGCCGCCGAGGTCGTTCACGACGACCGCCGCACCCTCGCGGGCGAATAGCAGGGCGTGCTCACGCCCGATGCCACGGCCCGCGCCGGTGATGACGGCGACCCGTCCTTCAAGTGCACCCATCTGTATGGCTCCTAATGTGTTCGGTGATCAGTCGGCGACTTGGGCGAAACCGTCGCTGAGAACGACATCCGTCCCGCGCACGGTCTCGAAGGCATAGGTGGTGACGCCGTCGGCGGAACCGACCTTCCAGATCCGGGTCTCCAGGTCGTCGCCGGGGAAGACCATCTTGGCGAAGCGAACGGCAAATCGCTTCAGCCGGTTGACATCCGAACCGGCCACCTCGGTGAGCACCGCCCACGATGCGAAGGCCATGGTGCACAGACCGTGCGCGATGATCCCGGGCAGACCCGCATCCTTGGCCACCTGCTCGTCGAGGTGCAGCGGCACCGGATCGCCGGAGGCCGGTGCATAGCGATAGGTCTGGTCCAGGTCGACATGCTGTGGCACCACCGCGACCGGATCCTGCGCCCGCAGACTCTCATCGAATTTGTGCGCCGGAGCAGCGATACCGACCGTCTTACCCGCGTCGATATTGCGGAAGAAGGCGGTCAGATACTGCTCATTGACCAATTCCCCGGCCTCGGTGCGGCATTCGATGAGGATGGTGATGGTGCTGCCGTTCGAACGGCTGGCGTAGCCGATCGCCTTGGCCCGCGATACCAGCTGGTCGCCGGGCCGGATCGCGCGGTGAAAGTGGAAATCCTGCTCCCCGTGCACGACTCGGCCGAAGATGTCCATCGGCGCGACATCGATCACCGGCATCATCATGGCCTCGAAGACCGGGACGATGCCGAAAACCGGCGAGGCCACCTTGCCCGCCAGATGCGCCTCGATCGGATCATTGGTGGCGGCGGCGTATTCGGCGATGCGTTCCTGAGTGACATCGAAACGTTCTTCGTCACACCAGGTTTCGAGCCCGCTGTCTTCGAATTCCACCGGCCGCGCCGCTGCGGCCTCCGCTGTCATCACCCACTCCTTCCGGCTCAGGCCGAGGCCAGCGCGTCGAGCTGCTCGAGGGACCTGTCCAGCTGCTTCAGACCGTCCTTCTCGACTGCCTTGCCGAGTGCGCCCTTGATCAGCGCACCTTCGAAGTCACCGGAGACCAGGATGGTGCTGCCATCGCCCTTGGGCTGGATGTCGAAGGTGAATTCCGTCTTCACTCCGGCCATTCCGGTACCGCCGAGGGTGAGCTTGCTGGGCTGCTCGACCGCTACGACGGTCCATTCCAACTTGTTCGCCATCCCGAGCATGACGATCTTCGCGACCAGCTTGGCCCCCTCCGCCAGGGTGGCGGGCGGCTCCTCCATGAACCGCTCGTGGATGGTGAACCACTTGTCCCAGGTCTGCGGATCGGAGACGACCGCCCAGAGGGCATCGGGGGTGGCGTTGACGTCCTTGGTGGCTTCGATATGGCCCATGAGTTGACTCCTCGTCGAGTGAATGTCGGTGCTGTGCGCGGCTTGTGCCGGTCAGATCAGCGGTCGGCCCGCTGGTAGGCCGTGACGACCGCGGCGCCGCCGAGGCCGATGTTGTGCTGCAGGGCGGCGGTGACGTTGTCGACCTGCCGCTTGTCCGCGGTGCCGCGCAGCTGCCAGGTGAGTTCGGAGCACTGCGCCAAACCCGTCGCGCCCAGCGGATGTCCCTTGGAGATCAGGCCGCCGGAGGGGTTGACGACCCATTTGCCGCCGTAGGTGGTCTGGTTGTCATCGATGAGCTTTCCGGCCTCACCCTCGCCGCAGAGCCCGAGGGCCTCGTAGAGCAGCAGTTCGTTGGCGGAGAAGCAGTCGTGCAGTTCGATGACCTGGAAGTCCTGCGCACCGAGCCCGGCCTGCTCGTAAACCTTGTGCGCGGCTCGGACATTCATGTCGTAGCCGATGAGGTTCTTTGCGGTGTTGTCGAAGGTGGAGGCGAAATCGGTGGTCATCGCCTGACCGACGATCTCGACCGCCTGCGCCGCGAGGTCGTGCGAGTTCACGAAATCCTCGCTGGCGAGGATGACCGCGCCGGACCCGTCCGAGGTCGGCGAACACTGCAGCTTGGTCAGTGGGTCGTAGATCATCCGCGAGCCCAGGATGTCATCGAGCGAATACTCGTCCTGGAACTGCGAATACGGGTTGTTCACCGAATGCTTGTGGTTCTTGTAGCCGATCTTCGCGAAATGCTCAGCGGTGGTGCCGTATTGCTTCATGTGCTCGCGACCGGCGGCACCGAACATCCACGGCGCCACCGGGAACAGCACCTCGGAGATCTCGGCCAGCGCCATGATGTGCTCGGCCATCGGCTGCTCGCGGTCGTCCCAGGTGGAGCCGAGCGAACCCGGTTGCATCTTCTCGAAGCCGAGCGCCAGCGTGCAATCGGCCAGTCCGCCCCGAATCGCCTGTGCCGCAAGGAAAAGCGCGGTAGATCCGGTCGAGCAGTTGTTGTTGACATTGACCACCGGAATACCGGTCATACCGAGTTCGTAGACCGCACGCTGGCCGGAAGTGGATTCCCCGTACACGTACCCGACGTAGGCCTGTTCGACCTCGCGATAGTCGATTCCGGCATCGGCGAGCGCCTTGGTGCCCGATTCCCGCGCCATATCCGGGTAGTCCCACGCACTGCCATCTTCGTTCTTGCGGCGGCCCGGCTTCTCGAACTTCGTCATGCCGACGCCGACGACGTAGACCTTGTTCGTCATCGAACTCCCTCAGGTAGGGCCGTCCGCACCCGTGACGGACGACAGTGGCCGATCCAGCGGGACCGAACTGGTAACAAACATACAAAGCTGTATGTAACTACGCAAGATGGGCACCTGGCTCGCACTACAAATATCAGCAAGTAGCCAGGTAATTGCGGCTAAGGCAGTACATACAGCTGGACGTGTATGTGCAACCAATAGGCGCTGGTAACAGGGATCGCACGATGTTCGGACTCCCGTATCCAACTCCGAGTGCCGTGATGCGTGTCACACCATGGGGTGGGTACCAACAGCTCCGGAGTCGACTATCTGCATCCGGCACCGCACGCCGAAGAACGCGCGCAAGCGGCAGGGCTGAGTGCTGCGCGCAGACCATGGCCAGCGCTACCCGCGACGCAGCGACAACGGCAGTGATCTATTCGACCGACGTCCGATCCACCAGCGATTGCGCGGCGAGCGCTGCCGCCGCGACCTGCCGCAGATGCGCCGAGGCGCGCCGCCACCGCCGGTGTGCCCGCGCGGTATCCGGATCGATGAAGTTGGAGACCAGAATGCCGCGCAGCGCGTCCATCGCGGTATAGATGAAGTCGCGAGTCTCCTTGCGCCGCATCTCATCCGGGACGAATCGGGCGACCGCCATCAGCACCGCGTTATTGACGAACGGCTCGACCTTCTCCATGGCCGAGGCGAGCACCGGATCGGTCCGGCCCGCCACCCACAGCTCGACCGTCGCGATGAACAGCGGCCCCTGATGCAGCTCCCAGAGAAATTCCAGGGCCACCCCGACCGGATCATCCCCGGCGTGGACCTTGGGCATCTCCCGCATCGCGGTCTCGGCCCGCAGCTGCGCCAGGTGACTGATCGCCGCCACCACCAGATCGGTCTTGGACCCGAAGTGATGCACCTGCGCCCCACGGGTGACCCCGGCCCGCTCGGCGACCCGGGGCGTCGTCGTTCCCCCATAGCCGTACTCGACCAGGCAGTCGATGGTCGCGTCGAGCAGCCGCGTCCGCATCTCGCTGCTACGCTGCTCCTGCGTACGGCGCTGTTTGGACGCTGCGGGCCTGGTCATTCCGGCGATTCTACACTTACATACACATCTGTATGTTCATTGGATATCAGCAGGCCCGGCCGAGGTAGGCGCACAGCCTGCGATGCGCGGGGGCGTCCTCGGACATCGACAGCTCGGGGCCGAACATCCCGGGCACGCGGAAGTTGTCCATGCCCATATCGCGCATGGTCGCGAGCATGTCCGCTTGGTCGACCGCCTGTTTGAGCATCAGCGCCGTTCGATAAGTAGAAGTGATCGAACCGGCTCGAAAACGGCGTTGTTCCCGCATTGCCGCTGGTACAGGCTGAAACGGCATATTGGAACGACCCGTTGGAGCCGAATTGTCCGAGATCAAGCCCTTCCGCATCGACATACCGCAGGCCGATCTCGACGACCTCGCCCTCCGCCTGCTGCGCACCCGGCTCATCTCGCAACTGCCCGCCATGGCAATCGCGGGCCGGGGCGACATCGGCATACCGGTACGGCCCGATTCGGAATACGGAGTTCCGCTGTCGTATGTCGGTCCGCTGCTCGAATACTGGCGCGACCAGTTCGATTGGCGCGCACAAGAGCAGCGACTCAACTCCTTTGCACAGTTCACCACCGACATCGATGGGCAGCAGATTCATTTCGTGCACGTCAGGTCGCCGGAGCCGGATGCGATGCCGCTACTGCTGGCCCATGGGTGGCCCACCACATTCACCGAATTCCTCGGGCTGGTAGGCGAATTGACCGATCCGCGCGCTCATGGTGGTGATCCGGCAGACGCCTTCCACGTGGTGATCCCGTCCTATCCGGGCTTCGCGTTCTCCGGGCCGACGCACACAGCGGGCTGGCATCCGGTACGGATCGCGGCGATCTTCAATGCGCTGATGATCCAGCTCGGCTATGACCGTTACGGTGTCCACGGCAATGACAGCGGCGCCACCGTCGCACCCGAAATGGGTAGGCTCGCACCGGAGAACGTGGTCGGCGTGCACGTCGATCAGATCTTCTCCTTCCCCAAGGGCGAGCCGGGCGAGTTGGACGGACTCACCGACCAGGAGCTGATGCTCATCCAATTCGGCCGGAAATTCCGGGAGTACTCCGCCACGGACTTCACCCAGCAGGCCCGGCCGCAGTCCCCCGGCCACGCTCGCTCCGATTCGCCGGTCGGCCAGCTCGCCTGGAGTGCGCAGTTGCTGACCGATTCCATGACCCGGGACGAGATCCTGACCAATGTCTCGATCTATTGGTTCACCAACACCTCGGCGCCCGTGTGCCGGTTCTACTTCGAGAATGAATATTCGACCCCGACTACAACGCCGATGGGGCTCGCCTGTTTCGGCCACGACTTCAAGCCGCCACGCAAGTTCGCCGAGCGCGATCACGCCAACATTGTGCAATGGCACGAATACGACCAAGGCGGGCACTGGGCCGCCTACGAGGTGCCCGACCTGCTACTCGCGGATATCCGCGATTTCTTCCGGAAAGTCATCTGAGATATGGGTTTTCGACGCGTCGTCACCGGCCACGATGCGAACGGCAAGGCCGTCGTCGTCAGCGATGCGGAGTTCGCGTCGAGCGGTCACGGTCCGGACTCCATCTGGGCGGCCGACGCACCGCCCAGCTTCCCCGATATGGGTGCCAGGCCCGAATTCGCGGGTCCACTCATTCCTCTCCCCGGCGGTTTCCATGTCATCCGGCTGAGTTTCCCACCACGCTTCGACCCGGATAATTGGGCCGACTCCTCGGATCCGGTCCACGCCGCGGCCGCCGCCATGGCCCAGATCTCGACCTCGGTGGCTGTTGTCGACGATCCGAACCCGCCCGAAACCTACGGTGCGGCACCGGATTTCACTGGGTTCTACGCGACCGCGTCGATGGACTGCCTGATGCAGATCACGGGCGAGTCGGTATGCGTGCTGGAGGACACCGAGATTCGGTTGGCGCCCGGGGACTGGCTCGTCCTCAATGGTGTGGTGCACGCCTGGCGCAACGACGGCGACCAGGAGGCGGTGCTGGTCGGCGTGATCGCAGGCGCGAAGCACAGCGGCGCCCCGCTGCGCGAGCACTGACGACACCGTAACCTTCAGATCGCACGCTGAACTTACGATCGGGAGGTCTCGATGGAGCTCCGAGATATCGAGATCTTCCTGACGTTGGCCGACGAGCTGCATTTCGGCAGGACCGCCCAACGACTGCACCTTTCCCAGGCGCGAGTGAGTCAATCCATCAAGAGTCAGGAACGCCGCATCGGCGGTCGCTTGGTGGACCGCTCCAATCCGCGCAACGTCCAGCTCACCCCGCTCGGCCGCCAACTTCTCGTCGAACTGCTCCCGAATTATCGGGGCGTGGTCCGAGCGATCGAACATGCCCGGCGCACCGCACAGGGCATCTCCGACGTACTGCGCGTCACCATGATCGGCTACAACCCCTATGACTATCAGCCGTTCTGGGACGCCTTCCGCCGCGAACACCCGGCCTGGGAGCTGCAGATCCGCAGTAGCGAGTTCAGCGACCAGTTCGGCCCACTGAGTCGCGACGAAGCCGACATCGTCATCGCCTGGCTGCCCGTCGAAGAACCCGGCCTGACGGTCGGGCCGATCATCGCCACGGAGCCCATGGTGGCGATGATGCCCGACCGCCACGAACTGGCTGGCGAGAAGTGGGTATCGCTGGAGGTATTCGGCGACCGCGGCGTGCTGGAACCCAGCGCACCACTGCCCGATTACTGGGAGGACGCCGTCAGCCCCTTCTACACGCCCTCGGGCCGCCCCATCCACCGCGTCGCGCCGATCTCGACGCTCGAGGACATCCTGGCTACCGCCAGCACCAGCGACGTCTTCACCAGCTGCATGAGCCACATCGCCCGCTATTACAACCGACCCGGCATCTCTTACCTGCCCATCACCGATTCCCACCTTGTTCGGTGGGCACCGGTCTGGCGCAGCGACTCCGAAACCGAGCAGATCCGCGCATTCGCTCGGGTGATCCGCGATATGGGCTGCCTCGTACAGAACTGAGCCCCAGCCGTTCCGGACACCGGGAAATCGACACCTGGCTGTCGACATTGCCCCCCGGAGTGCACCGCTATCCGCGAGGATTGCCTGGTAACCCGATCTCGATCGAGGAGCGCATATGACCGACTGGAACAAGAACATCATCGAGGAGTTCCGGACCAATAGCGGAAAGGTCGGCGGCCCGTTCGAAGGCAAGGACCTGCTGTTGCTCACCACGACCGGCGCGAGAACCGGGCTGCCGCGGACCAATCCGACGGCCTATATCCGCGACGGCGACCGTCTGGTGATCATCGCGTCCAAGGCCGGTGCACCCGGCCACCCGGACTGGTACCACAATCTGCTGGCGAATCCGAAGGTCAAGCTGGAAATCGGCACCGAAACCCTCGAGGCGACCGCCACCCCGATCACCGAGGGCCCGGAACGCGATCGGCTCTACGCCGCGATGGTGGCTGTCATGCCGGGCTTCGCCGAATACGAGACCAGGACCAGTCGGGTGATCCCGGTCGTCGCGCTGCAACCGAGCACCTGAGGACTACGTTCGACGCGCGGCCCAGACCGTGAGGGTGAACAACAGAACACCGAGAACGGCCAGACCCGCACCGACGGTCGCCGGAGCGGTATAGCCGAGACCCGCCGCGATGACGAGTCCGCCCAGCCACGCGCCCGCGGCATTGGCGATATTGAGGGCGGCGTGATTGAGCGCCGCCGCGAGCGTCTGCGCGTCGGCGGCGACATCCATCAGCCGCGTCTGCAGAGCTGGCGCGAGCGCCGCACCCGACGCGCCGATGAGGAAGGAACCGACGCCCGCGGTGTACGGATTGTGCGCGGCGGCAACGAACCCCGCGAGAATCACCACCATGGCGATCATCGAGAGATAGATCGCCCGGTCGACGCCGCGGTCGGCGAGAAAGCCGCCGACGATATTGCCCGCGACCATGCCCAGGCCGAAGAGCATGAGCACGAACGGAACCAGACCGAGCCGCATGCCCGCCACATCGGTCAGCGTGGTGGTGATGTAGGTGTAGACGGCGAACATGCCGCCGAAGCCGACGGCGCCGACCAGCAGGGTCAGCAGTACTTGCGGGCGGCGGAGTGCGCCGAGTTCGGTCATCGGGTTGGTGATCCGGATGCCGTGTAGTTCGGGAACGAACCGAATGAGGGCGGCGACCGTGACGATTCCGATCACCGCGACCACCACGAAGGCGTCGCGCCAGCCGAGATGCTGGCCCAGCCAGGTGGCGCTGGGAACGCCGACGACATTGGCGGCGCTCAATCCCAGCATAACCGCAGCAACCGCCTTTGCGCGCTGCCCTACCGGAGCCAATGTGGCGGCGGCCAGCGACGCGACACCGAAATACGCACCGTGCGGCAGGCCGGAGACGAATCGGGCGATGACGAGGGTTTCGAACGAGGGCGCGCCGACGGTCGCCGCATTTCCGATGATGAACGCCACCATCAGCGCGATGAGGAGACGTTTGCGCGGTACCCGCGCGGCCAGCGCGGCGATCACCGGCGCTCCGATGACCACGCCGAGCGCATAGGCCGATACCGCATGTCCCGCGGTCGGCTCGGAGACGTTCATGGCGCCGGCAATATCGGGCAGCAAACCCATCGTGACGAATTCGGTTGTGCCGATTCCGAATCCGCCGAGGGCCAGCGCCAGCATCGCGGGAATATGCCAGTCCGTCCGTTCGGCCTCGGCGGGTGCTGGGGTCTGAGTGGCAACGGAACCGGTCACGTCTTGATGTAACCGCCTGGCGACTCCGGTCGCTTCCCGCGTAGACGTGAGTTGCCCCACGTCAGCATCGAGAATTCGGACGAACGACTGCCGTACCGCGCATACCGGGCAGCCCGACGGCAACACACCGCTTGCGGGCGCTCAGCAGGAAGGTGAAGGTCCGGCCATATGGGTCGCGGAAACAGTGCGGGCACCCGTACCACCGGTGTGGTGCGGGTGCCCGTATGTCGCGCCCGGCGCTGGCTCTTGCCCAGCGCCGGGTATTCGGTTCGACCGGTCGGCGCGGGGCGCGCGACCGGATCGACGGTCAACCGTCAGCGCAGGGCGCGGGCCAGGTTGGCGTCGAGCGCACCGAGGAATTCCTCGGTGGTCAGGTAGCCCTGGTCGCCGCCGACGAGCAGCGCGAGGTCCTTGGTCATCTGGCCGCCTTCGACGGTCTTGATGACGACGTCCTCGAGGGTCTGCGCGAAGCCGATCACCTCGGGGGTGTTGTCCAGCTTGCCGCGGTGCTCGAGGCCGCGGGTCCAGGCGAAGATCGACGCGATCGGGTTGGTCGAGGTCGGCTTGCCCTGCTGGTGCTGGCGGTAGTGCCGGGTGACGGTGCCGTGCGCGGCCTCGGCCTCACAGGTCTTGCCGTCCGGGGTCAGCAGCACCGAGGTCATCAGGCCGAGCGAGCCGAAGCCCTGGGCCACGGTGTCGGACTGCACGTCGCCGTCGTAGTTCTTGCAGGCCCAGACGTAGCCGCCCTCCCACTTCATGGAGGAGGCGACCATATCGTCGATCAGGCGGTGCTCGTAGGTGAGGCCCGCGGCGTCGTACTGGGTCTTGAACTCGGTGTCGAAGACTTCCTGGAAGGTGTCCTTGAACATGCCGTCGTAGGCCTTGAGGATGGTGTTCTTCGTCGACATGTACACCGGGTAGTTCTGCTGCAGGCCGTAGTTGAGCGACGCGCGCGCGAAGTCCTCGATGGACTTCTTGAAGTTGTACATGCCCATGATGACGCCGCCGTCCTCGGGCATCTTCACGACTTCGTGCACGATCGGCTCGCTGCCGTCGTCCGGGGTGAAGGTGAGGGTGACCGTGCCGCCCTCGAACACCTTGAAGTCGGTGGCGCGGTACTGGTCACCGAACGCGTGACGGCCGATGATGATCGGCTTGGTCCAACCGGGAACCAGACGCGGCACATTCGAGATGATGATCGGCGCGCGGAAAATGGTGCCGCCGAGAATATTGCGGATGGTGCCGTTGGGCGAGCGCCACATCTTCTTCAGGCCGAATTCCTCGACCCGGGCCTCATCGGGGGTGATGGTGGCACATTTGACACCGACGCCGTGCTCTTTGATGGCGTTCGCGGCGTCGATGGTGACCTGGTCGTCGGTCTTGTCCCGATACTCGATGCCGAGGTCGTAGTACTCCAGGTTCACATCGAGATACGGGTGGATCAGCTTGTCCTTGATGAACTGCCAGATGATCCGGGTCATCTCGTCGCCGTCGAGTTCTACGACGGTGCCTTCAACCTTGATCTTGGACATGGATCTTCGTGTCCTCCTAGGATGGTGCCCTCATTGCACGGCCAGGCGAACACGCTTGTGAGCGGACCCTAGCTGTTCCAACAGACAACGTATATGTCCCGCGTTGTCCGCGAGACATGTGGTGCAAACAAGACAAGCGTACTGCTGCCATTGACCTCACCGCGCGGGCAGCCCCCGATGTGAAGACGCTCGAAATAGTTACCGACAAGTAGGTCGGCAGTGACGTGCGCCACCGCGAAATAGCAATGTCCGGGTATCCCGAAGGACACCCGGACAAGCTATTTCATGATCAGACCGCGACCGGAATCCGCGCGTCCTCCTCGGATCCCTCGATCAGGTTTTCCGGCTTGTCCCGAATCATCAACGCGATCACCGGAATTGCGGCGAGGAAGAATCCGGCGCCGACATAGAACGCGACGTCGTAGCTGTGGATCGAGGCACGGGCCATCAGGTTGTCGACCATCGGGTTGTTCTGCGCGAAGGTCTTGGCCGTCTGCACCGAGATCGTGGTGAGCAGCGCGGTACCGACCGCACCGCCGACCTGCTGAGCCGCGTTCAGCAGCGCACTGGCCACACCCGAGTCCTCCTCCTCGACCTGATGCAGCGCGACGGTCTGCATGCCGACGAACAGCGGGCCCATGCCGAGCGCGATCAGCACCTGCGCGGGCAGCACGCTGGCCGCGTAGCTGTCGCCGAAGCTCAGCTGCGCCAGCCACACCAGCCCGAGGACACCGAGCACGGCGCCCGCCACCATCAGCGGACGCGGGCCGAGCTTCGGCAGCAGCGCGCTGGTGACACCGGCGGAGATCGCGATGCCCGCCGGGAACGGCAGGAAGGCGAAGCCGGCCTTCAGCGACGAGTAGCCGAGGGTGATCTGGAAGTAGTAGCTCAGGAACAGGAACATCGCGAACATGGCGATCGGGATCAGCAATGCGGCGAGGAACGCGCCGCCGCGGTTGATCTCACCCGGAATATGCAGCGGCAGCAGCGGATTCGTCGAGCGGCGCTCGATGACGACGAAGGCGATCAGCAATGCGACACCGACGACGAGCAATCCGAGGGTGCTCCCGGCCAGCCAGCCGTCCTCGGCGGCGCGGCTGAATCCGTACACGATGGCGATCAGACCGAGCGTCACGGTGACCGCACCCGGCACGTCATAGCCGCCGGTGCGCGGCGTCGGCACATCCCGCACCACGAACGCCAGCGCGCCGAGCAGCGCGAGCAGTGCGATCGGGGTGTTCACCAGCAGGCACCAGCGCCACGAGGCGTACTCGGTCAGCGCCCCACCCGCGATCAGGCCGAGCGCCGCACCACCCGCGGAGATTCCGGCGAACACGCCGAATGCGGTCGCGCGCTCCTTCGCCTCGGTGAAGGTCACCGAGAGCAATGACAGCGCCGCCGGTGCGAGCAACGCCGCGAACGCGCCCTGCAGCGCACGCCCGGCAAACAGCTCGGCGCCGTTCTGCGCCAGACCGGCCACCGCGGATGCCCCGGCGAAGCCGACGAGACCGACGATGAAGATTCGGCGCCGCCCCATATAGTCGGCCAGCCGTCCGCCGAGCAGCAGCAGACCGCCGAAGATCAGTGTGTAGGCGGTGAGCATCCACTGCCTGTTGCCGTCGCTGATGTCGAGGTCCTGCTGCGCGAAGGGCAGCGAGATGGTCACGATGGTGGCGTCGAGAACCACCATGAGCTGGGCCAATGCAATCACACCCAGCGCCAGCCAGCGCGTCGAGCTGGCCTGTCTTCCTGGAACTTCCACCACTGTCGCGGTCTCGCTCACTGTCTTCTCCTAGCCGTCCGAAGTCGTGCAGTCATCCTGTCATCGACGGACATTTGTCGTCAAGAGAAAAATGTCGCATCACGACATTTGACTGTTAAGGACACGAAATGTCCCGATTGCGATAGCATGGGGCCATGCTCGAGTCATCGACGCCGATCGGCGCGAGCGCCGCAGCCGACAACGCTGTGCGCGCCACAGCAAACCCAGGGCTCGGTTCGTCCGGCGCCGGCGCGAGCGTGGGATTGCGCGAACGCAAGAAGCAGCAGACCCGGCTGCGCATCATCGAGGTCGCGTTGGACCTTTGCGACGCACAGGGATTCGACGCGACGACGGTCGAGCAGATCGCGAACGGCGCGGACGTGTCACCGCGCACCATCAACCGGTACTTCGACAGCAAAGAGGACATCGTCCTCGGGCCGGTCAAGGACTTCGGCCTCGCCATCGCCGAATGCCTGCGCGGACTTCCGGTCACCGGCAATGAACTGCTATCGCTGCGCGAGGCATTCCTGCAAGTCGTCGATCACGCCGCGGAAAGCGTCGATGGCCCCATTTCGTTCCGGCGCTTCCAGCAGATGCAGCGGATCCTGCGCAGCAGTCCGACGGTCAGCGCGCAGAGCATGGAACTCGCCGACGATAAGAACGTCGCGATCGCCGAAGCGATCGCCGACCGACTCGACACCCAGCCCGACGCGCTGCCGGTGCGCCTGGTCGTCGGCGCCTGGCAGCTGATCGGTCATCTCAGCATGGAATGTTCGAACTCGATCTTCGACGAGGCCGACACCTCGGCCGCCGCTGCCGACGCCCGCAACGCGTTCACCACATCATTCGACGAGTTCATGCGGGTGTGCACCGGGCGCACCGACGTCGCCGCGGCGGAAAACCGGTA
Organism: Nocardia sp. CA-119907; assembly: GCF_050955995.1. Lineage (NCBI taxonomy): Bacteria > Bacillati > Actinomycetota > Actinomycetes > Mycobacteriales > Nocardiaceae > Nocardia > Nocardia sp. CA-119907. The sequence goes on from NZ_CP192091.1 coordinate 8,505,225, forward strand.
ACGGATTTCAGCCGCCGACCGCACTCCGGTTACCATGTCGGTCAGGTCATGAGTGCCAGCGCGAAGCCCCGGCTTGCTGGACGGCAACCCTCCAGCTGCGGTGGGGTGCTCCGGGTGATGACCGGGCTCTCGAAAGCCGAGAGCAAGCGCGCACTTCAGGAGGTTCCCGCCATGTGTTGTTGTCCGTCACCCGCATTCCGTTGAAACCTGCTGGCGAACAACCCCTTTGGAGCAAGACATGAGTGACCCCAACGCGTCCGCGACCGATATCGATTCCGCCGGAATCGATCCGGCGCAGTGGTCCTTCGAGACCAAGCAGATCCACGCGGGCCAGACGCCCGACGAGATCACCGGCGCACGCGCACTCCCGATCTACCAGACCACCTCGTACGCCTTCCGTGATACCGATCACGCGGCCGCACTGTTCGGGCTGGCCGAGCCGGGCAATATCTACACCCGGATCATGAACCCGACCCAGGATGTGGTCGAGCAGCGCATCGCCGCCCTGGAGGGCGGTGTCGCCGCGCTGTTGCTGGCCTCCGGTCAGGCCGCGGAGACCTACGCGATCCTCAATCTCGCCGCCGCTGGCGATCACATCGTCTCCAGCCCGCACCTCTACGGCGGCACCTACAACCTGTTCCACTACTCGCTGCCCAAGCTCGGCATCGAGGTGTCCTTCGTCGAGGATCCGGACGATCTCGAGCAGTGGCGCGCGGCGATCCGGCCGAATACCAAGGCCTTCTACGGCGAGACCATCGCCAACCCGAGCAGTGCGATCTTCGATATCCGCGGCATTTCCGCGATCGCGCACGCGGCGGGCCTGCCGCTGATCGTCGACAATACGGTCGCGACCCCGTACCTGATCCAGCCGCTGGCCCACGGCGCGGACATCGTCGTGCATTCGGCGACCAAGTACCTGGGCGGGCACGGTTCGGCGGTGGCCGGCGTGATCGTCGACGGCGGCGCCTTCGACTGGACCGTGCGCGACGCGCAGGGCGAATCCCGCTTCCCCGGTTTCACCACCCCGGACCCGAGCTACCACGGCGCGGTCTTCGCCGATCTCGGCGCTCCGGCCTATGCACTCAAGGCGCGGGTGCAGCTGCTGCGCGACCTCGGCGCGGCGATATCGCCGTTCAACGCGTTCCTGATCAGTCAGGGCATCGAAACGCTGAGCCTGCGGCTGGAGCGCCACGTCGCCAACGCACAGGCGGTCGCCGAATTCCTGAGCACGCATCCGGCCGTGGAATCGGTGTTCTACGCGGGCCTGCCGTCCTCGCCGTGGCATCGACGCGCCGCCGAACTGGCACCGAAGGGCGCGGGCGCGATCGTCGCGTTCGAACTGCGCGGCGGCGTCGATGCGGGCAAGAAGTTCGTGGACGCGTTAGCCCTGCACAGCCATGTAGCTAACATCGGGGATGTGCGTTCTCTCGTAATCCACCCGGCGTCCACGACACACTCGCAGTTGACGCCCGCTGAGCAACTGGCCTCCGGCGTCACCCCGGGGCTGGTCCGACTCGCCGTGGGCATCGAGGGGATCGATGACATCCTGGCCGATCTGCGAGCCGGTTTCGCGGCGGCTACGACGTGACTGTGAGTGCCGACCCGAGTACCGTCCGTTCGTCCGCGGTGGCCCTGCCACCGCCGGACGGGCGGCTCGGCATCATCGCCATCGGGGATGTGCGGCTGGAGAACGGCGCGGTCATCCCGGACGTCCATCTGGCCGTGCAGCGCTGGGGCGAGCTCTCCCCCATGCTGGACAATGTGGTGCTGGTCGAGCACGCGCTGACCGGTGACTCGCACGTCGTCGGGGTGCCCGACGATATCCACCCGCTGCCCGGCTGGTGGGACGGCATGGTCGGGCCCGGTGCGCCGGTGGATACCGACGAATGGTGCGTCGTCGCGACGAATGTGCTCGGCGGCTGCAAGGGCAGCACCGGCCCGTCATCGCTGGCACCGGACGGAAAGCCCTGGGGCGCAAGGTTTCCGGAGATCTCCATCCGCGATCAGGTGACCGCGGAAGCGGCGCTGCTCGATCTGCTCGGCATCGAGCGCCTTGCCGCCGTGGTCGGCGGTTCGATGGGCGGCATGCGCGTGCTGGAGTGGATGGTCGGCGCTCCCGATCGGGTCGGTTCCGCACTGGTGCTGGCCGTCGGCGCACGCGCCACCGCCGACCAGATCGGCACGCAGACAACGCAAATCGCCGCCATCAAGGCCGATCCGGACTGGCAGGGCGGCGATTATCATGACACCGACCGCGCCCCCATGGCCGGTATGGGCATCGCCCGGCGCATCGCGCACCTGACCTACCGGACCGAGGGCGAACTCGATCACCGGTTCGAGAACCACGCGCAGGGCGATGAGGATCCGTGGCACGGCGGCCGCTACGCGGTGCAGAGCTATCTGGACCACCAGGCCCAAAAGCTCTGTAGCCGTTTCGATCCCGCTACCTACGTGCTGCTCTCCGAGGCGATGAACCGCCACGATATCGGCCGCGGCCGCGGCGGCGTATCGGCCGCCCTGGCCGCCACTCCGGTCCCGTGCGTGGTCGGCGGTGTCGATTCCGATCGCCTGTACCCATTGCGAACCCAGCAGGAGTTGGCCGACGGCCTCCCCGGCTGCGAAGGTCTGGAAATCGTCCATTCCCGCGACGGACACGACGGCTTCCTCACCGAAGCGGCAGCGGTCTCGAAACTCCTGACCGAAACCATGCGCCTGGCCCGAATCAGCCGCACCCGCTGAACTCTCGCCGCGATGTTCAGCGGTTCGGCATCGGTGCCGCCCCGCGACGCCGGTCTGTCCGCGATCGATTGGTCGGGCAACAGCGCCCCGGGCCAGACCGCTGGGCCCGGGTGCTATTCGGTCTTGGGTGGGTCAGCCGAAGCTGCCGGTGCTCGGCTTGCCGGTTACGTCGACGGTGATGATGTCGGTGGTGGAGGCGTAGTCGTGGTTGCCGGTTGGGCGGTCGAAGGCGCAGGCGCCGCGGACGTGTACCTGGCCGGTGGGGAGGTTGCCGTTGCCCAGGGAGGTCTGGACCATCTTGCCGTCCGGAACGGCGAAGGAGGTCGGGTTGTTGCCGCCGAAGATTTCGCCGGTGTCGGCGTTGTAGACCCAGCACACGCCACGGTCGTTCGGGTTGTGGAATTTCGCCGAGACGGTTCCCGTCAGCGCGAAGACCTCTTCCATCACCGGGGGCTCCAGCCCGCTGGCGGTGGCGGTGGCGCCCGAGCCGAACGCGATCGCCATGGCAGGAAGCGCGGTCAGCGCGAGTACGGGAAGTCGTCGATTGGTCATGATCGAGATCATGCCATTCCCATCGGCTCACCCATGTTTTCCGGGTTGGGAAACCTGATCTAGTTGGACCGCAACATTATTCAGCTCGCAGGGCGCCTGCGTCGGGCGCGCCGACGAGCAACTGCACGATGGAGTGGACGAAGCCTTCGAGTCGCTCGCGGGGATATTCCTCCGGTGCGCTGACCGCGAGTCTGCCGAGCATTTCCGCGACGCTCAACAGCGAGTTGGTGAGCAGTCCGGAATCCATTCCCGCCCAGCGCGAATCGACCGCCATGCCCATGCGGACCAGCGACTCGGCCTGATCGAAGACGCCGGTGCGCGAATCGACAAGTGCCGCACGGTATTCGTCGGGGGCAGTGCCGGGTCCGGCGAGGATCAGCCGCCAGCGCGTCGGATTCTCCAGTGCGACACCGACAAATGCCGCAACGGTCGCGGAAGCGACCGCGACGGGGTCCGCGCCGAGCAGATCGGTCGGCAGCGTCGCGGCCACCTGCTCCAGGCCGCGTTCGCGTTCGCGTTCCAAGAGCGCCGCAACGAGTTCGGCGCGCGTCTTGAACACGGTGTACAGCACCGGTTTTCCGACACCGGCCTCGTGCGCGACCGCCTCCATGCTCAGTTCGTGCAGTTCCATTCGGCTCAGCACCGTGTAGGCGGCGTCGAGCAGTTGGGCACGACGCTCGTCGGGCGGCAGGCGGGGCGCGTATCGCCGTCGCGGCCGGTCCGGTGCGGCCGGCTTCGGCGCGGAACGCGATTTGGTCACTGTCGGGTTCACCTCCATTCGCATCCATCCTGTCAGCACCGGCGGCGGATTCGGAATCCGTCCACAGATAAATGCTACGGGGCCGTTGCATTGCCCGACCGCAATTGCTACGGTTGCGTTGTATTCGCCGCTCAGGGAAGGCGAGCAGGCAAAGGAGCAGCAGATGGCCTTCGATCCGACCACACTTCGCCGGGACGACTACGGATTCTTCGGCCCGGATTCGCCCAGTTGGAAGGTCTGGACCGCACCGACCGCGGTAATCGGCTTCCAGCGCGCGGTGGTCCTCGAGCATTTCGACCCATTCCTGACCGCGGCCGTCGCCGACTCGCAGGGCATCTACACCGATCCGCGCAGCCGCCTCGACCACACCTTCGCCTACTTCCTGCTCGTCGCGATCGCCGACGGCCGCACCGCCATCCAGGCCGCGGAACACCTGATGCAGGTGCACGCGCCGATGACCGGCATCGAACCGATCAGCGGTCAGCGCTACAGCGCGAACAGCCCGGAAACCCAGCTGTGGATCCACATCACCGGCTGGCATTCGGTACTCAAGGCCTACGAGGTCTTCGGCCCCGGGCCGCTCAGCCCCGAGGAGGAGGCGCGCTACTGGCAGGAGTGCGCGATCGCCGCCGAACTGCAGACCTGCAAACCGGAGGAGGTGCCGCGCTCGCGCGAGGAGGTGCGCGCGTACTTTGCGAAAGTCCGCCCGCGCCTGTGCACGTCCGAGCGCGCCGAGGCGGGCATGCATCACCTACTGTGGACCTCCCCGCGCCATGGCGCCGGGATCAGCTATGCCCTCGGCAGTCGGTTGCTGTCACTGGCTTCGGTTGCCACGCTGCCGAAGTGGATGCGCAGGCTCGGCCGCTTCGATCGGCCGGGAATCGTGGATCTGGCGGTGCGCCCGGCCGCCAAGATCATCGTGTGGGGCACGAAGGCGTTCAACTCGTTCGGGCTGATCGTCGCCGCGCCGTATATCGCGCCGATGGCGGGGCAGATTCTGGAACAGCATCTGAAGGGCGAACCGCCGACGCGACCGGAGACGGTTACGCCGAGCGAGGCGCGGCAGTTGTACGGTGGGCACGGACGGCGTGCGGTCATCGAGGCGAGCTAACGCTGCCCCGAATTCCGTTCAGGGATAATCGGACCGGCTGGCCCGGCGCATCGCCTGTCACGATGCACCGGGCCAGCCTGCCGAGATGACCTGTACGCGTGATGAATTCGCTGCCGAGTTCGTCGCAGCGAATTCATCCCTTCCGATGTTCTGACCACATCGTCCGGTCCGGTATGCCACAGCTCGGGCGGCGACAACGGTGGTGTCGATCGTCGCAGGCCCGCTTTGCGGCCGGGGTCGTTCCACGAGATACGCTGCGCGGCAGCCGAATCCGCATTCCAGCGATCAGCCCGCAGCGCGGCGGCGAGCTTCCTCGATGCGATTGATATTGACCTCGATCCAATCGCGCAGCGCGGCGATCGGAGTGCGCAGGCTGCGGCCGAGGTCGGTGAGGTCGTAGTCGACGCGGGGCGGAACCGTGGGATGCACTGTGCGCGTGACGAATCCGTCGGTCTCGAGTTGCCGCAGCGTTTGGGTGAGCATTTTCTGTGAGATGCCCTCGATGCGGCGGTGCAGATCGGTGTAGCGCATGGTGCCGTCGGCGAGGGCGTCCACGATCAGCACGGTCCATTTGCCCGCGACATGGTCGAGTACCTGTCGGGTGGGGCATTTCGCCGAGTAGACATCGGCAGGCAGCCCACTGGCCTCGATCACCGTACGCACCTTTCGGAGTGTAGCGCACTATCAAGTGCTGTCTTCCCAATAGTGCGCCACTCTCCAATAGTAAGAATCATGAACGCACAGACACTTTCGGTTCCCGCCGCGATCCGCACTCGCCGCACCACCCGCCACTACCGCCCGGATCCGGTGCCGCCCGAACTGCTCACCGAACTGCTGGATCTGGCGGTGGAGGCGCCCACCGCCTGGAATATGCAGGACCGTTCGATCGTGGTGGTGACCAGCACATCCGGTCGCCGCGAACTGTCGAACGCCGCCTTCGGCCAGCCGCAACCGCTGGAGGCGCCGGTGGTGCTGGTCTTTGTCGCCGAGACGGCGGCTTGGACGGCCGAGAACGCCGATATCGCCGAACTGGCCGGTCGCAATGGCGCGTGGAATGCGGAGTTCACCGCAATGTTCGCCTCGCGCGCCGAATTCCACTCGCTGCGCGAGCGCGGACTGCTCCGGGAGAACGCCGTGAAGAATGCGATGATCGCCGCGACCTACGTCATGCTCGCCGCCACCAGCCTCGGTCTGTCCTCCGCGCCGATGAACGGCTGGGATCCGGACCTGGTCAAGAAGGCCATCGGCATCGATGACCGTCCCGACCTCGCCATCGCGGTCATGGTCGCGGTCGGCTACAGCGATACCACCCCGCCGCACCCGGGCCGTCGCCCGCGCGAGCGCACGGTATTCACCGAGCGCTATCCGTCGAGCTGAATCTTATACGGCACTGATGCATCGGGTAGCCGATTCCTTTTGGTGGCGGCGGGGGTCTACAGGGTGGAAGGAGCGGCCCGCTGGACGGGCCGGTCTCGATCACGCACCGAGAAAGAAGGCTGATCACGATGAGCATCCCCGCCACCATGCGCGCCCTGCGGCAGACCTCCCTCAACGGTCCACAGGACATGCGTCTGATCACCGACGCGCCGGTGCCGGTCCCCGGCCCGGGCGAGGTCCTGATCCGGGTCGGTGCCGCGGGCGTCAACTTCGCCGACATCTCGAGGGCCTACGGCACGTTCCTGGGCGGCCCGCGGCCGCCGTACCCGGCGGGTTTCGAGGCTGCCGGCGAGGTCGTCGCCGTGGGCGAGGCGGTGACCGGCCCACAACCGGGAGCCCGTGTCGTCGGCGTCGGCGACGGTGCTTTCGCCGAGTACATGGTGCTGTCCGCAGCCGCGGCGGTGCCGGTGCCCGCGGGTTGGACGGCACCGCAGGCGCTGGGGCTGGTCGTGAACTGGCCCACCGCGTTGGCCGCACTCAGGCATCTGGGCGGCATCGCCGCAGGACAGACCGTGCTGATCCACGCCGCGGCGGGCGCGACCGGACAGGCCGCGGTCAGGATGGCCGAGCATTACGGCGCGACGGTCATCGCCACCGCCGCGCCGGCCAAGCACGAGACGGTGCTGGCACTGGGCGCCGACCACGTCCTGGACTCCCGCGGCGGCGACGTCGCCGCCGAGGTGCTGCGGCTGACCGGCGGCGCCGGTGCCGATCTGGTGTTGGAGTCGGCGGGCGGGGACACCTTCGCCGCCAGCCTGGACGCGGCCAAGCGGGTCACCGGCCGGGTGGTCGTCTACGGTGTGGCGGGCGGCGAAGCCGCGGTCACCAACTGGGAGTTGGTGTACAAACACCAGGTCCACATCATCGGTCTCAATATCGGCGTGCTGATCCAGGCGGCACCGCAGATCTTCGGTGAGCTCATGGGTGAGCTGTCCGCGCTCATCGCCGGTGGCGTGCTGCCCCCCGGCCGGCCGACCGCGTACGAACTGGCCGACGGCCCGAAAGCGGTCGCGGAACTGGAAGCCAGGGCCACCGTCGGCAAATTGGCCCTGCTGCCCTGAAACTCCAGCCATTCTTCGAGCTGAGGAGCAGAACAAGTGAGCACAGCGATGCAGAACCAGCGGACCACCGAGCGGATGGCGCGATTCATGGTGATGTACGACAAGCCGTCGGATATCGAGGCGTTCGAACGTCACTATCGCGACGTTCATATTCCGCTGGCCAGGCAGCTTCCCGGCCTGCGGCGATACACGGTCGGCCACGATGCGACGCCGGTGATCGGCGAGCCCTATTACCTGGTGGCAATGCTCGACTGGGATGACATGGAATCGCTGGCCGCGGCGCTGAGCTCCGAGGCCGGCAACAGAACGGCCGAAGACGCCATGACGAATCTGTCCCGATACACCACGATTCGCGGCATGATCGTCCAACTCGACGACGCGTGACATCCCCGCGCTCTGCCGTCGCCGATCGTCGAGGCACCCCGCGACGTCACGGCTGGTTGCCTCCGCCTGAATTCAGCTGACCTGGGGTTCGATTCCTTTGCCGCGGCCTGGCGGTCGTAATGGGCGACGGTCCCGACCAGCGGGGCCGGTCGTGAAAGGAGCAGCCCATGGTGTGCAAGCAGTCGGTGGTGGTGCAGCTGTACCGGCGGTTGACGGTTCCGGCGGCGGACCTGTGCTGGACGGCCCGACGCCGAACCGCAGAGCGGCCTAGGCTCGCCGCATGACGTCGCACGTGCGGACGGCGCCGAACCGAGACCGGTTCACCGCCGAGACCGAGCGGTTCCGCCGGGAACTGTTGGCGCACTGCTACCGCTTGGTCGGCTCGGCGCACGACGCCGAGGATTTGGTGCAGGAGACCTATCTGCGGGCGTGGCGGTCCTACGACGGCTTCGAGGGTCGCGCCTCGATTCGGTCCTGGCTCTACAAGATCGCCACCAATGTCTGCCTGACGGCATTGGAGTCGCGGCGGATCCGGGTGCTGCCCTCGGGGCTGACAGGTCCTCGCGATAGACCCGACCATCCGCCGAATCCCGTTGCGCCGGACGAGGTCTCGTGGCTCGAACCGCTGCCGGACGGGTGGATCGCCCGGGCCGATGACGATCCGGCCGCGGTAGTGGTCGCACGCGAGTCGCTGCGGCTTGCCCTCATCGCGAGCCTGCAGCACCTGCCCGCCCGCCAGCGCGCGATCCTCATCCTGCGCGAGGTGCTGGCGTTCTCCGCGGCCGAGACCGCGGAGATCCTCGACACCACCACGGCAGCGGTCAAGAGCGGCCTGCAGCGCGCCCGCGCTCGGCTCAACGCGCTGGAGCCGGAGTCCGAGGAGCTGCTCGAACCGACCGACCAGCGGGCACGCGCGCTACTCGACGGCTACATCGCGGCCTTCGAGCGCTCCGACGCCGGACTGCTGGAACAGGTGCTGCGCACGGACGCCACGCTGGAAGCGACGCCATTCCGCGAATGGCAGGCGGGCCGGGCGATGTGCATCCACATGCTCGACGCGTACGTGCTGGGCACTCCGGGCGACTGGCGGATGGTCCCCATCACCGCCAACGGCCAACCCGCCGCCGTCGTGTACCACCGGGACGGGGACGGCGCACTCCGGGCCAACGGCATCGTGGTGCTGGCCCCGACCGCCGCCGGTGTCTCCCGTGTGATCGCGTTCGAGGATCCCACACTGGTCGCGACGTTCGGATTCCCGGACGTGCTCGCGGACTGACCTGGCTCGGCGTATCAACGCCAACACCGGGTCAGTAGCTCGGCGGCATGGTGCAGAGGCGAGCATTCCAGGCATGGTCGCAGGCGCGGCACCCGACGGCGAGAACTGTTCGAGATGCCGCTAATGGGCTCCCCCGGGAGGGTGGCGTCGCGAGCTGGTGCGCTCGGGTGAAAGTCGTTGCGCCTCAGCCGACATCGCGGAACGGCGGTGGCGCATAGGTTGCACCTGGGCCTTCGGATGCCGCCTTGACGGGGCGAGTCGGCGATGGGCAGACTGGGCCGATATCGCGCCCGGTCGGGTCGACGGGCATTCCGGTTCATGGACGAAATTGGGGGTAGACCATGCGTATTCATCGTGCCGTCATGACGTTCGCGCTGCTGGGCGCGGTGTTCACCGGTGCGACGGCGTGCTCGGACGGGCCCGCCGCGACCAGCCCGGTCGCGGTGTCGACCACGGTGGCCCCGGCGCCGACCGTCCTCGGCCCGCTCGGCTTCGGCAAGCTGCGACTCGGGATGAACCGCGCCGAGGCCGAGGCCTCCGGGGAGATCGCCGCCTTCGCCGACACCAACGATCCGCCCGGCTGCGGCCGATACACCGCACGAGCGGGCTGGCAGGGCTTCACCAATAACGGCGAAATAGTCGCGATCATGCCCGGCAAACTCGTGGCCCGCACCCCCGAGGGCATCGGCCTCGGCTCCACCGTCGACGAAGTCCGTGCCGCCTATCCGACACTCGAGATCGGCTACAACTGGAGTTCCGCCGCGGTCCCCGACCACCCCGGACACTACGGCTTCCTCGGCATCTACCGGAATATGCCAGCCGATGCCAAGGTCACCCAGCTGATGCTCTACAACGACAGGGACACCTGCCACAACTAGCGGGGAACACCGCCGGATCCGGCGAAAGTCGTTGCGTCTCAGCTGACGCCGAGGGTGTTGATGGTGGCGGCGATGAAGACGATGGCGGCGCCGAGGATGCTCAGCGCGGCGACGTCGAAAGGCTTGCTGCGCACCGCGAGCAGTCCGACCCGCGCGGTCGGCAGGCACAACCGGAATGTGGCCGCCAGCAGCGTCGCACCGCCGAAGAACAGCGCGCCACGGCGCCAGCGGTCCCAGGCCACGAAGACGACCGCGAGCAGAATGACCGCCGTCACAACCAGCATGGGCAGGTGACAGCGCAGGAACTGCTCGCCAGGGCTGCTCCTGTCGGACTGCCGCTCGGCGCCAGTCGAGTCCACGTCGGTCACGCCCCGATTCTTGCAGACGCCCCGCGACCGCTCACAGCAGTGCGCTGCGTCGACGTATCGACGCAGCGGATGGCCGTTCATGGCTACTGTCCCGCAACAGGTTTCGTGCCGAGTGACGTTGTGCGGAATCAGACATTGCCCTCAACTACTACACGGCGTAGTTTCAACATGAAGAGATCCATCCGGCACAAGGGGGTACGGAACAATGCGAGCACTGACCCGGATTCGGCACTATGTGCGGGCGGTTCGGCAGGCGAAACGGCACCGATCCGACCTGTTCGGCTGGCTCATCCGCCGCCCACAGATCCTGTTCGGCACGGTCGGCTACGAGACGGCCTTGCTGTTCAGCAACCAACTGGATCCGAGGCTCAAGGAGCTGGCCGAACTGAAGACCGCCGGGCTGGTGAACTGCGAGTTCTGCCTGGATATCGGCTCGGCACTGGCGCAATCGAGCGGTCTCACCGAACAAAAGCTCGTCGACCTGCCGCGCTACCGCACCAGCGATGCCTACACCGACCTGGAAAAGCTGGTCATCTCCTTCGCCGAGGCCATGACCGCCACCCCCGCCGTCGGCATCGACGACCTGCGCGCCCAATTGCTGACCCGCCTGTCGAAGGCGCAGTTCGCCGAGTTGGCGGCCACCATCGCCTGGGAGAACCAGCGCGCCCGCCACAATCAGGGCCTCGGCGTCCGCCCGACCGGCATGGCCGAAGGCGGCGCATGTGCACTGCCGGAGCGCCCGGCGAAGTAGGCCACGCCATTCCCGGCCGGCCCGGCGCACCTGGTTGACTGCACGGGTGTTCCGTCTGATGTTTCACGAGCCAGTCATCCCGGGCAATACCGGCAATGCGATTCGCCTGGTCGCCGGAACGGGGTGTGAGCTGCATCTGATCGAGCCGTTGGGGTTCGATCTTTCGGAGGCGAAGTTGCGGCGGGCGGGATTGGATTACCACGATCTGGCTTCGGTGACGGTGCACAAGAATCTCGCGGCGGCGTGGGATGCGGTGCGGCCCGAGCGGGTGTTCGCGTTCACGACACAGGCGAGCAGGCGGTATACGGAGGTGGCCTATCGTGAGGGTGATGTGCTGCTGTTCGGCACCGAACCGACGGGGTTGCCGGCGGAGGTGCTCGACGATCCGCATATCACCGACCGGCTGCGCATTCCGATGCTGCCCGGCCGCCGCTCGATGAACCTCTCCAATGCCGCCGCCGTCACCGTGTACGAGGCTTGGCGCCAGTCCGGCTTTCCGGGCGCGGTATAACGCCTGCGCTGGAGTGGGTTTCAGACGTCGACCTCGAAGCGCTTGAAGCGCGAGGTCGCGCCCGCGGCGAGGCGGACGGCGGATTTGGGCACGCCGTAGTGGTCGGCCAGGAGTTCGATGGCGGCCTTGTTCGCCTTGCCTTCCACGGCGGGGGCGCGGACGTACAACTGCAGGGTGCCGTCGTCGAGGGTTTCGACGAGCGGGCCCTTACGGCTGTTCGGTTTGATCGTCGCCCTGACCACCGTCGGCACCTGCATCTCCTAATCATCCCAGCGCTTTTCGCCGTCACAGCGTTCTTTGCCGTCCCAGCGCCTTCGCCGTGTCAGCGCCTTTCGCCGTCGGCATCTTTCGCCATGCCAGCGTCTTTCGCCGTCAGCGCCTTTCGCCGTCGGCATCTTTCGCCATGCCAGCGTCTTTCGCCGTCAGCGCCTTTCGCGGTGTCAGCGCCTTTCGCCGTCAGCGCCTTTCGCGGTGTCAGCGCCTTTCGCCGTCAGCACCTTTCGCGGTGTCAGTACCTTTCGCCGTATCAGCACCTTTCGCGGTATCAGTACTTTTCGCGGTATCAGTACTTTTCGCGGTGTCAGTACTTTTCGCGGTGTCAGTACTTTTCGCGGTGTCAGCACCTTTCGCCGTGTCAACGCCCGCACCGGTCCCGGCACTCGTACCTGCGTCAGCACCCTCCGCTGCCGTTGCGCCAGCACCGACCAGCGCAGCGGACGCATCTGCCCCGCCGGCGGATTCTTCCGGGCTCGCGGCCCCGCCCTTGCGCGCACGCCGCACGCCCCGCAGCACGCCCCACACGACCGCGCCGATCACCACGACGAACCCGAGCCACGGAATCGCCTTCCCGGTGAAGACAACCGCGTCCTTCAGCCAATCCACCAGCGAGTGCCAGCCGGAGACGATGCCGTCCCAGAAATTGGACGGACCCGCATCGGATTTCTTGTCCTCGGTGGTGATTTCGATGGTGAGCGTGGACAACGCGACCTGATCGTCGAGATGGCGCTTCTGCGCGGTGAGGCTGTCGAGTTCCCCCTGACGACTCGACAGCGCCTGTTCGGCGGCAATGAGATCCGCGGTATTGGTCGCCCCGGCGATGAGCGCGCGCAGCCGGTCGACCGAGGCCTGCAGCGCCTTGATCCTGGCGTCGAGGTCCTCCCACTGCATGGTCACGTCATCGCGATTGGTGCTCATCCGGGTGACCTGGCCCACCCCGCCGAGGCCATCGATGAATTTGTCCGTCTTATCCGCGGGCACCCGAACGGTGAGCGTGGCCTCCGGATCGGTGTCGCCGGTCCCCGGCTGTTCGGTGCGGCTGTCGACCCGACCGCCGGCCTCGCGCACCCGATCGGTCACCTGACCGGCCGCCTTGATCGGATCCCCCACGGTGATATCGACGTTGCCGGTAATGACCTCCTTGCGCGTCTCGACGGTGTTCCCGCCGGTATCGCCCTTCGCCGGGGATCCCTCGCGCAGGCTCGGCGGCGGCGCCATCGGCGCGGCGGTCGCCATGCTCGACCGGCCGGAACCGGCGCTGTCGTCGCCCTTGTCATCGCCACACCCGACTAGCAACGTCACACCCAGCAGGCCGATCACCAGCACAGCAAGCTTCCGCATGGACGCAGGTTAGCCGCTGTGGTGAATTCGGTCACGAAGCTCGTCGCGGGCCGTTCCCCGAGGTCGGATCGATACCGACCAGTTTGACGAAGAATCGTTCGATCTGATCGGCGAGTGGCGGCCAGTTCGGGCCGGGTTCATTGAGCCGCATCGACACCGCGCCGTGCACCGCGGCGCGCAGGTCGAGCATGACCGATACCGGATCGTCGACGGGTACGAGACCGGCATCCATACACCGCCGGATCGCGGCAGCGGTGCGTTCGGTCAGTTCCTGCTTGAACGCCATGTCCGCGCGCTGATTGAGGGTGCTCTCGTGCAACACCTTGTACATGCCCGGATGTCGGTAAGCCCAGTCGCCGAGCACGCGGATGCGGGCGCGCAGTTGTTCGACGGGATCGTCGACGGCGGCCACCGCCTCATCGATCGCACGCACCAGCTCGGCGTGATAGCGCTCCAGCGCGGCCAGCACCAGGGCGTCTCGATCGGCGAAGTGCAGGTACACCGACGTTGCGGCACTGCCGATTTCGCGGGTGACCGCGCGCATGGACAGAGCCTGATCATCGCCGAGTTCATCGAGCAGCCGAATCGCGGCGTCGACGATCTCCTCACGAAGTCGGCCGCCGTGGCCGCGCGGGTTGCGACCGCGCCGGGTCGTCGTATCGGACGGCATCCAAGGATTGTAGCCGGACATGCGTAGCGCTACAGTCGTAGCGCTACAGCTGTTCAGTTTACCTCTGGCGACTGCTTGCAGGTCGCTCGAAAGATCGGAGATGCGCCCATGACCAGCACTTCCATCGATCCGAAGCTCGAATCGAATAAGCGAACCGTCCTCGCGTTCTACGAAGCCGCCTTCAATGCCAAGGACTTCGCGGCCACCAGGGAGTTCTTCGGTACGCACTACACCCAGCACAATCCGGAAATCGCCGATGGATTCGATGGACTGCTCGCCCGGCTCACCGGCCTGAAAGAAGGCTTTCCGAAACTTCGCGTCGAAGTGAAACGCATTGTGGCAGAGGGTGATTACGTGGTCGCTCACGTGCACGGCGTGCGCGAACCCGGCGAGCGCGGGCTGGCGATCATGGATATCTTCCGCCTCGACGAGGGCAAACTGATCGAGCACTGGGATGTCATCCAGCCGGTACCGGAGCAGACCGTTCATACGAACGGAATGTTCTGAGCCTCAACGGAAGTCGCGCGATTTCGAGTCGACACGGAGGTCCATGCGCTGCAGATGTTCGGCGACCACACTGACCGCGCCCTCGGCGTTCTGGACCCGGCCGCGAATGAGCAGGGCGGTGGCGCTCTGGGCCAAGCGGCGGTAGCGGGTCCAGAGGCCGACCGAGCAGACGACGTTCACCATGCCGGTTTCGTCCTCCAGGTTGAGGAAGGTGACGCCGGCGGCGGTGGCGGGGCGTTGGCGGTGCGTGACGGCACCGCCGACCAGGACGCGCGAGCCGTCGGGCACATCGAGAAGTCCGGCGGCCGGGATGACGCCGAGCGCATCCAGTTGGGGGCGCAGGAATTCGGTGGGATAGCTGCCCGGGGAGACGCCGGTGGCCCAGACGTCGGCGGCGGCCAATTCGAGTTCGCTCATACCGGGCAGGGCCGGTGCGGTGGTGGTGGCGCCGGTGCCGGGGAGACGGTCGGGGCGCTCGCCCGCCGCCGCGCCCGCCGCCCACAGCGCCTCACGGCGGGTGATGCCGAGACAGCCCAGAGCGCCTGCGGTGGCGAGGGATTCGGCTTGGGCAACGGTGAGTTCCACCCGTCCGGTCAGGTCGAGAAATGAGATATACGGACCCGTCGAGCGGGCGGCGACAATGTGTTCGGCGAGATCGGTGCCGATGTGGCGGATCGTCGCGAGACCGAGACGCACCTCCGCACCGTGGTTTTCGAGGGTGGGTTCGGCGCGGCTGGCGTTGATATCGGGGCCGTGCACCAGAACTCCGTGCCTGCGGGCGTCGGCAACCAGCGACTGCGGGGAGTAGAAACCCATCGGCTGGGCGCGCAGCAGGCCGGCGCAGAAGGCCGCCGGATGGTGCAGTTTGAACCATGCCGAGTAGAACACGATCGAGGCGAAGCTCTGCGAATGGCTTTCCGGGAAACCGAAATTCGCGAAAGCGTAGAGCTTCTCGTAGATGCGGTCGGCGACATCGCCGGTAATGCCGTGCAGATCGCGCATGCCTTGGTACAGCCTGCCCTTGAGGCGTTCCATGCGTTCCGGGGAGCGCTTGGAACCCATGGCACGGCGCAGCTGATCGGCCTCGGCGGCGGTGAAACCGGCGACATCGATGGCCATCTGCATGAGCTGCTCCTGGAACAGCGGGACGCCGAGGGTGCGTTCCAGCGAATTCTCCAGCGCCGGATGGTCATAGCGCACCTTCTCGCGGCCATTGCGGCGCCGGATGTAGGGGTGCACCGAACCACCCTGGATCGGTCCGGGGCGGATCAGCGCCACCTCCACCACCAGGTCGTAGAACTTCCGCGGCTTCAGCCGCGGCAGTGTGGCCATCTGCGCCCGCGACTCCACCTGGAACACGCCCACCGAATCGGCGCGCGAAAGCATGTCGTAGACGGCGGCTTCCTTCAGGTCCAGCTTGTGCAGCTCAACCGTTTCGCCCTTGTGCTCGCGCACCATATCGATCATGTAGTGCAGCGCGGAGAGCATGCCGAGGCCGAGCAGGTCGAACTTCACCAGATCTATTGCGGCGCAATCGTCCTTATCCCACTGCAGCACGCTGCGACCGGGCATGCGCGCCCACTCGACCGGGCAGACATCGGCGATGGGCCGGTCACAGATCACCATGCCACCGGAGTGAATGCCGAGATGCCTCGGCAGACCCTCGATTTCGGTGGCGAGCTCCAGCACTTCGGCGGGAATATCGGTGCCGGTCTCGGCGCCGACTCCGGTCCAGCGGCTCACCTGCTTGCTCCAGGCATCCTGCTGCCCGGGCGAAAAGCCCAGTGCGCGTGCGGCATCGCGGACCGCGGACTTACCGCGATAGGTGATCACATTCGCCACCTGAGCGGCATATTCCCGGCCGTACCTGGTGTAAACGTGCTGGATCGCTTCTTCACGGCGATCGGATTCGATATCGACATCGATATCGGGTGGGCCGTCGCGCTCCGGGGCGAGGAATCGTTCGAACAGCAGGTCGGCGGCGACCGGGTCGACATTGGTGATGCCGATCGCGTAGCAGACGGCCGAATTGGCCGCCGAACCCCGGCCCTGACACAGGATGTCATTGTCCCTGCAGAAGCTGACGATATCGTGCACCACCAGGAAGTAGCCCGGAAACTTCATCCGGTTGATGATCGCGAGTTCGTGCTCGATCTGCCGATACGCCTTGGGATTTCCCGCCGGCGGACCGTAGCGTCGGGCGGCGCCCGCGAGGGTGAGTTCACGCAGCCACGACGCCTCATCGTGGCCATTGGGCACGTCGAACGGCGGCAGCTTCGGCGCGATCAGCTTCAGATCGAAGGCGCATTCGCGGGCCAGCGTCACCGCATTCGCCACCGCCTGCGGACAGGCGGCGAACAACTGCGTCATCTCCGCGCCGGAGCGCAGATGCGCGCCACCGGTCGGCGCCAGCCAGCCCGCGATATCGTCGAGACTCCGGCGCGCCCGGATGGCCGCGAGCGCCATGGCGCGGCGGCGCTGCGCGGGCGCGGCGAAATGCGCTCCGGTGGTGGCCACTACGGGTAGACCGAGGCGGTCGGCGAGTGTGATCAGGAGGGCGTTGCGTTCGTCGTCCTCGGGGATGCCGTGGTGGGTGAGTTCCACGCTCACCCGGTCGCTGCCGAAGCGCTCGGTCAGATCGCGCAGCGCGGCCTCCGCCCGCACGAGCTCGGTATCCCCCGCCCGCAGATCGCGGTCGAGGGCTTGGCGCACATGGCCTTTGCGGCATCCGGTGAGGATGTGCCAGTGCCCGTCCGCCGCCGCGGTGAGTGCGTCCAGGTCGTAGCGCAGGATGCCCTTCTCGCCCGCGGCCATATGCGCCACCGCGATCTCGCGGGACAGGCGGCGGTAGCCCTCTTGGCCGCGAGCCAGGACCAAGAGATGCGGACCGGCCGGATCCGGCGAACCGGTGCGCGGCATCGAATCCGGGGCGCCCGCATGGCCTTCGGTCACCGAACCAGGCACGGACCGACCGCGTCGCACAGACTCCGAGTCACCCTGTGATCCGAGCGACAACTCCGATCCGAAGACCGTCGGCATACCCCATGCTCTGGCCGCCTCGGCGAAGCGCACGGTCCCGTAGAAGCCGTCGTGGTCGGTGAGCGCGATCGCCTCCAAACCCAGCCGCACCGCCTCCTCCACCAGTTCCTCCGGCTGACTCGCACCGTCGAGGAAGCTGTAGGCCGAATGCGCGTGCAACTCGGCGTAAGGCACCACCGGTGCACCGGCTGGTTCGACCGGCTCGGCCCGATACGCCCCGCGCTTGCGTGACCACGCCGGGCTGTCGCCGCCGTCGCCCGGATACATCGCGTCCGGATTCGTCCGGCCGGGTCGCCCGGACAGCACCCGCTCCATCTCCGCCCAGGTCGGCGGGCCGTTACCCCAACCCATGACACATCACCTCCTCATATAGTCGAACATACATTCGAACTACGCGGGAGGTGCGGGTACCCGCCGAATCAGGCGGCGGGGAGCGGCTCCGTCGACTTCTCGGCCAGCGCGACCTCGACCTTGTCCAGACTCGAGCGGATCACGGCGCCATAGGCGTCATTGGCGAGGACGTCGAGATGGCCGCGCGCGATGGTCAGCTGCATATAGGCCACATCGAAGTCACCCACGCGACGGTGACTGTCGGCGAGGTTCAGATAGAGCGAGGGCAGGAATCCGCGTAGCCCCTCATCGAGCGGAACGCCGGGGCCGAATACCGCGGCCAGCGCGCGCTGATCCCAGCGCAGCGCATCTTCGGCCACGTGCTGCAGATCGGCAAGGTGATGCGCAATCACACAGCGCTGCAACGGATCTCCACCGTCGCCGAGCTCGTCCCACAGTCCCTCCAGCATTCGCCGCGCCGCCTCCGGATCACTGCCGGAGAGCCGCACCGCGGCAAAGATTTCCGCCATCCGATCGTCCGCCATGCGCAGAGTATCGCACATATGTTCGATAGATTCGAGGGCGGTTCGAACACCTCGGCGCGCCCTCGATCCGAACGCTCGACGTGACGAACCGCACTTGGCAGGTAAACTTACTTCAGAGTAAGTTCATGCCCACTCGACCTGCAAAGGAGCAGCGATGACCCGAGCTTCCGCTGACGACGCCGACCTGCGCGGGCAGATCCGGCGCAACCGCCGCAACCGCGACCTCACGGGGCGGCATGTGCTCATCACCGGCGCGTCCTCCGGCATCGGCCGGGCCGCCGCGCTGGCCGTCGCGGATAAGGGCGCCATCGTCTTCCTGCTCGCCCGGCGCGCCGACGAACTCACGGCCGTGGTCGAGGAGATCCGGGCCGAGGGTGGCACCGCCTACGGATACCAATGCGACGTAACCGATTCCGATTCCGTCGACCACACCGTCAAGACCATCCTGGACGAACACGGCCACGTCGACATGCTGGTGAACAATGCGGGGCGCTCCATCCGCCGCGCCATCCACCGCTCCACCGACCGGCTGCACGATTTCGAACGCACCATGGCGGTCAATTACTTCGGCGCACTGCGATTGACACTGGCGCTGCTGCCGCAGATGCGCGAGCGCGAGTTCGGCCACATCGTCAATATCAGCAGTGCGGGCGTGCAGGTGGCCACCCCGCGCTTCGCCGCCTATCTCGCGAGCAAGGCGGCGCTGGATAAGTTCACCGAGGTCGCCGCGGTCGAAACCATGGCCGACGGCGTCACCTTCACCACCATCCACATGCCGCTGGTGCGCACCCCGATGATCGCGCCGAGCGGTGATCAGGGACCGTCGGAATCGCCCGAATGGGCGGCGGCCACCATTGTGCGCGCGCTG
The DNA here is from genome assembly GCF_050955995.1 of Nocardia sp. CA-119907. Taxonomy (NCBI): domain Bacteria; kingdom Bacillati; phylum Actinomycetota; class Actinomycetes; order Mycobacteriales; family Nocardiaceae; genus Nocardia; species Nocardia sp. CA-119907. The sequence continues at coordinate 8,524,629 of NZ_CP192091.1, forward strand.
ACCGAACGTCCCAAGCGCATCGACGTACCGCTGGGCACCTTTGCCGAATACGGCGCGCTGCTCACCCCGAGGATTCGCGACCGCATCCTGCACCGCTACTACCGCGCCCTGCCCGATTCACCCGCCGCCAAGGGCGAGCAGGTGGATGCCGCGGACGACGAACCCGCGCAATCCCCGACCCGGCGGGAACCGCGCCACCAGTCGACGGCCCGCCGGGTTACCGGCACCGCACTGCGCCGCGCCGCCCGCTGGGTCCCCGGCACCCACTGGTGATCTCGCGACCTTCATCCCGCAGGGGGCGATAAAGGTCGCCGCGAACGGGATATGGCCGCACTGGTTTTCGCCGCCGCGGCCATGTCCCGTTCGTCGTTCTCAGCCGGAGACGAGGCAGCTTCCGGGACTGGCAGGCATGTCCTGGCGCGCCCGGGCCGTTCACATACCCGCACGGTGTCGACCGCGCGGTCAGCCTGTGGATAAGGGCTGGATCCGGTCGGCCACGACCGCGGTGACCGGTTTCGGCGCGGCACCGCAACTAGCCTGGCGCGGAGGCAATCCGACGGTACGAACAGTCACCCGCCAGCGGCGACCGTCGCGATGGGTTACTACCGTGACCCCGGTGATGGCGGGATCGATTGCGGCGGAGTCGGTTTCGAGTACCACGGTAAGATCATCGACGCCCGCCGAAACCTGTTCGCGTACCGCGATTTCGGCGGCCTGTTCGACCGGCCCATGCCCGCTGCGACCGCGCAGACCGGGCAGTGAGACCATGCCGCGGCGCGCGGCCTCGACCGCCGCGATGGCGGCCGTGGTATCGACGCGGCCATAGGTCAGACCGGAGGGCAGCAGCACCATGGCCGGAGCGAACCGATGGCCGCCGGTGTGCGAGCACTCCCAGACCTGGCCCGGATAGTCCGCGGCCAGATTCGCGGCGATCGGACGGCCGAACAGCGCACAGCATTGATCGCGTTTCCCGTGCGCGCAGACCAGGACCAACGGATCACGCACGGGCGCACCGATTCCCGGCGACGGTCCGTTCAACAGTTGCAGGTCCAGCTCGAGCAACTGCTTCAGGTCGGTGATCTCGAAGCGTTCGCACCAAGAGCCCTGTGCACGCGAATTGGCGAACAAAACCGTTCGGGTGCCGGTGAATTCGCTGCGGCCGGATCGCCGGATCAGCGTCAGGCGCACCTTCGCCGCGGACGTGCGGGCAGCGAGTTCGGCGGTGATCTCCGGGCCGAGCACCTCGTCACCGATCACATCCCGGCCCCACGCACCCGGCTGCTCGACGCACAACCACCCCGTCACCCGAGTTGCCGTGCCGGGCAGGGGCACATCGACCGCGGCCGCCGCCGAACAGAGCATTCCTTCGAATCCGGTCATCAGCCCAGCGTCTGTCCGTCGGCGAAGCGCAGCCAGACCCCGTCCACCGAGGCGTGGTTGTCGACGAGCCAATCGCGGAACGACTGCTCGTCAGCGAAGAACAGAACCGGACGGTCTAGCGCGGACACCGCTTCACTCTAGAATCCGTCGCCCCGAGACCGCGGCTTGCACGGCGAAATCCACGTCGATTGCCGGCGCGGCAGGAGTCGGAAGGGCGGGTTGGCTCAGTTCACGGCGAGGAATGGCAGCACGGTGGCCTCGAATTCGCGGTAGCGGTCGCGGTGAATGCTGTGACCGCAGCTGAAGGCGGCCACCGCGCAGTTCGGGACGGCAGTGCGCAGGATCGCCAGCTTTTCCGGATCGACCATGCCGCCGGGGCCACCGCGCAGCACCAGGGTGGGCGCGGTGATATCGGAGAGCCGATCCCACCACTCCGGATTCGGTTTGCGGAACTGCTCGAGCGCGGTCCGCGTCATCGAGCGATCGAAGGCCAGCACCGCACGCGGGTGCCGGATCAGGCTGGTGGTGGCGTGCCAGAGTTCCGGAATCGTCGGGAAGCGACGGGTCAGCTTCACCTCTTCGTCGCCCGAGCGCAGCGGCATCGGACACTCCTCGATGACCAGCCGACGCACCAGCTCGGGCCGCTCCTGCGCGACGCAGGAGACCGCGTAACCACCCAGCGAATGCCCGACCAGATCGACCGAATCCAAGCCGAGCCGCTCACACAGGTTCAGCACGTCGGCGCCGAATTCGGCGAACAGATACGACTCGGTATGCGCGCTACGCCCGTGTCCGCGCAGATCGGGAACGATGACCCGCCGCCCGGACCGCACCAATGCGTGCGCGAACCGATCCCAGGTATGCCCGTCCCCGCCCATGCCGTGCACCAACACGACCGGCGTGCCAGCGCCGACCGCGGAATCCCGATAGGCGATCTGCACGCCGTCGAACGCAGCCCTGGTCACCGTGAGATCCACGATTTCCGAGGTTACCGGCGTTGTCATGCGACCACCCCGGACTTGTCGCGCGCATCACTCCCCATCCGCCCCACCAGTCCCAACCGTCTCGCGATCACCGAGTACCTCACCGAAAATCGCCTGGCGGATGCCGGTGGCTCACGGTGATACTGCGGACATGCCCTCCTTCGCGGACTTCGATCGCCGCAACTATCGCACCGTTGATGTCGCCGCGGGATATGACGGGTGGGCGCCGACGTATGAGCAGACCGTCATGGACGAGATGGATCTCGCACTGCTGGATCGGCTGCGACACCCGGACTGGAGCGGGGTGCGGCGCGCCGCCGATCTCGGCTGCGGGACCGGGCGCACCGGAGCTTGGTTGCGGGAGCGGGGAATTCGGCGGATCGATGGCGTCGACGTGAGTGCGGGGATGCTCGCGCGGGCCCGCGAGCGCGGGGCGCACACCACGCTCACCGAGGCCGATGTACGCGCTACCGGATTAGCTGGTGGCGCATATGATTTGGTGATCTCCTCGCTGATCGATGAGCATTTGGACGACCTCGCGCCCTACTACGCCGAGGCATGGCGGCTGACCGAGCCGGGCGGCAACTGCGTCACGGTCAGCTATCACCCGCAATTCATGATGGTGACCGGTATGCCGACGCACTACACGCCCGAGGCGGGCGAACCGGTGGCGATCAGTACACATCTGCACTTGATCAGCGAGCAGATATCGGCGGCATTGGCGGCCGGATGGGTGCTTACCGAGATGGCCGAGGCGCTGGTGGATGACGCGTGGATCGCGGCCAAGCCGAAATGGGCCGAGCTGCGCGGACATCCGTTCACACTCGCTTTGGTGTGGTCGCGCCCGTAACAGGCTGTCACCGCACCGACCTGCGCGCCCGATCGGCGGTCGGGCCGGGGCGGCGACCTGCTGGTTTCTGGGCTGAACCGAAGCCAGCCGTACCCGGTGCCATCTGTAACAGCCAGCTGCGCAACGCATCTGCGCGCCATTAGTCGTAAAGCCCCTCAGCACGCCATGTTCGATCGTTATAGATGAGCAGTAGCACGCGCACATCGGCCGGTTCACCGGCGAGCTGCGCCTGGATGCGGGCGGCGATTCCGGCGGAGAGGGTATCGGATTCCGGCATCCACCAGTGTTCGTCCACCGGCCACGGACCCGCCCAGCCCGCGAGTTGCCATTGTTTGCTGCCCCAGCGCAGCAGGGCCGGATCGGCGGTGAACAGGCCGCGGTCGGTGACCTGCACCGGGGCTCCGTCGGCGGCCTCCAGATACACCACCGGGCGGTTCACCAGGATCACCGTGGGCGCGGGGCGGGGCAGGCGGCCGGGCCAGGGCAGGGCCGGGTCGGCGGCCGGAACCGGCTCGTCGCCGAGCGCGACCATGGTGATGCGTTCGACGGGTCCGCGTCCGCCGCTGAGCACGCCGACCCGGACCGCCTCGCCGCCGAGCAGGCCCTGCACCCGGATCAGGGCGCGACGGGCCCGCTCGTCCTCCTCGCCCACGCCGCCCCACAGGCCGAGCTGAAGTGCGCCCGCCGCAACGACTTCGACGGGTTCCAGGCGCAGCAGGGTGATCGGTGCCGTGGGGCGGTCGCGGCGGGTGAGCCAGCCGTCCAGCTGCCAGCGCACCCGATCCGCGGTGCCCTCCGGAGTCAGCGGTTCCGCGCACCGCCAGATGCGCGAAAGCTGTTCACCCGCCTCGGTTTCCGCTGATACGGACAACCGGGTGCACGCCATCGAGGCACGCGACAGCGCCTCGTGCAGTTGAGTGGCGAGCATGCGGCCGGCGAAGGCGGCGGCATCGACCCGATCGATCGGCGGATCACAGCGGTACTGCACCGCCAGATCCGGCGGCGGACGGCGCGCGGACGGCGGGCGCTCCGGCACGGCCCTGGCGCAGCGGTGCGCCAACACGGCATCCGCGCCGAAGCGCGAGGTGACCTCGGTCGAGGTCAGCGCCGCGAAATCACCGATCCGCCGCAACCCCAAGCGGTGCAACAGATCCACCAGATCCATGCGCTCCGGTGCGGCCAGGCTTGGTTCGAGCGCGAGTTCACGCACCGATAGCGGCGCCAGGAACCGCGCACCCGCGCCGGCCGGCACGATCGCGGCGAACCGCGCCGCGATCACCGCCGTCGACAGCTCATCGGCAATGCCGATCTGCGCCTCCACCCCCACTGCGGCCGCCGCGTCGACGAGCCGCTCGGCCGCCGCCTCCTCGGACCCGAAATACCGGGCCGCACCCCGTGCACCGAGCACGAGCAGCCCCGGACGCAACACCTCCACCCCCGGCACCGTCGCATCGATGGCCGCGACCACCGGCTCGAACAGCCGCGCATCCCGATCCGGATCCGCCTGCTCGACATACACATTCGGACATCGCGACTGCGCCTCCCGCCTGGTCAGCCCGCACCGCACCCCCTCGGCCCTGGCAATGGCCGAACACTCCACCACCTTATTGCCGAACAGCACCGCCACCGGCCGCGTCGCGGGCACCCGCGCCACCGCCGCCGCCGTAACCGCCCCCCAGTCCTGACACCACAGCGCCAGCACCCGCGCACCACCGCACACCCGACTCGGCCGAATCACCGCCCCGCTCCCGCGAGCACCCCGCCGATGCCGATCGACATCGCGCATCCATCCGAATCACGGTGCCGCACCGCACGCATCGGATCTCACCTCTTCATGAGGCCGCACCGCGCGCCTCGACCGTTTCCTCGGGCACCGATGCGACCGTTTCCAGCGACACCCACTCCACGCGACTCGCATTGGGCCGCAGTTCGATTCGGCCGTGGCACGGCGGGCCCGCCTTGCCGCGGACCGCGACCTCCAGGCGCACCGAGCGGAGCCGACCGCGACCAGCGCCGAGGCCGCCGTATCCGGCGACGCGGGTGTCCAGACGCAGCGACGGATTGGGCCAGCGACCGTCGGTGACCACCAGGGTGGCGCCCTTGCTGCGGGCGCGGGCGGCGATGACACGGGTGCGCGACGCGGCGACGGCGGCGCCGCCGAGACCGAGCACCACCAGATCGAGACCGTCGAGCAATACCGCGGCCACCTCCACCGGATCCGGGCCGGGATCGGCGACGACGGCGAGGCGTTGCAGCTGCGCACCCATCTCGACCGCGGCGAGCAGCCCGAGCCGGGGCATCCCGACCACCGCGGCATGTCCGCCGCCCTCGGTCACCGCGGCCAGCAGCCCGACCAGCAGTGAATTCGCACCCGAGTAGGCCACGACCGAACCCTTGACCAGACCGCCTTCGGGCAACAGATCGGCAAGAGCGGGCGGCACGGCCAGCGCTTCCCGGCGCAATTCGACGGCACGAGGCATCCGCTCGGCCGCAGCTTCCCCGCGTCCGGGTATCGCCGCCATCCGTCGGCGCAGCTCATCCAATGTCGGTCTATCCCTCGGCGGCATACCGTCCCGCCGTCTCCCCGCCCCTGAATCCTCATCCGAACCCATCACAACCACCTACTTCCACGATGGACCCGAGGCGAAGCACACGGAGCGAACCCTCACGAATAAGAAGTCAGCACCGATCCAGCTATCGATCGGTATCGAATATACGTTCGATACCCGCCCAGTAGAAACCCACCCCCGATTTCCGTCAAGTCCGCGCACCGACCCCGACTACTTCGCAATGATGCCGTTGTTTTTGAGTTGAACTCAACTTACTATCGAGGATATGAGCGAGCGAACATCGGCACAGCCGACAGGTCGGTCATGACGGAGCCGAGCGCCAGCGAGGCGGAGTCATGAGCGAGCGCAGCGAGCGAACATCGGCACAGCCGACAGGTCGGTCATGACGGAGCCGAGCGCCAGCGAGGCGGAGTCATGAGCGAGCGCAGCGAGCGAACATCGGCACAGCCGACAGGTCGGTCATGACGGAGCCGAGCGCCAGCGAGGCGGAGTCATGAGCGACCAAGGACTGTCCCGACGCGGGGCGACCGCACGCAGACGACTGCTGGAGGCGGCGCATGCGGAGCTGAGCGAAACCGGGGAACTCGAGGTGGCGGCCGTCGCCCGCCGCGCCGGGGTCAGCGTCGGGCTGCCCTACCGATACTTCGGCTCACGCAGCGGCCTGCTCACCGCCGTCATCACCGACTTCTACGACCGCCTCGGCGAGACGGTCACCTATGCGGAGTTCGCCGGAAAGGATTGGCGCGAACGCGAACACGCGCGCGTCGTGGCCTGGGTGAACTTCCTCTATGACGATCCGCTCGCCCCCGTCGCACTCGGCCGCTTCGGCGATGCCGAAGCGGCGGGTGTGGAACGCCAGCGACTACAGCAGGCGATCGAGGTCGGCATCCGGAATATGGCTCAGGGCCAGCGCCAAGGCGCGGTGCCCGCCGATCGCGACCCGGAGTTGCTCGTCGCGGCCGTCCTCGGCGGCGTGCATATGGCCGTTGCGGTGGCGCTCACCCGCAGCCCTCGACCGGACCGTGCCGTCGTCGCCGATCAAGTGTGGGAATTCGTGGCCGGAGCAACCGGTGCGGGAAGGGAAGAACAACGATGAGCAATATCCAGCCCGAGGTCGGACGACTCGAGGATCTGGCCGGCGACCTGTCCCGCACCCATCGCGCGGTGCACGCGCCGCGCGATGTCCCCGCCGCACAGGTGGACGCCGACCTCGCCGCCCTCGACCGTGACGGCTACGTCATCCTCGAGGGACTGCTCGACCCGGCGCAGTGTGCCGCCCTGCGGGCCGAACTGCTGCCCCTCCTGGGCCCGAACGGGCGAAATGCCTTCGAGGGACACTGCACTCAGCGGCTCTACAGCGTGCTCGGCAAGACTCGCATGGTCGATCGGCTGGTCGACCATCCCCGCGTACTCGCTCTGCTGGATCGACTCCTACTGCCCAATTACCTGCTGTCACAGTTGCAGATCATCAATATCGCCCCCGGCGAGAATGCCCAACTCCTGCATCCCGACGACGGCTTCTACCCGGTGCCGCGGCCGCGAAAGGCATTGTCGGCGGCCACTGTCTGGGCGATCGATGAATTCACCGCCGAGAACGGTGCGACCGTGCTGATCCCGGGCAGCCACCGCTGGCCGGACGGTCGGACACCGCAGCAGGACGACGTGCGCGTGCCCGGCGTCATGTCCGCCGGATCGTGCGTCTTCTTCCTCGGCACCCTCTGGCACGGCGGCGGCGCGAACCGCTCGGCGCGCGCACGCCTGGCGGCCACCGCGCAGTACTGCGAACCGTGGTTGCGCACACAGGAGGCGTTCACCCTCTCGACGAGTCGCGATACGGTGCGCGCGGTATCGCCGGAAATCCGGCGCATGCTCGGCTACAGCATCCACCCGCCCTTCATCGGCATGGTGGACGGCATGCACCCGGATCGGCTACTGGCGCAATAGGGTGTCGGTCTCGAATCAGGCCGGTTAACCCCATTTTCCGATACCCTGCACCCGTGACCGAACGCGCTCGTCCCATAGTCGGCCCCGATTATCTGGTTGCCGGCCGCTACCGTCTGCAGTCGAAGCTGGGTGGCGGTGGCATGGGTGCGGTCTGGCTCGCACACGATCGTCTGCTCAACCGGGATGTCGCGATCAAGCAGGTACTCTCCACCGCCGGACTCCCCGAGGCCGAGGCCACCGAGATCCGCAATCGGATCATGCACGAGGGCCGGGTCGCGGCCAAGCTCTCGCATGAGCACGCCATCGCGGTGTACGACGTGGTGCTGGAGGCGGGCGAGCCGTGGCTGGTGATGGAGCATCTGCCATCACGCAGTGTTGCAAGGGCATTGGCGCTGGTGGACACCCTGTCGCCGATCGAGGTCGCGCAGATCGGGGCGCAGGTCGCCGACGCGTTGGCGGCCGCGCACGCCGCGGGCATCGTGCACCGCGATATCAAGCCGGGCAATATTCTCGTCGCCGACCGCGGACCCGGCGTCGGCATGGCCAAGCTCAGCGACTTCGGCATCTCCCGCGGTGCGACCGACAATTCCGATGAACCGGACGGCGTGATCACCGGCACCCCCGCCTACCTCCCCCCCGAGGTGGCGCGAGGCGCGCAGCCGACCACGGCGAGCGATGTGTTCTCCCTCGGCGCGACGCTGTACACCGCGATCGAGGGGCAACCGCCGTTCGGTATGGACGATGACACCGACGCCGTGGTCCATCGCGCGGCCATGGCCCAGATCATCCCGCCCAGCCGCAGCGGCATGCTCACCAATGCGCTGCTGCACATGATGGAACCGGCACCGCAGCGCAGGCCGACAATGGCCGAGGCGCGCGACGAAATCCTCACCGCCGCATTCGGTCCCGGCACCGGCCCCTACATCCTCGGCGCCCCCGTACGTACCGAAGACGGCACCATCCCAGCCTGGGCCGCCCGCAATTCAGCCTCGGGCCTCCGCAGCCCCCACTCGACCCCCCTCCCCCGCCCCCACCGCAACACCCCAGGCCCCACCGCGCCCACCCCCCAACGCCCCAAGCCAAAAGAACCGAGCAACGCCCCCCTGGCCATCGCCATCGGACTCCTGATCGGCCTGGTCCTCATCATCGCCGTCATCATCGCCATGATGTAACCGCTGCCCTACCCAACGATCGCCACTACGGCCGCGCCCGGAACCCGCTGCGCCGCAGCTCCTCAACTGCCGCCCGACTTCACGCCACGCCGCACGAGAACCCGTGCAACTGGCAGAACCGCGGCCCCAGCTGCGCGAGGTAATCCGGCGCGCCGACCGGGTGCCAGCCGCGAAATGCGCTAATGCAGGTGCGCACTCGACGTTGACCTGCGTGAGCACATGGTGATCGCTTGTCCGAGAGGCTGGACTGCGGAATGGTTCAGTCGATGCGACGGCGGTGGGCCCAGCGGGTCAGGGCGTTGCGGTTGGACTGTTGGGTTTTGCGCAGGACGTTGGAGGCGTGGGTTTCCACGGTTTTCACCGAGATGTAGAGGTTTTCGGCGATTTCCCGGTAGGTATAGCCGCGGGCGAGCAGGCGCAGCACCTCCAGTTCGCGCGGGGTGAGCGAGTCCAGTTCGGGATCCAGCGGCGGCTCCGGCACCGGTGACTTTCCGGTGAACGAGTCCAGCACGAATCCGGCCAGGCGCGGGCTGAATACCGCATCGCCACCGGCAACCCGCCGAATGCCGTCGGCCAGTTCGGATCCCGAGATGGTCTTGGTGACATAGCCGCGCGCGCCCGCCCGGATCACCGCGATCACATCCTCGGCGGCATCGGAGACGCTCAGCGCCAAGCACACCGGACCGTCATCGATACCGGATAGCACCGCGACCCCACCACCGTCGGGCATATGCACATCGAGCAGCACCACATCCGGCCGCGCCGCATTGATCCCGGCGACCGCCTCGGCCACGCCACCGGCCTCCCCGACCACCTCCATATCGGTTTCCCGGCTCAGCTCCGCCCGCACACCCGAGCGGAATACGGCGTGATCATCGACGAGAAAGACCCGCACGGTCACCTACTTCTCCTCATCCTCGGTGGATCGACCACCCTGACGCACGGACCGCCCGCAGGCCGTCCGCACTTCATCGGTACCACAACTGCCATCGCGTCTGTCGTCATCCGGGTCACTTCCCACAGCCGCGCCACCGCAGCGACCGAATGCGATTCCTCGAATGCGCTGCCCGCCAATCGGACCGGAATCGGCAGCACCCGGATATCCGAGTCGCCGCCGGTCCCGAATTCCACCGATGCGACAGCATCGGCTCACGACAGATCCGGGAACCCGCGCCGCGGCCGCACGCAGCGCCGTTCGACGGCCGCGATCATCGACCGTCGCGAACCGTCTGTCGTACCCCGTGACGCTGTTCGTCGCCGACCGACACCTGCGCCTCGTCGGTCCGATCCTGATCACCGGAATCGGTGCGCGGCATGATGATCCGGACCTCGGTGCCCCGGCCCGGCGTGGAAAGAATCTCCACCGAACCGCCGCGCCGCTCGATCCTGGCGCGGATGGATTTCGCGACACCCTGCCGATCCTGCGGCACCGCCGCGATATCGAATCCGGCCCCGCGATCGCGCACGAAGACGCTCACCTGATGCGGTTCCGCCTCGGCGAACAGATCGATCTCCGGGACGCCCGCGTGTTTGGCGGCATTCACCAGCGCCTCCCGGCTCGCGCCGAGCAATGCGGTGAAATGCTCCTTCGGCAGCCCGGATCCGCTGTCGTCACCATCCATCGTCACATCGCCGACGGTCACCGGGGTCACCTTCACGCCGTGGTGGTCCTCCACTTCGCCCGCGATCGTGCGCAGCGCGGCGGCCAGGCTCGACTGTGCGGGACCGGAATCCTCGAAGAGCCAGCGGCGCAGTTCCCGTTCCTGACTGCGCGCCAGCCGGACCACCTCTTGCGGATCGTCGGCCTGACGCTGGATCAGCGCCAGCGTCTGCAGCACCGAATCATGCAGGTGCGACGCGATTTCCTCACGTTCCTCATTGCGGATGCGGGCGGAGCGCTCGGCATTCAGCGCCCGCATCATGCGCAGCCACAGCGGCACCGTCAACAGACCGGCGCCGATCAAGGTGACCGCCACCGCGAGCAGCGCGGAACCGAGTGAGCTCAGATCGATCCTGGCCAGCACCACCACACTGAGCCCGAGCACGATCATCGTGATACCGGCGACGATGCGCGACCAGGTCACCACCGAGGGGCGCGCGGGCAGTCCGAGTAGCGATCGCGGGCCGTCGGTGTCGTACTCGCGCCACACCAGCGCCGCACCGACCGCAACCACGACGATCGGGACGATCACCTTCGCCGCGGTTCCGCTCAGCAACCACGACACCCCGACCGCGAGCCCGATGCCGAGCAGTGCCAGCCCGATCGCCTGACGGCGCTCCCGACCGGTCGGCTTCACCGCATCGTGGCCGCCCGGGGTGAAGATCCACAGCATCCCGTAGGCGACGATCCCCGCCCCGGCCAGCGCGGACAGCAAGACGAACGCTATCCGCACCTTGAAGACGTCGAGCCCGAGGTGATCGGCGATACCACCGGCCACACCGCCGACGATCCGGCCACCCGAGCGCCGCACCATTCTGGGGTACGGCGGCTCGGTGTACAACAGCACCGGCGCGGGGCCGAAGCCGCGCCCGGACCCCGGGGCAAACCCGGGCGCGACACCCGGACCCGGCCCAGCGCCCCACGCGGCACTGCGAGGGTCGTCCCCTCGGGCAGCATCGAACGCGGGCGTGGACGGGTACATGTCTTCGATACTGGCACGGCCCACCGCCACCGACCATCAGGAATCACCCTGATCTATCGGTGACAGGGAACCCGTAGCGGTCGATCAGGCCGAGTAGTCGATGGCGGGGCCGAAGGTGCCGTCACCGTTGCCGTAGCGCAGGGTGATGTTCCCCGTGCCGGTGTTGCCGATGACCGTGTCGATCTTTCCGTCGCCATTGAAGTCGGCGAGAATCGGGGTGGACAGGGGAACGAGCCCGCGGGAGGGGTATGTGTGCGGCGGACCGAAGGTGCCGTTGCCGGTCCCGAGCAGCACGCTGATGCTGGAGGTGCCGCCATTGGCAACCACCATGTCGAGCAGACCGTCGCCGTTGAGGTCGGCGAGGTCGAAGCACTGCGGGAGCAGACCGCCGGTTTGATATGCCCGGAGCGCGCCGAAGGTGCCGTCACCATTGTTGAACAGCGTGGATACGGTGCCTGCGACCAGGTTGGAGAAGAGGATGTCCGGCTTGCCGTCGGCGTTGATGTCGCGCGTCATGCCGTACCAGGCGGTCAGGGCACCCTCGCTGAACGTGGTCGGCGCGGCGAAGGTGCCGTCACCATGGCCGCGGTAGATCTGGATGGTGCTGTTGACGTAGTTGCCGCGCAGCAGGTCGAGATTGCCATCCCCATCGAAGTCCGCGACGTCGGCGGACCCGGAGCCGACGCCCAGGTTGCTGGAGAGGGTGTATGCCGCGCGGAAAGTGCCATCGCCGTTGCCCAGGAGCACCGACCAGGACGGAGCCTGGTTGGAGGTGGCCAAGTCGGGGTTGCCGTCGTGGTCGAAGTCGCCGACGACGACCGCCCCGGGGGCCAGGTCCGTCGCATAGTTGACGGCCTTGACGAAAGTGCCGTCGCCGTTGCCCATCAGTATGGAGACGTCGCTCGTGGTGAAGTTGGTGACGGCCATATCGAGTTTGCCGTCGTGGTCGAAGTCCGCGATGGCGACGTAGTCCGCCTGGCCGCCGGTGGCGTAGCGGACGGCGGGCTGGAAGCCTCCGTCGGGCCGTCCCAGGAAAACCGACACTCCGAACCCGAGCACGAAATCGCTGAACACGACGTCGGTGTAGCCGTCGCCGTTGAGGTCGGCGATCGCGGGAACCGCGGGGCCGGTCAGGTTGGGGAGCACATCAGCGGATGCTGGCGCGCTGGTGAAGGCGGTACCCGCCAATGCCGTAGCGACGCAAACGCTTACGGCGAACCTGGTGCGTGACACTTATTTCTCCCGTTTGTCCGATATCAGCAGAACGCTACGGCGTTCTCAGACGTGGTGATCATGCGCGGGCCGCCGATTCCTGTCCGGTCCGGACAAGAAAGCCATGCTGAACTGCCGTTCTTATATCGAGCTCAGGCATCTGGCGACGCCCGGAGCGGATCACCGACGGATCCGCCGCCGACCCGTGCACCGCCGGACCGGATAACTGCCGCTGGACATGTCTACCAGCGCTTTTCAGATCGAACACCGATCAATGTCTTAGGCAGCGCACAGCCCCGCGTCATACGTTTCTTCCGGGTCGGAAACCGGCCCACTCAACACCGCCGCCGGAGACGGCGGCACTCGCTCCGCAGGGGGCGGAGCACAGGTTCGGGGAGGAACCATGAACATCAAGTCGGTACTGGTCACCGCCGCCACCTTGGTCGGGGTCGCCCTGGCGGGTGCACCGATCGCCAACGCACAGGGAATGGCACCGCATGAGAAGAACTATTCGGGCCCAGCGAGATTCGAGATGACCGTCGGCCACATGGACGAGCAATTCCGGCCGGTACCCCCGCTCAACGGCATGCCGACCAACCGGGAGGTTTTCCTGGACAACACCTTCTACGGCACGATTCCCGCGAATGCGACAGGCACCATGAAGGTGGGCTACCTCGTCGCCTGCGCCGTGAACGTCGATCTCACCATCGGCATCCAGGCCGGAATCGGCTTCGACGCCGGGTTCAGCATCGGTGTCAGCGGCGGCGAAGACTCGATGTCACCGAACTTCGATGCCAGCATCGGCCCGAAGATCTACGCCGGGGTCAGCCTCGACATGTCGATCGCGCCCGGCGAGATCAAGCCGATCGAGGTGGGCACGAAGGACCTGACGCACGGCGGCACCGGGTACCTGGTCAGCCACGACTACCACCTGATCGTGAAGAACTGCGGCGGACCACTCACCATCCAGTCCTACGTGACCCTGACGGGAGAATCGCCCGACGTCACCGCCGCCGACGTGGTAACAGGAGACCGAATCTTCCTGTAACCCGCCAAGCCTCGAGCGGCGATGCGGTATCGCATCGCCGCTCGACCCGTACCAGGCCCGTCCGCGGTACCACCGTGATCGCCGAGGACGACACCGCCTGCCCCTGCCCGTGGCTGATGTCCTATCGGCGCCAGGATCGGGGACCGCTTGACCGCCACCGTCCGAGCCGGATCGGAGACTCGATCACACTGGCTGTTGACGACGTTTACTGGAGCATCGAATTCACCCCGATCGGCGGCTACCTGGTCGGCGTCGGCAAGGACAGCGGATTGCGAATCTGCGACCTGAACGAGCAGTGCGGCCGACCGGTCTGCCGTGCCACCCATGGCCTGATGACCCCCGACGTCTGGCCCAGACATCTCCCCCACCGCCCACCCTGCGACTGAACAACAGACCGCTTGGTCCAAAGAGATCAGAGATTTTCTCAGGGTTCCCCCCGATGCGCCGAAGTGCTGGTCAGCACCACCATGGGAAATATGACGAAAACGACCTTCGGCGATCAGCTTCACCAGATGTGGCAGACGCGGCCCGTCCGGTTGCCGCGGCAAGGTCCGATCGCCGGCGTCGCGGCCGGATTCGGGCAGCGGTACAGCATCGATCCGGTGCTCATCCGGGTCGCGCTGGTGGTGTCGACGATCTTCGGCGGTGCGGGCATCGTGTTGTACCTGCTCGCCTGGCTGCTGCTGAGCGAGACGGGTGATCAGTCGTCCGCGGCCGAGTCGCTGCTCGGCAAGGGGCACAGCTCGCAGTCGCAGACCAAGACCATCGTCTTGATCGTGGCGCTCGCCATCGCGGTCAGCACCATGGGACCGGTCGGCGTCGGACTCGCGGGCTCGGGCCTGATCAGCATGGCGCTGATGCTGGCCGGCTGGTGGATGCTGCATATGCGCAATCCGCAGCCGCCGCCCGGCACCAGTGCGCTCGGCGCCTTCGATGGCAGTCTCACCGCGACCGGCTATCCCGGTGCCGTATTTCCGCAGCGCACGGTTCCCGGCGATTTCTACTCCCCCGATGTCCCGCCGACCAGCATGTACACCCCGTACACGAAGTTGCCGGACGCCTATGTTCCGGACAATCCGGTCCAGGAGGCACCGGCGCAGCAGGCAGATCCGGACACGGTTCTGTTGCACGACGCCGATAAAGACGACGCCGAAACCGAACTGATCGAAAAGGGCAGCACGCCGACCGATGCGGGCGCTCCGCCAGCTGATGCCGAGACGGTGCCGCTGACCAAGGACACGGTGTTGCTCGATAAGGGCGACGCGGAAACCATGTCCCGCGGCGGCATCGAGACCACCCAGCCCGACAACGGCACGACACCGATCGGAACCGCCGCGGCTACAGCACCGGGCACGACGTCCAACGCGCCGGGAGCCAGCCCGTCTCTCGATAAGGCTGCCGCCACGCCGAGCGCGAGCAACACCGACACCCCCACCGCGAGTACCGGCGGCGGCTCGTCGAAATCCGCATCCGGCTCCGGCACAAGCGCATCCCGACCCCCGGTCGCGGCCCTCGCGAAACCGACGCCGGCCACCGTAACCCCACCCTCCTGGGACCCGCTCGGCGTCGCCCCCCTCGCCTGGGACCTCCCCGAACCCACTCCGACCGCCACCGTCGTCGCACCCCCGCCCAAGCGTCCCCGCTCCCGACTGACCGCGGTGGTGCTCGGCCTGGCCATTCTGGCCGCCGCGGGTGCGGGCGCACTGGCCGCCTCGGGCGAGGACTGGATGACACCCGGGCGCATCGGCGCGGTGGCGCTGGCGGTGATCGGCCTAGGTCTGGTGGTCGGCGCGTTCCTGCGCCGCGGCTACGGCCTGCTGGTACTGACCGCGCCGCTCGCCGGATTCGTGGTGCTGGCCTCGATGATCGGCCCCATCGAATTCGACAGCGCCACCATCGGCGATCGCACTTGGACGCCGACCTCGATGGCCGACCTGGCCCCGAGGTACGAGTTGACCGTAGGGAGTGGCGTTTTGGATCTGCGGTCGCTGAAACTGACCGAGAGCCGGACCGTCGAGGTCGCGGTCCAGCTCGGCGATGCCAAGATCCTGCTGCCCGAGGGGATGGCGGTGCGTACCGACTGCACCGTCAATCTGGGAGATGTCCACTGCCCCACCGGGATCACCGGCCCGCACGCCGACGGCACACCGATGCTCGACCTGAAAGTCCATGTCCGGACCGGCAATGTGGAGGTGCACCGTGGCTGACCCAACCGATAACAACGCGACCAAGCGTGGACCGTCGGTCTCGCTGCTGATCGTCGGCCTGCTCGCCCTCGGTGTCAGCATCTGGGCCTTCACCGGCCCGACCACGACCGCCAGCGGCGTCATCTCGCTCGGCTGGGTCGTCGTGATCGCCGCCATCGTGGTCGGCATCCTGCTGGTCATCTCCCCACGCAAACCGCACTGATCGACAACCGAATGAACCGACACCAATGGCCCGCCTCCACGACGGGCCATTTTCTTTCCGGCGCAGGAGAACGCCAATGCCCATGGAACAGTTCGACATCGACGACCAACCGACCGACCACCTGGGAATTCCGCTGGGCCGGTTCATGCCACTGACACCGAGCCGCAGCTACCTCGGCGGCGGTCTACTACTCGGGCAATTCGTTCTCGGCGGCACATCCAGCCGACTCGGACCGACCACGTCGAATAGCACTGCGCGGCACGCCACCAGCGACACTCCTACTCCAAATAGGCCGAGCAGCTGAGATGTTCGCTGATCCGATCCAGCAACCGCTGCATGCTCTGCCGCTGCTTCCCCTCGACACCACGCGCGATCATCGGCACCATCCACCGCCCGGTGGTGGCGACATTGAACACCTGCTGGATCATCCGAGATCCCTTCGGATGCGGCAACACTCGGCATTCGGCGCGAAACCACCACTGCCCCTCCACCGCGAGCATGGCCTGCGCCCGATCCACCTCGACCCGAATCCCATTGGGATCACCCGCGATCGCGGCCCGGAATTCGTTCGGGCCACCGCGCAACCGCATCGCGGGATCCGGACCGTCGGCGAGGAAGAAGGCATTGTCCGGACCGACCGGACCCGCACTGACCCCGGTGAGCAGCGCGGCCACCACCCCGCACGGGGCCTCGACGACCGCGTTGACTGTGCAGAGCGGCTTCTTCGCTGCCATCCGGACCCCCTGGGAACTGGTCTTCCCGGCTGACGGTACTCCCGAAACCGCCTCGATCAGCCCTGATCGCGTGTCACTCCCATTCGATGGTGCCCGGCGGCTTGCTCGTCACGTCGAGGACCACCCGGTTGACCTCCGCCACCTCATTGGTGATGCGGGTGGAGATCCGCTCGAGGACGTCATAGGGCAGACGGGTCCAGTCCGCGGTCATGGCGTCCTCGCTGGAGACCGGGCGCAGCACGATCGGGTGACCGTAGGTGCGGCCGTCACCCTGTACGCCGACACTGCGGACATCCGCGAGCAACACCACCGGGCACTGCCAGATCTGGCGGTCCAGACCGGCGGCGGTCAGCTCTTCGCGCGCGATGGCATCGGCCTGCCGCAGCGTGTCCAGCCGGTCCTCGGTGACCTCGCCGACAATGCGGATGGCCAGGCCGGGGCCCGGGAACGGCTGGCGGGCAACGATTTCCTCGGGCAGCCCGAGTTCGCGGCCCACCGCGCGCACCTCGTCCTTGAACAACAGTCGCAGCGGCTCGACGAGTTCGAACTCCAGATCGTCGGGCAGACCGCCGACATTGTGGTGGCTCTTGATATTCGCGGTGCCCGAGCCGCCGCCGGACTCGACGACATCCGGGTACAGGGTGCCCTGCACGAGGAATTCCACGGCCGGACCGGAATCCGATGCCGCGCCGTCGGCGGCGACGACCTCGGAGACCGCATCCTCGAACGACCGGATGAACTCCCGCCCGATGATCTTGCGCTTCTCCTCCGGATCGGTGACGCCCTTCAGCTCACCGAGGAATTTGTCCACCGCGTCGACGGTCACCAGTTTGGCGCCGGTCGCGGCGACGAAGTCCTGCTGCACCTGCTCGCGCTCCCCGGCGCGCAACAGGCCGTGATCGACGAACACGCAGGTCAGCCGGTCACCAATGGCACGCTGCACGAGCGCGGCGGCGACCGCGCTGTCCACACCGCCCGACAGCCCGCAGATCGCATGACCGTCGCCGACCTGCTCGCGCACCGCGGCGATCAGCGAATCGGCGATATTGGCCGGGGTCCAGGTGGCCGGGATTCCGGCGAGGTCGTGCAGAAAGCGGCTGAGCACCTGCTGGCCGTGCGGCGAGTGCAGCACCTCGGGGTGGTACTGCACACCGGCCAGCTTGCGGGCCCGATCCTCGAACGCGGCGACCGGCGCACCCGCGCTGGTACCGGTGACCTCGAAGCCCTCGGGCGCATCGGTGACCGCGTCGCCGTGGCTCATCCACACCGGCTGTTTGGTCGGCAGGCCGCCGTGCAGCACACCGCCGTCGATGCTGAGCTCGGTGCGGCCGTATTCGCGGGTGCCGGTGTGCGCGACAGTGCCGCCGAGCGCCTGCGCCATGGCCTGGAATCCGTAGCAGATGCCGAATACCGGAATGCCCAGATCGAACAACCGCGCATCCAATTGCGGCGCGCCCTCGGCGTACACACTGGACGGTCCGCCGGACAGAATCACCGCGAGCGGCTGCTTCTCGGCGATCTCGTCCACCGTGGTGGTATGCGGGATCACCTCCGAGAACACACTCGATTCACGGACCCGCCGGGCGATCAGCTGGGCGTATTGTGCGCCGAAGTCGACGACGAGGACCGGTCTCTGGGTTTCTGCCACGCACCCAGTTTAGTGAGGGGCTGAATCGTCCCGCGCACCCCCGCACCGCTGGTTATCCTCATGCCGTGCCCTTCGCCCGTGCGATAGACGCCGACATCCATTACGAGGACAGTGGCGGCGACGGTCCGGTGGTCTTACTAGCACACGAATTCTTCATGGACCGAACGATGTTCGCGTCGCAGATGGCCGCGCTCGCACCGGAATTCCGGATCGTGTCCTGGGATGCGCGCGGACATGGCCGCACCAGGGACTCGGGGCTGCCGTTCACCTACTGGACCGCCGCGCGCGATGCCCTCACCGTGCTGGACCATCTCGGCGCCGAGCGCGCGGTGTTCGGCGGTACCGCGCAAGGGGGGTTCACCGCGCTGCGCACCGCGCTCATCGCACCCGAGCGGGTTTCCGCGCTGATCTTGATCAGCACCGAGGCGCACGGCCCGACACCTGAACAGTCCACTGCGACCCAGAAATTCCTGGACGAGTGGTACGACGACGGCTCCCGGCAGGAGGCCGTCGAACAACTCGCGCACTGGCTGATCGGCGATGACGATTGGTACCGCTCGATCTGGACCAAACGCTGGCTGGTCCGCGACCGCCGCGGCATCGAAGTCGCCGCGGGCTGTCTGCTCGGCCGCGATTCGGTGTTGGACCGCTTATCCGAAATCACCTGCCCCGCCTTGGTGATTCACGCCACCGACAGCGGCATCGCCCGCGACCGCGCCAAACAACTGGCCAAGGGGCTGACCGTATCCACCTACGTCGAAATCGCGGGCGCACGCCTAGCCGTCACGATGACGCACCCCGAACCGGTCAACGCCGTCATCCGGCAGTTCCTGCGCGAACACACCGCGCCGACCCGCGTCCGCTGAACGCCGCCCCAGCGCGTGCTGGGCGAAAACGGTGTGGTCAGGCGCGCACACTCAGCCCGACCCGCTGGAACTCCTTGAGGTCGGAGTAGCCCGCCTTGGCCATCGAACGGCGTAGGCCGCCAACGAGATTCAGCGAGCCGAACGGATCGTCGGAGGGCCCGAAGAGCACCCGCTCCAGACTCGGGCGCACGGTTTCGCCGGTATCACCGGACAGCTCGCCGCCCAGATCCCACGGATCCTCCACGTGCAGCAGCGAACCGCGCGGCACCGACGGATGCGCGGCCGAGGACGGCCAGAACCAGCCGCGACCGGGCGCCTCGGCGGCCAAGGCCAGCGGCACGCCGAGCATGGCCGCATCGGCGCCACAGGCAATGGCCTTGGCCAGCTGGCCCGAGGTCGCGATATCACCGTCGGCGATCACGTGCACATAGCGTCCACCGGTCTCGTCCAGGTAGTCGCGGCGCGCGGCGGCGGCGTCGGCGATCGCGGTCGCCATCGGAACCCCGATGCCGAGCACCTCGCCGGTGGTGGTCGCGCCCGGGTAGGAGCCGTAGCCGACGATCACGCCCGCGGCGCCGGTGCGCATCAGATGCAGCGCGGTCTTGTGATCGCTGACACCACCGGCGACCACCGGCACGTCGAGTTCGGCGATGAAGGTCTTGAGGTTCAATGGCTCACCGTCGCCGACGTGTTCGGCGGAGATGATGGTGCCGTGCACCACGAGCAGGTCGATACCGGCCTGCACCAGCGCGGGGGTCAGCGCACGTGCGTTCTGCGGGCTGACCCGCACCGCAACCGTGACACCGGCGGCGCGCACCTGCGCGACCGCGGCGGCCAGCAGATCCGGCTGCATCGGCGCGGCGTGCAGCTCCTGCAACAGTCCGACGGCACGCTCGTACCCGCCCTTGGCGACCAGCTCGAGCAGCTGATCGATCTTCGCGGCGACATCGGCGTGCCGGGCCCACAGCCCCTCACCATTGATGACACCGAGTCCGCCGAGCCTGCCGAGTTCGATGGCGAACTCCGGCGAGACCAGCGCGTCGGTCGGGTGCGCGAGGAACGGGATCTCGAACCGGTAGGCGTCCAGCTGCCACGCCAGCGATACCTGCTTCGACGAACGGGTCCGCCGCGACGGGACGATATCGACGTCGTCCAGTTCATAGGTACGCCGGGCGGTCCGGCCCATGCCGATCTCGACCATGTCGCGCACGCGTCTTCTCCTTTATTTTGGCCGCACTGGCGCGGCGTGTTCACGGCTGTGTTTGATTTGCAACGCCTGCGGCGCTGCGTGTTCGCGGCCCCCTTTGGTCTCGCGTCCGAGCCGTCGAGACTCGCGCCTGCGCTTCGACGGCTCGGAAGCGATACGGGCCGCGAACGGTCGCTCGTAAGACTCGCTCCGTCGTGGTCGCATATCGAATCGTCGATCGCGAACAGGCGACTACCTCCGGGCGGCAGGTCAGGACTCGTGATCCTGCCCCTTCGCCTCGCGAGGCCGCTATGTATTTCGATGACCGCGAACAAGGTCAATCATGCCCGGACCATTCCGTCCAGTACACAACCCGTCGAGCAGGCTAGCCGCGACCAGTGTAGTTGGGCGCCTCGACGGTCATGGTGATGTCGTGCGGGTGGCTCTCCTTGAGCCCCGCCGCCGTGATCTGCACGAACTGCGCCTCCTGCAGATCGGCGATGGACTGCGACCCGGTGTAGCCCATGGCCGCCCGCAACCCGCCGACGAGCTGGTGGATCACCTGGTTGACCGGTCCGCGGAACGGCACGCGGCCCTCGATGCCCTCGGGCACCAGCTTGTCCTCGGCGAGCACGTCGTCCTGGAAGTAGCGGTCCTTGGAGTAGGACTTGGCCTGGCCCCGGCCCTGCATGGCGCCGAGCGAACCCATACCGCGGTAGCTCTTGAACTGCTTGCCGCCCACGAGGATCAGCTCACCCGGCGATTCGGCGGTACCGGCCAGCAGCGAGCCGAGCATCACCGTGGACGCGCCCGCTGCGATGGCCTTGGCGATATCGCCGGAGAACTGGATGCCACCGTCGGCGATCACCGGAACGCCGTGCGGCTTGCACGCGGCCACGGCCTCGAGGATCGCGGTGATCTGCGGCGCGCCGACACCGGCGACCACGCGGGTGGTGCAGATGGAGCCGGGCCCGACACCGACCTTCACCGCATCCGCGCCCGCCTCGACCAGCGCGGCCGCACCGGCCCGGGTGGCCACATTGCCGCCGACGATCTGGATGCGATCGCCGACCTCGGCCTTGACCTTGGTCACCATCTGCAGCACACCGGCCTGGTGGCCGTGCGCGGTATCGACAATGAGCACGTCCACCCCGGCGTCGGACAGGGTCATCGCGCGCGACCAGGAGTCCTCGCCGACGCCGATCGCGGCGCCGACGAGCAGGCGGCCGTCACGGTCCTTGGTGGCGTTCGGGTACTGATCGGTCTTGACGAAGTCCTTGACGGTGATGAGTCCGCGCAGGCGGCCGTTACCGTCGACGATCGGCAGCTTCTCGATCTTGTGGCGGCGCAGCAGGCCGAGCGCGGCCTCGGCGGTAACGCCCTCCTGCGCGGTGATCAGCGGCGCCTTGGTCATCACATCGGCGACCCGGCGGTTCTGATCCACCTCGAAGCGCATATCGCGGTTGGTGATAATGCCCACAAGCGCGCCGGTCTCGTCCACCACGGGCAGACCGGAGATGCGGAAGCGCGCACACATGGCGTCGACCTCGGCCAGGGTGTCGGTGGGACGACAGGTCACCGGATCGGTGACCATGCCCGCCTCGGACCGCTTCACCGTCTCGACCTGCGCGGCCTGATCGGCGACGGCCAGGTTGCGGTGCAGCACACCCATGCCACCGGCGCGCGCCATGGAGATGGCCATCCGCGCCTCGGTGACGGTATCCATCGCGGAACTGCACAGCGGGGTGCGCAGCCGAATCTCGCGGGTCAGCTGGCTGGAGGTCTCCACCGAGCTGGGGATGAGATCCGAAGCGGCCGGTAGCAACAGCACATCGTCGAACGTAAGGCCGAGCATGGCGATCTTGTTCGGATCGTCACCACCCGTAGGAGGGCGGACCGCGATTCGTTCGCCCGATACGGGATTACTCATTCGGATCGACCCCTCCTGGACGTCGAAAGCAACGAACGCCGGATGACCGGCGTCGTGGACTGATGGAATGGACGGTGGCGGCTCCGCCAGCGATGTCGGGTGCCGGCCGGGCCTGGAAACCATGGTATCTGCCCCGCAAACACACCGATGAACTGAGCCCACCGCCGAAACTGGCGCGCCACATAGCTGGCGAAGAGCACCCTGTTCTGCGTACCGTGGGGGTGTGCGTGACCATCTACCACCTGGCTTGCCGCCGGATCCGTTCGCCGGAGACCCCTCCGACCCGTCCGCCGCACTCGACGCAATCGAGCCCGGCGAGCCGCTGGATCCCCACGAGCGCCTTGCGGTCGAGGAGGATCTCGCCGACCTTGCGGTGTATGAGGCACTACTAGCGCACCGTGGCATCCGAGGACTTGTGGTCAGCTGCGAGGACTGCAGACAGGACCACTACCACGACTGGGACATGCTGCGCGCCAACCTGCTTCAACTGCTGGTCGACGGCACGGTGCGCCCGCACGAGCCCGCCTACGATCCGATGCCGGAGGCGTACGTCACCTGGGACTACTGCCGGGGATACGCCGATGCCTCGATGAACGAGGCCTTCCACGGCGATGGGTTCGACGGGTTCGACAGCTGATATCGCACCCCGAGTACCACGCGCGATGACGCGCGGGCGCGATGTGAAATAGCTGACAGACAAAAAGCCGACCGCCGGTCGGCGATCGGTTCATGCACGGCAATTCGGATGTCTGGGCACGCACACACTGGGGCGTCCGAATATGCGTACGCCCCAGCGTGGCTGCGGGTTCAGCGCTTCTCCAGAAGCCAAAGCGCTTGTGGAGCACCAACTCCGATTTATGCGGCGGGTACCGATCCGGGCAACCCGGGCAGAGCAGGCAAACCGCTGGGAATCACAAAGGTGTTGCCACCACCGGTCGACGGCTGCTGATGGGTCGGCGGCTGCACGGGCACGCCGGTGTCCGCAGTCGGCTGGACCGGCGGGGGCTGCGTTCCCACGACGGTGGACGGCGGTCCCTGGGGCGAGTGCGTCTGACTCGGCTGCGTCGGCGGTTCGGTGGTCACCGGCGTTGTCGGCACCGTCGGCTTGCCCGGTGCACTCGGTGTACCCGCCACCGTCGGCTCCGTCGTCGTGGGCGCCTTCGTATCGACCGGCGGCACCCCCGCGGAGGTCGCCCCACCATCGCCGGACGGCCTGGTGGTCGGTGCGGTGATGGTGCTGCCATCGGTCACCGAACTCGGCGTCGTCGGCGGCGTGCTCGGCGCGAGCGACTTCGCGATCTCCGGGGCGACCTTGCTCAACTGCGCGAGCAATGCGTCGAACTCGCTGATCCGCTTGTCCCGCTTGACCGGATCATCGATCAGCTCCGCATTTGCCTTGGCGCCCTCCAGCTTTTGCCTGGCCATATCCGGATTGCCCTGATCGAGCATCACTTTCGCGTTCGCCAGATCATTGTCGGCACGTTGCACCACGGTGCTCTGCGCCTGTTCGCTGAACACGACTTCCTTGACCCGCCACAGCGGATCACCCGGGGCGGCGCCATAGGAAAACGCCGAGAGACCTCCGATGACCAGAGCCAGCGCGGCCGCCGCTCCGAGGATCGGACGAATAAGCCGTAGTCGCCCACCGGACTGCGCGCCGATACGAACCTGCCGGGCACCGATCTCCTGGTTGACCGCGGCAACGATCTCATCGAGATTCGGTTCGCTCGGCAGCGGTGGGGAAATCAGCTCCGCTCGCCAGTCCGCCAGCAGCGCCGCGAGCTGGTACTCCTCCGCGCTGTCGGTTTGCACCGGCCCGTTGCTAGCAATGGCATCGATCAGCGCATCGTCTCGGCGCACCGCTGCGATGTCCACCGGTCCGGTGTCATCGCTCCCGGCGTAGGGACCGCTGTTTCGCGATCCACGTCGCGCCTTCCAGTCGCCCCGACCGCGCTCGCCATCCCTAGCCATACATTTCACCTGCCCTCGCCACTTGTGACTTCAGTTTCGCGAGCGCCCGGTGTTGAGCGACGCGTATCGCACCCGCCGTACTGCCCACGGCGACTGCGGTTTCTTCTGCTGACAAACCCATGACCAAACGCAGGATCAGAATCTCGCGATGCTTCTCTGGAAGCGTCGCGAGCAGGCTGTTCATCTGCCTGCTCGTTTCGGATTCCAGTGCTCGCTGCTCCGGGCCTTGGTCGGTGGATATGACATCTGGTACTTCGGCCATTGCCTCCGCCTTGTTACGGGCGGCGTTGCGATGAGCGTCGGCGACCTTGTGCGAAGCGATTCCGTATACAAAGGCCATGAAGGGCCTGCCCTGGTCCTGATACCGGGGCAAGGCTGTCATCACAGCCAGACATACCTCCTGCGCGACGTCGTCCGCAGAGAGCTGTCCACGCTCCGCGGCGCCGATCCGCGCGCGGCAATAGCGCACCACCAACGGGCGGACCATTTCGAGTACCTGGGCTAAAGCGGATCTGTCGCCCTGCGCAGCGGCAGCGACGGCGAGGTCCAACTCTTCGCCCGTGTTCGTCATCGTCAGAGAATTTCCTGGCGTTACAAGTGGCACCGTCGGTGATGAACAGTGCTTCCGCCGAAGGGGCGGAACGGAACTAACAATAGCGATACAACCCGTGGATACGGGCAACACGGTGGTCTCTGGATCAGACTCGGGAATCACTCATGGGACGAAAGTGCCCGCCACGACGGCCGATGGTCTCGGCACACCGTCGCGCGTCGGCCTCGGCCGCACTCGCGCGAGTCCCGGTCGACACCCCGGCGCGCAACATCGAACTGGCCCAACGCAATGGCAGCAATTCGTGCTCGCGGCACTGTTCGGCGACCTCATCGGCGAGCACGCGCGCGCGTTCGCTGTCACCGGAGGCGGCAGCGGTCGCGGCGACCAAAAGCCGGGACTTCACGCGGTGCCGAACCGATGGTCCGTCCTCGGCGAGCGCGAGGGCCGTCGCGGCGTGCGGCGCCGCGGTATCGGCGGCCCCGGAAGCGAGCGCGGTCTCCGCACAAACCCAGTGCCAGCGGATCAGCGCTCGCCAGCCCGCCGAGGCCCCCGCACGGGTCAACTCGTCATGAGTGCGCCGGAGCAGCCGGGTGGCCAGTGCGAGACGGCCGGTGCCGAGCGCGTCGGCCGCGAGACCGGTCAGCGCATCGCATACCGCGTCGACGCGATTCGGTCCGAATTCGTCGCGATCGGCGGATCCGGTCGGCAGGATCAACGCGGCCGCGCGACCGTCGAAGGCCGCGGCGCGGGCGTGCCAGCCGAGCTGGCGCAGCAGTGAACCCCCGGTGCTCGCGGCGAGCGACAGCAATACCGGATCGGCGGTGCTGGCCGATAGCGAGCGCAACTCCTCGCGCGCCGCGGCGTAGCGCCCCTGGCCACCCAGAATTACCCCTCGATACCAGGTATCGATGGGGCGCACGGCAGCTGGCAACTCGGCAGCGGCACGTCCGGGGCGGGCGCCGAAGGCCGCATCGGCAAGCATGGCGGACTCGATATATATAGGGGAAGCTGGCGCGAGCACGGCCGAACTCTATCCTGCGCGCCGCCTGTGGTGGCACGAGAGAAGCCGCCAACCGGGGACGTCCGGCTACTGTTCAGCATTTCTGTCGCCGATGTCGTGTTTCCATCAAGTAAAAGTGTCCTGGCAATCCCATAGCGCGTGTGCCTGGAATTCACATGCGTTTCGCGCAATTAACCTCAGCGCCCCGTTTCCGCCATCTCCGATCGAGCGGACGTCGGAGCCGCCGATCGACGCTGTGACAGGACACACGTTAGGGTGGACCGGCCGGCGATCGCGACGCAACCACCGAACCCGTTCCCACCTGCGGGAATGCGGAATACTGGCGCCATGCCAAGAGATACCGGCCTCTGGTCAACCGATCATTATTACTGGAA
Organism: Nocardia sp. CA-119907; assembly: GCF_050955995.1. NCBI lineage: Bacteria > Bacillati > Actinomycetota > Actinomycetes > Mycobacteriales > Nocardiaceae > Nocardia > Nocardia sp. CA-119907. The sequence continues at coordinate 8,551,122 of NZ_CP192091.1, forward strand.
AGGTGTTAAAAGTAAACAGCCCGGAGGTTAAATTTCGCAGCTTAAGATTTAGAAAACTGCTGCATCGAACTATTGACGGAATTTCGCGGCTGGACCTAACGTAACTCATCGCCACGGTCGGCGCCGCGCGAAATTGCAGCGACCGCAATAGGCGAGCCCCGGCACGCCGCGCCGATCCAGCGCCGTGGCCACAACTGTTGCAGAACGACTGCTCGACAACGCTGACGAGCTCGCACCACGAGGAGTTCACCATGCCCATGCCTACCCACCTCCCCGGACCGAACGCGGACGTCTGGGATTGGCAGATGCGAGGATCCTGCCGAGGCCAGGACTCCGCGGTGTTTTTCCACCCGGACGGTGAACGCGGTCGCGCTCGCACCGCGCGCGAGATGCGCGCCAAGGAGATCTGCCGGGCCTGCCCGGTGCTCATGCAGTGCCGCAGCCACGCCCTCAAAGTCAGCGAGCCCTACGGCATCTGGGGCGGTATGTCCGAAACCGAGCGCGAGATGCACGCCCGGCGCAACCGCCGTCGTATGGCCGTATAAACGAACTTCTTCCCATCCGTGCGGCGCGGCGCGCCGAATGCCTAGCAAACAACCGGCGATGGCCACAAGCCCAAGTCGGTTGCACATCCGGCGTTTCACGATGACCATCGGCGCGTCACGGCGTGTCCCTTCCCGGAAGCACCTGGCGTGTCGAAGTTTTCCAGAAAGTTGCCAGGCGGCAAGCGGTTTGCCGACACCCCACCGAATCGGGTGCCATAGCGACCCGCTACGGTAGTGACCGATGACACAGAATGGAGCGTTGTGACAACGCGGCCGCCGGCCGCAGAGGGCGACTCGTTCCGAAGAGAAGCCATCCCACCCGGCATCCGGGTGGATTCTGCGGTTACGGCACGCGCCGCCGAAAGTATCGAGCTCGCCGCACTTCTCGAACGTTGCGGCCGATCCGACCAGGAGGCATTCGCTGAGCTCTACGACCGAACGTGTGCGCGCGTCTTCGGTCTGGTGCTACGCGTACTGCACGACCCCGGATACGCGGAGGAGACCACACAGGAGGTCTTTCTTCAGATCTGGCGGACCGCGGCAAGTTTCGACGCGGCCAAAGGATCCGCGGTGACGTGGTTGATGACCCTCGCTCACCGACGAGCCGTCGACCGGGTCCGCGCCGAGCAGGCCCATACCCTACGTGAAGTCGCTTACGGGATAAGGGTTCTCGGCAACGAATTCGATGAGGTCACCGAAGAAGTGGAGCGACGACTCGAGCAGCAAGCCGTCCTGGATGGTCTAGGGACATTGACAGAGACCCAACGGGAGGCCATATCGCTCGCCTACTACGGCGGGCGAACCTACGCCGAAGTGGCAACCTACCTCGGCGTAGGGTTACCGACCGTTAAGTCCCGCATACGGGACGGATTGACACGACTGAAGAAAAGTTTGGGGGTGACGTGAGATGAACGAAGCCCAGATCGATCTCGCGCACGCCGTCGCGCTCGGATCGATCGACGACGAAGACCACAATGCGGTACAAGAAGTGCTCGACGGTGAAGACCCGGCGCTACGCACGGAATTCATGACCGAAGTGCAGCAGACCAAGGAAGTCCTCTCCGCCCTCGCGGTGGCGACGGCGGCCCAGCCGCCCGCCGCCCTGCGCGGCCGGTTGCTCGCCGCCATCGCCGCGGAACAACCGCCCGTCGCATCCTGAGTCACCGCCTCCTCGAGGCGAAATCGGTTACCGCGATTGATATTTTTCGACTTGTTGTGCGGTAGTTGCGTTCATATTGTTCACAAACGAAGGCCCCCGGGACGATGTCCCGGGGGCCTTCGCCATTCGGCCGTCAGCTGAGCAGTGAACTCAGTGCGCGTGGCCGTGGTGGCTGTGGTCGTGCTCTGCTTCCTCGGGCTTGTCGACCACGGCGCTTTCGGTGGTGAGGATCATCCGAGCCACCGAGGCCGCGTTCACGACGGCGGAGCGGGTCACCTTCACCGGGTCCACCACACCGTCGGTGAGCAGATCACCGTAGGTGAGGGTGGCGGCGTTGAAGCCTTCCTTACCGTCGGTGACCTTGCTGACCACCACGGAGCCGTCGACGCCCGCATTGGTGGCGATCCAGAACAGCGGCGCCTGCAGTGCGATGCGCACCACCTCGACGCCGACGGCCTCGTCGCCGGACAGCGAGTCGCGCAGTTCGACGAGCTTGGCGGCGGCCTGCACCAGGGCGGTGCCACCACCGGGCACGATGCCCTCGTCAACGGCGGCCTTGGCCGCGCTCACCGCGTCCTCGACCCGGTACTTGCGCTCCTTGAGCGCGGTCTCGGTGGCCGCGCCGACCTTGATCACCGCGACGCCACCGGCCAGCTTGGCCAGTCGCTCCTCGAGCTTCTCCCGATCCCAATCCGAGTCGGTCGCCTCGATCTCGCGACGCAGCTGCGCGCCACGGGCCGCGATGTCCTCGGCGGTGCCGGCACCGTCGATGATCGTGGTGTCGTCCTTGGTGACGACGATGCGACGCGCCTTGCCGAGCACCTCGATGCCCGCCTCGCGCAGCGAGATACCCAGATCCGGGTTGACCACGGTGCCCGCGGTGACGATGGCCAGATCATCGAGGAACGCCTTGCGACGGTCACCGAAGAACGGGGCCTTCACCGCGACGGCCTTGAGGGTCTTGCGGATCGAGTTGACGACCAGGGTGGACAGTGCCTCACCCTCGACGTCCTCGGCGATGATCAGCACCGGCTTGCCGGATTCGGCGATCTTCTCCAGCAGCGGGAGCAGATCGGGCAGCGAGCTGATCTTCTCCCGGTTCAGCAGGATGTAGGCGTCCTCGAGGACGGCCTGCTGGCTGTCGGCATCGGTGACGAAGTAGGGCGAGAGGTAGCCCTTGTCGAACTGCACGCCCTCGGTGACGACGAGTTCGGTCTGCAGCGTCGAGGACTCCTCGACGGTGACAACGCCGTCCTTGCCGACGGTGGTCAGCGCCTTGCCGACCATCTCGCCGATCTCCTCATCGCGCGAGGAGACGGTGGCGACCTGCGCGATGGCCTGTTCGCCGGAGACCGGGGTGGCCTGCGCCAGCAGCGCCTCGGACACCAGGTCCGCGGCCTTGGCGATGCCCGAACCGACCGAGATCGGGTTCGCGCCGGCGGCAACGTTCTTCAGGCCCGCGCGCACCAGCGCCTGGGCCAGCACGGTGGCGGTGGTGGTGCCGTCACCCGCGACGTCGTTGGTCTTGGTGGCGACGCTCTTGACGAGCTGGGCGCCGAGGTTCTCGAAGGGGTCGTCGAGGTCGATATCGCGCGCGATGGTGACACCGTCATTGGTGACAGTGGGGCCACCGAAGGCCTTCGCGAGCACGACGTGGCGACCACGCGGCCCGAGGGTGACCTTCACCGCGTCGGCGAGCTTGTCGACGCCGCGCTCGAGAGCACGACGAGCCTTCTCGTCGAACTCGATCTGCTTTGCCATGTGTTGTCAGCTCCTGTGTGTTCTTGGCCGAACGCACTCCGCCCCGGGTCGCGAAAGACACCGGGGCGGAACGCATGTGCCTTATCGGCTACTTGGTGACGACGGCCAGGATGTCGCGCGCCGACAGGATGAGGTACTCCTCGCCCTGGTACTTGATCTCGGTGCCGCCGTACTTGCTGTAGATGACGACGTCGCCTTCCTTGACGTCGACCGGGATGCGGTCACCCTTGTCGGTGACGCGGCCCTCGCCGACGGCGATGACGGTGCCCTCCTGCGGCTTCTCCTTTGCCGTGTCGGGGATGACCAGGCCGGAGGCCGTCGTCGTCTCGGCCTCGTTGGCCTGGACGAGGATCTTGTCCTCGAGCGGCTTGATGTTCACGCTCGCCACGTTGAGCCCTCCACTTTCAGGGGATTTGCGGTCGTCCGGAACTGTTGTCCCGGACCATCGGTATCGGTGTTGTTTCGAGCGGCCCGCAAGCAGTCACCACTGGCCACCCGGACTCGACCCTGCGCATCAGCCCCGTCGTCGCGGGTGCCGGGACCCTGCTCAGTAGTCGAACTGGCACACGCACATCACACAGTGCCGACTAGCACTCTATACATGAGAGTGCCAGCGCTCAAGGTTGGACTGTGCCAAACCGTTGGCCGCGCCGTGTCGGTGTCATAGGCCGCGCCGCGGCCGTGTCGTCAGCCGCGCCGCGCGGTGGCGCAGACCACGCCACGCCCAGGGGTCGTAGGGCTTCCCAAGACTTCGTCAAATCTGTAACGTTCGGATAACGGATTGTGACAGTATTGACGACGGTCGTGCTCCGCTTGCCGTGTTCGCCATGAACCGGCGTCGTGGGGGGAGCAACAAGCGTCACGAAATACCCTGCGGCACACAGCAGTACCCGCGTTTCGCCAGAACAAGATCAGCGTCAGCACCAATCCGAACCAGCGTCACAGTACAAACGTTTCTCAGAAGAAGCTTCACCAGAGGGCAAGACCACACGTGATCCTTGGCCGTCCCAGCGACCCATCCGGACAACGGGTCGGCCGGGTCCCGCGTCCGAATCGTTCGCCATCCACGCGAGCGTTTCGGCTGTCCATTCGAGATGGTCGGCACCACCATGACCATCCGCTCGAAGGGAGGTGACATGCGAACATCCCTCGGCATCTCGGCCGGTAACGAGGTCGTGTGCTCGGCGCTGGTCGCGACCGCGTCCAACGGCGCGCAGAGTTTCGACTATCGGGTGGTCTCCGCGGACGCGGCCCACTCCGATCTCGGCGATCTCGTCGCGTCCTCGATCGAGCTGATGACCACCCAGCTACCGACCACCCAGCTGTCCTATGACGTGGCCTTCCCCGCGCATCCGGTCGGCGCGCGCTTCGCGGGCGGCAAACCGATCGGTGTCGACTCCGCCGCCCGTCGCCCGCCGACCAGTGTCGCCGTGGCCTACCGCAGCAAGGAGCAGGCGCAGGTAATCCGTTCGGCCACTGGCAAACAGCGCGATCTGCGGCTGGTTCCGGAAGGCACCGCGGCGCTCACCTATCTGCGCCACACCGGACTGGTCGACCGCTACGAAACCGTCGCCATCGTCGATCTCGGTGCGACCGGCCTCAGCATCACCGTCGCCGACCAGGCCGACGCCAACATCCTGCGCACCGAACGCACCGGCGCGATCAGCGGCAACGCCATCGATGAGCTGATCTATCACCACCTCGTCGATCTGCACTACGCCCGGCGCGGCACCCGACCCAATCGGGGCATGCTGACCAACCGCGGTCGCGCCGCCAAGGAACATCTGTCGATCGCGCCCGCGGTGACGATCGACCATGTCGCCGGGCAGCCGCTGAAGCTGACCCGGGCCGATTTCGACGAACTGATCTCGGATCTGCTGCGCGATATGGCCGTGTTCGCCGCCGCGGCATTCGCGCGCTCGCCCGAGTTCCCGCAGGCCGTGATCGTGATCGGCGGCGGCGCCAATATCCCCGCGGTGATCTCCACCCTCGCCCGTGAGCTGAATTTGCCGGTGCACACCGTCGACGATCCGGAGGCGGTGATCGCCAAAGGCGCGGCGCTGGTGGCGGATTCGGTGCAGCCGTCGGTATTCCCGGTGGTCGCGCTCGGCGCGGCCGATGCGCCCGTCGGCACCTTCACCAAGGTCGTCGGCACGCTGGCGGGTGCGATCGTGGTGGTCGGGCTGGTCATCGGCTATGGCGTAAAAACCTTCGCGCCGACCGGCGACGACGACATCTCCCCCGCGGGCACCACCAGCAGCGCGCAACTACCGACGCCGCCGGTGTCGGCGGCACAACCCACCGGCGCGGGCACCTCGACCACCGGCCCGAGCCGGGAGAGCACCAACCGGCCCTCCGGCGTCAATATCCCCTCGCTCACCCCGGATCGGAGCCAGCCTCCCACCTCGACCGTCTCGACACCGGCCGCGACCACCAACCCGAACGCGCCAACGCTGCGTCCGGATCCGAACCTGCCGCCGATTCCGTTCCCGGAGTTGCTCGGTCCGCTGTTCGCCAACCCGAGTGCGCCAGGCTCGTCGGGGCAGGAATACGGCCCGGCCCGGGGCCCGTCGACGGTGCCGCCGATGCCGATCGGTCCGACGCCGGCACCCGCGCAATCACGAATTCCTCTCCCGCCCAGAGCGAATTCGGGGTCGTCCGCCACTCAGTCCGGGGCTGTGGTGGGGGTTGGGCCGCACGACTGACCACGGTCACCGGACAGCGCCGTGCTGGGCAGCCGCGCCCTCGGTAGCGATCCGAACCCTATCGGGAGTCAGCCGACTCGACTGACCGAGACGGGGAGGCCGGGGTCGGTGGCGACCGTCAAGGGCGATGGAGTTGCGCCGCCCGCGATCACATGAGCACCGAGGGCCGCGATCATTACGCCGTTGTCGGTGCACAGGCGGGGCTTGGGGACACGCAGGCGCAATCCGGCCTCCGCACAACGTTCTTCGGCCATGGAGCGGATTCGAGAATTGGCGGTGGCACCGCCGCCGAGCACCAGGGTGTCGACGCCGACATCTTGGGCCGCGCGCACCGCCTTCATGGTGAGCACATCGGCGACCGATTCCTGGAAGGAGGCCGCGATATCCGGAATCGGCAGCTCCTCGGCGGTGAAGCCATTGCGCTGGGCCGCCTCGACATAGCGGGCGACGGCGGTCTTCAGACCGGAGAAGGAGAAGTCGTAGCGCGGATCGCGCGGTCCGGTCATACCGCGCGGAAAGGCGATCGCCTTCGGATCGCCGTGCGCGGCAGCGGCATCCAGCGCGGGCCCGCCCGGGAAGCCGAGGCCGAGCAGCCTGGCCACCTTGTCGAATGCCTCGCCCGCGGCGTCGTCGACGGTGCTGCCCAGTTCGACGATCGGCTCGGACAGATCGGTGACATGCAGCAGATGCGTATGCCCGCCGGAGACCAGCAGCGCGACGCACGGCGGCATCGGACCGTGCTCGAGGGTGTCGACGGCGACGTGTCCGCCGAGATGGTTCAGGGCGTAGAAGGGCACATCCCACGCTGCCGCATAGGCTTTCGCGGCCGCGACACCGACCAGCAGCGCACCGGCCAGTCCGGGACCGATGGTCACCGCGAGCGCGTCGGGCTTGCTGATGCCCGCGGCCGCCAGCGCCCGACGCATCGCGGGCACGATGGCCTCGAGGTGTGCGCGCGAGGCGATCTCCGGCACCACACCGCCGAAGCGGGCGTGCTGTTCGACGCTGGAGGCGACCTCGTCGGCGAGCAGTTCGCAGGTTCCGTCGGCGTGGCGGCGCACGATGCCGACTCCGGTTTCGTCGCAGGAACTTTCGATACCCATGACGATCACGAGAGCACCTCGTTCGGTTGTACCGTTTCGCTCGGCTGCGGGCCCCAGGCCTGGTTCGCGGCGGTCAGCTCGGGCCTGCGCATGGTGTAGGCGTCGGCGCCGCTCGGATGGTAGTAGTTCTTGCGCAGGCCGATGATGTGGAAGCCGTGCTTGGCGTACATCGCTATGGCGGGAGCATTGTCGGTACGCACCTCGAGGAAAACCGGTCCGCCGCGCTTGCCCGCCTCGGCGAGCAGCGCCTCCAGCAGCATGGTGCCGATGCCGCCGCGGTGGTAGCCGGGATCGACGCCGATGGTGTGCACCTCGGCCTCGGGGTGTTCGGCATCGCCGAGCAGTGCGATGCCCGCATAGCCGACCATCCGCCCGGTGTCGTCGCGGGCGACGATATAGCGGTTGTGCGGCCCGGCCAGTTCGGAGCGGAAGGACACCGCCTGCCACGGATCGTCTTCCGGGAACAGCAGTTGTTCGAGTTCGACGCAGCGTTCGATATCCGCGCCGTTCATGGGCTCGATGCGAATCACGGATCTACCGGGCTCCACGGCCGTCACGCCCCCGTCCGATCGAGCGTGCGGTAGCTGCGCTCCACCGCGTCCGGCCTGCGCAGGTACAGCGGAACCAACGGTTCCGGAACGGTGCGCGCCAGTAGTTCGGCGGCCGCGACGCGCACCAACCCGGCGGGCGATGGCGTCTCGGCCGGAAGCACGGGCAGGTCGAACAGGTCGACGTGCGAGGCGGATCCGGCGATCATGCTGGCGTGCACGGGATCCAGATCACCGGGCTTGTTCACATCCGGGCCCTCGATGCGACGTCCGTCACGGTAGCGCGCCCAGTACACCTCGCGGCGGCGCGCGTCGGTGACCACCAGGAGCTCGCTCTCGGCTGTGATGTCCGGCACCACCGTAGGTTCGAGCACGGCGTCGGAGGCGATCGCGTCCAGGCTGCAGACCCCGTAGACCGGCAGGCCGAGCGCGTCACCGAAGGCGGCGGCGGTCGCCATGCCGACCCGGAGTCCGGTGAACGGACCGGGCCCGATGCCGACCACGACGGCTTCGATATCGGCCCTGGAACGACCTGCCTCCGAGAGGCATTCGAGGATTTGCGGGGTGAGCACCTCGGCATGGGCGCGGGCGTCGACCCGGACGCGCGAGGCGACGGTGCGCACTCGCGCCGGGGCACCGGTGCCGGATGCGGCCTGCTCCAGTTCCACCAATCCCGCGGTAACGGCGGGTGTCGCGGTGTCGACGGCTAGTACAAGCATGATTGACCCAACGATACCGGGTGGTACCTGCGCGCGGTGCGGAGCTACTCGGTGGCTACACCACCGCGACGATCAGCGACGATCGCGGACTATCCGACCCATTCCCAGATCGCGGTGCGGACATCGGAATTCGGCTCGCGCGAGAGCAACACGTACAGATGCCGCTCGGCGAGGTGTTCCACAACACCCTTGCCCCACTCCACCACCACGACCGCCTGATGCAGATCGGTGTCGAGATCCAACGCGTCCAACTCGTCCAGGTCACCGCCGAGTCGATAGGCGTCCACATGCACCAGCGGCACCGGCTCGGCGCCGACGCGCGCCCCGGCGCGGTGCTGGCGGGCGATGATGAATGTCGGTGAGCTGACCCGGCCCTGCACGCCGAGTCCCTCGGCGATGCCGCGAGTCAGCGCGGTCTTGCCCGCGCCGAGGGGTCCGTCGAGCACCACCAGGTCACCCGCGACGAGTCCGGCGGCGAGTTCGCGACCGAAGGCCTCGGTATCGGCGACCGTGGGCAGGATCCGCTGATGCCGTTCAGCCACCGGCGACCTCCGAGGTTGATGGGGTGTGCTCGATGGCACCGGCGCGCACCAGTAGCCGGTCGAGCGCGGCGTTGACGATATCCGGGAATTGCAGGTGCGCCATATGCGCGGCGGCATCGAGGCGGATGAGTTCGCTATTGGGCAATTCGCGCGCCAGCGCCCGCGAATTGCGGAACGGGATGACGACATCGTGCGCGCCGCCGAGCACCAGCACCGGCAGATGCGCGAGTGTGGGCAGCGCCGCCGATTCGTCATGAAGTTCGAAGGTCTTGAGAAATTTCACGATCGTCTCGACGGGCGTGCGATCGATCATCAGCGTGGAGAAGCGCGAAAGGGTGGGACTCACGTGCCCGTGATATGAGCTGACATGCAGTATCGGCGTGATCACATGCCGAACGGTGCTGCGCCCGGCCTGCACCAGGGTGGGCGCGGTGTGCACGGCCAAACGGAAGCCGTCGACCGCGGGGTTGCGCAGGATCTGGGTAATGCCCGCCGAGGTGACCTCGGCCGCCGCGGTCGAGAGCAGGCCGATTCCGATCACTCGCGCCGCGAACAGCTCCGGGAATTGCGCGGCCGCGGCCAGCACCGCCATACCGCCGAGCGAATGACCGACCAGGGCCACCGGACCGGTCGGCGCGGTCGACTCGATGACGGCCGCCAGATCGCGACCGAGTTGGGCGACGGTACAGCTCCTGGTGGTCGGCGTGCCGGACCGGCCGTGGCCGCGCAGATCGAAGAAGACCAGGCGAACCCTTGGGCCCCAATGCTTTTCCAGATCGCGGCGCTGGAAGTGGAAGGTCTCCATGGTGTTGCAGAAGCCGTGTACAAAGATCACGGTGACCGGGGCGTCGCGCGGACCGCATTCCCTGGTGGCCAGACGTACACCGTCTTCGGTGAGCACCGCGCCGGAGCGGTCCTCGTCGAGCAGGTTGAAGTTCTCGTCGCGGTATTCATCGACACGGGCGGGCCAGAGCACCCGGGCGCCGATGCGCCGCAAGGTGTGTGCGCCCGCCAGCGCACCGACCACACCGGCGGTGGCCACGCCACCGACAACGGTGCGGTTTCTCATCTGGTACCCCCTCCTATATGGCGCCGGACCACTCGGCCGTGTGGTGCGCACACGACCTCATAGTGGATGGTGCCGAGCAGATCCGCCCAGTCCTGGGCCCGCGGTCGGTCCGCGCCGAACAGGATCGCGGTGTCGCCCTCGGTGACGCCCGCCGCGTTATCGCCCAGGTCGACGACGAATTGGTCCATGCAGACGCGACCGACACTGGGATGCAACGCACCGCCGAGCCACACCGAGAATCGGTTGCTCAACGGGCGGAACACGCCGTCGGCGTATCCGGCCGGAATGAGGGCGACGGTGGTGTCGTGCGGTGCGATCCACTGGTGGCCGTAGGAGACGCCTTCTCCGGCGGCGACCGGCTTCACCAATGCGACGCGGGCCTGGAAGGTCATCGCGGGCCGCAGGCCGAAGTCGCCGAGTTCGGGTATCGGGGTGAGGCCGTACATCGCAATGCCGGGGCGGACCATATCGAAGGCGAGATCCGGGCGGGTCACGGTGGCGGCCGAGTTGGCGAGGTGGACCAGCTCCGGTTCGAGACCGTATTCCTTGGCCGTGGCGATGGCATCGACGAACCGGTCGCGCTGAACGTCGAGGTAGGGGTGTTCCGGCTCGTCGGCATGGGCGAGATGGGAGAAGATCGCGCGCAACCGCACCACCTGCTCGTCCACCAGGGCGCGCAGCGCCGCGAGCACCGTCTGGTACTCGAGCGGCGCGACGCCGTTGCGATTGAGGCCGGTGTCGACCTTGAGCGAGACGATGGCGGTCCGGCCGGTGCCGCGTGCCGCCGCCTCGACGGCCCGCAGATGGGCCAGGGATGAGACGCCGATCTCGATATCGTGTTCGATCGCGGCACCGAAGTCGGCATCGGAATTATTGAGCCAACACAGAATCGGCGCGGTAATGCCCACCTCGCGCAATTGCACCGCCTCGGCGACCGTGGTGACCCCGAGTTCAGCGGCCCCGGCCGCCAGTGCGGCCCGGCCGACCTCGACAGCGCCGTGGTTGTAGCCGTCGGCCTTGACCACCGCCATCACCGCCGCATCTCCGGCGTATTCCCGCAGAATCCGCACGTTGTGGGCAATGGCATCCAGATCGACAACCGTCTCCACTTGCGCCTCCACGGCTACTGATCCTGCCATTCGCCATTACGCTCGCGCGAGGGCGTCGGTCACCGCCGGCACACCCCCGGGTCACCTGGCCGCGAGAGCACGCAGGATGCGGATGGCGGGGCGGAGGTGGTCGAGCAGGGGCGTCGCCGAGGTGGGGGCGGCTGACGGGTGGTTTTCGTGGGCGGCGAGGTTGGCGGCCAGGGCGTGAGCGCGGGCGGCGGCGGCCGCGGACCAGGCCGGATCGCGGCCCGCGGCGAGGAGGGCGCCGATAACGCCGGACAGGACGTCGCCCGCACCCGCCGTGGCGGCCCAGGAGCCGCCAGCCTCGTTGACGAGTACCGGGCGGCCCGGGGTGGCCACCAGGGTTGCGCGGCCTTTGAGCAGGACGGTGAGTTGCCAGGATTCGGCGAGGTCGCGTGCGGCGGATACCCGGTCCTGGCCGACCTCGTGTCCGGTCAGCCGGGCGAATTCACCGGCATGCGGGGTCAGTACGGTGGGGGCGGTGCGACCGAGGACCAGGTCGGGATCGGCGGCGAGCAGGGTGAGGCCGTCGGCGTCGACGACGACGGGAAGGTCGGTGGACAGGATTTCGGCGAGCCGTTTGCTGGCGTCGGCATCGGTACCGGCGCCGGGACCGAAAACCCAGGACTGGACTCGGCCGGTGGACGAGATGGTCGGGGCGGCAATGACTTCGGGGAAGTGGTCGAGTACCTCGGCCGCACCGGTTCCGGCATAGCGGACCATGCCCGAGGTGGCCGCGACGGCGGCGCCGGTGCACAGCACCGCGGCTCCGGGGTAGGCGGCACTGCCAGCGCAGATACCGGTGACACCCTGGGTGTACTTATCGTCGGTCGGGCCCGGGGTCGGCCATCCCGCACCGATCTCCGCTGGCTCCAAGGCCGCGAGATGCGGTTCCGGCAGTCGTAAACCGATGGGCACCAGCTCGATTCGTCCACAGTAGGGTGCGGCCAGGGCATGCACCGGCTTATAAGCGCCGAATGTGACAGTGACATCGGCGCGAACGGCGGGGCCGGTGACCGCGCCGGTATCCGGGCCCACTCCGCTGGGCAGGTCCGCCGCGATGAACGGAACATGCAGAGCGGCAACGAGTTCCGCGGCCTTCGGGCGCAGTGGCCCACGACCGGAGATGCCCACGATGCCATCGATCACCAGATCGGGTGCGTCCGAATCCGTTTCGTCCAGAATTGCCGTGCCGCGGCTCGATCCCGCAGCGTCACCCGAAGGCGACACCTCCGATGCGGTTCGGATCCTGCCGCCCGCCTTGCGCAGTGCGGCAAGGCCTTTCGAGTGGGCACGGTCCGGATTCAGCAGTACCGCTGTCACGGCGACACCGCGGCGGCGCAGCATTGATCCCGCCCAGAGCACGTCACCGCCGTTATCTCCCGAGCCGACGAGCAGCAGCACCGACCGGCCTGCGATGCCGCCGGTTCGCGCACGCAACTCACCCGCGACCACCGTCGCCAATCCGTAGGCCGCCCGGTGCATGGGCATGCCCTCGGGGACCCGGGTGAACAGCTCGGCCTCGGCCGTGCGCACTTCATCGACGGTGAAATAGCCCCGCTGGCTGGACATGAACGCTCGCCTCCACTGCATCGATCGGGCACTGCGATTCCGCTGGTGCGGGGCAGCGCCGTCGCGGTCGAACCGGCACCGCCATGGCGCCGCGCAGACCCGCACGGTCAGCAGACTACGCTTGGCCGTCATGCCGATGGTGCGCCGTGCGATGTCCACCCAGGTCGTAGCCGGGTTCGTCCTGGCGACGACGCTATTGCTATCGGGCTGCGGCTCCGGTGAAACAAAGTCACCCACCCCGACCAGCGCGGCGCAGTCGAGCGGCCAGGCACCCACTGCCAAGTCCGGCGATACGAAAACCGCCGCCGTCACCGTCGACATCGCCGATATGAAGTTCTCCCCCGCCGACGTCACCGTCAAGGTCGGCGAAACCGTGACCTGGAAGTTCAAGGACAGCGTGCCGCACACCGTGCAGGGCATCGGCGATAAGGCGATGGGCATCAACAGCCCGATCTTCGACCGGGGCCAATGGAGCTACACCTTTATCGCGCCCGGCACCTACCGCTACCTGTGTTCGCTACATCCCCAGATGCGCGGCACCGTCACCGTCGAGTAGCCCACCGACTCAGCGTCCGGGACTCCCACGCCGCCTACCGTGTTGGAGTTCATTGCCCCATGGCTGCGACCAGCGGCCGATACAAGGTCGACGATGGCCTCGCCGAGAACAACGGCACGATCACGTTCGCCCGACATCCCACCGGCTATGCGTGCGGAACTCGCACACCACGTGCCGCAATGAAGTTCATCGCCTCCACGACTGCGACCAGCAGCCAGTACAAGGTAGGCAGTGGCCGAGAACGGCGACACCATCACGTCGCTTCGCCCACACCCCACCGGCTAAGCGTGCGAGACTCGCACACCACGTGCCGCATTGAGGTTCATTGCCCCATGGCTGCGACCAGCGGCCGATACACGGTCGGCAGCGGCCCGGCCGAGAGCGACAGCACCATCACATCGCGTCGCCCGACGCCCCACTGGCTAAGCGTGCGGGACTCGCACACCATGTGCCGCATTGGAGTTCATCGCCTCCACCGCCGCGACCAGGGGGGCCAATTCAGGGTCGGCGGCGGCTTGACCGAGGGCGCTCGACAGGGCCTCGTCGTGGGTGGGGCGCGCTCGGGCCAGTAGTTCCAGGCCCGCGGGGGTGACATCGGTGTAGATGCCGCGGCGATCGTCGGGGCAGAGATAACGCTGCAGTAGGCCGCGGTCTTCGAGGCGGGTGACCAGCCGGGTCGTCGCGCTCTGACTCAGCACCACGGCTTCGGCGACCTGGTTCATGCGCAGATGCCCGCCGGGTCCGTCGTGCTGGCGGCTGAGCACGACGAGCAGTGAGTACTCCCGCACGCTGAGTTCGTGACCGGATTGCAGGGCGCGTTCGATATGCGCCTCGATCCGATCGTGCAGCAGTGACAGTGCGTACCAACCATCGGCCAGGCCGGTCAGGGCGGCATCCGCGGTCATGGCATTCCTTCTGCGTCGGGGCTCGTCCCCTCCAGGATAGATGACCGCCGCAATAGCCAGCGTTTGCAATTATCAAGCGTCTGCAATTATTGTTAGCGCCCGTAAAGCTCGGGCGCAACATCACGTGGAGGCTCATGCTCATGCCGCTCGCACTACTCGCCCTGACACTCGGGGCCTTCGGAATCGGCACCACCGAATTCGTCGTCGTCGGACTGCTCCCCGACATCGCCGACACCTACACGGTGTCGATCCCCACTGCGGGTCTGCTGGTCACCGGGTACGCACTCGGCGTGCTGGGCGGGGCGCCGATCATGACCGGACTCGGCACCCGAGTATCGCGCAAGCGCATGCTGCTGATCAGCCTGCTGCTGTTGATCGCGGGCAACATATTGTCCGCGCTCGCACCGACTTTCGACCTCATGCTGACCGGGCGCATCGTCGCCTCGCTGGCCCACGGCGCCTTCTTCGGCATCGGCTCGGTGGTCGCCGGAAATCTGGTGCGCCCGGACCGCAAGGCCGGTGCGATCGCCATGATGTTCACCGGACTCACCGTCGCGACCATTGTCGGTGTGCCGCTCGGCACCCTGCTCGGCCAGCAGTTCGGATGGCGGCTCACCTTCGGGCTCGTCGCACTGGTCGGTGCGGCCGGGCTGTTCGGCGTCGCCGCACTGGTGCCCGACCAGCCCGCACCGCACGATGCCCGCCTGCGTCACGAACTCGCCGTACTCGCCAACCCGCAGGTGCTGCTGGCCATGGCGATGACGGTGCTGGGCTTCGGCGGCGTCTTCGCCGCGATCACCTACCTCGCGCCGATGATGACCGAGGTCACCGGCTATGCGGAGAGTTCGGTCACCTGGCTGCTCGTCCTGTTCGGCACCGGCTTCTTCCTCGGCAATCTGATCGGCGGCAAATTCGCCGACCGGCATCTGATGCCGATGCTCTACACGACACTCGGCGGTCTCGCGCTGGTGCTCGCCCTGTTCACGCTGACGGCGCACAACAAAATCGCGGCCGCGATCACCGTCGTACTGATCGGCGCACTGGGCTTCGCGACCGTCCCACCGCTACAGAAGCGCGTCCTCGACCAGGCGGGATCGGCACCCACGCTGGCCTCGGCACTGAATATCGGCGCGTTCAACCTCGGCAATGCGGTTTCCGCGTGGCTCGGCGGTGTGGTGATCGCCGCGGGGTACGGGTACACCGCACCGAACTGGGTCGGTGTCGGCCTGGTCGTCAGTGCCGTCGGACTCGCGGCGCTGTCCGGCATCCTGGAGCGCCGGGCCGCCGAACGGGCGAGCGAGACCACCGAACCGCTGGTTGCCGCGCACTTCTGAGTACCCCGAACCGGCTGGCGGCGAGCCGGATCCGGCCGTGCGGTGCGCCCGGTCCAGGTCGAATCACGCAGTGCGGTCGTCGGCCGCGTCGTTCGAGGTCACGATTCGGCGGCCGTAGACGCGTCGGGTGGGCTCTGGCCGGGGCGTGGTCTTCCGGGGGCAGTACTCAGCCGCGAATCCGCTATTCGACCGTGACGGATTTGGCCAGGTTGCGCGGCTTATCGATGTCATAGCCGCGAGCCTGCGCCACTTCGGCCGCGAAGATCTGCAGCGGCACGGTGGACAGCAGCGGCTGGAACAGCGTTGGCGCCGAAGGGATTTCGATGAGGTCGTCGGCGAACGGCCGCACCGTGTCATCGCCCTCCTCGGCGATCACAATGGTGCGGGCGCCACGCGCCTGGATCTCCCGGATATTGCTGAGCAGCTTGGAGTGCAGCACCGCGCGTCCCTTGGGCGAGGGCATGACCACGATGACCGGCAGTCCCTGCTCGATCAGCGCGATCGGACCGTGCTTGAGCTCACCCGCCGCGAACCCCTCGGCGTGCATGTAGGCCAGTTCCTTGAGCTTGAGCGCACCCTCGAGGGCCACCGGGTAGCCGACGTGGCGGCCCAGGAACAGCACCGTCGGGACGTTCGCCAGTTCCCGGGCGATGGCGCGCACCTGTGGCGCGGTCTCCAGCACCTGCTGCACCAGCTGCGGCATCGCCTCGAGTTCGGCGAATTCGCGCGCCACCTCGTCCGGATACTTGGTGCCGCGGGCCTGCGCCAAGGCCAGTCCGACCAGATAGTTCGCCGCCACCTGCGCGAGGAAGGCCTTGGTGGACGCGACGCCGATCTCCGGTCCGGTCCGGGTGTAGAGCACCGCATCGGACTCGCGCGGAATCTGTGCGCCATTGGTATTGCAGATGGCCAGCACGCGCGCCTTCTGTTCCTTCGCGTGCCGCACCGCCTCGAGTGTGTCGGCGGTCTCGCCCGACTGCGAGATGGCCACCACCAGCGTCGAACGGTCCAACACCGGATCGCGGTAACGGAATTCGCTGGCCAGCTCCACCTCGACGGGCAGTCGCGTCCAGTGCTCGATCGCGTACTTGGCCAGCAGTCCGGCGTGATACGAGCTGCCGCATGCGACGACGAACACCTTGTCGAAGTCGCGCAGTTCCTGATCGGCGAGGCGCTGCTCGTCCAGCACGATCCGGCCACCGGCCTCGTCGTGGGTGAAGTGTCCGATCAGCGTGTCGGCGACACCGGCTGGCTGCTCCTCGATCTCCTTCAGCATGAAGAAGTCGTGGCCACCCTTCTCGGCGGCGGCCAGATCCCAGTCGATGGTGAACGGGCGGGTCCGCGCCAGTGCGTCGGTGCCCGCGAAATCGGTGACGGTGTAGCTGTCGGCGGTGATCACCACGGCTTGGTCCTGGCCGAGTTCGACGGCCTCGCGGGTGTGCTCGATGAATGCGGTGACATCGGAGGCGATGAACATCTCGCCCTTGCCGACTCCGACGACCAGCGGTGTCGAGCGGCGCGCGGCGACAATGACGTCCGGGTGGTCGGCATGGGCGAAGACCAGTGTGAAAGCGCCTTCGAGCCGACGCAGCACGGCCAGCGCGCTCGCGGCGAAGTCACCGGCGGTCGGACCCTCGGCGTACGCCCGCGCGACCAGGTGCACGGCGACCTCGGTATCGGTATCGCTGCCCAGCTCCACCCCGGCGTCCTCGAGCTCCCGGCGCAGCGGGGCGAAGTTCTCGATGATGCCGTTGTGCACCACGGCCACCTTGTTGGTGGTGTCGCGGTGCGGATGGGCATTGCGGTCGGTCGGCGCGCCGTGGGTGGCCCAGCGGGTATGCCCCATACCGGTGGTGCCGGCGAAGTGGCCGGTCCCGATTTCGGCGAGTTCGGCCTCGAGATTGGCCAGCTTGCCCGCCTTGCGTTCCACCGCCAACACGCCCGCGCCATCCAGGATCGCGACGCCCGCGGAGTCGTACCCTCGATATTCCATGCGGCGCAAAGCGTCAACGACAACGCCGAGGGCGTCCCGGTACCCGACGTACCCCACGATTCCGCACATGGCTCACCAGAGTACTTATCGGATAACGTTCACGTCGTGTCGGCGTCTGTGAAATCACTTCTGAGCACCCTGACCAGCCGGGGGCCCCACCGCGTACTGCGCGGCAATCTCGCCATCGCAGGTCAGCCCGGCGTGGTGTTCACCCCGGAGTCCGGACTGAGCCTGCCCGCGGTCGCGTTCGGCCACGGCTGGCTGACCGGCACCGCCAACTATCGCACCACCCTCGAACACCTGGCTTCCTGGGGTTTTGTGGTCGCGGCCCCCGATACCGAGCGCGGGCCGATTCCGTCACATCTCGGGCTGGCCACCGATCTGCTCACCACCCTGGATATCTGCACCAGCGTCCGGTTGGGTGACGGTGCCATCAGCGTGCATCCGGAACGGCTGGCCCTGGCCGGCCACGGGATGGGAGCCGGTGCGGCGGTCATCGCCGCCGGACAGCGCCGCGTCGCCGCGGTCGCCGCTCTCTACCCGGCGCCCACCGCGCCCTCCGCCGAGACCATCGCGCCCGATATCGATACGCCCGCGTTGGTGTTGGCGGGGTCCACCGATATCGAATCGGTCAGCTCGAATGCGATCCCGCTGGCCGCCGCTTGGGCCGGACCGGTGGTGTTGCGGGAGGTCGACGGGGCCTCGCACAACGGCATTGTCGAGGGGCGCCGGGCGCTCGTGGCACTGGGTGCCGGAAAGCATGAAGCCAAGACCACGCGGACCACACGCGCCATCTTGACCGGCTATCTGCTGCACAAACTTTTGCGCGACAAGACATATGCGGCATTCTCCGATCCGGAGGCGCTCATCCCGCACACCACGCCGGTCGATCCGGAAGCGCCGCCCGAGCAGGAGAAGCCGAAGCTCTCGGTCCTGCAAATCGCGCAGCTGTTGCGCAAGTAGCACGCTGGCGCGTTCGGTCAAGGGCATAGTCCATCGAGCGCGAGTTCGATGAACCGCCGCCAATCGCCGAACCCGTCACGACTGATCGTGGCCACCGCGCCGACGAGCATATAGAGGTCGGCGACGGTGGCGTCCGCGCGAATGCTGCCGTCGGCCCGACCGCGGACTGTCAACGGGCCGTGTGGGTTTCGGAGTTGTTCGCTCGGTTCCCCGGAGTTGGGCGATGGCAGGTGTCGACCGCGGACGACCTGTGGGAACTTGCTCGCTGGCCGCTTGCACGGTGGTCAACCGCTCGGTACGGTCGATCCAGCTGAATAGGGGGCGGGGAGCCGGTCCGGCCCTGTTCGATGTCATCGACATCCGGCGACCGGGAGGACCAGATGGTCAGCAGGGGGAAGCTCGTGGTTGCGTCCGCGTTCGCGGTTGGCGTTGTTGTGTTGGCGGGGTGTGGGTCGTCGACGGGCGGGGAGGCGAAGCCTGTGGCGTCGACTACAAGTGCAGCAGCGTCGTTGGCTGCTGATGCGCCGAGTAGTTACGACCCATGTAAGGACGTTCCGCAGGACGTGCTGGACTCGGAGAAGTTGCACGGCAAGGAGACCTTCACCAACAGCTCTAGCGGCGGAGTTCGGTGGGTTGGTTGTCAGTGGGTCCGGTCGAACGGCTACGGAGTGATCATCAGCACCACAAATCTCACCGTGGATATCACCCGCAGCCGCAACTTCCCGGAGACTACCGAGTTCACCATCAATGGCCGACGAGCGATCTCGACCCGCCAGTTCGACGGCCCGTACATCAAAGAAGCATGCACGGTGAACATCGAGATGAAGGGCGGCAGCCTCGACATAAACCTGAACAATCCGTCGTCGAGGAAGGAAACGGGCAGTATCGACTCGTGTGTGCTCGCAAGGGGTTTGGCGGAAAAGATCGTGCCGAGCCTGCCAGCCGCGTGAACGCTGATCCACAAACCGAATTGGGGGACCGACCGACATGACAAACGACGACAAAACCTCGCCGAGCCCACTGGCGAACCTGATCACCGAGGCCCGCGAGGGGCGGTTGACTGTGCGGATGGATCTCGAGAAGTTCGTCTATATCGACCGCGACTGCGAATATTTCAAAGACCAGATCCAGAAGATCCAGACGACGATGACCGCCATCTCTAGGCAAGACAAGTGGGATCTTGGTGAGCATTTCACCGCACAGGGGGATCGAGACCTGGTATCTGGCAAGACGATGGTCAGGCGCTGGCGGGACAAATCTCAGGGGTCGGAGAACAGCGTCTACGCGGTGATGGAGTCGCACTACAAGGTCATCGAAGACTTCCAGACCCTGTTTCGCACCGTTCGTGAACGCATTACCGGCATCGACACCGACCAGGCAGCCAAATACAAGGACCTAGAAACGAACCTGCCTCAGCAGGCTCCGGCCGCGCCGAAAATCTTCTCCTGGCCAGGTCTGTAAGAAAGGGGCGATCCGTTGTCCGGCAATGAGTCCACACAGATCCCCCCGAAGGGGGAGAACGTATTCCATTGGGAGCGTACCGAAATCGAGGAAGCGTTCAAACCGCTTGATCCTAAACCATCCCACGATGCGGCCATGACGTACTCCAACGTGGCAACCCAATGGGACCAGGGCCTGGAGACTTTCGCCCGTTCCGTCCAGGGCTCGATCGCCGAGGCTTGGGAAGGTTCGGCCGCCGACAAGGCCAAGGACGCGATCAACCGCTACGTCACCGACGCCCACAAACTGACTCCGCTGATCACGCAGGTGTCCAACGACATGCAGTCCGCCGCCGAGGGAGTCCGCGCCGTAGCCAACGGAATTCCGGAAGCCAACCACCATTCTTGGACCGCGAATGTCTGGCCGCCCCGCGCCCACGAGGAAGAGACCACCAAGAACGAGGCGACCGCCGGCGCCCGCAATGCCATGCTCACGAACTACGTGAACAAATTCGCCGAATTCGACAGCCGAGTCCCCGTGCTGCCCACCGCCCTCGACCCGACCAATCCACTCGACATCTCCGGACCGACCAAATCCGGTGGGAACGAACCGGGTTCGTCCGGCCCCGGCGGAACAGGAGGCCCCGGCACGACCGGCGGTCCGTCCACCCCGGGCGGCGAAAGTCCTGAGAAGACCGATGGCGGCAAGACCACCGAAGACCAGTCGTCCACGGACACCAACCCGACCGATACCACCACTAGTTCGACCAACCCGAGCAGCACGACGTCGACCACACCCACCACAACGACACCTACTACCCCGACCACAACGATGCCCAGCACCACAACAACCCCGAGTTCGACTCCGACCACCACGGGCTCGCCGGGCTTCCCGGGTAGTTCCACCTCGACGTCGCCGAGCCCGGGCCGCACCGTATCCGGCACCCCGGGCACGACTACGACCAATCCCGCTGCGGCCGCGGCCACTACATCCACCTCGACGACCGGACGTAGCGGAATGGGAATGGGCGGTATGGGCGCCGGTGCTGGCCGGGGCAAATCCGATGAGGACAGCACCCACCAGATACCGGACTACCTCATCAATGCCGCCAACGCCGAGGAACTGCTCGGCGAAATAGCAAGGACCGTCGAAGGTGGTGTGATCGGTGAAAATCCCGAATCGCCTCCGCCGGTACGCCCCTGATCGCGCTGAATCCGCTCCGGCTGTGCGCGGCACCTGCCTGCCGCAGTGCCGGCACAGCCACGTCCACTCAGCTCGGGGGCAGCCACTCGGCCGCAGCTACTTCGGCTCAACTCGGTAGCGCCAGCGGACTCCTCCGCATCGCCGACAAACCTACTGGCAGCAGTGGGAATACATTTCCGACCGGACGCACCTCGTCCGGGCGGGCAGACCGCACTATCGATTGGAACCTCTAGATGGCTGAATGGACTTGGGAGCCCGACGATTTCGCCGCACTGTGGTTCAGCCCCGCGAACGACCGCTTCCCCAATCCACTCCGCTTCACCAGCCGCTTCGCCTACCGCGACGACTTCGACGCCCACCGCGTCACCATGCGCGAGCGCTACTCCCCCGACAAACTCGAAGAGATCGAGCTCGCCCTGCACACCTTGTCCACCTCGACGATCCGCATCCAGATCTTCGGCGGCACAACCCAACACAAGAACCCCAACGGCGGCGTCCGCGTCTACCGCATAGTCGGCGCCCGCACCGACCACCACGCAATGTCACTGGCCCAAGCCACCTTCGGTGACACCAATGGCCCCATCCGCTGCCGCCTGTTCCCCGTGGACCACCTCCCTGCCCAACTGACCAGTTCCCTTCCACCCTGCGCCCCCGGCACCCACCCACCCGCCACCTTCCACCCCGACGACATCTACGGCCGCCCCAACGGCCAACTCGAAAGCGTCACCCGCAACTCTCCCCGCGAGCGCTACCAACGCCTGCTGAACCGCCCGGCCGACGGCGGCGGCTCGGCCCTCCTGCACACCGGCTCCGTCAACAAACTCACCACCCCCCTCACCACCGTCCAATGGCACGACATAGCCAATGACGGCCGCTACACCGAACTCCGCGGCCCCCACATAACAATCCGCCCCACCACCCCCGCAGCTCTAACCACCCACTTCACCACCTGGATCGACCAGACAACCCAACGCCTGCGTGAAGCGGAAGAAGACCGCTGGTAGCCCCGCCTGGTTACGCACCCAAACCTATTGCGGCATCACGTCTTCGGGTAAACCGCAAACCATCGCGCGCCCTCAGATCAACCAGCTCTTGCGACGGTAGTACTCCGACTCCTCATCACCCTCGTCATCGATCGGCATCACAACATCCTGCGCTTTACGAGCCGCAATCGACCGCGCAATCGCCTCCCGCTGCTCGCGAGCCTCTGTGGCGGTGCGCTCTTGCTCCGCCCGCGCCTCGACCTCGAGGCGCTCCTTCTCCTCCGCCGCGAGACGCTCCTGTTCCGCGTACTCCGCTCGAGCTTGGTCAATCGCGGCGAGCACCTCGGCTCCGCCGTGTCCACTGAGGCTCTGCCTCATATCCTCGTATTCCTGTTGAAGCCGCCGGACCCCGCGCAGGTGTTCCTCTACGACACAGTCGATTTCGTAGGCGTAGTCCACGGTGTCATCCCTCCCGCTTGATTGCCAGCATGCTCACAACGGCCCTGCCTCGGCGAGTTTGGCGCCACTCTCGGCAGTCTCGCCGGGTTGGGTGCCGCTCGGCATCGGTTCCGGAAAATGCTCGCCATCTTCCTCGCGCTTGCCCGATGACGGGACCCCAGGAACAGTCCCCGACTGTCCTGAGGGAGTCCCTTCGGACGCGGGAAATTCGCCACTCGACTTCTCCGGTGTCGACTCCGACGTGGACTTGTCGCCCAGTGTGGACTTGTCGTCCTCTCCCTTGGGGTCGTCGGTCGAAACTGTCAGATTCCCCTTGTCATCCAGCTTCACCCCATATTCATGGGTCTTGCCGTCCGCATCGGTCATGACGAATTTCGGCTGACCATCGGCGCCGATCTCGAGCTTCAGGTGCTTACCAGCCAGGTCGAACTCGGCTTTGACCGTGCTGTCCGGCTTGCCGTCGCCATCTTTGTCCTCGGTCTTGTTCGCATCGAAGACCTTCTCGATCTCTTTCACCGCGTTTTCGACCCCGTCCTTGATCGAGGTGCCCAGCGATGTGAGTCCTTGACCGACGGATTCACCCAGCGACGTCAATTGCGACGCTGCCGAGGTCAGGGATGAGAGCCCGGACAGGAGACTGCTCGCTGTTGTTGCCGCGGTCGTAGTAGCAGTGCTCGGCGTGCTTCCAGGATTGCTACTCGGCGAGCTGCCGGGGTTGCTACTCGGCGAGCTGCTGGGCGAGCTGCCGGGGTTGCTCGGCGAGCTGCCGGGTGTCGACGGACTGGGCCCCGGATCGTGGGTGGTGGGCTTCACCGTAGTATCCGCTGGCGTAGGGTACGCCCCGATGTCCAGTGTGTTCAGCGACTTCTCGAGGTCACCGTACAGTCGGCGAATATTATCCTCGGTACTCTTGCACAGCTCCTCGAATTTGGTCACAGTTCCTTCGACATGCGGAACAAAGGTCTCCCGCAACCACTTCTTGGCATCCTCGCCGACCTGAGAATTAGGCTGAAGAGTACCGTATTCGATCAGCGAATCAATTTCTTTCCCGCCGAGACCGTTCCCGTCCGGAATATCCGGCTGCGACCCGTTCCAGTATTTGTCGACGGTTTCCGCCTTTGCCTTGACGATACTTCGCAGGCCGGCAGTGGTCGACTTCAGCGTCAACGAGATTCCGGTGGCGTGATCATAATCGGTCTCAGCCCTCTTGACCTGGGCGTCCAGCATGTTCAAGGCCGCGTCTCCCGCCTGCCCCTGCCACACCGTGGACAGCGCCGACCGCTGCCTACGCTGCGTATTCAGCTCCTCACTGAGCGAACTGACGATCTTCTCGAGGGTAGTGGAAATACTGTCGAGCTGCGCGAGGTCCATATCCCGCTCGGTATCATATTTCGCACACAGCTTCGCGTACTCGTCATCACCGCACAGCTCACGCTTACCGTATCCGAAATTCGCAAATACCTTCACATATCTCGGCAGATAGTGTTCGAAATACTGCAGCCCGGAAGCGCCCCCGTCCAGCATCTCCTTGACGGTTGCATCCGGCGGGGCGGCGTACGCGGACGACGCATTGTCGGCCATCAGCTCACCCCACACATTCCGAATACAGCAATCTGTCGGGCAATTTCACGAAATTCCAGCATCACAGATTCACCCCCGCCGCTGTAATTTTCTTGACATTTGCATCATCGACGGTCGCATAGGTATTCGCACTTGTACTTGCTTGGGTCCCCATTTTATCGACTGCCGTCTGCCAATTCTTGAGCCAAGTTCCGATACGCCCCAGGGCGTCGCCAACCTTCTTGCCCTCGGCCGCGTAGTCTCTGCCCGCTTGGGCGGAACCGAACTTCCAGCCCTGCACGTCGGCGGTCTTGCCGCCGACGTTGGCCGCCGAGGTCTTCAGGTTGTTGCCGAGCTTCTGCAGCGCGGTTGGATCTACCGTTACCTGCCCACTGGCCACGAGAACCCTCCATCCCAACTACTTCGCGGTCGTCCCCACCCCAGGTGCAATCCGATGCCCCACCAGGGTGCTGCCATATCTCTATGGACGCGCCCGAGTCGGGTTCGGTTCCATCGGATTGATTGCCCAGGTCGTATCAGCAGAAATCTACTGGGTGGGTCTATCGGCTACAACCGACCATCAGCCCAGCGCCGCGGTCTCACCGCATCGATCGGGTCCGCAGGTTCCACTGATCCGCACGTCTGTCGCGCGGATCAGTGCAGCCTGCGGCCGACGGTACCCACGAAGGGTCTGAGATGTGGGGGCCGTTGTCGGACAGTGTAATTGGGGGTCCGCGGTGTCGTCGAGACATGGACCTACGACGGGCCGACCGGTTGAGTACGCGGATCGCAGCACTGGGGATGTAGCGATCCCAGTGCTGCAAGCAGTTTGTTGTGCGGGCCGGATCAGCGGCTAGTTGCCGATCTTGCCCTTATCGGTCCGCACCCACTCCGACGATCCATCGGGATGCCGATGGAACTCCCATGCCGAGTAGTCGCCGTCCTTCTCCACCACGGTCACCTGGTCGGCGATGCCGTCGTGGTCCCAGTCGGTCCACACCTGCATGGCCTCGGGGCCGGTGGTGGTGACGGTGTCGAGGGTGCCGTCGCCGTCGATGTCCTGAGTGGGGTGATGCAGTTCGACTTCACCGAGGCCGTCCAGGGAGGAGGATGCGTCGATGCCGGGTAGATCCATGCCCGGGAATTCACCTGAGGTGATCATGACTCCTCCTGGTCGGGACTCGCGTGGGTGACACGGCGGTCGATCGGTGGATACCGGTCCATAGTGTCATCCGCGAGTCCCGGGCGCAGCGCCTGCCCTATTTGTTGGGCACGATCACTTTTTCGGAATGATCAGCCACAGCACCAGATACACGATGAACTGCGGGCCGGGGAGCAGGCAGGACAGGACGAAGAGCAGGCGAACGACGTTGGCGTTCCAACCGAAGTATTCGGCGATGCCACCGCAGACACCGGCGATCCACTTGTCGTTGTTGGAGCGGGTCAGGCGGCGGGTGGGGGCGGGGGCGGTCATGATTTCCCTCTCTGGTGATGTTCGGTACGACATCAACTCTGCCGAGGAAAACCGCGCCGGACATCGGTCGCATGACCTATCCCGACCCTGATTTCCGCAGGTCGGAACTCAGGGTGCGACCCCGAGTCCACGTTGACCCGGCCCGATGCGGACGCGCCGACCGAGCACGGCAGACTCGTGCGGGTGAGCACCACTCTGCACGCCCGCGGACTGTCCGCGGGCCACGGCGAACGAACCCTGTTCGACGACCTGGACTTCACCCTTGCCGCGGGTGATGTGATCGGCCTGGTCGGCATGAACGGCGCGGGCAAGTCGACGCTGCTGCGTATGCTCGCGAACCGATCCACACCCACCGGCAGCATCACGTTGTCACCGCCCGATGCCACCGTCGGCTACCTGGCACAGGAGCCCGAGCGGGTCCCAGGGGAGACGGTGCTCGAATTCCTCGGCCGCCGTACGGGTGTCGCCGAGGCACAGCGGACCATGGATGCCGCGGCGGAGGGTTTGACAGACGGCGGCGAGGACGAATATTCGCCGGCCCTCGAGCGCTGGCTCGCGCTCGGCGGTGCCGATCTGGACCAGCGGGCCCAGGAGATCGCGGCGGAGCTCGGTCTCGTGGAAAGCCTTCCGAACGGCCTCGATACTCCGATGATCGGACTCTCCGGCGGCCAGGCCGCACGGGCGGGGCTCGCATCGGTGCTGTTGTCCCGCTTCGACATTCTGCTGCTCGACGAGCCGACCAATGACCTGGATCTCGACGGCCTCGCCCGGCTCGAACAGTTCGCGACCGGCGTTCGGGTACCGCTGATGGTGATCAGCCATGACCGAGAGTTCCTGGCGCGCACGGTAAATCGCATCGTCGAACTCGATCTCGCACAACAGCAGGTGGGGATCTACGACGGCGGCTACGAGTCGTACCTGATGGAGCGCGAGATCGCGCGCCAGCATGCCCGCGAGGCCTATGAGGAGTACGCCGATACCAAGGCCGGGCTCGAGGCCCGTGCCCAGATGCAGCGCAACTGGCTCGAGCACGGCGTTCGCAATGCCCGGCGAAAGGCGCGCGACCCCAAAAAGGTCGACTCCGATAAAGCGGGCCGCAAGATGCGCGCGGAATCCACCGAGAAGCAGGCCGCCAAGGCCCGCCAGACCCAGCGGCGCATCGAACGCCTAGAGGTGGTCGACGAGCCCCGCAAGGAGTGGGAGCTGCGCATGAGTATCGCCGCCGCCCCACGCAGTGGCTCGGTGGTCGCCACCTTGTCCAATGCCACGGTCACCCGAGGAGAATTCACCCTCGGCCCGATCACCACGCAGGTCGACTGGGCCGACCGCATCGCGCTGACCGGCGCCAATGGCTCGGGAAAATCCACGCTGCTCGCACTGCTGCTCGGAAAGATTCAGCCGGACAATGGAACTGCCGCGCTCGGCTCCGGCGTCGAAATCGGCGAGGTCGACCAGGCGCGCGGCCTGTTCCGCGGAAGTGCCTCCCTCGCGAACACTTTCAGCGCCGAAATGCCCGACTGGTCCGACGCCGACGTCCGCACCCTCCTCGCCAAATTCGGCCTGCGCGGCCCACATATCCTGCGTCCCTGCGAAACCCTGTCCCCTGGCGAACGCACCCGCGCCGCCCTCGCCCTCCTGCAAGCCCGCGGCGTCAACCTGCTCGTGCTCGACGAGCCGACCAATCACCTCGACCTACCCGCCATCGAACAACTCGAGCAGGCCATCGAATCCTTCGAAGGCACAATGCTTCTGGTAACCCACGACCGCCGCATGCTCGACTCGATCACCGCAACCCGCCGCTGGCACATGAACAACGGCCACCTCACCGAAAGCTGAGTCGCCCCCGCGTCAGCCATCGGGTGACGAACCCGAAAGCCATCCCGGGCCCGACCGGCGAAGGATACGACACACTCTGGGGAGCCAACGATGGCACTGCTGGTGTACTACACCAAGATTCGGGACAATCCAACCGAAGTGGAGTACCAGTTCGGGGAGACGCAGGACAACCTGAACCGGAGCCTGATCATCGACAAGACGAGCAGCACCGCCCGCTCGGACCGACCCGAGGACGGGATCTTTCGGGCCACGGCAGGCCGGATAGTCCATCGGGCCCGTCGCGAGAAGGCGTGGCCGCGCGACGGCATGATCGCCTCGTAGATTCATCACCCCACGCCAGCCACCCTGACAGTATTGGGAGACCTGCGTTGGGGCGGTGCGGGCGGGTGCGGAGGGTGGCTTGGGGGGCGGGGGGCGTGCTCGGGCAAGTTCCAAGAGTTCGGCGGCTTGGGTGTGGCCGCGGCGTCTGTGGTGGCGTTGGAGTTCGAGGGTCAGCGTGGCACGCGGGACACCCCGGCGCAGAGCGGCGTTCAGGGTCGCCAGGGCATCCGGTCGGCTGGCGGTTCGTGCTACGTCGATCGCGGTTCGGACGGCGTTGGTCGCGACGGTGCCCTGGATCAGTTCGAGTTCGTCTTGGTCCACATGGTCGCGGTGGACGATGAGGCGGCCGATGCGGGAATCCTGTTGAGCAAGGACGTGGGTGGGGTGGTTGTGTTGTACCGCGAAGCCATGGAGTTCGGCGGCGGTGTTGTAGGCGGCGGCGAGGGTGGGAACGCCCATCGATAGGCGGGCCGCCTCTACGCGCAATTGGGCCGAGGGTGCGGTGGTGGCCTCACGGAAGACGCCGCGGAAGACGCGGACCCATTCGCCTTGGTCGAGGAGGGCGCGCATCTCCGCGCGGGTGTACTCGCAGAGCACCTGCCATGAGGTGAATACGCCGAATTGCTTGTCACGCACTTCTTCCAGGCCTGGTCGCATGTGCCAACTATCGGCGAACAGCGCCTCGGCCGCGCGGCACCGACCAGCGCAAACAAAAAGTCTGTGGATAACCGGTTCCCTGTGGACAACTCGCCGCATCGGGATCGCCCGACAACGGCGAGGTTCCGGTCCACACGTCGTGGCAGCTTCACGTCCGGGTACTGAAGCTCTCGCAAAGAGGCGCTGAAGGAGCGGCCCTACACCGCGGCGACGCGCTTCGCGAGGTCGTCGGCCAGTTGTTGGGCCTGGACCGAGTCGGTAGCCTCGACCATTACTCGGACCAGCTGTTCGGTTCCGCTGGGGCGCAACAGGATTCGGCCGGAGTCGCCGAGGGCTCGTTCGGCTTCCTGGACCGCCTCCTGGATTTCGGGGGCGGCGGCGACCGCGGCCTTGTCGGTGACCGGGACGTTCACCAGGACCTGGGGGACGGTCTGCAGCACCGATGCCAGATCGGCCAGTGTGCGGCGGGTCTGTGCCATGCGGGCCATCAGTTTGAGTCCGGTGAGGATGCCGTCGCCGGTGGTGCCGTAGTCGGGGAACACCACGTGGCCGGATTGTTCGCCGCCGAGGTTGTAACCACCGCGGCGCAGTTCCTCGAGTACGTAGCGGTCGCCGACGGCGGTGGTGCGCAAGGTGATTCCGGCCTCGCGCATCGCGATGTGCAGGCCGAGATTGCTCATGACGGTGGCGACCAAGGTGTTCTGGGCGAGCGAGCCGGTTTCGTGCATGGCCAACGCGAGGATGGCCAGGATCGCGTCGCCGTCGACGATCGCGCCATCGGCGTCCACGGCCAGGGTGCGGTCGGCGTCGCCGTCGTGTGCGATGCCCAAGTCCGCGCCGTGCTCACGCACCGCGCGCTGGATCTGGTCGAGATGGGTCGAGCCACAACCGTCATTGATGTTCAGGCCGTCCGGCTCGGCATTGATGGCGAACACCGTTGCTCCGGCCTCGCGGTACGCGGCGGGACCGACCTCGGCGGCCGCACCGTGCGCGCAGTCCACCACGACGGTCAGCCCGGACAGATCCTGCCCGGTCGCCTCGACCAGATGCTCGACGTAGCGCTCGTGCGTTCCGGCCACGCTGTACTGATCGGGGATGACCAGCCCGTGGTCGCGAGCACCGGATGCGTTCACCACCCGACCGATGGCGGCACCGACCGGACGCAGTGGCGCGCCCTCGGCGATCAGCGCCTCGATCCGGTCCTCGATCGCGTCATCGAGTTTGTGCCCGCCCGCCGCGAAGATCTTGATCCCATTGTCCGGCATGGGATTGTGTGAGGCCGAAATCATGACGCCGAGGCAGGCGTCGTACAGACCGGTCAGATACGCGACGGCGGGCGTCGGAAGCACCCCCACCGAAAGCACATTCACACCCGCTGCGGTCAGACCAGCGGTCACCGCGGCCTCGAGCATTTCGCCGCTGGCGCGCGGATCGCGACCGACCACAGCGAGCGCGCGCTTCTTGCCGCGGCTCAGGATCTGCGCCGCCGCTCCGGAAACCTGTAGCGCCAGTTCCGGACTCAGTGATCCGTTGGCAAGCCCGCGGACTCCGTCGGTGCCGAACAAACGTCCCATACCCTCGCCCATCATCGGTGGATCCGCGGCGTGCCCGAAAGCAGCAGTCTGTACGACCGGGAAGTGCCCCGCGAATGCCTCGAGTTCATACAGCACGAGAGCAGGCGCCCAGCGATACTGGGAGCCTGCTCTCGTGCAGGTGCCCCGCCGACCGTACCGTCTCCAACACCTCCAGGGTGACGGAAGACGGCGGCCGACGCAGCCAAGATCAGCGCTTCGAGTACTGAGGCGCCTTGCGGGCCTTCTTGAGACCGTACTTCTTACGCTCGGTGGCGCGCGGGTCACGGGTGAGGAATCCGGCCCGCTTCAGGGCGGGACGGTCATCCGGGGTGACCTCGATGAGCGCACGGGCGATGGCCAGACGCAGCGCACCGGCCTGGCCCGAGGGGCCACCGCCGACGAGACGCGCGTGGATGTCGAAGGACTCGGTCCGCTCGACGGTCACCAGCGGGGACTTGACCAGCTGCTGGTGCACCTTGTTCGGGAAGTAGTCCTCGATGGTACGGCCGTTCAGCACGAAGTTGCCGGTACCCGGCAGCAGGCGCACGCGAACGACGGCCTCCTTGCGACGACCGACGGTCTGCACCGGGCGGTCGATCACGATCGGGGCGAAGGTGGTGGGCTCGGCCTCGTAGCCGTACTCCTCCTCGACGACCTCGACGTTGGCGTCCTCGACGACCGCGTCGTCGGCGTAGTCCTCGTTGAATTCCTCAGGAGCGGTCACTGGGCCACCTGCTTGATCTCGAACGGAATGGGCTGCTGGGCGGCGTGCGGATGCGTCGGGCCCGCGTAGACCTTCAGCTTGCCCGCGATGGCGTTGCCGAGCTTGTTCTTCGGGATCATGCCCTTGACGGCCTTCTCCACGAGACGATCGGGGCGCGACTCCAACACCTGACCGACAGTGCGCGACTTGAGGCCGCCCGGGTGTCCGCTGTGGTGGTGGATCAGCTTGTCCGACTTCTTGTTGCCGGAGATGGCAACCTTGTCGGCGTTGATGATGATGACGAAGTCGCCACCATCGAAGTTCGGCGCGTAGGTCGGCTTGGTCTTGCCGCGCAGCAGATTCGCTGCCTGGACGGCGAGACGGCCGAGCACTACGTCAGTGGCGTCGATGACGTACCACTTCCGGGTCACGTCACCCGCCTTGGGGCTGTACGTAGGCACAGTGGTTCCCTGTCTGTAGTCGGTGTTGCCAGCCGCGGCGTGCGGTCGAGCGAGTTCCCGGCGGCCGGTGGAGACCCGGGGCTCGACATACCTTCCACACGCCAACGGGCAACGATACCAGCCATGCCCGAGCGGTATGAAACCGGTCAGATCTCGATCGGCGGACCGTGATCGATGGCGCCGGGCGGACCGGGCACGACATAGCGGGGGACGTCGATGCTCGGCTGCGCGCACTCCGCTCCGGCCGCGTCGTAGCCGGACTCTTCCAGTACCAGCACCATGCCCGGGTCGGATCCGCGCGCCGCGGCGATGCCGGCACGCTGCTCATTGGTGACATACGGGGTCAACGGACAGGAGACCAGCGTCACGTCCGCGATCGAGGCGGCCAGTTCGACCCGGTCGCCGCCGGACGGCATGCCCATGGCGGCCAAGGCGGCGGCACCGGCCACTGCCGGGGCGCCGAACAACTTGCCCCACCGCTTGCCCTTGCGCGGCTTGTCGTCGTCCGATTCGGCTGGCCGCTCGCCCCACTGGCCCTCGGCACCAGGAGGTTGCGGCGGTTGGTAAGGAACGCGCGGTCCGACCGGAGGCGCCGGCGGTTGCGCCGGGGGGCCCTGGGGTGCGGGTCCTTGCGGACGCCCCATCGCGGTGGGTCGCTGCTCCTCGGGGTACTGCCCGGGCGGCCGGGTGAATCGACTACCCAACTCGGCGAGATTCGGCGGTAGGGATTCCCGGCCGACGCGCGTGGTCGGCTCCTCACCGGTGGGTTCGGCGGGCGGCACGGTCGGATACCCGGGCCCGTACTGAACCACCGGCGCATGCGGTGGCGCCGGCTCCGGATGCCCGGGCCTCGGTTCCGGACGACCCGGCACCTGCTCCGGTCGCGACGGCAGATCCGGCCGTCCCGGCAATACCTCCGCCTGCCGCTGCGCCGAAAACGCCTGCGCGGCCTCGGCCTGCCGCTGCGCCGCAAGCGCCTGCTGCTGGGCGGATTCGGCCTGCTGCACCGACTCCATCTGCCGCTCCCGCGACACCGGCGCCGGCTCGGCATGCCGCCCCGCCGACTCGGGCTCTCCGTTCTCGTTATCGGTCACCAGCAGATGCGAGGCACCGAGCACCAGCGCGTGCATCGGGTGATCGGCCACGTGCAAACGGTGTCCCAGGTGGTTCTGGAAGGCCAGCCGCAATGCGTCGTTGAAGCAGACATTGCCCGACAGCAGCACCGTCGAGGTGTCCGCGCCGATCGAACGGGCCGCGGCCATCACCTCGATCACCACATTGTCGGCCGAACGCGCATCGCGCATGGCCTCGGCGGTCACCGGCACATCGACCGATTCGGTCGGCTGCTCATCGTCGCCGTGCACGGCAACCACCAGCATGGTCCGCCCGTCGGAGTACACCCCGGTCGCGCCGATGCCGTGCGGATTGCGCTCATCCGGCGAGCGCACCAGACCGAGCGCACGCACATATCCGGACAGCGCGACACTCTCCGGCAGCGGCTCCACCGTCACATCGAGCCGTTCCACCAGATCGACGTACACATCGACCTTGGCGTCGGGCCAGCCGTCCGGGAAGGGCAGGGCCACCAGATCCGGTTTACCGCGCAGATATTTGCCGATGGCCGCGAGCGGGTTGTACATGCGGGCCCGGAACACCAGTTCGGCGGGCCACGTCGCACCGGCCACCACGATCTGCGGATGTCCGAGGATGTCGCGCACGTCGGCGATCGCCATCCCCAGATCCGGCCGCTGCCGCTCCACACCGGCGGTATGCAGCCGACCCGACGAATCCGCCAGCAGATATGCGGGCGGCGTATATGTTCCTTCTACCTGTACCGGGCGGATCGGTGTCCCACCGCCGCCTGCGGCAACGGACACCACATCCCACCCGAGATGTACTGCCCCAACTCGCACCGTCACAGGCATAAGTGTGCCTGCTGCGCGACCGACATGCTCACCGCATCCGGGTAGACCTCGGATGACCGGCTGCTCACGCCGTCGACTTTCGCAACCGCAGGCGACGCCAGGTGATGATGGCGAGCACCGCGGTGATCGCCACGAGCAGGGCGGTATCGAGGTACCAGATGCTCGCCTCGTGCTTCCACAACGCGTCGGGTTGCGCGCTGGCGAACAATGTCCGAATATCCACCGTCGACGCCCCGGCCGCGTAGCCCCAGCGCGATGGGAACAGCCACGAGACCTGCTCGAGCACGACCCGGTTGGTCACCGGGATCAGTCCGCCGGCCATAACCAGCTGGACCATGATCATCACCACGAGCATCGGCATCACCTGCTCGTTCGACTTCGCCAGACTGGACAGCAGCAGGCCGAAGACCACACAGCAGACCGCGGTCAGGGCGATATCGAGATACAGCTCGGCCGGTCCGTTCGAGATCACCGAACCCTCCAGCGGCGGCTTCTTGCCGACCAGCGTGATCCCGACCAGCACCGCGGACTGCAGGAACGCGGTAATGCTGAACACGGCGATCTTGGCGAGCAGATAGGCCGATGGCAGCAGTCCGACCGCACGCTCGCGATAGAAGATGGTGCGCTCGCCGACCAAGTCGCGCACAGTGAGCGTGGACCCCATGAAGCAGGCGCCGAGAATCAACACCACCAGCAACTGCTGGGTCTCGCCTCCGCCGGAGGGAACGAAAAGTGTCTCGTTGCCGCTCTGCACCTGCTCCAGCGGACCCGACTGGAAACCGTTACTGCCCGGCACCACCAGGGACAGCGCACCGAGAATGAACGGCAGAATCACCAGGAACGCGAGATAACCGCGATCCGCGAAGATCAATCGCACCTGCCGCCGCGCCAAGGTGGAGAACTGCTTGGCGCGCCCGGATTGTGGTGGACTACCCGCCGAACCCTGCCGCGGCGGCGTGGGCGGTGGTGGCGGTGGCGCGAACGCCTGCCTGGACCGGTACGCGGCGAACGCCTGATCCGGATTCGCGGCCACCCGGCCGAAGATCTCCGCCCAGTCGCTGGTGCCCATGGCCGCGCCGACGCTGGCCGGATGTCCGCAGAAGGCCGTCTTGCCGCCGGGCGCGAGCAGCAGCACCTGATCGCACATGTCGAGGCAGGCCACCGAGTGGGTCACGACGATGACCGTGCGTCCGGCATCGGCCAGCTCGCGCAGCATCACCATGACCTGACGATCCAGCGCCGGGTCCAGGCCCGAGGTCGGTTCGTCCAGGATCAGCAGCGACGGACCGGTGAGCAGTTCCAGCGCCACCGACGCGCGCTTGCGTTGACCGCCGGAGAGTCGGTCGACCCTGGTGTCGGCATGTTCGGTGAGCGAAAGTTCTTTCAGCACACCGTCGATCACCTGCTGGCGGTCGGCCTTCGAGTTGTCCGGCGGCAGGCGCAGTTCGGCGGCATAGCCGAGGGCCTGGCGCACGGTCAGTTGGCGGTGCAGCACATCGTCCTGCGGCACCATGCCGATGCGGGAGCGCAGCGCCTCGTATTCGGCGTGCAGGTTGCGGCCCTCGAAGGTGACCACACCGCCGGAGGGATGGGTGGTGCCGGCGATCAATTTCGACAGCGTCGACTTGCCCGCGCCCGACGGACCGATGAGTGCGGTCAGTGTGCCCCGCCCCGCCTGCATATTGACATCGATGAGCAACTGCTTGTTGCCCTCGACCGTGAAGCCGACGCCGTGCACGTGCAGGCCCTGCTCGGCGACCGGCTTCTGCCGAAGCACCAAAGTGCCCTGCTGGACGACGAAGTCGATATTGCCGATGGTGATGATGTCGCGCTCGCGCAGCACCGTGCGCTGCTCGCGATGGCCGTTGACGAAGGTGCCGTTGGCCGAACCGAGGTCCTCGATGGTCAGCCCCTCGGAGCCCGCAACCAGGCGGGCGTGCTTGCGCGAGGCCAGCGGATCGTTGACGACGATCTGATTATCGGAGGTACGACCGATATTGAGCCCGCCGGGCGGCAGCCGGTCGGCCCTGGCGATCGGCGCGGTGGACGGGCGCGAGCGGACCGGCGGCAGCATCGAGGAGTCGGCCTTGAAGGTCATATTGACGTTCGGCTGCTGTGGCTGGGCGGGCGGCGCCTGCTGAGGCTGCGGCTGCGAAGGTGGCTGTGGGTGCTGCTGTTGGGCCTGCGGCTGCGACGGCGGATGTGCGGATTGTTGCTGTACGGCTTGCTGTTCCGGACGCTGCTGTGCGTGTGGTGTGCGTCGCGGATGCTGATACCCCGGCGGCACCGACGACCGCTGCTGTGCGACGGGCGGCTGGGCGGGCGGCTGGGCCATCGGAGTCCGCGGCCGCGACGTCGCCGCCGCGGGCAGCAGATGCAGCAACGGACCACTGATCGCATCCCCGAGCCGCACCTGCGTGGGCCGGGTGATCGGAACCGGTTGACTCAACCGGCGCGCATCCACGAAAACGCCATTGGTGCTGCCATTATCGGTGAGTACCCAGCTGTTCCCCTGCCAGGCGAGCGTCGCGTGCACTCGCGAGACCAGCGGGCTGTCCACGAAGAGCGTCACTTCCGGTGCGCGACCCATCGTGACCTGTTGATTCGAATCGAAGACCCGTTCGGTTCCATCATGGCGCACGGTGATGGTCTGCGCCCCCGGTGAAGACATGCAGCGGATACTATTCCATCACCCGGACTTCGGCGGTGCCCCCGATGCGCCTTTTACCCCGATCCGGAGACCGTTATGAATGCGCTACCGGCCGACTAGGGGGAGCCTTGCCGAAACTCCGAGCGACCGCAGTCCTTACCGCAGTGCTATGCGTAATCGCAATGTTGGCGGGCTGTACTCGTGAGGTGAGCGGTCGTGCGGTTTCGGTCTACGACGATCCGTTCAAGGTCGCCGGACTGCCCACCACGAGCGGCCCGAGCGGACCGCGCCCCAACGTCCCCGATACCTCGCTCACCGCGATCAACGGCGACAGCGGTGAGGTGGATGCGCTGGCGCTCAACGCGATCGAGGATATTCAGACCTATTGGCGCGCCGAATACAGCAAGGACTTCGATGGTGAGTTCAAGCCGGTCGACAAGCTGATCTCCTGGAGCGCGAAGGCGCCGCGCAGTCAGGCGCTCGAATTCTGTAAGGAATCCACCTATCACCTGGTGAACGCCGCCTACTGCCGATTGGACAACTCCATCGGCTGGGACCGCTCGGTGCTGCTGCCGACGATCGAGGACACCTTCGGCAAGATGGCGGTGATCATGGTGCTCGCCCATGAATACGGGCACGCCATCCAGACGCTGGCCAAAATCGTGCAGACCAAGGATCCGGTGATCGTCAAGGAACAGCAGGCGGACTGTTTCTCGGGCGCGTTCATTCGCCATGTGGCCGAAGGCAAATCGAAGCACTTCACCATCAACACCTCCGACGGCCTGAACTCGGTGCTGGCCGCGACGGTCGCGATTCGCGATTCCAATCCCGATGATCCCGAGAGCGTGCACGGTTCGGCGTTCGAGCGGGTCACGGCGGTGCAGATCGGCTTCACCGACGGTCCGAAGGCCTGCAAGGCCATTGATATGAACGAGATCGCCCGCCGCCGTGGCAATTTGCCGCAGAGCTTCAAGGACGATCCGGGCCGCGGTGAGAATCCGATCGACAAGGACAGTCTGATCGAACTCAGCAAGGCCCTCGCCGCGATCCTGCCGCTGAAGCCGGAGCCGACCTATGACTACTCCGGCGCGAAGATCGACTGCAAGAACGGCGTCGCGACACCGCCGGTTTCCTACTGTCCCGCCAAGAACACCATCGCGACCGATGTGCCCGCACTCGCCCAGCGCGGCACCTCGAACGCCGATGACAGAGATCCGTTGCCGATCAAGGTGACCGGCGACTACAACGGCTATGTCGTCTTCATCTCGCGCTATACCCTCGCGGTGCAGCAGCGCAACGGCCAGGATCTGGTCGGCGCCAAAGCCGGACTGCGCGCGGCCTGTCTGTCCGGTGTGGTCACCGGCAAGCTGGCGGAGCCGGGGCGGACCCAGGCGCAGGGCGATATCATCTTGGCCGCAGGCGATCTCGACGAGGCGGTCTCCGGACTGCTGGCCGATGGGCTGGCGGCGAGCGATGCCGAGGGCAAGACCGTACCGAGTGGATTCTCCCGAGTCGACGCGTTCCGCGCCGGGGTGCTCAATGGCGAGCACACCTGCACATCGCGGTATTCCTAGCCGAACGGCGGTGGGGCGGCGGGTTCGTAGCGCAGCACCCGGTTGCCGATCATCACTTCGGTGCCCGGCACCAGCACCATCGGCTGATGCGGGGACAGGCGGATCCAGTCGCGGTAGCCGGGCAGCCGGGTGCGGGTGCCGTTGGTCGATCCCCGATCCACCAGGGACACATCCCAATTCACCAGCAGCACCTCGGCGTGCGCGCGGGACATCCCGCCCGAGGAGTCCTCGACCTTCAACGGCACCATGCCGCGACGCGCCTGTTCGGAATGCTCCGGATCGCGACCGAGGACCGCGTCCGCGGCCAGCATGTAGGTCATGCCGTCGTCGAGGACGAGCATGCCCAGCGGCGGACGCACCACCTCGATCAGCTGCTGCGTCTGATCCACCGGCATCCCGCAGACCGTGCAGAAGGCCGAGCGCGGATCGCTGGGATGGGCTCGCGCGCACTTGAATCCCATCACCTTGACCGTGAGCGCGGTGGCCTTGGCGGTGGCCTCCAGTCGGCGCTGCAGATCCGGATCCGGGCGCGGGGCCGGGTTGGTACCGCCCGTTTGGGTCGGCGCGTGATGCGGGTCGACCGGTTGCTGGTCCTGGACCGAATCGAGCATCGCGGTCGAGGCTCTGGTCTCGGTCAGCTGCGGTTCGGGGTGCGGCCGTTGGGTCGGACCGGAATCGATGCGCGCGGTTGGCGGCGGTGGGCGATGGGCGGCCTCGGACGGCGCCGATGTGGACCTGCCGCGCACCGCGTCGGACCAGACGATCGCACCGCCCGCCTGCGCGATTCCCTCCACCAGCCAGCCGATTCCGCGTTCGGCGGGCAGTTCGGGAGTGCGGCCCCTGGGGTCGTCGACGAATAACGCGACCGCCCGCGCGGGCACCGTCGCGACCCGGTCGACCGTGAAGGCGGCGTCGCTGCCCCGGTAGCGCTCGAGCGTCCCGTCACCGGCCAGCACCGCCGTGATCGCACCGTGCAGGAAGATCGCCACACCGCCGGTCTCGGCCGCGGACAGAATGCCGAAATCGATCGGCTCGCCGGGACTGATCTGTTCGGCATATTTCATGAGCCAGCGGGTTGCCGCGCGCGCGACCAATGCGCCGGGACCGTCGGGATGCTGTTCGGCGGCCTCGCGGACGAGTTCGGCCAGTGATTCCACTGCGATGACGGCGGTTGCGTCCGACATCGGTCGAGAGTGCCCACGATGCGCGACGAGCACCACCGCGCCCGCGACCCGGGCGACGGCGTGATTTCCGGCGACAACCTCAACCTGCCGATCCTTCAACGGTATCGGCCTCCTATGGATAGGCATCGCAGGGTTGTCACCACACACCCAAGGGTATTGCAACCCACCCCTCATAGGCCCCCCTGCCCGGCGTCCGTCCGGTAACTTCAGATGCACAACGGGAGGAACAAAGGGGTCTGCCATGGTCAGGACTTCGCGAATCGCGTTTGCCGTAGCTTGTATCGCGCTGGCCGGGGTGCTGGCCGGATGCAGCGGCGTCCAGGGCACGCCCCTGGCGGCGGAACAGGACGTACGCAAACTGGAGGTCGGCACGTATCCGGTCGATCGGCACCGATACAACCAGGACGCGGGCTCGCACGGGGCGCTGCTCGAGGGCATGCGGATGTCGGAGGCCGTTGTCGCGACGACGAAGATCGACCCGTCACTCACCTACGGCCGCGAAGGCAAGGTGCTCAGCAGCATCGACGATGCCGTCGAGCATGTCGCCTCCGCGTCGAAACCGGTGCTGGTGAACCGCAACTACCTCACCGGATACGCCACCAGCGGATCGGATAAGCCCGATCCCACCGGACAGACCCGCCCCTCGGCCGACACCACCGCGGTCACCAATGTGGTCTTCCGGTTCCCGGACGAGGCCACCGCGAAAATCGCGGCCCGCGAACTCGAAGACGCCGATATCAATATCTCCCCCGACAACCGCAAACTGCCGTCGAGCAAATACCCGGATGCCTATATTCATTGGCGTCCTGGCATTCCCAATATCGGAACCTTCATGGCGCACAAGGAATTCGTCATCTCGCTGTTCGTCGGGCGGCCCCGCGCGGACGGTCCGGACCTGCTGAGCTGGGTCGAGAAGACACTCGACGCTCAGGTGCCCGCGCTGGACAAATTCCAGGCCACACCGAAAGACCAGTTCAACAACCTGAAGGTCGATCCGGAGAACATGCTCGCACGCGTCGTGGTCGCCGACCGGCGCGGCCACACCCCTAATGCCGATAACTTCGCGGTCTACGGACCCAGCTACTTCGTCCAATCGGCCGAGGACGAGACCAAGACCCAGCGGCTGGTGGACGAGGTCGGGGTCGAGAAATTCGCCATTGTCGACAACGGCTCGGTCACCCGCGTCCGCGACTATCCGGCGGGGCAGACGTTCATCGATGGCCTGATGGCCGAGGTGCGCGACACCTTCGACCCCATCGACGCGCCCAAGGATGTGCCGGGCGCGAAGTGCTTGCAGCTCAATAGCAAAGGCGATCCCGAGCGACAGTACAAGTACCGCTGCTACGTCGGGTACAAGCGGTACGTCGGCGTGGTCACCAGCGATAAGGAACCGGATGTGCGGCAGAAGGTGACCGCACAGTACGCGCTGTTCGCCAACAGCCTCTGACAGCGTGTCCGAAAACCCTTGTGGGTATTCTCGGACACCGCCCTTCTCGGGCGTAGTCGGTTCACGCCACGAAGGTGTGAACGTCGGTTCCCGCGTCTTCCGGGCCGGTTTCACCAGCACCCGTGGGGTGTCGGTCAGCGCCTTCCCGTCGGCGGGCATTGGTGACCCGGCCTCCTGCTGGGGGTCCGGGGATCGTGATCGGTCTTGGTGGGTCGCCGCCCACACGGCGAGGTTGACCGCCGCGTTCAGGTCACGGTCTGCGCGATACCCACACCGACAGGCGAACACCCGATCCGCCAGCGTAAGAGCGGGATCGACGACCCCGCAGGCCGAACAGCGTTTACTCGACGCGAACCAGCGGCTAGCGGTGGCGACCGTGCCGCTGCGCCACACCTGTTTGTAGCGCAGCAGTCGCGCGAAATCCGCCCATCCAGCGTCGCTGATCGCGCGCGCCAGACGACGATTGCCGAGCATGCCCGCCACGTGGAGGTCCTCGACAACGAGTCGGTCGTGGGTTTTGACCAGCCTG
Source organism: Nocardia sp. CA-119907 (assembly GCF_050955995.1). NCBI lineage: Bacteria > Bacillati > Actinomycetota > Actinomycetes > Mycobacteriales > Nocardiaceae > Nocardia > Nocardia sp. CA-119907. The sequence continues at coordinate 8,591,706 of NZ_CP192091.1, forward strand.
TTGGTGACCTGATGCAGGAAGTGTCGGCGAATATTGGCGATGCGGTGGTGGTGTCGCGCCAGACGGGCGGTGGCGGTTTGGCCGTTGTGTGATCCTAATCTGTTTGCGGGACAACGATTTCGCCAGCCTCCGCTGCTTATGCAGCCCGATAGCCAGGGGCTTGGGTGGGTCGTCGATGCGAGCGACTTCGGCACCGTCGGCGGTCGCGGCGACCACGAACGCCGACAACCCGCGGTCGAGGCCCACCCAGCCGCTGTCATCGCCAGCCTTACGCGGTTGGTGGTGGCAGGCGGGATGCAGGTCAGCGGCTTCGGTGGCGATGCTGATCTGCCAACGGCCCGCACGGTAGGTGATGGTGGTGTAGAGGATTTTCGCCCGGCTCTTCGCGAGTAGGCGACGCAGGCGACGGGTGTCCTCCCGCACCCGCAGCATCCCGATCCCGGGCAGGGTCACCGACCGTGCGATCTTGTTGTCGCCGACGCGGATCGCCGCACGCCCAGTCGCCGAGGTCTTGTTGCGCAGCCGAAACGACGGGGTGGTGGTGTGTTTCTTCTTGAACTTGGGAAACCCGACCTTGGTGCCTTTGCGTTTTCCGGTGCGGGAGTCAGAGAACGCGGCCAAGGCACGCCCGCAATCGACGGCGGCTTCTTCGAACACCTGCTGGCGCACCCGGGTGCGCCACACCAGCCCGGTCACCTCGACTTCGGCGACGCCAGCCGCATCGACGGCGATCACGCGTCCGGCGGCTTCGGATTTCTTCCACCCGTTGAAGGCGTTGATCAAACTGAACCCGGTCCACGGCACCGAATGGTCGGGATCGGACTTCCGATGGGTGAGCGCGGTTTTCACAATGTCGAGGCAGGTGTTGAACGCGAACCGCGCCGCACCAGCATGGCGTGCGAGCACAGCATGCTGCTCGACGGTGGGGTCGAGGCAGTACCGGAACGTGGTGTGGCGGCTCATCACCGGCGAGTGTGACACAGGCCACCGACAGCAACGGCGACTCCAGTGACCAACGGTGCCACACGATTCCGATCCCGAGTTCTCAAATACGCTCTGAGCCAACAGAGCCAACAGTCCTGTTGGAAAAGCTGGTCCCGGTGCTCGAGGCCCAGGTGAAGTAGGATCCGCCCGGAGGAACGTGAACGGACGGGTGGGACGTGAGATTCGCCGCGACATCGAAACTTCGAACAGCAGCGATCGCCACGGTGGTGGCGATACTCGTCGTCGGCGTTGTCGCTGGCTGTGCCACCGAGGTGCCCGGTCACGCCGGACCCGGCATGACCGCGGTGGATCCGAAGGGCCTCAATATCGGGCCCTACCCGTCCGCGCCGCGGGACTACACCACCGACGATTTCGAGAAGGACGATGTCTTCCGCATCGAATCCCGGCGCATGCTGGGCTATTTGGTGCTGCCCTATGACGTCGACAGCGATATCGGCCACCTCGTCGACACCCGCTTGGTGGAGGCGACGTCCTCGATCTTCGACGACGGTTTCGTCGGTGTACTGCCCGGTCAGTACCTGCCGGTCGTCGAGCACAACAACTTGATCGCCGGGGTGTACACGCAGCGGTCCAACGACAGTCTGCGCAGCATCAAGAATCTGGCCATTGCGCTACTTCGCTTCCCGTCCGACGCCGCGGCACGCACCGCGGCCACCGAATTCGACCGGGCGACCGATGAATTCAAACCGGGGCGGCACCCGGTAGCGATCGACGGCTATCCGGATATCCGGGCCTCCTCGGACAACGATAAGAAGGGGTACGTCTTCCTCGCGCGTGGTCCGTTCGTGCTGCTGAGCATGATCACCATGCCGGAATCCGACCCGAAAGCCCTTGGGACGCAATTCAAGAAGATGCTGGACCTGCAAATCCCGAAGCTGGACAGCCTGGTCCCGACACCGCTGGACGATATCCTCGACCTGCCGCTGAACCCCGACGGGATCATGCGGCGCACACTGCCGCCGACCAAGGAGACACGGGAGTACTCGCGGGACCACTACGTCGGCAGCTATGACGGCATCGGGCAATTGCACTTCGAGCGCAACGGCCCCGATTTGAAGCGGACGCTGCAGGAAACCGGTACCGATCTCGTCGCACAGAACCAGTCGACCCTCTACCGCACCCGTGACCTCACGGCATCATTTCGACTCCAGAACGCGTTGGCGCACTTGGGCACCGATGACGAAGCGATCGACAGCCCACCGGGTCTACCCGACGTGCGCTGTCTGAAGCTGGACGAATCGGAGCCGATCTTCAGCAGCAAATATCTGTGCGTCCTCGTGTACGACCGTTACGTCGCGGTGCTCGGTTCCAAGGGACAGGGTCTCGGGCAATTCGACCCGACGCTGTACCAGGCGACCGCCGCGCAGTATTCGATCCTGGCCAAGACCCAATGAGCGCACCGATGCACCATCGATACCGAAACGGCCTGCTCTGCCTCGTAATTGCGGCCGCACTGGCGATGACCGCGGCCTGCGGCGGGTCGAGCGACCCCGCCCCCGCGGTGGATGTATCGAAGCTGGCGCCCGGAAATTATCCGACGACACCGCGCGATATCGACAAGCAGCGAACGGCGGAAACCGGTGCGGTACAGGAGTCCATCCGGCTGGCCGACTTCGTGCCGCTGATGATGGATCTGGACAGTCGCCTGGTCTACAACCAGCGCCCGTTCTACCTGCATCCGTTCACCCCGCAGAATCCGCCGCGAGATGGCTGGCTGGGCGGATCCGTCGACAACTTCGCCGCTGCGGCCCCGGGTCTTGTCGCGGGCTGGACCACATCGGGGTCCCGTAGGAAGAACACTTCGCTCGGGCTGAACATCGACCTCACCCTGCTTCGATTCTCTAACAATGCGCAGGCGAAGACCGCCATGGACGTGTTCTCCGACGAGAAGAACGACACCTACTCCCGCAAAGGGCCGCTCTCGATTCCCGGCTATCCGAACGCCAAATCCGCACTGAGCCAATACGATGCTGTCAAAACCTGGATCGCGCGCGACGACTACCTGCTCTACACCTACGTCGGCAACAGCCTCGCGACCCCACCGGATCCGGCCCCGCTGATCGACTTCACCAAGAAGCTGTTCGACAAACAATTCGAACTGCTGAAGGGCTACACCCCGACACCATCGGACAAGGTCGCACAGGAACCCGCCGATATCGACGGCTTGGTTGCCCGGACGCTGGCGAACCCGCCCTCCGAGGGGGACGCCGACATCACTGGCGCCTACACCCCCCACGCCGCACTGCATCTCGAGGAACGCCCCGATATCAGCAAGCGCGCATTCGACGACGCCAAGGTCGACCTGGTCGCCCACAGCGACTCCTCGATCTACCGCACCGCCGACCCCGCCGCCGCAAGCAGACTCACCGCAAGCTTCCTCGACCAACTCACCGGCCTCTTCGAACCCACCGACAGCCCACCGGGCCTTCCCACCGCTAAATGCTCGAAGCAGCTCGACAACGACGCAACCAAATCCCGCAACCTCGTCGAATTCATCTGCTACCTAACGTATGAACGCTACGTAGCCGCGGTCACCGCCAACCAGCGCCAAGACCTCGACCAGAAGCTCGCGGCGCAGTACAAGCTGCTGGCCTTCGGCAAGTAGCCCCCAATGCCCCAACCCCGCACCGAATCCAGCCCCCGGTGTTGGCGGCTTGCGTCGAGTAGGATCCCGCGGGGAGTATGCGAGCGGGGAGGAACGGGGGACGTATGAGGTTCAGAGGCGGATTCGTCGCGCTGCTGGCCGTGGTGAGTGCGGGTTGCGCTGGGAGTGTGACGGGCCATCCTGAACCGGGGCTGGCGCCGGTGGACGTGGCGGCGTTGAAGACGGGGGCGTACGCCCCGGAGCCGACTACCTATGACCCCCACGTCAGCACCATTCCCGACGTACGGCTGATCGAGGCGCGCCGGATGCTCAACTACCTGGTGCATCCCTATGAGATCGACAGCGAGATCAGCGATACGTCGAATCAGAAGTTCATGTCCGAGGCCGAATCGATGATCGGCGAGAAGTCCTTTCCAGAGAAGTACCGCCCCGCCGCAACGGACAACAACCTCCTTGCCGGGGTGTATGTCGTGGGCAGCAACAACAATCTTCGCAACCACAAGAAGTTGATCATCTCGGTACTGCGCTTTCCGACCGATGCGGCAGGTCGTGCCGCCGCCGACCAGTTCGATCAGGTCGGGAACAGTGATCCGGGCCGACATTCGGTGCCCATCCCGGGGCATACGGATGCTCGGGCGTCGTCCGCGGACGACCGAACGGTCATCTCGTTCACCGCACACGGCCCCTATGTCATCGTGGTGAATACCGCACTGCCCCAAACGAACCAGGCCGCGATCCCGGACACTATCGGAAAGGTCATCGACCTCCAGGTCACTCGATTGGACCAGCAGAAGCCCATCGCGCTGGACGATCTCCTCGACCTGCCCACTGATCCGGACAGCATCATGCGGCGCGCCCTGCCAGAGGCCCCAGATCACAGCGATCCTTTCATCGGCAAGGCGGACTTCGGCTACTTCGCACCCGCGGGCGAACTGCATTTCGAGCGCAACCCGGTCCATATTCAGCAGGCGTTCGAGGAAAGCGGGGTCGATCTGGTCGGCCGCCGCGGCGCGATCATCTACCGTGCGCGTGACCTACCCGGCGCCTTCCACCTCCAGTCCGCACTGGCCAAGACCGGTAAGAATGACGAAATACTCGCACCACCGCCGGGTCTTCCCGACGTCCGGTGCGTCAAGCTCGACACAGCAACTGATCTCAGGAGTTTCGACCAGTTCTGTGCTGTGGTCTACGGGCGATACGTAGCCGTCGTCGTCGCAAGAGGATTTGCGGGGGCGGTGGACCCGGTGCTGTACCAGCGTGCCGCGGCTCAGTACGCGATTCTGGCGAAGAGTGAGTGAGTCCGGCCATGCGATTGCGACACAGTCTGTACGCCATTATCGCCGTGGCCATCGCAGCGACCACTGCCTGCGGTGACAGCGAGGGCACGACCACGCCGTCCATCGACATTGCCAAACTGGATTCCGGCAACTATCCGACAACACCGCGCGATATGGAAACAACACGCAAGGCCGACTCGGGAGCCGATCTGGAGTCGGTACGGCTCGGAAACTCGGTACCGCTACCTTTCGATATAGACGGGAAATTCGCTTTCCAACGCCTGGCGACCATCGATGGGCGGACCACGCTGAAATCCCCGGCCACCATCTCGTCGATCGATAACGAAGAATTCCCCGATCTCGCCCAAGGACTCGTCGCTGGATGGGAGACGACGGGTGAGCGTCGGAGCCCGTTCTGGCTCGGCCGTTCGGTGATCATGGATACGCTCCGGTTCGCCGACCAGGGCAAGGCCGAGACCGCGGCTCGTCGCCTTGCGAACCGTCAGGCCGAGGTACTGCCCGGCGAGACCGTGACGATCCCTGAGCATCCGACTGCTCGTGCGAAATGGTCGCCCAGCAAACGGACTCTCGACTCATTCCTCGTGCACGACGCCATGCTGCTCTACGTCTATATCGACGATCCGATCAGTGAACCTGTCGACACCGCGCCACTGATCGCCTTCACCCAGGCGGCCTTCACCGAACAGATCGAGATGCTGAAGGACTACTCGCCGACACCGATCGATCAACTGGCATCCCTCCCAATGGATGTCGACGGACTGCTCGGCCGGACGCTACCGCTCGAAGAGCGGCAGAAGAGCGTATCCGGAATTGATCGCACGGTGCTGATGCCCGGACACGTCGCGCTGCATTCGGAGAACTTCCCAGCACTCGCGAAGGCCGCCTACGACGATGCGGGCGTCGATCTGGTCGCCTATTCCGGTGAGAAGGTGTATCGGACACGGGATTCGAGCAGCTCCGTCCGTCTGATCGCCGCCATGATCGACCAGAAGACCGATGGATATCGCCCGGTCGACGCACCCCCGAATATGCCCGACACCAAGTGTTTCGATGTCAAGGATAAAAAGAGCTCTTCGCTTTCCTATCCGCCGGTGTGCTATCTCGCGTACAACCGATATGTCGCGCGGGTCCAAGGGACCAATATGCAGGAGGCATACCAAAAGGCCGCTGCGCAATACAAGTTACTTGCTTACGGGCGTTAGGGGAGGCATGAAGCTCGCGACGACGACGGCCGTTCGATTGGTGGCGGCGCTGTTGACGGCCGCGGCGTTGACTGCGTTGTCAGCGTGTGGCGCTCAGGTGACCGGCCAGCCGGTCCGCGTACAACCTGACGTATCGAAGCTCGATGTCGGCAACTACCAGACCAAGCCGCGCCAGGTAGGTAATGCCAAGAGCGATAAGCAAGCTCGGATTCGCGAGGCACAGCGGCTGGCCGATTACGTTGCGCTGCCTTACGAAGCCGATCCTTCCTACGTCGAAGACGCGTGGAGTATCGCGCCGCATACTGTGCTCAACCGTAAGACTCTCGGTCGCCTCGTCATCAACGACACCTTCGATGAAGTCGCCAAAGACCTGGTGGCGGGCTGGGTGAACGCATGGCAGACCGGCGGCGCGCCGGAAGACAAGCGGCGGACTCTGAATATCGCGGTGCTGTTGTTCCCGGACGCGCAGACCGCATCCACCGTCGGACCGACCTTGGAGCACGACGACTTCACCTATAACCGCGACAACCAGCCGGTGACGATCGCCAAGCCGAATACCTACGCGCATTGGCGACCGGATATCTCCTCCATCGGCTCGTGGACCGTGCAGGACCGATATGTCATCTACATCAAAGTCGTGGACGATACCTCCGCACCCAACCTGCCCGCGTTGACATCGCAGGTCGAAAAGATGCTCGATGTGCAGCTTCCATTGCTCGACAAGTTTCAGCCGACTCCCGCGGGCGAGCTCTCGCGTATTCCGCTCGACCCACAGGGTTTGCTCGGTCGCACCATCCCCAGCAATCCGGAGCGGCCGATTCGTGCGGAACCCGATGGCTTCTTCAGTGGCCGCGGGACGGTGGCGTTGATGAATGCCAGCCAGGAGACGCTGCCGGAGCTGGAGAAGCACGGGGTCGATCTGGTGTCCTTCGGGGATGCCGTCGTCTTCCGGACCAAGACGCTCCAGGATGCGGTGGGCCTGTGGACGACGTGGCAGCCGCTGAAGTCCGACCAGAAATTATTGGCCGCCCCCGCCGGGCTGGGTGACCATGTCGAATGCTTCGCGGATGGGGTCACCGATCAGAATCCGAACGGGTCGATGAATCTGTGCCTGTTCCAAGTCGATCGGTACGTCGTGCAGGCCTTCGGCAAACAGCTGCAGGATCTGCACCAGAAGATCTCCGCGCAGTATGCCCTGCTCCAGAGTCGCTGAGTACGGTGCGATGCGACTCGAATACCCACCGACGACTTGCTAGATTTCTGGCGGAGGCTCGCGTATTCGGGCATTCGACATCATGGAGGAGGACCGAATGGCGTTGCGGCCCGGCGCAATCGTTGGGGGCTACCGGGTACTTCAGGTTCTCGGCAGCGGCGGCATGGGCACGGTGTATCTGGCCCAGAACCCGATCCTGCCCCGCCGCGACGCACTGAAGGTTCTCAGCGCCGATCTATCCACCGATGACGAGTTCCGCGCCCGCTTCGAGCGCGAAGCGAATCTGGCTGCCGGACTGGACCACCCGAATATCGTCGCCGTCTACAACCGCGGCGAAGAGAACGGCCAGCTCTGGATCGCGATGCAGTACATCGACGGAGTCGATGCCGCCGACGAGGCCAAGAAGGGGCCCTCGGTGATGACGCCGCTGCGTGCATTGCGCATCGTGTCCGAGGTCGGCAAGGGACTCGACTACGCGCACCGGCGCGGGCTGCTGCACCGCGACGTCAAGCCGGCCAATTTCTTGCTCTCTGCCGCCGAGGAAGGTGACGAGGAGCGGGTACTGCTCACCGACTTCGGTGTCGCGAAGTCAGCCGAGGACGGTCAAGATCTCACGGCGACAGGCAATTTCATGGCTACCGTCGCCTATGCCCCGCCCGAGCAACTGGTCGGAACCAGCCTGGATCACCGCGCCGACATCTACAGCCTCGGGTGCGCGTTCTTCAAGCTGCTGACCGGTCAGAATCCATATCCGTCGACCATGCCCGCCGTGGTCATGATGGGGCATCTACACGAGCCGCCGCCAAAGCTGAGCGCGGTCCGGCCCGGTCTGCCGCCCGCTCTGGACGCCGTGATCGAAAAGGTTATGGCCAAGGACCCGGAGCAGCGCTACGCGACCTGCCGCGAGTTCACCCAGGCGGCCGAGGCGGCGCTCTACGGCAATCAGTTCCGCGCGCCAGAGGCGGGGTACGCCACCGATGCCCGCATGCCCGTCTCGGGCTATTCGAATCCGTCGATGCCGATGCCGGTCGTCGAGGATCAGTATCGTTCTGCCGCCGGATACAACACTCGAACCCACACTCCCACTACCGGATTCATGCCGCGCGAGAATACGGACCAGAGCCTGATCGCGACCAAGCGGAATCACGCAGAACGATCGCGCACCCGTCGCTTCCTGGTACCCGGTGCGCTCGCCGTGGTGGTGGTCGCCGCCATCGCAGCCGGAACCTTCCTCTTGACCAAGGGCGGATCGGATCCCGGCGGTGGCGGCGACAAGGTGGCCGAAGCCCGCAATGCCAATCCGCAATTCGCGGGAAAGACGGTCACTGCATTCAACTTTGGTAACTCCACCCTCTCGGTGGTGCTCAATCCCAGCGAGCAATCCAAGTTCCTGCAGAATATCGGCTTCGTCTACAGCCCCAAATACAAAGCCGTCGGCGATGAGAAGTCGCCGCGTGCGCTGTCGGCCTCCAGTTATTCGACGGACGTCGATTCCGAGGTCGTGATCGTGCTGCGGACCGACAGTCAAGCCGGAAACGGTGGCCTGCGCGGATTGCCGGGCAGCATTCTGTCCAGTAGCGCGAAAATCGTTGTGGTCGATGATCCGTCGACCGTGCAGGCCTTTCAGGTGTGGACCGGGCAATCCCAGGACACGTTGGTAGACAAGATGGTTCCGACGATCGCCAAGGTCGTCAAGTAGCGCATCGGACGTGACCCACGACCCTTATCGAACTGGGATCCGTCTTGTAGACGCGACACAGCGCTGTTCGGTAGGGTGTTCGCAGCCAGCCCACTCGCCAGTTCAGGTGGCCGCGAAGGGGGAAGGAGGGGATCGGTGTGCTGGTGGCGACCGAAACGACGACATTGCGGTCCGAGACATCCGGGGGGATCTGTGAGGCCCTCCGACCGTGATGTAGCCGGTCGACAACGCTACAGCGCCCGTGCGACGCGGTGGCTCTACCAGATTCGTTCGAACTGGATGGAACCGAACGGGCCCAGGACGCGTCCAACCATATGAAGAGGTCAACTAGCACTTGGGACGTTGACCAGGACCAGAACCAGGAGCAGAAGCGATGACTTCACCAGGGAATTTCACTGCGGATACCGAGGGTATCAATGCGAAGGCGAAGGAATTCCAGGAGCAGCACAACAGCCTGATGATGGCCATCCGGCAGTTGAAGACCGATGAAGACAACGTGACGAACGGCGCCAACTGGCAGGGTGCGGCCCGCGACGCGTTCAACGCCTTCATGGAGCGCTACTACTTCCAGGCCGACAAGATGAACGACCAACTGATGGAGACCTCCGAGAAGCTGCTCAAGATGAGCAACTCGTTCTCCGATCAGACCAATGACTTCGCCTCCAAGGTGCAGGCGCAGGTTTCCAGCCTCGACCTGCCGGCGGTCTAAATTCCAGAACTACGCAGCATAGGAGCTTGAACAAATGAGTAGCAGCGGCAAGCCCATCTCCGCCAATTTCGACGGCGTTGCGGACGGCGCCCGTCAGATCATCAATCGCGCCGAGACCATCCGGAACGAGCTCGAGGCGTTCGAGAAGAAGGTCAAGGCCTTCTTCGACACCCAGGGTGGTGCGGCCAAGGATGCCTTCGACCAGTACCAGACGACCTGGAACCAGCACGTCGTTCAGCTGAACACGACGCTGCAGGGTGCCGCTCAGCTCGTCGACAAGGGCAATTCCGAGCTTCAGGGCACGGACACCGCCCTCGCTGGCCTCTTCTGAGATCCACTGGAACCATTCGTGCCCCCCGGCAGATTGCCGGGGGGCACGAATGATTTGTGTGGAACTGCGATTACGGCGTCGTCTGGATGGATGCCGCGAACTGCTCGCAGGTCTGGGCGAGCGACTGCCAGTCGCTGATGTACTGGCACCCCGTGCTGACCTGAAGTCCGTGCTCTACCAACACATGCCAGTTCACGGTTGAGCCGTCGCCCGGTTGTTCGGTGTAGGCCAGGCCCGATTTGCCGCCGAATACGACGTCGCGCTTCAGCTCGCTGACCGAGCCGCTCGGGCGCTGCTTCATCTGGGCGTCGAGGTTCGCAGCGACCTGCTCATAACCGGTGCCCGCGGCGACCGGAGTCTGGATCACGCTGATGCGCGCCCGAGTTCCGTCCGAGGGGACGAGATCGACCCGAGACTTGCTCGGGTCAGGTGCCTGCGCGAATCGCCATCCGGCCGGCATCTGGAAGCGTACGCGCCCAACGGTTTCCGATGCGGACTTCGGTGTGGTCGTCGGCGCCGGCCGCATGCCGGTCGACAGCGACGTCGGACCCGCAGGCACAGATGCGCTCGTTGCGGACGCAGTGGGTTTGTCTTCCGAGCCACCGAACGCGAACACCGCACCGATGGCGGTTGCGGCAACCACCGCGACCGCGGCAACGGCACCCAGCACGTACATTTTGGTATTGCGACCTGGCGGCTGCATGGCCGCGGCCCGCTGCCGTAGCGGCTGCATCCATTCCGTCGTCGGCATTGGCGTGATCTCGGGTTGGTATTCCGGCTCCGGTCGCGGTCCGCGCACCAGATCAGCTCCGGCTATCGCACGCAGTTCTACGCTCGGCCCGCAGAACTGCTGCGCTACCGACCTTATGAGGTCCAGTTTCGCCGGATCCGAAACACCTATCGCTTGAACCATATCGGCGGGCTGACCCGCGAGCAGACGATCGAAGAGTGGGGACAGCTCGTCGAATCCAGTCGTTTCCGGCGCAATATCGGATATCGCGAGATTCGGTTCATGTTCACATGTTTCGATGTGAATGCCTTGGTGGCTCCGCACGACGGCGGTCGCGGTAGTCGACAGCGGCCCGAACTCCAGCACGACCGTACGCCTGCTGCGTGCCGCACCCGCATCGGCGACCACGGCACGTATCGCCGTGTCCTCGAACACGATATCGGTGGCGTAGCGACGAACGGCATCGTCGATGATCGCGCGTCGTCGCCCGCCCCATTCGGTCGGGCACACGATGGTGACCTGTTCGCACGGAATCGGAACACCGAGATTCCGCAGCACCGTGCCGAATACCGCGGTCATCGCTTCGCCGATGGCCGGAACGCGCGGAAGCAGGGCTATCCGGTCCGCGCCGACGTACTGAATCGCGGAACACACCTGTGTCGGTGGCGTAAGGGGCTCTCCGACAACGAGATCCCCGTTGCTACCGAGCACCACCGACGGCGGCACATCCCAATGTGTGGCCGGACCGCGCGCCCAAACGCGGGTATCCGTCACCACCAGATCGACACTTGGCATCATTCCGCCGGAGGCATCCACGCCAGCTGGATCAGGCCCTCGCTATTGCGCGTGACGTAGGTTCCGCGCCCGGGCGGTTTGATGCCCGGGCGGGTGTTACCGAACAGCACGCCCTCGTCCTTATTGCAGCTCATGACCAGAGCGGCCGATCCGAGGTCTTTCATGCGAGCAACCGTCGCTTCGTACAGTGCCCGACTCGCACCACCGGAGCGCCGCGCGATGATCACGTGGAAACCGAGATCTCGGGCGTGCGGAAGGTGCTCCAACAGCGCCGACACCGGATTGCCGCTGGAGGAGGCGACCAGGTCGTAGTCGTCGACGATCACGTACAGCTCCGGACCGCGCCACCAGGAGCGCTCGCGCAATTGCTGCGGCGTGACATCCGGTCCCGGCGTCCGCTGTGCGACATAAGCGGCGAGATCGGCCATGTTCTGGGTGAATTGCGGTGCGGTGGAACCATATCCGGCGAGATAGCCGTCGGGCACGAGGCCCAGCATGGACCGTCGATAGTCGCCGAGGATGAAACGGGCCTGGTCCGGAGTATTCGAGGCCGCGATGCCCTCGATGATCGACCGAAGCAGGGTCGTCTTACCGCTCTCGGTGTCACCGATGACGATGAAGTGTGGGCTTTCGTTGAAGTCGAGGTATACCGGCGCCAGCTCGGATTCGTTGATGCCGAGTGGAATTCGCATGCACTTGGCTTCCCGGTTGACCTGCGAAGGCCAGTTGCCCGCCAGCTGCAGCAGTTGTTCGCGCGGCAACATCTCCGGCAGCATCCTGGCCGCCGGAGCCGGACGCCCCGGGGTGAGCCGGGCGATGGTTGACACCGCGTCCGCGACGGCTTGGCCGAGATTCTCTTGGGCGGCACTGCCATCGATGCGCGGCAGACCTGTCAACATGTGCAGGCACTCCGGCGTCATACCGCGGCCGGGGCGGCCCTGCGGGACCAGTGACGCGAACTTGCGGCCCAGGTCGGAGTCCATCGGGTCACCGAGGCGGAGTTCGATGCGGGTGCCGATCTGGTCTTTCAGAGCAGGGCGGGCCTCGGCCCAGCGGTTGAGGGCGATGACGACGTGCACGCCATAGGAAAGGCCTTGTACCGCAAGGTTCATGATCGGCTGTTCGAGCGGGTCGAAGTCCTGGCGGATGGAGCCGAAGCCGTCGATCACCAGGAAGACGTCACCGAACGGATCCTCGTGTGCGCCAGCGGCGCCGGGGCTGCTGGCCGGGTCCATGGCGCGCAGGCGGCGGAATTCGGTCATCGATTCGATGCCGAGTTGGCGGAAGCGGGCCTCGCGCTGGCGGACGATGGTGGTCATCTCGGCGATGGTGCGGCGGACCTTGTCCTCGTCCAAGCGGCTGGCCACCGAACCCACGTGCGGCAGGCCTTCCAGGCTGGCCAGGGTGCCACCACCGAAATCGAGGCAGTAGAACTGCACCTGCTCTGCGGTGTGGGTGAGCGAAAGCGCCATGATCATGGTGCGCAGGGCGGTCGACTTGCCCGACTGCGGGCCACCGACCACGGCGACATTGCCTCGGGAACCCGACAGGTCGACGACGAAGGGGTCGCGGCGCTGGTCGTACGGGCGGTCGACAATGCCCATGGGGGCGCGCAGGGTGGCGATGGCGGAGTATTCGCCGGTGAGCACGCTGCGCGGGATGAGCTGGTCGAGGGTGGGCGCCTCGTCCAGGGGCGGAAGCCAGATCTCGTGGGCCGGGCGGCCATGGCCGCGGATGCGGGAGGCCAGCATATTGAGGTTGGAGATCTGTTCGCCGTCTTCGGACTGCGGTTCCGGATCGTGCGACGGCTCCGACGGCAGCGGGACGCGGTCGATGGCGCGGAAGTCGACGTGGGTTGCGGTGAAAGGGCGTGCCTTGATATCGATTTCGCCGCCCGCGACACCGGCCTGGGTGACCTCGCGCTGGGAGCCGCCGCCCACGTAGGGGCCGGAGACATAGGCGGCCTGAAAGCGCTGGATCTCGCCGGAGTCGGACTTGAGATAGCCACCGCCGGGGATGCCGGGCAGGTTGTAGGCGTCGGGGACGCCGAGAACCTGGCGGGATTCATTGGCGGAGAAGGTCTTCAGGCCGATGCGGTAGGAGAGGTGGCTCTCCAGGCCCTTCAGCTTGCCTTCCTCGAGGCGCTGCGAGGCGAGTAGCAGGTGCACGTGCAGCGACCGGCCGAGGCGGCCGATCATGACGAACAGTTCGGCGAAATCCGGGTGCTGGGTGAGCAATTCGGAGAACTCGTCGAGCACCACGAACAGTGCGGGCAGCGGGTCGAGGTCGGCACCGGCGGCGCGGGCCTTCTCGTATTCGGAGACGTTGGCGAAATTGCCCGCCTGGCGCAGCACTTCCTGGCGGCGGTTCATTTCACCGGCCAGCGCGTCACGCATACGGTCGACGAGGTCGGCTTCTTCTTCGAGGTTGGTGATGACGGCCGCGACATGCGGCACACCGTCCAGTCCGAGGAAGGTCGCACCACCCTTGAAGTCGACGAGCACCAGGTTCAACTGATCCGGTGAGTGCGTGGCCAAGAGGCTGAGCACCAGGGTGCGGAGGAACTCCGACTTACCGGAACCGGTTGCGCCGATGCACAATCCGTGCGGACCCATACCGCTCTCGGCGGCTTCCTTGATATCGAGTTCGATGGGCGCGCCGTCCGCGCCGACACCGAAGGGCACACGCAGCCGCTCGCGGCCGTAGCGCGGACGCCAGGCATGTTCGGGATTGAAGGTACCGATATCGCCGAGCTTCATCAGCTGGGTCCAGGTCGAGATCACTTCGGCGTCATCGTGTTCGACATCGCTGCTGCGCTGGGTCGCGGCGCGATACGGGGCGAGGCGGCGCGCGACCTGCTGGGCCTGCTGCGGGCTGATCCGGTCGATGAGCGCGAAACGCTCCTGGTTGCCGGTGGCGCCGCGGCCGACGCATTCACCGTTCTCGACGACCATCTTGATGCCGCGCGAGACGGCCAAACGCGGTGCGTAGCCGCACAAGTCGATAATGGTCACGCCTTCGTAACCGGATTCGCGGAGTTGGTCTTCTTCGGCCTCGAGCAGACCGCCATCGACGACAATGACGATATGCACCAGATTCGCGTTGGCGGGTTGGTTGCGGGAGTAGCGAACGCGGTTGGCCAGCAACGGATGCAGGCCGGCGGTGGCCTCCCGGATCGAGCCGTAGAACATGCGCTGGGTGCCGATGCCGTCCTGCGCGTCCGGATGCTGGGTGTGCGGCAGCCACTTGGTCCACTCCCATTCGCGAGCGGTGTCCGGGCCGCAGACGAGGGCGATCAAGACCTGGTCCGGCGCCTGGAACATGCACAGCTGCAACAACATTGCGCGGGTCATATCGCGGGCCTCGGCGCGGTCGCCGTCCAGGGCGATGGTCGCGAAGCCCTTGACCGCGATCGCGGTCGGCAGATCGGGAACCGTCGAATGCGCGCGCACGAAACGGCGCAGCGAGACCGCGGCGATCGGCTCCAATTCCTCGACCGGGCCGGTCTCCGGCGCGACCAGACGGGTGGCGAGTCGCTGCCCGCCGATGCCGATCCGGGCGTGGCAGAAGTCCTTGTCCCCGGCGCGGCGTTCCCACATGCGGGAAGTCCCGGCCAGCATCCAGATCAGGGCCGGCTCAGGGTGACTCCACTCGACCGAGGCACGCTGCTGGGCGGCGGTCTGGTCGACATCCTTGCGGACCTGGTCGAGATAGCGCAGGTAGTCCTTGCGGTCCTCGTTCGCCTCGGCCGCCTTCTGGCCCTTGCCGCCGCCCTGACCGGCGAACATGCCGACCATGGAGACGACCATCATCATCGGGAACATCATGCTCATCGGATTCGACGCGATGCTGCCGCCCTGGGTGAACAGCAGCGCCATCATGCCGACCATGCCGACGACCATCACGACCGGCATCAGCTTCGATACCAGGCTGCCCGGTGTCACCCGTGGGATTTCGGGCGGCGGCTGCAGCGTAACCTCACCGCCGGGTGTGCGCGGCATCTCGCGACGCGCACGCCGCTGGAACCGGACGGTACTCATCGAACGAGATCCCCCTCTTCGCAAGCTGCGCTTTTTCGGCCTCAGTGTAGAGGGCACAGCTGACATGTCGTACAGTTCGACCAGCATTCTGCTGCCCGAACGGTGGGTTCGCAAGCTTGGCCCTCTCGCTCACGGAACGCGGAAATACGAGGTAGAGACCGAGTTGGGGGAAGCTTGACGCACGCGCGACTTGACCACATCGATGAAGAATCCTCGCGCGGCATCGTCCGTGCACCCGATCTTGCTCGGGTCACGATTCTTGCGAAGCACACCCAAGTGGATATGGCGATTCCGGTCGATGTGCCGGTCGCGCTGGTGATTCCGAGTGTCGTCGATATGGTCGCTCAACACAGCCGCACCAACGATTTCGACAATGAGGGCGAGCGCTTCGAGCCCGCGGAATGGGTGCTGGCCCGAATCGGCCATCCGCCCTTCTCCAATTCGCTGAGCCTCGGCGAGCACGGCGTGCGCGACGGCGAATTGCTGATGCTGGAAAGCGCTTCGCACACCGCGCCGACGCCGCTGTTCGACGACATCATGTACAACGTCGCGATCGCCGATGCCGATCACTACCGCAGTTGGACACCGAAGGTCGCGCGGATCACCGGTTCGGTGCTCGCCGCGCTCACCATGATCGTGGGCTGTCTCGGACTGCTGCTGTCCAAGGATGCGCTGCCGGGATGGGTGAGCGGTTCGCTCGCGCTGACCGTGGCGATTCTGCTCGTGGTCGCGGGCATGGTGCTCAGCAGGATGTACGGCGACACCTCGACCGCGCTGGTGCTCGGCGGTTGTGCGCTGCCCGCCGCGTTCACCGCCGGAATGCTCTATGTGCCAGACGATTACGGCTGGGCGCATCTGCTGCTCGGTTCGGTATTGGCCGGTGCCACCGCGATTCTCGCGTGGCGCGTCACCGGAGTCGGGCTCGCGCTGTTCATCGGCGCCGCGACGCTCGCGGTATACGCCGTACCGTCCGGGTTGGTCGGCGTGCTGACCGACCAGCCGGAGAAAGCCATCGGCGCGGCCGTCGCCGCGCTCGGCCTCGCGGGTCTCTCACTCGCACCGCGGGTTTCGATGCTGCTCGCAAGCCTGCCGCTGCCGCCGGTGCCCTCCCCCGGCACCCCGATCGATCCGACCGAGGACGATCCGGACGATCACCGCGCGCTGCCGACCATGGACGCGCTGCGGGTGAAGTCGGAGCGGGCACGGATGTACCTGGCCGGACTTGTCGCGGCGACCACGCTGGTCTCGGTGGCGGGCGCGCTCGCGAGCACCGATCCCGGTGCGGGCGATCCGTATTGGCCCGGTATCGCACTGGCGCTGGTGACCGCGGTGGTGCTGATGTTCCGCAGTCGAACCTATGCGGGCGCGGAGCAGGCCGTGGTGCTGATCGCGGGCGGCGCATCGATCGTGCTGATCATGATGGTCGGCGTTGCCATCGGTATGGAGCAGCCGCTGGCCGTCTTCGGTGCGGCGATGGTCGTGCTGGTCGCCGCGCTGATTCTCGGCATCATCATTCCGAACCAGTCCGCGACACCGCCGATGCGCCGTGGCGTGGAACTGCTGGAGTACGCGTTCGTGGCCGCCGTGCTGCCGCTGGTGTTCTGGGTGGCCTCGCTCTACTCGCTCGTTCGCGGGCTGTGAACCGGCATTTGCGCGTCGCGGCTGCGGTCGCGGCGTTGGGCATGAGCGCGTCGTTGGGGCTCGGTGCTGGCGCCGCGTCCGCCGATCACCCGCCCGCGGTGAACCCGGGGCTGCTGCCCGCCGGTGATCCGGCGGCGCCGCCCGAAAAGACCGAGCGGCCAGCGAATTCCGATTGTTCGAACACCGTATCCGGCGGTGAGGGCGCGACGATCCCGACCGCGCAGCGCTCACTCGATCTGGACAGCGCGTGGCGGTTCTCCAAGGGCGAGGGCCAGACCATCGCGGTCATCGACACCGGCGTGGCACGCCATCCCCGATTGCCCGGTCTGATCGCCGGTGGCGACTTCGTCGCGAATTCGGGCGATGGCACAGAGGATTGCGACGGCCACGGTACTTTCGTCGCGGGTCTGATCGCCGCTTCGAAGATCGACGGTCAGGGGTTCTCCGGTGTCGCGCCGGAGGCCCGCATCATGACGATCCGTCAGACCAGCAAGATGTATCAGAAGGAGGGCCGGTCCCGGGAGCGCAATCCCGACGACCTGCCCGAGGGCTACGGCAATCTGGCCACCATGGCCTCGGCGATCCGGCGCGCGGCCGATGCGAATGTCAGCGTCATCAATATCTCCGAGGTGTGGTGCGGCTCGTCCAATGACGTCGACGGATCCATCGGTGCGGCAGTGCGATACGCGACGCTGGAGAAGAACGTGGTCGTGGTCGTGGCCGCCGGTAACCAGGACGGATCCTGCAAGACCGAACAGCAGATCATCGATCCGCTGCATCCGTCCGCCGATCCGTGGAGCAATGTCAAGATCAATGTGAGCCCGGCGCGCTGGGACGACTACGTGCTCTCCGTCGGTTCGATCGATGCCAATGGCGCACCGTCGAAGTTCACCGTGCCCGGTCCGTGGGTGAGTGTGGCCGCACCGGGCGAGAATATGGTCTCGCTCGACCCGCGCGGGACCGGCACCGCCACCGGCACGGTGAATCAGCAAGGGCAGCAACAGGCGATGAGCGGCACCAGCTTCGCGACGCCACTGGTGTCCGGTGTGGTCGCGCTCGTGCGTGCCCGTTTTCCGGAGCTGAGCGCGCTGGAGGTGGTCAAGCGGATGCAGGCCACCGCACACGCGCCTGCGGAGGGGTGGAGTCCGTACATCGGCTATGGCGCGGTCGATCCGGTCGCGGCGCTGACCGATGAGGTGAGCAGCACGCCGCTGCCGCCCAAACGGCCGAGCCCGGCCAAAAGCACCCAGCTCGCGGTGCCCGCACCGGCACCGCCGGCGGACAACCGGGCCCGCAATGTCGCGCTGATCGGTACCGGGATCATCGGCGCCGCGCTGGTTCTCGGCTACCTCGCCTCGTTCCCGATCCGACGCCGGTTCGGCGTCAAGTCCGACGATATGTAGCGTCGTCGTGGCAAACCGCGGTACATAGGGTGTCGCACCCGATCGATACAGGTAGTTCCCATGGTCCTGACGCGCGCAGCAGAACACGACGACGGACAGCCGAGCCGTAGACAAGTCTGGGAACAGGCGACCGGCATCCCGATGGTGGTGCTGGCCGTGTTGTTCATCGGCGTCTACGCCTGGCATGTGCTGGACACTGGTGCGTCACCGCGATTGGACGCCTGGCTCGAACGGGTCGACATCATGATCTGGGCGGTATTCGCCGCGGACTTCGCCGTCCGGATGTGGCTGTCGACCGATCGCTGGCGGTTCGTGCGCACCCATCCGCTGGAACTGCTGATCGTATTGTTGCCGCCGTTCCGACCGGTGCGGCTGCTGCGGGCCGCCTTGCTGGTGCTCGACACGCTCAACCGCAATCGGGTGACCCGCGCGCGGCTGGCGATATTCGTCGGCACCAGTTCGGCATTGACGCTGGTGCTGTGCAGTCTGGCTTTCTTCGATGCCGAATACGGCGCGCCCGACAGCAAGATTCACAATTTCGGTGACGCGCTGTGGTGGTCGATGGTGTCGGTGACCACCGTCGGCTACGGCGATGTGTATCCGGTGACCGTGCACGGCCGCATGATCGCGCTGATCCTGATGACCCTCGGCATCGGCCTGATCAGCTTTGCCATCGGCACCACGACCAGTTGGGTCATGGAGCAGCTGCGGTCCGTCGAGGTCACCGCCGACCGCGCCGACCGGGAGATCACGGTGCTGATCGACGAAATCCGCGCGCTACGAGCCGAAGTCGCCGAACTGCGTGCGGCTGCGGTGCGGGACGGTTCCGACTGATCGCTCAATTCGCCGAGGCGACAGGCGATTTCGACGGCGACGGGTCCGCGGCGACGCCGTCGTGGGCGACCATGGCGTCCGCGCGGGCCAAACTCGGACCGGACGCGAGCAGGCCGACGATCGGCCACGGTGCGGGTTCGGCCTTCGTGCCCGAATCGGTGTCCATGCCCAGTGCCTTCTCCGCATCGGCGTCCTTGACGCCGTAGCGGACACCGGTGTCGGCGATGTAGAACTTGCTGTCCTTGCGGCGGCTGTCCGGTTCGATGCCGGTGGTCTGGACGAATGCGCCCGTGCCCGGCGGGATGTAGACCGAATCGGCGTTGGCGCCGGAGCCATCCGCCTGGGCCAGGGGCACCAGTTTGGCCTTATCCGGAATCGGCAGTGCCACACCGGTCAGCACCGAAAGCTCGGCGCGATTGCCGCCGTCCTTATTGTCCGCGGCGGCGGCCAGTGGCTTCCAGGACAAGCAGCTGATCGGCTGGTCTTTGTAGTCGATGATGGACGGCACGGTCTGCGGATACGTGCTGACTTGCAGGGTGTTCGCCACCGGCGCGTAGGTCTTGTCCGTCTGGTCGACGACGTCATTGCTCGATGTCGAGCGATACCGGTTACGGACGATCTCGGCGGTCACCCCCGAGATCGGCTGCAGACCGTCCTGTAGCACAACGTATTCCGTATTGGGTTGCGCCGGCACGTGCACCACATCGCCGATCCGGTGGTTGCCGACCGAGTAGCCGACCGAACCGCCC
Source organism: Nocardia sp. CA-119907 (assembly GCF_050955995.1). NCBI lineage: Bacteria > Bacillati > Actinomycetota > Actinomycetes > Mycobacteriales > Nocardiaceae > Nocardia > Nocardia sp. CA-119907. Next base: position 8,611,960 of record NZ_CP192091.1, read on the forward strand.
GGGTTGTCGATCTTGGGCGGAATGATCTGCAGCACTTCGGGAATCGTATTGAGCAGGCCCTCGCCGATCGGGCGGGCGGTCGCGCCGGTGATCTTCAGCGCGTCGGTGACGGCGCGGTCCTTGAGGTCGACGCGGGCGCGCTTGTTGTCGTACACCAGGTACGTCGCGTCCTTGCCCTGCACCAGCAGCGCCCGGTCCCTCCCCATGACCGAGGCCTTCTCACCGAGCGACAGGTCACCGGCCAGCACCGAGGTGGTGAAATCCTTACTGCCGTCGACCTTCAACTGATCGCAGACCGTCCAGGTGCGGCCCTTGCCGTCCTTGTCGAAGCGCAGCGAGGGGGGTGCGCCGGGGATGCCGATCAGCTGTCCGCGCGCCTTCTTGCCGATCTCGGATTCCTTGACGATGACGGCCTTTTCCGGCGAACCCGCCGCCAGCCGGGCCGATGCGAGGTTCAGCGTCGGATGCACCACATCGTTGATCACCACATAGACGGCGCCGGATTCCTTGCCGATCAGGATCTTGCTGCTGCCGATCTTGTCCTGCGGGCGCAGCAGTGCGAGCACACCGCAACCGGCCAGCACCACAATGGCCATGATCAGTCCGGCCGCGTAGGCGCGGGACTGAGAGCGCATCGGATCGTGCAACATTCGCACGTCCCGACGGACCAGTGCGTGTTCCATCCGGCGGACCAGGAAGCGGTAACCGCTCACCTGCCAGCGTGTAGTGGGTTTTGAAGGCATTTTTCCCTCCCCGAACAATGCTCGCGTTCGCGGAACACAGTACAGTTCCCGAGGACTATTGTTCAGCTCGGCCGATGCGAAACGGCCGATACCGGGTACTTGGGGGATGACGATGGCCGAACAAGCCGGGGCGGGACCACGTCCGCTGCTCGGGCGCATCTCGCTGCGGAACCTGCTGATAGCGCAGGTGATCGGACTCGCGGCCGGATTGCTCGCCTTGTTCGCCGGACTGGGCGGCTGGCTCGCGTTGGGCGTCGCGGTGGTCGTGGGAGGGCTGCCGCTGATCCCGATCGCGAAACGCACCATCCTGGATTGGATCGCCACCTGGTGGCGCTACCTGACCCACGGCGACTACCAGATCGGTGACACCGTCGACTTTCGCGGCCCCGACGGGCGCTCGCTCGGGCTGTACTGGGACGGCACCCGGGTCGTCACGGTGGTCGAGGTGCTGGCCCCCAAGGGCGGACTGACCCGGATCGCCCGCACCACCGTGCACGCTTCGCACCTGCTGCCGTTGCCGGAACTGGCCAAATGCCTGAACCAGCACGACATTCTGCTCAGCGGCATCGACATCATCAGCCACGGCCACCGCAGCCGCTCCGGCACGCCAGCGGGCAAGATCTACGAATCGCTACTCGGCCCGCTGCCCGCCACCGCGCACCGCAATGTCTGGCTCGCGATCAGTTTCGACGCGATCGCCTGCCCGGAGGCCGCGGCCCGGCGCGGTGGTGGCGCCGAGGGCGCCTCGCGCGCGGTAACTATTGCGACGCAACGCATTATGCGCACCCTCGAGGACGCCGACTGCAGCGCTCGCATCCTGACCGCACCGGAGATCCGCAAGGCGGTCCTGCAGATCACGCAGGGTTTCGATCCGCGCACACTTACCCATCGGTGGCGCTACGCCGAGGTCGGCAACAGCGTGAATATCGGCAGCGCCGTCGACCCGAAGCGGCTCGGCTCGGATCTGCTGTCGCAACTGTGGGTCGCGCCGTCGCGCGGCACCACCGTCGCGGTGCGGCTGCGTCCCGGTAGTTCGGCCGAATCGGTCAGCATCGGCGCGGCCTGGCGGTTGACCGCGCGCGAGCTGCCGGAGCGCACCAAGCTCAAGGGTCTGATCTCGATGAACGGGCGGCACCGCGACGGGCTGCTCGCGCATCTGCCGCTGGCCGTTCCGGATCTCGACGATGCGGTTCCGGTGACCGAGTACCCGATCGACGTCATCAGCGCGCTGCACCTGCCGTCCTCGGGCTGCGGTCAGCTCATCGGCTCCGATGATGAGGGGCAGGGTGTCGCGGTCCGCATCGTCGGTACCGGCATCTCGACGGTCTACCTGGCCGGTGAGCTGTATCTGGCTCAGCAGTTGGTGTTCCGCGCGCTGGCGGTCGGCGAGCGCATCCTGATCCGCACCGATCGGGCGCATGCCTGGGAGAACCTGGTGACCACCATCGGGAATCCCGAACGGCTGCAGCTCGCGGTCGAGACGCATCAGTCCGATGCCGGATTCACCGCGACCGTGGTCGATGGTGTGCTGGCGCCCGCGCCGCACGCCGGTGTCACGACGATCTATGTAACCGGCGACCCGATGGGCTGGCCCGCCACCCGCCCGGACCTGTCGATCCACCAGCCCGGCGCCATCGGCAACCATGTCGTGCTGCGAACCGGCACCGCCCAAGTCGACCTGACGCTGGTCTCCATTCCACGCGAGGCCACCTACATCGGCCACCCCCGCGGCCGGCGAGCAATGGCGGGCAGCCCGCAGTAGCCCTCGCGGTTGCCGGAACCTCAGCCTCATCCCACTCGCCGTCCATGTGGTGCGGTCGGACCGCGCCGACCGCGCACTGCGTTTCACCTGTGCCACCGTGGTCTGCGGCGTGCTCTTCCGTGTGCAGTATCAGCCTGGGTAGGGGTTGGTCGTGCGGGCGTCGCGGAGAGTTCTTGCCCACCAGGCCAGTTGGCGGATGAGGCGTTCGGCGGCGTCTATGGCGGCGCCGTCCTGGGTGTTGCCTGCTTCGTCGAATTGCTTCTTGGCCTGGTGGAAGCTGACGGCTTCGCGGATGGAGACCATGTGGATTTCGGCGACCACCTGGCGCAGTTGTTCGACGGCGCGCAGGCCGCCGGAGAGACCACCGTAGGAGACGAATCCGATGGGCTTGGCGCGCCATTCGTGTTTCGCGTTGTCGAAGGCGGTCTTCAGGGAAGCCGGATAGCCGTGGTTGTACTCGGAGGTGATCGCGACGAAGGCGTCGGCGGCGGCCAAGCGCTGGCGGTAGGCCGCCACCTCTGCGTTTGCGACCAGATCCGTCGGCAGCGGGGTGGTCATGAGATCGATGACGCCGGTATCGAACTCGGGACTCGCCCGGACGGTGCGCAAAAACCAGTCGGCGACCACCGGAGCGAATCGCTCCGGGCGGGTGCTGGCCACGATGACCTCTAGCCGTAGCGGAATTTCCACTGCGCGAGCCTAACGCCATGCACCGCCGGTACGGTCGAGGCGGCGCGCCGCGATCTCGATCGGGTCGACACCGGCCGACCGTTCCGGCAGGTTTACCTGGGATGGGGAGGCGCCGCTGCGGCGATTTCGCATGATGGGACGAGCGATTCGTCGACCGAACGCAGTGCGACACTGGAGGAGCGAACATGATCCTGGTAACCGGCGCAACCGGCAATATCGGCACGGAACTGGTTGCGGCGCTGAGCAATTCCGGTACTGCGGTGCGCGCGCTGGTCCGCGATCCCGCTCGCGCGCAACTGCCCACCGGTGTCGAGGCGGTGACGGGCGATCTGAATCGGCCGGAGAGCCTCACCGAGGCGCTGGACGGGGTCACCAGAATGTTCCTGCTGCCCGGTTACGCGGACACCCCCGATCTGCTCGCCCGCGCGAAAAAGGCAGGCGTACAGCACATTGTCCTGCTCTCGGGTGGTTCGGCGGCGCTGCAGGATATGCACAACGCGGTCTCCGCGTATATGACGCAGGCCGAGCGTGATGTGCGCGAATCCGGTCTGACCTGGACGTTCATGCGCCCACGCTCGTTCATGTCGAATGCACTGCGCTGGTTGCCCCAGCTCGCGCAGGGTGACGTGATCCGCGCCCAGTTCCCCGACGTCCCCGTCGCCGCCATCGATCCCGCCGATATCGCGGCCGTCGCGGCGGTCGCCCTGACCGGCGGCGAACTCGCGGGTCGAATCCTGGAGCTGACCGGTGCCCGAGCGCTGGTGCCCGCCGACCAGATCGCCGTGCTCGCCGAGGTGCTCGAACGGCCGCTGGTCTGCGCGGGTTTGACCAACGAGCAGACGCGCGCCGAACTCGAAGCGACCATGCCGCAGAAATACGTCGACGCATTCTGGAGCTTCTTCGTCGACGGCACACTGGACGAATCCCAGGTATATCCCACCGTGCGAGAGGTAACCGGCCGGGAACCACGCACCTTCGAACAATGGGCGCGCGCCCATGCCGACGCCTTCACAGCCCCGGCACAGTAGCCGAACGACCACCCAACCTCCGGAACCCGGCAGGACCGGCACCCGTGTTGCACCGCCGAATCGACCGGCACAGTGGCGCTGACAACTGGTCGCACCGCCGAATAAAGCGGCTGGCAAACATGAGAGGCCGCTTACGTTTTGGCTTCTCTCTGATCGGGCACGATATGCAGTGGCTATCGGCGGTGACGGTGTCGTAAGTTCGAGGGCGGGGAGGGGGGACGAAGTGATCACTGAGCGCTGGCTGCTGATCGAAACACTCGGGCGCGCCGAGGGCTGGTCGGTGCTCGCGGTCGGGACGGCGCCGCGCCAATGGAAGTCCTTTCACCGGGCGGTGCCCGCGCGGCTGCAGCCGCTGGTCGTCGTCGCGCATGCGAACGGATCGGTGGTGGATCAGGTGCTGCCGCTGTCTCGGCAGGCGTGGTCGGGGCGGCGTCTGCGGGCCGTGCCGATCTTCGGGCCGGATGAGCGGGTGTACGCGATCCATGTGTGGGTCGGTCCCGGTGATCCGCCGCCGCGGCCGGGGGTCGCGCCGCTCTTGGTCGATGCGCGCACTCGCAGCCTGGACGCGCTGCCACAATGCCTCGGGCCGCATTTCGATATCGACCGCACCCGCTGGGTGGGCGCCGAATCCTTCGAGATGGTCGAACGATTCGACGGCGCACTGGATCTCGTCGCCACCATCACGCGATCCGAACCCGATTCACGCTGGCTCGGCACGGCCACTGTGCGATCGAAGGCCGGCCCACGTTCGCTGCTGGTGGCGGCCCGCAATGCGGATACCGTCGCGGACCGGCACCGCTGGCTCGGCCTGGCCGTCGACGTCACCGACAGCATTGCGCCACAACGAAAGTCCTTCGAGGCGACCGCCCTCGATATGCTGCGCCGCGCCCAACCCAACCTCTACCTCGCGATCATGGACACCGCCCAGATCCGACTGATCCGCTGGGTCACCGAACCCGTCCCCGCACTGCGCTGGGCCGGCGTCGATGAACGCACCGTTCCACATCCAGCGGACCGGGCCCGAATCATCGCCGCCCGCAACACAATGCTCTCCGGCGCACCCCACGCACAACTCCGCAACGTCCGCCTGGCAAGCGAAACCAACGACTGGATCATCGCCGACCTCGAAATCTCCCCCCTCCCCAGCAGCACCCCTGGGTCCCCCGAGTTCGTCCTGGCGCAACTGGAAATCGTGGAAAATCCAGGACACAACAATGCCTAGGGCGCCGCGGCCTCTGGCTTCGGTGCGGGCGTTCGACCGGGGAGCGCCGACTCACTCGCCTGCGGCGTCGGCGACTGCGGCGTGGGGGTCTCCGGCCTCGGGGCAGCCGGTTCGGGAGTTGGGGGGACAGCGTTCATGTTCGGTGAAGCGACCCCGGATATCGCTGACTCCGGATTGGGCGCAACGGTTTTCGCGATCCGTTCGGGCGGATTCGGGAGCGGGACCGCAGCGTTGGCGTTCGGGGCGGGCGGGTTCGGATGCGGGACCACAGCGTTGGCGTTCGGGGCGGGCGGGTTCGGATGCGGGACCACAGCGTTGGCGTTCGGGGCGGGCGGGTTCGGATGCGGGACCGCAGCGTTGGCGTTCGGGGCGGGCGGGTTCGGATGCGGGACCGCAGCGTTGGCGTTCGGGGCGGGCGGGTTCGGATGCGGGACCACAGCGTTGGCGTTCGGGGCGGGCGGGTTCGGATGCGGGACCACAGCGTTGGCGTTCGGGGCGGGCGGGTTCGGGCGTGGGTCCTTCGTGATCGGTGCGGCGGGATGTGGCTCGGGGCGTTGTGGCCCAGACGGGTTCGGTGCGACCCGCACATGTAGCGGTGCGGATTCCGGGCGGGGTGTGGTGGTTTCCACTGCGGGGGCGGCGAGATCGGCCAGGCCTTGGGTGGGCGGGACTCGGGCGGTGAAACCCAGTGCGCGCCTGGCTCGTTCGGGGTCGGCGGCGATGTGGCGGGCATCGGCCAGGAGGTAGCGGCCGGTTACCACCGGGTCGGGGCCGCCGCGGGACCTGGCCATGATCGAGGCGATCTCCCACATGGTGATCGGGTGGCCGGAGGCGATGTTCACGGGCACGAAGCCGGGGAGGCGGCGGTCGACGGCGGCCACGGTCGCGGTCACGATGTCGTCTACGTGTACGACGTCGCGGACCTGTCCGCCGTCCTCGTCCACCAGCGGCGGTCGTCCCTGATCGAGTGCGGCGAGGAACTTTCCGATGAACCCCGCGTGCGCGCCCGCGCCGTAGCCGCCGTGGTACCGCAGCGCCGTAACGGCGGCACCGGTTGCCAGACCCCAAGCGAGCGCATAGTTTTCCTGCGCCATCTTGCTCGCTCCGTAGAATCCGCGCGGGCGCAGCGGTGCATCCTCGGTGACCGGCTCCCAGGTGAGCAGTTCCCCGGTGCGCGGGGACAGGTGGTCGAACATGCCGCGATCCAGATCGGCCCGCCGCCGCAGCCCCGGATAGAACGGCCCGCTGTTCATTCCGCGATAGCGCCCCTCGCCGTACACCGCGATGGACGAGGCCAGCACCAGATGACGAACCTTCGCCCGTCCCATCACATCGAGCAGTACCGCGGTGCCCAGCTCATTGTGTGCGGCGAACACCGCCGATTCGGTCGCGGAGGTGACCGCCGCGAGATGGCATACGGTATCGATGCCGCGCAGCAGCGGTTCCAGCGCCTCGGCATCGCGCACATCGACCCGCGAAACCCCTTCCGGCACTTGCGCGTCCGGTCCGTGCACCGCTTCGTACAGCACATCGATCCCGACTACCTCGTGCCCGGCCGCGGCCAACGCCCGCCGCAACCGCGCCCCGATGAACCCCGCTGCCCCGGTGACCAGCACTCTCATCGCATCCACACCCCGCGTTCGATTCCGAACCCAATCTGTCCAAGATATTTCCGTACCTGTCGGTCACTCGGTACAGCCCGTACCAGTGCTCACGGTAGTTCGAACGGCAGCGACACCCCCGCGTGGACACGGCAGCGGTCGCAGGTGTCGGTTCCGGTGACCGCCGAAACCGAACGCCGGATCAGCTCCTTGAAGGGGCCGAGGTTCTTCTTGAATTCGGCGAAGACGTCGACCGCGTGCACACCGTCGCCCTCCTCCAGACCGGCATCCAGGTCGGTCACCAAAGCGACTGCGGCGTAGCACATTTCGAGTTCACGGGCGAGCACCGCCTCGGGATGGCCGGTCATATTGACCAGTTCCCAGCCCTGCGCGGCGAACCAGCGGCTCTCGGCCCGGGTGGAGAACCGCGGCCCCTGCACTACAACCATGGTCCCCGCGGGCTTCATCGGCAGCGCGTCGGTCGCGGATTTCGTTGCCGCGGAACGCAGTTCGTCGCAATACGGGTCGGCGAAGGAGACGTGCACACCTCCGCCGTCGAAGTAGGTCTGCGGACGGCCGGAGGTCCGGTCGACCAGCTGATCCGGCACCGCGACGGTGCCCGGCCCCCAGTCCGCGCGCAGGCTGCCGACCGCGCACGGCGCGAAGATCCGCCGCACTCCGATCGAGCGCAGCGCCCACATATTGGCCTGGTACGGCAGCGTGTGCGGCGCGAATTCGTGCTGCTTGCCGTGCCGGGGCAGGAAGGCCACCGGACGACCCTCCACCTCACCGACCGCGATGGGCGCACTCGGCTTGCCGTAGGGCGTATCGACCTCGACTGTGGTCGCCTCGTTATCGAAGAAATCGTAGAAGCCACTACCGCCGATCACGGCGAGCGCGGGCCGAACATCCAAACTCATGCACCGATTCTCTCGCCAGCCCTCGCCGCCCGACCAGACGGGTCCGGATCCGGCCAACTGGACCTTCGTCCACGATGGCCCGCGCGTCAGCCTGCGACACCTGCGCTCGGCACGTTCGGCGTGATCGCGGCTGCCGGGGTGCGGGCCAGCGTGTCACTGCCCCATCTTCAAGTCGGCGTGACGCCAATGATCCAATTCCTGGCGCCGGTCGTCGTGATCGCCCGGAACCGGACGGTGCGCGGGCGGCGGCCATCCGGCGCAACCCTCCTCGGCGCGGCGGTCGCACTCGGCGGCGCCGCGCTGGTCATCGGCGGTGTTGCCGTGGCCGATGTCGGCCGAATCGGTCGCACCGGTGCAGCTGATCGGCGGGCGCTGGCGATCGGCGGCATCGCGCGGCCCGCAGCGGCGCCGAACATCGGACCCGACCGACGCGACCGAGCGCACACCGACCTGACAATTCCCCAACGACACTGTACCCTAGGGGGGTATTAGTCCAGGTCGGGCCGGAGATCCGGCGAGCAGCGAGGAGACAGTCGGTGACACCCACCCCGTCGCACAATGACACCACGCCCGCGCCGGGCCGGGACACCGCGGCCGAGGGCACGACCAGCCACGACCACGCCGCGCACGACCATGCCTCGCACGGCTACATCACCGCCAAGGACGACTACCTCAAGCGCCTGCGCCGGATCGAGGGCCAAGCCCGCGGCCTGCAGCGCATGGTCGAGGAGGAGAAGTACTGCATCGACATCCTCACCCAGGTCTCCGCGATGACAAAGGCACTGCAGGCCGTGGCCATGGGTCTGCTGGAGGACCACATCAGCCACTGTGTGGTGGACGCGGCGGTCACCGGCGGCCCGGAGGCCGACGCCAAGATCAAGGAGGCTACCGACGCCATCGCGCGCCTGGTCCGTTCCTGACCGGCGTTCAGCCGTGCCGTCGTCGGTAGACCGCGGCCGCGCCCGGATGCAAAGGAACGGAATCGGTTCCGATGAGTGAGCGGGTATCGAGGAACTGGGTTCCCGCCGCCTCGGCCGGAACCAGCGCATCCGCCCGGGAGACCAGCAGTTCGACGATCGCTCCCGCTGCGGTGTCCGACATGGTCGGGGCGGCGAGCAGCAGATTCGCGACGCCGATCGTCCGGATCGCCGCGCCGCCGTCATAGGCGTCGGCGGGAATCTCGACCAGGTCGTACAGATGCCCGAACCGTTCCCGCATCGGCGCCGCCAGCTCACCGAGTTCGATGAGCCGCAGCCGTTCCGGTACGTCGAGCGCATCGGTGGGTACGCCACCGGCCCATAGCAACGCATCCAACTCACCGGATTCCACGCCCGCCACCGCATCGCGCAACGGACGATGCGAAATGTCCACGTCCGCACCGGGATTCACGCCCGCGGCCCACAGCAGCCGCTCTCCGGTGACCGCGGCGCCGGAGCCCGCGGCGCCGAGGTTGATCCGGGTGCCCCGCAGATCGGTGACCCGCTGGATCGCGCCTTCGGACCGCACGGCCAGTTGCAGATAGTTCTCGTACACCCGGCCCAGCGCCACGACCGGCTGACGCTCACCCTGTACCGAATCGGCGAGTGCCAGTGCGGCATCCACCCGTCCGCTGGTCAGCAGCGCCAGATTCTCCTGCGATCCGGTAGTGGTCACCGGTTCGATCCGCACCGTCCCCGCCTCCGCGGCGACGGCCGCGAGCAGCCGAGCGAACGCGTGATAGAAGCCGCCGACCTCACCGGAGGCCAGCCGCACCGTTGCCACGTCCCCGCCGCACCCGACGGCACCGGCCGCGATGCCAGCGGCGGTCAGCGCCAAGAACATCCGCCGCGTGATCACGTCCGCACCGCCTCCGGCAGGCGGATCTGGATGGCGAGTCCGCGCGGTTCGACCGGCCGCACGCTCAGCGTGCCGCCACGCGCCTGGGCCAGCGCCGCGGCAATCGGGAGGCCCAGACCGGAACCGCCGGAGGCGGCCCCGGAGCCACGGAAGAAGCGGGTGGTCAGTTTGCCGATCTCCGCGGGTTCGACACCGGCGCCATCGTCGCGCACGGTCACCGTTACCCAACCCGGCTCGGTATCGACCACCATGACGGTCTGCGCGCCGGATCCGGCATAGCTGCACGAATTGCTCAGCGGCACATCGAGAATCTGGGCGAGGACATCGGCGGAGACCCCGGTATCGGCCTCCCGCACCATGGGTGCCGCGCACAATTCCTGTCCGGCGTTCTCGTATGCGGAGTACCAGGCGTCGACCCGGTCCGCGACCACCTGTACCGCGTCGCAGTGGTTTTCGGTACCGGTCGGGGTGCGCGCGGCCTCGAAGGCGGCGGGCGTCTCGGCGACCGCCAGACTCAGCAGGCCATCGAGCAGCGCGGTCAGCCGCTCGACCTCGGCACCCGCACTGCGGAAGGTCGCCACCGCGCTCTCCGGGATCGCATGCTCCAGGGAGTCGAGACGAATCGTCAAGGCGGCGAGCGGATTTCGCATGGCATGTGCGGTATCGGCGACCAGTTGACGTTGCGCGTCCGCCGAATCCGCGACGGCGAGCGCCATGGCATCGAAGGACTCGGCGACCGCGCGCATCTCCGGCGGCCCGCCGTGATGCCGGGCGATAGACACGTGCGCGGCGGCCTCGGCGCGCGGCTTGGGCAGGGTCGCGGTCAATTCGGCGACCGCCTGTGACAGCGCCGCCAGCGGGCGCAGCACCCAGCGCCCCAGGCTCAGCGCCAGCATTGTGAACACCACCATCATCAGCACGGCCCCGACCGTGATCACCGCCCACGCGCGGGCGATATCGCGGCGGGCACGCGCGGTGGAGGCCTCGATCACCACCGCACCGTTGACCTGTACCCCGGTACCGACGGGCCGGGCGATCAGCACCGTCGGCCCACTCCACGGTGTCAGTCGGTTCACCGGCTGCGGCCGCTGGTTGCGGCGGGCCGCCGCGACCGCGGCCACCACCGGAGCCGAGGCCACATCCACCCCCGCATTCACCGTCCGGGCGCCGCGGGCATCGACGACCAGCACATTTTCCGCATATAGATCGTGATAGCGGCCGACCTCATCGGCCAGGGCCCGACTGTCCCCCTCCGCGACGGCGGCATCGGCGAGGGCGGCGAACCGGTCGGCATCGCCGGAGCGATCGGCCACGAATTCCTGAGTGCGGCTGGTCGCGAAGGTCAGCGACAGCGGTACCGCGAAGGCGAATACCGCGATCGCCGCGAATACCGTCAGCGCGACGAGTAGTCGTCTGCGCATACTGGCTCCGCTTCTCTTACCTGAACTCGCGGGTCGATGCGATCACTGACCCCAGCGGTAACCGTAGCCGCGAATGGTGGTGATCAGCCCAGGTCGGTCCAATTTCGCACGCAGTCCGGTCATGTGGACGTCCAGCGAACGCGATACCGCGACGAACGCATCGCCCCAGATCCGATCCATCAGTTGCTGGCGGCTGACCGCGGCACCGGGCCGCTCCACCAATGCCTCGACCAACTCGAATTCCTTCTGGGTCAATGCGATCGGCCGACCGGCGACCTCGACCACCCGGGCCGCGAGATCGACCCGCACATCCCCGGTGACCACTTCGGCCCGCTCCGGTTGCGATCCGGCGGCCGCGCGCCGCACGACATTCTCCAGCCGGGCCATCAATTCCGCGATCCGCGGCGGCTTCACCAGATAGTCGTCGGCACCGCCGCGCAGCCCACGCACAATCGAGCGTTCGTCACTGCGCGCGGTCAGGATCAGCACCGGCACCGAACTCACCTCACGCAATTGGCGCAGCACCTGCAGACCATCACCGTCGGGCAGTCCGAGATCCAGAATGACCGCGTCGTAACCGCGGTGGGCGGTGAGCAGATCCGCGCCGCGGCGCTTGCGTTCGGCCTGATAGCCGCGGGCGTTGAGGGCTTCGACCAGCGCGTCGCCTACGCCGTCATCATCTTCGACCACCGCAAGCCGCACACGCCGATCCTCCCACAGCGGATGATCGGCGTGTGCGGATGGGCGATCACGGTCGCACGGTTGCGAGGTCACGGTCGGGCTCGGCGGCCGGCGCATCCGTCTTGGTCAGCGGGATATCGGCATCGGCATCGATGGCGGACCCGCTCGAGGTCTCCCGCATGAACCAGTAGGTGAGCAGCGATATCCCGATGCACCCGGCGACGTACCAGAAGTACAGCGATTCGTGATGGGCCTGCTTCAGCGACAGCGCGATGGTCTCCGCGGTGCCTCCGAAGATCGCGACGGTCAGCGCATAGGGCAGGCCGACGCCGAGCGCGCGGATCTTGGTCGGGAACAGTTCGGCCTTCACAATGGCGTTGATCGAGGTGTAGCCGGTGATGATGACCAGTGCGCCCATCATGAGCGCCCACGCCGCGAGCGGATTCTTGGTGTGCGCGAGCACGGTCATGATCGGCACGGTCAGCAAGGTGCCAGCCACACCGAAGAAGATCAGCAGCTTGCGCCGCCCGATGCGGTCCGACAGCGCCCCCGCCAGCGGCTGCAGTATCACGAAGACCAGCAGCGCGATGAAGTTGATCCACGAGACGGTCGACTTGGAGATGCCGGAGGTATTGATCATGAACTTCTGCATGTACGTGGTGTAGGTGTAGAACGCCACGGTGCCGCCGAGCGTCAGACCGATCACCAGCAGGCATTCCCGGGGATACTGCAACAGCATCCGCAGCGAACCGCGCGCCGGCTGCTGGGCTGCGAGCCCCTGCTGCGGCGCCCGCTCGGCCTCGACCTCGGCCTCGAAGTGCTCGGATTCGTCCATGCTGCGCCGCAGCCACATCACGATGAGCGCGGCCGCCGCACCGATGACGAACGGAATGCGCCAGCCCCAGTTGTTCATCTGGGCGTTGTTCAGGAACTGCTGCAGGATGATCTGCACGCCGAGCGCGACCAGCTGACCGGCGACGAGCGTGACGTACTGGAAGCTCGAGTAGAACCCGCGCTTACCCGTGGAGGCCACCTCGGACAGATACGTTGCGCTGGTCGCGTATTCGCCGCCGACCGAAAGGCCCTGCACCAAGCGGGCGAGCAACAACAGCACCGGAGCCGCGATCCCGATCGTCTGGTACCCGGGCGTCAGCGCGATCAGCAGCGAACCCGCGGCCATCACGGTCACCGACAGGGTCAGCGCCGAGCGACGCCCGAACTTGTCCGCATAGCGTCCGAGTGCCCAACCGCCGAGTGGCCGCATGAGAAAGCCGACCGCGAAAACCGCTGCGGTGGACAGCAATTGCGCGGTGGAATCACCCTTCGGGAAGAACGATTTCGCGAAGTACACGCTGAACGCGGCGTAGACATACCAGTCGTACCACTCGACGAGATTGCCGATGGAACCGCGCAATACGTTGGCGACCACTCGGCGCTCGCCCACGGGCTGTGTCGTAGTCACAAGATCTCCTTCTTCGACGCGGCCTTGCGTCGGTCGGAGACCAGTGTGTGCGCAGTCACAGCGCACACGGAACCGGGCGAGCCGGTTTCTAACGTTCCCTTAGGGCGATCGGCCAGTAACTTAGGCCGATCGCCCGCGCGGTCTCAGGAATGCTTCGCCAGCAAGGGAGCCAGCGTGCGCAGGACGGCGGGCTCGTCGTCGAGGACTTGGATCACCACATGATCGGCGCCCGCGCTCAGATGCGCAGCGAGCTGGTCGACGACCGACTCGGGGCTGCCATGTGCCACCAGGCCGTCGTACAGGCGATCGCTGCCCGGCTTGGTCACGTCCTCGTCGGTGAAGCCGAGCCTGCGCAGGTTGGCGACGTAGTTCTGCAGGTCGAGATAGAACTCGACGCGTGGGCGGGCGGTGGCGCGGGCCCGCGCCGGATCCTCGTCCAGGACCACCTTGTGTTCGGTCGCCAACAGCGCATCCGGGCCGAGTACGGCGCGGGCGCGCGCGGTGTGCTCGGTGGTGACGAGGTAGGGCAGCGCGCCGGCGGACCGGTCCGCCGCCAGCTTCAGCACCCGCGGACCCAGCGCCGCGAGTGCGCGACGCTCCTTGGGCACGCCGGCGGCATCCAACTCGTCGAAGTATTCGACCAGCGCTTCATAGGGTTTGCGGTACTCGCCGGTGTGCTCGGGATGACCCGCGCCCAGACCGAGCAGGAACCGCCCGGGGAACCGCGCATCGATGCGGTGGAACGACTCCGCGACCTGCTTCGCGGGCGCCGTCCAGATGTTCACGATGCTGGTCGCCACGGTGATCGACTCAGTCGCGTCGAGCAGCGACTCGATCTCCGGCAGCTCCGCCGGCGGGGACGAACCGAGCCACAGCGTGCCGTAGCCGAGCTCCTCCAACTCGCGCGCGTCCTGCGGGGTGAACCCCAGGTAGCCGCGCCAAATACCGAACCGTCCGAGACCTTCGATAGTCATGCCCCGAGCCAACCAACCTGCGGCCGTTCCTATTCCGACGCGAGATCCACCCGCCGCGCAGGTGAATAATCGCCGGTAACCTATTAGCACTCTCGTGTTGAGAGTGCTAACTTGGGTAGTGCACAGCTTCCGGCGCTTGCCGCCGTGGCAGGCGTCGCCGCTAGTGAAATGGAGGTGATTGCTGTGCTCCGGTTCGATCCATTCCATGACATCGACACCGTCGCCCGCCAACTGCTCGGCGAATCCGTCGGGACATCTCGTGCGCCGCGATTCATGCCGATGGATCTGTTCAAGGCAGGCGACCATTACGTACTCAATGCCGACCTGCCCGGCGTCGACCCCGGCTCGGTGGATGTGAGCGTCGACAACGGCACCCTCACCCTGCGCGCGCAGCGCAGCCTGCCCAGTGATGAAGGCGTCCAATGGATTGCGTCCGAGCGCTTCGCCGGTACGTATATGCGCCAACTCAGCCTCGGCGACAATGTCGACGCCGACAACATCAGCGCGACCTACAACAACGGCGTGCTCTCGGTGACGCTTCCGATCGCCGAGAAGGCCAAGCCGCGCCGCATCGAAATCTCCGGTTCCAGCCAACCGCGGACGATCGAGGCGGGTTCGTCCGGCTGATCGGGTGGTCATGCTTCCGCACCGCAGTGCGCCCGCCGAATCGCGGTGCGGGAGCGCCACTTCACGCACCCAGCCGGGATCACCTCGGTAGTCGTTGGCACCGCACACATTTCGCGAACCAGAGTGTCGCGGCGCATGCTGTCACTCAGTCGTCCTGACCGTCGTCATCGCAGTTCAGGGCTTGGTTCCAGTTGTCGCATGCCGCACCGTCCGGCCCAGGACCCAATACATCCACCATGTCGTCACCTCCCTTCGAGCGTCGTCGCTACGTGCGGGATTACGCCCCTTCGGCGTGGAACACCTGATCCAGTCGGGTGTAGGCAGCCGCGGGATCGACCGTGTTCAACTCGAATACCCGCAGGAGCCCATGCGGAACCGTGCTGCCCAAATGCGACAGTCCCGGCGCGATCACAGCTTCGACATCGTGCGTCCGGACGACATTCGCACAGCGGTCGACAGGGTCATCGATACTGGTGTTGCCCTCGCCGGGCGGCCCGGTCCGCGCTCGCAGGTGGCTGCGTCATCGCACGCCAGGAACTCTCTATGTGGCCGCGCGTTGAGCGGTGACCGTGACCGCCGCGGCTGACCCGAGTTAACGAGAGACCGATCTGGATGGGACCGGATCGGGGTCAGCTGCCGCAGCAGCCGTCGTCCACGGTTGGCACCGAACGCATTTCGCGGGTTTGGGCGTTGCGGGCGGCCAAGTCGGAATTGTCGGGATAGTCGACGCCGATGAGGCTGAGGCCATGTGCGGGGGCCACGGTCACCGAGCTGGAGCGTTCGGTCTCGTTCAACAAACCGCCGACCCAGTCGGGGGTGCGGCGGCCCTCCCCCACCGCGAGCACCGCGCCGACGAGGCTGCGAACCATGGACCAGCAGAAGGCATCCGCGCTGACATGGGCAGTGAGCAGGTCGCCGTCGCGCGCCCAGTCGAAGCGCTGGAGTTCGCGAACGGTGGTCGCGCCATCGCGGCGGCGGCAGAAGGCAGCGAAATTGTGCAGGCCCAAGAGCTTTTGCGAGGCCGCGCGCATGGCTTCCAGATCCACATCGTGGCGGCACGCGACGACGCTGCGGGCTTGCAGTGGTTCAGCCCCATAGGGTGCCGTGGTCAGCCGGTACACATAGTGCCGACGGATCGCCGAGAAACGTGCGTCGAATTCGGGTGGGGCGAGGCGAATGTCGGTGATCCGCACATCTTTCGGAAGAAATCGCGCCATACGATGGAGCAGCTTGGCCGCATCGGGTTCGGCGCCGGTATCGAAATGCGCGACCTGCCCCTCGGCGTGCACCCCGGCATCGGTGCGGCCCGCGACGGTCAATTGGATCGGCTCGCGCAACACCTTGCTCAGCGCTTCCTCGAGCACGCCCTGCACGGTGCGCAGGCCGGGCTGGCGCGCCCAGCCGATGAAATCGGTACCGTCGTAACTGATATCGAGCCGCACCCGGACCGAGCCGAGATCGGACTCCGGCCGCGCATCGGCCGCCGCGGCTTCCGGCGAATCCACCGGTGCAGGCTCGTGCGACGCGGTCGAGTCCACCGAATCCTCCTCGGTCACAGGCGATCTCCTAATCGATACGAACGCCGGTGGCGCTCCGGCCGGAACCATTCCCGATGCCAGCGCGGTGATCTCGGACGGATGCGAATGAGCCCGCCGACCCACTGGGGGGGGCGGCGGGCTCATTCCGGACTTGCGAGCGAACGTCAGGCGTCCTTCTTGTCCTCAGCGGCCTCGTCGGCAGCCGGGGCCTCGGCCTCAGCGGTCTCGGCGACGGACTCTTCGGCCTGCTCCTCGACAACGGTCTCGGCGACGGGCGCCTCGGCCTTCTTGGACGCGGCAACGCGGCGAGCGCGGTCGGCCTCGTTGGTCACGGTCTTCTCCCGGACCAGCTCGATGACCGCCATCGGCGCGTTGTCACCCTTGCGGGGCAGCGTCTTGGTGATGCGGGTGTAGCCGCCCTCGCGGCCCTCGAACGACGGCCCGATCGAGGCGAAGAGCTCGTGGACGACGTCCTTGTTCCGGATCACCTTGAGCACCTCGCGACGGTCGGCCAGGGTGCCGCCCTTCGCCTTGGTGACCAGCTTCTCGGCGTAGGGGCGCAGCGCCTTGGCCTTGGCCTCGGTGGTCGTGATACGACCGTGCTCGAAGAGCGCCGTGGCCAGATTGGCGAAGATCGCCTTCTGGTGCGACGCCGACCCGCCGAAGCGGGCACCCTTCTTGGGCTTGGGCATTGTTTGTTCTCCTTGTGTGAGGCCGAGCCGGGGTGCCTACCCCGACGGCCTAGAGCTGTTCGGTCTCGGCGTAGTCCTGCTCGCCGCCATCGGTGTCACTGAACGTGCCGCTGTCGCTCCACGTTCCGGTGCTCGCGTCATAACCCACCACGGACGAAGGATCGAACGACGCCGGGCTGTCCTTGAGCGAGAGGCCGAGCGCGTGCAGCTTGACCTTGACCTCGTCGATGGACTTCTGGCCGAAGTTGCGGATGTCCAGCAGGTCCGACTCGGTGCGGGCGACCAGCTCGCCGACGGTGTGCACACCCTCGCGCTTGAGGCAGTTGTAGGACCGGACGGTGAGGTCCAGATCCTCGATCGGCAGGCCGAACGAGGCGATGTGATCCGCCTCGGCCGGGGACGGGCCGATCTCGATGCCTTCGGCTTCGACGTTGAGCTCACGGGCCAGGCCGAAGAGCTCGACCAGGGTCTTACCCGCCGAGGCGAGCGCGTCCCTGGCGCTGATGGAGTTCTTGGTCTCCACGTCCAGGATCAGACGGTCGAAGTCGGTGCGCTGCTCGACACGGGTGGCCTCGACCTTGTAGGTCACCTTGAGCACCGGCGAGTAGATCGAATCCACCGGGATCCGGCCGATTTCCGCGCCGGACGCCTTGTTCTGCACGGCCGGGACGTAACCGCGACCGCGCTCGACGACGAGCTCGATCTCCAGTTTGCCCTTGTCGTTCAGGGTGGCGATGTGCATATCCGGGTTGTGCACGACGACTCCGGCGGGCGGCACGATGTCACCGGCGGTGACGGTGCCCGGGCCCTGCTTGCGCACGTACATCGTGACCGGCTCGTCCTCCTCCGAGGACACGACCAGACCCTTGAGGTTCAGGATGATGTCGGTGACATCCTCCTTCACACCGGGAACGGTGGTGAACTCGTGCAGGACGCCGTCGATACGGATGCTCGTGACCGCGGCCCCCGGGATCGAGGACAGCAGGGTACGCCGCAGCGAGTTGCCGAGGGTGTAACCAAAGCCCGGCTCGAGCGGTTCGATGGTGAACTTCGAACGGTTCTCGGCGACGACCTCTTCGGTCAGCGTCGGACGCTGTGAAATCAGCATTGGGATCATCCTCCTGTACGGGCACCCACTATTTGATGCCCACGTTTTGGGGGTTGTGGGTGACCACCTGATTCAGGCGGTCACCCACCAGCACGAAAGCTGTTTACTTCGAGTAGTACTCGACGATCAGCTGTTCCTGCAGCGGCACATCGATCTGAGCGCGCTCCGGGAGCTGGTGCACCAGGATCCGCAGACGACCGGGGAGCACCTGCAGCCAGCCCGGAACCGGGCGGTCGCCGACGGTCTCCCGCGCGACCTGGAACGGCAGCGTGCCGAGCGACTTCTCCTTGACATCGATGATGTCGTACTGGGTCACCTGGAAGCTGGGGACGTTCACGGCCCGGTTGTTCACCAGGAAGTGACCGTGGCTGACCAGCTGGCGGGCCTGCCGACGGGTGCGCGCCAGACCGGCGCGGTACACCACGTTGTCGAGGCGGGTCTCCAGCAGACGGAGCAGGTTGTCACCGGTCTTGCCCTTGAGGCGGTTGGCCTCTTCGTAGTACCGGCGGAACTGCTTCTCCATGACGCCGTAGGAGAAGCGCGCCTTCTGCTTCTCCTGCAGCTGGAGCAGGTACTCGCTCTCCTTGATCCGCGCGCGGCCGTGCTGGCCGGGCGGGTACGGACGACGCTCGAACGCCTGGTCGCCTCCGACGAGGTCGACCCGCAGACGACGCGACTTGCGGGTGATGGGGCCTGTGTAACGAGCCATGTTTCGTTATTCCTTTCCCGCTAGACGCGACGCCGCTTGGGCGGACGGCAGCCGTTGTGCGGCTGCGGGGTGACATCGGAGATCGTGCCGACTTCCAGGCCAGCGGCCTGCAGCGAACGGATCGCGGTCTCGCGGCCCGAACCCGGGCCCTTGACGAACACGTCGACCTTCTTGACGCCGTTCTCCTGCGCCTTGCGGGCCGCGTTCTCGGCGGCGAGCTGCGCGGCGAACGGGGTCGACTTGCGCGAACCCTTGAAGCCGACGTGACCCGAGGACGCCCACGAGATGACGTTGCCGGACGGGTCGGTGATCGACACGATGGTGTTGTTGAACGTGCTCTTGATGTGCGCGTGGCCGTGCGGGACGTTCTTCTTTTCCCGGCGACGCGACTTCTGGGTCTTCTTGGGGCCGGAGGCCCGACTCTTCGGAGGCATCCTTTATCCCCTACTTCTTCTTGCCGGCGACGGTGCGCTTCGGGCCCTTGCGGGTGCGCGCGTTGGTCTTGGTGCGCTGGCCGCGCACGGGCAGGCCACGACGGTGGCGCAGACCCTGGTAGCAGCCGATTTCGATCTTGCGCCGAATGTCGGCCTGCACCTCACGGCGCAGGTCACCCTCGACCTTGAGGGCCGAACCCTCGATGTAGTCACGCAGCTGCGTGACCTGCTCGTCGCTGAGGTCCTTCGAGCGCAGGTCGGGGCTGACGCCCGTCGCCTCGAGGATCTCCTTGGCGCGGGTACGGCCGATGCCGTAGATGTAGGTCAGCGCGATCTCCATGCGCTTTTCGCGCGGGAGATCAACGCCCATGAGACGTGCCATGTGGCAGGTTCCTTAATCGTTGCGGAGGTCTGCTCCCTGTCCGTCCCCTCGTCTGGTGGGGCACCGGCCTCCGTACCGGTGGTTGGCTCGCACACCTCGGGCTCTGCGATTCCGAGGAACCGCGCGGCCCGAATTCCGCAGTGTGCGGCTGGAGCTGGGAGTTCTTCTTTCAGTTGGCCAAGCCGATCAGTGATCGGTGCCCGGCTGGTGCGGCGAAAATCAGCCCTGGCGCTGCTTGTGGCGCAGGTTCTCGCAGATCACCATGACCCGACCGTGACGGCGGATCACCTTGCACTTCTCGCAGATCTTCTTGACGCTCGGCTGAACCTTCACGTCCGTCCAATCTTGTTCGGTTCACACAGGTGTGAACACAGTTTTTCCCCAGTCGGAAGACTGGGGAAGCCTTGTGGTGAGCCTGGCGGCTCGATGGTCACGCCGTCCTCGGAGCCGAGGACCGCACGCGATCACTTGTAGCGGTAAACGATGCGGCCGCGCGACAGGTCGTAGGGCGAGAGCTCGACGACCACACGGTCCTCGGGGAGGATGCGAATGTAGTGCTGCCGCATCTTCCCGCTGATGTGCGCGAGAACCTTGTGCCCGTTCTCGAGCTCGATCCGGAACATCGCATTGGGCAGCGGCTCGACAACTCGACCCTCGACCTCGATGGCCCCGTCTTTCTTCGCCATGTCCTCCGCGATCCCGGTTTACGCTCAAACCTGGTTTGATTGCCTTGTATCTGCTTGCATGTAACCGATCAGTTGACCGGACCGGCGGCATGCAGACAGTCGGCGCGTAGGTGCACCGCCGACCTAGCTTACCGGTTTATTCGCGGGCAGACCAATTCGCCCTGGTCATCGCGGTCTGGACCGCCTATTATTCCGCAGCTTGCGCGTGTTGGCCGGTGTACATCACCGGATCGCGGCCTGCGTAATCATCGTGACCAGCACGGCGGTGCGGGCACGCCGGAGTTGTCCATCCCCGCCCTCGCCTATCCGCCGTCGGACTGCGGGCTCCGGCCAGCGTACTCGCATCGATAGGTTCAGCTAGGGCCTCTGCCCGATAGCGATCTGCTGCACAACCATCGGCAAAAGCCTGTGCTCCGCCTCGAGCACGCGACGACCCAGCACCTCGACGGTGTCGCCGGGCAATACCGGGACCTCCAACTGCGCAATGACCTCACCGGTGTCGTACTCGCCGTCGACCAGATGAATCGTCGCGCCGCTCACTCTGTCGCCAGCGGCCAGCACCGCCCGATGGACGTGCTCGCCGAACATGCCGCTACCGCCGTGGCGCGGCAACAGGGCCGGGTGGACATTGATGATCCGAGACACGAACTGCCCACGTGTGCGCGGCCCCAGCTTCCTCATGTAGCCGGCAGTCACCACTAGGTCTACCGACTCCTGCATCAGCGTCGCCCTGATGGCCTCGTCGAGCTCATCAGGATCGGGATGCGTCCGCCCTGACAAGTGCCGAGCGGGGATCCGGTTCTCTCTCGCGTAGGCCAACCCGCGCGAACCGCTGTTGTTGCTGATAACAGCAGCAACCTCGAACCGAGCCCCCGGCACCAGCGACGCCCTGTGCACCTCACGCAGGTTGGAACCGTTGTGCGAAACGAGGACACCCACCCGGAGCTTAAGCACGAACGGCACTCTTCCACACCCCGAGATCCGACGACTACATCCGAAATTCGCAACAACCCCCGCGGACTATCCCCGAACACCGCAAGGTAGATCCGAACAGGACAGCGCAGTCGGAAAGTACCTCCGGCAGATAGGTCAGGAGCGCTCCGGCAGATGGTATGCAGTTCGTCGCGATGATGTTGCTCGCGAGAGGTGCGGAGGTCGCCTGAGATCAAGAGGAGTAGGGGCGCTGGTGGCGAAGACTGCGGCCGGACCCACCGGAGCGATCATCAGATATTTGCGCGCGGCGCGTTCCATCAGCGGGACGGCGAGCAGTGGATCGGCTGGATGGCCGAGATGTGTGGTGGTGCGGTAAGTCAGCGGCGGCCGCTACCGCGAAACCCTTGTGCCGCAATACACAGGACGAGGGGGTGGCGCGCTGCTACTTTTGCTTCGCAACTTATTTCGCGGCGCGTTGCTGACGAGGTGCGCAGGGGGCCAACGGAACCCGCCGATGGGGTGTTCAGAAACCGGTCATTCGGCCCACTCCCCACCCATGATGGGCCGGAGTCGTCGCGTAAACTGACCACAGCCCAGGTATAGGTCGAGCAGATCCAAAGGGGGACGTGTGAGCCGTAATAATGACGGCCTCCCCATGCTGCCTCCGTGGCTCTCCGAAAGTGATGTCACCGGCGGCTACGAAGCGCCCGTTCAGAACCTGCCACACGACGACCTCATCGACGAAGCGCCCTCTCGGCGTGGGCGTTCCAAGCGCGCTCCCGAGACCGAGCGGCCCGAGGCGGGGCGGCGGGACAAGCGCCGGTTCGGTCGGCGCAAGGGTAAGGACGAACAGTCCGAGGATCAGGCCGATCCGCAGCGCCGCGGTCCGTCGCCACGTGAGTTGGCCGGGCCGGGTTTCGAATTGCACAGCGCGCCGAACGAGCAGCGCGGGCCGGACGGCTTCCGCGGACCTGAGCATCAGAACGCACCCGAAGCCTTCCGAGGACTCGACCAACACAGCGGACCCGAAACCTTCCGAGGACCCGACCAACACAGCGGACCCGAAACCTTCCGAGGACCCGACCAACACAGCGGACCCGAAACCTTCCGAGGACCCGACCAACACAGCGGACCCGAAACCTTCCGTGTGCCCGAGGCCTATCGCGGACCTGAGCAACAGCGCGGACCGGATGCCTATCTCGGATCTGACGCCCACCGCGGGCCCGAGCAACAGCGGGGACCGGGTGGCTTTCACGGAGCCGAGCCGCACGGTGGCCCTGCGGTGCACAGCCCCGAACTCGGCGACCCGCGCAGACCGGGCCCACCGCAGCCCGATTCGCGTCACGACTCCGGTCCGCTGCCACATCCGGATGCTCCCGCGCAGGGTTCGTCGCACCCGGCCAACGCATGGCAGGGCCACCCTCTGCCGACCCGCAACCCGCGCCAACCCTCCGCTGGCTTCGATCCCCTCGGCGGCAGGCCCCCGACGTCCCCTTCCCAACCGCTGGTAACCCCGCAGCATCCCGCGGCGACCCAACACCCAGGCGGCCCCGAACAGCCTGGCGCCGCCCAACACCCAGGTGCCTCGCAGCACCCAGGTGCCACCCAACAGCTGGGTGCTGCACAACCGCCTGCTGCCCAACAACTTGGGTCTACCCAGCAGCCAGGCACCACCGATCACCCAGGCGCTACCCAGCACCCAGCCGCACCGGATCACCCAGGCGCGCCCCAACAGTCGGGCGCTGCGCAATCGCCCGCCCAACCACCTGGGGCTGCCCAGCAGCCGGGCGCTGGCCAATCGGCTGCTACCACCGAACCGCCCGCGTCCGTCGAGGCGACGGTGCGCTACCAGTCGCCGCGCCCCGACCTGCCGCCACCACCGAATCAGGCCCCCACACAACCGCATTCGCCTGCCATACCGCCTGCGCCGACCGGTGCACACCCTGGCGCACCGACCACCGGCGAGCACCCCAACTTCCCCCCGACCGGTGAGCACCCCGCGACGCCGACAACGAGCGAACACCCAAGCGCGCCAACAACGGGCGAACACCCCAGCGGGCCCCCCGGCATGCCGACAACCGGCGAACACCCGACGACCGGCGAACGCACTGCAATGCGGCCCACCGGACAGCCAGGCTTCCCGACGACTGGCGAAGACCCCGCGACGCCAACAATGGGCGGGCACCCCAACGTGCCGGCAACTGGTGAACACCCGACGACCGGCGAACGCACCGCAATGCGGCCCACCGGACAGCCAGGCTTCCCGACGACTGGCGAACACCCCGCGACGCCAACAATGGGCGGGCACCCCAACGTGCCGGCAACTGGTGAACACCCGACGACCGGCGAACGCACCGCAATGCGGCCCACCGAACACCCAGGCTTCCCGACGACCGGCGAACGCACCGCAATGCGGCCCACCGAACACCCGGGCTTCCCGACGACCGGTGAGCGCCCCGCGACGCCAACAACGGGCGAACACCCCAGCGGGCCAACAACCGGCGAGCACCCCGGCATGCCGACAACCGGCGAAGTCCCGACGACCGGCGAACGCACTGCAATGCGGCCCACCGGTGAACACCCGGGCTTTCCGACGACCGGTGAGCACGCCGCGACGCCGACAACGGGCGAGCGCCCCGGCGCCCCGGCAACCGGCGAACGCTCGAGTGTGCCATCGGCTGGTGAGCCCGCGATGTCGGCGACCGAGGATGTCGACGGGCCTCCGCCGTGGCTCGAGACCCCGCGCACCGAGCAGCCGGGGGACGAAGCCGCTGGTATGGGACCGCGGACCTCTGCTGCTCCGCAATCGGAGTCGATGCGTACGGCCGAACAGCATGTGGACAGTGGCCGGCTCGCTCCGCCAGCGCGACTCGAAGAGCGGCATTCGCCCGATGCGCGCGGAACCGATGGCCCGCCAGTGCGACTCGATGACCCGCGCCCAGCGGCGGGCCGGCACACCGACGGTCCGCCGTCGCGGCACGACGAAGCGCACCCGGCGGGCCCGCACCCATCGGATAGTTCGCCGCCGCGACACGACGAATCTGATGCGCCGGTGTCGCGTGGCGGCGATGAGCCGCCGCCGTGGCTTGCGCCGCAGCGGCCGACGGAGGGCCGGTCCGACCCCGAGCAGACCGCTGCGCCGGTCGGGCGGCGGCCCGAACTGCCGCCGCCGCCAGGGGAATTCAATGCGCAGCAGAGTGCAGAGACGGATTCGCCGACCGGATCTGTCGCAGCAGGTATCGGCTCGGCGTCCGAGGGGACGGAAAACGAGGCAGACCGAGTAGGTCGTCCGGACCTGCCGCAGGTCACCGGCATGGAGCCTGCCGCGAATGGCACCGCTGCTGAGGCGTCGGCCGCGACGGGCGATAGCGCGAAATCGCAAGGTGCGACACCGATATTCGATCCCGCGACCGTCGATCCGACCCGGCGCGCGGGTCGATCCACGCCCCCGGTTCCCGCCGCACCCGTCTCCTCGGAGTACGGACCGACACCGGGTGATCGCGCCCACGATTCGGCTCCGATCACCGGACAGACACGCACCACCGACTTCCGCAATCCGGCCTCCGCACCACAGGCACCCGGCAGCGACTTCACCCGCCCGCCTGCCATACCGCAGGCACCCGGCAACGACTTCCACGGACCCGCCTCCGCACCGCACGCACCCAGCAGCGACTTCACCCGCCCGCCTGCCATACCGCAGGCACCCGGCAACGACTTCCACGGACCCGCCTCCGCACCGCACGCACCCAGCAGCGACTTCACCCGCCCGCCTTCCATACCGCAGGCACCCGGCAACGACCTTCACGGACCCGCCTCCGCACCACAGGCACCCGGCGGCGACTTCACCCGCCCGCCTGCCATACCGCAGGCACCCGGCAACGACTTCCACGGACCCGCCTCCGCACCACAGGCACCCGGCGGCGAGTACATCCAGCCGCCGTTCACACCGCAGGCGACCGATTTCCACGGGGCGCCTGGCACCGGTGGCGTACCGGGGCAACGGGATCGCGGATCGGTGGGGTCGGATCAGGCCACACATCCCGGCCCTGGATCGGCAGGATCGCAGGCCGATGAATTCGGGCGGACGGGGGCACAGGGATCCGGGAACGACGTCGCTGGGCCGCTCGGGCCCGATGGCGCTGCCGCACAGCTGGATTCGGGGCAGGCGAAGCGGGATCGCGGGTTGGCCGCGCCTGGTTGGGCCGCGCACCCCGTGCCCGGGACCGCGGGTGGATCGATGGCCGCCGGTGGGCGTCATCGATTGCCGTCGGAGATCGATGCTGGTGCGGCGGGTCGAGCCGAGGCCGATGATGCCGGGCGTCCGACCGATGGGCCGGGCGAGCCGTTGGATCCGTCGTATGGGTCCGGTGAACAAGGTCGCGATGCCGTCGACGCGAGGCAATCCGCAGTAGGTGCGGATGCACCGCATGGCGACGCGGCCGGATATGTTCAGCCGGGCCAGCAAGCGCCGGGCAGCGATCAGCCGAATGATCCATGGCGCAATGGGACCGGGTATCAGCAGCCGCCCATGGCGCAACAACCGCCGGGGGGCGCACCGTGGCAGGGTGGGCCCGGGTATGCGCAGCCATCGATCGGGCGGGCGCCCGAAGGTGAGCAGTGGCAGCATCCGGCGGCCCGTGGTGGGTTGGGGCAGCAATCGCCGACCGGTGAGCCGCCTGCCGACCAGTGGCAGCAGGGTCGGGGTTATGCGCCGTCGCCGATCGGACAGCAAGCGCCCGTTGGGAATCCGCAGGACGGGTATCGCCAACCGCCCGCTGGGGATGCACAGCCCGGATACGGTCAGCCGCCCGCGGGAGATCAGCAGGCCGGATACGGCCAACCACCTGTTGGCGGACAACAGGCCGGATACGGCCAGCCGCCTGCCGTGCCGGGGTATGGGCCGCCGGGCGGAATGTCACAGCCATATCAGCAGGGTGCGCAGCATCCGCATGGACCGCAGCCCTCGCTCGATGATGTGCCGCTGCGGCGGGCCAAGAAGTCGCCGAGTAGTGGGTGGCGCAAGGCCGTGCACCATGTGTCGGGCGGTGCGATCAATCCCGGGTTGTCCGCGGAGGAGTTGCGGCTGCAGGAATTGGTCGCGCGGATCAGGCAGCCGGTGCGCGGTGACTACCGGATCGCGGTGCTCTCACTCAAGGGCGGTGTCGGAAAGACCACGACGACAATGGGTCTCGGGTCGATCTTCGCCTCCATCCGAGGTGACCGGGTGATCGCGGTCGACGCCAATCCGGACTTCGGCACACTGTCGCAGCGGGTGCCGTTGCAGACCCGCTCGACCGTGCGTGATCTCCTGCTCGATCCCGCGATCCAGCGCTACTCGGATGTGCGCAGACATACTTCGCAGGGCACCAGCCGATTGGAAGTGCTTGCCAGCGAACGGGATCCGGCGGCATCGGAGGCATTCAACGACGAGGAGTACCGCGCGGTCGCCCGCATCCTGCAGCGGTTCTACAACATCATCCTGACCGACTGCGGTACCGGACTGATGCATTCGGCAATGGGCGGTGTGCTCGACCTGGCGCATTCGCTGGTGCTGATCTCCTCGGCCGCGATCGACGGCGCGCGCAGTGCCGCGGCGACGCTCGACTGGCTGTCCCTGCACGGCCATGACCACTTGGTCCGCAATGCGGTCGTGGTGATCAACCTGCCGCGTGAGGGTTCACCGAATGTCGGCATCCAGCAGCTGCGCGAATACTTCCTGTCGCGCTGCCGCGCCGTGCACATCATCCCGTACGACTCACACCTGTCCGAGGGCGCCGAAATCGATCTGCACCGCCTGCACAAAACCACCAAGCGCGCCTACGTCGAACTCGCCGCGACGGTCGCCGACGAATTCGGCATAGACCACCGCAGATATGGTGGCTGACCTGCTGGGTTGAATGTGCCGCGCCGCCAACGCGGCGAGTTCTCGAGACTCGCTCCCACGTGCGCGTAGTGGCGGGCGAAGCTGCGGTCCGCGATGAGCGCCTCGGCGTGCGCGGCCGAGTGGTGGTCGCCCCATCTGCGGATCGTTCAGCGCCGGACCGACGGACGCCGGGTGCACCGGCGGTGCAGTGCACACGCTTCCACGGCTCGGCTCAGGTCGATAACCGCGCCGGGTATCGCGAGACGAGCCGCGACGGGGTCACTCGCAAGACTCGCTACCTGGTGGTCACCAAGGCCGTAATCATGCACTTCACCAAGACAATCGAGACGCGCGGACCTCGGCGATGGATCGGCCGCGGCGGCGGCGGAAGAGGCCGCGTAGGGTGCCCGCGTTCAGGTAGCCGACCTTGACGGCGATCGCCTCGATCGTCAGGGTTGTGGTGCGCAGTAGCTTGGTGGCTCGTTCGAGCCGCACCTCGTGCACGAAATCTCGCGGTGACATGCCGATTTCGGCCTGGGTGGCGCGTTGCAGGGTGCGTTCGGTGACGCCGAGGCGCTGTGCCGCGTCGGCGATCAGGAACTGTTCGGCGATGTGGTCGCGAACCCAGCGCTCGAAGGCGGCGACCAGGGAGTCGTTGCGGGCGACCACCTCGGGGATCGCGCTGTCGAGCTGATTGCGCCGATCGCCGACCACCAGGTATCTGGAGGTCAATTCGGCCAGAGTCGGACTCTGTGCGGCGATCAATGACAGGGCGAGGTCGATATGCGACAGGGTGGCCGCCGCGGTCGTCAGCCGGTCCGCGCGGCACAGGATCCGGCTCTCGTCCAGGTCGATGCGCGGATATCGGCGCCGAAAGGCCGGGCCGAGCCACCAGCTCGTTGTCGCCACCGCACCGTCCAGCACGCCCGCCTCGGCCAAGTAGAAGGTGCCGGTGCATGCCGCGGCGAGGTGTGCACCGGATTCGTAGGCGCGCGTCATCAGTTGCAGTACCGGCCGATTCGCGGGCGCGGAGACCAGTCCGATCAGCCCGTCCGCATCCAGCACGCGCGAGGCGGGCACGACCATCAGACCGATGTCATCGGGCAATTGGGTCATCGGTGTCGTCTGGGCGAGAAAACCGTGCGCCGTGCGCACCTGCCCGCCGTCGGACACCATGTGCACCCGCCAGGGTTCGGGCGCCGTCTCCAGTTCACCGCGTAGCCCATTCGCGGTGGCGAAGGTCTCCAACACGGCGGTGAGTCCGAGATCGGCAACGCCGTCCTGCACGAAGACCGCAACATCCATGTCGCAAACAGTACTGAATATGTCGTTTCCGACACTCGGATCCGCGGAACAAGCGTCCTAGTCTCGTACTACTTATCCGTCCTGCCCTGCGGAGTTCCCATGACGCTCGTCGAAACCTACGGCATCCACCACGTCCGCCTGACCGTGACCGATCTCGACCGGTCCAAGGCGTTCTACCGGGATGTGCTCGGCTTCCATATCGCCGCGGAATCACCGGGCAGCCCCGACGATCCGCAGGTGCGCACCGACCCCACCCAGCTCTACGGCGGCGTCGTTTTCCAGACGAACGGGATGCTTTTCGGGCTGCGTCCGGTGGCCGCACCGACCGACCGGTTCGACTCCGAGCGCGTCGGACTCGACCATCTCAGCTTCAAGGTGTCATCGGTGGACGATCTGACGCGCACCGAAACCCGGTTGTCCGAGGCCGGAATCGAGCACGGGGAGATCATCCGGCTCGAGGCATTCGGTATCGCGATCCTATCGTTCAGCGATCCCGACGGTATCCACCTCGAGCTCACCGCACCGCTGTGAACGCCCCCGCGCACTGTGGTAACCCGATGTTCCGTAGCCGTCCGGCGCTGGTCCGCACGACCGCGGGCGCCGCACTGCCGAGCAAAAGCGAATTACTGTGCGCGATGAGCGGTCAGCAGGTGCGCGGACATGTGTGCCAGTGGTCGCGTGAGCTGGTCCGATTGCATCGCATCCGGCGCGAGCGTCCGCAGTCCACCGCGGTAATCGACTGTCTGCGAATCGAACTGGTCGCCAATATCAATGCCTGGGCGACCGAGCACCTGCCGCGCCGATCCGCCGATCTCCTCGACACCCAACTCGGCGACACCATCGATCGCATCGCGGCCACCGCTGATCGCGCGTTCCACCTGCTGATGACCGAGGATCTGTCCGGGGAACATATGCACGTGGCATGGAGGCGACTGGCCGAACTGGCAACCGCCTACGGCGACCTGGTCCGTCAGGCCGAGGACGGGCGGTGGTGCCTGTCCCCGCACACCCGACGCCGCTGAGCTGTCGACGCACGGCACACCGAATCGGCAAGGGGCCGTGGCCGGTCCATGGGATCTGCCACGGCCCCTCGTCAACCCGGGGTCGTCACCACTCCGGGAGCCGCCGCCGGCCCGCGAGTATGTCGCGCACCAAATCGTCGTAGGCATCCGCCAATTCGGCGAGATGGTGCCACGCGCTGTGCAACTGGTCGTCGTGGGCGTCCAGTGTCATCAACGCGTGGTGGGCACGCACCGACGATTCCGCGATCCGGTCGATGACCGAACCGACGGTTTCGGTGTGTAGCGTCGCGCCGAGCCGATGCTGCGGCACACTGCGCGCCACCCAATCGTCGATGGCCATGACCAATTCGACTCTGCGACGCTCGATTTCGAGAATCGTCGCCTGGTCGGTCGACACCGAACCACCGCGGCCGACGAGTCGTCTCTCGTGCAGCACCGCGAGGTCACGGGCGAACCAGAGGAGCGGGCCACCGACAACTCGGTGACCGCGGCACGCGCGAACGAGTAGATCCGAGGTCGGAAGCAGCCCGGGAGTCAGGGACTGCACCGTCGAATCGACACACCGCGATGTGCCGGGAAGAGCCATCACAACCGTAGATGAATCCGAACCTGCCACGTTGCCTCGCCGTCATCGCCGCACAACACCTGCTGGATCAGGACGTTCATTACAATAAACCTCTGAAGGCACCTGTCAAGCGTTACCCGGCCGTAGGGAGTCACGAAGAGTACACTTCGTTACCTGCACGACTGACCGAGGAGCAAGATGGCGGACGGTCCGACGTATCACCGGATCGCAGACCTCCTCCGTGAGGAGATCCGCGCAGGCAAGTGGAATCCGGGTGATCGGTTGCCCAGCCATACCGAGCTGGCCGATCAGATGCAGGTTTCGATCACTACCGCACGCAATGCCATTCAGGTGCTCGTCGCCGAGAATCTGGTCTACACAGCCACTTCCCGCGGCACCATCGTGCGAAGCCAAGAAGTGCTGGAATCGGTTGTCACCGACCATATTCGCCCGGATCGACCGCAGTCGCCCCATGACATCTTCGAAGAGACCGCCCGCGCGGCACGCCGCGAGCCGACCAAGGAATTCAGCGCCAAGATGGAACCGGCGAGTCCGGAGGTGGCGCACTGGCTCGGTGTGCCGGAGGACTCCTGGGTATTGGCCAGGACGGTTGTCCAGTATCTCGATAACGAGCCGTGGTCGTGGGAGGTGAGCTTCTATCCACGGGATTTGGCGGAGGCGACCGGCATCGATTCGCCGCACGATATTCCGGAGGGCACGACACGCAGACTCGCAGACCGCGGACACGCCGAGACCGCACATCGCGACACGATCGTCGCCCGCCCGGCCAGCGCGGAAGAGGCGATCGTGCTCGGCGTCGCGACCGGCACCATTCTGCTGGATCACCTGCGCATCGGCGCCAACCACGAGCGGATCACCCGGGCCACACGGCACCGCTCGATCGCCACCCGCAACCGGCTCGCCTACGAATTGGGTGACGACGCGGGCACCGGCCTCATCCGACACACCCTCGGCATCTCCTACGGGCCGGGTATCGCCTTGCCATGAAAAATGTTTCGCCATGAATACGGTGTTGCCATGACTACCGTGATCCGCCGGGCATCCCTCAGTGATCTCGGCTCGATCTGCCGCCTGCGGATTCAGCGCACCGCCTGGCTGACGGCCCGCGGCTCCGATCAGTGGACCGTGGCCGGTCGCGGCCGGCCGATCGAGATCTTCGCCAGTGCGGTCGGCCGGTCGCTGGACGCGGGGGAAACCTGGATCGCCGAGGTCGCCGGTGAACCGGCCGGGACGATCACCGTCAACGACCAAGCCGACCCGGGGCTCTGGTCACCGTGGGAACTGGCCGACGCGGTGATCGTGCACTACATGATCGTCGACCTGCGCTTCGCCGGTCAGCGCATCGGCCACCGACTACTGGCCCACGCGGCATCGCTCGCGCGCGAGCAACAGCGCCACTGGGTCCGACTCGATGCCTGGACCACCAATACCGATCTGCACGACTACTACCGCCGAGAAGGCTTCCACCTGGTCAGGATCGCGGGACCGGTCTCATCCGGCCCGTCCCAGGCCCTGTTCCAACGCCGCTCCGACAGTTGGACATTCGAGCCGATGACACCCGTGCTGACGCGGATGCCGGAGCCGCTGCCCGGGTTCGAGGCTCACAGCGGCGGCAGATAGGCGATCTGCACCATCTCCTGACCTCGGTTGCGCGACACCAGAATGCCGCGGCCGGGCGGCAGTTTCATCGGACGGACATCGCCGATCAGCTTGCCCTCGTCCTTGGGCCCGCTCATGATCAGCGCGTCGACGGAAAGGTTCTTCATACCGCCGAGCACATTGTCGTAGAGCGCGCGCGAGACGCCGCCGGTGCGCCGGGTGACGACCACGTGCAGACCGATATCGCGCGCCTGCGGCAGGTATTCCAGCAGCGGGAGCAGCGGATTGATGCCCGCGGTGATCATGTCGTAATCGTCGACGAGCAGGTAGATCTCCGGTCCGGTCCACCAACTGCGTTCGCGCAGCTGCTGCGGGGTGATATCGGAGCCGGGGATGCGCTTGGACATATACCTGGCGAGTTCGTTGACCATCGGGCCGCAGGTCTGCGATGAGGTGGAGTAGCCGCCGAGATGGGCCTCGTCGACCACGCCGAGCAGGCTGCGGCGGTAGTCGATGAGGATGATCTTCGCCTGCTCCGGGGTCGCGTTCTCGGTAATGCCCATGGCGATATTGCGCAGCAGCGTGGTCTTGCCGCATTCCACATCGGCGAAGGCCATGAAATGCGGCTCCTGGCCGAAATCCAGGACGAACGGGTCCAATTCGTTCTCGCCGAGTCCGACGAGGATCTTGGTCGGCCCGAGTTCGACCTCGTGTCTGCGCGCGATCGCCACGACCTCCTCGCGGCTGATCTGCTGCGGCAGCATGCGCACCTCGGGGGCGCGACGGCCGGGGTAGAGCTGCTGCATCTGGTCCCTGGCCTGGGCCGCGCCCTCGGCCAGGGTCTGCGGATCGGAATCGGAATCCAGCCTGGGCAGCGCGATGAGCATATGCAATTCATCGGGGGTCAGACCGCGGCCTGGACGGCCGACCGGGACCAGTGCCGCGGTGCGCCGGCCCATTTCGGAGTCCGTCGGATCGCCGAGGCGCAGCTCCACCCGGGTGCCGATCTGGTCCTTCACATTGGGCCGGATCTCGCCCCAGCGGGCCGCGCCGATGATCAGGTGGATGCCGTACGAGAGCCCCTGTGCCGCAATGGCGGTGATCTGCGGTTCGACCGCGTCGAACTCCTCGCGCATGGCCTGCCAGCCGTCGATGACCAGGAAGACATCGCCGAACTGGTCTGCGGCCAGCGGATCGTTCG
The DNA here is from genome assembly GCF_050955995.1 of Nocardia sp. CA-119907. Taxonomy (NCBI): domain Bacteria; kingdom Bacillati; phylum Actinomycetota; class Actinomycetes; order Mycobacteriales; family Nocardiaceae; genus Nocardia; species Nocardia sp. CA-119907. Next base: position 8,644,985 of record NZ_CP192091.1, read on the forward strand.
GGTCGGCCTGGGTCCCGTTGATGAGCCTGGCCTCCATCTGGGAGTACTTGCGGCGCCGGAACTCCACCATGGACTCGATACCGAGCGCGGCGAAACGCTCCTCGCGCTGGCGCATCAGGGTGGTCAGCTCGGCGACGGTACGCCGCACCCGATCGCCGTCGAGGCGGCCGGCGACCGAGCCGACATGCGGCAGACCGGACAGACCGGCGAGACTGCCACCACCGAAATCGAGGCAGTAGAACTGCACCTGCTCGGGGCTGTGGGTCGCGGCCGCGGCCATGACGATGGTGCGGATGGCCGTGGACTTGCCGGACTGCGGACCGCCGACGACCGCGACATTGCCCTGCGCACCGGCCAATTGGATGGTCAGCACGTCACGGCGCTGTTCGTAGGGCTTATCGATGATGCCGATCGGCATCCACAGCTGGCCGTGCCGGTTGACCGGGGAACGCCAATCCGGATCGGGCAGCAGCATATCCACCGTCGGCGACTCGTCCAGCGGCGGCAACCACACCTCGTGCGCCGGACGACCGTGTCCGGTGAGGCGTTTCACGACCACCTCGAGCAGCGTCTCGGGGACGCCCCCACTCTGCGGCTCCGCCTCCGGCTCTGCTCCCGGCGACGGTGGCAGATCGGGCAGCTCCATGCGCACCGGCTGCGGCTGCTCCTTGACCTCGACCGGCCCGGCCGTGAACACCGTCGGCGACTGACCGCCGACCACCCGGCCGTCCACCTGCCTGCTACCGCTCGGCGAGACATACGGCCCGGACACATAGGTCGCGTTGAACCGCAGCGGATCATCGGCATCGCTCTTGAGATAGCCGGAGCCGGGAATGCCGGGCAGATGATAGGCATCGGTGATGCCGAGCACCGCGCGGGATTCGTTGGCCGAGAAAGTGCGCAGACCGATCCGGTAGGACAGGTGCGAGTCGAGGCCGCGCAGCTTGTTCTCCTCGAGTCGCTGCGAGGCCAGCAGCAGGTGCACATGCAGTGAGCGGCCGAGGCGGCCGATCATGACGAACAGATCCGCGAAATCCGGCTTCTGCGAGAGCAATTCGGAAAACTCGTCGACGATGACGAACAGTGCGGGCAGCGGGTCCAGTGCGACGCCCGCCGCGCGTGCCTTCTCGTAATCGGTGACATTGGCGAAATTGCCCGCGGCGCGCAGTAGTTCCTGGCGGCGGTTCATCTCACCGGCCAGCGCGTCCTTCATGCGGTCCACCATCGAGAGTTCTTCCTCGAGGTTGGTGATGACCGCGGCGACGTGCGGCAGGGAATCCAGGCCGAGGAAGGTGGCGCCGCCCTTGAAGTCGACGAGCACCAGGTTCAGCGCGTCCGGTGAGTGCGTGGTCACCATCGAGAGCACCAGCGTGCGCAGGAATTCGGATTTACCCGAACCCGTTGCGCCGATGCACAATCCGTGCGGACCCATACCGCTCTCGGCGGATTCCTTGATATCAATTTCGACCGGCGTGCCGTCCGGGGTAACGCCGATCGGCACGCGCAGCCGCTCGCGCGCGGTGCGCGGACGCCACACCTTCGACGGTTCGATCTGCGCGGCATCCGGAATCTTGAGCAGCGCCATCAAACCCGGATCGGTCCTGGTGTCATCGCCGAGGCTGACGATCTGCGCGGCCGTCGCGATCCGGAATCGGGCCAGGCTGCGGGCGAAGGCCTCGGCTTCGGCCACGCTGACGACATCGGCGGTGGCGAATTTCTCGGTGCCCGCAGCACTTTTCGCGCTCACTTCACCGTCACCGACCACCAATTGCAGTCCGCGTCGGGCGGCGAGGCCGTTCTCCGGGGCGGTCAGGTCGAGCACGGTAACCGAGTCCAGGCCGGATTCGCTGATCAGCCGCTCGGTGCCGTTGACGTAGCCGTCATCGATGATGACCACCAGATGCAACCGGCCCTGTGTCGGTTGCGGATTGCGCATGAACCGGCCGCGCTCGAGCAGTTCCGAGGCGAGTGCGGTCTCGAGTTCGGCCAGCGATCCGTACATCATCCTGGCCGAGCCCATGCCGTCGCGAACGGTCGGATGTTGCAGGTGCGGCAGCCATTTCGCCCATGCCCAGGCCGGACCGTCGGGATCGGCGCAGACGATGGCGACCGCGACATGGTCGGATCCGTGAAATGCGGTGAGCTCCATCAGCATCGAGCGCGCCAGCATCCGCGCCGACGCGGTATCGCCACCGAGATTGATGGCCGGGAAGGCGCGCAGCGACACCGCGGTCGGCAGCTGGTGCACCACCGAATGGGTACGCACGAAACGGCGCAGCGCCACGGTGGAGACCGGCTCCAGATCCTCCAGCGGTCCGGTCTCCGGGCGGGCCAGCTTCGTCGCCAACCGGTGGCTGCCGACCCCGACCCGCACATGTCCGAAGTCCGGATCGTTCGGGCGACGTTCCCACATCCGGCGGGTGCCGACCACCGATGGCAGATCGATCGGTTCCGGATGACTCCAGGACAGCGACTCCAGCTGCTTGGTACCGGTGCGGCGGACGTCCTTGCGCATCTGGTCCAGATACCGGAAGTAGTCCTTGCGTTCCTCGTTGAGCTCGCCGGCGCCCTTGGGGCCGTTGCCCCGCATGCCGAGCATCATGCCGCCCATCGACATGAGCATCATCATCGGGAACATCAGCATGAACGGGTTGGCGAGCAGGTTGCGACCCATCATCACCATCATCGCGATCATGCCGACGACGGCGAACACCATGATCACCGGCATTACCTTCATGATCAGCGGTCCGGGCAGGGCCCGCTGGATCTCCGGCGGCGAATTCAACGCCACCTCGCCGCCCGGCGCACGCGGCGGGGCGATGCGGGGGCGGCGCACGAAACCTTCGGTAACCATGGGTCCTCTACAGCTCTGTTTCGGAGTCGAGGTCGGCGGAGCCACGGGACCGCCGGAACGGAATCGACAGGGCCGCACCGAGTCCCAGCACGATCAGGCAGGTGATCGAACCGATGACCGCGACGCGGCGCGGCAGTGGATCAGGTCCGGCCGGATGCACCGGGGCCGCCATGACACGTGGGGTGTCCGCGCCGACGCCGATCGGCTTATCCGGCAGCTGCGCGGTGAGCGCGGCCAGCGGATCGATCAGACCGTGTCCGACCCGATCGTCACGGCCCGGACCGGGCGCGTGCGCGGTACGGGTGATCCGCTCGATCACCTGTCCGGCCGTGAGCTCCGGGAATCGGGACCGAACCAGTGCGGCCAGCCCGGCGACATAGGGTGCGGCGAAGCTGGTGCCCTGAATGGATCCGGTGCCCTCCTGGGTGATCGCGCCATTGACCAGTCCGGTGCCGCCCGGCTTATTGTCGAGCGAGACGATATTGCGTCCGATGGCGGCCGCGCCGACCCACGGACCGTGCAGGGACAGTGCCGAGGGCGAGCCGTTCGGGTCGATGGAGGCGACCGTCAGCGCGTAGGGCTGGAACCAGGCCGGACTCGCGATGGTCTGCACGCTGTCCCAGCCCGAACCATCGTTCTGCTTCTCGCATGCGCCGCCGTTCTCCACATTGCCCGCCGCCGCGACCACCACCACATTGTGGTCGTAGGCGTACTTCACCGCGGCGCCGAGCGGGACGTCGGCGGTATCGGTTCCCACCGCACTGCACGAGACTTCGGAGATATTGATGACGGTCGCGCCCATATCGACGGCACGGACCACCGCGGCGGCCAGCGCCAGCACACTGCCGTAGCCGGAGCGCACCATGGCATCGGGGGGCTGATCGCCGCCCGCCCGATCCTTGCGCTCATAGTGCGTGCTCAGCTGACGGATGCTGAGGATCTCGGCATCGGGTGCGACGCCGACGAAAGCGTCATCGGGGCTCGGCCGTGCGGCGATGATGCCAGCGACCAGGGTGCCGTGACCGTCACAGTCGGCGGTGCCGTCGGAATCGGAGACGTAGTCGCCACCGGCCTGTAGCGCGGGCAGGCGCGGATGCCGATTCACACCGGTGTCGATGACCGCGACCTTCTGTCCGGCACCGCGACTGAACTGCCAGGCCGCTGGCAGATCGAGTACGCGCTGCGGCAGCGGCGCCTCCGCCGGGGCGCCACCGATGAGCGACAGTTCGGCGCAGACGACCTTCTGCTCGGTCGGCTCCAAGGGCGCGGGCCGCCCGCTGAGCGCCTGTGCCGGTCCGAGCGCGCCCGAATCGATCGTCGGCGGTGGGATCGCGCCAGCAGGTGCGAATGAGCCGAGGACCGCCGCGCCGAGAACTGCGGCGGCGCAGGTGATTCCGGTCCTGCGTCGCCAGCCGGGCTTGCTCGCCCGAGCCGTCATAGGTTTCTGGCCATCGAATACACGCCCATGATCCACAGCACCAGCGGGATCACCGCCACGATCAGCAGATATTCGATGATCTCCATGGCCCGCCGCGTCACCGGCGTCACCTCGAGGTGCGGGCCGATCACGCCGAACACCACCACCGCGGCGGCGAGGCCCAGCAGCAGTACACCCGCCAACAACAGCAGATCCGAATCGCCGAGGGCCAGGCCGGTGATCAGGCCGATGACGGTGACGGCTCCGCCCGCGATCAGCGCGCCGGCCTGCACCAGGTCGGCGAACGAGCGGCCGCGCAGACTCACGATCACCGCGGCGATGACTGCGAGGGTAATCCCTTGCCAGCGCGCGGATCCCAGCGGATCGGCGGCGCCGAGCGCACCGACCGCCGCGGCGATGGCACAGGCGATGAGCATGCCGGTCTGGTACTGATTGGCGGCCCTGGCGCGCTCACCGAGGCCGGCCGCCGAGGGCAGCGCGGTGGCGCCGATCGCGCCGATGCCCTCGATGGTGGGGCGCGGTTCGTGATCGGCCGGATCGATCGCACCGCCCGCAGTGGGCACCGGCGGAATCGGCAGCCGGGCCAGCACCGCCGCCAGCCGCGGCACCGCGGAGATCAAGGTGATCGCCACCACCAGGATCGCGGCGGAGATCTTCGGCAATTCGAAGTCCCAGACCATCCGGCACAGCGCGGCGATGCCACCGAAGAGCGCGACGGTCACCGCGGCCGACGCCAGCGCGGCACCGGTCGCGGTGGCGCGATAGATCACCGCCGCGGCCACCAGCGTGACCGAGCAGCCGAGCAGCAGATGTGGGCTGCCGAGCTCGCCGGGCACGAAAAGCGCTGCGCCACCGAAGAACAACAGCAATGCGCACAGCGACAACCAGGTGGCGGTCAATTGGTCCGCGTACCTGCGCGCGGCGACCGCCGCGGCGACCGCGGCGACAATGGCGACGCCGGTCGCGAGGAACGGCGCGGCGAGACCACCGCCGTGCGCGCGCCCGGCGCCGAGCAGCAGCACCGCGAGCAGCACCGCCGACACCGCGGCGACCAGACCGGTCCAGCGTGCCGCGTTCGGCGACCAGCCGCGGAAATCGGCTGCGGTGAGCCGGGATACGGCATCGATGACATCGTCGAAGAGCGCGGGCGATTCCTTCGCGGTGACCGAGCGCAGCACCAGCAGCTCACCGTCGTACACCTCGGCCTCGGTGAGGCTGCGGCTCGGCGCGATGGCGTCGCGGCCCAGCCGGGCAAGCGTCCAGTGTTCGGTATGCAGCGGGGTGCCGCCGTCGTCGCTCTCCACCACATCGGGATTGCGGGATTCGATCAGGGCGACCAGATCACCGATAAATGTGGCGATCGGCACTGTCGCCGGCAACCCGACATCGAGCTGGGTATTTCCACCGATCACCGAGACTCGGCACAGTTCTGGTTCGGCGGCGCGAGTGCCGCCACTCATCGGCTCGGTCAATTGCGCGCCGACCCCAGCTCTTTACCGAACGATCCGAACACTTGCGCCCAGTCCCCTACTTGTCGAACCAACTCTCGGTTCCACTCTCGCACGAACGCTCCCGTGTGGCATCTGGTTGTCACACACTTTGCAACCTATCGGTAGCAAACATAATGTATCGGACGAGCCGAGCCGACGCGATCGCTAAGCTGGTCGGAAGATGAACGCGGCCAATCGCGTACCGAAATAGATAGCTCCAACCAAGACTTCGGGGTTTGACAGCAATGACCGGCAACCGCCAAGCACAACGGGCCTTCGACGCCGGAATCCTGTCGCTGGGCCTGACTATCGACGGACAGGAATCGGCTCGCGATCTCGAGTACGCGAAACTGGCGTTCCAGCGCGCCACCGAGTGGGATCCGACCATGTGCGACGCCTGGCTGGGCCGGGCCGCGGCGGGTGAGGTCACCACCGAGGTGCTCTACAACCTGTACAAGAACAGTGCGACAACGCTTTATCGCGAGCAGCGCCGGCTCGGACTGCCGCAGCGGGCACTGGCCGGACGCTTCCTCGCCGGGTTGTACATCGACTATCCCCTGGCCAGCTACACCGAGATCTGGCTGGCCCAAGCGGCGCAGCTGATCTCGGAGAAGGAGTACGACGAGGCCGAACGCGTGCTCGACGAACTCGCCACGCACCGCGCCTCGATGCTCTCCGATACCGATCGCGAAATCGACGATCGGATCTGCGCGTATATCCGTGGCGTACTGCATTTCAACACCCAGCGCTGGCCGGATGTGATGGCCGTACTCGCCGGATCCGCCGAGTGGGACGATCCGTATCTGGCGGCGGGCGCACATGTGATGGTCGGTTCGGCCTGCGCCCAGCTCGGTCTGTTCGGCGAGGCCATCCGGCGCATGGAGCAGGCCGAAGCGGGACCGATCCCGGCGGCGCGCACGACCGCCATGTTCTGCCGCGGCCTGTGCCTGCGCGAGACCGGCAAGGAGGCCGAGGCACAGGCCCTGTTCGAGAAGGTGTATTCGCAGGCACCGGATTTCGCCGCGAATACCGCCGCGATGCGCGATCGCACCTACCGGCTCACGGTGACCAGCAAGGAATCCATCGATGCGCGCACCAACCGCTGGGATCCGGCGTCGGCGCCCTCGGTCGAAGCGATGCAGAGCGCCGATGCCGAGGACCGCGCGAAGAAGATTCTGGCCGAGGCGCGCGCCGAACTGGATAGGCAGATCGGCCTCGAATCGGTGAAAACGCAGGTGGCGAAGCTGCAGGCGACCGCACAGCTGGCCAAGATCCGGGCCGAGAAAGGCATGGCGAGCATGGCTCGCGGCAACCACCTGGCGTTCACCGGACCGCCCGGCACCGGTAAGACCACCATCGCCCGGGTGGTAGCCAAAATCTATTGTGGTGTCGGACTTCTCAAGACCGATAAGGTCGTCGAGGCCAAGCGAGTCGACTTCGTCAGCCAGAATCTCGGCGGCACCGCCATCAAGACCGACAAGTTGATCGATACCGCCATGGACGGTGTGCTGTTCATCGACGAGGCGTACACGCTGATCCAGACCGGCCTACAGGGCGGCGACGCCTTCGGCCGCGAGGCGGTGGACACCCTGCTGGCCCGCATGGAGAACGATCGTGACCGGCTGGTCGTGATCATCGCGGGCTATGACGGCGAGATCGACCGACTGCTCGCCGCGAACGACGGTCTGGCGTCCCGATTCGCCAAACGGCTGCAGTTCCCGTCCTATACCCCGACCGAACTCGGCCAGATCGGCAGCCTCATCGCGCGCTCGCGGGATTCGGAGTTGTCCGACGGGGCAATGGAATTGCTGATCGAGGCGTGCGGGCGGCTGTACGAGGCCGAGCGCGTCGATCAGAGCGGTCAGCCGCGCCGTGGCATCGATCTCGCGGGCAACGGTCGCTTCGTGCGCAACATCATCGAATCCGCCGAGGAGGAACGCGAGTTCCGGCTGGCCAATGACGATTCGCTGGATCTGAGCGCGGTGGACGAGACGGTGCTGATGCGGATCGAGGCGCCGGATATGCAGGCGGCCCTCAGCAGTGTGCTCGCCTCGCTCGGCGTCTAGGAGCTGACTCGGCGTACCCGGCCGTGACCTGGAATGTCAGGGCCGCGATCAGTTTCCGACGGGCAGGATGTCGTGCTTGACCAGGGCGTCGTTCTTGGACAGCGTCGGTCCCGGCACCAGTTGGCCGATGATCGACCAGGGGGCCAGCCGGGGCTCATCGCTCAGGCCGAGCACCTTCGCGGTCGCGACGTCCGGGATGCCGTAGCGGATTCCGTTGTCCGCCACATAGAACAGGCCGCCGCGGCGCAGACTGCCCGGCTCCGTTCCGGTTATCTGAACGAACTCACCCGAAGCCGGTGGGATATACGCGGAATCGACCCGATCGCCGGTCCCATCCGAGGTTGCGAGGGTCACCGGCTCGGCCGAACCGGACAGCGGCACGCGGTTGCCCGCGAGCAGGCTGACCACCGCACGGTCGGTGGGACTTTCGTTCGCGTCGCTATCGGGCGCGCGTCCCTTCGCCCAGCTCAGACAGGTGACCGGGGCATCCTCGGCGGACAGGATCTTCGGGGTGCTCACCGGGAAGTGGTCGAGGGCGAGCCGGTGCAGCACCGGCATATTCGTCAGCACGTCCGGCGGCTCCGCCTTGATCTCGCGCATGCCCTGGGAATTCGCGGTGCGAACGACCTGTGCGGCGAAATCGGTGATCGGCTGCACGCCGTCGGCGAGCACCAGGTACAGCTGGGACTGATCGGTGCGGCCCATACCGCCGACGACGATGACACCGCCGACCGGCACATCGGAAAGCTTTGCCGGACCGGGCTGTCCAGCCTGCGGAATATCCGGCACGGCCAGCGGCGGAACCGCGATCGCGGCATCGAGCATGCCGGTGCCGACCGGCCGTGGCTTGAGTCCGGCCAGATTCAGCGAACGGGTCAGCACCGAGTTGGTGGGGTCGACCTCCGCGCGTTTGCCGTCGTAGATCAGATAGGTCTTGTCATTGCGCCGCACCAGCAGCGCGTCCGAGGGGCCGAGAGCCCGAACGCGTTCGTCCAGTTGGGGTTTGCCCGCGAAAATCGTGGTTTCGACGCCGGTGGCCGCGGCCGCGCTGCCGGTGACCGAGAGCTGCACCGTCTCGCACAGCGACCAGTCGGAACGACCGCCCTGCCGCGAACCGGGCAGTGCGGCGGGCGCGCCGGGAATGCCGAGCATCGGGCCGCGCGGCAGCGACGAAAGCTTGGCGTCCTTCACCGATTTGGGTGATTCGTTGCTACCGCTGATCAGCCGGGCCGAGGCCAGGTTGAGCACCGGATGCAGGCGCTTGTCGTCCTTCTTGTCCTCGGATTCGGCCACCACCACATACAGGGCACCGCTGTCCTTGCCGATCACGATATTCGCGTCGCCGATCGCGCCCTGTGGGCGCAGGAACGCCAAGATGGCCGCGCCGGCCACCACGAGCAGGCCGAACACCGCGCCGACGAGCATCGAACGCAGCTGAGATCGCATGGGATCGTGCAGCATCCGGATATCGCGGCGGACCAGTGCGTGATCGAGCCGTCGCAGCAGAAAACGGTAGCCGTTGACCTGAGCCTTGGTGGTCAGCTGAGCAGGCACATGGTCTCCATCGGACTACGGAAGGAACAGGATATTTACAGTATCGTTCGGCGCGTCCATGTCAATCCAGCGACAATTCAGCAAACCGTCACTGCGCCAACCAACTAGCATGCGGCACGGTAGTGTTATCGCAATACTGGTCCGATTATCGTGGACGGGGCTGTGAACAAACGCGATACCGACTCCGGAGCGAAGAACCGTAAAGAAACCGGAAACGAAAACTCCGTGAACACAACGCACACAACGCTGCGTGATCCGGAATTCTGGCTGCTGCGCCAAATCCCTTTGCGACTCATGATTCCGCTCGCACTGTTCGCCGCGACCGCGGCCTGGATCACCGCCGCCTGCCATGCGCCGACCGCGGCCGTCATTGCCGTCGGCGCGATTGTCCTCATTCTCGGCGCGGTACCGGTGCGGCGACGTGAGCCACGCAATATCGCCGGAATGCTGGCGCGGGCGATCGCATTCCGGTGGCGGCGCACCCGGCCCGGCCCCGCCGATACCGGCCAGGCCGCCTTCGACGTACCACTGCCCGAGGGCGGCAGTTACGGCGTGCGCTGGGATGGCAACCTGCTGCTCACCATGCTGCGCATCGACCCGCCGCCGGATGCGCTCACCCTGCTGCGGCGTGGCTCGCTGTCCACCGACCAGGTGCTTCCGCTCACCGAAATCGGACGCTGCCTCAGTCAATTCGATATCAACCTGGCCTCGATCGATGTGATCAGCACCGGCGCGCGGACCGCGGGCGGCGGCCCGGTGGCCCAGCTCTACGACCGCATCCTCGGCCCACTGCCCGCCATCGCGCATCGCACGGTCTGGCTGGTGCTGCGGCTGGATCCGCTCGCCAATGCCGAGGCCGTCGGCAATCGCGGCGGTGGCGGCGCCGGCGCGCTGCGCACCGCGATCATCGCGACCCGCCGGGTGGCCAATCGACTGGCCGCCCGCGATATCTCGGTATCGGTGCTGACCGCCACCGAAATGAACAGCGCCGTGCGCCAACTCACCCGCGGCATCGCATTGGACGCCTTCGCCGAAACCCCGAAGTCGCTGGTGCACCAGGGCATTCACCTCACGAGCTACGAGATCGGCCCGGAGCTCATCGGATCGCGCGGCTTCGCCGATATCTGGGCCACCCCGAGCCTGACCACCACGGTGACCGTGCGCCTGCGGCCCGGTGCGCGACGGCCCGGCGATGGGCGCGAGTCCACCTCCCCGCCGATCACACTGGGTGCGCTGGTCCGCTTCGATACCGTTGCCGAACCGGGCGAGCCGCCGGTGCACGGACTGCGCACCCTGCCGGGTGAACAGTTCCGCGCCCTGCTGGACAGCCTGCCCGCCCGCACCGCCCGCCGCGACGGCGATAGCGGGGGCGACTACCGTGGCCCACTCGCCGCGCTCGACGGTATCGCGGTACCGACCGCCGGATGCGGTCAGCTGATCGGCGCCGACAATGCCGGTCAGGGCATCGCGGTGCCGCTGATCGGCGACGGCACCCGGCATCTCGAGGTCATCGGGCGGCTGGATCTGGCCCAGCAGGTGATCCTGCGCGCGATCGCGCTCGGCGCGCACACCATCGTGCACACCGACCGGCCCGAAGCCTGGCAGTCGATGGTCGCGAATGTCGGGGCGCCGCATTCGCTTTCGCTCGCACCGCGGTTCGCCGGTGCGGGGCAGCACAGCGTGCCACCGCAGCCGGGCGGCGGATCCCTTCTCAACGCGACCGTCGTGGTGTTCGATGGCATCGCACCCACCGCGTTGACCGGTGGCGCGACCATCGTGCACGTCCGTGCGCCCGAGCAGCCGGATGGCCAATTCGATGCCGATATCGTTCTGGTACAGGATATTTCGGCTCCCAACCTGATCACGGTGCGAACCTCGACGGCGAGTGCGACGGTCAATATGGTCACCACCCCCGACGAAATGCGCTACATCGGCGAATCCCTCACCGCGGCGCGGTAACCCCGCTCCCACGGTGACCCCGAACGGAATCCGGCCGGTCCGCGAGCGCAGCGCTGGCGGACCGGCCGGATAGCTGACCTTTTCGAGCGACCCGCAAGCGATCGCTACGGCCCTATCGAGCGGACTCAGGCCCCGAAGCCGTCACCGATCTTGCCGTCGGTGCCCAGCGCGCGCTGCAGCGAGTTCTCCACGGCCGCCGCGACATTGTTGAGCGAGGTGAGCGTGTCGCCGTACTCGTTGTGCCAGGCGTCGTAGACGGTCTTGAAGCTGGCGTGGGCCACGTTGCCCTCCCACGCCACCTTGAGCACGCCGCCCGCGTCCTCCATATCGCTGCCGTACTTGACCAGGTCGCCGTGCAGTGTGACCAGGTCGTTGAACAGGGCCATCATCGGGCCCTTGGCGTATGCCATCGTCGACATGATGAGTTCCTCCGATTCGAAGACTGATTATTGTTGCGGCGCAGCTGATTACAGGCTGATGTGCTGGAAGCCCTCTTGGTTCTCCTGCTCCATCTGGATGTACTGCTGGGTACCGTGACCGACCTGCTCGGTAATGGCGTTGAGCTTCTTGTGCAGCTCCTGGGAGTGCTGGGCCCAGTTGGTGGAGGCCGCGACGAACGCCGCCTTCGCATCGCCTTCCCAGTGGGTCGCCGCGGCGACCTCGTCGTCGATCTTCTTCAGCGTGCGCTGCATGTTGTCGACCGCCGCGGCCATGAACTCCTCGGCCTTCTTCGCGGTCGCCTCGTCTACGTGTACACCTTCACCACTCATCGTGGACACCCTCTCCTGTAGTGATTCCAATGCCCGGAAACGATGTCGGGTGACATCGCCGGAAGGTTTACTGCGGAAGCCACCTTCCCCCGGGCAGAGATTCGATCAATGCCGAAATCGCTTGCGCGATACGGTGATCGGTGCCCGGTGTCACCGTGGACCAGACCTGCTGATCCGCAGCAATACCGGGCGCGGCCACAATGCGACCGCGTCCGGTGTCATAGACCGCGACCGCACCGGGCGGCCGGGTGGTGGTGCCGTCGAGATGGGCGTAGGCCACGATCTCGGCGAAGCTGTGGCAGGCGGCGAAGGCCAGCCCATAGGCGGTGGCGTCGCGATCGGCGACGCCGAGGGCATAGACCGCGTCCGCGTAGTCCGCAGAGGTCCGCGCCGCCGCGAGCCGCTCGCTCAGTTCGCTCGACAGCGCGCTGAAATTGACGACCTCCGCGGGCGTCGCGGGGCCGAGCGCATCGAGTAGCGGCCGCATCAGCGCCCCGCCCGATCCGTCCGCCCATACGCTGCGCACATCGAAGGTGTCGCCGGTGCGCACCGCCACGGCATGGTGTTCGCCGCGCCGCGCCAGGCAGATTCGGGTCACCGCGGGCGTCGCGTCGGGCGCGGTCCGGTAGATCCGGGCCACCAGCTCTCGATCGGGCTGGGCCAGCGTGAACATGGCCTCGGCCAGTTCGGGTTCGACATCGCCCTCGGTATCGAGTACGCCGGCGCCGACCAGTTCGGTCCGCGCGCGGTGCTGCGCCTCGGCCCATGCATCAATCGAATCCTGTTGCGGCCCAACCGACAGCACCAGCGGCAGGGTTTGCACGCCGAGCCGTTCGGCGACCACGAGCAGGCCGTCGTTGGTCATGGTGGTCATCCGGCACCTCCCGAGGCCGTCCGACCGGTCGCCGTGGCGGGCGCTTCCGGCGCGCCGAGTACGGCCGGGGCGGAGACGATACCGAGGTCGGCGCCGATGGCGTCGCCGGTCACCACACTCGCGCGCGGTGCGTACTCCTCGTCGTCACCCGACCCGGCCGCCCCCATCGCACCCGGAACCATGGGCAATGCACTGGAACTCGCGGTGCTGGCTGTCGAAACCGGTTGCGGTGTCGTCACTTCCACCGGTTGGGGGGCTTCGGTGAATACCGGCGCGCGATAGGGCTGCAGTTTCGCGGATGCCGCAATGGCACCGATTCCGCCCGGCATGAACATGCCGGGCGTGACCGCGGGTATTGCGGGCATGCCGGACATGGCCGACTCCGCGGATACCGTCGCACTCGCCTCCTCGGCCGCCAGTGCCGCGGGCGATGCGATCACCGGCGGTTCCTGCTGAATCCACGGTGCCGCAAGCGGTTCGGTGGCCGCCTCATAGGTCTGCATCACGCGTGAGGCGGCCGCCTTCGCCATATCGGCGTCGGTATCGGCATCGGCCGCCACCGCCTTGATCGGTGCACCGAGTGCGCCGCCGATCGATTCGAGCATGCGCTGTACGGCCTGGATGGCCGCGATCTCGGCGCTGTGCGGCATGGTCAGCCGCGCCAATTCATAGGCGGCGGCCTGGGTTTCGGCGCGCACCGCGTTATTGCCAGCGGCCGTCGCGGCATCGGCGAGCCAGTCGCGCAGCATCGAGATCCGGTCCAGCACGGGACCACTCGTGGTGGACTGCCACGCACCACGCATCGACGCGACGATCATGTCGTATTCGGCAACCGCCGTACCGAAACCGGCGGCCAACCGGGTCCACGCGGCACCGGCCTCGGCCATCGGTACCGCGCCGGGACCGGTGGACAGTTCGCGCGCCAGCCGATCGGGCTCGCGCGCGTCCCAGACCACACCGGTGAAACCGGGCTGCGGTGGTTCGATCATTGTTGCTCCGTGTCGTTTTCGATGTTGTCTCAGGCCGCGCCGGGGATGCCGAAATCGCCGACGCTATCGTTCTCGGCGCGACCGAATTGCGTGGCCTGCGAGCGCAGTGTCGCGGCCAGTTTGCGCAGTTCCACGATTCCGGCGGCCGCGCTCTGTCCGTAGGAGTCCGCGACACCGCTCATCGTCTGCGCCGCGCGCACCGACACCTCGTCGGCACCGGCCGGCGGCACCGTCAGCGCGGGCGAGCCCTCTCGCAACTCCGCCTCCAAACGGGCCGCCAGCCCGTCCAGCCGGGCGGCTGCGTCGCGGGCCGCCGCCGGATCGAACAGCACACCATCGAAATCCGTACCGCCGCTTGCCATGGCAACCTCCTGAACCGTTAGAGGGTGAGTTCCTTATCGGGTGGTGGCTCCGAAATTTGTTCGGCCGCGCCGACCACCGGCAGCGAGACCCCTTCGATCGGACCGACGACCTCTTCGCCGTGTTCGGCGTTGACCAGGAAGCTCGGCATATCGCCGCCCGCATCCCCGGCGCCACGCGCACCGGCCGCACCGGCCGCGCCGTAGGGCATCATGCCGGGACTACCGGGAGCGCCGGTCGCACCGCGCACCGCGGCGGCGGGTTCGACTGCGGCGGAACCACTTCCGGATGCGCCGAAACCGGCGACACCGCTGAGTCCGGCGGCGCGCGGACCGCTCCAGGGACTCAGTGGCGTGGTGATCGGTGCCGCGCCGATTCCGCCGACACCGACACCACCACCGCCGCCACCCGCGCCGCCACCGCCGGTGCGCTCGACCTCTTCCCGCTCCTTGGCCTCGCGTTCCTGCTCTTGTTTCGCGATGGTGTCGGCCTGCAATTTCTGGGCCTGTGTCGCGCTCTGGGTCGCCACCTGGGTGAGCGTCTGCGCGCCGGTCTGCGCCATGGTCATCAGCGGGGTCAGCATCTGCATCACCTGCTGCATCGAGTCGACGCCCTTGGGGGCGTTGGTGACCTTGACCTTCTTGCCGGCCGCAGTCATATTCGCCGAATGCGCGGTCATTTCGATCCGCGTCTTGGTCACCACCGCGACGCCCTCGGTGATCGCCTCTACCGTCGCGGCCGCGATGAACGCTTGGCCGCCACCGGTGGCCAGCCACGGCGAGGCCGCGGTCACCGTGGCCAGGTATTTGGCGATGACGGCCGCGAGCAATGCGCCGCCGGTCGCCACCGAGGTCGCGCCGCCGACCAGCGTCGCCTTCTCCTGTGCGCTCTGGGTGGCCAGTTCCGCGCCGTTGTCCGCGGCCTGCCCGGCCTTGTTCGCCGCCTGCATGGCGGCCAATCCCTGCCACAGCGACATCACGGTCTGCAGTGCCTGGGTGCCGAGTTGGATCGCGGTCTGTGCGGCCTGGGCGGTATCGGAGAGCACCTTGGTCGGATCGGGTCCACCGCCCGCGCTCGCGCCGAGCGCTCCCGTGCCGAAACCGCTTGCCATATCGGTGAGCGGCCGGGCCAGCGCGGCCAGATCGAGCACCGGCAACGGTGGCATTTGGGGCAGCGGCGGCAGGCCGGACAGGTCGGGCAGGGGCCCGAGGCCCATATCCTTCAAAATATCGTTGACCGGGCGATCCACCAGCGGCGCAAGGGCACTGCCGCGCAGCAGATCGACGATCGATGGTTCTAGCGGCGCGTTCATTATCAGACGCCAGCAGCGCCGAATTCGGTACCGGATGCCGCCTCGGCCGCCTCGTACGCCGCAGCGCCCTGGTGCGCGGTCAGCGCGGTACCCGCGTGCACACCGGCCAATTCGAACACCGAACTCACGTGATTGGCCTGCGCGTACGCGAAGGCCATCAGAAAGTCCTGTCCGATCAAGCCGAAGACCGGCGCGGCCGCCGCGACGGTTGCCACCTGATCGAACGCTCCTGCGGTTGCCACCCCGGTCGCCATCGCTACCGCCGCGTCCCCGTACGCGCGAATCGCATCAGGTGTTGCTACGACATCGCTCATCGTATTCCCCGATCCAGTAATGCAATTGACCAACTCATAGAACCTATCAATCAGAGTGCAAGGCCCGAAAGCAAATTTGCACAAACTTAAGGTTCTTGACAAAAGTTCTACGGGGACCGAATGAACGTCGGGTGTCTAGTCGGCAACTTCCTCGTTGAACGCGATGACCAGTTCGCTACGGCGTTCGAAGGCGCGGCGCACCGCGGCGGCCGCGGTCGCCACCAACGTCGACTCGAACTCGGCTGGCGTCATCGTCGAAACCGCTTGGGAAAATTGCAGATCCAGCAGCGCGCCGTTGCCGTCGACCTCGACGGTGATGGAGCCGTCCTGCGCGCTCTCCCGGCCGCGCACCCCGGCCATATCGTCGGTCAGATCCCGAATCCGGTACAGCCGCCGCTGCACACTGGCCATCAGTTCATCCATGGACTCGTACATGCCGAAAGCTCCTCTCGCACAAACAGCGACTACACCTCGCGCAACCAACTGTCCGGCTCGGTCTCGTAGTCCTGCTCCTCGGCAAACTCTTGGCGCGCCACATCTTCCGCGGTCGGCAAACCGGCCAGCGCCAACATGTCCGCGGGCACTCCGGCCGCCGCCAACTCCGCCCTGCGCGCCATTCCGGCCCGGTTGGCCGCCTGCTTGCACAGCCGCAGCACCTCCGCCGCCAAACCCTGCGGATCTCGCCTCAACTCGGTGGGCTCGATCGAAATACCGAGGGGCAGGCCCTGTTCGGTGGTGCGTACCGAAATCGCGCCGCTGCGGGAGGTCGCGGTCCATTCGACCGGTTCCTGCTGCTGATCATTCACGGTGTACCTCCGAATCACCGAAGCCGGTGCGGGTCAGACCCGCTCGTCCTTGATCGCGCGGACCACCTCCGCGACCCGCGTATTGATCAGCACCGTCAGGTGTTTCGCGTCGATGCCCCTCGCGACCGGAGGTGTCTGGTCATCGATCGCATAGCGGCCGTCATCGCGAATATCGCGCCACTGCAGCCGATGTCGAGTGATCCCGCGCGGTCCGAAGCGCGAACGCCCCTGGATCACATCGATCGTCCCGGTGCAGGATGTCGGCAACGCCAAGAACTCCGCGGAGCGGTCGGCGATCGAATCGTCGAAGGAATCGTGCACCGCGGACCGGCCGAGCGAGTAGTCCAGGCCGTCGCCCTCGTCCTGGGTGGACAGCACAACGGCGGCGCGAGTCCCCGGTTCGACCTGCGGCAGCGCTCGCACGATCGCGCCGGCCAGATCGACCGCATCGCATTCGACAACAGTGAAACCACCTGAATGCCAGTATGTTTCGCCGGAGACCTCGGAGAAGACATAGCCGCGGTCACCGCGACGGACACCGTGCAGCCGAACCGGAACCTCCCGGTTCCACGGATCCGCCGGGTCGTAGCCCTCGGCGATAATGCGCAGGTCCGGGAAGGCGAGAACGTCCAGCACATCGTCGAACGACCGATCCCCGCAGCGCCGCAGTCTTGCCAGCGCATCCTGCTGTTCCTGGACGTAATCCTCGTTCACCCAGGTACGACAGGTGTACACGAATGGTTCCGGCAGATAGTCCTGCTTCAGCGCCTCCCACTGGACGATGAATTCGAGGTCGGTGAATTTCCAGGTGCGACTCATTGCTCGACAACAGGTTTGACGACGACCGGCGCGTCGCCGAGCGCCTCCTCGATGTGCTCGACCGAGTCGAGGTAGGAGGCGCGCTTGTGCTCCTTGCCCTGTCCTTGACCAGCACCGTGACCCGCGGGGCCCATACCGCCGGGCGAGCCCGGCTGGCCCGCGGTGGCAAGGCCGGCCCGGCTCGCCGCCGCGACCCCGGCCGCATCGGCGACCGCACGCGGGAACAGCTTCGAATTCTGCAGGCTGTTGGGTGAAAGACTCGCGCCGGCACCGCTGCCCGCACCGCCACCGAGACCACCGCCCTTGCCCGCGCCGGCACCGCCGCTGCCCGCCTTGAGCGCATCCTTGCCCAACGCCGACGACAGCGCGGACGGCAGACCGGCCAGTCCGGCCGACTGCATGTCCTTGGCCGCCGAGGCGGCTGCTTGCTGAGCGGCGGCCTGCGATGCCTGATCCATCGCTTGTTTGGCACCCTGCAAACCCTGTTCCGCAGCCTGTTTCGCTTGATCGGCCGCCTGCTGCGCAGCTTGCTGAGCGCGCTGTTGCGCGGCTTGCTGTTCCTGTTGGGCCTGGCGCTGCGCGGCCTCCTGCTGCGCCTGCTGGCGCTGCGCCTCGAGCTGTCGTTGCTGGTCAGCAGCCGTCTTCTGGGCCTGTTCACTTGCCTGGCGCTGCGCGGCGAGCGCCTGCTGGGCTGCCCGCGATTGGGCGGCCGAGGATCCACCGCCGGTGCCACCACCGCCGCCGCCGGTGCCACCACCGCCACCCCCGCCGCCGGTCTCCTGCTTCTTCTCCGGCGGTGGCGGCGCTACCGGCTGCACCACCGGGCTCACCGGCTGCACCATCAGCGGAATCGCATTGCTGGATGCGTCGAGACCGGGTACGTACCAGTCCCGGAAGATGCGCTTGGCCTGCTCGACCTGTTCCCGCCCGTACTGGGTGCCGACCTGATCCGGCGGAATATTGGGCGTATTCGCCTGCGCCGCCCACAGCCAACCCGAGGTGTCCAAGAGATTTCCTGCGATCGTCTGCATGCCGTCGATCATGTTCTGCACGCCGGACACATACGCCTGGACCGCACCTGCCGCCTTGACCGCGGCGTCGCTGTTCCAACTTCCGGAGGTCTGCATCGTGGTCATCTGGTTGCCGAGATCCGTGGCCGGTGCCACCAGTTGGTTCGCCATCGACTGCCAGTAACCGGACGCATCCGCGGTTTTCCCCATGCCGTCGATCAAGGATTGGTGCCAGCTGTAAGCGGTCGGATAGTCCAGGATGCTGGACGGCTCCGCGCGAACCGGTGTCTTGTCGCGGCCGTCCTTTTCGCTGGCATAAGCCTTCAGATCGGCGGGCGGCCCACCGTACTTATCGGTGCGTCCGGTCTTCCCGCCCCATTCCGGGATCTTCGT
Organism: Nocardia sp. CA-119907; assembly: GCF_050955995.1. NCBI lineage: Bacteria > Bacillati > Actinomycetota > Actinomycetes > Mycobacteriales > Nocardiaceae > Nocardia > Nocardia sp. CA-119907. The sequence continues at coordinate 8,663,993 of NZ_CP192091.1, forward strand.
CGCTCCGGCGGCGGGCAGGCTCCAACTGCCGTGCCGCTGGGCGGAGCGCGCATTCCGGAGCCGATCGAATCCGGAGGTGTTCGCCTCTTCGGCAGCGGTGTACAGCTTGCCCGCGGTGATGAACTGCTGCGCCAGATCCTTGAGCATGGTCTGGTGGCTCTTGGCGCGATCCTTCAGATCGCGACCCGCGCGTTGGAACTTGCCCTGTAATGCGATGCCGGACGGAAGATTTCCGAACCCGTCGACATTCTCCACGAAGTGGGTCCAACCCTCGATGGTGTTGAAGACCTCGTACAGATCGATGGCGTGCCCCGCCAGCGTCTGCAGACTCTGCTGCTTCACCGTCAGGTGCTGCGAATCCTTGCCGATGTCGTCCCCGGAGAGCTGCCACGCATTGGGCTTGTCATCAGTTGGTGCCATCGGTCAACTCCTGTCCCGCTCGGCGCTGCCTCGACGCGCTCCCCACACCCGACTCGCGTCGCCCCTCATCCACGCACACACGACTCCGATCATCCCATGACGTGCGTGAACAGCCGGTGTCCTCATCATGAAACGTCCTTGCGCTCTTCGGCATCGGCATCAACGCCGAAGGCTATCTCGGCCCACCGGTTCGCAGGCCGGTCCTTTACGAAATCTCGACGTCTATGCCCACTGTGGCGCAGCGTAACTCGCGCGGCTGGCCGCGGTGGCCGATCGGGAGTCGATCGCCCTAAGGGGCGGTAAAGAATTGGGGTCATATGCCCTCCGATTGGTCGGGGAGGTGGTGGTCGGTTGAGCCGTCACCGGTCGGGCCGGTGGGCAGAGTTCGGGTTCGGCCGCCGAGCATTGCTGTTCACCTCGGCGAGCTCGGGTTCGTCGGGGGTTCGGGCATATTGCTCATGCACCCGACCGTCCCGCTCCAGCGCCGTGCTGTCCCGCTCAGGCACTCGACCGCCCTGCCCCGGCACCCTGCCGTCCTGCCCCAGCGCCCCGCCGTCCCGCGCCAGCCCACCGCCATCCCGCCCCAGCGCCCGACCGTCCTGCTCAGGCACCCGAGCGTCCTGCTCAGGTTCTCGGCCATCTTGTTCCGGCACGCTGTCGTCTGGTCGATCGGCGGACGCATCGCGCCTGGTCGGATCCTGCGCGGTTGTCGTGTCCGTCGCCGAACCGCGCGGCACGGGAACCTGGCGCTGTCGAGTATGCAGATGATGCCGGTCCTCGTGCGGAACCGTTGCGGCGGTGAGGATTCGGTCGTCGCGTACGACGAAACGGCCCGACATCTGGGTGACCGGTGGACCGGATAGCGCCGTGCCGTCGACGAGCAGTTGGGCGTGGAATGTGCCCGCGTCGATATCGAAGGTGAGCAGTGCGTCGCGGAAGCCGATCTTCGAGCGGCCGGTCAGCTGGTACCACGCCTTGTAGACACTCTCTTTGGCGGAGAACAACACTCGATCCCAGTGCACACCGTCGCGCTGACCGACTTCGGCCAGCCACACCTGCTCCTCGGGTCGGGCCGCGATGCGCATCGCCCCTTCGGACATCGGTCCGTTGTCCTCGGCATCGATGCCGATCGATCGGATGTGCGCCGCATCCGCGACCACCGCGGCGTAGTAACCCTCCTTGTGCGTAATGGCGCCGACGACGCCCGCGGGCCACAGCGGCTCCCCCTTGGGACCGCGCAGGATCGGCGTCTCCGGAATGCCGACGCTCTGCAGGGCGCGGCGGGCCGCCGTCCGGCCGTTGGTGGCCTCACGCACCCGGACATCGGCGGTCTTCTCGCTCAGCAGCACCGCGCGCTCCTCGGGCAGCAGCGATGCGGTCGGGTCGTGCCCGATGATCTCGGCGGTGTGCAATTCGGGTTCGGGGAGCAGATTCGCGAGCAATCCGGGATGCTCGCTTGCGGATCCGTCGACAATGAACCAGGTCGACGTTCCGTGCCCGTCCTCGAGATCCGCGATGCCTGAGGTGTCTGACGGCAGTGTCACACCGTCTGGACGATGCCCGGGATTCCTGTCGATCACCTGCGTCAGTAGTAGTTTCGAACCCGGGATCGCCTGTAGCCCGATGCGAACGGGATCATTGCCGAGAGCCAAGGCATCGGCCGCCAGGTCGGCCGTCGCGGCCGCCACCGCATTCCGCTGATCCGCACTGCCCCACTGCAATTCGTCCAGCGCCAGGGCCGCTCGGTCGTGCACGGTCGCGGCGTCGGTCACCGTGAACTCCCGGTGCCCGCCCGGCGATCCGAGGACGGTGACTCCGGACTCGGCCAGCCACGGTGCTACCGCCCTGCTGTGCAATTCGACCAGAGAGGCAGCGGTTCGGATGGCGTCGGGACCGAAGTCGATGGCGGTGTATTCCGCCGTGTTCACTTGGTTCTCCCTGGCGAGCACCAGTGTCGCGCGGCCGGATTCGCAACGAATCGGATTGAGTGTCAGAGAGATCGATAGTCGGTCGGTCGCGGCCTGCTTGCCGTCCACGCCCACCCAGTGGTTGTCGCCGAAACCGGCGAGCAGCCCGGGTGCGTCCGAACCGCCGAGCGCGAGTAGTTGACCGGCCTCCGGCGCGGTCGGCGCGGGCTTCCACAACTGGCCCTGGTGCGAGGATTCGAAGTTGACCGATGTGAGATCCACACCTTGTCTGGCTAGTTCGGCTCGCAGCTGGGTGGTGAATTTCAATTCGTTCGCGATATCGAGGAAGGTCAGGCTGAACGGCGCTATATAGGTGGGCTGGCCAGCGACAACCAACCAGACCCCGTATCCGGCGGGACCATCGTCCGGGTTCTCGAAGGTGTTGTAGAGATCGGGGTGGGTGAGGTCCTTGGAGGTGCGGATATCGCCAGGTGTCGCGCCGAGTAGGAAGTAATCGAGGTCCGGATTGCTGTTGTACGGCAGTTCATCCGGGTCGCACAGCAGTCCGTCGGCATTGGCGGCGAGTGCGGTGACGGTGGTCGCGTTGCGCGGGGTGTGGGTGTGGACGAGTCCCTCGTCCGGGGGCGCGACGTCGTACTTGTCTCGGCTCGGGCGTACCCGTTCCAGCTCTGTCGCTTCCGCGGGGCGGCTGGTCGGATGGACATCCGCCGACTCCTGCACCGGGTTCTGCCCCGGCGGCCTATCCGGGTTGTCCGACTGGCCAGCCGGGTTCTCCGCCTGCGGTCCAGTGGATTCCGGCTCGGGCAGCCCGGCGAGCGCGCGGTTGTACAAGTCTGCGGTGTTGACCAGCGCGTGGACATCCTGCAGCCGCTGGAGGAGTTCGACCCGCTGCACGGTGACCGGTAGCGGCTGGTCCTGTGCATTCAGGATCTCCCGCTGTGCGGCCAGGATCTGTCCCACCAGTGGTGAATCCAGCTCGGCACGGATACCTGTCTGCTCGGCCACCTCCGCGCGGAGACCGTCGCGCTCGGCACGCAGTTGCTCCAGTCGTGGCGAATCCGCCCCGAGCTCGGCTGGTTCCACCTCGAGCCACTGCGCCATATCGTCGCGAAGGAACCTGAGCTGCGCGAGATTCGGATCTTCCGCAACCGGGTCAGTTGGAACCGGATCCTCCGCAACCGGGTCGGTAGGAACCGGGTCGGCAGGAACCCGATCAGCCGGAACCGGGTCGGTAGGAACCGGGTCGGCCGGAACCCGATCAGCCGGAACCGGGTCGGCCGGAACCCGATCAGCCGGAACCGGGTCGGCCGGAACCCGGTCAGCCGGAACCGGGTCGGTGGTCGCGACGGCTTCGGCGTCCGAGCCACTGGACGGCGGCTTCTCGACCTCGAACCACACGCTCTTTCCGCCCGCTCGGTGCAGATCGACGCCCCATACCGCAGCCGTTTCGTCCAACAGCCCCAGTCCGCGACCGTGCGTGCCGATCTCCAGCGCACCCGATTCCCACGCATCCAGATCGATCTCCGATGCGTCGACATCGAAGGTGTCGAATTCGCTCTCCTGCTGCCGCTTCGGCAGCCCTCGGCTGGCATCGTCGACCGCGACCCTCAGGTTCGTAGCATCGAGCCAAATTCGCAGGCGCGCACCGCCTTCCGGCGCATACCTGGCCACATTGGTGACCAGCTCCGACACCAGGAGCCGCACATCCTCGCGCTTTTCTTCCGGCCAATCGGCGAGTACGTCGACGACGGCGCGACGCGCATCGCCCACCCGCTCTTCGACGGCTCCGCGCGGGAGGGTCAGGTCCACGATCGGCTCGGGATTCGACTGCGCATCATGGGATCCGGCCGATTCGAAGAGTTCGAACCACCTCGTTCTCGTCCCATCATTGTGCAAACGGAAGCCCCAGGCTCCGGACTTCTCGTCGAGCAATTCGGTGACCGGAACCGATTCGGTCGACGCATCCGGCTCGTCCCGCACGGGCAGATCGCGGCTCTGATCGGTCACCTCGACCCGCACGGTTCGATTACCGGGCTCCCCGAGCAGCGAGTGCCGCACCGTCGGACTGTCCGTCGCGGTTCGGGTCAAGGCATCGGTCAGCTCGGCGCTCGACTCGGCCTGAGCGGCACCCGGCCACTGCGATGCTTCATCGACGGGCGGCGTATCCGGTAGCGTCTCAGACCAATTGGCGTGACGTTCGCGCAGGTCGGCGACGATTACCTCGGCGAATCGCTCGATCGGCACCGTCCGGCCCTGCTGCCCGGCCTGCGCCAACTCGCGCCAGCCGGTTCGGAAGTCCTGATCCCACAGCGGATAGACGGTGAGTTCGACCGCTTCATCGCCGAACCGGCACTCGATGTACTCACCCTCGACATTGGTCCGGAAGCCGTGCAGCCGCCCGCGATTGATCCGGGCGCGATGGCGCAGGCCGTGATCGATATTGTCCTGCGCCACTTCGGGGGGCGAACCGAGGTGGTGGAATGCGGCCAGCGCCCTGGCGAGTTGCGGGATCTTGCGCGAGTCCACTGCGATCGCGAGCTCGCCCGGAACATGGACGCGCACATAACGTATCGGCTCGATCGCATCGGCGAGCCAGTGCGGCAGGCGGTTCGATTCGGTCAGTGTGAAGCCGGCGTCGCCGACCGTCGCGTGCAGCTCCCGATCGCCCGGCACACCGGTCTCCGCGAGCACGATGCGCACTTCGCCGTCCGGATGCGCGAGCTCGCGCTCGACGAGGTCGGCGAGCTCGAGCCCCGCGTCATCGATCTTGTCGGCGGGCCAGTCGGGCAGCTGCTCACCGAGCCAATCCCATGATCCGGCCGCGGCTTCCACCCGCGCGGCGGCATCGGGTGCGGCCTGGTCCGCGGCGTGAACGACCAACTCCGAATGGCGTCCGGGTTCGGTATCCGGTGCGTCGGGGGGATCGTGTGCCGCCGGTCGGTCGGGGCTGCGACCGGATTCCTCGCCGGGGGTGGTCTGGCCGACCCGCAGGCCGCCTTCGGGCGGCGTGGCGGAGCGGTCGCCGACATTTTCGACAACCTGTCCGTCACGCCAGACCGCGGCCCAGGTGTCGACGACTTCGGCTCGGGAACCACCGGCCAGTTCCGGCAGCGATACCCGGCGGCCATCGCGGCCGGTGAAGGATTCCCGGCCCTGTGCGTCCAGGCCGTGGTAGGTGACCTCGACGCCGTCGAGGGTGAAAGTCCAAGTGCCGTCGCCATTGTCGCGCACGTAGGTCAGTGTGTAGGCGTGCGCGCCGACGCCGTGCTCGTCGACGGTGGCACGCTGTTCGACCACCCATGCCGTGGCGCCCGGGCCGGCGCCCTCGGCATGGATCAGACCTTCGGCGATACGCCCGTGTCCGGTGGCCGCGGCATCGGTGCGGAATCCCTCGAGCTGCGCCCCGTGCAGATGCGGGCGGATCTCATCGATCGGGCGGCCGCTGAGATTGCCGGGCTGTGGATCGGGCACGCTCACCACGGTGCCCCGCTGGTCGGCATTGACCTGTCCCAGCGACTCCGGAACGCAGTTGTTCACCGCGGGCTGCGGTGCTTGCGGCGGGTTCAGATCGGTGACGAAGACGTGGCCGGATTCATCGACCGCGACCTGCTCGAACCGGACGTCGATGCCCTGTGCGGCCCAGGCGCGGCGCAGATCGGCACCGACAATGTGATCCGGTGCGGCGGACGGCGAGGCCACCACGATCCGGGTGGGGTTGCCGTAGACCACCGCGACGACGTCACCGTGCCGGTCCCCACCCACCACATCGAGGACGTCACGTGCGGCGACGGTCGCGGCCTCGTCCCGAACCCGTGCTTCGTTTTCGAGCGCCCGCACGTGCGCGGGCATGCGTCGGTCCAGCTCCGCTGACAGCGTCCGCGCCGCGGTGACCTGCTGTTGGGTGCGATCGCGCTCGGTGAAGTACTCGACCATCTCCGCGGGTGTGCTCGGGTTGCGGTTCGCGGCGGCATCGGCGACCGCGATGCGCCGGTACCGCTCCTGGAGTGCGGCATCGGTCATCTGCGCTGGCGTCATCCGCTCGGGATCGGGAATCCCGAGTTGCCGCAGCGGCTCACAGACCTGATCCAGCGTGGTCGCGGTTTCGCCTGCCGCGGTGGCGATTTCACGGCCGTAGTCGGCGAACCGGGTCGCTACGGCCGCGCTCGTTGGCACATGCTCGCGCGTCGCGCCCTGCGTCCAGCCCGACGATGTCCGCGTGGCCGGAGATCCGGACCCAGCCGAACCAGGATGCTGCGCCACCGCCGAATGCCCCGGTGTACCCGCGGAACCGGATTCCTCCGGTGCGACCGTCGACTCGGGTGTCTCGGCAGCCGAGGACGATCCCCGCGACTCCGGGACCGAGGGCGACTCAGGTGGCTCCGGAGCCGAGGGCGACCCCGGCAGTTCCGCAGTCGGGCCGGGCGGCTCTGGGAGCGGTCCCTTCGGCGGCTCCGGCAGAGCCGGGCGCTTGCCGCCGGGGCCGGGGTCGATGGCGGTCCCGCCCTGGTCGAGGGTGTAGTGGATGGTCGGGGGTTGGCCGTCGCCGCTGCTTTCGATGGTGACGTCGAGGGTTTGGTGGCCGGGGCTGCCGGTGACCTTCGCGGAGACGTGGACGCCGCCGCGTGCCAGACCGTGGTCGCCGGTGTGGGATTGCGTGGCCTGTTTGGTGATTCGCCGGACCTCGGATTCGGCCTCGGAGATCTTGCCTTCCGGCCAGCCGTGCATGATTTCGCGGAGTTGCCCGATGATGTGGGAGTGGCCTTGGCGGCCGTAGTACAGGGTGGTGCCGAAGCGGCGGGTCAGCGCGGGGTCCGGCGTGTGCGGATTCAGTTCGGGAGTGAAGCCGACGGTGAGCGGGCGGCGGCCGGTCAGCTTGCCCCACAGGCTGCGTTCGGCGCGATCGCCGGTCAGCTGCGGGCGGTTGGCGTCCCAGTCGTATCCGGCCTTCTTCGCCACCTGATGGGCCTGCTCAGAGGTGGCCTCGGGATGGCCGGCCAGGTGCTGGGCCTCGGCCAGTGCCGCCTCGAGCCCGATGATGTCCTCCCGCAGCGGTTTCCCGTCGATCAGCCGATTCCACATTTCGGCCACATCGGCAATCCGGTTCAACTCCGAATTCCGCATCAAATGGTCGCGAACCGACCGCAGATTCGCGACGATCTCCGACTCCGGCCGCACATTGCCTCCGGCATCTCGCAACCAGGTCGAACCATCGGAATGCCGCGGCAGCAGTGAACCATCCGGATCCCGCACCCATTCCTTGCTCTTGCCGCGCACCCAACGCTTCGGATCACCGCCGGAATAGCGATCGGGATGTTGGGCGGCCTGCTCGGCGATCCGGAGCACAAAGCTGTCGTTGTCGTCGACACGATCGCGCTCGAACCGGTGGTACTCGCCCTCGGTCCATTCCTGAATCCGATCGCGCGCTTCCTCATTCGCGCGCCACCGATCTCGCAGCGATTCGGCGATCTCCACACTCTCACCGGTGTAGGGGCGCTGCACGCTTCCGTCGAGATGGCCGGAGGCCGTACCGGGCCGTGGGGTCGCGATCTCACCGCGGTGCAGCGGCTGCGGGTCGGGTTGCGCGTCATCGAACCACGCGTGCGTGCGGGTGCCCCGGATCACCGGAACGAGGTGGATCCAGCGCCCGCCGCGCACCGCCGGAATCCACTTCGTGACACCGTCCAACGCGAACGCGATGCGCGGATGCCGCCGCACGAAATCGGCCGGCAGTGGCACCTGCACCGATTTGCCGTGCGCGGTATTGGCGGGCAGCCACTTGGTGGCGCTCAATATCGCACGGCCGATCCAGGGCCGATTCTGGATGAGGTTGTGGACCCATGGATGATTCGGAATCCGATCGAGAATGCCCAGGCTCAGAATCCGCGCGTGGAACAGGTCCATGCCCACCGGGGACTGCCACGCGTCCACACCTTCGGGAACGAAGAACACGGTCTTCGAGAACGGCAGGTTCTGCGGGAATATGAACTCCGGATATTCTCCCGGCCCGAAATCGTGGAAGGGCGCCATGATTTCGTCGAATACCGGAATCATCGACACCTTGAACAGGAACGGCGGCTGCGGATCGGTCCACTTCGCGGGATACCTGGCCTTGCCACCGGACTTCTCGACCGCGCCCGCATCCGTCGATGGCAGCTGCTGGACGTCCTGGAACCGTCCGTGCTCGTCGACAACAACCCGAATGAACCGCACATCCAGGGGCAGTTTCTCCGACTTCGCCAGGCCGAGAACCAGACTCAGATCCGTCCCGGGCCGCAATGCCCGCTGCAACGCCTGCCGGTACTCGGCGGGCGAGGTACCCGTGCCGAGCACGACAACGCGCTCGTACGGGAAGAGGGTGGACGGCCGGGCCGCGGGCACCACCCCGACGCGATCCGAAATCGGCAGCAGCTCGAGGGCATTGAGGGCGAGCAGATTCGCGCGCTGTTCGGCGAGGCGGGCCAGTTCGGCACCCGCCCGGCCCACCTCGCCGAGGGTGTCGCGCAGGTCGACGAACGCCTGCGGACTACTCGGCGACGCTTCGCGATAGCTGGGGCTCAACTGCGCCGGATCGGCCACCCCGAATCGACCGGCGAGCCGCTGGCGCGCGTTCGCTGCATTGTCGACGGCCTCGACCAGTGCCGGATGGCGATCTTGCAACTCCTGTTGGCGGCGGGTGAGTTCGGCGTGCGCTTCATCGAGTCGATCGAGTTCGAATTGCGCACGCACGAGCGCTTTTTCGGCGCTCTGCACATGCTTCTGGTCGGCCGGAACGACTTCCGCCCCCGGCTGCCCGGATTCGAGTTCGCGCAGGCCACCCTCCAGCTCGCGCACTGCCTCACGACCGGTATCGCGCTGCTCCCCGGCGACCTGAAGGAAATCCCGCACCTGTTGCAGAGCGGCGGCCGACCGGTCCCGATCCTGGATCGCACCGTCGAGCAGATCGAGTTGTTCGACGTCGCGCTGGAACTCGCGGACCTCGTCCGTGCCGCCGAGCGCATTGGTCAACTGGTGCTCCAGTTGCCGGATATGCTCCCGCACCGCCTCACGCGCTTCGGCGAGCTCGGTCAGCTCCAGCCGAATCCCCCTGACCCGCAGGCTATTCGCCCGACTGTGTAGTTGATCCGCGCGCTCCTGCTGCTCGCCCGCTCGGTCCTGCAATTCTTGCGCCCGCTGCTGGTCACCGGCGGTGCGAGCCAGATCGGCCTCGGACTGCAAGCGGGTCACCTCGTTTCGCGCGCGCGATTCGGCGGCGAACACATCCCGGAAGTCATTGCGCGACTGTTGGATTTCGGCGCGTCGCGTGAGTGGCGACTGCGACTCTCCCGTCGCAGCGCGCTCGCCCGATACCGCGGGCGGGCTGTGGGCAGTCGGCTCCTCAGGACCGCGCCCGGTGCTGTGTTCATCCGACGCGCCGACGCGCAGACTTCCCTCCGGAGCCGCGGCGGAACGGTCGCCGACGTTCTCGACGACATGTCCGTCGCGCCACACCGCAGCCCAGGTAGCCGCGGTTTCCTCGCGTGAGCCATTGGTCAACTCGGCCAGCGATACCCGATCCCCATCGGCCGTGACGAACCATTCCCGGCCATCGGCGTCGACTCCGGTATAGGTGACTTCGACACCATCGACCTTGAAAAGATAAGTGCCGTCGCCGTTATCGCGGACATACGTCACCGCGTACGCATGCGCGCCGACGCCGTGCTCGTCCACCGTCGTGCGCTGGTCGAGCACCCAGGCGGTCGCACCCTCGCCAGCGCCATCGGCGTGTATCAGTCCATCGGCGAGACGCCCGTGTCCGGTCGAATCCGCGGCGGTGGCAAAGCCTTCCAGTTCGGCTCCGCGCAGATGCGGCTGTACCTCTCGCATCGGCATACCGGCCGGATCGGCTACCGGATGGTCGGGCACGTCAACGACACCGCCACCGTCCTCACGGTACTGATCCGCATTGACCTGCCCCAACGACACCGGCACACAATTGTTCGCGGCCGCACCCGCGAGCGCCGCCGCCGAAGCCGCGGCGATGGCACCGGTCGGCACCGCTGGCAGCGCCCGCTGGCTGCTGCCGTCGGATTCCTCCAGGATGAAGCGCCGGACACCGACTTGTCGTCCCTCGCCATCGGTTTCGACCTTGACCACCAGCCGCTGCTGCCCGGGCTCGCCGGTCACCTGCCCCGAAACATGGACGCCGCCGCGCGCCAATCCGTGGTCACCACGATGCGATCTGGTCGCCTGATGGGCGAGGTCGGCCACCTCGGCCTGGGCCCGCGCGATCTTGGCGGCGGGCCAGCCGTGCATGATGTCGCCGAGCTGCCCGCGCACCTGCCCGAAATCGCCGAAATGCCGACCGTAGTACAGGGTCGTGCCGAACCTGCGGGTGCGCGCCGGATCCGGTGCGTACGGGTCGAGCTCGGTCGTGGCTCCGACGCTGAGGGGTCGGCGACCGGTCAGCTTCGCTGGGAGGCTGCGCTCGGCCCGATCGCCGGTCAGATGCGGACGGTTGCTGTCCCAGTCGTATCCGGCCTTCTTCGCCGCCTGATGCGCCTGGTGCCCGGTCGCTTCGGGATGGTTGGCCAGGTGGTTCGCCTCGACCAATGCCGCCTCGAGGCCGATCACGTCCTCCCGCAGCGGTTTTCCAGCGATCAACCGGTTCCACAGTTCCGGCACGTCGGGAATCCGATTCAGCTCCGAATTGCGCAGCAGATAGTCGCGGGCCCGCTGCAGATTCGCCACGATCTCCGCGCGCGGCCGGACATTGCCCTCGGCATCACGCAGCCACGTCGATCCGTCGGCATGTTTCGGCAAGAGCGAACCATCCGGATCCCGGACCCACTCATCGCTCTTACCGCGCACCCACCGTTTCGGATCACCGCCGGAATACCGGTCGGGATGCGCGACGGCCTGGTCCGCGATCCGATGGACCAGGCTGTCACCCGCGACCCGGTCGAGCTCGAACCGGTCGTACTCGCCCTCGGTCCACTGCTGAATCTGTTCGCGCGCCCGCTCATTCGCCCGCCAGCGTTGCGCGAGCGATTCGGGGATCTCCACACTCTCACCGGTATAGGGGCGGGTGACGCCGCCGTCGAGATGTTGTGCCTCCGGACTGAACGATGGCTTCGCAAGGTCAGCGCGGTGCAGCGGCGCCGGATCGGGCCGCGCGTCGTCGAACCACGCATGCGTGCGCGTCCCCCGGATCATCGGCACCAGATGAATCCACCGGCCGTTGCGCACACTGGGGATCCACTGCTCGACACTGCCCAAGGCGAAGGCGACCCGTGGGTGCTTGTTCACGAAATCCACCGATAGCGGCACGTGCACCGACCGACCGTGCGCGGTATTGGCGGGCAGCCACTTGGTGACCCCCAATATCACCTTGCCGATCCACGGGTGGTTCTGCACGAACTGGCGAACCCAAGGATGGTTGGGGATCCGATCGAGAATGCCCAGACTCAGAATCCGCGCGTGGAACAGGTCCATGCCCACATCGGACTGGAAGGTGTGCACGCCCTCGGGCACGTTGTAGATCGTTTTCGAGAAGGGCAGGTTCTGCGGGAAGAGGAAGGCGGGTACCTCTCCCGGCTCGAAATGATGGAAGGGCGCCATGATCTTGTCGAAAACCGGGACCATCGACACCTTGAACAGGAACGGCGGCTGCGGCTCGGTCCACTTGGTCTTCTCCCAGGGCCGCGCATGCTTCCTCGGCCCCGGCCACGCGCCCGACTTCTCCAGTGCCGCCGGTGCGGTCGGTGCCGGCGCCTGCCCCGGCGCGCCCTGCTCGGCCACCTCGACGCGCACGAACTCCACCTGCAGCGGCAGTTTGTCCGACTCGGCAAGACGCAGTACCAGTTCCAGATCGGTGCCCGGCCGCAGGGTGACCTGCAAAGCCTGCCGGTAGCCAGCGGGCGAAGTATCGGTTCCGACCACGACAATGCGCTGATCCGGGAACGTCCTGGAGGGCTCGGCCGCTGGCGCGACGCCGACGCGCTCCGAAATCGGCAGCAGCCCCATCTCATCGAGTGCCCGCAGCCCCAGCTGACCGTCGGCCAGCCGAGCCGCCTCATCCTCGGCCCGCCGCAACCGGTCCACCGCATCGCGCAGCGTGTGCACCAGTTCCGTGCCGGGTGCGGGCACCCCGCGATAGGACGGATGCAGCTGTTGCGGATCCTGCACGTCGAAGGTGGCGGCCACCCGGTCGCGCGCCTGCGTTGCCGCTTCGATCTCACCGGTCAGCGCGTCATATTGCTGGACCAGATCGCCGTGCCGATGGTCCAGTTCGGAATAGACGCCCTGCAGCCAATCGATCGTGGCCTGGGCACGGGTCAGCGCGGGTCCGGTCGCGCGGACGAGTTCACCGCGCTCCACCGGGGTCAAGGCCGTTCCCGGCGCCTCGGCCGTCCGGACCTGCGCCTCCAGTTCCCGCACGGCTGCCCGGCCGGTCGCCAACTGCTCGCCGATGGGCTCCAACTGATTCCGCAGTTCCTGCCTGGCGCCGTCCACTCGGTCCCGCTCCTGGGTGGCGGCCTCGACGCGGTCGATCAGCTCGAGGTCGGTGCTGAATTGCCGTACCTGCTCCCGGTCACCGATGGCATCGGTCAACTGCTCTTCCAGTTCCCGGATCTGGGTTTGCACCGCCCGCTGCTGTTCGCCCAGCTTGGCCTGCTCGGACTCGACCACCCTGGCGCGCAATAGCTCTGCCTGCGTACCAGCGGCATCCGCCCGCTCGTCCAGCCGCCGCACCTGCTCGTCGAGTGCCCGTGCCCGATCGCGCAGTCCGTCCTCGCGTGCCTGCCGCGCCTCCTCGCGCAGCCGCGTCGACTCGGCGCGTGCGCGCGCCTCCTCGATGGCCGCATGGCGGTATTCGGCGTGCAGCGTACGGACCTCGGCCCGCGGCTCGGGAGTGGCGCCCATCATCAGTTCCCTGGACAAGCGGGGCGCATTCGGGTTACCGAGACCGCTGACCACCTCACCGGCGCGAACGATTATGGCCTCGGTGGCCACCGCATCCGCTCGGTTCGCGCCGCCCGCCACCTCCGCCAGCGATTGCGGCTCGTGCCCCGGCAGTGGTCTACCGTTTTCATCCGCCGCGACGAACCACTCCCGGCCCTGGCCATCGGTCTCGAGATGGACCGCGGACTTGCCATTGACCTCGAAGTGGTTGTCCCCCTTGTAGGTCAGCGTGTAGACGTGCCCCTGCGCACCGCCCGCGTTGACCTTGGCGCGCTCCTCCGCGACCAGCGCGCTCGCCCCCTTGCCCGCCCGCTCCGTCGCATCGACGATCTGGGCGTGGCCAGGTGCGGATCGGTCCGGCGCGAAACCCTCGAATTTGCCTTGGGGTATCGCGCGCTGCACTTCGTGCAGCGGCACCCCGGCCAGACTTCGCTGCTGCGGCGCTGGCCCATCGGCCACCGGGCGGCCCTGCGCCTGCTCGAGATGCCGGAAGGCATCCGGGACACAGCTGTTGACCGAAGGCTCCCGGGCGGTGCGCTGTTCGGGGACCCGGAACGACTCCTCGCCGACCGGTGCCGGATGCGCCCGAGCCGGTTGCGGTGTCGCGGACCGATCGTCGACATAGGCATGGCTGCCGTCGGATTCGGCTGGGACTACTGCGGATTCGCTGTCGACTCGAGCGGTCCGCGGCGGGTCCTGTCGCGGAGCCGGATCGTCCGGCGGCCGCGGCCCGGAATCATCAGGGGCCACATCGTCACCGCGGCGCTCCGCGACACCGGATTCGGAGGCGTCCGGCTCCGGAGCCGGCCGTGCGGGCGAATCGTCGACAGGTACGCCGGGTCGACGCTGCTCCGGTACGCGCGGTTCGGGCTCGCCACCGTCGCGCGGCACGGCCGCAGCGGGCCGAGCGCGCGATCCATCGTCGGCCGGTTCGGGCTCGCGCTGCTCCGGAACCCGAGCCTCGGACTCGACTCCGCGCTGCGCCGCGCCGTCGGCCTGGCTCGATGGAGCGGGTTTGTCCTGTTGTCCGGCAGCGAGATTCGGATCGCGGCCGGCGTTATCGGAGGCAATACCGGCGCGAGACTTCTCCGAAGGCCCGGTCGCGCCGCGTTGCCCGACACCCCGATCCGACTGTCCCTGTGCGGCGGGCTTTTCCGGCGCCGCGGGTGGACGGGCGCTGCCGTCGCCGGATCCGGCCACCCGCGCACCCGAATCCGCTGTTCTGGCGGCACCTTCGGTGGGCGTATGGGAACCCGGCCCTGCCGACTGTGCACCCGAACCAGCCGTCCTGGTCGCATTCTCGGCGGGTGTCGCGCCGGTGCCGCCGCCATGGCTGGTAGCGGTGCTGCTCGCCAATTCGACACCCCGCTGATGCAGATTCCGCAGCTCGTCGACCTGCTTGTCGCTGTACTGGTCATGCAGCTCACCGACCTTGGCCTGCCCTTTGATCGCGGTGGCATCCTTGGTGATGGCCTCGGCGGCGTCACGCTGCGCACCGGGAGGGTATCGGTCGGGATGGGCCGTCTGGACAACCTGCCGATAGAGTTTCTTACCTTCCGCACTGGTCTCCGCGGTCACCACCGCGGGCTTGGCCGTATGACCGTCGGCCGCATGGGATGTCGTGCCCTCGCCATGGGCGGACGCACCGGTCGCCGCCGCGCTGCCCATCCGCGCGCCGCCCAGCGCACCCATGCCGAAACCCGCGGCGAGCATCTGCGGACTGAACTTCGCATTGGGGTCGACCGCGGCCATGGCCCCGTACATCCCGACGGCACCCGCGGCACCGCTGACCAAACCGGTGGCCAGACCCATGGTTCTCGGCGATACCGCCGCCCTGGCCACTGGATTGGCACTGGCCGCCATCCGCTGTCCGAGGTCCGAGGACACCGCCTTGCCCAGCCCCTTGGATACACCGAGTCCAGCGGCCCGTCCGGCCATACCGCCCGCGCCCCAGGTCAGCGCACTGGTCCCGACCTGTCCCCAATCGATCGGGCCGCCGGGATCGGAGATGAACTGGATCCCGAGATCGGCCATGGCACCGTGCATACCGGCCTTGGCCCCGGCCCCGGCCAGGCGCACACCGCCGACCGCGGCCTTGCGGGCCAGCGAGTCACCGGCCCACTTGTCCATCTGCAGGCCGATCTTCTTGAGATAGGGCTTCAGCAGATTCCGCAGACCCGCCTTCGCCGCCTCCTCGGCCGCGAGTTCGGCCGCCTCGCGCTCGGCCAGGGCGAGGACCTCCCGGGACAGCACCAGCTCCATCGATGCGGCCCCCATGCCGAAGGGCCACAGCTCCACGATCAAAGCGATGGCCGTATAGGCCGTCATTCCGGCGAACAGCGCCGACCACATCTGGTCCTGGTAGAGGCCCTTCATGCCGTCGTGGGTGTAGTCACCGAGATTTTCCAGTCCCGCAGCGACATTCGGCACCGAATTGTCACCGGTGAACTGCTTGTCGAACTCCTTCTTCATCTCGGCGGAGCCCTCGCCGCCCTCGTAATGTTTCAGTGCGGCATCGGTAGCGGCCTTCAGCTCGTCCTCGAGCTTCCGCATTTCCCCCGCGGCCCATTTCCACACCTCGCTGAGATCGTTCATGGGGGTCACGTGGCCGTTCGGATACGTCATGCCGAAATTCAGCGCACTGAGAATCCAGCCCGGAATCCAGCTCCACAGCGGAGTGATATCGATGAACATCTAACGCCCCCTCATCGCGCCGAAGCGCGAGCTCACCAGCCCGACTCGGACACGTCCGACTGTCTTTTGGGGGCATGTGTGTGATCCCAGGGTGCGACATCGGTGAACACCATGGGCGGGTCGGTATCCTCGGCTTCCGCGCTGCGGCGTGCGGAGGGTGGAGCGGTCGACACTTCGGGCCGCACGGGCAGCATCTCGCGCACATCGGGTAGTCCGGGGACGAACTCGGATAGTTTCGGTAGTCGCGCGGTCTGGGCGCGCAGGTCGTCGACCATCTCGCGCGTGCGCCGTTGGATCTGGGCCGCGGCGTCCTGCCCGGCGGCGGTAATGGCGGCGGCCAGCTCGGCGTAGCTCAAATCCGTTACGTCATCGGTGAATCGAGTCTGGATGACCACATTGTTGGCATTGACCACGACGGTGACTCGTTTGCCCGCCGCATAACCCGTCGCGGTGAGCAGAGCCTGCTTCTCCTGCGCCCGCGCAATGGATTCGACGCCCATCCGCATCATCTCCATGAGATCGGTGAATTGCCCGATCGAAATGTCGTCCGCCATCGAATCCTCCTGCTCACCCCGGTACCCCGACTACCCCAGTTCGGACTTCGCGCCTTCGCGTCAGATGTTCTCGAAGTCGTCGTGGCCCGCATGGTCGGTATCGGTCAGCGCCACGCCGGTGTCGGTCACGCCCTGCGAATAGTTCTGCAGCGTCTCGATTTGCGCGTTCAATACGCCGATCAGATTGTCGTGTGACGACTCGTAGCCATTTTCTCCGGTGGCGAAATTCGGGCCGCGACCGTTGGTCCCCCAACTGCCCCAGTTCTGCGAATTCACCGCATCCAGGCGCGAGACGATCGCCTGGATCTTGGCGGCGACTTCGGCCAGGTCCGCCGACGGCTTGTTCAACCCGGACGGGGTCGCCCGGAAGCCTTCACTCATCTCGAACCCTCCTATGACCTTGTGCTATAGCGCAATTCGATCATCGCATGGACGCCTGTCGTCCAGAATATTAAGCCCCGGTGCACCGTTGGCGATCGGCTCCGGACAACGACCGACGGCACGAACATGGTTCGACCGCGACACCACCGCTCCGGCCGCTGTCAACTGCCGCATGGCGGCATCGATATCGCCCTCGTCGCCGAAGGCGTCGGCCACCAATGCCCTGGTGATCTCGCCACGTTCGGCGGCGGTCAGCAAGCGCGCCACCGCGGTTCGCAGCCGGGTGCCAGGGTCCGCCGAGAGCAACCGGGCCACCGCCTCGATCGCGGTGTGCGTATTCCAGATCTCCGGCATCGCGACACCGCACTGCTGCACCGATGGCGATTCCCCGCAATACCAGCCGTGGCCGTCCCACCAGAAGCAGAACGAGAGCAGGCCGACCGCCGCGCGCGGGCTCAGCACCGCATTGGTCACCCAATCCGGCGCTCCCGCATAGAGATTCGGCAGATCGACGCCGCCGTTGTATGCCGCGTTCAGGGCAGGTGCGTCCCATACGCCGCCCGACAGCACGGCACGACCGCCCGGCACGGTGTACAGCGTGGAGCCGCTGCTGCCGGTGCCCGCGCTCTCGAACCAGCCGTTCGTGGCCACCATGCGCGGACCACGGTCGGACGAAACGGCGACGTGCGCCGCCGAAATCGTCGCCCACCTGGCCCACAGCTGCGGAAACGGCGGCAGTTCCTCGTCCACCGGTCGGGCCGTCACCCCGCGGGCGCGGTCGGCGACAACCGCCGCCGCGGCCCGGCGCGGACGACGGCACTGCCGGTCGGCGTGGCCCATATAGGCCGCGAGCCAGACCGGCAGGCGCGGACGCGGATAGGCCGCCACATCGGCGCGATAGGCCTCGGGACGGAAGAGTTGATCGGCGGGGAACGGCTCGTCGCCGTAGTCGTAGTCGACCTCGATATCACCGGATGCGTTGGCCCACAGCAGCAGTCGCCACCACGGCTCGGCACCGGACTCGGCGACCTCGGCGCGGTAGCGGCGCACGAGTGCAAGCACCGGCTCCGGCACCTCGAGGCGGGTCACCCGCTGCGGACCGGCGAATTCGACGCGCGCCGTTTCGACGGTCACGGTCAGCGCGAAGACCGCGTCCAGCCGCCGCCAGCCGGGTGGGCCCAATTCGGCCAACTCGTCCGCGATGTGCGAGATCAAGGTCTCGGCCGGGTCGGCGACCGTCGCCCGATCACCACCCGCCACGGAATCGCCACGCGCTGCTTGCTTCACTGCTCTCGTTCCTGTTACACCACAACCGATTCAGGATCACCCGGTGTTGTTTCGGGCGATCGGCAGTAGTCGCCATCGGCCTTATTTCCGATAGTGGCACGCGGATCGGCGGTCGTATCCCGATACCGCCGACGACTAGCTAAAGGGATTGTTAAGAATCCGAACCGGCCTCCGACCAGGGCATCTGCCGCCTCGGCGGTCGAATTATCGGGCGTCGAAATCCGACCGAAGTTTTTTCCTAAGGGACCGTTAGAACATCGCCGGACCCCTGGCAATGCGCTGTGACAGCGCTCACAGTCGCCATTACTACGCCGGTAAGTGCGGCGCCAGAAGGAGATTCACAATGACTACGACACAACTCGCGGGCGAGCGCAGGGTCATCGCCAACGTGCTGCGTGGCTCCCTCGGCAATCTCGCCGAGTGGTACGACTGGTATGTCTACGCCGCGTTCAGCGTGTACTTCGCGCACAGTTTCTTCCCCAAGGGCGATTCCACCGCACAGCTACTCAACTCGGCGGCCGTCTTCGCGGTCGGCTTCCTGATGCGTCCGATCGGCGGCTGGATGCTGGGCCGCTACGCCGATCGCTTCGGACGCCGTGCGGCGCTGACGCTCTCGGTGACGGTGATGGCCGCGGGTTCGCTGCTGATCGCGTGCACGCCCGGATATCAGACGATCGGCCTGGCCGCCCCGGTGCTGCTGGTGCTGGCGCGGCTGTTGCAGGGGCTGTCCCTCGGCGGTGAATACGCCACCAGCGCAACATATCTGTCCGAGGTGGCATCGCCGGGTAGGCGCGGGTTCTATTCGAGTTTCCAGTACGTCACGCTGGTCGCGGGTCAGTTGGTAGCGCTCGGTGTGCAGATCGTGCTGCAGCACATTCTCAGCGACGCGCAGATGAACAATTGGGGCTGGCGCATTCCCTTCCTGATCGGCGCGGGCGGCGCCCTGCTGATCATGTGGCTGCGGCGCGGCATGGACGAATCCGAGCAATTCCAAGCCGAATCCGAGCGCCCGGCCCGCGGCTCGCTGCGCGTGCTCGCACAGTATCCGCGGGAATGCCTGATCGTTTGCGGACTCACCCTCGGCGGCACCGTCGCGTTCTACACCTACACGACATACATGCAGAAATTCATGATCAATACCGCGCATATCTCCAAGCCCACCGCGGCCTGGATCAACTTCATCGCGCTGCTGGTCTTCGTGGTGCTGCAACCGCTGGCCGGAGCGCTGTCCGACCGCATCGGGCGGCGCAAGCTGCTGATCTTCTTCGGCATTGCCGGCACCTTGCTGACCGTGCCGATCATGACCGTGCTCGCGCACACCCGCAATCCGATCGGCGCGTTCGGACTGATGATGCTGGCCCTGGTGATCATCACCGGCTACACCTCGATCAACGCCATTGTGAAGGCCGAACTGTTCCCGACCCGGATCCGCGCCCTCGGCGTCGGCCTGCCGTACGCGCTGACCGTCGCGATCTTCGGAGGCACCGCGGAAACCATCGCGCTGGCATTGAAGAAGGCCCATCACGAATCGCTGTACTTCTGGTACGTCGCGGTCTGTATCGCGATCTCGCTGACGATCTACTACTTCATGCGCGAGACCTCGAAGAACTCGGCGATCGAGGCCGAGGCGGAGACCGGCGCCCAGGTGGCCGTCCATTGAGGATGGCAATGCGCAAACGCCTGCGCGTCGAACCTTCGCTTTGCAAGGATCGGCGCGTGCGGCTTGTGCTGGTGGAAGACGATGACGGGGTAGGCGACGCGCTACAAGCCGCGCTCACCGCCCGCGGCTACGTCGTCGACCGCAAGCGCCGCGGTGCGGACCTACTACGCACCCATCGCGACTATGACGCGGTGATCCTCGATCTCGGACTGCCCGATATGGACGGTTTGGAGGTTTTGCGGCGACTGCGCGAGGTCAGTTCGGTGCCGGTGCTGATCCTCACCGCCCGGGCCGGGGAGCGCACCATCGTGCTCGCGCTGCGCTCCGGTGCCGACGACTATCTGGTGAAGCCGCCGCGCATCGCAGAGCTGGTCGCGCGGCTGGAGACGGTCACCAGGCGCGTGGTCATCCACACCTCGCCCGTCGAGGCGGTCGTTTCCCAGGATGTGCGAGTCGACCTGATGGCTCGGCAGGTCGAGGTGGCCGGCGTGCCGATCATGCTCACCCACAAGGAATTCCAGCTGGTCCGGATCCTCGCGGAGCGACCGGACACCGCCGTGAGCCGCCAAGAGCTGATGGACCGCATCTGGGGCGATTCGTCGGCCTCGGTCTCGCGGGCGTTGGATGTGCACATGGCGGGGCTGCGCGCGAAACTCGATCGCCCCGGTCTGATCACCACCATCCGTGGCTTCGGCTATCGCTGGAGCACCGATGGCGGCCCTCAGGCCTGAACGGATCCGTGCCGCTGCTGGAAGCGCTGTTCGAACTCGGCGGCATAGACGGACGGTGCGACCGATGACGAAGACTGTTCCAGCACACCGTCATCGGCGACATAGAAGATCGCCCGGCCGATCGAGATCTCACCGGGTTCGGTCGGCACGTACACCATCCAGCCCACACTGATCCGGTCCGCGCGCAGATTCTCCAGCGGATAGCCGGTGGTATCCATGTTCTGGTCCAGGATGTACTGCCGGACCTGAGCCATCGCGGCATCGCGCGAAATCGGCTGCGGCAGAGTGATCGTCACCCCGGCCAGCGTGAGTTGATAGAGGGCGCTGTCGATATCGAAGGCGCCATCGTCGCCGAAGACCTCGACGAGCGTATCGCGGGTGACGACACCGATTTCCGCGGCCGACACCAGATTGGCCACCGCCGCACGCTGCCCGTCGGTCGGCTCGTCGGCCACCAATCCGGCGACCACACCGGCCACGGTATCGGAAGTCCAGACGCCGGGCACCGCATCGCTGAGCGCGACCGCGGAGGGCGAGTCGCCGCGATACCATCTGCCGCCGTCCCACCAATAGCAGAACGACAACAACCCGCTGGCCGCACGGGGATTCAGCACCGGATTGGCGATCCACTCCGGGGCACCGGCGTACAGCGCCGGCATCGGCGCACCGCCGTTGTAGACGGCATCGAGTTCGGGCGCGTTCCACACGCCCCCGGACAGCACGGCGCGACCGCCCGGCAGGGCATACAGCGTCGACCCGCTGCGCTTGGCCCCTTCGAACCAGCCGAGCGCGGGCAAAACCCTTGGCCCCCACTGAGATCCGGCGGCGACGAAGGCTGCCGCGATGACCGCCCAGCGGGCCGACAGCACCGGGAAGGCCGGAAAGTCCCGCTCCGACAACACCGGTCGCACGCCGGCCTCCCGGTCCTCACGCGCCTGAACGGCCGCGATGAGCGCCGGGCGCGACTGCCGGTCGGCGTGGCCTACGTAAGCCGCCAGCCATACCGGCAGCTGCTGGCGCGGATATGCCTGCAGATCCGCGGCGTAGACCTCGGGCGGGAACAGGTGGTCGTCCGGGAAGGGCTCGTCACCGTAGTCGTAGTCGACCTCGATCTCGCCGGTGCTCGCCAAGTTGATCAGCAGCCGCCACCAGGGGCCGTCGCTCAGTTGGGCCGATAGGTGCCGCTGCTCCCGAACCAGTGTGAGCACCTCGGCGGCCGGCTGGGCGCGGGCCTCGCGCTGCTCGTCATCGGCGAAGGTGACCAGCGCGAGTTCGGCGGTGGTCGTCATGACGAAGACGGCGTCGAGGCGGCGCCAGCCCTGCGGGCCACCCGAGGCAAGTGCGCGGGCGATGCGGTGGATGAGTTGTTTGGCCTGTTCGGCCACGTCGACCGGGGGTTCGTCGAGGGTGAAGCCGATATCGGGGGCGTCCTCGTCCGGGGTGTCCTCGACGGGAGCGTCGTCAGTGGGGTCGTTATCGGTGGCTTCGAAGGCCTGCATGAACTCGGCCATGAATTCCGCGTCGCCGGAGGCGCCGGGTACGGCCCGCTCGTTGTCATCGGCCCGCTTGTCGGGGGTCTCACCGTCAGGTCTGGTCACGTCGCCGCAGTCTCCCTCATCTGCGCACCGCGCCGCCGACCGGTGGACGCTGTGCCCGAACCATTACCGCTCTATCCTGGCACACCCCCAGGCCACCCAATTCACAAAAACCACAGGCCTTAACCGTCCCTGAACAAAGTGCGTACATCTGCCACCCAACGGACAAAGATCTGGGTCCGGGCGGGTCGGCGCGGGCGAATACTGGCTCGCGCAGAGCTTCCGATTTTCAGCCCGGCGGGTCGTGCGGAGTGTCGGTATGCGACGGGTGCCGAAAGTGTGCGTGAGCTCCGCTGGCCCGACGTAGGCGGAGTTGGGTCAGCGGGTGAAGATTTGAGTGCGGCGGGTCGGGGTGGCGCAGACGTCGTGGATCAGGTGGCCGAGGTCCAGTTCGGGTGGGAGCGATCGGTACAGCAGCTGGCAGACCACAGTGCCGGAGGCGGTGACGGCGAAGCGGGTTTGCCGGTTCGCGAGAGGTTCCCATTCGGTGGCGACGAGTGGGCCATCGAGATTGATCGTCTCCGCACCGACCCGCAGCGCAAGCCCGGATCCGTCGCGATAGAACACCACCGATACGTCACCCAGATCGCCGTACACGCCGACCTGCGGACCGATACCCCCACCGACCGCCCGCAGCGCACCGGTCTCCGGGTCGAAGTACGCGGGCACACCGAATCCGGAGAACGGTTGTACGAAAAGATTGGTGCCGTCACCATTTTGAACGCCGCGATGCCGGATTCCGTTGTTGGTCGGGCGATTTCGACTCGTCGATGATGGCGGGTTGACCGGCGGAGGCATCATCGGCGGGGTCGAGGACGGATCCGATTGTTGCGTGGCATAGGTCTGTTGCTGCGTGGAGCCGGAGTGGTGTTGGGTTGAATCGGAATGCGCCGGTTGCTGTGGCATGTGGGGATGCGTCGGTTGCTGCGACGAATCGGGCCAGCCGGACACAGGCGGGTCGGATGGCGCTATCGGCGGGGGCAGGTGCGGGGGCTCCGTGGGTTGTGCAGGCGATGACGGTGGCATCGGCGACTGCGGATGCGCCGGATCGTACGGACCCGGCGAGGCCGACGGATCCTGCCATGAGAAAGGCCGACTCGGAGGCGGAGCCGAGTGTTGCGTGGCACCAGGGTGGGCCTGTTGTTGCGTCGAACCGAAGTGGGACTGTTGCTGGCTCGAATCAAAGTGGGTCGTTGGATCGGGATGCACCGGTTGCTGCATCGAATCGGTCCAGCCGGTTCCGCGCGGATCAGACGGTACCGCTACCGGTGGAGGCACGACTGTGCCCGGGCGGTTCGGGAGCTCCGTGAGTTGTGCATGCGATGACGGTGGCATCGGCGACTGCGGATGCGCCGGATCGTAGGGACCCGGCGGCGTCGGTGGATCCTGCCACTGGAAAGCCGGTGGGGCCGGATGGTCAGGCAGGTGCGGGGCGGTCGGCGGGTTCGGGAACACAGGAGGTGTCGGCGCGACTGGCAGCACCGGAGGCGGAGCCGGGGGCGTCGGCGGCAACGGATGCGTCGGAGTTGTCGGCAGCACCGGCGATTGCGGAGGCACGGGCGGTTTCGGAACTTCCGGCTCCGTAGGTGGTTTCGGAAGTTCCGGCACCGTCGGAGGTTCCGGCGCCGTCGGAGGTTCCGGCGCCGTCGGAGGTTCCGGAACCGTCGGCGGGAGCGGTGGGAACGGGGGCGTGGGCTGCACCGGAACATGCGGCGGCACCGGCAGATCCGGAAGCGTCGGCGGCACCGGCAGATCCGGAAGCGTCGGCGGCGTGGGTGGAACCGGCGGTTGTGGAGGCAATGGCGGCACTGGAGGTGTCGGTGGCACCGGGGGCACCGGCGGCTTTGGAGTCGGCGGTTCCGGAGGTGTCGGCGGCACCGGAGGCACTGGCGGAACAGGAGGTGTCGGCGGCACCGGAGGCACTGGCGGAACAGGGGGTGGCGGCGGCACCGGAGGCACCGGCGGAACAGGGGGTGTCGGCGGCACCGGGGGCACCGGCGGAACAGGGGGTGTCGGCGGCACCGGGGGCACCGGCGGCTTTGGAGTCGGCGGTTCCGGAGGCACCGGAGGTGTCGGCGGCACCGGAGGCACCGGCGGAACTGGAGGTGTCGGCGGCACCGGGGGCACCGGCGGCTTTGGAGTCGGCGGTTCCGGAGGCACCGGCGGCGCGGGCGGCTTCGGCGGCACCGGAAGCTTCGGCGGCACAGGGTGCTTCGGGGGATGCGGCGTCGTCGGGGGATGCGGCGTCGTCGGGGGATGCGGCGTCGTCGGGGGATGCGGCGGCTGGGGTTCCGGTGGGTGCTTCGGTAGCGGCCACGTCGGATCGAAGGGGGACCGGCGCGGTGGTTCGGGCAGATCGAATTCGTCGTATTGCCTTGGTGGATGCGGGATATGGGAACGCAACCGTGAACCCGGCAGCTGCGACTGCGGCCCCGAATCCCCCGAACGCCCCTGCCCACCCGGAGGCTCCTGCCCACCCGGAGGCTCCTGCCCACCGGGCGGCTCCTGCCCGCGCGGCGGCTCCTGCGCACCGCCCCGACTCGAGCGCCCCTCACTCTCGCCGTCCCCACCATCGCGCCCCCGACGCGCACCCCCCTCACCTCGACGGTCATGACCCACCGCGCCTTCGGACAACTCCCCCTCACCTACACGATCACGACCCACCGCGCCTTCGGACGCTCCCTCCTCACCCACACGGTCACGACTGGCCGCGCCTTCGGACGACTCCCCCTCACCCGCACGATCACGACTGGCCGCGCCTTCGGACGACTCCCCCTCACCCGCACGATCACGACCCACCACGCCTTCGGACGCTCCCTCCTCACCCACACGGTCACGACTGGCCGCGCCTTCGGACGACTCCCCCTCACCCGCACGATCACGACCCACCACGCCTTCGGATGCCCACTCGTCACCGAGACGATCACGCCCCGCAGCATCGTCGGACGACTCCCCCGCACCCACGCGGCCACGCCCCGCCGTCTCTCCGACCGGCTCGCCTTCACCCACAAGGCCACGTCCCACCGCGCCTTCGGAACTCCCCTCCTCACTCACACGATGACGACTACCCGTGCCTTCGGACGGCTCCTGTTGACCGGCACGGTCACGACCCGCCGTGCTCTCCGACGGACCGCGGGAAGTCTCAGGGTGAGACGTCGGCCGACCATCACGGCCACTGGGCTCAGCAGGGGCCGCACCTTCGCGAGCCAAAGACGAGTCCCCCGCAGGCGGCTGTCCATCATCCGCCCGATCAGCTTGCGCCACTTCGTCGGAGGACTCGTCATCTCCGACCGGACCCCGCCGGACGCCGTCGTCGGACGACTCCCCAGCGCCCGCACGATCACGACCAGGCGCATCGTCGGCGGACGCCCCAGCGCCGACAGGATCCCGCCCCGACGCACTATCGGACGCCTCTCCAGCGCCGCCGCGACCGCGATGCGGACCCCCCTCAGACGGCTCGCCAGCGCCCGTGCGATCACGACCGGCGGTGCTGTCCAACGGATCCTGCCCTTGTTCGGGCGCGGGGTCGGACTCGGACCGGATACCTGTATCCCTGGTGGGCCGCTGCTCACCGCTTGCCGGATCACGACCCAAATGGGGCTCCAACGGATCCCGACCACGTTCAGGCACACCGTCTGTCGCCAACCGACCATCAGCGCCACCCGACTCAGCCGAGTCCACACCTTCGCCAACCGAAGACACATCTCCTGCAGGCGGCAGATCGCTTGCCGGATCACGACCCAGCTGGGGCTCCAACGGATCCCGACCACGTTCAGGCACACCGTCTGTCGCCAACCGACCATCAGCGCCACCCAACTCAGCGGAATCCGCACCTTCACCAACCGAAGACACATCTCCTGCGGGCGGCAGTTGATCGGTTGCCGGATCGCGATCCGGTGCGGGCTCCGACGGATTCTGTTCGGGGCCTGCCGATCCGTTGTCGGGGTCGGTGGGTTCGCGTGGTGGGAGGGGGTGGGTGGTGGATGGGGTCTCGGTGCGGTCGGGGGCCGAATGTGGTTCGGCGGGAGTCGATTCGGGGGTTGGATCGGGGTGGGGTTGTTGCGGGAGTTGGTTGGTTGCGGGGGTGTTCGGCAGCTCCGATGAATGGGGGCGTGGGAGGTGGGGCTGGTGGTCTACGCGGGGTGGGGCATAGGGGATCTTGGTGCGCCAGTCGGTGCGGGGTGGGCGGTTGGCGTTCCAGTCGAAGCCGATGCGGATGGCGTGCTGGTTGGCGTCGTGCCAGGCAGCGATCGGGTTGCGGTGCAGGTAGTTCGATTCGGCGAGGGCGTCCTGGAGGAGCAGAATGTCCTGTGGGAGTGGGTTTCCCGCGATGAGGCGGTTCCAGGCCTCGGCGACATCGGCGACGGCGTCGAGCGGGCGACGGCGCAGGATGCCGTCCTTGGGGTCGTGCACCAGATGCGGGTCACGCATGAGGTGGTTCTTGATCTGCTCGATTTCGGCGCGGGTGAAGCCCGGGGTCGAGTCGTCGAGTCGGTCCGCCACCAAGCGGGTCAGTTCGGCACGGTCGGCGTCGATACCGTCGAGCCGAGCGCGGACGTCGTCGACCAATCGTGTTGCGTCGCCCGGCTGTTCGTCACGCAACTGTCCGGTGAGCGCGTCGACGACCGGATCGAGATCACCGGAGCTGTCGAGCCTGCGGGCGATCTGATCGACGATCTCCGCGGCACGCACGGTGCGCGCCGCGCCTTCGGCATCCGGATGTGTCGCGAGGTGACCGGCGATGGTGTCGATATCGCTGTCATCGGCACGGAACCGTCGATATTCGGTATCGGCCCAGTCCTGCACCCGCGACCACGCCGCCTCCTGATCACGCTGGCGCTGCTTGAACTCCTCCGACAGCTCACCACGATCGGGCACCCGATCCTGCACATCCCATTCGCGCGCCATCGGCTGCACATCGGCGGCGCGCGGACGGAAGTAGGGATGTCCCTTGAATCCCGGGCTGATCCGTCCAGGATGGTCCTTATCACTGAACCAGGTGAAGCCGGTCAGCTTCGCCGATTCGAGGATGATGCGCATGGTGTTGTAGAACACGCCCGCCATCGGCGGCTCGAAGGTGGGCACACCCGGATCGAGCGGATCCATACCGGGTATCCGCGGCAGCAGTTCCTCATCGATCGCACCGGGCGGCGGATCCAGGAACGGGTCGACGATGGACGATTGGAACGGATCGACCGCCCAGCCACTCACGCCCTCTGGCAGCACCCGCGGCTCGAAAGCCTTCGGTACGCGGGGGCCTTGCCGGTTCGTGGTCCAGTCCGGACGGGTCGGGTTGACCGGATGCCAGTTGCCCTCGCCGTCCTGCCACCGGGTCAGATGCATGCCGGGCGAACCTTCGCGCCAACCCGCGGTGAGGTAGTCGCGGCGTGGCGGCGCGAGATCGCGCAGTCGCACCGGTTCCTCGCGTTCGGCGACGATCTCGTGATATTCGACCGTGGTCTCGGGGCGGGTCATCGCCTGTGCCACTGCGGAATTGCGTCGAATCGCATCGGCGAGCGCCGCATCGTGGCCCGCGCGCGGGTGTTCCAGTGTGCCGCGCGGTGCCACCACGATGATCCGCGGTTGCTCGCCCTCGACCAAGCCCACTCGATCGGTGATCTGCCTGGCACCCGCTTCGCCGAAGGCGTCGCGGCAGGCCCCGACCAGCTCGGCCATCCGGTCCTGGATGCGCGCGATCCTATTGTCCGCCTGGTTGACTCGATCGGCGGCCTCGCGCAGCAGGCGCAGCTGCCTGGTGTTCTCTTCGGTCGGCTCGAGCCGGTCGGCCGCATCGCGCAGGGTCGCATCGATCTCGCCGGGGCCCAGGGCTTCTCGGTTCACACCGAGTCGGTCGGCCAGATCGTCGCGCATCCCGCGCCATGGCTTACCAGCGAGCACCTCGGCGGCGCGTTCGGCGCCCAGCCGGTCGAGTTCGGCCCGGACCTCCACTGAAAGCGGCTGGTGGGCACCGACATTCGCGCCTTCCAGGGCGGCGATGCGCCGATCCAGGTCGGCGAGCGCGGAATCGGCCTCGTTGAACCGTTCGGCGGCATCCTGCAACTTGAACATGGCGTTCTCACGCTGCGTGCGTTCGACCGAGCCCACCAATTCCGGTTCCGACCTGCTGGTTTCATCACCGGTACCGACAATGTCCCTGGTGCCGACGATATCGCCGCTCAGCCGCCGCATGGTCGGTTCCAGGTTGTCCTGGTTCAGTGCGCGATCGGGATCGCGCAGATCGAAGCGCTCGGCCCGGTCATTGCGCTTGGCCCGCCAGAATTCGCGCTCGGCCGCCAGTGCCGCGCGTTCACGCACCAGCTCGGCGTGCACCCCCTCCGGGGTGCCGGACAGTTCGATGGCGGCGATGGCCTCGTCGAGGCGCGTCACTTCGGCATCGACACGGTTGAATTCGTTGGCCGCGCGCTCGAGTGCATCGATGCGTTCGTGCCGCGCCGCCTGCTCCTGGACCAACATGGTCTGGTTGCGCAACTCTTCGAGCGTCTGCTCGAGTGGCTGACCTGGCCGCAGCCCTCGCTCGACATCGACGGGCAGCCCTGCGGCCCGGATGCGGCGCAGATCGCGCACTTCCTCGCGCTCGGCCATGGCCTCGGCGCGTTCGGCGCGCAACCGCTCGAGTTCGGCTCGGGCCTCGGAGGTGAGACCGTCCGCATGCACTGTGCCGGGTTCGGATTCCGGTCCATCCGCATCGGTGTGCGGCGTTTCGGATGGATCGAACTGTGCCGCACGATGTTCCGCAGGTGAACTGGAGCCCGTCGCTTCCGGTTCGGCGGAGCTCGAGCCGGGCTTCTCTGGCCTTGCAGACCCCGACCCTGGCGACTCGGGCCTCGCCGAACCCGACCCCGGCGACTCCGACCTAGCAGAGCCCGCGCCCGGCGCTTCGGGCCTCGCAGACGCCGAGCCAGGCGACTCGGGCCTCGCAGACGCCGAACCAGGCGACTCGGGCCTCGCAGACGCCGAACCAGGCGACTCCGACCTAGCCGAACCCGAACCCGGCGACTCGGGCCTAGCCGAACCCGAACCCGGCGCTTCCGGCCTCGCAGACGCCGAGCCAGGCGACTCGGGCCTAACCGAACCCAAACCCGGCGACTCCGACCTAGCCGAACCCGAACCCGGCGACTCCGGCGGCGTCGACGGGTGGACCGGTGCCGTGCCTTCCTCCGGCGGGCGGATCGGGGTGACGGTGATGACGCCCGATTCGTTCACGACAACGTGGCGGTAGTCGACATGAACACCCTGATCGGCCAACTGACGGCGCACTTCGGCGGGCATGACCTGCTCTGGTGCCAATGATGGCGACGCGACGAGCACCCGCTGCCCGCCGGGCGCGATCCCGACGCCCTCGGCGACCATGTGGACCCGCTCGCCGGTCAATACGTCCCGGGACGCGAGTACCGCCGCGCTCTGTCGGGCCACGGTCTCGTCGGTGACCGCCTCGATATAGCGGCGCAGTTCGTCCTGGTACGCGCTGGCGGCATCCCTGATCGCGGCGGCGTCCCGTTCGGCCGCACGGAGATCGTCGAAGTGCTGCACCATTTCGCCGCTCGGGATGTTTTCCCGGTCCAGCAGTGCCTCGACGCGGGCCTCTGCCCTGGCGACCAAATCGTGGACGGCACCCTGTATTTCAAACGGGCTCAACCCATCCGGATTCAGTCCGAGCCGCCGGGCTCCCTCGGCAATACCGGGCTCCATGGCCTGGCGGGTGGCGGTGGTCTCCCCGATCCGAGCGACCAAGCCGGGCAACGCATCACGCAATTCCCGCGTGACAGGTTCGTGTATCCACGACGGGCCGTCCTGCGGCCACCCATGTGAGCCCGGCCCATCGGGCTCCGGTTGCGCCGGACTCGGCGGCTCCTGCGGCGGATGCTGCGATCCCCCGTTACCCGCGTCGGAAGGCCGCGGCCGGTGCTCCGCTTCGGGTGCATCGAGCGGCCACACTCGCACGTCCCCAGGCTCGCCGCCCTGATCGTCAGCGCTGGCGCGCATCGGATCATCGTGCGCCGCATCGGAATCCGGGATCGGCTCGGCAGTCGGCCGCGGCTCACCTTCCCACACAGGCGGTTCCGACTCGTTCAGCGTCTGGAGAGCTTCCTGATGACGACGCTCGTTCTCCCGCAACGCCTCCTCGTGCCAAGCCTCGATCCGCTGCTCCAACGCATCGAACCCGGCCTCGGCACGCTGCCGGGTCTCCTCGATGCGACGTACCGGATCGCTGGGTTCGCCCGCACGCGGTGCATGCTCCTCGCCGCCCGCGTCGGACCGGCCTTCAGCGCGCGGCGGTCCCTGCTCACTCAGCGACTGGAGCGCCTCCCGGTAGCGACGCTCGTTCTCCCGCAACGCCTCCTCGTGCCAGGCATCGATCCGATCTTCCAACGCATCGAACCCGGCCTCGGCACGCTGCCACGTCTCTTCGATACGTCGCAGCGGATCGGCGGACTCACCCGCACGCAGGGGCTCCTCGCCCGCGTCGGAAGGGGCCCTGCTCTCGGTGCCTCGCGGTCCCGGGTCGGTCAGCGAATCGAGAGCCTCCTGGTAGCGATGCTCATTTGCCCGTAAGGCCTCCTCATGCCAGGCATCGATCCGCTGCTCCAACGCATCGAATCCGGCCTCGGCACGCTGCCAGGCCTCTTCGATACGTTGCAGCGGATCGCCGGCAGGCGCCGGATGCTGCTCGTCGTCCCCGTCGGTACGCGCCGCACTCTCGGTGCCTCGCGGGTCCGGCTCACTCAGCGACGCGAGCGCCTGCTGATAACGGCGCTCGTTCGCCCGCAACGCCTCCTCGTGCCACTCGTCGATCCGACGCTGCAGCTCATCGAACCCGGCCTCGGCCCGCTGTCGCGCCTGCTCGATGCGCTGTAGCGGGTCGCTCGGCTCGTCGGCATGCGGCGTCGGATCCGCTGCGGACGCGGTGTCCTCGGTGGCCCGCCAGACGGGCGGTGCCGGCTCTTGCAACGCCTGAAGGGCTTGCTCATGGCGACGCTCGTTGTCCCGCACCGCCTCCTCGTGCCACTCGTCGATCCGACGCTGCAATTCATCGAACCCGTCCTCGGCGCGCTGCCGGGCCTCCTCGATACGTCGCACCGGATCGCCTGGTTCGTTGGTAGGCGGTGTCGACGGGTTCTCTGCGTTGTGCGGTGTCGACGGATCCGACGCACCTTCCGCCGCGGAATACGCCATGTCATCGGCGACCGCACGGCTCAACTCTTCGTTCAGGCGCGTCAGTTCGGCATCGGCCGCGTCGAATCGTGCTGTCGCCGAACGTTGTTCATCAGACGGTTCCGCACTGGGATCGGATGCCGTCTCGTCACGTGCCGCTCGTGCTTCTTCGCGGGCGACGAAGGCTTTCGCCCATTCGTCAGCGATGCCTTCGATCTCGGCCTGCCGCGCCGCCGCATCGGGAATCCGTTCCGGTGCAGCGCCTTCCGGCTGGGGATCCCCCTCCGACGCTTGGTTGCGTGGCGATTCGGCCTGCTCGTCCGGGCGTGGCTCCGCCCCCGAGTCGGCGTCCGAACCACTGGATTCGGGGCGACGCGCGCCACCACCGGAGCCCGGGGTATCCGGCTTCGGCGGAACAGCACCCAACGGCGGCTCATCCGGCGGCAGTTCCGGCCCGCGATCGGCGGGCGGCGACCAGGCCGGGTCCGGGGCCAGGGTATTCACCGCGTAGGGGATCTCGGCGCGCCAGTCGGTGAGCGGCGGACGGTTCGCGTCCCAGTGGAAGCCGAGGCCGATGGCGTGGGTATTGGCGGCCCGCCAGGTGGCGCCGGGATTGGCGCGCAGGAAGTTCGATTCGGCGCGGGCGTCCTGGAGCAGGACGAGATCGGCTGGCAGCGGTTCGCCCGCCATCAGGCGGTGCCATGCCTCGGCGACGTCGGCGAGGCGATCCATCGGGCGACGGACATAGGCACCATTGGGATCGGTGTAGTCGCGCACCAGATGTTCGTCGACCATCAGGTGGTTCTTGATCTGCGCGATTTCGGCAGGGGTGAAATCCGGTACGTCGTGGCGCATGTGCTGGGCCAGGATCGCGGCAATGGCATCCGGATCGGCACCGGCACTCAGCAGTTCACGAATGTCGGCGATGGTGTCGCGCACCGCGACCGGATCGTCGGTAGCGAAATGGTTGGCGACATCGGCTGCGACGCGGCCGGTTTCGTCATCGATCCGCCGCAGCTGCGCATCGACGTCGCGCATCGGATCGATGCCCCGATCGCCGGTGACCAGCCGGTCCTGTACGGCGCCGACCACATCGCGCGCCGCGGCCTGCTGCTGGGCGCGCCGATGGGCATCGAGTCCGTCGATGATCCGGTCGATATCGCTGTCATCGGCGAGGAACCGGTCGTATTCGGCATCGGCCCAGTCCTGCACCCGACGCCAGTTGGCGGCGTCGCGATCCCATTCGCGTTGCAGCGCTTCGGAAATCTCCACCCGATCGGCCGGGTTGCCGTGTTCGGCCGGATCCCATGGGCGGTGCATCGGCTGCACATTGCGCTCCGGCCCGGCGAACCAGTCGTAGTTGCGGAAGACGGTGCCGAACGGCGGAATCTTCTGCAGCCACGGCCGGGCCTGCACCCATTCACCGATCTCCGGATGACGCTGGATCCACGCCTTCACCGCGGGATGCTGCGGGGTCTGCGCGGCCATCAAGATCAACCGCGTGATGTTGTAAGCGTCATTGCCCCAGTGCTGTTCGAAGATACCCATCCCCGGCGGCACCCCGGAGGTGTCGTAACGCGATGGCGCCTGCGGCATGTGCACCGGCAGTGTGCTCTCGGGGACTTCGCCCGGCGGGACGTCATCGGTGGGCAAGGTGATGTCGTTGACGACATCCTCCATCGCCCAGCCGCTCACCCCGTCCGGCGGATCCTTCGGGGTGAACTTCTTGGGCACCGTGCCGCCGTCGCGATTGCCCACCCAGTCCGGTCGGGTCGGATCGACGTGGTGCACAACACCTTCGGCGTCGACCCAGGACGTCATGTCCATGCGCCTGCCGTTGTGCCAGCCGGTGCTCAGGCGGCGGATCTCCGGCGGCGCCAGCTGCACCGTGCGGGTATTGCCCTCGCGATCGGCGAGCACCTGACGGTATTCGACACGGGTCTCGAGGCGCACCATCGCCTGCGCGACGGCGGGGTCACGGCGCAGCGCATCGGCCAGCGCGTGATCATGATCCGCGCGCGGCGACGCGGGGTCGCTGCGCGGACCGAACACGATGATGCGCGGCCGCTCACCCTCCACGATGCCGACCCGGTCGGTCACCATGCGCCCGCCCTCGGCCTCGACCTGCTGACGCCATACGCCTGCGGCCCTCGCCATTTCGTCCTGCAGGCGGCCGATGCGGTTGTGCGCCTGGTTCACATCGTCGGCGGCGTCGGCCAAGGCGTCGATCTCGCGCATCCGAGCGCGGTATTCGTCACCGTACAGCGTGGTTTCCGCGGCCCGATCGCGCAGTTCGGCGATGGTGTCGGGCAGTCGATCCGGTTGCAGCGCCGCCTCATCCGGATGTCCCGATTCGTCGACGACGCCGAGGCGGACGGCGAGGTCGTCGCGCATGCCGCGGCGGGGTTTGATCTGGCGCAGTTCCTCGGCGCGTTCGCGCGCCATCCGGTCGATTTCGGCGGCGCCCTCCTCCGAAGGTGGCCGGTGCCGCGCGACGCCCTGGTCCTCGAGTTCGGACAGCCGCTGGTCGATCCCGCGGATCTGGTCGTCGAGGGATTCGAAATCCTCGGTCGCCGTGATCAGCTTGCGCAGCGCTTCCTCGCGACGCCCCTGCTCATCGCCTTCGACCGGACTGCGTACCTGTCGGTTCGCCTCCTCGAGGCCACCCTCCACCTCGACGACATCGGTACGCGCGCGGGTGTGCAGCCCCTGGATCGCCTCGTCGCGCGAATCCGGATCCCGCCGCACCCATTCGGTCGAATCGTCCAGCCCCATATTGGCGGCGCGCTCATTCGCCTTGGCCCGCACGAACTCTCGTTCGCGCACCAGATCCTGCCGCTCCTGCAGCAACCGGTCGTACTCGTCGACCAACCCGATCCGGGCCGCGAACTCACCCACCTCGGCATCCACCCGCACGAACTCCGGTGCGAGCCGGGCGAGTTCACCGATGACAGCACGGTCCGCATCCGAAATCAGACGCCTGCCAGCGAATTCGGCAATGGTCGCCCGAATCCGCCGCGGCGTCCACGCATCCGGATCCTCCTGCGGCGGCAGCCGATCCGCCAGCTCCCGCACCCGAGCCGCAAGCGCGTCCCGCCGCGCAACCGCATCAGCATGCGCCCGCACATCCTCATCATGCGCATCCCCGGCCGCCCGCCTCTCGGCCCCCGAGTCGCCCTCGACCTCCGCACGCCCCTCAGCCGGAACCTCCTCGCGCCCAGCCACTCTCGACTCACCCGAACCAGCTTCCTTCGGCTCGCTCGGCCCGGACGCCGGTGGCTCGTTCCGGCTGGCCGCCGAGGGGCCGTTCTGCTCGGGTGCTGCTGTAGGTGCGCTTGGCCTGGCCGCTTCGGGTCCGCTCTGCTCGGCCGCTTCCGGCTCGCCTGCTTCCGGCTCGAGCGCTTCCCGCTTGTTCTGTCCCGTGGGATCCGGCTCGATTGGGCCTGATGGCAGGGGCTTATCTGGTTCGGATGCGTCCGGCTCGTTTCGATCGGACGGTGGGGGCTCGTCCGGGCTGGATGACGGTGGGGCTGGGGGTCCGGCGGGAGGCTTCTTGGAGCCGCCACCGGCTTCGGCCACTGGGTCGTTGTCGGGGTGTGGTGTCGCAGCTTCCGGACGGTCGCCGGGTGCTGGGGTAGCCGGGACGGACTGTGGGTCGGGGGAAGGCGGCTGTTGTGCCACCGGCTCGTTGTCGGTGCGCGCGGTCGTGGTCTCCGGTCGGTCGATGGAACCGGGCTGTTCCGGGTGGGCCGGAGCGGACTGCGCGTCTCGCGACGGTTGCGAATTATGTTGGGGCTGTTCGATATCGGAGCCGACGGGCCACAGTTCGACGGAGACCGGGAGGGCGCGGTTGACGAACTCGACCGAGCTCGACGCACCTGCTCGCGATTCCTCGACGAGGAGGCGGTGGAGGACTTGGGCGGGTTCGGATGCGTTCTCGCCGTAGCGCTCGACCTCGCGGAAGGCGTCGGCGAGGGCTTCGCCGGGGTCCAGGTTGTCGCCGTCGAAGCTGTAGCGGGTGAGTTGGTCGACCCAGGCGCGGAAGTCGGCCTCGGTGGGGTTGGCGCGGGTGGCGAGGTAGTGGTCGCGCAGCGTATCCAGCGCCCGCTGCTGTGCGCGGCCCTGTCCGGCGTAATCCAGGACGTGGCCGAGTTCGTGCACCATCACGCCGTATACGGGGCGGTCCGCGCCGATGATCCGCATCCCATCGCGGCTGGTCTTCGACGCCAGCGTGTCCGGATCGAGCCCCCACGACTGCCCGCGCGCGGATTCCTCGAGGACGATGATCGACGGAGTCACTTGCCGGAGGCGTTCGGACAGTGGCGCATCCGGGCCGACGCGGGGGCTCGTGCTCGTATAGGCGACTCCGCCCTCAGGGTGACCCGCGCTTCGGGGTTCGATACGAATGCCCGCGAGTTTCATCTGCGGATGCTTGGTCAGCATCTCGTCCACGGCGCGCGCGATTTCGCGAACCACTTCCGGATCGATGCCCTTGCGACGGCAGCCCTCCACCTCGATCGAATGCCGCCGCGCGAGGATCTTGGCCACCTTACGCGGGCTGCGCTTGGACCATTCGTCGACAATCGGACGCGATTCCGCCTGCAGCGGTGGATGTTCCGGCGCTTGGTGCGCCGACTTCTCGGCTCCCCCATCCACATTCGGATCGTGCGGCTGCGGACCGTCGGCCTCATCCGAGGCCGAAATCGGCTTCGCCCCGGACTCCGGTCCCTCCGAACGGGGCCGCGAACCATCACCCTCACCCAGCACCGGAACCGGCTTCACACCCGACTCCGCGCCCTCCGAAGGATCGCGCCGCCGCGAACCGCCGCCCTCATCCGAGGTCGGAATCCGCTTCGCGCCGGACGCGGGGCTGTCCGATGGGGCGCGCGGCGGACCGGATGGCGGTGCGGTGGGCTCGGGTCCGTCCTCTTCCGGGCCCTCATCCGGCTGCCGAAGTTCCTCGAGCCGCCGCCCCACCTCGTCGAGGTGGTCCATCAGCTCTTGATGCCTGGCCTCGCCGTCCTCGTCCCGACGTCGGAACGCCTCCTCCGCGGCCGCTGACTCACGTGCCAACGCCGCATCGATCCGCGACTCCGGTTCCGCCGAATTGGGTTCCGGGACAAGCTCTTCCAGAGCAGCGAATCGTTCCTCCAGCCGACGAGCCAACTCGTCGAGATGATCCATCAGCTCCTGATGCTCGGCCGCACCCTCCGCATCGCGACGCCGGAACGCCTCCTCCGCAGCCGCCGACTCACGCTCCAACGCCGCATCGATCCGCGCCGGATCATGTTCCGGCACAGCCTCTTCGCGCGGGTCGGGGTCGCCCGAACCTTCCTCCAGCCGACGTGCCAACTCGTCGAGATGATCCATCAGCTCCTGATGCTCGGCCGCACCCTCCGCATCGCGACGCCGGAAACTTTCCTCGGCGGCCTCGGATTCGCGCCGCAGCGCCTCATCGATCCTGGTCCGCGGATCGGTCGCAGTGCTCGGTGGTACCTCGTCGCCGCCACGCATCTGGGCGACCCACTCGTCGAGTTCCGCGTGCATCCGCGCATTCCACTCGGCCTGCTCGGCATCCATGCGCCGCTTCCACTCCGACCGAGTATCCGGGACTTCTCCCGAATCCGGCTGTGCGGCAGGATCTTCGCCGCCTGGGGTACGACGCGCGGCGGCCCCACCATCGTCCGACCCACTCGGTTTCGACGTCTGGCCGGATACAGGATCGGAACCACCCGGCCGCGGCGCGGTAGCAGATCCACCGTCATCCGATCCGCCCACCTTCGACGCTTCGCCAGACCCCGTCGAACCATCCGACCGCAGCGGCGTCGCAACGGACCCGCCATCGTCCGACCCGCCCACCTTGGGCGATCCACTGGATCCGGGCTCGCGACCATCCGGCGGCGTGGCGGCGGATCCACCATCGTCCGATCCACCTGTCTTCGGCGCCTCCTCAGTTCCCTCCGAACCACCCGACCGCGGCGGCGTCCCAGCAGCCCCACCGTCATTCGATCCACCCGATCCGGGCTGGGAACCACTCGGTGGCATAGCACCCGACCCACTGTCGTCAGGCCCACCCAACTTCGGCGATCCACCGACGCCGGGATCGGAACCGCCAGACGTCAACTCCTCAGGTGCCGACGAGTACTCGTCATACAGAGCGGCCAGCGCCCGAATCCGCTCCGCCCGCGCACGGATCTCGGCACGGATGCGGGCGAGTTCCTTGGTCAGTTCGGCCGGGCTGAGCCCCTCGTGCTTCTCGATCTTGCCGTCGCGGTATGCCTCATAGACCTTGCGGAAGGTCGCATCGTCCGCGTCCGCGATATCGACACCGACCAGGCGGGCCCAATCGCGACTGGGCTCCGGCCGCCCGTGCCGGTTGGAACTCTCCTGGCCCGGCGTGAAGTTACCGTCGCGGCCGGGATGCTCGGCGAGCACCTGTCCGAAATCGAGCGCATTCCCGGATTGCATTGCCTCGGCAATGATTTCGCGCAATGCCCGCACCGCGCCCAACTCATGGATCGGCGGTTCGCCCGCGGCCCGGGGATCCGCGCTGAGATCACCTCGCGGCACATCGGAGTACAGATCGATATCGATCAGGGCCCGCAGGTATTCGGTGAGCGCACCGACGACCTGTTCGTGCTTGCCCTCGGCCTCCAGCCCGGCGATCACCTTGCGCAGCTTGGCCGGATCCAAACCGTTCGTGTCCAACGAGCGAATGATCTCGCCGTCGTCGGCCACCTTGACCTTCGTCGGCTGCAGCGGATCCGAATCCACCAGTCCGAGACGGGAAGCCAACCGATCACGGGCGGCATTGACCGCGTCCAGGTCGATGTCGCGCAGTCGCTTGGCATAGTCGGCCAGATCCTTGAATTGCTGATCCCGCCGGGCATTTCGCCACGACTCATCGGCGAGCGCCGCCCCGGCGCGCTCCGGTGTCAGCTCCGCCTCGGGGATATCGAGCCGGTGCGCGAGTTGGCCGCGCGCATCGCCGATATCGTTGAAATTCGAGATCTGGTCCATCGTGCGCGCGAAGTCGGCCAGCGCCTCGACCTGACCGGCCCGCAGCGCATTGGCCAGCCTCAGCTCCGCGATCGTCTGCGCCACCCGATCCGGGTGCAAGTCCTCCGGTCCGAGGCCGAGTTCCCTTGCCACATTGACGAGTTCGCGCACGATCTCGAGTCGAGTGCGCGGCTGCGTGGCAGCATCGATCGGATCACCACCGGTCGGCGCGTCGACCGGCGCCTGGACCGCACGCCACTGACCGTCGTTATCGCGCACCATCGTCACGACCAGTTCCCGGCCATCGATGGTCTCCCGATGGTGATACACCTCGGGCGTTTCCACCGGGTCGAGGTGGATCTGTCCCAGCCGGTCCTCACGAGCGGCCCGGTAATCCAGTTCGACCTCGCCGCGGTTGAGCGCGTCGGCCAGCGCCGGATCATCGGCGAGCGCCTTGGCCAGGGCGTCCGCCCGGTCCAGCGGACCGTCGATGACCACGAGCCGGTCCGGCGCGCCGTCACCGACCGGCACCCGGGCGACCTGATCGCCGTGGACCTCACCGACGGGCTCGGGCGATTCGGCGTGCAGATGCGGTTCTGCGGCCGCGGCGAATTCGGTGACCCTGGCGACGCGCGCATCGTGCTCGGCCCAGAGTCGGCGCAGTGTGGCGTCCAGATTCCTCGGATTCACATCGTTCAGGTCGAGACCGAACATCTGCGCCCAGGTCGAAACCTCATCGCGCAGTTGGTCGCGGCGCAGCGCGTGCTCGAAGAACACCCGTGGGCCCTGGTCGCGGCCCAGTTCCTGGCCCGACCCGATATCGCCCCACTCGCGCAGCGGATCGGAGCCATTGCCGACCGGGGTGTAGTTCTGCAGACCGGGATGTCCGTCGAAGGCGCTGATCAGCTCCTTGAGGAAGCGGCCCATCGGGTTGTCGTCGAAAATGCTGACCCGGTCGGCCAGCGGCACCGGACGGCCTTCGGCATCTTGCACACCCCAGCGCGCTTTCGGTTGCTCGGCCGCCTCGTCCTCGTCGAAGTAGTCGTCGTCCTCGTCGATTCGAGCGCGGGCGTCGGGATCGTCGAGTTCGCCCGCCGGAGGCCTCGAGCCGTCCAGCTCGGGCCCCACCCCGGCCAGATCCTCCCGGACGTAGGGACGCGTGACCTCCTCGTTGAAGCGGTCGGCCGCCTCGGCGAGTCCGGCGATCGCGGCCGCCTCGCGCATGGCCCGGAATTCCTGCTCGGCGAGCACCCGCTGGATGGTCTCCGGGCTCTCATCGGGCAGATCGAAGCCGAGCCGGTGCGCGGTATCGGTCAGCGATTCGTCCTGTGGCGGCGCGCCGTCGAGTTCGGCACCCGGATCCGGTTGTGTGGGCGGCGGTTCCGCCTCCAGCGCCCTGGCCTCGTCGTGGGAGATGAGGTCGAAGTTCTCCAGATCGTCGATGATGCGTTGCCGCTGTTCCGGATCGGCGACGGCGAGCGCCTCCTCGAGAACGGCCTTGGCCTCCTCCGGTGCGATCGCTTCGACCTCGAGCAGTTCGGTGACGGTCTGACGCACGAGATCCGGATCGGCATCGCTCACCCAGAACCGGTATTCCTCGCCGTCGGGAGTGCGCGGAGCGACGAAATCACCTGCCACATCCCGGATTCGGCCGGAGAGTTTGTTCAGGATCGGCAGATGTTCACGGTTGCGCCACGCGGTCCAGCCCTCCTTCGCGATCCGGGCGAAATTGAGGGCTTGATCCGAATGCTCCGGTGCGGGGCGGGCCACGACGTCGTGCCCCGATGTCTGCGGCGCATGGGGCGTCGGCTGGGCGGGATGGTGTTCGAACAGCTTCGGCGCATTTTCGACGGCATCCTTCAGCGCCGTCTGCCCCTTGCGGTCCTCACCCGATCCCGACGGATACTTGGGGTAGTCGCCGACGTAGCCGCGCACCCGCAGCTTCTCGCGAATGCGTTCCCAAGCCCGGCGCAGCGGCGACTTCCGTTCCGGCGGTTCGGACTCCGCGGGCCGCGCCGGTGGGGCGCCTTCCGAGGGGGCTTCGACGCGCCAGTGGTCGCCTTCCGGTGTGAGCCGCAGCGGTACCTCGTCGCCGTTGGCATCGATGACCACCCGGCGGGGCGCGTCCGGATCGACGGATCCGTTGTCGGAGTGCGAGTTCCGTGCCGGATCCGCGCCCGGATCGTCCGGCGATCCGACGGGCACCGGCGGCTGGGACGGCGGCTTCTTTCCGCCACCACCGGCCTGCGCGACGGGCTGCTGTTCGACTTCCGAATCGGGCCGACGCGCGACCTCCGCACTCGGCCGCTGCGTCGATTCCCGTTGCACCGCTTCACCATCGATGCGCAGTACCCGCGTCTCGCCGTGCGGTCCGATCCGCAGTTCACGCACGACAGTGCCCGGCGTCTGCCGCAATTCGGCCAACCGCGGATGTTCGGCCGCCGCCGCGTCCAACACCCGGAACGGGTCGTCATGGCCCCGGCCGACCAAGTAGATCCGCGCGGGTTCGCCCGGCACCACACCGACCCGATCGGTCACCGGAATCGCACCCGCGCGCAAGAGCGCATCGCGATGCTGTGCCGCCGCCAACTCCGCATCGAGCCGCTCGACACGCGCCTCGGCCGCGGCGATCCGCTCGGGATCCCCCGCGAGCCTCGCCTCATCACGTTCACGCATGGCCAGCGCGTTCTCGTCGGCCAGCCGATCGAGCTCGTCC
Source organism: Nocardia sp. CA-119907 (assembly GCF_050955995.1). NCBI lineage: Bacteria > Bacillati > Actinomycetota > Actinomycetes > Mycobacteriales > Nocardiaceae > Nocardia > Nocardia sp. CA-119907. The sequence goes on from NZ_CP192091.1 coordinate 8,705,073, forward strand.
TGGCGGCGCTGCGCCGCCTCCCGGTCCTGCGCACCCGCGTCCGGATCACCGTGCGGGAACTCCGGCGCGTCGAACGAATCGTCCTCTGGCCGTGGCCGATCGATCGGTCGGCTACCGGAATCACCCTGGTCCGAGCGGGTTCCGAAGGACAGCCGGTCGGTGATCCTGCGCAGCAGGCCCTTCGGGGCACCGTGCTCGTTCAGATCCGCTTTACCGTCGAGCAGGATCTTGCTGATCCGGTCGGCCAGCCGCGCCGAATCGGTATCCGACATGCCCTGGAACTGCCGGGCCAGCACGTCGGCGGCGTGGCCCTCCCCGCCCGGCGCCGCGACCCGCCACCCACCATTGCCGTCGGATTGCAGTGTGATCGGGAAACCCCACGTGCGGGTGTTGACCGCGACCTGTGTGAACTGCGGCCAGCGCCGGGCACGCACCTCGCCGGTCGGGTCGGTACCCACCGGCATCGGCACCTGACGGGTCATGAGTCGGCGGGCGACCTCGGCGGGATGTGGTTCCGCCACCGACGGATCGGCCTCGGCCGCGGCATAGCCGCGGGCCATGAAGTCGAGGCGCAGTCGGCCTTCGAGTGCCGCGGACGCGTTGTCCCGGGTGTTGAAGCAGTCCGGTCCCAGTTGACGCACCCAGGCGTCGAATCCGAGATCGGTCTGCCCAGCGGCGCGGAAACGCAGGTAGTGCGCCAGCATCTCGGCCGCCGCCTCGTCTTCGCTCGGGCGACGATATGGCCCCTCGGCGACCGCGTCCGGTATGGATCTGACGTCGTGTAGACCGTCGGAACCCAGCCCTACCTGCAGATATTCGATCCGCTGCGTACCGTCCCATAGCACGGTGGAGTACTCCGGCCGCGTCGCCGCCAGCTCACGCAGCGCGTCCATGTGCTGGCCCTCCGGCGCGACGACCACCAACCGTCCACGCCCCACCGGCTTGTGGCCCGGGAACTCGGCGACCCGATCGGTCAGGCGCGCACCACCCGGATCCTCGGCGAGTTCGTGATCGAGCGCGCGGCGCACCAGGTCGGCGGCCTCGCTATCGCCGAGTTGACGCGTCGGCGCCTCCGTATCGGCGGGCCGTCCAGCCGGGTCGGCGACGTCGGTATCCCAGGGCCGATAGTTGTCGACATTGTCGTCGGCGTGGCGCGCGACATCGAACGCGACCTCGGCCTCTTCCAGTCCGGTCTTGTCGAGATACTTGCGCAGTGCGTCGCGCCCGGCTTCGTAGCCCGCCCGCTCCGGCCGGATCGCGGTGGGGTCATTGGAGCGGGCCGCGGCACGCTCGGCCCGCCGGTAGGCCCGATCGTAGGCGTCGGTGTAGGCGCGTTCGGCGGGACCGACCGGGACGAATCGGCCCGAATCACGCAGCAGGCGAAGGGATTCGATCTCAGCCGCGTACTGACGGGCGCGCTGGTCCCGTATGGCCGGGGAATCGGTGTGCCGCACCGGCGGCGCTTCGTCGTGCTGGGGGGCGATCCCGTGCGCGCTGTCCCACTGCGCGCGATAGAACACGGCGAGGTCACCGCCGTCGAGGTGCGGACCCAATTCGACAAGTCGGTTGCGGACCTCGCGTGCGGCGGCCTGATGGGCGGCGGCATCGATCATGGTGTCCGCGATCGCGCGATTGTCGCGGTAGGCCCGCTCGGCTTGTTGCTGTGCCTGTTTGAAGGCGTCTTTGTAGGCCTTGGACAGCAAAGTGTCCAGGGGCACGGCGGCTTCGGTGCCGAATTGCCGCCACCGGTCGAATTCGAAGGCTCTGGCGTGTGCCACGGCCTGCCGGTCCAGCATCAAGTTGACGTACTCGTCGCGGCCCAGAGTGAGCCGCTCGAGCGGACCGTGCGGCGCGCCCAGCTGTTCGGCAAGGTAGGCCGTCCGGATCGCCGCCTCGGCGTGCGCATGGGATGTCGGGGCGAGGGCCAGCAGCAGGGTATTCGAGGCCGGGTCGTAGCCGGTATCGAGACCACGGTGCTGCCTGCCGTCGTACAGTCCGGAATCGAAATCGAGACTGAAGCGGATCTGAACATCGTGCCGCGCAAGGACTTCCATCGCCCAACGCCCGAGGTCGTTGCCACCGAGGATGCGCTGCATCCGCTTCGACGCCGCCTGCGTGAGTTCGGCCATCGATTCGTCGAGATATGGCGGCGCTCCGGCGGGTTCGTCCGGCGGTCGCGGCGCGACCATGCTCTCGGCAACCTCCCGCCGGACCGCCGCGGCACCGTCCTCGACCCACGCGGCACGCAGATCGACCGATTCCCGGCGCACCCGCACGGCCCCGGAATCGTCGACGCTGACCCGCAGCCGTTCCGCGACGGCCTCGCCATGGACCGCGCGGTGCAGATCGCTGCCGCGATCGCCCGCCGCGCGGGATATCGCGCCGTGATCGCCGCGGGCATCGACCACGAGCACGCGCGGCGGCTCGCCCGGCAGCACGGCGACTCGATCATGCAGCCAATTACCCTCGCCCGCACGTACTTCCGCGTCGAGAATGTCGCGACCGACGCGTGCGGCGATCTCATCGACGAGTCGGTTGTGCCGCGCCTCGAGCTCGACGTGCCGCCGGGTCGCCTCGGCGAGCGCGTTCTGGTGGTAGGTCCAGCCGGAATCCGGATCGTGAGGTCGGATCCTGCTCTCCGCCACCGCCTCTCGACCGCGTTCCATGAGCTCGCGATCGGCCCTGTTGGTCTCGGGATCGAAGCCGCCGAATCGTCGGACGGCACGCTCCCAATCGCGCGCGGACGCGCGCAGTTCCCTGGTGAGCGCGGCGTGTTCGCGGACCAGACGTTGCAGTTCCCGTGCCTGCGTCGGCGACGACGGCACATGTTCCGGAACCGCGTCCGGATGCTGGTGGGCATCCCAGGTACCGCCGTGGATATCGCGCAGGCTGGCGCCCTCACTCGGATAGATCGGCGAATCGAACAGATCGCCGGACAGCAGCGCCTCGATACCCGCCTCGCGGCCGAGTCGGCGCAGTTCTTCGGCTCCCAGGGCCGGATCCGCGGCCCGAACGGCGGCGTCGTAGGCATCCAGATACTGCGTATGCAGCTCCCGGGTGTACGCCGAATCCGCGAGATCGTGCGTCGACCTCGACTCCGGATATCCGGCCGCGCGCAGCTCACGACCGAATTCGGCCTGCCTGCCCAGCGCCTCGGCCTCGGTACGCAGCTGTGCCGCAACATAATCCGAGCGATCGGTAGCACGGACGCTCGGCGGATCCATTGGCACCCGACCGGAGATCACGGCATCGGCGAGTGCCGCGGCGCGCACCAGGGCCTCCGCCTGCGCGGGTTGGCTGCGGTCGTGGGTATCGACGGAGATATCCATCGTGCGGCCGTTGAACGAATCCCTGGGGCCGGATTCGCCCGCCACGCCGAATCGCACGCCCGCACCCGCCGCACGCAGCGTGGCCGCCGCCTCCCGGCCCACCTCGGTGCGCTCCAACACTTGCCACACCGGACCACCGGTCAGATCGCGCGGTCGAGATTGCCACGCGACCGTCGGGTCGGCGGGGTCATCGGTTTCGGGCCGGAACTCCGGCGAGTTCGACTCGTCGCCCGGCACCTCGGGCCGGTGCACCGATTCGGGGGTCTCCGGCCTGCTGAAGTGCGCGACGACCTTCTCGTATTCGCCCGGTCGGCCGCGCATCGCCTCGTGGTCGAAGGTGACCTCGGTGAACCCGAGTTCGACGGCCAGCTTGCCGGTAAAGGTCTGGCGCGCCGCCTCTTCCGGGGTGAGGAACAGGTCCTGCATACCGGCATTGAAGGTGTCGAGATTGTCCCGGACCCGGTCGTCGGCATTCCATTCGGCACGGATCTCGGTCACCCGATGACCGAGCTCCCGCATCATGTCCCGGAACATCTCGCGCCCGGTCGGGGTGCCGTCGCCGACCCGGACCGTCGCACGCAGCACGCCGTCGGCATCGACTCGGCCGTGGATGCCGTGCTGGTTGTCGCCGCCGTACCGGTTGGTGTAGGCATTCGGGCGGTCGTCGATGTCCGCCTCCTGCCTGCTCGGATCCTCCGGGCGCAGCGCGATATCGCCCGCGCCGTGTTCGGGCGGCAGTTCACTCGCGTGCGCGCGGATTTCGGCGAGCCGGGACATGACGGTGTCGTGCCAGGCGCCGCGACCATATTTCTCGAATTCCGGACGCAGTGCCGCGACTCGTTCGGTGATCGCGTCGACGACCGCGCGAGGCAGGTGGTGGTCGATGAATTCGATGGTGTCGCCATTGCGGCGCAGGAAGTGTTCGGCGAACGGGCTCAACGCATTGCTTGCCGCCACGCTGTCTTCGAACCCGCGACTGTGGTCGATGCCGAGCACCTCGCGCTGCGGGCCGATCATCCAGCCGTTGGCATCGCGGTCCGGAATCCGGATCAGGGTGTCCAGCAGACCGAGCGCACGACCGGCGACGGTATCGGCATAGCCGAGTTCGTGCACATCGATGAACTGCGGATGCCGGTCGGCCGCAACGCGTCCCGCCAGCTTCTCCATGTAGACAACATTGGAATTGGATTTGGGATGGAACACCTCGGGCACATTCGCGCCGATGGTGCGCCCGAGTAGCGAGGCCAGCCGTTCGGCGACCGCGTGACGCGGATTCAGAACGGTCTTGCGGATCAGCTCGGTGCCATTGTTGAACCGGACCAGCTCGACCTTCCTGGCGGAATCGACGGTACTGCCCTGGCTGAGCACGGTGACCTTGCGCTCGCCGGAATCGATTGCCGCCCGGACGATATCGTCGAACGAGCGGATACCGTGCGCGTCGTCCCAGGCGTTGCCGTAGAACTCGGCGTGGGTTTCGTTCGAATGTTCGAGACGATGGGCGGCCACCTCGGGCCGGATCGCGTCCAGGCCCGCCTGGTTGGCGATCCGATCCAGTTCTGCCGCCGAGGTTTCCGGATGCTCGCCGTGTGCGCGGGCGCGGGCCTCGTCATAGGCGTGGGTGTAGGTGCGTTCGAGCGACGTCTCCGCGAGATCGTGTCCGGCCGCCCGGAATTGCTTTACCGCAATGATTTCCAAGGCGTGCGCCCTGGTTTCCTCATCGAGCATCCGGGCGACGTATTCCTCGCGCGGCAGCCGCATGCGCTCCTGCGCACCGCCCGGCGTCTCACGGGCGTGGGCCAATTCGACGTGGATGGCACCGTGCACGAGCGCGGCCATCTGCTGCGCATCGGAGGCGCCGACATCGAGCGCCAGGATCCGACGGCTCGGGTAGTAGCGGTCATCGGCGCCGGATTCGTACACGATGTCGACGCCGTGGCGGGTGAGCACTTCATCGGCCCAGCGGCCGGTTTCGGTCTCCACCAACTGTTGCCGGATTCGCGCCGTGCGCTCCCGCGCCGCCTCGCCCGCCCGGTCGAGCGGGGCCAGGTCGCTGGCGCGATCGAATTGGCGTGGCGATGGCTCGTCGATCGCCTCGACCCGAATGCGGCCGGTCTGGTCGGTATCGACATTCAGATGTTCGCGGACGACATCCGGTCGCGTCAGCAGGTCCCTGATTTCGGGGTTACGCCGCGCCTCGGCCAGCACCCGCTGATGGTCGTCGGTACCGGAGGCGATGATCAGTCGATCGGGCTCGCCGGGGATATGGACGATGTGCTCATTGAGCATTCGGGCATTGGGGTTGCGCAGGTGCTCGCCCAACACTTCCGCGAAGGCAGTCGTGGCCAGTTGGTCGGCGCGCTGATCGTAGGTCGCCTGGGCGTGCTGGCGCTGGTCGGCGAGATCGGCGAGCCGGCGCAGGTCGTGTGCTTCGGTGCGCAGTTGTACCTGGCGCTGCGACGGAACACCAGGGCCGGCGAGCTCATTCGTGATCCGCTGAAGTCGATCGGCGACCTGACGCTGTAATGCCTCTCGACCGAGAGTCGGATCGATACCGAGGGCCGTGGCGCGCTTGGTCAGATCCTCGGAGACCTCGCCAAGATGCCGCAGCGCCGCCGCGCGAGCGATGGCCGCGGCGCGCATTTCCGCGATCCGCTCGGGCGAGTCGAGTTCGTGCATGCGGGTGCCCGGTGGCGTTTCGGCCATAGCCGCATGCGCGTCGTCCCAGGTGCTGCCGTAGAAGTCGGTGTAGTTCTTGCCGTTTTCCCACTCGTGAGTCGCGATCTGCTGGCGCAGGGCGTCGACGCCGACCTCGTGTGCGGCCTGCCGGATCTCGGCCGGGCTCAGCGTCGAATCGCTCGCCGCCAGGTCGGCCGCGGCGCGATCGCGGGAGTCGGTATAGGTGTGCTCGAGTGGATGCACCTTGATGTCGTGGCCGAGATCCCGGAATTCCTGAGCCATTTGGAATCGTCGCCCGGTTGCGGCCGCTTCCTCGTCGACCATGGTCCGGACGAATTCCTCGCGGGTCATCGACCGGAGATCACCCGTGCGGCCCGAGACATAGCGTTCGGCATGTACGGATTCGTGTGCCAGCGTGAGGGCCTGCTGCACATGATCCGCGCCGGAGGTGTAGGCAATGGCGCTCAGCTCGCGGCGACGGAACGCACCGGCCCGGCCGTCGGCGGCATCGGCCTCGAATCCGTCACGTACCGGACCGGTATCGAACTCGGCCATGATCTGGCGGCCGATCTCGGTCTGCCGCAGCAGTTCCCGCACCTGATCGGGTTGCGCGTCCAGGGATCGGCCGATGCGTGCCGCGGGATCGGCCGAGTGCTGGGCACCCGGTTCGGCGCCGAGCGGATGCAGCGGCTTTCCGGCGGCGTCGAACACAATCGCGTAGGTGCCACGGATTTCGCGCGGCACAGTCGGCGGAAATCCCTCGACCCGGCCCGCACCGGGATCGCGCACCACGATGCCGCCGTTCTCGTGTACGAGTACGTATGCGTGAGCGCCGACCCGGTACTGATCGACGGGAGCGTTGTATTCGTCGACGACCAACGCCGAGGACCCCTCCGGCATGGAAGCCAACAGCCGCGCGATCTCACCGTGATCGCCGTATCCGCGCAACTGCCCACCCGCCGCGTCCTGCACCTCCCCGGCCGACATACCGTCCATGCCGACCACCCGCTCCGGCAGCCTGATCGACGAACTGCCGGTGAGCGCTTTGATCAGCCGCAACGACAGCTCGGCACACCGACCGCGGTTGCGCTCCGGAATACGCAGCGGGGCATCATCACTCGCCTGCCGATGCGGAGTATCCGCGCTATCGCGCGGCGCGGTTCTGTCGCCGGACGCTTCGCCCGTGCGGTGCGCGGCCGCTTCCGGGCCCGCGATCGGCACGAAAGCCACTGCGGGATAGACGGATTCGGCCCGCTCGCGAGCAGCCGCACGTCGCGCCTCGACATCCTCGGCGCGCCTCTGCCCCGCATCAGCACCGTCCACGCGATGCGTCTCGGCCGGCCCCGCCGCATCAGCACCGTCCACGCGATGCGTCTCGGCCGGCCCCGCCGCATCGGCATCGGCCCGATGCGCCGGACCATGCTCGCCCGCTACCGAATCCGCCGCACTCCGCTCGCCGCTGGGTTCGTGCCGCGCTGGCCCTTCCTCCGCGGCCCGAACAGACCCGTCACCATCCGGGCGCACCGCCGCATCGCCATCAGCCCGAACAACACCGTCACCATCCGGGCGCACGGCTACATCGCCATCAGCCCGAACAACACCATCACCGTCCGGGCGCACGGCTACATCGCCATCAGCCCGAACAACACCGTCACCGTCCGGGCGCACGGCTACATCGCCATCAGCCCGAACAACACCGTCACCGTCGAGTCGGCGGGCACCGTCACCATCAGCACCCACCGCACGCTCGCCATCCGACCGCACCGGGCTCTCGCCATCCGACCGCACGCCGCTCTCGTCACCCGGGCGAGGCACACGCTCGCCGTCGGGCCGCACCGAACTCTCCCCTTCAGGACGCACCGCACCCTCAGCTTCGGGGCGTACGGCACGGTCTCCGTCGGGGTGCACCGCCCGATCACCATCAGGCCGAGCCACATGCTCACCCTCGGGGCGAACCGGACTCTCGCCCTCGGGGCGCACGGGGCTGTCGCTGTCGGGCCGCGTCGAACCCTCGCCACCGGGACTCGTGGCCCGATCGGTATCGGGGTGGGCTGTGGAATCGGTGTCTGCTCGGGTGGCGACGCCGGTGTCGGTGTGGGTTTCGGGGTGGAGCGGTGCGGCTTCTGCTCGAGGGGCGGCGACGGGTTCGGCGGCGTTCAGGTTCGGGGTGGATTCGGCTGCGCCCGCGCGGTTTTCGGTTGAGGCGCGGCTTGTTCCGGAGCGGGCTTCGGAGCCTTCGCCGGTACGGACCCGGTCTGCGCCGGTGCGGGCGTCGGCGGCGGTGCGGGTGTCCGGGCTGGAGGTTGGCGTCGAGCGTTCTCCGGTGCGCGATTCGGGGCTCGACTGTGTACGGGTGGGTTCGCCGCGTTGGGCGTCCGTGCTGGAGGTAGTGCTGGTCTGGCGTATTTCGGCAGCGGTCGTGCGGGGCGTGGATGTTGTTGCGCCGCCGCGGGTGTCGGCTCCGGAGTGGGTCGGGGAGGTCGCGGTGTGGGGTGGTGGGGTGGCGCCGGTCTGGGCCGGGCCCGACGCTGCTGCGGGAGCACCCGGTGCGGATGCGTTGTCACTGGAGACATGGGTTCCGTCGGCCGTCGAAACGGGGTGCGCGCCTGCGGGAGCCAGATCGGCTCGCGTTCCGGCATCGGCCCGACCCGCCGCCGACTGATTCGCTTCCGGTGACGCCCCGGCACCGTGATCGACGGACGCCGCACGTGCGCCCGAATCGCCATTCGACTCAGCCGCCGTCGAATTCGTCTGCACCGCAGTGTGATCTGTCTCACCTGCGGGTCGGACAGCACCATCTCCGGACGCATGCCCATTCGCGGTCGCATCGCCCGCGCTGTGCGTATTCGCCGAGCCGCCGTCACCGGCACGCACAGTCGAGCCATCATCTCCAGCGCGCGCTGCCGAACCATCGTCACCAGCGCGCGCAGCCGAACCATCGTCACCAACACGCGCCGCCGAACCACCGTCGCCAGCGTGCGCCGTCGAACCATCGCTACCAGCGTGCGCAGTCGATCCGTCGCCCGCACGCGCCGTCGAACCATCATCACCAGCGTGCGAGGTCGAACCATCACCGGCGGCCCCCGCCTTCGACATTCCGCCATCAGCACCATGCGCCTGCGCCGAATCATCCTGCGCACCATGACTATCCGCCCCATCAGCACCGGCCGCCCCCGAACCGTCATCGTGAACATGCGCAGTCGACCCGTCCCCGGCCGCACCATCCGCCGTCCCGTCACCGGCAGCCCGCCCATTGACCGACTCCCCCGAGTGGCCCGCATTCGGCGCACCTTCGCCGACCCCGCCGCTTCCCGAGCCGTCACCAGCACCCACAGTGGTACCGCCGTCACCAGCACCCATCGGCCCCGCATCGGGCCGAAATCCGATGCGGGTCAAGCTATCCGGATTGACCGGCGAACCGCTCGGCCGATACCACTCCGGATGCCTACTCTGATAGAACTGCTCGGCCAGCGCCCGATTCGCACCGGACATCGCGCCATTCGTGGCACCCGCCGTCAACATGCGCAGATCGAACTCGGTGCTCTCGAGACCTTCTACGGCCTTATCCCAGCCGCCCTGTTCACCACCTTTGGCCCAGGTGATACCGAATTGCGTGGCCACACTGCCGCCGAACCCGGCGACCGCGCCGACGGTGCCCGCCGCCGAGCCCGTGATCAGCCCGCGCAGCCAGGCCTTCATCTCGACCTCGGCCAGTCTCTTGCCGAGCATCTCACCCAGCGGACTGGCCACACCAGCGCCCACCGCCGAACTGACGCCGGTGACCGCGACCTGCTCCCAGTTGACCTCCTTGCGGTGTCCGGAATTCACCTGATACTGCTGAATACCCCAGTCCTGGACCGTGCCGAGCGCGGTATCGATGGCAATGTGACGGACCAGGAACTCAGCCAGTCGCCGTCCGAGGAATTTGGCGACGATATCGACGATCTTGTCCATGATCCGTTTGGCGATCACCCGAATCGCCACCCGAGTGCCAGCGATTGCCGCTGCCTCTGCGGCAGGCGCGGTCGGCGGAAAGATCCATGCGATCGCGATCTCGGCCGCCAACAATGCCAATGAGGTGATCAGCATCAGCTGGCCGTATTCGATCTCGGTACCGACGCCGGTCGCCGAATCGGCCAGCTTCTCGAAGTCCTTGGCCAGATTCTCGAGTGACTGCGGCCCCTCGAGATAGCTGTCGAAGTTCTCGAGAATCTTCTCGATGCCGTCGCCGTCCTGATACGCCTTCAGCGACGCCGCTTTCGCATCCCTGATATCGGGCACGATATCGCGCAATCCGGCCGCGGCCGCGCGCCAGTCGTCGGCCAGGCCCCACATGCCATCCGGATCGCCCGCCGGCCAGTCGGAGCCGGCGACCCACTCCAACCATTTGAGATATCCGGGCAGCTCAGCCATCCGCGCTCACCCCTGGATCACCAGCTGGAATCGGTGACCCCGCGGTCCGCACCCGGCTGCCGAGAAACCACCTCGACATTGCTGAATTCCATCGGGGCGCTGTCATCGTCGGCGGCCGCGCGCCGCTCGTCGGCATTCGGCGGTGCGAGCGAAACCTTTGGCGCCTTCGGCATTTCGGCGCTCAAATCGGGCATGCCCTCGATCAGATCGGAGAGTTTCGGCAGTCGCGCGCGACGGTCGTGCAGGGGCGTCATCAGCACCTGCGCCTTGCGCATCACCTCGGCGGTCGCCTGCTGCGCCGCCTCCGTCACGGCCTTGGCGATCTCGCTGTAGCTCAATTCGTCTATATCGGACGCGAATTTGGTCTCGATGATGGTGCCGTCGGCGTTCACGGTGACGGTAATGCGTTTACGCACTGTCGCACTGGCGGTCAGTTCGGCACGCTGCTGCTGCACCTTCGCGATCGCGCGAAACTGCTGCTGTACCTCATCGAGCACCGCGGCCATCTCGGCCTTGGCGAATTCGTTCGTCATACCCCCGGCCCCCGATTACCGAAAGCCGTCGCCGTTGGACTGGTCCATCCGCCGCAACTCCTTGGCGGTCTTGGTCTGACCGGTGTAGAAGTTGTCGAAATTCGTTGCGGTGGTGGTGATATTGGCGGTCATATTCGTGCGCGCCACCTTGTAGCCATCGGGCCCCTCGGCGAACTGTCGGCCGAGCTTGTCGTTGCCCCAGGGCTCACCGCGTCCGGCGAGCGCCGCGTCCAACGCGCTCAGCACGCCATTGACCCGATCCCGGACCGCGCTGGTCCGCTCCGCGGCCTTCTCGAACAGGTCCGCGTCATGCCTCAACTTGTCCGACATCGCGCCAACTCCTCGAGCTCCTGCGGTCACCCGCACCATCACCATCGGATCCTCTGATCCGACGATGACAGCGCGAGGCAACTCGTCAGTAGCTCGAAAATGAACGAAAGGTGCCGTGGCAGTTACACACCCGCTCCCGCATGCGCCGAGCACCCCATGGACGGCAACAACCGAGGCGGATCGGCACCGCCGAACTCTTCGACCTGGCCGAGGCGAATACCCGTGCCGACCGCACACATCGCGGCACTCCCGATCGCCGAGGCCGAAACGGTCGAGACGTCGGACGAGCTGGAGGACGAGCCCTAGCGCCAACCCGATGCACCGCACGGCGTGCAATTTCCGGATGCGAGGATCGGGGCATGCGAGTACTGGTGCAGCGCGTATCCGCCGCTCAGGTGACCGTGGACGGTGCGTCCGTCGGCCGGATCGAGCCGAACCCGCAGGGACTGGTCGCACTGGTCGGGGTGACGCATGACGATACCGAGGCGACCGCGAAGGCGCTGGCGGACAAGCTGTGGCGGCTGCGGATTCTGGAGGATGAGCGGTCGGCGGCCGATCTGGACGCGCCGATTCTGGTGGTCAGCCAGTTCACGCTCTATGCCGATACCGGCAAGGGACGGCGGCCGTCCTGGTCCGCGGCCGCCCCGGGCTCCGTCGCCGAACCGCTGGTCGAGACCTTCGCCCAGGCGCTACGCGAGCTCGGCGCGACCGTCGCCACCGGCCGATTCGGCGCGCATATGCGCGTCGAACTCGTCAACGACGGACCGGTGACATTGCTGCTCGAGGGCTGAGCACAACCCCCAAGCGCAACCACCCCTGACAAACTGCGCACGGCATTGATTTGCTCGACCACACCTGCACAAACCATGTCATCCGCTCGGAACGACCCCAGCGCGCGGAAGCCGAGTGCACCCGCTGTCAACCGGTCGATCGCGGCGGCGGCGGTCGCCGGTGGATTGCCTGCTCGTTCCGGCCATTTCTATGGCAAACTCGGTCGAGCAGAATGCGGCCGCTCGACGACCGTGGCGCGGAAGGTAATGCGGGAGTTGAGGTCGCGATGGATCTGAGGGATCTGAGTGCGCTCGAGCGTCGGGTGGCCGAGGATCGCCGGGCAGCCGTCGACCGAACGGTCGAGAACGAGTTGCGTTTGGCCACGTCGCTCTGCGACCTCGCCAAGGCGCTGGTCGCCACCAAGAACGGCCAGGGACGTGACCGCACGGCCGAGGCATTGGCGCCCTCCCAGGAGTCCGTCGGCATCCGGCTGCACTGGCTCGCCGCCGGACGCGTCACCGCGCAGTTCGCGGGTGAAGTGCAAGAGGCGCTGCGGGTATTCGAGCAGGCCACCCGCCATATCGGCCACCGAGAACTGGCCGCGAGCACCATCCGCAATGCCTGCCACACCTATCGTCAAGTGGCGCACACACATCCGCAGGTGGCCGCCGTCTGCGCGGACGGGCTGTCGAAGTGCGGCGTGTGGCTGTGCCGTCTCGACCCGAGCGCCGCCGTCGCCGCCAGCGAGGACGCGGTGCGAATCCGCAGTTCGCTGTTCGCGGCGAATCCGGATCAGGCCGGTAAGTACCTCGCGAGTCTGAATATGCTGCTGCGCACACTCATGGTCGGCAGACAGCGCAAGCAGGCCGTCGCGATGTACCGCGAGCGGTACGCGGCTTTCACCTCGCCCGAGATGACGGCGCGGCTGCGCGAAACCCGGATCGAGGATATCGACCTCACCAACAAGACCTTCACGGCGCTGACCAAACTCGAATGCCGGACACTGCAGCGCGCGGGACATCTGACCCAGCAGCAGATCCTATACCAAACCTCGGGCGACCTGTCGACGATCGAGGAGATCAACTGGAAGCTCGCACTGGTCGGCTTGAAGCCGCTGGCCGCGGGCGCACTACCCGATCCGCCCTCGCGGCCGGTGGAGATCGGTGCGACATTCGGTGCGCTGAGCGTGCGCTGCAGTTCCCGCGACGCCGTCGCCCAGGTCCGCGCGGCCATTATCGCGGCCTACGCCGCCGATAGCGCGGGCCAGGTCGATCGCTCAGCGGTGCGCGGTGCGCACGAAACCCACTGGCACACCTTCGATCCCGAACTGAACTCCACGGAATCCCTCGGCGATGACGTGGTGCTCATCGAACAGCCCTACGGCGGTTCGGTGGTCGTCATGAGTCTGAACTGGGAGATGACACCGGTCGGCAAACATCCACTGGCACAGCATCTTTCCAACCGCTGGCAGGTGATCAGCGTGACCGCGAACGAAAAGATGTCCTACGAGCTGTGCCGGTACGACAATGGCGTGGCCACCCAATACGCCGCACTGGGTCGCCCGAGCGGCCAGGCGCCACTCGATACCCCACTGGCGCCGCTGGACTTCGCCGCGCTGGCCGACTACGGCGCGGACTACGCCTCCGAAACCCAGGTCCGGGCCGCCTTCGGCAATACCGACATGTTCGCCAAACTCACCCACCTACCCGCCAGCGGCATTCGGCAGGCCGCACTCGCGATTCCGCTCGCCGACTACGGCGATAACGTGCTGTTCTTCCGCAAGTCCAGCGCGGGCTGACGAACTCAGCCCGCCTCCCAGTGCGTCTCCACGCGCTGAAGCATTTCGGCGATCCGGTCGTCGATCTTGATCGCTAGTCGTTCGTCACCGATGCCGGTGGCGAACGGCGCCTGGTCGAGTTCGATCACGTAGCGCCCGTCGTCGGGCAGATCACGCCACACCAGAATTCGCTCCAGAATGCCGCGCGGGCCGAATTTCGAATGCCCCTGGTGGATGGTGATCGCGCCGGTCCGGGTGGCCGGAACAGCGAAGAACTGATCACTTCGACTCACCGTTGCCGAGGTGACAGTTTCGATGACCCGCGAGCCACCGAAATCCAACCGCTCATGGTCATCGATCCGATCGGTCAGAATCGGGATGCTCCCGATCCGTCCCGGCTTGGCCTTGGGCAGTGTCCGCACCACCGCATCGGCCACACCCCACGGACCGCATTCGGTGATGACGTAACCACCACTGTGCGAAGGGGTTTCACCGGGCAGCTGGGTCAGCAGCAGTCCACGAGCTCCGGTTCGGACGGCGCGTGCCCGTATCCACTGCGTCGGATCGTCCTTATCGGCATCGTTCCAGCCGAGCACCTTCACCAGGACATCGGGCCGGGCCAGGATTTCGAGTACTTCCCGCAGCGAGCCGTCGAGTACGTCCTGTAGCCGTTCCCAGGTCTGGAATTTCTCCCGGTCGTAGTCGTCGCGCCATGGCGTTCTGCTGGTGTAGGTGAGCGGCTCCGGCATATATCGGCTGTGCAGGCATCGCTCCCACAGCACCTTGAATTCCAGGTCGGTGAACTCCCAGGTCGATGTCACAGTTGATCCACCAGCAGCGCGGGCACGGACTGTTCCGAGGTCCGGGCGTCGCGCGACTCGGCCCGGGCCGCAATGGGTTCCGCGGCGTCCTGCGCGCCGACGCCGGGTATGCCGAGTGTCGAACCGGCCTCGGACTCGGTGGTAGCGGGAACACCCGCACCGGATGGCATACCGGGTATTTCCAGTCCGACGCCATCGGCAATACGGCGAATCACTGACTCCAACTGCTTTTCGACATTGCCGATCCCCGGGAGCGCAAAGCCTCCGACATTGGGGAGCGCGGCGCGCGGAAACAGCCGCGCCATGGACGCGGGCTGCACCGCGCTGGTCGCACTCGCTGGTTGGACCTCGCCCGAGACCGGTGTCGCACCGTCCTGGGTCGGGATGTGCAGCAGATCGGCCAGCGGCTTCAACTCAGGGTTCGTGGCGAGCAATTCCTTGATCTGCGGGAACTTTTCGAAGAAGCTGTCGAAGTCGATCGGCGCCGCGACCGGATGCTGGGCCAGGTACTGTCCGAGCGATTGCAGCAGGCCGGGGACCGTCTGCATGCCCTGCGACAATGCGTTCATCAGCGGGGAAATGATGTCCTGGCCCTGTGATGTGCCCGAGGTGCCAGCTCCGGTGCCGGTGCCGGTGCCGGTTCCTGTGCCGGTGCCAGTCCCCGTCCCGTTCCCGGTCCCGTTCCCGGTCCCGTTATCTTTGCCAGTTCCCGTCCCAGTCCCGGTGCCGTCGCCGGTACCAGTGCCGCCACCCGGTATCGATGCCTTCCCCGCACCAGTGCCGCCAGAGCCGGACCCGCCCGAACCGGACCCCGCACCCGCCCCGGATCCCCGTCCGTCACCCCTACCATCGCCCCGACCGTCGCCCTTCCCGTCACCTTTGCCGTCGCCCTTCCCGTCACCTTTGCCGTCGCCCTTCGGATCATCGGTCTTCGGCGCGGCCGGTTTGGCTGGCGTGGGCGGGGCGGCGAGAACCGGAAATCCCTTGTCGGAGTTGTTCAGACCCTCCGCGTAGTACTTGTCGAAGTTCTCCCGATAGACCTCGATGGCCCATAGATGATCCCAGCAGCTGCTACTGCCGTTCGAAGGCATATTGTCCTTCGTCGCATACAGCCATCGATAGGTGTATTCATAATTCTGGAATACGAGCCCCATCTCGTTGGTCAGCTGCCGGATATTGTCGCTGTACTTGCCGATCGCACCGACGGCTTGGTCGGCACCGTAGCCGTGCCAGCTGGCTGCCGTCAGTTTGTGCAGCGAATCCTTCAGTTTGGTTCCCGCCCCGTCGATTTGGGTCGCCAAGAAGTCCCAGATCTTGCCCGCCTCCGATGGCGTCTGCGGCTGGATGTTCTGCCCGAGATCATAGAATTCGGGATAGCCCAGGTATTCCGAGTTCTCGACGACGATATCGGCACCGTCCCAGCCCGACTTGTCCCCGGACTTGGCATCGTGCTGTAGCGCCTTCGGGAAGTCCGGCTTATCCCCGCTCGGCTCCTCGTATTTCGGCTTGTGGTACTGCAGGTCGAGTGCGCTGGCGGAGGTGGAAACCTTCGCGAGATTGTCGAAGGTTTCCTTCGACACCCCTTCCGCGTCCTTATATGCGGCACCTGCGGCCTTGAACAGTTCGATGAAGTCCTGCATCGTCCGCATATGGTCGACCAGCTTGTCGTTCAAGTCCGTCGTCTTATCGTTGAACTTGCCGGCCAGCTGGTTTCCGGATCGGAGGCCGCCGAAATCCTTCGCATTCTTGATCCTGGCGTCCTGCAGCAGCCCCTTGGATGCCGACAGGTGGGTGAGCATATCGTGGCACGCCTGCGCACACGCCAGCGCCACGTCCGGATCAACCTTGATATTGCCGGCCTTGGCCTGATCCCGCAGCCCCGACCATGCCGTCTCGTTTCCCACTGACCGCTCCTCCAACACCCGCGAAGCCCGCACCCGTCCTCACCTCGGACACAGGGCAAATCCCGAGTCTAGGTCACCGATCCGAGCCGATCCGAGCGTCTTAACCGAAGCTTAGGCTCGGGTTCATCCGTTGGACCCCACCAAGATCGACTTCACCCAAGCGGCAATATCCGCGACGACTTCGGCATCCACATGCTGCGACCGCTGGTAATCCGCGGGCTCGGACGGACCGGTACCCGGGAAGAACAGATGGTCGTCGGCGGGATAGATGCGGATCGTCACATCCGGCCGATCGGCGAGACCCGTCCGCCATCCGATCAGATCGTCGGCCACTGTGGTCTGATAGTCACGCTCGCCCTGCAGGATCAGCATGGGTTTGTCCAGCGTCGCCGCGACCGCCACCGGATCGTAGGCCCGCAGGTCCAGCCAAAAGGCGGCGCTCATCCCGAAGGGTAGTTCCGCCGCGGGTGTGATTGGTGAGAGTTCCTCACCATCAACCAGTTTCGCCTGTTCGATGATGGTCTCGATCGGCGGAAACGCGGCGACGTACGCCGGATCTACGTCCGCGAGGTAGCGCAGCACCCGCACCATAGCCCACTGCATGGGCTGCGTATCAGCGGCGAGCAACACCATACCCGCCAGGGCGGGCGCGCCCGCCGCCACCAGCGGTGCCACTTTGCCACCCATGCTGTGTCCGACCACGAAGACTCGCTCGGCATCGACAGACGTGGCCGCACAGAGCATTTCGATGCCCGCCAGAGCATGTGGCACATATTCGTCACGCATTGTGAATTCCGGTGTCGCCGCGACCTTCTCGGCATGCACCAAGGTCACCTTGTCGAAGCGCAGTACCGCCATGCCGCGACTGGCCAAGCCCCAGGCGATATCCCGGTAGATCCGGTTGGGCCCGACAGTGCCCTCGCGATCGAACGGCCCACCACCGGCGAGCAGTACCACCGCCGGATACGGACCATCGCCGCGCGGCATGCTCAGCGTGCCCGGCACAGCGAACTCGCCGGAACCGACGGTGACCTCCCGCTCATCGAATGCGGCCGGGTCCACATAATCCGGCTGCCGCCAAGGTGCTTCCACGTCACTACCGCTCGCCTGCGCCGACTCGGTTCGTTCCATGCTGTCCTCCCCGGGAAGGTCAATCATTCTCAACTTTGAGAACGGTATCACAGATGAGAAAATAATGGCCATGGACTCCTTGGAGCTGCTGGCACATCCAGTGCGGCTGCGGATCGTGCACGCCATGTCGGGCGGGCAAACCCTGACGACCACGCAGCTGTGCGCCCGGATGCCGGACGTCTCGAAGGCCACGGTGTACCGCCACGTCGAATTGCTCGCCTCCGGCGGCATTCTCGAGGTCGTCGAGGAGCAGCGCGTGCGTGGCGCGGTGGAACGCCGCTATCAGCTGCGCCGCGAACGTGCGGTGATCGATGCCGATCAGGCCGCATCTGCCGTGCCCGAGGACCATCGCCGGATCTTCGCCGCCGCGATGGCCACCTTGCTCGCCGAGTTCAACGCCTACCTCGACCGCGAAAATGTCGATCCGGCAGCGGATCTCGTCGGCTACCGCCAGCACGCGCTCTGGCTCGACCACGACGAACTCCTCGGCCTGATCGCCGATATGCGCGCCGCCATCGCGCCCCGACTGAAAAATGCAGCGGCACCTGGTCGTTCGCAGTACCTACTGAGCCCGATCATGTTCCCGATCGGCCCCAAAGAAGCCCACCAACGATAGATCCGCTGCACCGGCGCGCGTTTGCGCGGTACCGTCATCCGCGTGCCAGGACCACGGGATTCGACTGACCAGGCAATGGACCAGGGCGAACTTTGGGCGCAGCGGGCGAACTCGTTCGGTGCGCAGGCCGCCGTCTATGCGGAGCATCGGCCGGACTATCCGGCAGCGGGCATTCGCTGGGCGTTGGCACCGATCGGCGATAAGGCACCCGTCGTACTCGATCTGGGCGCCGGCACCGGCAAACTCACCGAGGGGCTACTGGCCATCGGCGCCGAGGTCATAGCCGTGGAACCCGACGATGCGATGCGCGCGGAACTGATCGCACGGTTCCCCGAGGTGACGGCGCTTTCCGGTGCAGCAGAGACGATTCCGCTGCCCGACGGCTCGGTCGACGCGGTCGTGGCCGGGCAGGCCTTCCACTGGTTCGACCAGGCGCGAGCCTTCCCGGAGATCGCACGGGTGCTGCGCGCGGACGGCGTATTCGCCGCATTCTGGAATAAGGACGACGGCCGCGTCGAATGGGTCGCCGGGCTACAACACGTTGTGCACTCGAACGCGCCCTTTCCATCGACAGACTCGGATGACAAATTGCCGTCGCACCCATTGTTCACCGACTTCGAAGGGTCCGAGTTCGCCCACACTCATCGACGCACCGCCGAATCCCTCACCGCAACCATCGGAACGCACTCGCGCACAGCGATGATACCGGCACACCAGCGTGCCGAACTGCTCGATCGAATAACGACTTACCTGCGCAGCCAACCCGAAACCGCCCAGGGCGAATTCGACTACCCCCTCCGAACCGAGGTAATCCGAGCAATCCGCCGCGTCGATATGCCATCGCCACAACAAGATTGAGCAGAACCCACCACCCGACCAACAGCCCTCGATCACCCACACGATCCAGCCACCAACATGCCATCGCCACAGCAAGACCGAGTAGAGCGCACCACTCGGCCGAGAGCTCTCGATCACCTACACGATCCGGCCGCCGATACCCCCGAGCCGCCGCATGCTCGAGGGTCTTGTGAATCCACCGTTCAGCCGACGCGGGTTCGATCACTTACGCGATCCGGTCGATACCCACACCGCCGCGGGACCAAGTCGTCTAGCGGAAGCCGCTACCTACGCGCTACCCCGCACATCCCGCCGCACCGGCTCTGAGCTGTGCGGAGAGGCGGCCGACCAGCCGACCGGGCCAACCGGCCGACCGCAGTTCGCCGCAGAACTACGCGATCCCACAAGGGAATTCGAGTAGCTATCTACTCGGGTTACCACCCCTCCCCCGGACATACGCTTCTTTCAACGTTGAAGTTCAGAACGAATCGGAGGGAAATCACCACCACTGTGGTAGCGGTCGATCCCCTACACGACCCCCCAGGTGCGGCTGCACGCACGGGCGCGGGTGCAAGGAACGACGTCACCGATCCAGCACAAGCTGGGTAACGTCAGGACCAGCAGCGGACGCATTGTGTCCGAAGCCATTGTCCCCGAACGTTCACGCCCCACAGGCGTCGGTGCGGCTCGACTCCTCGCCGCGCAGCGTCACCCCCCGGACCCGAATACCGTGACCGACCCCGCCCAACACCTGAACCCTAACACCCACAGCACTCCGAAACCTACGAAACCGAAAGCCATTCACCCAAACGACTTTTCAACCCCCAACCCGTGTCCGACACAACCCTACAAGCCCCCAACCACCCCAGACTGGCCAAAGCCCCACCAACCTCGCGCCCTCCCCAGCCCTCCCATCAGCCGAGAATGCGCGCATGCAGGTGCGCTCTCGACGTTCACCTGCATGAGTGCATGGTGATCACTCGTCAGGGGTGGCGCACGGTGACGCCGAAGGAATGGTGCTGCCCAATGTAAGGCGCTCCCCCGAATGTGCAGTGCCGTAGGGGTTCAGCACGAATGTATGCGCTGAACCACAGGTGCCGAGATATGTACGGCACCAAGGAGAATCCGGCAAAGCAATGTTCGGTACCGAGAATGGCTCGGTACCGACCAACGTCCGGGATCGAGCAAGGATTCCCGCCGACCAACGTCCGGCACCGAGCAACGTCCCGTGCCAACCAACGTCCGGCACCGAGCAACGTCCCGTGCCAACCAACGTCCGGCAGCAACGAGGCACAGCGCCGAGCAACATCGGACGCCAAGCCAAGATCCCTGGTCGACCAACGTCCGGGCACCGAGCATCGTCCCGTAGCGACCATCGTCTGGCACTGAGCAATGTCCCGTCCACCAGTGCCCGGCACCGAGCATCATCCCGCGCCGACCAACGTCCGGCACCGACCAACGTCCGGCACCGAGGAACATCCTCCGCCGACCACAGCCAGCACCGCGTAACGGTCCGTACCGACCAATGCTCAGCACCAACGGGGACCAGCGCCGAGCAACGTCCTATGCCGACCAACGTCCGGCACCGAGGAACATCCTCCGCCGACCACAGCCAGCACCGCGTAACGGTCCGTACCGACCAATGCTCAGCACCAACGGGGACCAGCGCCGAGCAACGCCCTATGCCGACCAACGTCCGGCACCAACACCGTTCTGGCCCAACGCATTATCCGATGCCATCCCACGTTCGGCATCGAAAGATCCGGTCCCGGAGCAATGTCCGGACCGCACCTACTCCGGACGCAGCGTGAGAATTCGCGGACCGTCCTCAGTGACCGCGACCGAATGTTCCCAGTGGGCGGCGCGACTGCCGTCGAGCGTCACCACGGTCCAGTCGTCGTCGAGCACCTTGGTCTGTGTGGTGCCCAAGGTCAGCATCGGCTCGATCGCGAGTACCGATCCGACCACGAGTTTCGGGCCCTTGCCCGGTGCACCCTCGTTGGCCAGGAACGGATCCATATGCATCTCCCGGCCGATGGCGTGCCCGCCGTAGCCGTCGACGATCCCATAGGACCGGCCGTGCTGCTTCTCGGCCGCGCGCGTACCCATTTCGATGGCATGCGAGACGTCGGTCAGCCGATTGCCGGGCAGCATCGCCGCGATACCGGCCTCCATCGACATCTTGGTGGCCTCGCTGAGCAGCTGATCGGCCTCGATGATCTCGCCGACGCCGAAGGTCCAGGCCGAATCACCGTGCCAGCCTTCGAGAATCGCGCCGCAGTCGATCGAAACCAGATCGCCCTCGGCCAGAATCTCCGCGGCGGTCGGAATCCCGTGCACCACACGGTCGTTCACCGATGCGCAGATCGAACCGGGAAAGCCGTGGTAGCCCTTGAAGGACGGCACGGCGCCCGCATCCCGGATCACCTGCTCGGCGACCTCGTCCAGTTCCAGGGTGGAGACCCCGGGCTTGGCGGCCGCACGCACCGCGACGAGCGCGCGGCCGACGACCGCGCCCGCCGCCGCCATGGCATCCAGTTCACCTGCCGTGCGGAACGGCACAACCTTCTTCTTGCGGTTGAAGACCATCCGGCCTCAGTGCTCCATTCCGAGCGGCATCATGTGCTCCGCAGGGGGCAGCATTCAGTGCCCAAGGGCGCGCAAGGCGCGGGCATTGACCTCGTCGATCTCGCCGACACCGTCGACCGAGACGACCAGACCGTCGTAGTGCTCCAGCAGCGGCTCGGTCTCCTCGCGGTACACCCGCAACCGGTTGCGGATCACGTCCTCGTTGTCGTCGGCGCGACCGCGCGCCATCATCCGGGAGACCACGGTGTCCTCGGGCACGACGAAGCACAGCACCGCGTCGAGCTTCTTGTCCATATCCGAGAGGATCTTCTCCAGCGCGTCGGCCTGGTCGACCGTGCGCGGGTAGCCGTCCAACACAAAGCCGTTCGCGGCATCCGGCTCAGCGACCCGGGCCTCGACCATGCGGTTCGTCACATCGCTCGGCACGAGATCGCCAGCGTTGATGTACTTCTGCGCCTCACGCCCCAGCGGGGTCTGGGCGGAGATATTGGTGCGGAACAGGTCCCCGGTGGAGATGTGCGGGACACCCAGCTTGTCCGACAGGAGATCGGCCTGAGTACCTTTTCCGGCACCCGGCGGTCCGAGCAGTACAAGTCTCACTTGAGGAACCCTTCGTAATTTCGATTCATCAGCTGGCTTTCGATCTGCTTCACGGTGTCCAAGCCGACACTCACCATGATCAGCACCGAGGTGCCACCGAACGGAAGGTTCTGGGTGCCACCGGACGCGCCGATATCGAGGAACAGATTCGGCAGGACGGCCACCAGACCGAGGTAGATCGAGCCGGGCAGAGTGATGCGGCTCAATACAAAATTGAGGTAGTCGGCAGTCGGCTTACCTGGGCGGTACCCCGGAATGAAGCCGCCGAACTTCTTCATCTCGTCGGCGCGTTCCTCCGGGTTGAAGGTGATCGCGACATAGAAGTAGGTGAAGAACACGATCAGACCGAAGTAGATCGCGATATATACCGGGTTCCCCGGGTTTACCAGGTATTTCTGGATGGTCTCTTGCCACCAACTCGGGTTGGGGTTGTTCTTCGAGGATGTCAGCTGCGCGACCAGGTTCGGCAGATACAGCAGCGACGACGCGAAGATCACCGGGATAACACCGGCCTGGTTGACCTTCAGCGGCAGGTAGGTCGAGGATCCGCCGTACATCTTGCGGCCGACCACGCGCTTGGCGTATTGCACCGGGATCCGGCGCTGGCCCTGCTCGACGAAGATGACCCCGCTGACGATGGCAAACGCGGCGACGCAGACCAGACCGAAGACCAGTCCGCCGCGGTTCTGCAGAATGTTGTTGCCCTCGGTCGGGATGCGCGCGGCGATACCGGCGAAGATCAGCAGCGACATGCCGTTGCCGATACCGCGCTCGGTGATCTGCTCGCCGAACCACATGACCAGTGCGGCGCCGGCGGTCATCACGAGCACGATGATGATCATGCCGAAGATGCTGGTATCGGCCAGGATGTCCTTCTGGCAGCCCTGCAGCAGTTGTCCGCGAGCCGCGAGCGCGACCAGTCCGGTGGCCTGCAGGATCGCCAGTGCGATCGAGAGGTACCTGGTGTACTGCGTCATCTTGTTCTGGCCGGACTGGCCTTCTTTACGCAGTTCTTCGAAGCGTGGGATAACGACGGTGAGCAGCTGGATGATGATGCTCGCGGTGATGTAGGGCATGATGCCGATCGCGAAGACCGACAACTGCAGCAGCGCACCACCGGAGAACAGGTTGATCAGCTGATAGATACCTGCGGATTCACCGCCGGAGACCAGGTCGATGCATTCCTGCACGCTCTTGTAATCGACGCCAGGGGACGGCAGCGACGCACCCAAGCGGTACAGCGCGATCAACCCCAGCGTGAAGAGAATCTTCCGCCGTAAGTCCGGAGTCCGGAAGGCCGATACGAAGGCGGAAAGCACAGATCCTCCTGGCGAACGACATGGTCATGCCACGGATGTAGAAAACCCATGACGAGGCTTGGCAGACAACAATTGAACTCTAACAGTGGCACCGGACGAGCTCTCCACTCGTCCGGTGCCACTATCTGCAGAGTACCGTCAGCCCAGCTCGGTGACAGTGCCACCGGCCGCGGTGATCTTCTCCTTGGCGGCGCCGGTCACCTTGTCGACGGTCACCTGGACCGCGACGCCGATCTCGCCATCGCCGAGAACCTTCACCAGCTGGTTCTTGCGAACCGCACCGGCGGCAACGAGCTCCGCCTTGCCGACCTCGCCGCCCTCGGGGAACAGCTTGGCGATCGAGCCGACGTTCACGACCTGGTATTCCGTGCGGAACGGGTTCGTGAAGCCCTTGAGCTTGGGCAGCCGCATGTGAATCGGCATCTGCCCACCCTCGAAGGCGGCGGGAACATTCTTGCGAGCCTTGGTGCCCTTGGTACCGCGGCCCGCGGTCTTGCCCTTGGAGCCCTCACCGCGACCCACGCGGGTCTTCTCGGTCTTGGCGCCGGGAGCCGGACGCAGGTGGTGCAACTTGATGGTCATGTCAGACCTCCTCAACTGTTACGAGGTGGCGCACGACGTTGATCAGGCCGCGGTTCTGCGGGTTGTCCTCACGAACCACGGTCTGGCGGATCTTGCGCAGGCCGAGCGTGCGCAGGCTTTCCCGCTGATTCTGCTTGGCGCCGATCGAAGACTTGATCTGGGTCACCTTGAGATCTGCCATTTACCTGGCACCTCCGACTGCCTGAGCGCGTGCGCGCAGCATGCCCGCGGGGGCGACGTCCTCGAGCGGCAGACCACGACGGGCCGCGACCTCTTCCGGACGCTGCAGCTGCTTGAGCGCCGCAACCGTCGCGTGCACGACGTTGATGGCGTTGTCGCTGCCCAGCGACTTCGCCAGAATGTCATGGATACCGGCGCATTCCAGCACCGCGCGCGCCGCACCACCGGCGATCACACCGGTACCGGGCGAGGCCGGACGCAGCATGACCACACCGGCCGCCGCCTCACCCTGCACCGGGTGGGTGATGGTCGAGCCGATCATCGGGACGCGGAAGAAGCCCTTGCGAGCCTCCTCGACACCCTTCTGGATGGCCGCGGGAACTTCCTTGGCCTTGCCGTAGCCGACGCCGACCAGACCGTTGCCGTCACCGACGATCACCAGGGCGGTGAAGCTGAAGCGACGACCACCCTTCACGACCTTGGAGACGCGGTTGATCGCGACTACGCGCTCGAGCTGGTTCTTGTCGGTCTGCTGGTCACGACGGTCACCGCCGCCGCGACGATCCCGGCCACCGCCGCGGCCGTCGCGGCTGTCGCCGCCACCAGCGGCACCATTCTGCTGTCCGGCGGGTCCGCTGCCGCCGTCACGCCTCTGACGTCCCGGCATCAGACGTTCCTTCCGTAAATGTTTGCAGTCATCAGAACTTCAACCCACCTTCGCGAGCGGCATCGGCCAGCGCCGCGATGCGGCCGTGGTAGTCGTGGCCACCACGGTCGAATACGACGGCCTCGATGCCCGCGGCCTTGGCGCGCTCGGCCAGCAGTTCGCCGACCTTCTTGCCCTTGGCCGACTTGTCGCCGTCCAGTGCGCGCACATCGGCCTCGATCGAGGACGCGGCGGCAATGGTCTTGCCGACCGAATCGTCGATGAGCTGTGCGTGCAGGTGCCGCGAGGAGCGGTTGACCACCAGGCGCGGACGCTCGGTGGTGCCGACGACCTTCTTGCGCAGGCGGAAGTGACGGCGGGCCTTCGACAGGCGACGCGTCGTCGACACGTCCTTGCCACGCGGAATGCGCTTGGCCTTCTGGTTTTCGGTTTGCGCCATGATCACTTACCCGTCTTTCCGACCTTGCGGCGAACGACCTCACCGGCGTAGCGGATGCCCTTGCCCTTGTACGGGTCGGGCTTGCGCAGTCCGTGGATGACAGCGGAGATCTGGCCGACCTTCTGCTTGTCGATACCGGACACGGAGAACTTGGTGGGCGATTCCACCGCGAAGGTGATGCCCTCCGGGGCCTCGATCGGCACCGGGTGCGAGTAGCCGAGGGCGAACTCCAGGTTCGAGCCCTTGGCAGCGACACGGTAACCGACGCCGAAGATTTCCATCTTCTTCTCGTAACCCTTGGTCACGCCCTCGATCATGTTCGAGACCAGGGTACGGGTCAGGCCGTGCAGCGAGCGGTTCTGGCGCTGGTCGTCCGGACGGGCGACCTCGAGCTGGCCGTCCTCACCCTTGGTGACGGTGATCGGCTCGGCGACAACGTGGGTCAGGGTGCCCTTGGGACCCTTCACCGACACGTTCTGGCCGTCGATGGCGACCTCGACACCGGCAGGAATGGCGATGGGCTTCTTACCAATACGCGACATGTGTCCTACCTCCCCTTACCAGACGTAGGCGAGGACTTCGCCGCCCACGCCAGCTTTGGCCGCCTGACGATCGGTGAGCAGACCGGTCGACGTGGAGATGATGGCCACGCCGAGGCCGCCCAGGACCTTGGGCAGGTTGGTGGACTTCGCGTACACACGCAGACCCGGCTTCGAGACGCGGCGCAGGCCCTGCAGGCTGCGCTCACGGCTGGGGCCGTACTTGAGGTCGACGACGAGGGTCTTGCCCACGGTCGCGTCCTCGGTCCGGTAGTCGGCGATGTAACCCTCGCGCTTGAGGATCTCGGCGATATTCGCCTTGAGCTTCGAGTGCGGAGCCTTCACCTGATCGTGGTACGCCGAGTTGGCGTTGCGCAGACGTGTCAGGAAGTCTGCGATCGGATCAGTCATGGTCATGGTTCGACCTTGACACCTTTCTCGCTACGGTTCCCATGCAACACCGGCGTACGCACGCGCACGCCAGCCGTGGGCCTATAGCAATTCGGCGGTCCGGTCGACGCTTGCCGACCGGATTGAGTTCTCATCAGAGCTCTCGGTGCCCGGGCCGCCCACACATCGACACAGTCGTTGTATCCAGGACATGCGGGCACAGAGGTGCCCGAGCAACCGCTCTAGTGTAGGCAAGGTCGCTACCAGGACAAAATCCGGGGTTCGCCGCTTACACTCACCCGCGTGCAGGATTCCTTCGCGACCACACTCGTCGGTCGCGATGTCGAAGTGGCGAGTCTGGCGGCACTCGGACGGCGTGCGGCCACCGGACACGGGTGCGCCGTGCTGGTGGAGGGTGAGCCGGGGATCGGCAAATCGGCACTGCTGGAAGCGATGCGAAACCCGTTCGCGGCCGCGGGCCTGCACATCCGTGTCGGCGCCGCCGAGGAATTGCGGCAGGGCGTGCCGTTCGCCGGGGTGTGCTCCTGGCTCGACGACGCGGGCCCGACATCCCCGATCGATGCGCTGCGCAGCGGAGATCGCGTGGGCGATGTGGCCGCGACCCATGAACTCACCATCGCCGAGGCGATTCTGGACCAGATCGACACCTGGTGCGCCGCGGGCCCGGTCGCCCTGGTCATGGACGATGTGCACTGGGCAGATCGCTCGAGCCTGACGCTGCTGCACCGGCTGTGCGCCCTCGTCGACGAACTGCCGCTGCTGCTGGTGCTCGCGGCCCGGCCACTGCCGCGCGATCCGGCCCTCGCCGCGCTGTCGGCCGAACTTGTCGCACGGCGGGCCCCGGTGCTGCGGCTCGGCGCCCTGCCGGCGACCGACGCCGCGAAACTGGTGCGTCAGCTGGTCGGCGCCGAACCAGGATCACGATTGTTGGCGAAGGTGGCCGAGGCCGGTGGAAATCCGCTGCATGTCTCGGAATTGGTGGCCGCCCTGAAGCGCGACGGGGCGATCAGGGTGGTCGCCGACACCGCCGATCCCGCGGGCGCTGTCGGCGCGAACACGTCCGCGTCATTGGCCGAGGCGATTACGCAGCGGCTGGACTTCCTGTCCCGTCCGACACGCGATGTGCTGCCGATGGCCGCGGCCCTCGGTCCGACCATCGATGTCGCGGACCTCGCGGTGGTATTGCAGATCCCGATTCTGGATGTCTGGAGCGCCGTCACCGAGGCACTGGATGGCGGGCTGCTCATCCGGGTGAACTCCGAACTGGTGTTTCGGCACGATCTGATCCGCGATGCACTGGCCAATCGACTGCCCGCGTCACTGCGGTCGGAACTGCTCCAGCAGGCCGGACAGGCGCTCCAGTCGACCGATGCGCCGATCGAACGGGTTGCCTACTATCTGTCGGTCGCCGACCGCGAGTTGAACGCGGCCAGCCTCGATTGGCTGATCGGTGCCGCCGACAAGTTGATCGTTCGCGCGCCCGAACTGGCGAAACGGTTGTTGAGCCGGGTCACCACGGCGCCGGATCTCGATGCGGCACGGCGTTCGGTACTGATCCGGCTGAGAATTCATGCCCTGCTGTGGGATGGGAACGCGGCCGAGGCCGAATCGGTGGTGCGCGAGGCGCTGCTCACCGGGCCGGAGGACGGCGACGATACCGAACTGCGCTGGCTGCTCGCCCAGATCTATCAAGCCCAGGCCCGATTGGCCGATGCGGTAGCGGTCGCCGAGGAGGTGCTGTCCGCCAATGAATTGGGCACGACCAGGGAATTGGGCGTCGAGGACGCCGCCCGTTTTCTGGGTATATCCGGACTCGGCAATTTCTTCCTCGAGCGGTTCGCGGCGGCGGAGCAGGCCGGTCGGCAGGCCGTATCGCTCGGCGAGCGCGCCGGGAACTCACTGGCCACCGGATACGGACTGACGGCGGTGGGCGCGGTGCGCTATACCCAGGGCCAGCTCGACGAGGCGCTGGACCTGAGTGCTCGGATCCCGGCCCTCTTCGAGGACGGGACCGGGCCCGACCAATTCGATCCGTACGCGCTCTACGCCCACTGCCTGATCGAACTCGATCGGCTGACCGACGCCGAAGAGGTGCTGAAGACCGCCATCGGGCGCAACCGCCGATTCCGCGGCGTCTACCTGTCTTCGAACCTGGTCGCCAAGGCGCGGATGTATCTGGTGGGCGGGCGCTGGGACGACGCGCTGGCCGAATGCACAGCGAGTATGCAGACACCCGATGTGCTCGGATATGCGACGGTCGCACACACCGTCGCGGCGCTCATCGGAATTCGCCGCGGCACCTTCCTGCCGGACCCGGACGCCCTGCCCGCGCCGGATGATCGACCGGGCAATATCGGCTACGCGCACTTCCATCCGTGGGTCAAGGCGCTGACCCACGAGGCCCGCGGTCACGCTGAGCTGGCGTTGGAACTACTCCTCGACGCACAACAGCGACTTGCCGACGGATTGGCCGCGGCGACACTGCATTACATCTTCCCGGATATCGCGCGCTTGGCCGCGGAAATCGGTGACGCGCACGCGGCCCGATCGGTAGCGGACAGTGCGGATCTACTCCTCACCCGGCAGCCGACCGCGTCGCGCACCGGAACGGCACTGCTGTGCCGCGGCCTCGCCGACTCCGATCCCGATGACCTGCTGGCGGCAGCGCACGCCTTCCACCAATCCGGCCGCCCGCTGTTCGAGGCGCAGGCGCGGGAAAACGCCGCCGTCCTACTCGCCGTCGCGGGCCGCGGACCCGAGTGCCGCAACGCATTGGACACCGCCATCGAACTGTATTCCGGCCTCGGCGCATCCTGGGATTCCGCCCGCGCGCTGGCACGCGTGCGCCCCTACGGAATCCGCCGCGGCGTCCGCGGCCCCCGCAACCGCCCCAAATCCGGCTGGGCAGCCCTCACCGACACCGAACGCAAAGTCGCCGTGCAGGCCGCCGAGGGCCTGTCCAACACCGACATCGCAGCCCAAATGTTCTTGTCCCGCCGCACAATTCAATCCCACGTCTCGAACATCCTGGCAAAACTCGACCTCCGCTCCCGCCGCGAAATCGCCACCGCCATGCCCCAACCGCAGTAACGCCGACGCGCCGCCCCCGACGATCTGCCCCGTCACGCAAACCTTCCGCACACCTCGCACACCGACTCACCGCACGAAACGCCGTGCCCCGAACTCGAAGCTATGCGATAGCCCCGAGCCTGCCGAGCACCAGGCTTTCACGTTCGCAGTCACCAGCGGGCTGAAGCGCTGTGCCCGCGCACGTATGTCCGAACAGCCGGAGCACTCCCGATCCACATCCCCTGGTCCGAACTCGAATTCTGAACTCCCCCAACGCAACTGAAACGCGCAAGGGCACGACCTCGGAGGAGGCCGTGCCCTTGCTCAGTTTTGTGCGGGTGCGCTCAAAGAGAGCGCGAGCTCACCAGGAGCTCTTGTGCACACCCGGAAGCTCACCGCGGTGCGCCATTTCGCGCAGGCACACGCGGCAGAGGCCGAACTTGCGGTACACCGCGTGCGGGCGGCCGCAGCGCTGGCAGCGGGTGTAGGCGCGAACGGCGAACTTCGGCTTGCTGTTGGCCTTGTTGACCAGTGCTTTCTTAGCCATGTGCTCAGTTCTCCTTGAACGGGAAGCCGAGGTGCTTGAGCAGGGCACGGCCTTCTTCGTTATTGGTCGCGGTGGTCACCACCGTGATGTCCATACCGCGCGGGCGGTCGATGGAGTCCACGTCGATCTCGTGGAACATCGACTGCTCGCTGAGGCCGAACGTGTAGTTGCCGTTGCCGTCGAACTGCTTCGGCGACAGGCCGCGGAAGTCGCGGATACGGGGCAGCGCGATGGAGACCAGGCGGTCCAGGAACTCCCACATGCGGTCGCCGCGCAGGGTGACCTTCGCGCCGATCGGCATGCCCTCACGCAGCTTGAACTGCGCGATCGACTTGGTGGCCTTGCGGATCTCGGGCTTCTGACCGGTGATCAGCTCCAGATCCTTGACCGCGCCGTTGATGAGCTTGGCGTCGCGCGCGGCGTCACCGACACCCATGTTCACGACGACCTTGACCACGCCCGGGATCTGCATCACGTTGGCGTAGTTGAACTCGTTGTTCAGCGCGTCCTTGATCTCGGCCCGGTAGCGGGCCTTCAGGCGCGGCTGGGTCTGCTCAGAGGTGGTCATATCAGATGTCCTTCCCGTTCTTACGGGAGATCCGGACCCGCTTGCCGCTCTCCTCGTCGGTCCGGTAGCCGATACGGGTCGGCTTGCCGTCGGAGTCGACGACCATCACGTTGGACACGTGGATGGGGGCTTCCTGGGTCACGATGCCGCCCGAGGAGGCGCCGCGCTGGTTGGCGGAGTTCGCGACGTGCTTCTTGATCCGGTTCACGCCCTCGACCAGGACCCGGTTCTCCTTCGGGTAGGCCTGGATGACCTTGCCCTTGGCGCCCTTGTCCTTACCCGAGATGACGAGCACGGTGTCGCCCTTGTGCACCTTCATGTCAGAGCACCTCCGGGGCCAGCGAAACGATCTTCATGAACTTCTTCTCGCGCAGTTCGCGGCCGACCGGGCCGAAGATACGAGTGCCACGCGGGTCGTTGTCCGCCTTGATCAGCACGGCCGCGTTCTCATCGAACTTGATGTACGAACCGTCCGGGCGACGACGCTCCTTGACGGTGCGCACGACGACGGCCTTGACGACCTCGCCCTTCTTGACATTGCCGCCGGGGACGGCGTCCTTGACGGTGGCGACGATGATGTCACCGATACCGGCATAGCGACGCGACGAACCACCGAGAACGCGGATGCAGAGGATTTCCTTCGCACCCGTGTTGTCGGCGACGCGCAGTCGCGACTCCTGCTGAATCACTTCAGCCTCCTTGACCTGGATGTATACGCACGCCGGATTGCCGACCCGACGGGCATGGTCGTGTCACCACCCGAACGCGCGCCTGCCAGCGGTTATCTGGATCTCGATGACCCAACCTCTGGGGGTTCGCGGCCGGATTGCGGGCACAGCTCCCGCAGGCAACCGGATCAGTGTAGGCGAATGCCCAGGTCGATCCCAAATCAGGGCCCATCAACGGAGGCTGAACTTCCGCTGTGAAACCGCGCCGATCAGTGCTCGCGACCTGCGACGTTACTACCCTCGGGAAAAGCAAGATCGTCAGTAGAACTGTGCACATTCCACATCACCGCTGGAAGAGAGGTTCTCTTGAGTTCGTCCGCGCGTTCCGCCCGGCTCGGTCGTCGCACCTTCCTGATCGCACTCGGCGTGATTCCGGCCACCGCACTGGTCTCCTGCTCGCGGGATCAGCCGGTGCGGCTCACGGGGGTCGATATGCGGGGCGAAGACCAGGGGATCCGGCCGCAGGACGATCTGTTCCGCCACGTCAACGGCAGCTGGCTGCGCGACTATCAGCTGCCCCCGGATAAGCCGTCCTACAGCACCTTCGACGAGGTCAGCGATCGCGTCGAACTGCAACTGCGGGAGATCGTGGAGGGCATCCGCGATCCGAAGGCCGGGTCAGCGGAACAGCAGATCCGCGATCTCTACGACGCGCGACTCGATTCGGTCGAGATCGAGCGGCTCGGCCTCACCCCGCTGGCCGATCTGTTCACCGCGATCGATGGCGCGGCGAACAAGGCGGATCTCGCACGGGTGATGGGCGGGCTGCCGATCGGCGGGCTGATCGGATTGGACGTCGGGGTGGATCCCAAGAATTCCGGTCGATACGTCGCCACCGTCTCCCAGTCCGGTATCGATCCCAATTTGGGTGAGCAGTACTACCGCAAGCCCGCATACGCCGAGCAGCGTGCGGCCTATCGGACCTATCTGGAGCGCGTCGCCGCCGGTGCGGGCTTCGCCGATCCCGCCGGCACCGCCCAGCGCGTATTCGACCTGGAGACCAGGATCGCGGCCGGTTACTGGGACGACGTGCGGCTGCGCGATCCCGATGCCACCTACAACCCGCTCGACTGGCCCCAATTGACCGCGCTCGCACCACAATTCGACTGGGAACCGTGGCTCGCGGGTACCACCGACCGGCCGCGCTCGCTATTCGACACGGTGGTGGTCGGGCAGCCGTCGTTCGTGACGGCGGCCGGACAGCTCTGGGCCGAGGTCGATATCGCGGCCTGGCGCGAGTATCTGCGCCTGGCGCTGGTCAAGCGGTTCGCATCGCTGCTACCCAAGGCCATCGCCGATGCCGAATTCGATTTCGTCGGCAAGACATTGCAGGGGCTGCGCGAACGCCAGGAGCCGTGGAAGGACGCCATCGCCACCGTCAATGCGAATCTCAGCCAGGTGCTCGGGAAACTCTATGTGGGCAAACACTTTCCGCCCGCGGCCAAGGAGCGCGCGCTGGCGATGGTCGCCGACCTGAAAGCGGCCTACCGGGCCGATTTCACCGAGTCCACCTGGATGTCGCCGCCGACCAAGCAGGCCGCCATCGCCAAACTCGATAAGATCGTCACGAAGATCGGCTATCCGGATACCTGGATCGACTACTCCGGGTTGACCATTACCCGCGGCAAAGTGATCGAATCCGTCCGTGCCGCACGCCAATTCGAGACCGAGCGCCATTTCGCAAGACTCGGCACCCCGGTCGACAAGTTCGAATGGGTTATGCCGCCGCAGCTGGTGAATGCCATGTACGACCCGAGCGCCAACTCGATCTCCTTTCCCGCCGCCATTCTGCAGCCGCCGTTCTTCGATAAGGACGCCGAGGCCGCGGTCAATTACGGCGCGATCGGGGCGGTCATCGGACACGAGATCGGACACGGATTCGACGACCAGGGATCGCGCTATGACGGCGACGGCAATCTGCGCGACTGGTGGACGCCCGAGGATCGCGCCGCCTTCGACATCAAAACCAAACAGCTGATCGAGCAGTACAACGTACTGGTCCCCGCGGGCCTGGATCCGAGCAAGCACGTCGACGGCGCCCTCACGGTCGGGGAGAATCTCGCCGATCTGCGCGGTCTCGGCATCGCCCTGGCCGCTTTGGGGATCGCGGACAAACGCGACGGGAAGAATAATCCCGACCACCGGACCATGTTCCTGTCCTGGGCACGGATCTGGCGGAACAAGGCGACCGTGCAGCAGCAGGAATTGCGACTCGCCATGGACGTGCACGCACCCAATGAGTTTCGCACCAATCAGGTGGTACGCAATATCGACGAGTTCTACACCACGTTCGGCGTGCAACCGACTGACAAGCTGTTCCTGCCCCCGGACCAGCGCGTCTCGCTCTGATACGACGGGCTGGCATGGCCCGGGGCAGGTAGCCTCGGGCCAGCACTATCGCGCATGACGAGGATGCGGCGGACCGCATCGGGAGAGGAATCTTCGTGACATCAACCGGTCGTCCCGGCCAGCTGGACCGTCGTGCCTTCCTCGTGGCGCTCGGGGTGGTGCCCGCCGCCGTCGCCCTGGTCTCCTGCTCGAAGGATGCGCGTTCGGTGCAGCTCACCGGGGTCGATATGGGCGGCGCGGACCCGACGATCCGGCCGCAGGACGATCTGTACCGGCATGTCAACGGCCAATGGCTGCGCGAATACCAGCTGCCGCCGGATAAGGCCGCGGTCGGCGCGATCAGCGACGCCAGCGATCGGACGCTGGATCAGCTGCACGAGATCATCGAGGGCCTCGAGGATCCGAAGGCGGGTTCGGAGGCACAGCAGATTCGCGATCTCTACGACGCGCGGCTGGACGAGGCCGCCTTCGAAACGCTCGGCATGACGCCGCTGGCCGATCTGTTCGCCAAGATCGACGGCGCGGCGACCAAACCGGATCTGGCCAAGGTGATGGCCGAGCTGCCGATCTCCGGGCTGATCGGCATCGGTATCGGCATCGATCGCAAGAACTCCAACGCCTATATACCGACAATCAGCCAATCGGGAATCGGGCTCAGCGAGCAGTACTACCGCAAGCCGGAATACGCCAAACAGCTCGCGGGCTACAAGACATACCTGGAGAAGATGTCCCAGGGCGCGGGTTTCGCCGATCCAGCGGGCATCGCGCAGCGCATGGTCGATCTGGAGACCAAGATCGCGGCGGCGCATTGGGACAGCGTGCGCAATCGCAATACCGACGCCACCTACAACCTGATGAGCTGGCAGGAATTGGTCGCGCTCGGACCGCAATTCGATTGGGATCCGTGGATGACGGGCAATACCGATCGACCGCGCTCGCTGTTCGACAAGCTCGTGGTCGCGCAGCCCTCGTTCGTGACCGCGGCGGCGCAGCTGTGGGGCGATACCGATATCGCGCTGTGGCGGGAGTACCTGCGCGTCAATGTGGTCGCGGAGTATGCCCGCTTCCTGCCCAAGGCGATCCGCGACGCCCGCTTCGACTTCGTCGGCAAGGTGCTCAACGGGCTCGAGGAGCGACCGGAAGTCTGGAAGTCCGGCGTCGGCATCGTCAATGAGAATCTCGGCGACCAGCTCGGCAAACTGTATGTCGACAAGCACTTTCCGCCCGCCGCCAAGGATCGGGCCGAGCAGATGGTGGCCGACCTCATGGCCGCCTATCGGGAGAACTTCACCCATTCGTCCTGGATGTCGCAGCCGACCAGGGATGCATCGATCGTCAAGCTCGACAAGATCGAGGCCAGAATCGGCTATCCGGACAAGTGGGATGACTACTCCGCGCTGAAGATCACCAGGGGCAAATTGATCGAATCGCTACGTGCGGTAAGCGCTTTCGAATCCAAGAAGGCGTTCAATCGGCTCGGCACCCCGGTCGACAAATCCGAATGGGGTATGTCACCGCAGACCGTCAACGCCTACTACTCCCCGACCAGCAACCAGATCACCTTCCCGGCCGCCTATCTGCAGCCGCCGTTCTTCGATAAGGACGCCACCACCGCGGTGAACTACGGCGCGGTCGGCGCCACTATCGGCCACGAGATCGGCCACGGCTTCGACGATCAGGGCCGCAAATACGATGCCGACGGCAACCGCAGTGACTGGTGGACCCCCGAGGACCTGGCCGCGTTCGAGGCCAAAACCAAACAGCTGATCGAGCAATTCGATGTGCTGGTACCCGAGGGTCTCGATTCCAAATATCACGTCGACGGCGCGCTCACCGTCGGCGAAAACCTCGCCGACCTGCGCGGCCTGCAAATCGCCGTCGAGGCGTACCGCATCGCCGCCAAGCGCGAGGGCATCGAACCCGACTACCAGCAGATGTTCCTCTCCTACGCCCGCAGCTGGCGGGAAAAGCAGACCGAGGAATCCACCATCAGCCTGCTCCAGGACGTGCACGCCCCCAATGAATTCCGCTGCAACCAAATCGTCCGCAATATCGCCCAGTTCTACAACACCTTCACCGTCAAGGACGGCGACAAACTCTTCCTCCCCGAAAAGGACCGCATCGCCCTCTGACACTCGCCCCTGAAGAAGCCCGGCCCAACGCCGGGCTTCGTTGGTCTACTTCGCCGGTGCGGGTCGCGGGATGAGCGTGAAATAAGCCCGGCCGCTGTGCCGGGCTTACTCATGTGGAAGCGCTTCGCGCCGAAGAGCTTTCGCCGTCAGCGCGATTCGGAAACGGCCGGGTCAGAAGGCGCTGCCGGTTGAGGGCATGGGGAAGTAGCCGGGCCAGATGCCTGGGTAGCCGGGCCAGTAGCCCGGATAGCCGGGCCAGATGCGGTTGCCCCAGCCGCCGAGGCCCCAGCCGCCGCCCCAACCACCGCGGTCCCAACCACCATGGCCCCAGCCGCCGTAACCGTGGTGCCCGTGGATGTCTTCGGCCTGATCCACCTGGACGATGGCCGGGGACTGGGCCGGTTCGGCGAGGGCCGGACCGGCGACAGCCGCGATCGGGGCCAGGACCAGCGCGGACGTGATGGCGATACGGGCGACCAAGGGCCGGACGCGGCCGGCGTAATTCTTTTGCTTCATCGGAACTACCTCAATTCGGTATGCGTCAGTCGTCGATACCCCACGTGTTCATGGGTTCGACGTCGATGACTCCCGGACGAGAGGATCTACTGACCTATTGAACGTACCGCTATATAGCGGCACGTTCAATAGGTCAGTAACCGATGACGTGACAGCAGTTCATCGTCGGGGCCACGCGCGAGCCAGATCCAGCAGGTACCGGAGTTCGTCTGTGTGGTCCGACAGCGCAAACCCGGCGGCGCGACCGGTGGCGATGACCGGCGCAGACCTGCCATCAGCCTTCGCCTGTGCGGCTTGCGCGATGCACCGCGCGTATTCGCGGATATCGTCGTGCGCCTCGGCATCCGGGGCGAAGGGCTTCAATTGCACTAGGGCATCCCGGATTTCGACCGTCATCCGATACAGCCGCGACGCCGATCCGCCGGTGCCCGGACTCGCGGGCTCCAGCACCACCTCGGGTACCGCCGCGGTCAGCACGCGCCACAGCGGCCGCAGACGGCGACAGCACCGACCGGCCCGGTCCAACCCGGCCTGCGCCAGCAGCGCATTCCACAGCGGAATCGCGATCAGCGCGGTGAGCAGGACCAGAGTCGCGTACGTACCGATCGCCCAAGCGGGCCCGGCCTTGTCGGGGCGAGTGCCGTGGATCGTTCGTACCAGGGCGATCACCGAAGCCACCGCGCAATACCCGCCGACGACGAGCAGTGCGCAGTAGGTGAGCCGTTCCTTCGCGGTGGCGTCGGCGGTGCGCAGTTCCCGCACACAGGCCCGGACGATCAGTAAACCGGACCAGATGGTCGGCATCGCACTCAGGAACCACACCGTCGACCCCCAATCGACGGAAAAACCCATGTGCGTGCCGACCGTGCCGACCAGCACGACGCACCCGGCCGCGGCCGCGATCGCGTCATATGTGCGTTGGCGTCGAGCGGACATACCCACGTCCGCTCCGTCGAGCAGCCTGGCGAAGCCGAAGACATTGGCCACGGTCAGCGCGCCGAAGATCACGAACAGGTCGAACGCGAGGTCCGCGGAACCGAGCCGACCAACTGCCACGAAGACGAGCAGACCGATCAGATCCCATGCCAGCGCACGATTGATAAGGCGGTTGCTGAGGGTGTCGTTGACGAGCAGCCACCGACCGATGGTGATCGCGGCGACGAATACGCCGATCGCCACCATCACCGCGGCGGGCAGGGAGTTCATGCCCCCAGACAGTAGAACTCCGGTGCGCCGCGCACCAAGTGGATCAACGTGCGCCGACGAGTTCGTCGGCTTCGGCGAGTTCGGCCCGTTCATCCTCGACGTATTTGTCGCCGGCGCAGTACGAGGCCGCGGCGGCCAGGAACATCATCACGGCGGCCGCGACGAAAACAACGACCAGACCCGAGTGGAATGGCCCGGTGAGCAGATGTGGGAAGAACTCCTGACCGGTGAGGGTATCCGCATGCACGCCCGGCCTGGCCAATTCGCCGGTGGGGCCGAGCAATTCCTGGATCGGGTTGTAGCCGAGGAAGGCGGCGAACATGCTCGCCACCGGCGGCAGATCGGCGAGTTGGGTCGCAGCGCCCGCGGAGACGCCCTGGGCGCGCAGGCCGCTGTCGAGCGCCGACGGGAGGCTGGCGGCAAGGCCAACGACCATGAGCGAGAAGAAGATTCCCATCGACAGCGCATTGCCGCCGTTGAACAGGGTGCCGCGCATGCCCGAGGCGGCGCCGCGCTGCGCCGCGGGCACGCTCGACATGATGGCGGCGGTGTTCGGTGAGAAGAACAGACCGCAGCCGATGCCGTTGAGCAGGATTATCGCGGCGAAGACCCAGTAGTTGAAGTCGACCGGGACGATCAGCAGCAACAGGAAGGTGAGGCCCGCAAGGATCGCGCCACCGGTGGTGAACAGGCGCGAGCCGTAGCGGTCCGACAGCCAACCCGAAACCGGTCCAGCGGCAAGGAATCCCACGGTCAGCGGCAGCAGATAGATACCGGCCCACAGCGGTGTCGATTCGTAGTCGTAGCCGTGCAACGGCAGCCAGATGCCCTGCAGCCAGATGATCAGCATGAACTGCATGCCGCCGCGGCCGATGGACACCATCAGGTTGGCGAAGTTGCCGAGACCGAAGGCGCGGTTGCCGAAGAGCGACAGATGGAACATGGGCTCGGCGACCTTGGTCTCCACCACGCAGAACACGCCGAGCAGGGCGATGCCGCCGATGACCGCACCGAGCACCCACGGGTTGGACCAGCCCGTGGGGTGTCCGCCATAGGGCTGGATGCCGTAGGTGATACCGGTGAGCAGTGCGGTGAGTCCGAGACCGAAGGTGATGGTGCCCGCCCAATCGACCTTGCCCTTGGTCTGCTGGCCGACTTCGTGCAGCGAGCGGTACGACCAGATGGCGCCCAGGATGCCGATCGGCACACTCACCCAGAACACCGCGCGCCAATCCCATTCCGACAGCACGCCACCGATGATCAGGCCGAGGAATGAGCCAGCGACCGCGGCCACCATATTGATGCCGAGGGCGGTGCCGCGCTGCTTCGCCGGGAACGCGTCGGTGAGGATGGCCGTGGAGTTGGCCATCAGCATTGCGCCGCCGACGCCCTGCGCCACTCGCCAGATGATGATCCACATCGCGCCCGCACCACCGTGAAAGGGGTCGAAGGACAGCAGGACCGCGGTCGCGGCGAACACTGTGAAGCCGAGGTTATAGATCCGGACCCGGCCGAAGATATCGCCGAGCCGCCCGAACATCACCACTAGAACCGCGGTGACCAGCAGATATCCCATCAGCATCCAGAGCAGGTAGCCGACGTTGCCCGCCTCCAGCGGGTTCAGGCCGACGCCGCGAAAGATTGCGGGCAGCGAGATCAACACGATCGATGCATTGATCGCACTGAGCAGTACACCAAGGGTGGTGTTGGTCAGGACAACCCATTTGTAGTGCGGATGATCTCGGTCGTAGCGCATGCGGCGACGAATGGTCTGGATGTCGTCGAGATCGAGATCGGCGGATGGAATCGTCACGGCGGCCCCTTGCTGATTTATTACCTCAGCAAACTATATAATTAGCGGATGTAACGATCAAATCGAATCCCACCCTCCGGAACCGGCCGAGGTGTTCGCCGAGAGCGAGCCCGGATAGGTTAGCCTTGGCTGAGTTACCGCAAGGAGGGTTCCACGATGAAGTCTGTTCGGGCATCCCGGGTCTGGGCGCGGGCGGCGGTGGCCGCGCTGGCCGGTGCCCTGACCCTAGGTCTGGCCGCGTGCGGATCATCGAGCGACGACTCCGATTCCGGCGGCGCGGCGGTAACCATTACGCACGCGCGCGGCGAGACCACGATCGCTGGCACCCCGAAGAAGATCGTTACCCTCGGCAATCAATGGATGGACGCCGCGCTGGCGCTCGGCGTGGTCCCGATCGGCTACGTCGACAATGTCGCGGTGGCGTCCAAGAGCACGGCGCCGTGGGAACCCAAGTCCCTGGAGTCGGCGAAGTCCCTGAGCACCACCGGCAATCTCGCCGAACAGGTCGCGGCGCTGGAGCCGGACCTGATTCTGGCCGACCCGTTCATAGCGGATCAGAAGACCTACGACGAGCTTTCGAAGGTGGCGCCGACCCTGCCCGGTCTGTCCCAGGCTGCGGTGGCGCCGTGGCAGGAACAGGTCACCGCGCTGGGCAAGGTGCTGCACAAGCAGGACGCGGCGACCAAGGTGATCGCCGATGTGGACGCGAAGATCGACGCGATCAAGCAGGCGAATCCGGGCCTGCCGGGTAAGACATTCGTCAGCACCTGGCTGGCGAGTCCGGCGCAGCTGATGGTGCTGACCGACCCGAATGACGGCTCCAGCAAGGTCTTTACGCAGCTCGGCATGACCATTCCCAAGAACATCACCGATATGCCCGCCACCCAGGGACGCTTGGCGCTGTCACCGGAGCGGGTGGACGCGCTGCGGGCCGATCTGCTGCTGGCGGGCTACTCCCCGGGCATGGACGAGAAGTACCGTCAGCTGCCGGGCTATCCAGAACTGCCCGCGGTGCAGAAGGGCGCGGTCGCCTTCCTCACCACACAGGAGATCAGTGCGATCAATCAGCCGTCCGCACTATCGGTGCCCTACATCCTGAACAAGCTCGAGCCCTATTTCGCCGCCGCGGCGAAGTAGGTCTCCCGGCAGATTCGACGCTGCCCGTCGCCATCAAGGCGCGATTCGCCGACGACCTGCACTGGTGCGGATTCTTCGTGGCGGATTCGGATCCCGAAGAGCCGGTACCCGTTTCAGCCACCCGCTGCCGGTGTCAGGTCGGCCCGAACGAATAGCCCCCTCCGGTGCGTGCCGATCCTGCGGCACGCACCGGTCGCATGCTCAGCCCTGCGCGGCCCAGGAGTCCCGCAGCATGGCAAGGGCGTCCTGCGACAGCCCCGACGTCGTCATCGGCGCGTGCCGATGATCATCGGCGGATGTGGTGGGCTCGACCGCCGCCGGGCCCCCCGCATCGATCGCCGCGGCCAATGCGCCGATCGTGAAATGCTCGAACACCAACTGCGGGGTCAGTGCCAGCCCGGCCGCACCCGCCCTGGTCGCCCACTGGATGGCGATGATGCTGTCACCGCCGAGGGCGAAGAAGCTGTCAGCGCGGCCGATGTCGGTGGTCTCCAGCAACTCCTCCAGCAACGCAGCCAGTGTCCGCTCGGTGTCGGTCTGCGGCGGACCGTCCTCGATCTCGACCGGCATCACTGCGGCACCTGCGCGGTGCACGACCGTGCGTGTGGCGTCCCAGCCGTCTGGGGTCACGCTCAGATCCGATACCGCGACATCGGGTTTCGCGGCGAACGCGGCGATGGTCGCCACCAGCGCGTCGGCGAACACCGCACCGGTCGCGGGCTCGTAGAGATCGGAGTTGACCACCACGCGTACGGTCATCCCACCGCCGGTCTCGACCAGAAAATCCAGGTGCAGGTCCATGAACGCGACGTCGTACTGGGTTGTCAACGCGGTGACGGTGGTTGCGCCGTCCACGCTGAACGGAACCGGCTGCGGCCGCTGCCCGAAGTGCATCATCACCTGGAATAGCGGATTGCGGGCCAGCATCCGTGGTGGATTGAGGGTTTCGACGATCCGCTCGAACGGCACATCCTGGTGGCCGAGCGTGCCGAGCGCGGATTCACGTACCCGATCGAGCACGATGCGCGGAGTCGGGTCACCGGACAAGTCGTTGCGCAGCACGACCATATCGGCGAACAGGCCCATATTCCGATCGACGGCGGGACCGATTCGATTGGCGACGGTCGCACCGATCGGCAGATCATCACCGGCTCCGAGGGCGTGCAGCAGCACCGCAGCGGCGGCCTGGCACACCATGAATTCGGTCGCGCCGGACTCCTCGGCCAGCGTCCGCACGGCGTGCCAAGTTCCGCCCGACACGGTCCGCGTGGTGCTGACGCCTGCACAACCCAATCGGGACGGGCGGAGCCGATCGTGCCCAACCGCGATCTCCACCGGCAGATCGGCCAGGGTGCTGCGCCAGTGCTCGAGCCGCGCGGCGCCGTATTCGCTGAGCTCGACAGTGCCCGGCGCGTGGTCGAAATGGTGCTGTTGCCAGAGCGCGAAATCGGCGAATTGCAGGGGCAGTTCGGGGAACGACGGCGGCGCGCCGGCCAGCCGCGCCCGGTAGGCCGTCGTCAGATCATCGATGAAGATCCGGCACGACTCCACATCGGTCACCATGTGGTGCATCAGCACCGACAGCACGTGGGTCTGTTCATCCAGGTGATAGAGGTGCGGGCGGACCAGCAGTTCGTCGGCCAGGTCGAACACGTGCCCCGCCGCCGCGGCCAACTCACGTTCCAGCCGCGCCCCCGCGTCGGCCGGCGTGCCGCCGAGCACGGTACGCGGCAGCTCGACCGGTCCGGCTGGACGCACCAGCTGATGCGGTGTGCCCTCGTACTCGGGGAACGTGGTGCGCAGCGCCTCGTGCCGTGCCAGCACGTCGGCGACCGCCGCGGCCAGCACGTCGGCATCCACCGGTCCGTCCAGTCGGACCGCGAACCGGAAGTTCTCCCATTCGAAGGGGCCCTCCAGCCGCCGCCGCAGCCAGAGTGCGCGCTGTGAGTAGGACAGCGGAATGCGTTCCGGCCGTTCCTGCTTCGACGGGATGCCCGCCGTGTCCGCAATGGACGGATCGAACGACGCCGCGTCGTCGAGGTCGGCGCCGAACCGATCCCGATAGCTGGCGACCAAGTGGGCCGCCAGCCCGGCGACGGTCGGGGTATCGAATGGCGCGCGGACATCGATGTCCAGCCCGAAGCGCGCGCGGATCATGGTGACCAGCCGGGCCGCGAGTAGCGAGTGCCCGCCGAGTTCGAAGAAGGAATCGTCCGCGCCGATTCGGTCGGTGTCGAACAGTTCGCCGAACAGCGCGGCGACCCGGATCTCGGTCGGCGACTGCGGTTCTCGGTAGCTGCGCGATACGGTCAGCACCGGCTCCGGGAGCGCACGCCGGTCGAGTTTGCCGTGCGCGGTCAGCGGCACCGCACCGATCACCGCGAAGGCCGCGGGCACCATGTGTTCGGGCAGCGCGGCCGCGACGACCGCGCGCACCCGGACCGGGTCGATCTGGGCACCGGGCACCGGCACCAGGTAGGCGGCGAGGATCGCGCCGAGGGATTCATGCTCGGTGACGAGCGCGACACACTGCGCGACGTCGGGGTGGTCGGCCGCGGCCGCCTCCACCTCGCCGAGTTCGATGCGGAAGCCACGCACCTTCACCTGTTCGTCGGCGCGCCCGATGAATTCGATCTCCCCGTCGACCGTGCGGCGCGCGATATCGCCGGTGCGGTAGAGCCGTCCGCCGGGCACGAAGGGGTCGGCGACGAAACGCTCCGCGCTCTGCACCGGCCGGTGCAGATAGCCCCGCGCCAACTGCGGGCCGCCGAGGTAGATCTCGCCGACCACCCCCGGGGGCACCAGCCGCAGCGACTCGTCGAGCAGGTAGACGTAGACGTTGCGGTTGGGAAACCCGATCGGCACGATCCTGGCGCCCTGCGGACCGTCGACCGGCATCGAAGTCGAGCACACGACCGCTTCGGTCGGCCCGTAGTGGTTGCGCAGTTCGGCGTCGAACTGCGCGGCGAACCTATCGGCGATCTCGCCGGGCAGTGCCTCACCGCCGACCGGGACATGCCGCAGCGCCCGCCAGTCGTTGGATTCCGGGAGCAGCAGGAAGGTGGCCAGCATGGACGGGACCATGGGCAGCACGGTGATCCCGTGCCGAGCGATCAGTTCGGTGATGTACGGAATATCGCGATAGGCATTGGGTTTCGGGACCACGATGCAGGCACCGGCGATGAGCGGCAGATAGATATCGGCCAGCGATGCGTCGAAGCTGACCGAGGTAGCCTGCAGTACCCGCTCCGGGGTGCTGGTGTCCCAGTCCACGGCGAAGTTCACCAGATGATCGGCGATGGCGTCGTGCGGAACGGGCACGCCCTTCGGCTTGCCGGTGGAGCCCGAGGTGTAGATGACGTAGGCGGTATTCGAGGGCCGCAGCGGCGAAAGCCGGTCCGCGTCGGTCGGATCGGTGACCGGCAGCTCGGCCGCCTCGGCTTCCGCGGCGTCGAGTTCGGCCATGGCCAGTGAGCGCACCGGCCTGGCATCTGCGAGCAGATAATCGATGCGGTCGGCCGGGTAGCCGGGATCGATCGGCAAGTAGGCCGCACCGGACTTCATGACCGCCAGGCTGGCGACGATGAATTCGACCGAGGTGTTGAGCCGCAGCGCGACGAGGTCCTCGACCCGGGTGCCCTGACGAATCAACCAGTGCGCCAGCCTGTTCGCGCGCTCATTGAGGCCGCGGTAGCTGAGTTCGACGGTATCGGAGACGATGGCGACCCGGTCCGGTGTGGTCACGACCTGACGCTGCACCAGATCGACAAGTGTGGTGGCGGGCAGCTCGACCAGCGGTCCGTGCGACACCGCGAGGATCTCGTCGCGGCCGGCGGCGCCGAACATGTCGAGATCGCGTACCAGGTTGCGTGGATCGGCCACCGCGCTTGCGAGCAGCCGCAGATAGTGGTCGAGCAATCGGGACACCAGCGGTCGGTCGAACTGGTCCACCAGGTAGGTGGCCTCGACTCGGGCATCGGCGTCGTCGAGCACAACCATGAAACCGAGCGCCTCCTGCGCGACCGAAGCGGCCAATTCCAGCTCGGTGGCGGCGATATCGGGCAGGTCGAAGCCGTTCGCACTGCCGCGCACACTGAAGCTGAGTTGGACCAACTGCTCGAGGCCGTCGCGGCCGGCCACCCGATCCGGGCGCACCGCGCGGACCACCTGCTCGACACCGATGCCCTGATGGCCGAAGGCGCTGGCGCAGCCATCCCTGGTCGCATCCACCAGTTCGGCGAAGGTCTGCGCGCCCGCGGGGCGGGCACGTAGCAGCAGCGTGTTTCCGAAGTAGCCGATGAGCGCCTCCGCCGCGGCGCCGCGGCGATCGGTTAC
The DNA here is from genome assembly GCF_050955995.1 of Nocardia sp. CA-119907. Taxonomy (NCBI): domain Bacteria; kingdom Bacillati; phylum Actinomycetota; class Actinomycetes; order Mycobacteriales; family Nocardiaceae; genus Nocardia; species Nocardia sp. CA-119907. The sequence goes on from NZ_CP192091.1 coordinate 8,749,937, forward strand.
CGGCATCGCTACGAGGAAATCCGTTGCCGCGGTGTAGCGCTGGATCAGCGCCTGGAACGCCGCGAGCAAGACCATATACGGGGTAGCGGCATGATCTCGGGCCACCGTGGCGACCCGATCCAGCAGATCCCGCGGCAGTGTCGCCACGTATTTGTCCGCGGCTCGGCTCACCGGGCCACCGGCCCGACCGGGCAGCTCCAACCGCTCGGGCAGCGGGGTCAGCGTGGCGCGCCAGTACGCCAGGTCGGCCGCGTCCTCGGCGGTCCGCTCGGTGAGCGCGACATCGGCGTACTGCACGTGGATTTCGAGCAGTTCACCGGACGCGCCGCGGTAGGCGGCGTTGAGTTCGCTGAAGAAGACCGGCCAAGAATCGTCATCCCAGCCGATGTGATGGATCACCAGGATCAGCGCATGCTCGGCGGCGCCGGTGCGGACCAGCAGCACCCGCAGCGGTGTCTCGGCGGTCAGGTCGAAGGGCCGACCGAACTCTCGCCGGGCCAGCACCTCCACCCGCCTGGCCCGCCCGTCTGTCGGCGAGTCGGTGAGATCATGCTGCTGCCAGGCGATTTCGGCGTCCGTGTGGGAAACCTGATACGGCTGTCCGTTGGCGTCGACATGGTAGGTGGTACGCAGGATTTCGTGCCGGGCCAGTACGGTATCGAACGCGGCCCGCAATCGCGCCGCGTCGAGCGGGCCGACCAGCCGATAACCGACGCACACATTCAGCGTGGTGTCCTCGGGATCGACCGTCTGCAGGAACCACATTCGCTGCTGCGCCGAGGACAACGGTGCGGGTGCACCCACCGCCCTGGTCGGCGCCTGCGCGAGGCTGGTCGCGGTCAACTGACGTTCCTGCAGACGCTGCCGCAGTAGCCGCTTGCGCCGCTCGAGAATATCGTCCGACATCGCAAAATCCTTTGAATGAGCGTGGTTCTGGGGTTTCGATCGATCAGTTGGCGCCGACGGCGACCGCGGAAACGGCACGCTCCAGCGCGGCGACGGCGTCATGCCAGAGCCGGGTGAGCCGGTCCACTTCTGCCGCCTCGAACAGCGCCTCGCTCCAGCGCAACATGGTGACCAGCTGCGGCCCGGCCGCGGTGGTGCGCACGCCGGCGATCACGTCGAGCGCGTACCGCAGCGGAAAATCCGGTTCCGGTATGCGCGGCAGACATTCGTGCAAGGCCAGGTCCGGGATCGGGGTCCACGGCTGACCCGCACCTGCGAGGTCGAATCGGCCGAGGTAGTCGAACAGCACCTGTGGTCCGTCGGCACGCACCAGTTCGGCCTGCCGGTCGAGGTAGCGCAGCACGCCGTAATCCGCTCCCTCGTTCGGCATATCGGACAGGTGGGCGGCAACCGCATCGAGCAGCGCGGCCGCTCGCGCCGGATGCCGCTGTGCCACTGCGATATCCACAAAATCCGCGCCGGGGCCGAGCCGGACCGGCACGATGCTGGTGAACCAGCCCACCGTGTGCGCGGTGTCGACCTCGGGACCGAACACCGCATCCTGGCGGCCGTGCCCCTCCAGCGCCAGGTAGGCACCGGCCGTGGCGTCCTGACCGCGTTCGACGCGCCAACTCGCCAGGGTTATGGTCAGTGCGGTGAGCAGGAATTCGCGCACCCCGGCCGATCGGCCGCCGAGACCGTGCAGGATCGCCGCGGTCGCCTCCGCCGAGGCGGGCACCGGGCTCACCCGGTAGGAGCCCCACGTGTCGGTGCGCGGGTCGGGCCGCCGACTGCCGAGCACCGGGTCCGGGCCCGTGACCTGGCGCACCCAGTAGTCACGCTGGGCCGCAACCGCTTCCGCGCCCGCGCGGCCCGCGAGCAGACGTGACCACTCCCGATAGCCGGTGTGTTCCTGCGGCGGGTCCGGTGCCTGTCCGGCGCGCAGCCGCGCCCAGCCCGCAGCGAGATCGGCGCTGATGACATGCCAGGACACCGGGTCGACCGCTAGGTGGTGGATGGTCAGCAGCAGCACATCGGGTGCGTCGGCCCGGACGAACCACACCGCGCGAATCATCGCACCGGCGAACGGATCGATCTGCTCGGCCACCGCTCGCGCCCGCTCGCTCAGCAAAGTCTCCAGATCGCCGGTGACTCGCACCTGGGACAGGATGTCCTCGGCCCGCACCGCGCCGGGAGCGCGGGTGCTCAGCCCGTAGTCGGTGGCCGACGCGGTGAACACCGACCGCAGCAGATCGTGCCCGTCCAACAGCGATTGCAGCACAGTGGTCAGACTCGCGGCATCGATATCCGTTGGCAGCTCGAGCAGATTGCTGAGGGCCAATCTGCGGTAGCCGCCGTACTCGTGCATCCACGACACGATCGGCACCGGGCCCACCGGGCCATAGTCCGCCACGCGGGCCGTGGGGGCGGTCTCGGCGCCCGCATCGATGCGAGCAGCCAGCTCCCGAATCGTCGCCGAACCGAGCACCATCCGTGGACTGACCGAAATACCCTCGCGGCGTAACGAATTCACCAGCGAAATGGCCACGATGCTGTCCAACCCGAGGCCCACCAGGTCGTCATCGATGCCGGGCGTCGAGCCGCCGGACAGATCGGTGAGCACCGCGCACAGTCGGCGTTCGGTTTCGGTGCGCGCGGGCGCCGCCCCGGCGGCGGTCAGTTCGGTCAGTGCCTGTGTGGCGAGCCGCTTGGTGTCGAGTTTGCCGTTGCTGGTCACCGGTAGCTGGCCGACGACCAGAATGCGTTGCGGGACCATATATCCGGGCAATCGCTCGGCGAGCGAGGCACGCAGCACAGCGGCGTCGAGGCCGACGCCGACCGCGAAGCCGACCAGGCTCGGTCCGCTGGCCCGGCGCACCACGATGACCGCTCCCGCACGCACCCCGGGCAGCGCGAGCAGCGCCGTTTCGATATCGCCGAGCTCGATCCGGTAGCCGCGGATCTTCACCTGGTCGTCGGCCCGCCCCAGATAGGCGAAATCGCCGGAAGGCAAGCGCCGCACCAGATCCCCGGTGCGGTACATCCGCTCGCCCACGCGGTAGGGGTCGGCGACGAACCGCTCGGCCGTGATCCCCGGCTGACCCGCGTAGCCGCGCGCCAGCTGCGCGCCGGACAGGTACAGCTCACCCGCCACGCCGACCGGGACCAAGCGCAGGCCGGAGTCGAAGACGTAGCCGGTCATGCCGGTCACCGGCGCGCCGATGGTCGGCTCGGCATCGGCATCGGTCACCGCGGCCACCACCGCCTCGACCGTGGTTTCGGTCGGTCCGTAGCAGTTGTGCACGGCGGTATCGGGCAGGGCACACAACTGTTTCCACAGGGACGCCCCGATGGCCTCGCCGCCGAGCGCGAGCACCGCCAGCCGGATCCGGCCCAATTCGACCAGACCGGCGCCCGCCAACTGGGTGAACATCGACGGCGTTGTGTCGATCATGTCCAGCTCATGGCGCACGATGCCCTCGACCAGCCCGCGTGCGTCGCGCATCTCCTCGTCCTCGAACAGGTGGATCGCATGGCCGTCGAGCAGTCCGATCAGCGGCTGCCAGGACGCATCGAAACTCAGCGACCAGGCATGGGCAATGCGCAGCGGCCGTCCGAGCCGAGCCACCGCGGGACGGTACACCCGGTCGCGGTGGTCGGCGAAATAGCTGGCCAGCGCGGCATGCGTGCCCATGACGCCCTTCGGTTCTCCGGTGGAGCCGGAGGTGAAGATCAGATAGGCGCACCGATCCGGTCGGCCCGCGACCGGTGCGGCGATCGGCAGGTCATCGGCACGCGCGTCCAGCGGCAGCGTCGGCGGCAGGTCGGCGATTTCGGCGAGCGCGTCCGCGCTGTCACCCAAGACCAGTCGCGGGCGCGCTCGGCGCACAATGGACTCGATCCGCGTAGCGGGCAGGGTGAGATCCACCGGCACGTACGCGGCACCCGCGGACAGCACGGCGAGAATCGCGACGATCGAGCGGGCCGACCTCGGCATCGCCAGTGCGACAACATCTTCCGGGCCGATACCCCGCGCGATCAGGACAGCCGCCAGTCGACCAGCGGCGTCCGATAGTTCACGATAGGTGTAGCGCTCGTGCGTGGTGCTCAGCGCGAGCGCGTCCGGCGTCGCGGCGACCTGGCGTGCGAACAGCTCCGGCACGCTGCGCCCGACCACGTCCGCGGCGGTGGCCGCGGGTGGCAGCGGGGCCTCCCCTGGCAGCAGGATGTCGCAGGCACCCGGCCCCCGCTCGCCGATTTCTGGCAGACCGCGCAGCACCGAGATCAACCGTGCGCCGATGTCCTTGCCCGACAACGCGCCCAGGGCCGCGTCGACGCCCTCGATCACCACCACCAGCTGCCCTTCCAGCAGGAACGAGGTGACCGCGAGCGGGTAATGCGTGAGGCTTTCGGAGGCGATCGGCCGGAACCGGGTGCCGTCGGCTGTGACGGTGGGTTTCAGGACATCGCCGATCGGAGCGTTCTCGAAGACGAACAGCGTGTCGAACAGGGTGCCGACACCCACCGCGCGCTGGATCGCGGACAGGCTCACATACGCCAGATCGCGCATGACAGCAGATTCGCGCTGCAGCACCCGCATGGCCTCGACACCGGATCGGTTGTCGTCCAATCGGATTCGGGTGGGAATGGTGTTGATGAACAGACCGATCATGGTCTCCACGCCGCTCAGCTCGTCCGGGCGGCCGGAGACGGTGGTGCCGAAGACGACGTCCTGGCGGTCGGTGAGCCGGCCGAGCAGAATCGCCCAGGCGTATTGCACGACGGTATTCATCGTGAGCCCGTTGGCGCGCGCCCATCCGGTCAGCCGCTCGGTGTCGGCGGCGCCCAGCGTCAGTGTGTGGATCGCCGGGACAGTGGTGTTCACTGCGCCATCGCGGCGATCGGCGAGGATGAGCGGGTCGAGTCCGTCCAGGTATTCGCGCCAGCCGCCGACGGCCGCGTCATTGTCGCGGGCGGCGAGCCAGCCGATGTAATCCCGGTACGGCCGGGGCGCGGGCAGCGCGTCCGGCGCCGCGCCCGCCTGGTACAACGCGAACAGTTCGCGGAAGAAGACGCCGAGCGACCAGCCGTCGAGCAGGATGTGGTGCGCGGTGATGACCAGCCGCCGCTGCTCGTCCGGCAACGTGGCCAGCAGCACCCGCAGCATCGGGCCGCGCGCCAGGTCGAACGGGCGGCGCGCCTGCGCCGCGACGATATCGTCGAGTTCGCCCGCAGCGCAGTCGCATTCGGTCCATGGCAGGTCCACGGCGACGGGCACGATCTGTACCGGCCGCGGCAGATCGCGGTCCCAAAACGCGGCCCGCAGGTTGGCATGGCGCCGCAGGATCGCCTCGACGCTGCGCCGCAGCAGGGCGATATCGACCGGACCGGCGACCTCGAGCACGAATTGCACCGCGTAGAGGTCGCCCTCCCCCGCCAGCCTGGCCAGTGAGAACAGACCCTCCTGCAGCGGGCTCAGCGCGAGCACGTCCTCGATTTCGGGCGCGGGCGTGTTTTCCGCCATGACGGGCCTCCTCAGCCTTGGTTCTCGGATACGAGCAGCACGACCTCATCGAGGGACGCACCCCGCAGGATCGTCGTCACCGGCACCTCGCGGTTCAGCGTCGCCTTGATCCGAGTGCGCAGATCGAGCGCCTGTAGCGAGTCGATGCCCAAGGCGACCAACGGAATCGAGCCGTCGATGGCTTCGGCACCGTCGCCGAGCATCACCCGATCGAGCTCGCGGCGAACGACTTCCGCGATACTCGCGGGGATCTGCGGTACGACGGTCGTGGCAGGAGCCGGTGCCTGCGGTGTTGCCGACCCGGGTGCTGGACGCGTCAGCTGATCCCACAGCGGCGCGAAAACCGGGGCCAAGCCGACGGTTTCGCAGACTTCACGCAGCCGCCGCCAGTCCGCTGCCAGCACCATGCTGTTGCGGGAGCGATCGGCCAGACCCGCCGCAATCGCCTGAGCGGGCGGCATCGGCAACAGTCCCGCACCCGCGATCCGGGTTTCCATCTCGGCGTGGTGTGGCAGTTCCCACAGTCCCCACTGCACCGCGACGCAGTCTCGCCCGTCGGCCCGCAGCCGGGTGGCGAGCGCGTCCAGCATGCGATTGGCGCCCGCATAGAGCGCCTGGTCGCGGCCGCCGAGCGTGGCCGCGAACGAGGAACACAGCAGCACTGTGGCGTGCTCGGCCAATGGCACGGTGCGCAATACCGTATCGAGGCCGAGTACCTTCGCGTCCGTGGTTGCCGTGACCGCTGCCGCGTCGAGTTCGGACCACACATAGCTGACCGCGGCATGCACCACGAGGTCGACCGGACGTGTGGAGTAGCGCTCAGCCAGGTCCGCCACCGCGGCGGCGTCGGTGATATCGCAGGCCACAACCTCGATCTCGGTCGAGCCGAGCGCGCGCAAGGTCCGCAGTCGCTCGGTGAACTCCGGGCTTTCCCCGCGTCGGCTCACCAGTGTGATGCGCTGCGCGCCGTCGCGGCAGAACTGCTCGCAGAACCGTAGGCCGACGTGCCCGGTGCCACCGAGGATCAGTACCTCGTCCAGGTCCGGAGCCGATGCGGCGCTATCGGATTCGACGACGCGTAGGCGCTTGGCATACGGCTTGCCCCCGCGCAGTGCAAGTTCCGGCTCGCCCACCACATGCAGCGCATCGATGACGCGATCCGCCAACGACTTCGGGTCGAGCACAGCCGCGTCCGGCGGCAGATCCAGGTGCCGGAACGCGATACCGAGATGGTCGAGAGCGAGGGACCGGAACGCGGCCGCCGCCGCGCTGTGCCCCGGTGCGGCGACCTCTGTCGCAGCGACCGTCTCGGCACCCGTTGTCACCAGCCAGCATTCGGTGACACGGGATGCGAAGGCGGGCCGTCGGTCCATCGTGGCCGCGAAATCGGCCAACTCGGCCACGGCTCCCGCCACGTCGACAGCAGGGGTCGTCGGCAGCAACAGCACCACCGTGTCGGCGTCCGAATCCCCGTCGAGTACTTCGGCGCCATATCGGGGTGCCCGCTCCGCCAGGGCAATGGCGAGTTCGGCGGCGGAACCGGCAAGCAACAGTCGACGCGGTTCGGCGGGCGAGCGCCGCGACAGCGCGGTCCACTCCTCGACCAGCCGCACAGATGGCGCTGCTACCTCGGCAATATCGTCCTGCGTCGAACGGTAGGACGCCCACAGCTTTTTCGGGTTCAGCACGGTCGGCGGGAAATCGCGCAGCGGCAGAGCCGGGGTGTCGGTAGACGCACCGGTGCGCAGCGCCGCCCAGGGATAGTGCAGATCGTGCACTGCCACTTCGGCGAGATTGCGGGTGAATTCGCCCAGTCCGGTCGCGGTGCGCAGTGACGTGCCGACCACCTGGAACGCGTGCGCACTCGATGCCAGATTTTCCTGCAACACCACCTGCAATGTCGGATGCTCGGCGATCTCGATAAAGGTGTCCACCGCATCCGCCGCGGCCGCGATCGCCCGGTCGAAGCGGACGCGGTTGCGCAGATTCCAGTACCAGTACTCGCGCTGGCGCAGATCGGGTGTCAGTGCGGCACCAAGAGTGGCGCCGTAGCAACCGATTTCGCTCGGCGCGAAGGTCGCGTCGGCGAGCTCGGAGGTCAGCACCCGTTCGAAATCCGTCCGCAGTTCGGTCATCACCGAGGTGTGCGCCGGATAGGCGACCTGAATCTCCTTGGCGAAGCGGTCCTGCTCGGTCGCGGCCGCGACCAGGTCCGCGATCACGCCGCGCTCACCGGCCACCGCGACCAGTTGCGGTGAATTGACCACGGCGATCTCTGCCCAGCCCGATTGCCGGGCCAGCATTGCCTCACAACTCTCGCGATCGGTGCCGATCACCGCCATCGCGTAAGCACCGGAAGCGACCCGCTCGGCGAGCACCGCGCGATGCGTGACCACCAGTACGGCCTGGCGCGGTGTCACGGTCCCCGCGACGGCGCAGGCCGCCAGTTCCCCCTGGCTGTGCCCGATCGTCGCGGCCGGGGAAACGCCGGCCGCCCGCCACATGGCGGCGAGGCCGAGCATGTGGAACATCCTGGCGGGCTGCATATCCGCCAGCGTCTCGGCCGCGTTGTCCGCGGTGCCGAGCAGATAGCGCAGCGGCCGGTCGTGCCCGAAGCGGTCCTCGTGCAACGCCGCGTACCCGTCCACGACGCTCCGGTAGTCGGGCGACAGGTCGTAGTACAGCCGCCCCATGCCGGGATGCTGGCTGCCCTGGCCGGGGAAGACGAATCCGACGCGACGCGTGCTGGCCGGACCGTTCGAGCGCACCACCGCGTCGTGCGGCGCGTCATCCACCACGGCGTGCAGCGCGTCCAGCAACTGCGTGCGTTCGGTCGCCATCACAAGTGCGCGGAACCGACGCGCGGAGCGCGTTCGAAATAGCATGTCCGCCAGTTGATCCGGGGTAACGCGCGGATGCTCGACCAGGTAGGCGTGGATCGCGGCGGCCTCGGCGCGTACACCAGCAGCGGTATCGGAGGACAGCAGTACCGGGACCGTGCCATCCGGCAGACGATGGCTAGACATCGGTGTCCTCCCACTCCGGCATGGCGACGATGGCGTGCGCATTGGTGCCCCCGACACCGAACGAGGACACTGCCCCGTAGCGGACGCCGTCCACCGGTTCCCATGGCTCGAATTTCGTGGCCAAGCGCAAACTCGTGGACTCCCAGTCGATTGCGGTGGTCGGATTGTCCGACCACAGGCTCGGTGCGATGTGGCCGTGCGCGCCACACAGCAGCATCTTGATCAGGCCGAGAATCCCCGAAGCTGCCTGCGCGTGACCGATATTCGACTTCACCGACCCCAGCTTCGCGCCGCCACCGGCTCGGTCCGGCGCACCGTAGGTCTTGGTCAGGGCGGTCAATTCCAGCGGGTCGCCGACCGGGGTGCCGGTGCCGTGGCCCTCCACCAGTCCGATCAGTTCCGCGGGAAGCTCGGCGGCGGCGAGCGCGTCCCGGATCAACCGTTCCTGGGCGGGCGCGCTCGGTACGGCCAACGCCACGCCCTTGCCATTGTGGTTGACGCGGGATCCGAGCAGCCGGCCGTGGATCCGATGCCCGAGCCGCCGTGCCCGCGATTCCCGCTCCAGCACAATGACGCCCGCGCCCTCGCCCCACAGCGTTCCGGTGCTGTCTGCGGAGTAGGGGCGGCAGTGACCGTCACGGGCCAGGGCATTGGCCTTGGAGAACTCGACGAACATGCCCGGCGAACCCATGACACACACCCCACCGGCCAGTGCCCACTCGCATTCACCCGCGCGGATCGCGGCCGCGGCCTGGTGCACCGCGGTCAACGACGACGCGCAGGAGGTGTCGACGCTGATCGACGGACCGACCAGTCCAAGGCTGTGCGAGATCCGCCCCGCCACCGCGCCGAGCGCCGTTCCGGTCACCCGAAATCCGCTGAGCGCACTGACCTCAGCCATCCGCGGCCCGTACTCCAACGCCGAAACACCCATCCAGCAACCGGCCCCGTCACCGTCGAGCGCGGCCGGGTTCAGACCCGCGGCCTCCACCGCACGCCAGGCAACGCGCATCGCCACGCGCTGCTGTGGATCCATGGCCACCGCCTCACGCGGGGTGATGCCGAAGAAGGCCGGATCGAATTCCACGGCCCCGGTGAGGAATCCGCCCGCGTCGCGAACATCGGACCACCCCTCGTTCCGACCGAGCGAAAACAATTGCGCGAGCGGCCATTCCCGGTCCCGCGGAAATGGACCGATGAGTTCCCGCGATTCGGCCAGTGCCGACCAGAAGGTTTGTGGACTATCGATTCCCCCCGGCGCCTCCACCGCCATTCCGACAACGACGATGTGGTCTTCGCCCCCGGTAACAGATCCTGCCATGGTGAACCTAACGTGGAGAAACGGACTGTCTTTCGCGAACGGCCGCAGCCAGCACCTCGGCGATGCCGTCGACGTGGTCGTGCAGATAGAAATGTCCGCCGTCGAAAAGGGTTACCGCGTATCCGCTTCGGCTGTGTGCGGCCCAGGCGCGCAAATGCGCGACGGTGACGAACTCGTCGTCGACGCCGCCGAGGGCCTGGATCGGGGCGTGCACCTGGACATCCGGATCGCAGACATAGCGGTCGAACGCGCGGTAGTCGGCCTTGAGCACCGGCAGCGCCATCCGCATGATCTCCCGGTTGGCCAGCAGGTCGGCGCCGGTGCCGTCGAGTGCGGCAAGCCGGTCCAGCAGGGCCTCGTCCTCGTCGGGATGTGGTGGTTGGTCCGCCACCAGCGGCGGCGCGACCGCGCTGGAAACGCCGAGCAATGCGACCTCGACACCGGCGGCTTCTGCCTGACGCACGAATTCGAAGGCCACCATCGCGCCCATGCTGTGTCCGAATGCGGTCACCGGAACATCGCGTCGATAGGGCGATTTCAGGAATTCCGCGAGTGCACCCGCGGCCAGCTCGGCAATGGTGGCCGGAATCGGCTCGGCGGCCCGGTCCTGGCGGCCGGGATATTGCACGACGGCGACATCGAAATCCGCGCTGAATCGCTTGGAGAATCCGCGATAGGTCGAGGCGCCGCTGCCCGCGTGCGGAAATACCACCAGGAGTGGACAACTCTCCGAGGTCGGTTTGTGGAATTGACGAATCCAGCCAAGGGCTTTCGGCATCACAACGGCTCCTACATCGCGCGGTGTCAGCCGAGCAGCCACTGCGGCGGAAGAATTCGACCACAACGGACGCCGACCCTTGTCGACCTCCTCGGACGGTCCGGGCCACGCTGACCGATGGAGGTTAGCATAGGATAACCTTACTGCCATATCGCCAAGGTGATAGCGAACGGAGCTCGACACCGATGAACCCGACCGGGACGCCCTATGTCCTCGCCCGCGAGTTGACCGATATCTCCGATGAGGTCCGCGCCGCGCCCGCACCGCCGCTCCCGACGCTGCCCGCGCCCTTCGACCTGCGCCTGGCCGCCCCGGACAGCGATGACCCGGAAACCCTGGCGGACTGGATGAATCGCCCTCATCTGCTCGCGGCCTGGGAGCAGCCGTGGTCGGCGCGGCGGCGCAGGCAGGACTGGCAGGCTCAGCTCGCAGGCAGTTATTCCCGGCCCATCTTGGTCGGCTACGACTTCGCCGCCGCGGGCCGCCCCGAACTCGGCCGCCGTGAGGTGGCCTATCTCGAGCTGTACCGTCCCGCCAAGGACGAGATCGCCCGGCTCTACCACGCCGACCCGTACGACGTGGCGCTGCACATCGCGACCGCCGACATCGAACTGGTCGGGCGCGGATTCATGGCCGAGTTCATTCGGGCGCTGCTGCCCGCAATCTTCGCGGCCGAGCCGAAATGCCGTCGCCTCTTGGCCGATCCGGATCACCGCAATGTCGCGGTGCGTCGGCTGTGCGAGAAGAACGGCTGGCCCAGCCTGGGTGAATTCGACATCCGGTCGGATCGCCGTATCTCCCTCTATTCGCTGCCGCGCACCCCTGCGGATGCAGTGACGCTGCGGAAGTGACCGCGTGCGATGCCACGTCGGCACCGCACCACAGTCGGACCGGGCCGCGCGGGTGAGCGCGCGGCCACCCGCGCTCACCCGCGCGGGCGCACGGCCCCGGCGAGGTACGCGCCGGACCGCGGCCGGACCGGCTCGGACCGCAAGATCCGGTCCGAAAGTTCGCCGAGGCAACTGAGATTCGGGAATCCAGGGCCCTGTGCGATGGCGGCCAGATTCGGCAGGTACAGCTTCGAGTCCAGTCCGGTGACCGCCAGGTCGTACCCGATCGACGCCTCGATCCGAGATTGCGTAGGGCGACCGCCGACCGCCAGCTCGACCAGATCCGCGGCATCCTGGTCGAACAGATCCAGGAACCACAGCGGCTGTCCGCCGGTGGCATCGACCACCAGATCGAAGGCGTGCACCTGATCTGCGCGCATTTCGTTGCGCAGTGTCAGCGCCACACCGTCGCCCTGATCCGCCACTCGAACCACTCGGCCCTGCAGATGGTGCACCCGACTGTCCGGGAGCAGGCTCTCCTGTACGCGCACCGAGAACACACCCCGGTCGGTACGCCGAATAACGTCGCGGCGTTCCTCGATCGTCAATGCCGCCCACTTGATCGGATCGCTGAAAAGCGAATTCTCGAAGTAGCTTTCACCGCGGGTGTAGATGGTGGCCATCGGCGAGATCACCGAGATGGACAGCATGCCGTGGCGCACCAACTCGTCCAGCGCCGAGCCGGCCGTCTCACCGCCGCCGATCACCGCCACCCGGGACGAGACCGGCAGATCGCGCCTGCCCGCCAGGTCCCAGAACTCCGCGATGCTGAGCACCCGGGGGTGTTCGGCCAGCGCCTTGCCGGCCTGCCCCGGACCCGTGATCATCAATCGGTCCACGTCAACGCGAGTCGGGATCCCATCGGCATCAGTTGCCGTGACCGACCAGCCCGCACCGGCCGCGGCGACGGATCGCACTGTGCCGGTGATCAGTTCGAGATCAACGCGGCGGGCCACCCACTGCAGGTACTTCGCCCAGACGTGGTGATGCGGATTCGGACGGCCCCGGTCGATCCATTCGGCGTAGGTGCCCTGTTCAACCAGGAACGAGGTCCAGCTGTAGGCCATCATGGCCGCGTTGATCTCCTGGTTGCGCCCGCGCGCCCAGGTCGAGTGATAAGGGAAGCCGACATCCTTCTCCGGGCTCGTGCCCAGCCGATGCTGACCGTCGGTCCAGCCACCGGTCGGCAACCAGTTACCGCCGACCGCGCTCGCCTCGACGGCCACCACACGCGGGGCTGGCAGGCCGAGTTCGTGCAGCACATGCGCTTTTGTCGCTACCGCAAGGGCTTTCGGGCCGGCACCGACCACAAGAAGCGTTTCCACCGATCTCTACTTTCTTCCGCGCTGCACCGCCGTCCGACATGCGTGTGTGTCGCCACACGTTTGCGCACACCCGGCCCATCTATGTTTGCATAGGCTTACCTTATATTGAACCCGGGTGACGTCCAGAGCGGCGACACTCACACCCGAAACACGATTGGACCGAAGATGATCGACACCCGAAACAAGTTCGCGGCGCGCATCGCCACCGCAGCACTCGCACTCACCGCCACCTTCGCCGGTGCCGCAGCGGCAGTCGCACCCGCCACTGCCGCGCCGATCACCGCGCCACTGCGCGCCGAGACGCCGAGCGCGGGCGAACTGACCGCGAAACTGGGAGTCGCCATCAATACCGGCGCATCTCGGGCCACCCGCGCGGCCGAACTCGAGGCAGGCGAGGCCGGGCTGGGCACCATGGACGCGATCGCCGGACTGCTGGCAGCCGCCCCGCCGAGCCTGCGCTACAACGTCGTCAACCCGTCGGTGTCCGGCGATCGCATCGATGCGACCCTGCGCGTCACCACCGAGGGATACCCGGACTTCAACTACGCCGTGTCCTGGCGCCAACTGGACGGCACCTGGAAGTTCACCCGGGAGGCACAGTGCAACCTTGCATCCGCGCTCTCGTTGCCCTGCTGATCGGAATCGACTGCGACGCAAAGATATGACGGCTGCTTGCCGCGCAACCCGACGCGGCAAGCAGCCGTTGCCGAACAGTTGCGTTGGGCGCCACAAGACAATTAAGTGTTGTTAGGCTAACCTTACTCGCATGGGCAAAGGATTCAACGGCCTGATGGTGAAGGCTTGGGGCGGCGACGACTACCGACTCACCGTCACCTCGAGCGAATACGTCACCGACAAGTACCTGCGGCTCGGCTTCACGGCGGGCGGGCTGCTCGAAAAGCATCCGGTACATCCCACGCAGTGGATCCGCTGCTGGATTCCGGACAGTGCCAGCGAGAAGCTGCACCACCGGGGTTACACGCTGGTGGACCCGGATCCGGCGGGCGACCGCCTGTGGATCGAATTCGCGTTGCACGAAGGGCCCGCCGCACGCTGGGCCGAAAATGCCTCGGCCGGAGATGAACTCGACGTCACCGTGCTCGGGTCCGACTTCCAACTGCCGACGGTGGCGCCGAGCGAATACCTCGTCTTCGGCGATACCGCCTCACTGCCCGCGATCAATTCGCTGCTCGACTCGATCGGCGATACCCCGGCGCGGGTCTGGTTGGAATGGCAGTACGAATCCGACCAGCAGATCCCGCTGCGCAATAAGCCTCATCACACGGTGACCTGGCTACAGCGCATCGACGACGGCCGCCTGCTGCGCGAAGCCGCCCAGGAAATCGCCTGCCCCGCTGACGCATTCGCCTGGATCGCCTGTGACGGGCACACCACCAGATCGATCGTCAAGACCTTCAGGCAGACGCACGGCCTGCCGAAGACCGGCATGAAGTACCAGGCGTACTGGAAGTAGCTTTCCGGGCCACGGCTGGTTGATCGGCAACGGCACGAGGCGGCAAGTTCGTGAAAGATCATCCTCGAGGATGAACCAGCGGCTACTTTGGGGCGACGTGTCGGCTCCGCTCGGTGCGCAATGCTGATGCTCGAATTCGAATGGCCGCCGGACCATTACGGGTCAGTGACGGGGAAGCGAGCGAGCCGTGTCGATCATCGATGGAGTCGTATCCGCCGCCGCCATCCTTTTCGCGATGGCCGCGGCGGTATTTCCTAGGCGAGTCGCCTATGCGGTGCCGGTTGTCCTGCCGCTCTTGGTGCTCGGCTGCCTGATCCAGTTCGTACTGGAGAACTTCTACTGGCAGATGGTGCCGAGCTACGTCGCCATCGTTGCCGCGACGGTGTCGATCGTCAGTCGAACGCGCAACGAGACCAGTGAGGCGACGGGCAAACGTCGGATTCTCGCGCTGATCGCGCCCGTGGGCGTCGGCGCACTCGCCATGCTCGCGATCGTGCCGTGGAGCATTCTCCCGGTCCCGAAGCTGCCCGATCCGACCGGCCGATATCGGGTGGGCTCGGATATATTTCGCTGGGTCGACCAGCAACGGCCAGAGGCGGCGACGGAATCCACCTCGGACCGACGCAATGTCGTGGTACAGGCCTGGTATCCGACGGAGTTCACCTCGGGTCGGCGGTGGGTTTATATCGACGGGCTCGACCGACTGCCCAGCCGCGTGACGCAGGTGCCGAGGCTCGTCATGAGCAACTACGGATATATCGACACGCACGCCTATGCCGATGTGGCGATCAGCGCGGAACGTGCACGCTGGCCGGTGGTGCTGTTCTCACCCGGCTACGGCGCTCCGCGCGCGTTCTACACCGGGCTCGTCAGCGATCTGGCCAGCCGCGGTTACGTCGTGCTCGCCATCGACCATCCCTACGAGGTGGCGGTTACCGAACTCGCGGATGGCACCGTCGCGACGCCGATCGAAGACTTCCCGGACAACGATGCCGAACGGTATATGACCGAACAACTCGAAGTCCGCAGAGGCGACCTGCGTTTCGTGATCGATCAGCTGAGCCGACCGGAGGCGGTCGGCGATCTCGCAGGCCGATTGGACACCGATCACGTTGCGGCGATCGGACATTCTTTCGGTGGCGTGAGCGCCGTCGCCGCGGCGATCGACGACCCACGGATCAAGGCGTCGGTGAATATCGACGGCACCCTCTACGGCGACCTGCCCAGCCGTGCACTGCAACGACCGTTCCTTCTATTGGAGAGCGATCACGCCGAGACCGGTCATTCCGCGAAGTATCTGGACCGCAACCGAGACCTCATCCAGCACCTGCAGTCCAGTGGCTTCCGATACGAGATCGTCGAAGCCAACCACATCAGCTTCACCGATGTGCCGCTATTCCTGGCTGCACCAGCACGATTCGCGCTGGCCGAGTTCATCGGCGGTGGACGCGGACCGGTGGATACGCAACGCGCGGCCAACGACATCCTGGTCGCGTTTCTCCAGGAGCCGCTGGGTGGACCGCCCGCCGATGTCCCCGCCGCAGCCGCTCACCACTCGAATATTCACGGCGGTCGTATCCCGTAGATCGCCTATACGGGTGCTGGTTCCAACCGCCAACCCGTCGCGCGCGATCGCTCGTTCCAGAAGTCGGCGTACCGACCGTCCAGCGCCAAAAGCTCGGCGTGCGTGCCACGTTCGACGATCCGCCCGCCGTCCAGGAACAGAATCTGGTCGGCGTGCGCGATGGTGGCCAGCCGATGCGCCACCACAATGACCGTTTTATCCCTGGTGAGTTCGTGAATTCCGCGCACGACGACGGCCTCGCTGTGCGGGTCCAGCGCGCTGGTCGCCTCGTCGAGCAAGACGATCGGCGCATCTTTGAGCAGTGCGCGAGCGATCGAAACCCGTTGCCGCTCACCACCGGACAGGGTCGCGCCGCCCTCGCCGACCGCAGTATCGTAGCCGTCTGGCAACCGGTCGACGATCTCGTCCACCCTGGCGGCCTGCGCCGCGCGGTGCAACTCCGCGTCGGTGGCATCCGGACGGCCGATCCGAATGTTGTCCGCCACCGACTGATCGAACAGGTAGACGTTCTGGAAGACCAGCGACAGCTGATCCAGCAGCGTGGCCGAGGGCTGGTCGCGCACATCGTGACCGCCCACTTCGACCCGGCCGGCACCGACATCGTAGAACCGCGCGGCCAGCCGCAGGAGTGTCGTCTTGCCCGCGCCGCTCGGGCCGACGATCGCGGTGGTGGTGCCCGCGGGCACCGTGAAGGTGATATCGGACAGCACCGGATCCTCGGCCTGATAGCCGAACTCGACTCGCTCGAAGACGACACTCGGCGCGCCGGGCGTCACCGGCGAATCCGATTCGGGCAGAGTCGGTTCGGCAAGCAGGGCGTTCACCCGCTCGGCGGCGGCCGCGGCCGAGCGCAATGCCGTCGCCAGCTGCGCGGCCTGGTTCAGCGGCTCGACGAACCGGGAACTCACCGCGATCAGGGCGATCGCGGCGAAGGCGGAGATGGCGCCGTCGGTCACCCGTCCGACGACCAGATACACCAGCACCAGCAGCACCGCCTGCACGAGCAGCGCGAACACCATCAGCCCCGGAACCGTTGACAGCACAAGGCCATTGGCGGCCGTACGCTGTCGGCGCAGCGCACCGTCGAGTGCCCGGTTGCCCGAGCCGACCGCGCCGAAAGCCCGTAACACCGGTTGGGCCTGAGCAAATTCGATTACGCGCGAGTTGGCTTCGGTTGCCGCGCTGTGCATCCGCTCGTCGGAACGGCCGTAGCTGCGGTTCGCCCAACGGTTCACCACATACAACACCGGCGCGGCCACCAGCATGGCCAGCGAGATACGCCAGTCCACGAACAGTGTGCCCAACGCGACGCCGAGCGGAACCACCACGCTGGTCAGCATCTTGGCCAGCAGATACGCCACCAGCCCCTGGACTTCGCGGACATTTTCGACCACCACTCGCGACAGCGCGCCCGCATCCCGGGCACCGAACCAGCCCAGCGGCAGGGCGTTGAGGTGATCACCGATGCGGTGCTGCAATCCGCGCTGCATACCGATGCCGATACGCAGACCGATGGTGGCCTGCAGATAGCCGAAGACGATGACCGCGCCGACGGCGACCGCCATGGCCAGCGTCCACCACCAGGCGCGGCCGAGGTCGTCGCCGAACAGCGCCTCCAGCACCGGGACCAGCAGCACATAGGCAACGGCCTGACTCACGGCCTGCGCGATGATGGCCGCGAGCAACTTCGGTGTCAGATGGGCGAATTCGGCGGGGACGAGCCCGAACACCTTGCGAATCATCGTGTTTCCTCCAGCGCGATCGTGTCGAGCGCAGCCTCGTTGATCTCCCACAGTCGCTGATACATGCCGCCCGCGGCGCGCAGGCTCGCTTGATCGCCCTGTTCGACGAGAGTCCCGTTGTCCAGCACCAGAATCCGGTCGACTCCGGTAATCGTGTGCAGGCGGTGCGCGATGACCAGCACGGTGCGGTCCGCGACCAGGACGGCGAGGGCGTCCTGCACCGCCGCCTCGGACTCCGGATCGGCGAATGCCGTCGCCTCGTCCAGTACCAGCACCGGAGTGTCGGCCAACAGCGCCCTGGCGATCGAAAGCCGTTGCGCCTCACCGCCGGACAGCGTCGCGTCGACACCGATCTCGGAATCATAGCCGCGCGGCAGCGCCGTGATCCGGTCGTGGATCTGTGCGGCCCGGGCCGCCCGCTCCAGGACGGCCTGATCGGCATCGGGGCGGGCGAGCTGGAGGTTTTCCCGTATGGTGCCGCGGATCAGGCGCACGTCCTGGAATACGAAACCCACGGTGCGGTACAGCTCTTCACTCGAATAGGCCCTGATATCCCTGCCCCCGATGGTGATTCGGCCTGTGGTCACATCGTAGAAGCGGGGCAGTAGCTTCGCGAGCGTGGACTTGCCCGACCCACTCGGACCGACCAGCGCGGTGATGGTGCCCGGCGCGAGTTCGAAGTCGATGCCGCGCAGCACCTCGTGTCCGGCGCGGTAGCCGAAACGCACATCCTCGAACCGGACCAGTCCGGCGGGCGCACCGTCGGCCTCGGCCGAATCGGACGGTGCCGCCGAGTCCAGCTCGGGCGTCTGCCGCAGTTCGTTCAGTCGCACCGCCGCGGCACCCGCGGCACGCATCGCCTGGGTCCCATAACCCAGCCCCAGCAGCGAGCTGCCCAGACCCAATCCGACCAGCAGGAAGGGCAATACATCCAGCGGGGCGAGCCAGTCGAGGCCGACAGCGATGAGTCCGGCGGCGATGATGAGCAGCATCACGAACACCGGTGACACGACCGCATCGATCGCCGACTGCAATCGAATAACCGGCTGCTTGAGTCGATTCAGACTGCTCGCCTGGGTGTCGACGGTCTCTTGGAATGCCTGGTGCGCACGGCCCGACTGCCCGAACGCCCGCACTACCTGGATGCCGTCCACGAATTCGATCGCCGCCTCCTGGGTGCGCCGCTCCCAGCGCTCGTACACCACCAACCGGTCGCGGCCGTCGCGATCGAGCATCCGGCTCAACCCGATGGCATAGCAGATCAGCGGGACCAGCAGCACCAGCGTAAGTCGCCAGTCGACCGTCAACAGATAGGCGAGCGTGACCAGCGGAACCGTCAGCGCGCCAACGAAATCCAGTCGCGCATGCGCCACCAGATAGTGCAGCGCCTCGACATCGTCCTGCAGCAGCTTCTTCACCTCACCGGAGGTCCGTTCGCCGAACCAGCCCAGCGGCACTCGGGTCAGCTTGGCCGCGAGCAGCTGGCGCAAGGTCAGCTGGTAGCCGCCATCGGTCAGGTGTGACCAGCTCAGCGCCACCGCCTGCAGCGCGGCACGGACAACGAGCACGCATACGGCAGCGAGTAGCAGTCCTCGCACCTGTCCGGTGTCCATCGGCTCGGCGAGCAATTCCCGGCATGCCGCGACAATGAGGATGAACGGCACGACCGTGCACACCGACGCGATCATGACGAGGGCGCTCGCGAGCATCAGAGTGCGCCGCACCGGCGCGAGAATCTCCTTGCGCGCCTCGGCTTCCTGCCGCTTGCGTGCCTGCTGCACCGCTTTCGGCGGGCGGTTACCGGTCTCCGCCGCCGGTAGCGGCGGCGCGAGCTCCACCGTCATATGTCCTCACCTCTCAACCCTTCGTGCGGGTGCCGCCCGAATCGGACCCATCTTCACACACATGAGACCGAGAGGATAGGTTAGGCTAAGTTATCTAGGCTCGGCGTCGTTCCAGCCCAGGTCACGCTCGATTAACTCGAACAGCTGCTCGTTCCACGGGCGATAGAACTCGCGCAGCCGCGCCACCGATTCTTCGTCCGGCTCCGGGAATTCGAGCGGATTGCGGTTCAACACGTGATGGCGGACCGGCTCGACGGCTGGCAGTTCGAGGAATTCGTGGATGCCGCGCACCGCCTTCGAGATATCGGCGAAGAAGTCCTCGGCGGAGACGATGTGGACGTTGTCCTTCTCGAAGGCCTGCAGCCAGCGGCGAACCGAGTTCACATAGACACCGGTGCCGAGCACCGGCATGGAGGGCAGTGAGGTCGGCGGCGGCGGGGCCGGAAACATGTCCAGCGCGTATCCGATGTAGTCGGCGTAGCTCTTGCCGTACGGCATGGCGCGCAGGCCGTCCTTGCTACTGAGGAACAGATCCCATTTGTAGTGCGAATACGCACGATCCACCGGATCGCGCAACATCATGACGATCTTGGCGTCCGGGCGGACCGCACTGTAGTTGTCGATCAATGGAAGATCGTGCAGCAGTGGGTCGAAATAGCCGGTCAGCGCCCGGCCGGTACATCGCAGCACCTCGGCCTTCTCATGTTCGGTCGGGAAGTACGGCCCCCAGAACTGCGGGTAGCCGTGGCCGATCTCCTTGGTGAGCGGCGCCAGGATGCTCGGATGCTGCATGAGATAGCTGGCCAGGTCGGTCGTGCCGCTTTTCAGCGCGCCGACACAGGCGAAATCCGGTGAAACTCGCGGCCCGCCGAAGCGCCGCAACCACAGCCGAACCGGCGGTACTCTGCCGAAATAATGCGGCAGCGTCAAATAGCGCATTCCCAGCTGCACGGAGCGCAGTGGATGCGTCAGGTAACTCTCCCGGTTGTAGCGGTGCAGTTGCCATTCTTCGAATACTTCGAATCCCTTCGTGTACTTGTCGGAGGCGTAGTCTTGCGCACTCGACGGCGTCACCCCTGTTGCCATTGGAACTTCCCCTCGCATTACTTGATCATCGCCGCCCGGCCCGCGGCGGTCGTCGAACCGAACCAACCTGTGGCGAATGGTTCGGCGGCTCTGGACGCGCGAATAGAGGAAACACACGTTGTTGCCTCCCGTCCCCGATCCCGCTGCCCTTCGGAATCGAATGCGGATCACCGTAGCGCCGAATTCAGCTCGGCGACACCGGAATCCGCATGGACCGTCATGCCGATCCGATCCGAAGAAGACGATGCATCGGATTTGGGCAACTTCACAAGACCCGTTAACCGGGGGGTGGGCTCGACAATCTAGGTCATGCGACCTATATTTGCTGCCATGTCCGATCACCTGCAGTTCGACATCAACGCGCCGGTCCTCATCGTCGGCGGCTACGGCACCGTCGGCACCGAACTGGCCCGCCTCGCCTCCGCACACTGGCCCCTGCTGCTCACTGGCCGAAACCCCGCGCGGGGCAGCACCTTTGGCGAGGAAGTCGGCGCACGGGTCGCGCGGTGGGACCTCACCGACGCCACCGGCTTCCACGCCGAGGCGCGCGCGGTGGTGAGTACCGTCAACGATCCCGACGACCGCGTGCTGCGGGCCGCCGTGCGCGCGGGCATCCCCTACGTCGACATCACCCGTTGGACAACCCGCCTAACTCGGGCCGCCGTGGTGGCCGCGACGCTGCACCCCACCGCGCCGGTTCTACTTTCCTCGAGTTGGATGGGCGGCGTCACCGGATCGGTGACCGCCGCGCTCGCCGAACAGGTGGGCGGAGCAAATGAAGTCGATATCGCAATTCGCTACGCGCTTGCCGATCGGGCCGGGGCCGACTCGGTGGAATTCATGGATCGACTCGGCATGGAATTCGAGGTAATCCATAATGGTGTTCGACGCATGACGATGCCGCTGCGGGATTCCCGGCAGGTGCGCATCGGCGGTGCACAGACGCGAGTCGCCCGCATCGATACTCCGGAGCAATTCACATTTCCACTCACCCTCGGTGCGGCGACCGCGGTCACCAGAATCGGATTCGATTCCGCCGCGGCATCGACCGCATTACTCACCGCGGCCAAATTCGGATTCTTCCGGCGGGCGCGCGGCGATCGCTGGCGTCCGCTGCGGCGATCAATGCTGTATTCACCGGGTGACGGTGCGACCGCCGCATTGCGCATCGATGTGACCGGTCCGGGCGGAACCCGATCCGCGACGGTGCGCGATCCCGCCGGTCAGGCGCATCTCACCGCGGTCGGCGCGCTGATCGGCCTGCGCCGCGTGCTCGACGGGGACGCACCCGCCGGTGTCTCCTTCCCGGAGTCCGCGACCCGGCCGCAGGATCGGCTCACCGAGCTGGCCCACGCCGGCGTCGATATCGAGGTCACGCCGTGACCCGCCGCTACGCCACCGGCGCGGCTCGCCAGGACGCACTCCTCGATGCCGCGGAAGAACTGCTCCGCACTGTCGGCTACGCGCAGACCTCGATGCGCGCCGTCGCCGCCGCGGCGGATGTGCGCATCGGCCACCTGCAGCACTACTTTCCGAGCCGGACCGAGCTGATCCAAGCGGTGCTGCGGCGGGTGATCGACCGGTCGCAGGCCCGGCTGCGCGATGTCACCGATCCGGAATCCGCTGTCGCATGCCTGCTCTCGGAGCAGGAAGAAGAATCCGCGGTGCGCCTGTTCATCGAGATCTGGGCGATCGCGGCCGCCGAACCGACCATCCGTCGCGCGGTCACCGAGTTCTACGCCGAATACGTCCGTCAGGTAGCGGAATTCATTCGCGCGCGCCAGCCCCGATGCGATGCGGCCAGCGCACGCGCGCGGGCCGAAACCTTCGTCGCGCTCATGGAGGGCGCGGCACTGATGCGCTCGGGCGTCGCCGCCAACCGTTCCGAAGCCACCGACCGCGTGGTCCGGGATACCGCGGTCGCCCTGCTGACTACCGCATGACCGGCAGCACAGCGACTTTCGACCGCCCGGTCGCGGCCTCGATGAATTCGACGGGATCGGGCACCGCGGCAAGTATCTCCCTGGTGAGCCGTAGCGCCGGTTCGGGAACCGGCGAACCACCAACCGCCGCAATGAGATCGAGCAGATGTACGGTGACATCGACGACGGCGACCTCGGCGAACGCCCGATAGGTCACGCGTCCGAGTATCGGATGTGCCAGCACATCACCGGGCCGCACCGCATCCAGCTCGGCGAGCCCGTCGGTGTCGAATCGGCGCAACAGCTCATCGATGTCCATCGTCTCGGCCGCCTTGCGCGCTGCCTCCTCGATTTCATCTGCCGTTGTCTGCGCGATTCCGCCGGGGCGGTTGAAGATTCGCAGGATTTCCGCGCCGCTGGTCACCGTAGGCCCATCCGGTACCGGAGCCTCGCGCATCGCCTTCAGCACCGTCGCGTCGGGTGCCACATGGGCGAACAGGGCGCGCACGGACCAGCCGGGCAACCGGGTCGGCGTCGCCCACTGCGCCGCCGTGAACTCCGCACCTCGCTCGGCCCAGGACCGCCAAAGCTCTTCCAAAAGTTCGGTATTCATTCGATCCCCCATTCATCGCGTGGATAAGTCGGATGTCGAAAACCTCACGGACACTTGGCAACGCATGCGATGCCGTCGATGGCCACCGCCCACTCATGGTATCGCCGAGCGAGCCGGGCTTTCGATCGAACGACCACCCCGGACCCGCGGATTTCGCGCGTTCGACGCGCCGAGGAAGGTTGTGTGAACGGCGGGCCATACCCGTATCTTTCGCGCCCGAACGTCACTAGCTTCTGCTGCTGAACCGAATGCGACTGCGGTTGGAGTTGTGAAAATGTTTGTCACGACAATTATTTCGAATATGGGCGATTGCCACCACGATCCGGGCGGCGACCTGACCAAGGAGCAAGCGCACCGCGCGATGCAAGTGCACCTGTATTGCAGCGTCGATATCTGCAAGGTCCGCCGCCGCGCCAGACAGACCCTGGTCGAGTCCCGTCGGATGGTCTTGGACGAACGCGCCGAGCCCTAGCTGGCCCGACCCGGAATCGACACGGCGATCTCGACGTCAGCCAGGCCGAGGGACTCGCCTCCATCTCGATGACCGAAGACGAATTCCACGCCGAATATTCGGTCGCGGTGTGGATCGCCCCGGATCGACTGCGCGGATTCTGCGCCCGACCCGGCTGTGAGCTGGGAATTTACCGGCAGCTAAGGTCATTGGCGATGAGAAGGAGGCAGCAGCCGCCGTTGCCCAAGCGGCACGGCCTGGACCCGGCCCGGCTTCGCCTACCGGAGCAGGGTGGCTGGGCGACGATTCGCGACCACCTCGTGGAGCGGCTGCCGCGAGTACCGGCCGCGCGGATCGACGAGCTACTACATCAGGGCGGCATCGTCGACCTGGCCGGTCCGATCGCCCCGGACGCGCCCTATGTGCCGGGCGGTGCGGTCTGGTTCCATCGCGATCTGCCCGACGAAACCCTGGTGCCATTCGATATCCCCATCGTCCATCGCGACGATGATCTGCTGGTGGTGGACAAGCCGCACTTCCTGGCGACGATTCCGCGCGGACAGCACATTCTGCAGACCGCCCTGGTCCGGTTGCGCCGCGAACTCGACCTACCCGATCTCGTTCCGGCGCACCGGCTCGATCGCGTCACCGCGGGGCTGGTGCTCTTCGTGATCAATCCGGCCCGGCGCGGGGCCTATCAGACCATGTTCCACAAGCGCACGGTGCA
Organism: Nocardia sp. CA-119907; assembly: GCF_050955995.1. Classification (NCBI taxonomy): domain Bacteria; kingdom Bacillati; phylum Actinomycetota; class Actinomycetes; order Mycobacteriales; family Nocardiaceae; genus Nocardia; species Nocardia sp. CA-119907. Next base: position 8,774,191 of record NZ_CP192091.1, read on the forward strand.
CAAGGAATACGAGGCCATCGCGTCCTTCGATCCGGATCTGGCGCTGCCGCGGACGGTGCGCAGCCGCATCATCAAGGAGAAGCAGGTGCTCGCCGCGCAGGAGGTCGACGGTGAGCCCAATGCCGAGACCTGGATCGAGTTGGTGGAACAGCGCGGCGGACTCGGCCGCTACCGGCTACGGCCGCGGACCGGACGCACCCATCAGCTGCGGCTACACATGAACGGGCTCGGCATTCCGATCCTCGGCGACGACTTCTATCCGGTGCTCACCGACAAACCTGTGAACGATTTCACCCGGCCCCTGCAACTGCTGGCCGCATCACTCGAATTCACCGATCCGATCAGCGGCGCACCGCGCCGCTTCGACAGCGACCGCACGCTGCAGGCATGGGCGGATCCGCAGGGCTGGCGGACCGGCATTAACGCCGACAGCGGGTAATGCGAAATCGATAAGACCATGATGATGACGCCGGACCCGCAGCTCAGCGGACGCTCGTCGGTTGCGGACGTCCGTAGACTGGACCCGATGCTGCAACAGGACCTCGACGAAGCGGCCCCGCCCCGCCACAAGCTGCACGCCTATCTGGACGTGGCCGTTGTGGTGATCGTCCTGGCCGGCACCAATCTGATCGCCCATTTCACCACGGCGTGGGCGAGCATCCTGACCGTTCCGATCGCCGCCGTGGTGCTGCTCGCGCTGATGCGCCGACGTGGACTCGGCTGGTCCGAACTCGGACTCTCGCCGCGGCAATGGCGGCGCGGCACGCTCTACGCACTCGGCGCGGTGGGCCTGGTGCTGGCGGTGGTGGCGATCGGCGCGCTGCTGCCGGTCACCCGGCCGTTCTTCCTGGCCGACCGCTATGCCACCATCTCCGGCGCACTCATCGCGTCGATGATCGTGATCCCGCTGCAGACCGCGATTCCGGAGGAGCTCGCCTTCCGCGGCGTCCTGCATGGCACCCTGGACCGCGTTTACGGCGCGCGGGGGGTCTTCGCGGCGGGCTCGCTGCTCTTCGGCCTCTGGCACATCGCCTCATCGCTCGGTCTGACCACCAGCAACCGCGGCCTCACCGGATTCTTCGGCGGCGGCGCCGCGGGCCAGATCGTCGGCATCCTCCTCGCCGTAGTCGCCACCGCGGCCGCGGGTGTCGTCTTCACCTGGCTCCGTCGCCGCAGCGGCAGCCTGCTGGCGCCGATCGCGCTGCACTGGTCGGTCAACGGCGCGGGTGCGCTGGCCGCCGCCATCGTTTGGCACACCACCCTGGCTTGATCCCCGATCGGGCGTAAGTTCCGAACATGCCCCTCGGACACCTCGGCATCAACGTCACCGATCTCAGCGCCGCCCAGGCCTACTACGACGAGCTGATGCCCCTGCTCGACTACGCGCCGCTGATCAGCGCGGCCGACCAATTCGCCTACTGGCCCGCCGACAACAAGCCCGGCACGTACATCTTCTTCTACCCCGCCGAGTCCGCGGGCTACACGCGCACCGCCCCCGGCCTCCAACACCTCGCTTTCATGGTCCGCACCCGCGCCGCTGTCGACCGCGTGTACATCTGGGCCAGCACTCGCGGCGACGAAATCATCCACGCGCCGCAAGAATTCCCCGAGTACCCGCCGCCGTACTACGCCACCTTCTGGACCGGTCCCGACGGTGTCATGCTCAAGGCCGTCTGCCACAAGAATGCCTGAGCCCCTACGCCTCCGGCGCGTCGGGTTCGCGCATTTGTTCGAGTTTTCGGACAGGGAGCATTGACCTCGGGCGGGTAGCGGTTTAATCTCGGTGCGATCACACATATGTTCGAGCAAGTAGGTCTGCGTCGAGATGACACCTACTCCTGGGAAGGCTCGCGATGCGCGACAAACAGCCGACCGATAGGTCCGAGATTGCCGCGTTGGCCGAGCGGGTCGCGAACGCACGTGGTCGGTTGCCGCTGCAGGATGACGCGGCACTGGTGCAGGTGTTGTCCGATGCCGAGATCGATGCGGAACGTGAACTCGCGCAGTGGGTTCGGGCGCAGCGGCGGGGGCAGCGCAAGCGGGCCGTCGAGGACGAGCTGGCGGCGGAGAAGCGCAGTCGGCGGACCACGGCCGCGATTCAGCGCGCCGATGACGCGGACGCGCGCTGGCATCGGCGGGCACTGGCGGCGCGGCGGCGGGTGTCGAATCAGGATGCGCGACTTGCCCAGTTGTACCGCAGGGCCGAGTGGTCATCGCGTGCATTGATCGCGGTGGTGGTGCTCGGCATGGTCTGGGCCGGGGTGAATGTCCAGCACAACCTGGTGCCCAGCGGAAATATGGCGGATCCGCTGTACTGGTTGAGCTATGGGATCGAGGCGATGATCTCGATCCCGATCATCACCATCATGGTGGCCGCGACCACCGCCGCCCGCTGGGGTCGTGAACTCGATCGGGGCAAGGTCGTCTTCTTCGAAACCGCGCTACTCGGTACGACCGTCGCGCTCAACGCGGGCCCACATCTGGCCGCCGGTTCCTTCGGGCAGGCCGCCGAATACGCGATCGCCCCCGTCATGGTTGGTGTGGTGATCTGGTTGCACGCCTGGGTTTCCGCGCGTTATGCCCTGCTCATCGATGGTGTCCCGCTGGTCGACGACGAGCCCGAGGTCCCACCCCGGCAGCGGGTCACTACCGAGCGCGGCGCACCGATCACCACCTTCCGCGCCGACGAACCAACCGACCGTCGAGAACTGCTCGCCGCCAAGGGTTACGACCCCTTGCTCGACCAAGCGGGCGTCCGCTTTCCGGTCGATATGACCGACCCCCACGCATCGCATATCGCCGAGACAGCGATGCGCGGCCCGCAGCCCGAGGCGGTGCCCCTCGCCCGGCTCGACTGCACGGAAACCCTGGTCTACCACTCCCAAAGCACCCGTTCGACCAACGGTCGTGTCGCCCAACAGATCCCGACCGTCGACGAATACCGGCACGCTGGGAGTTCGACGACCGTTCCATCCGCGGGTTCGATCAATGCAGGCGCGCGAGCCTTCACCACTCCTACCACCCACCCCATCTCGAATCACGCGGCGCCGAATCACAGGGAGCCGAATTACGCGGAGCCGAATTACGCCCAAACCAGCGCGGCGTCCACTGCCGGGCATACCGAAACCGCCACGCGCACAACGCCCAGCGCGCAAATCGGACCCGGTGCAACTGGCGCAGACGATATCCCCGTCCCGTCGACTACCTTCAACGGCGCAAGTCACCCCCCGTCGATCGGCCACGGCCAACCACCCACCCCCGCCTCCCCCGCAGGTGAAGCACCTGTTCACGGCGCAGCCGCCATCCGCGCAACGATCGACGAATCCGCGACGACCGACGGCATCTCACCGCACTACCAGCCCAACGCGACCCACACCCCAACCGCCGTGGCCGGCCGAAACCCACCGGCTCCCAACGACCAGCACACGACTGGCGCTACGGCCCAGCCCGCCACCGCACGGGCGACCGCAAACACCAGCGCACAGCACACGACTCCTGCCGCCACTGGGGCCGAGCCCCGCACCGCACCGGTCACCACTCACACCGAGCACCCGGCCGCCGTGAGCACGCGTGACGAGCACATTCCTGGCTCAGGCGCTGCGTCGCAGACAGCGCGGGCGAATACGGCCAGCCATCGCGACGAGCACACAACTCCCGTGGCAACAGCTGCGAGCACCCGTGACGAGCACACCACCGCTGGCTTCGGCATCGCACCCCGAGCAACACAGCCAACGACAGCCAACCCTCGCGACGAGCACGCTGCTTCCGCGGCGAGCACTCGCGACGAGCACACAACTCCGACCTCGGCCATCAACCCCCAGTCGGCACAGGCAGATACAGCCAGCGCTCCCGAAAAGCACCCCACCGCTAGTGCCGCAGTGGCCGATTCCCATCGGGCTAGCACCTTTCGCGCCGCCACGGATTCGCAACTGAGCATCTTCGATACCACGACGGTCGAACCAATGGCGCAGACCGATCGCGACGCGGCCGAAGACCGTGCGCCCGCCGCCACAACTCGCGGCCAACACACGAACACTCGAACCGAAACCGCAACGCGGACCGAATCCCGGCGCACCACCGGCAGCGCCGAAGCACCGACCCCGGCCGAGCGCATCGGGCGGGTTGTGGAAGCGCAGGCGGACCGCTCGAGCACCGAGGACGCCCGCGCCACCGATCACGAACATTCGCAGCGCCGCACCGAGGAACCCGAGGCGGAAGTCAGGCAGCTCGACCAGCGCCGCACCACCAGCGAGGTGATCAGCGAAGTCGTGCAATCACTTTCGGCCGATGAGCTACTGGCCGAGAACCTCGGCTCGGAGGGCGATGACATCGAGGTGTGGTCGGTCGCGCGTGCGATCGCGGGGCGCGGACTTTCGGTCATCCCGGTGGAGCAACTTGCCGAAATCCTCATGCTCGCCGATCAATCATGGACCCCGACCAGCATCGGCGCGGAGGTCGGACTTTCCCGTACCGCCATCGCCCAGGTCCTGGAGTTCGCCAGGCGGGTCCGCCGCCCCTACGCGATCAGCAGCTGATCGGGCGCGGGGTTGCGATCAGCTGATGCGCAAAGGCCGTCCGGCTCGGATATTCCGAACCGGACGGCCTCTCGCTCATTCAGCGACTGAACCTACCCTGCCACTGGCCGACATTCGACCAGGCCGAGGATCGGCCCGCCGCCGGTGCCTACTGGGCTCCGGAGCTGTAGTAGGTGTCCGCGTAGGCGTACCGATCCCAGTGCGCCTCGTCCGACCGACCGTCGCCGGACCCACCCGAAGCATCGCGATCCCCATGCCCCGGCCACCACGCGCGGTGACCGATGAGCGCGGTCACGGCCGGGGTGAAGAACATCGCCATCACGAATGCCGCGATCGCAATGCCGACCGAGATGGCGAACCCCATTTGGGAGAGCACATTATTGCCCGCCAGCATCATCGAAGCGAAGGTGCCCGCGAGGATCACCCCCGCCGCGGCGACGGTCGGCCCGGTATGCCGCACCGCAAGGGCCGCAGCCTGTTTCGGCTCGTTACCGGCACGGGCCTCCTCACGCAACCGCGCGACCATGAGGATGTTGTAGTCCGTGCCGAGTGCCACCACGAACAGGTACATGATCACCGGCAGGGTGAAGATCAGCCCGGAGTTGCCCTGCACGTGCTGGAACACCAGGACCGCGGCACCGAGCGTGGCGGCGAAGCCGAGGAATACCGAGGCCATCAGGTACCACGGAGCAACCAGACTGCGCAGCAGGAGGGCGAGCACGATCATGATCAGGATTCCGGCCACCGGGAACACGATCTTGTAGTCGCGCACCATCGCATCCTGGAAATCGACGTACACCGAGGAGATCCCGCCGACGACGGCCGTGCTACCCGCGGGCGCCATCGAATGTGCGGTATCCCGCAACGGATCGCGCACCGTATCCAGTGCCGCATCCGATTCGGGCGCGCCCGCGAGCGTCACCTGGAAGTCGGCGGCCATCCCGTCGCTCGAAACCGTCGGCGCCCCAACCTGACTCACGCCGGACACCGCCGCGAGCGCGGCACGGTAGACGGTGAGCTGATCACCATCGAGCGGTGCACCATTGGTGGAGTGCAGCAGCACATCGGACGGCTGAGTGGATCCGGCGGGCAGACCCTTGAGCAATTCCTTGCTGTAGACCGTGGATTCGGAGGTGTCCGAAGTCGAGCCGGAGCTGAGATCGAACGTCGGATCGAAGCCGAAGGCCAGCACACCCAAAGTCACCAGCAGACCACCGGAGACCGCCGCGAACGCTCCCGGCCGCCGGCCCAGCGCCGCGCCGACGGCGCCGAATCGCGCCCCCTTCGGCTCCTGCCGCCAGGCCTTGGAAGGCCAGAACACCTTGGTGCCGAGCAGCGAGACGACCGCGGGCACCAGGGTCAGCCCGGCGAGCAGCGCCACCGCGACGGCGATCGCCAGCGCCGGACCGAGCGCACGGAACATGCCGAGCGTCGAGAGTGTCAGCGCCATGAAGGCGATGATCACCGCGCCCGCCGCCGAGGTAATGGCCTCACCGACCTTGGTGACCGCGCTGACCATGGCGGTCTTCGGATCCTCGCCCGCGCGCAGCCGTTCCCGGTAGCGGAACATGAGGAACAGGATGTAGTCGGTGCCGACGCCGAAGAGCACGACCAACAGGATCGAGTTCACCGAACTGTCCACCTGCAGATCGAATGCCTTGGCCGCCATGGCGATCAGGCCGCCGACGGTGCTGGAGATCGCGCCGATGATAATGATCGGCAGCAGCGCGATCACCGGGCTGCGGAAAATGATCAGCAACAGCACCAGGATCAGCACGACGGTGGCGATACCGATAATGGCCATCCCCTGGGCACTGGATTCGGTCTGATCCAGCATCTGCGCCGCCTGACCGGTAACGCCCGCCTTCAGATCCGTGCCCTGCACCTGCTCCTGCAATGCGTCACGCAACTTCTCGACCGCATCGCTCTGCGTGGTATCGCCCGCATTGGTCACCTTCGTCATCTGCACGGCGGCGATCTGCACCAGCCGGTTCTCCGAGGCCGGACCGGCTTGAATTCCGATGACATCCTTGATGCGCTGGTCGTTCAACTCGGCCGCGATCGTCGCGACACTCGCCGAATCCCCTTCGCTCAGTGGCGCGCCGTCCGAGCGCACGAAGACCAGTAGCGCCGCGGGCGCCTCGTTCTGCGGAAATGCCTTCTGCTGCAATTCCATTGCCTGAATCGACTCATAATGCGATGGCAGGAAGGCGGATTGATCGGTGGTCGATTTGAGTTCCGGCGCCGAGGCCACCACCGCGATAATGATGAGCAGCCAGAGACCGATCACCTTCCACGGGTTGTGAACGACGATCGCGCCCAATCGAGCGAACATGCGGGACAATTCCTTTCGGGAATCGGTACGAGACTCGGGAGCCGATGGCTCAGATATCGAGGTCCTCGGTCTGCGGGTGCTGGGTCATATCGACCAGGGAGCGGTAGATCTTCGACGGGATCCGGCCGGCCAGATCCTCGAAGGATTCGACGATTTCGACCGTGTAGTCGGCCCAGGCCTGCTCGTCGATGTCGAATATGTCGCGCCAGTTCTTCTTCCAGTCCTTGATCCAGCTCACCGCCGCGAAGTCGGACCATTCGGATATCCGCCGATGCACCACGTACTTGCCTTTGCGGCTCAGGTAGACCCGGGTCAGCTCGACACCATCGGTCGTGTAGCTGCGCGCCTGGCCGAGCAGTCGCCCCTGGAAGCGCTGTTTGCGCCCGCCACCCGGGCCGACCTCGAGCAGGATCTCCCGGAACTCACCCGGCGCCGCGATGGCTTCGCCCGGCCTCGCCTTGGTGACATCGACGACGACGGCCAAGGATTCGGCGTCCGTGGGTGCGTTGTGATCGGTGGTCATGACTCCCCATCTCATAAATGAATGCGCACATGCGCATGATGTTTCATCGACAGTTCCTGCCGGATTCCGTCGTCGGTGGATCTTGCTCTTTCCGGCGATCGCGCCCCCGGTCATCTCCGAAGGCCGCCGAAGGGTTCAGATGTCGAGGTCTTCGATCGCCTCCTCGGCGTCGACCAGCTCGCGGTCGTTATCACCCGCGCCCACGGTCGAACCGTTCGCGCGAGTGGATGTGTGCGAACCCGCGGCCATGCCTACCTCATCTCATAAACGAATATGCAATTACGCATGGAATCAGCGCCAGCGGACCCCGTTTCGGTTCGCTGTGACGAGTTGATCTGCTGTTTTCCGGTACCCCCGAGCATGCTCCGCGGTGTCCGTCGGTATTCACTATAAGTAGATGTATACGTATAACGCAAGGCCTACGGTCGCGCGCCCTCACCACCAGCCAGGGCGGGCTGCCTTTCCCGGTCTCCGCGCCGCCGCCGCGCCACCCTGACCAGCAGCGCCAGGCCGATACCGAGTCCGAGTCCGAGCGCCCCGGCCGCTGCGAAGCCCGCCGGGAATCCGCCCGCATCGATGGCGACTCCGGCGAGTGAGCTGCCGATGCCATTGCCGAGTGTCATGGCGGCACCGTGCCAGCCGATCGCTTCACCGCGCCCACCCTCCGGAACGATCCGGCTCAGCTGGTCCACGGATGCGACGAGCGTCGGGGCGCAGAGTGCGCCCGCGATGAGCCCGGCCCCGCCGAGCGATACCGGTCCGACGGCGAAGCACATCGGAATGGTGATGGCGCCGAGCCCGGCGAGTAGGAGGTAGGTCGAGATCGGTCGATGCAGAGCGCCGTAGACGAGTCCGCCGACCAGCGAACCGAAACCCCATACGGCCATCACCACACCGAGCCACCGTTGCGCGCCGAACTCTCGAATGGCGGAGACGAAGGTCAACTCCGAACCCGCGAGTACCGCGATCGCCGCACTCGCACCGATACACAGCGCGACGAATTCGAGCCGGAACCACGCGCGCCGCGGTACGGCGGCCGAGCGATCGCTGTCATCGGAGCGCAGCGGTGGATTGCGCACCCACACGAAAACACCTGCGAGCACCAGCGCCATCTGCATCCCGAACAGGGTGAGCGTCGTCGACCAGGCCGTCGCGGCGGCGACGCCGAGCACCGGCCCGACCATGAAAGCCGTCTCCACCGACACAGATTCCAGTGCCAGGGCGGGCTGCCGGTTCTGTTCGGTGGTCGCCGCGATCACGGCCTGGCGCACCACCGTGAAGATCGGAATATCGAACAGCCCCGCCAGCGCCGCGAGCACCAGCAGCGCCCCGTACCCGACGAACGGCGCGATCGACCAGCACACCGCCCCGACAATGATCGACGGCAGAATCGTGCGCCGCAGCCCGAACCGATCCAGCATCCGCCCCCGCCACGGACCGCTCACCGCAATACACAGGGTGACAACCGAACTCAGGGCACCGGCCTGCGCGTACGACCCGCGCAGCGTCTGCACCACATGCAGCGCCAGCAGCACCGCCCCGGCGAAGAACGGTATGCGAACCATCACCCCCAGCAGCAGCACATTGCGCACCGCCGAGTTCGACAGGACCTCGCGATAGGACCGCATTCGGTCGAGGGTGTCACGCCCATCCGTCCCCGCGCCACCAATTAATCCCATGATTCGGCCCGGCCGAGACGCTCCAGCCAACCCACCAGCCGCCCTCAACTTGGGCAAGTGATCCCATCTAGGGGGATGGACAGATGCCAGCACGAAGGCACGCTGATCGATCCCTCGACGCACCCCACCTTGCGGCAGTTCAGGATTGCACGTGGGCGAGTTTTTCGGGGTTGAGAATTCCGTACAGCGCGTGAATTCGTCCGTCTCGGATATCGATCGCGAGTACCTGTTCGTGCTCGCCCCGGCGGGTCACCACCGCCGGTTCGCCATTCACCTCGATGGTGCGGACCGCATCGATCGGGGCATTGGCCTGCAGCCAGGTGACGAACGCGAGCACGGCGTCGATGCCGACGATCGGCTCCAGGGCCGCGCGCACCTTGCCGCCGCCGTCGTTGTAGGCGACGACGTCTTCGCTGAGCAGTTCGCGCAGCGCGGCGAGATCGCCGCTGCCGGCGGCGGTGAGGAAACGGGTGAGCAGTTCACCGTGTTCGGCGGCCGAGGGGTGGAACCGATCCCGACCGTCGGCCAGTCGCTTCGCGGCCCGGCTGTGTAGCTGCCGACAGTTCGGCACCGAAGCGCCGATAATGTCGGCGATGTCCTCGTACGGCAGCTCGAATGCCTCGCGCAGTACGAATACCGCTCGCTCCGGTGGCGAAAGCCGTTCCATCAGATGCAAAGTCGCGTAGGAAAGAGTGTCGCGCAGTTCCGCCGTATCCGACGGTCCGAAGGTGTCGGCCGATACCGGTTCCGGCAACCAGGGACCGGTGTACGCCTCCCGGGTGACCCGGGCCGAACGCAGTTGATCGAGAGCGAGCCTGGACACCACCGTCACCAGAAATGCCCTCGGCTCCCGGATTTCGTCTCGATCGGTGCGCAGCCAGCGCAGATACGCCTCCTGCACCACATCTTCGGCATCCCACATGCTGCCGAGCAGGCGGTATCCGAGGCCGAGCAGCATCGGCCGATACTCCTCGAAGGTCGGGTCGGCCGATGTGGTCACGGTTATCACTTTCTGCCCGGCGTTTCGGATGTGATCACGCCGCCGCGGCGCGGTCGGCGTCGAGTTCGGTCACGAATCCCTCGGCCCACGAGGTGAATCGGGGCCGCCAGTTCAGCCGCAGCCGGGCGCGGGCGTTATCGGCGCCGCGCAGTTCGTTCATGAACGCGACACCCCAGCCGCCGACCGCCAGCCGGGCCAGCGCGGCGGGCGCGGACTTCGGTGCGGGCGCGCCGAGGATTTCGGCATACCGCGGCAGCCACTCTCGCAGAGCCGCGGGCGAATCGTCGACGATATTCAAGGCTCCGCTCACCTCGGTCCGGTCGAGCGCGGCGACCACCGCACTCGCGGCGTCGTCGGCATGGGTGAACGAGAACACCGCATGCCCACCACCGACCAGCGGCACCTTGCCCGCCCGCACCTGTCGCGCGAACGATCCATCGGCCGCGTAAATGGATCCCGGGCCATAGAGATGACCGAAGCGAAGCACGACGCCGTCGGCCGCGACCGTTGCACGCTCCAGCTCGGTCAATGCCGCCAGCACCGAAACGAACTGCTTCGGTGTGCGCGAATGCCACAGGGGCGCATCCTCATCGGCGGCCCCCGCGTCGGGCTGATAGCCATATGCCAAGCCCTGACTGATGATTCGCGCACCGCCGACGGCCCGCGCGGCCTCGATCAGATTGCGTGTCCCCTCGACGCGCAGCCGATTGGTCAACGCGAACTGCTCCGCGAGCTTGCGCGGATTGATCTCCTCCGGAATCGCGGTCAGCATATTCACCACCGCATCCGGCGCCGCCTCCCGCACCGCCCGCGCCACCGCCTCGGCATCCAACGCGTCCGCGACAACCGCCGCAGCCCCCACCCGGCACACTTGCTCCGCCCCGGCCACCGACCGCGACAGCCCGACGACCTCATGCCCCACCGCCCCCAACAGCGGCACCAGGCTCCTACCGATAACCCCGGTCGCCCCAGCTACCAGCACCCTCATGACAACTCCTCACTCCGTCCCCGACGTCATCGGCCGAGGAATCCTCGATTGCACCAACAGGACGGGCGACCCGTCCCCCATGTGACAACCTCGGCTGTGATCCGAGTCACGAATAGTGAGCAGAGGCGGCTGCCCTCGGGCAGCAATGCACCTCAGGGCGCAGGTTCCCCATGTTCGAGGTAGGCCGTGCGACCGTCGAAGTGCGCGGAATGGGCCTGCCTGAGGCGGCGGCCCAGCCTGGGAACGACATACTCATCGACCTTATCGATGCGAACCCACTTCCATTCGTCGAGTTCAGTTGCCTGAAGTTCGATGGCGCGCGCATCGTCGCCGAGTTCGCCACAGTCGAATACATACAGTGCCTTATCGCCTTCGCCCTGGCTCGGCGCCCAGTCGTGGACGAGCAATCTCCTTGGCGCACGGTCGATTCCGAGCTCCTCACGGACCTCGCGTCGACACGCGGCGGTAGGCGCTTCACCCGGCTCTACATAGCCACCGGGTATATCCCAACCGTTGCCGTAGGTCTTGTGCACCAACAGCACCTCGTCACCACGGACGAAAAGCGCACCCGCCGCCATTCGTGCGCGCGCGAACCGATTGTCCCCGTCGACCATTGGATCACCTCACGATCTGCATTCGTTTGGCCAAGGCTTGCAATGCGAACGAAGGACTGCCGGGGATACTGCGCATCCACGTGAGTACCAGTTGTCGACTCAGGTAGTGGTGGCGAACTTGTTCCGGGGCCGCCTGTTCGGCGTCGAGCACTGTGGTGATCGAATCCTGTTGGCGACCCGCGAGATTGAATGCACGAGCGAGTTCGAGTTGGTGCCGGATCTGGCGCTCTATCGGCAATGCGGAAGTATCGAGGTTGGGACCGAGGCTCAGCGCGATCTGCACATCGCCCAATTCCATTGCCGTATTGACCCGGTGGATCGCAACGTTGGTCGGGCCGAAGGCGGTCCACAAGTAGTTGTGGTCGCCACCCAACCGCGCCGCCGCATGATCTGCCTCTGCGAGAAAGCCCTGGACGGTATCTCGCCGGTTATTGCGGGCCGCGGCCATTGAACCGACGAGCAGCAGAGTCCCGTACACGGACCACACATCCGGACGGTTCGCGCCGAGATGGGATTGCAGATAGTCGGCTCCGGCTTCCACCAGATTCACGGCCGGTTGTACCCGGCCCGTCGACATGACGGTGAAAGCGACGGTCCTGATCAACGATCCGATGATCGCCGGATCATTGGCGCGCTGCGCGGCGGCGAGTCCGCGCTCGGCCGCATTCCAGGCCAGGTCGGTTTCGCCGAGTTTGGTCAGCACCGACGCGGCGACCTGATAGCCCAGCGCCAATACTCGATTACTCGGTTCGTCCCCATTGCACTGCACCATCGACAGCGCCGTGGACAGCAGCACCGGCAGTCGCCCGGCGGCAAAGCCGAACTTCGAGGCCTGATACGCCGCGAATACCTCGCTCAGATCCCGTTCGAGCGCTGGGAGCTGGAACGATGGGGACCCGACGCTCGATGGTGACGATGTGCGCATCAGGTGGCTGTAGTCCATCAACGTGGCGCGCAGCGCGGGGATGGTGGAAACCCCGCTTTCACTGGTCCAGTCCAGCAGTGTCGGCTCACCGATCAGATCACCGAGCGAGACATCGAGGGCGTCGGCTAGCAGACGGATCACCGATAGCCGGTCCAACGGGATCCGGTTGTTCTCGACCTTGCTCATCCAGTCGTCGGTGCGCCCGACCAGCCCGGCGAGAGCTTCTTGGGATATACCCCGGCGGCGGCGATACCAAGCCACCCGTTCCCCGATGGTGAGATTCTGCGTCATTCCGCGCACAGGCCGATCTTCCACCTCAATTGGAAAGGATCCCGGAAGGAAATTCCGGGCGCGAACTCGATCAAGGCTCAGGCTACTGCTAAGCCAACGACATCACTGCCAGATGAGACGGGATTTACCGTGAACATCGAAGAGGTTCGGACCGTGCTCGATTGGGTCGCGTACTACCGCCAGCAGTTTCACCTGCCCGCCGAAGAACGCGGCGGCTATGTCATGCTGCCGGTGACGAACGCGGTGGGAATCGTTCACGTGCCGAAGCTATTCGCCGAGAAACTGCTGGCCGCACTCCGCCAGCAGGGCAGTCCCGGTCCGCTCTTAGCCCGGCAGATTCGCTGGACCTTCATCGCCGCCGTCGACTACTCCCCCGGCTACCGAGTACTGGACCTGCTCTCCCGCAAGGACATCCATGTTCCGATCGTCGGCAGTGCGCTGATGATCCCGACCGGCCTCGGCAGGCACACCCGGGAGGGCGCCTACTGGGTCGACCCGCCCGAGCGAGATCAGCGCCTGCCCCCGTTGTCGACGGTTATCACTACCGCGCTCGCATTGCGACCGATAAAGGCGAACCACCGGCAACGCGAAACTATCTGACTCGGCGCAAATAAAAAGGACCGCCCCGCCGGAAATACTCCGGGGGACGGTCCTTTTCAGAGCTGTCATTTCGAGCGAACTGCACAGCAGTCGCTGAAACTACTTGGCCTTCTCCAGCACCTCGACCAGACGCCAGTGCTTGGTGGCCGACAGCGGCCGGGTCTCCATCAGCTGAACGCGGTCGCCGATACCGGCGATCTCGTTCTCGTCATGCGCCTTCACCTTGGTGGTGGAGCGAATGATCTTGCCGTAGAGCGGGTGCCGCGTACGGTCTTCCAACTCGACAACGATGGTCTTGTTCATCTTGTCCGAGACCACGTAACCGATGCGGACCTTACGGGTACCGCGCTTTTCCTGTTCACTCATGCCGCATCTCCCTTGCCAGCGGGTGCCGAGGCCAGGCCGAGCTCACGCTCACGCATGACCGTGTAGATGCGCGCGATCTCGTGACGCACGACGCGCAGGCGACGGTTGTTGTCCAACTGACCCGTCGCCATCTGGAAGCGCAGATTGAACAGCTCTTCCTTCGACTCGCGCAGGCGGGCGACGAGCTCCTCTTCGTTGAGCTCGCGGAGCTCTGCGGCCGGTGTACCGGTAGCCATCAGAACTGCTCCTCCCTGGTCACGATCCTGCACTTCATGGGGAGCTTGTGCATCGCGCGGCGCAGGGCCTCACGAGCGATCTCCTCGTTGGGGTAACTCATTTCGAACATCACGCGTCCGGGCTTGACGTTCGCGACCCACCACTCCGGCGAACCCTTACCGGAACCCATGCGGGTTTCGGCGGGCTTCTTGGTGAGCGGGCGATCCGGGTAGATGTTGATCCAGATCTTGCCACCACGCTTGATGTGGCGAGTCATCGCGATACGCGCGGACTCGATCTGCCGGTTGGTGACGTAGGCGGGCTCGAGAGCCTGGATGCCGAATTCACCGAACGCGACCGAAGTGCCGCCCTTGGCCATGCCGCTGCGGCTCGGGTGATGCTGCTTCCGGTGCTTGACCTTCCGTGGCATCAGCATGCGTCAGCCCTCCTGTGTTTCTGCCGGGGCGTCGGCAACCGCAGTGGCAGCGCCTGCACGCCCGGCCTCAGTGCTGGTCGCGGTGGTACCCGAGGAACCGGACCGACGCGGGCGGCTCGGCCGCTCACGACGCTCGCGGCGGTCACCAGCGGCGGGCGCGGCCGCAGCCGTGACCTCACGCTTGCCACCGACGATGTCGCCCTTGTAGATCCAGACCTTCACGCCGATGCGACCGAAGGTGGTCTTGGCCTCGTAGAGGCCGTAGTCGATATCCGCGCGCAGCGTGTGCAGCGGGACCCGACCCTCACGGTAGAACTCCGAGCGCGACATTTCGGCGCCGCCGAGGCGGCCCGAGCACTGCACCCGGATGCCCTTGACGTTCGGCGAACGCATGGCCGACTGGATGGCCTTGCGCATTGCGCGACGGAACGCCACACGGTTCGACAGCTGCTCGGCCACACCCTGGGCGACGAGCTGCGCATCCGACTCGGGGTTCTTGACCTCGAGGATGTTCAGCTGCACCTGCTTGCCGGTGAGCTTCTCCAGCTCGGCGCGGATGCGGTCGGCCTCGGCGCCGCGGCGGCCGATGACGATACCGGGACGCGCGGTGTGGATGTCGACGCGAACCCGGTCACGGGTGCGCTCGATCTCCACCTTGGAGATGCCCGCCCGCTCCATGCCGGTGGCCAGGAGCTTGCGGATGGCGACGTCTTCCTTCACGTAGTCCGCGTACTGCTTGTCCGCGTACCAACGCGACTTCCAGTCGGTGGTGATACCGAGGCGGAAGCCATGGGGGTTGATCTTCTGTCCCATTTACTTTGCCCCTCCCTTCCGGCGGCTGCGAGCAGCACCGGCGGTGGGCACGCTCTCGACCTCGATGGTGATGTGGCTGGTGCGCTTGCGAATCCGGAACGCGCGGCCCTGGGCCCGCGGCTGGAAGCGCTTCATGGTCGCGCCCTCGTCGACGTACGCGGTCGAGATGACCAGCGTGGCCGGGTTCAGACCGAGGTTGTTCTCGGCGTTGGCCGCGGCGCTGGCGACGACCTTGGCGACCGGTTCGCTCGCGGCCTGCGGCGCGAACTTCAGGATCGCGAGTGCGTCCTCGACCCGCTTGCCGCGGACCAGGTCCACGACACGGCGAGCCTTCATCGGGGTGACGCGAACGTGCTTCGCCGTCGCCCGGGCAGTCGGGTTCTGAGTCTCAGTGGTCATCGCCGCTTGCTCTTCCGGTCTTCCTTGACGTGGCTCTTGAACGTCCTGGTGGGCGCGAATTCACCCAGCTTGTGGCCGACCATGGACTCCGAGACGAACACCGGCACATGCTTGCGGCCGTCGTGGACGGCGAAGGTGTGACCGATGAAATCCGGGATGATGGTCGAACGACGGGACCAGGTCTTGATGACCTGCTTGCTGCCCTTCTCGTTCTGCACGTCCACCTTCGCGAGGAGGTGGTCGTCGACGAACGGGCCCTTCTTGAGGCTGCGTGGCATTTCTTACCTCCTCCTTCAGCGCTTCTTGCCGGTCTTGCGACGGCGGACGATGAGCTTGTCGCTCGGACGGTTGGGCTTGCGGGTGCGGCCTTCCGGCTGACCCCACGGCGAGACCGGGTGGCGACCACCGGAGGTCTTGCCCTCACCACCACCGTGCGGGTGGTCGACCGGGTTCATGACGACACCACGGACCGTGGGACGGCGACCCTTCCAGCGCATGCGGCCGGCCTTACCCCAGTTGATGTTCGACTGTTCGGCATTGCCGACCTCGCCGACGGTGGCGCGGCAGCGCACGTCGACGCGGCGGATTTCACCGGAGGGCATACGCAGCGTGGCGTAGGGGCCTTCCTTACCGAGCAGCTGGATGCTCATGCCGGCGGCACGGGCCAGCTTGGCGCCACCGCCCGGACGCAGCTCCACATTGTGGATCGTGGTACCGGTCGGGATATTGCGCAGCGGCAGGTTGTTACCCGGCTTGATGTCGGCGGTGGGGCCGGACTCGATCGGGGTGCCCTGCACCACGCCCTTGGGGGCGATGATGTAGCGCTTCTCGCCGTCGCGGTAGTGCAGCAGCGCGATGTTGGCGGTGCGGTTCGGGTCGTACTCGATGTGCGCGACCTTGGCCGGGATGCCGTCCTTGTCCAGGCGACGGAAGTCGATCAGACGGTAGGCACGCTTGTGGCCGCCACCGCGGTGCCGGGTGGTGATGCGACCGTGGGCGTTGCGGCCACCCTTGCTGTGCAGCGGGCGGATCAGCGACTTCTCGGGGGTCGACCGAGTGATCTCAGCGAAGTCCGAGACGCTGGAGCCACGCCGGCCCGGCGTTGTCGGCTTGTACTTACGGATTGCCATGAGTTCTTCTCTGCTTTCTGGAATCCCAGGCGCTTACGCGACCGGGCCTCCGAAGATCTCGATGGGCTTGCTGTCGGCCGAGATGGTCACGAGCGCGCGCTTGGTGTCCTTGCGCTTGCCGTAACCGAAGCGGGTCCGCTTGCGCTTGCCCTGACGGTTGGCGGTGTTGACGCTGGTCACCTTCACGCCGAAGACCTTCTCGACGGCGATCTTGATCTGCGTCTTGTTGGAATCCGGGTGCACGATGAAGGTGTAGGTGCCTTCCTCGATCAGTCCGTAGGACTTCTCCGAGATGACCGGCGCCAGCAGAATGTCGCGGGGGTCGGCGATCGTGGTCACTTGCTCTCCTCCTGTGCGGCTTCGGCGGGGCCGTGCACGAAGGCGTTCAAGGCCTCGACGCTGAACACCACTTCATCGCTTTCCAGCACGTCGTAGGTGTTGAGCTGATCCGGCGCGATCGGGTGCACGAACTCCAGGTTCTGCACGCTCTTCCAGGCCGCGATGTCCTCACGTCCGAGGACGAGGAGGAACTTCTTGCGGTCCGACAGCTCGGACAGGAAGGACTTCGCGGTCTTGGTCGAGGGGGTCTGCCCCGAAACCAGTTCGCTGATCACGTGGATGCGCTCGTTGCGCGCACGATCCGAGAGAGCCCCACGCAGTGCGGCGCGGACCATCTTCTTGGGGGTGCGCTGGCTGTAGTCACGCGGCTGCGGACCGTGCACGGTGCCACCACCGGTGAACTGCGGCGCGCGGGTCGAACCCTGACGGGCGCGGCCGGTGCCCTTCTGGCGGTACGGCTTCTTACCACCACCGGAGACCTCGCCGCGAGTCTTCGTCGCGTGCGTGCCCTGGCGTGCGGCGGCGAGCTGCGCGACGACGACCTGGTGCATCAGCGAGATGTTCGCGGTGACATCGAAGATCTCCGCGGGGAGCTCGACGGTGCCGTTGGTCTTGCCGCCGAGTTCCTTGACCGGGAGGGTCAGGTTGGTCTTCTTCTCGACGCTGGTCATGCGTGCGCACCACCCTTCACTGCGCTCTTGACGATCACGACGCCGCCCTTGCGACCCGGGATCGCACCCTTGATCAGCAGCAGGCCGTTCTCGGCGTCCACCTTGTGAACCGAGAGGTTCTGCGTGGTGACGCGGTCGTTACCCATGCGACCCGACATGCGCATGCCCTTGAACACGCGGCCGGGGGTGGCGCAGCCACCGATGGAACCCGGGCGACGGTGCACCGCCTGCGCACCGTGCGAAGCGCCCTGACCACGGAAGCCGTGGCGCTTCATGGTGCCGGCGAAGCCCTTGCCCTTGCTGGTGCCGGTGACGTCGACGTAGGCGCCCTCTTCGAAGACATCGGCGCTGATCTCCTGGCCGACCTCGAAGGTGGAGGCGTCCGCGACCCGGATCTCGGCGACGTGGCGGCGCGGGGTGACACCGGCCTTGGCGAACTGGCCGGAGACCGGCTTGTTCACCTTGCGCGGGTCGATGGCGCCGAAAGCGACCTGGACGGCACTGTAGCCGTCGCGCTCCACGGTGCGGATCTGGGTTACGACGTTCGGTCCGGCCTTGATGACGGTCACGGGGACGACGCGGTTCTTGTCGTCGAACACCTGGGTCATGCCGAGCTTGGTGCCCAGGATGCCCGCCGCGGGCCTGTTCTTGTTATCAGTCATGATTCGAGTCCCCGTCACTGAATGTTGACGTCGACGCTGGCCGGGAGATCGATGCGCATCAGGGCATCAACCGTCTTCGGCGTCGGGTCGAGGATGTCGATCAGCCGCTTGTGCGTCCGCATCTCGAAGTGCTCGCGCGAGTCCTTGTACTTGTGCGGCGAACGGATGACGCAGTACACGTTCTTCTCGGTCGGCAACGGCACCGGCCCGACCACACGGGCCCCGGTGCGGGTCACCGTCTCCACGATCTTGCGCGCGGACGCGTCGATCGCTTCGTGGTCATAGGCCTTGAGCCTGATGCGGATCTTCTGTCCCGCCACGCTAAGTGTCCTTTTCTCCGCTTATCGTTCGTGGTCCGGAAGCCGGCTTCCGTACCACCTTCAATTGCACAGCCCGAACACACGAAAGACGTCTCAGTGAGACCCCCGACCGGGCACACCACCCGGCTCGGCCGGTTGGCATGCGACAGTCTCGCCGCTGTTCATCTGTCATGGTTCTCCGGTCCACGCGGTCGGGCGTGTCGCCCATCCGCTCATTCCTCGGCCCCGGTTCGAAACTTCACCTGGCCTGGAACGCTGTCCCGGACGCACCCGCGCTGGCAGGCAGCGGGGTACACGATTGGGTGTTGCTCGCCTCACCACCCGCCACAACCGCGGAACGGCATGACCCGGTGCAAGGCAACCCGAACAGTATGCCCGACGCCGTTGGCGACATCAAATCCGCCCCCACCCCTCAACCCGCCACCAGGTCAGAGCCCGAATCTCGGGCGCGCCACCGGTTGCGGGACGTGGGCGAAAGCGCTGAACTTACTTTTGAGTAAGATAGGGGCATGACGAAGCAGACCGCGACCCATCGCATCTGGACGAAGCTGCCGGACAATCGGCTGGGGCACACCCTGTTCTCGCTGGGCATGGTGGCCCGGGTGCCCTATTTCGGCACGGTGCTGCCGAGCGTTGTGCGGTTGGAACCCGGACTGTGCGAGGTGACCTCGCCGAAGTGGTTCGGCATCCACAACCATCTGGGCACCTATCACGCGATCGCGGCATGCAATCTGGCCGAGGTGGCCATGGGGATGCTGAGCGAGGCGACGGTGCCCGATACCCACCGCTGGATCCCCAAGTCGATGAATGTGCAGTACCTGGCCAAGGCCGAGACCGGACTGCGCGCGGTGGCGAAGCTGGCCGAGTTGCCCGACTTCACCGAGATCACCGAGGGCCGGGAACTGGTCGTGCCGGTATCCATCTACGACAAGCACGGTCTCGAGGTCGTGCACGCCGATATCACCACCTGGGTCACGCCCAAGTAGGTCATGCCCTCGCCCGGTCCCGAACCGGTGAGCGGCGCCACGGGGGCCGCGAGTCTGTGGGCCGGAGGCGGTGTTGCGGGCGCACGGCCGGAGCGGATTGAATGCGAAGCATGAGTGACAGCGCGGTCCGGGAATTCGACCTCTGCGTGGTCGGGCTCGGGCCGACCGGACGGGCGCTGGCGCATCGGGCGATACGGGCCGGATGCGCCGTGGCGGCCGTCGATCCGCGACCCGACCGGCTCTGGCCGCCCACCTTCTCCTGCTGGATCGATGAGCTGCCGGAGTGGCTGCCGCCCAGCGCCATTGCCGCGCGCATTCCGAAGCCGACGGTCTGGACCAAGTCCGAGCATCGTATCGACCGGCCCTACTGCGTGCTGTCGAAAACCGGTCTGCGCGATGCGCTCGCCCTCGACGAGGCCACCGTATTCGCCGGTCGGGCCGCGCGAGTTGATGCCAATGAGGTGGAGCTCGCCGACGGCACGATCCTCAGAGCGGCAACGGTTTTCGATACCCGCGGACTGCCCACGCTCGGACAGCGCCGGGCCGCGAGCGCGCACGGCATCTTCGTCGACGCGGAGACCGCGGCGCCGATGATCACCGAAGGCGAGGGGCTGCTATTGGATTGGCGCCCGGACAACGGTGCGGGGCCGGACGAACCGCCGTCGTTCCTCTACGCCGTCCCACTCGGCGACGGCACCGTGATCTTCGAGGAGACCAGCCTCGGCCTGCGTGGCGGCATGCCGCAGCACGAATTGCGCAGGCGCACCCTGAACCGCCTTGCCGCACATGGCATCCCACTCACCGGCGATGAGCCGACCGAGGCCGCGCACTACCCGCTCGACCAGCCACCGCCGAAAAAGGGTACCGCCCAGGCGATTCCGTTCGGCTCCCGCGGCGGCATGATGCATCCCTGCACTGGCTACAGCGTCGCCGATTCGCTGGCCCTCGCCGACACCGCCGTCACGGCCCTGCGGCAAGGCCGTGACCCCATCGCCGAACTCTGGCCGTGGCGGGCGCGGCTGGTGTACTGGATGCGCATGCGCGGCCTCTGGGGCCTGGGCCGCCTGACCACCGAACAGTCCATCGCCATGTTCGACGCCTTCTTCAGCGCCACCCCACGCGGCCAACGCGCCCTACTCTCGGCCCACGACGACTACACCGCCCTCGGCGCCGTCCTCTTCAACACCGTCGCGCACACCTGGCCCTTCCACTGGCGCTACGACCTGGTCGGCTGGACCAACCGAAACCGCTGGCTGAACTACGATTTCACGGAGCCGCTCGAGCGCATCTGAGCACCCGGCCCGGTCGGCGCGGCGGCGCGGACCGGGCCGGGTTCGTCAGGCGCCGGTTTCGGCGGCGCGTTGGTAGCCGCGGATGGCGGGGTAGGCGAACACGATGGTGAGGCCGACTACCCAGGCGACGGTCTCGAGGAGGGGTTCGGCTACCGAACCGCCGTAGGACAGGCCCTTCATGGCATCGATGGCACAGCTCATCGGCTGGTTGGCGACCACGTCCTGGAGCCAGATCGGGTAGGCGAAGACCGGTACGAAGCCGGTGTTGAAGAACATCAGCAGGGTGTTGAAGATGCCGATCAGGCTGACGAGCATGACGCCCTCGGTAATGGTCGCCAGTGCGGTGACGAGCACGGCGAAGCCCACCCCGAACAGCACCGGAATGCCGATGAGCGCGATGGCCGCGAGCGGACCCTGGCCGAAGCGGAAGCCGAGGGTGAAGCCGACCGCGATCACGAACAGGGTGGTGACCAGGACACGGACCGCCTCGGCAAAAAGCCTGCCGGTCAGTCCGGCCGCCCGGTGCACCGGCATGGTCCAGAAGCGCCCGAGCAGTCCGGTGAACTTCTCACCCTTGAAGCCCAGCGCACTGACCACCGCACCCGACATCGCCGCGACCAGCGTGATCAGCGCGACCTGCCCGTAGATGCTCGGCATGCCGGTGGCCGCGGTGATCGAATTGCCGAGCACGATGCGGAACATCAATAGCGTCAATGCCGGATAGACCAGTGTCTGGATGGTGGTCGCCGGATCGCGCGCCCACACCAGCAGCAGTCGCTTGCACTGGATCAGGCTGTGCACGACCCAGGTGGACAGCGCGCGTTCGGACGGCGCGATGACCCGCGGCAGCACCTCGAAACCGTCGATCTCGGTGCGCTCCACAGTCTCGACAGAACTCATGACCGCCTCACGCTCGCCCAGATCGCCAACGGGGTGAAGACGATCGCCGCACCACCCAACCAGACCAGCGGCACCCACAGCACATCCCAGCTCACCCCGTTATGGGCCATATCGCGCAGCGCGAAGGAGAACTGGGAAATCGGCTGATTACGCACGAACGGTCGGATCCACATCGGAAAACTGCGCTCCGGGACGAATCCGCACGAGAGCATGCCGAAGATCAAGGTGGGCAATGTCAATGCCTGGCTCAGCGATTCCGGACTCTTGGTCAGACTGCCGAGTGCGTCCGCGCCGAGTGCGAGCACGGTACCGACCGCGATCGAGAACACGCAGAACAGCACGGCCTGACCGGGACCGGCGACGAATCGGAAGCCGATCATGTAGCCGAAGATGATGGCCGCGGTCAGCGAGGTGAGCGAACGAACCAACCCGGCGGCGATGCGCGCGCTCAAGGGCACCATGGCGCCGATCGGCATCGTCTGTAGTCGGGTGCTCAGACCGGTCAGCGCCTCGTAGGCGGCCAGCTGCGCATTCGACATCATGGTGAAGGCCATGGTCTGCAGCACGATGATCGGCATGACGAACTGGGCATAGTCGATGCCCTGGAACTTCATCACATACCGCAGCGGCAGATAGAAGCCGAGGGTGAACACCAGCGGGGTGATCATCGCGACGATCAGTTCGCCCTTGGTGGCCATGGTCCGGATGATGCGTCCGGTCAGCGCCTGCCACTGCGCGAAGGAGGACAGCCGGGCCGCGGGCAGCTCGGCGAAGAGCAGCGCCGAATCGGGCTGCTCAACGGTTGCGGAACTCACTAGTGGCCGCCCGAATGGCCGGTGATGGACAGGAATACGTCATCGAGCGAGGGCCGCCGCAGCGCGATATCGGCCAGCTGGATCGCGGCGGCGTCGAGCCTGCGCAGCGCCTCGGACAGGGTAGCGGCACCATCGGGCGCCGGAATCGAAAGCCGGTCCCCGCCATTGATGTCGGCGAGCACCGCGGCGGGCACCAGATCGCCGAGCGCGGCGGCGGCCTTGCCGAGCTGGGTCGGATCCAGCGGCACCACCTCGCAGTAGCTGCCGCCGGTCTTCTCCTTGAGCTCGTCGGCGGTGCCCTCGGCGATCACCGTGCCCTTATCGATGACGATGATGTTGTCGCTGAGCACGTCGGCTTCCTCGAGGTACTGCGTGGTGAGCAGCACCGTGATGCCCTGATTCTTCAGCGCGGTCACCAGATCCCACACGCCCTGACGGCTGCGCGGGTCCAGACCGGTGGTCGGCTCGTCGAGGAACACCACCTCGGGGCGCACCACCAGTCCGCAGGCGATATCGACGCGACGACGCATACCGCCCGAATAGTTGCGCACCGTACGACGCCCCGCGCTCACCAGGTCGAATTCCTCGAGCAGGACGTCGGCGCGCTTGCGGGCGGCGGATTTGCCCAGGCCCATCAGGCGGCCGAACAGCTCCAGGTTCTCGCGGCCGGACAGGTTCTCATCGAGTGCGGCGTACTGACCGGTCATCATGATCGAGCGCCGCACGCCCGCCGGATCCTTCTGCACATCGTGGCCCGCGACGACGGCGGTACCCGAATCCGGGCGCAGCAGGGTGGACAGCACCTTGACCATGGTGGTCTTGCCCGCGCCGTTCGGCCCTAGGATGCCGAGCACGCTGGCCCGCTCGGCGGTGAAGCTGATGCCCTGCAGCGCATGCACATCGCCGAATGACTTCCGGACGTCGGCAACGACGACCGCGGCCTCACCACTGTCGAGCGGTGGGTCGCTCGCGTGCGAATCCGGTTGGTTCAAGCTCGGCATCAACTCTCCACTATGTCTGATCGGCGGCGGTCGCTAGGCGTTCGGCATGAATACGTCCCGGTTGGTGATCCCTGCCGCCAGGCGTGATGTTACCGGCCCGCGCATTCCGGCATGGCCGACCGCGCCATACCCACCAGTCCGAAACCTAAGTGTGTCCTTCATCACATTTGCGGTGGCCGATCCGCCACGGCCGCGATCGTCGCTGGTCGCGGCCGCCAAGGGCAGCGTAGGGGCGGTACGAACGCCTTGTCGGGCCGTCGCGGCGACCATAGTCTGCTAGACGGGGGAACACGCACTCACTCGTTTGCGGCAGTACCGCTTTCGCCTAGCGCGCAGCGGTCTG
This sequence comes from Nocardia sp. CA-119907, assembly GCF_050955995.1. Lineage (NCBI taxonomy): Bacteria > Bacillati > Actinomycetota > Actinomycetes > Mycobacteriales > Nocardiaceae > Nocardia > Nocardia sp. CA-119907. Next base: position 8,798,370 of record NZ_CP192091.1, read on the forward strand.
CGGCGGATCGACCCTGCGAGAGGTGACCATGGCCGAGACCGCGCAGCCGAGGCTGGCAGCGCATACGGGAGGATCGGGCCGACCGAACGTGCTGACGTCCTATGACCCGCGCACCGGCGAAATCGTCGGCAACTACGCCGTGATGGGCGCCGGTGAACTCAACCGCACCGTGCGCGCCGCACGCTCCGCCGAAAAGTGGTGGGCGGAACTGGGATTCGGCACCCGCAAACGCTGGCTACTGGACTGGAAGCGCAGCATCGCCAGGCGCGCAGGCGAATTGGTGGAGATCCTGTGCGAGGAAACCGGAAAACCGGAGGCGGACGCGGCAATCGAGGTGATGCTCGCCGTCGAGAATCTGGATTGGGCGGCCCGCAACGCCGCCCGGGTACTCGATCGGCGCAAGCTCGGATCGACCTGGCTGACCCGCAATCAGCACGCGTCCGTCGGCTATCTGCCGCTGGGCGTCGTCGGTGTGCTCGGACCGTGGAACAACCCGGTCTTCACCCCGATGGGTTCGATCGCCTACGCGATGGCCGCGGGCAATGCCGTGGTCTTCAAACCCGATGAACTCACCACCGGCGTCGGGGTCTGGCTGGCCGACAGCTGGAACAAACTGGCGCCGAATCAGCCTGTGCTGCAAGTGGTCACCGGCGATCACGCCACCACCGCCGCCCTGTGCCGGGGCAAGGTGGACAAAATCGCCTACGCCGGTTCGGATGCGGGCTCGCGCGAGGTGATCTCGCTGTGCGCGCAGACCATGACGCCGGTGGTGGTCGAGCGGAATGGCAAGGGCACCATGGTGGTTCACGTAGACGCCAAACTCGACGAGGCCGCGGAGGCCGCGGTCTTCGGCGCGATGGCCAATGCGGGCCAGAACTCCACCGGCATCCAGCGGGCCTATGTCGCCAACTCCGTCTACGACCGATTCCTGGAACTGGTGGTCGAGCAGGCGCGGCGGCTGCGCCCCGGCGCGGATCGGCGCGCCTCCTACGGTCCCATGATTCTGGAATCACAGGTCGACGTGGTGCGCAGACAGGTGCGCGACGCGCTGGCCAGGGGCGGGCGCGCGGTGGTCGGCGGACTGGACTCGATACGCGAGCCCTATATCGAACCCATCGTGCTCGCCGAGGTGCCGGAGGAGAGCGTCGCGATCACCGGTGAGGGCATCGGGCCGGTGCTGATCGTCAACAAGGTCGCGAATATGGACGAGGCGGCGCGGCGGATCAACGCGGTCGGCAACGGTGTCGCGGTGTCGGTGTTCACCCGCGATGTGCACGGCATCGAATCCTTCGCCGAACAGCTGCGGGTCGGCGTTGTGACCATCAATTCTTCGACCACCTACGCCGGAATCCCCGCGTTGCCGTTCGGTGGCGTCGGCGAATACGGGCAGGGACACCATCACGGCGACCAGGGACTGCGCGAATTCAGCCGGACGCTGGCCATCGCGCGCAAGCGTTACCGCGCCCCGGTGAACCTGTCCACCTTCGATCGACACACCCGGCACCTGCGCACCGCAAAGACCATCTTCCGAGTGCGCCACGGTCGCTAGAGCTGAGCCCAACCGCGAATCACTTCATACGCCCCCACCACGGAGCGAGTCTTACGAGCGACCGTTCGCGGCCCGTCTCGCGTCCGAGCCGTCGAAGCGCATGCCACGCAGCCGCAAGCCTCAGCCGCTGGACAGTGCACCTCGGGCGTCGAACTACCCGCCCTGGGCGACCACCACGGAGCGAGTCCTACGAGCGACCGTTCGCGGCCCGTCTCGCGTCCGAGCCGTCGAAGCGCATGCGACGAAGTCGCGAGTCTCGACGGCTCGGACGCGAGACCCCAGGGGGCCGCGAACACGCCGTGCCGCAGGCGCGGCAATCAGACAGAGCGCAGGACGGCTTCCATCAGGGCGCGTACGCGTGCGATCTGCTCGGGCCGGGAGTCGAATTTGGTCAACCGGCCGACGTCGATCACCTGACCGAGCGCGGCGTGCACGCGGAAGCGCGCCTCGATCTGATCGCCGTCGAGCAGGTTGGCCCACTCCAGCACATTCTGGCGCTGGATGGCGCGCAGCTTGTGCTGTTCGGCCTGTGGCAGATTGCTGAATTCGGCGTAGTAGACCGGCATGATCTCCGGCATCGAGAAGGTGAGTCGGGCATAGCGGTCGGCGATGCGCCGGACCGCGTCGGGGCGGCTGGTCGCCTCGGCCAGCGCCTCGGTGATCGCGATGGCCACCCGGTCACCGGTGCGATGGAAGGCGGCGGCGAGCAGATCGGCCTTGCTGGTGAAGTACCGGTAGACGCTGGAGGCATTGATGCCGACGGCCGCGCCGATCTCCTCGATGCTGGCCTCGTGATAGCCCTGGCGGCCGAAGATCCGGATCGCCTCGGTGAGCAGCTGTTCGCGCTTCGAGGTGATCGGCAGGCCGCGGGCGGCCGGTCCGGGGTCGGGTTCGGTCGGCGCGGGCGGCAGTTCGGCGCGCAGGATCGACCAGCACATCTCGCGCAGCAGCGGCAGCAGCCGGGCGGTGGCCAGCGCGGTGCGATGGGAGGAGATGCTGGCGATGGCGCTGAGCACTCCGGCGGCCAGCATCGCCACATCGGCGGGCGGCGCGGTGGGGCGCAGCTGTCCGATCGGCTCGGCCAACAGCGCGTTGAGCGCGTCGTAGACCTTCCTGATCCGGGCCCGGTCCTCGGCCTCCAGATAGCGCCGCTCCCAGCGGTACAGCCCGGCCTCGCGGCGGATGTCGATGGTGTGGTCACTGAGCGCCTTGATCAGCGCGTCGAGCCTGGCCTCCGGCGCCAGGTTCGGATCGTCCGCGCCGCGCGCGACCTTCAGCAGGTGCAGTGCGCCTTCCTCGGCGGCCGCGACCAGCAGCGCGTACTTGTTCGCGAAGTGGCGATACAGCGCGGGCCCCGAGATACCGACCTCGGCCGCGATCTCGTCGACGCCGACCGGGTAGTACCCGCGTTCGCTGAACGCGCGCGCGGCGGCGCGGATGATCTGGACCTTGCGGTCCTTCGGGCGACGCCGGACCGACGGGGTGGGTTCCGCGGCGGCCCGAGCCCCACCCGCGTCGGAGCGCGCGGGCTCGGGGTTGTTCCGAGTGACCCGCAAGCGATCGCCAGCGATGTCGACCTCGCTGCGATCCGCGACCATGTAGCTCTCCGTTCTGCGGCGGCGCCGTCGGTTGACAGCGCCGGACAAATCATCCTAAGTTAACCACAATTCGCAAAGTTAACCACCATTCATGGCCGGCCGTAGCGATCGCGGGTTCCTGGAAATCGCCCAGCACCCGCCGAATTCCAGACCAGGAGCAGCACATGAGCAACCCCGACTCCGCGACCACGACCGCGGGCTTCAGCGCCGTCCACGACGGCAAGGTGCTGCGGGTAACGATCACCAAGCCGACGCGGAAGAACGCCATCGACTACGACACGATGGTCGCCCTCGGTGACACCTTCCTGGCCGCCGCCACGGACCGCTCGGTGCGGGTGATCGTACTGACCGGTGCGGGCGGCGACTTCTGCACGGGAGCCGATCTTGCCGCAACCGCGTCGGAAGCGCAGCGCGGCATATCGTCGGACATGGTGATGGACGCTGCCAACCGGCTCGTGAAAGCCATTGTGGACGCTCCGATTCCGGTCATCGCCCGGATCAAGGGCGCGGCCGCCGGTGTCGGTGTCGGCATCGCGCTCGCCGCCGATCTGGTCTATGCCGCCGAGGACTCCTACCTGCTGCTCGCCTTCATCAATATCGGCCTGATGCCCGACGGCGGCGCGGCCACCATGGTCGCGGCGGCGGCCGGACGCGCGCTGGCCGCGGAGATGGCGCTGCTCGGCGAGCGGCTACCCGCGCCGGCGGCCAAGGCGGCCGGCATGTTCACCGCCGTGGTCCCCGAGGACGAACTCGACGCCTTGGTCGAGGCGGCGGCCGCCAAGATCGCCGCGGGCCCGCGCCGCGCGCTCGAACTCACCAAGAAGGCGCTCAACGCCGCGACCCTGTCGGCACTGGACGGCTCACTCGCCGCCGAAAAGTCCGGCCAGAGCGAACTGCTGAAGTCCCCCGACTTCATCGAAGGCGCGACCGCCATGCTCACCAAGCGCAAGCCGGTCTTCGCGGACTGATCGCGCCGACCAGTTCGGCGGGGCTCGGGGAGGCGGGCAAGTGATCCCGGGCACAGTCGTGCCCGAACAAGCGACTATGTTGATCCGCTATGGCTTACCTGGTTACCGGAGCAACTGGGTTTATCGGTCGGTTTCTTGTCCCCGAGCTGCTGAAACGCGAGGGTGATATTCATGTGCTGGTACGGCCGGGCATCGATTCGGCGGACCGGTACACCTGGTGTGCCCGGGAGTGGATGGGTGCGGATCGGGTACGGCCGGTGCGCGGAGATCTCGGCGCGCCTCGGCTCGGCATCGATCCGAGCTGGCTCGCCGAGCACCGGGGCTCGATCGACCATATCTTCCATCTGGCGTCCAGTTATGACCTCACCGAACGGGGCGGCGGCACCCGCAATGTCATCGACGTCGCCGAGGAGCTGAAAGCCGGGCTGCTGCACCATATGTCGACGGTGGATGTGGCGGGCGGATTCGAGGGCCTGTTCGCCGAGGACATGTTCGACGTCGGCCAGGTGCTGACCTCGCCGAGGCAGCGGGCCAAATTCGAGGCCGAGAAGATCGTGCGCGAGTCCGGCATAGGCTGGCGCATCTATCGGCCGCCGATCGTGATCGGACATTCACGCACCGGAGAGATCGACCGGATCGACGGGCCCTACTACTTCTTCCGACTGCTGCGGATGGCCGCGCAGCTGCCCAGGATCCTGCCGGTGCTGGTGCCGAAGCTGGGGGAAACCAATATGGTCCCGGTCGATTTCGTGGCCCGCGCCCTGGATCACCTTGCACACCAACCCGACTCGACCGCCAGCACGTACCATCTGGTCGATCCACGGCGGCAGAGCGCCGCCGAGGCATTGAATCTGTTCGCCGATGAGGCCGGTGCGCCGCATCTGGTCGAGGTGATGCCCAAGCGCGCTCTCGAGATGGTGCTGCGCATCCCCGGTACGAGCTGGCTGCTACCACACGTCGGTGTGCCCCAGGATGTGTTGGAGCACAGCGAATTCAGCTGCTGGTTCGACTGCCGCAATGCCACCGCCGCGCTGGCCGGCACCGATATCAAGGTGCCGCCGCTGGCCGCCTACGCCCCGCTGATCTGGAAGTACTGGATCGAGAACTGGGTCTGATCTGAGGAGCTAGCCGACTGCGGCGTATTCCGCTCGGGCTGTATTGATTTCGTCGATGTGCTCGATGGCCCAGGTCCGCAGCACATCGACCGCGGCGCTGAGACTGTGGCCGAGCGGCGTGAGGGTGTATTCGACGGTGACCGGTACGGTCGGATAGACCGTGCGCGACACCATGCCGTCGCGTTCCAGACCGCGCAGGGTCTGGGTCAACATCTTCTGCGTGATGCCCTGCACCTGCCTGCGCAACTCCGAGAAGCGCAGAGTGCCCGGTTTCAGGGCCAGCAGCACCAGTCCGGTCCAGCGTTCACCGAGCCGGTCGAAGACCGCGCGGGACGGGCAGTTCAGGTTGAAGATGTCGTATGCCATGGGATCGTTGGTATCCACCAGGTACCTATACCACTAATTACTGCCTTCTTTCACCTGGAAACCAACCCTCTTAGTGTCGTTTTCATCGCAACGACCAGGAGGAATTCAGATGAAAGCCCTTGCCGCAACCGGTGATCGGACCTTGGTGCGATTCGCCGAGACCTCCGAACCCACGCCCGCCACCGACGCCGCGGTCATTCAGGTCGAGGCATTCTCGGTGAACCGTGGCGAAATCCTCGCCATGACCGGGGCCTACGGCACCCCGACCGTGCCGGGCACGGTGATGGGACAGGATGTGGTCGGCCGAGTGGTCGCGGCCGCCGCCGACGGCTCGGGGCCTGCCGTCGGAACGCGCGTGGTCGGCCATGCCGAGGGCGGCGGCTGGGCCGAGCGGGTGCCGGTGCCGACATCCGCATTGGTCGAACTGCCCGACGCGATGCCGACCACAACCGCGGCCGCGTTGCCGCTCGCGGGTTTGACCGCACTGCGCCTGCTCCGCCACGTCGAGGCCCCGGCCGATAAGAAGGCGCTGATCACCGGCGCATCCGGCGGGGTCGGCCACTATCTCGTCGAATTGGCAACGGCCGCGGGCATTGCGGTGACGGCGGTCGCGGCCTCCCCCGAGCGTGGCGCCCGACTGGCCGAACTCGGCGCGGCCGTTATCCACGATGTCACCGATGCGGACGGGCCCTTCGAGGTGATCTTCGAATCGGTCGGCGGCGATGTCTTCGCGGACGCGCTCGCCCGGATCGCGCCCGGCGGCACGGTGCTGTGGTTCGGCCAGGCGAGTCTGCGACCGATCCGGCTCAGCTTCTTCGAATACCTGACGGTCAGCCCGTTCACGCTGAAGCATTTCCCGCACTGGGTCGCCGACACCACGGATGCCGAAGATCTGCGCGTCCTGGTGGATCTGACGGCGCAGGGCCGCCTGCATCCGGAGATCGGTAGGGTCGCCGACTGGGCCGAAACGGCGAGCGTGCTCGCCGATTTGAACAACCGCCGGATCCGCGGCAACGCGATCCTCACCATCGACGCCTGAAGGAGCGATCATGTCGAGCACCGAGCAGACCCGCGCCACGATCCTGGCCTATATCGAGGCGCTCGGATCCGGCGATACCGAGCGCGCCGCCGCCTTCTTCACACCGGAATCGACCTGGACCCTGTTCGGCGAGCTGCCGACCGCGCGGACCTGGACCGGACCGGAGGAGATCTTCGGGCAATTCGTCGCGCAGATGGTCGAGCGGATGGATCTGTCCCAGCCGATCACGCAGGAGGTGCGGACCGTACTGGCCGACGGCGCGCAGGCGGTCGCCGAATGGACCACCCGCGCGACCACCGAGGCCGGCGAGCCGTATGTCAACCACGTGGCGATCGTCTTCAGGGTCGAGGACGGCAAAATCATCGAGGCCCGTGAGTATTTCGATACCGGCTACGCCCAGCGCACCCTGTTCGCCTAATTGCCCGTGACGGTCAGGTAGATCAGCGCGACATTGAGCAGGCTGATGATGACGGCGACCAGCCAGGCCAACCCCGTGGTGACCCGGTGGTTGACATCATTGCCCATCAGGACGCGGTCGCTGGTGAAACGGACCAGCGGGATCAGCGCGAACGGAATGCCGAACGAGAGCACCACCTGCGAAATGATCAGCGCGCGTGTGGGATCGATGCCGACCGCCAGGATGATGATGGCCGGAACCAGCGTGACCAGCCGGCGGGCCAGCAGCGGAATCTTGCGGCGCAGCAGGCCTTCCATGATCATCGCGCCCGCATACGCGCCGACCGAGGTCGATGCCAGACCCGAGGCCAGCAGGCCGATCGCCAGCAGCAGCGCGGCGACGGGGCCGAGCGCATCGCCGACGGCGGCATGCGCGCCCTCGAGGGTGTCGACATTCTCGCGGCCGCGCAGGGTATTCGCGGCCATCAGCAGCATGGCCAGATTGACCGTGCCCGCGAGCACCATGGCCAGTCCGACGTCATACCGGGTGATCCGCAGTAGCCGGGTGCGGATCGGCCCGACCTCGGGTTGACCGTGGCGGTCGCGGGCCAGTCCGGAGTGCAGGTAGACCGCGTGCGGCATCACGGTCGCGCCGATCATGGCGGCCGCGAGCAGCACGCTCTCCGAACCCTGGAAGCGCGGCAGCAGACCGCCGACAGTGCCGGGGACCGACGGCGGTGAAATCACCACGCTGGCCAGGAAGCCGATGGCGATGACGGCGAGCAGACCCGTGATCACCCGCTCGAACGGCTTCTGCCCGCGCTGGTTCTGCACCAGCAGCAGCGCCATCGAGACCACACCGGTGATCAGCCCGCCGACCAGCAGCGGCAGATCGAACAGCAGCTTCAACGCGATCGCGCCGCCGACCACCTCGGCCAGGTCGGTGGCCATCGCGACGGTCTCGGCCTGGACCCAATAGGCCAGGCGCACCGGACGACTCGACTTCGACCGGACCGTCTCCGGCAGCGACATACCGGTGACCAACCCCAGCTTCGCGGAGAGGAACTGCACGAGCCCGGCCATCACATTGGCCATCACGATGACCCAGACGAGCAGATAGCCGAACTCGGCGCCCGCACTGATATTCGACGCCACATTGCCGGGATCGACATAGGCGATGGCCGCTACGAATGCCGGGCCGAGCAAGACGCTGACAGATCTCGCCCGAGTCGTCGCGTTACGCGCCGATTCGACCAGGGTTGTACTCACAGAACAGAATTTTACGGGTTCCCGAACTTTTTGGTTAGCTGTACCGCCTCCCAAATCTTCAGGCCAGACTCAGGCGCCCCAACAGTGCCGTCGGCGCCCGGCGGTCGGAGGCGGGCGAGTCAGCCCGTGCCCGACGAGTTACCCATTTACCTGCGAAATCAGGCATTGCGCTAGCTCCGACGAAAAACAAAGCGACCGCCCCGATTGTGTCGCAGAACACATCGGGGCGGTCGGGTTCGAGCAACTATCTCCCGGCGACTGCCTCAGAGGCCGAGGCCGCGGGCCAGGGTGGGCCAGGAGGCGTGCAGCTCGTCGTTCCAGTAGCCCCAGGAGTGGGTGCCGGAGGGGCGGAAGTTGAAGGTGGCCGGAATGCCGAGCGAATCCAGCTTGGTCTTCATGTTGTTGGTGCAGTAGTTGGTGCCCGCCTCGATGATGCCGCCGATAAGGATCTGGTTGGCCAGACCGTAGGAGCCGGGGAGGGCGTACTGACCGTTCAGGGTGTCGTACGGGCCGGGCAGACCGTTGCCGGTCGAGATGTAGAGGTCGGTACCGCGCAGACCCTCGGCGTTGACGTAGGGATCGTTCGCCACCCAGTCCGCCGAACCGATCGGGCCCCACATGTTCTCGACATTGCCGCCGCCCCAGGTCTCGACGGTCAGCTTGACGAACTCCGAGCCGACCGGATCACTGGTCTGGGCGCAGCCGCTGTAGGCGGCGGCGGCCTTGTACAGGCCCGGCTTGGCGATCGGCAGCGCGAGCACGGTGGTGCCCGAGGTGGACAGGCCCGCGATGGCATTGGTGCCATTGGTGCCGAGCGCGCCGTCGATCAGCGGCGGCAGCTCCTCGGTGAAGAAGGTCTTCCACTTGTTGCGGCCGAGTACCGGATCGTCCTTGATCCAGTCGGTGTAGTAGCTCCACTTGCCGCCGATCGGCTGGACCACATTGACGTTCTTGTCGCCGAGGAACTTCAGCGCATCGGTCTTGGCCACCCAGGACGCGTCGTCCTCGCCGCCGCCCGCACCGTTGAGCAGGTACAGGACCGGGCGCGGCACCGAGGCATCGGCGGGGCGCTGCACGTCGACCGGGAAGGTGCGGTCCATGGCCGCGGAGTAGACCTGCAGGCGGATGGTGCGGTCGTCCTTGTACTCGGCCTTGGTGATCTTCGAGCCGTCCGCCGAGACGGGATTCGCCAGCAGCGTCTTCGAATCCATGATCGGGTCGGCCGTCGCCGTGGATGCGCCGAAGCCGGACATGACTCCCGCGAATGCCGCGGTTGCCGCGATCACCGCCGCCGCACGAGTGCCGCGGCGCCGGATCAGACTACGCATCAATTTCACACCTTCACTTCGTATCGTGATTACGGGTGGGCTTCCCCAGACCGTCGGGGCCTGTGCCAACGACACCATGCCCGACCATACGGCCTATTTAGTCGTGACAATACTGGACATCGTTACCGCAATGTTGCTCGACCGTGTCTGAGCTGCTGGAATGTGATCATGGTCGCCTCGGATCCACACCCGGGCGAGCTCATCCGGCACGCACCCGCTGACCGTGTTCGGCCAGCCCGCCGAGTGCCCGGATCCAGTGTTCGGCGAAGGTCTTGACCTCGTCACCACCGAAGACCTCGGCCGCGTAGTCGAAGCGCACGAGCAGACCGTCGGCGGTCGCGTCGGCGGTGATATCGAGCAGCAGATCGGTGGCCGGTTCGTCGGTGTGCACGCGCGCGGGGCGCAGATCCCGATAGCGCAGCGCGCAGCGGCCGACCGGCAGCGCGGTCAGGGCGGCGGCGGTATCGGGATTGAGATACCGCAGCAATCCGTAACCGACGCCGTAGGACGGCACCGCACCGGTGAGCCGCTTGATCTGCTGGATCGCGATACCCGCCGCGTGGCCACCGACCAGCGCCTCCTCGATATCGATGCCCTCCAGTCCGATCGGGAGCGGATAGGCGGTGGTGAAGGCGCCGACGAGGGTATCGGTCTCGGCCATCCCCCGGCTGTCGGCGAGCAGGCGGACCACCGGGCCGATGGCGTCGGTGACGGTTTCGCCCGCGGAGGTGATCCGCGCGAGGGCCAGGGCGGTCAGCAGCACCTCGTCGACGCTCGCGCCGTGCGCGGCGGCCGCCGCGACGATGGCCGCGGTGCCCTCGGTGGTGATGGTCAGCGAGATGCGACGACGCGACCGCAGATTCTTGCCCGTGGCACCGGCCGCGGCCGCGGAGACCACGCTCAGCGTGTGATGCCACCACGCCACTTCCTCGATCGCGGCCGGGCCGCTCGCCCGCTCCGAGAGCACATCGAGCAGATCGGAGAGCCCGGACTCGGGCACGGCGGGTGTCCGGTGCCTGCCGCGCGACCAGGCCAGCGACAGTTTGTCGATGATGGTGCGCCACGAGGTGTCGTCCACCACCAGACCATTGGCGACCACCACCATGGTGGAGGGCACCTCTCGGCCGCCGACCAGGACGAAGCGGATATTGCGGCCGTGCGCCGGATCCAGTTCGGTGGCCACGGCGCGCACCACATCGTCGAGCGGCGGCGGGGTCTGATCGGCGGTGTACTCCAGCCCGAGGAAGGCCTCGTCGAGGCGCTGGGCCTCGGCCGGAATCTCGAAGACCGGATCCGGCCCGAGACCGGAGCGGTGCAGGCGAACCCAGAGCATCGGATGCTGCTCCAGCACCGTATCGACGGCGAACTGCACCGCCTCCGGCGAGAAGTTGGGCGGGATATCGAGGGTGATGACGCGCAGTTCGGCACCGGAATCCAAGAGCCGCACGGCATTCGGGGTGAGCGACAGCGGAATGGGGCTGTCGTCGGGTTCCTCGGGGCGGTGCGGGACCGCCAGTTCGATCGGGTCATCGGGTGCCGCCGCGTCGATCGAGAATGCGACGTGTTCGGACTCGGCGACCTCGGGTGCCCGGTCGGCGGCCTCGGTTTCGTCGTCTTCGTCGTCGAAGCCCAGCGCCGGAGCCTCGACGGTGGGCGGCAGGTCATCGATCGACGTCGAGTCATCGACCGGTGCTGGGGCATCGACCTGTACCGGGACAAGGATCGATGTCGGGTAGTCGTATTCGAATGCGGCCGGGGTTTCGACTGATCCGGCGTATTCGCTGGCGGATCCCGCGGGCTCGTATTCGGCCGCACGGCCACGTTCGACCGAACCTACGCGCTCGTATCCGACCGAACCCGCACGGTCGCGTTCAACCGATCCCGCATGCCCGAGGTCAGCCGAACCCACGCGCTCATGTTCGACCGAACCCGCACGGTCGTAATCGACCGACCCCGCACGCTCACGTTCAACCGAACCCGCACGCTCGTAATCGACCAACCCCGCACGCCCGAGGTCAGCCGAACCCACGCGCTCATGTTCGACCGAACCCGCACGGTCGTAATCGACCGACCCCGCACGCTCACGTTCAACCGAACCCGCACGCTCGTAATCGACCAACCCCGCACGCCCGAGGTCAGCCGAACCCACGCGCTCATGTTCGACCGAACCGGCACGGTCGTAATCGATCGACCCGACGCGCTCGTATCCGGCCGCATGCTCGCGTTCGACCGAACCCATGTACTCGCGTTCGACCGGGGCGGGGGTATCGACGAATGCGTCGGATTCGATTGATGCCGTGGCATTTTCGGCGACGGGCTCGTTGACCGGCATCGCGGTGTGCTCGATGTCGTCCTCGACCGGCGGCTGGGACTTTTCCGCTAGCAATCCGGCGATGATCGGGCCGATCTCGGCGAAGGCGGCCGGGGTTGTCATCAGCTCGTGGGTCGCGGCGATGTGATGTTCGGTGATCATGCCGTCGACATAGGGGCGCCAGGCCCGGGATTCGGCGGTGTGGCCGGTGGCGCTGAAGAAGTCGAGCGTGCCGTGGAAGACCTTGTGCTGATGGTTGATGCCGAGCTCCACCGAGCGCACCGCGCCGCGGTAGCACTGGCGCAGGCGTTCCGGGGTCAGCAGGGCCAGTTCCGGCGGGATGCTGGCATAGAGGACCGCGAGGGCCTCTTCGGTGAGGTTGCGGATATTGCTGTCGCCCAACTGCTCCGGGCCGATGCCGAGCTCAGCGAAGGCCGCGCGCAGCTCCGCCCAGAAGTCGGCGATGCTGCCGCCGGTGCGGCTGTCCAGCATCGCCAGCAGTGCGACTTCGGCACCGGCGGACTGCAATTCGACCGCGACCGCGTGCGCCAGCGAACCGCCCAGCGACCACCCCAGCAGCCGGTAGGGACCGTCCGGTTGCACCGCACGGATCTCCTCGACGTAGCGGCGCGCGATCGCGTCCACCGACACCGGCAGGAAATCCGGTTCGGAGAGCGCGGGCGACTGCACGCCGAAGATCGGGGTGTCGGCGGGCAGATACTGCCCGAGACCGGTATAGCACCAGGACAATCCGGCCATCGGATGGATGCAGAACAGCGGTGCCGCGGTGCCGTGCCGGATCGGCAGCAGCACGTCGAGAGCGGCTTCGGCATTCAATCCGTGGTCGTGGTCCCCGGCTTCATCGGCCGCCATGAGGCGCTGGGTGAGAGCCGCGACGGTGGGATCGGTGAAGAACCACTGCACCTGGACCGCGATACCGGTCAGCTCGCGCAGTTTGCCCACCGCGCGCATCGCGACCAGCGAACTGCCGCCGAGTGCGAAGAAGTCGTCATCGGCGCCGACCCGCTCGATGCCCGATCTCCGGAGATCCAGCACCTCGGCGTATACGTCGGCGACGGCCTGTTCCTGCGGCGTCGACGGCGCGCGGTAGGGGCGTCGGGCCAGTTCGGGTTCGGGCAGGGCCGCGCGATCGAGCTTGCCGACCGGCGTCACCGGCACCGCGTCGAGCACCACGATGGCCGCGGGCACCATATGCCGCGGCAGGCTGCGCGCCGCGTATTCGGTGAGCTCGGCGGTATCGATGGTCCGTCCGAGTGCCGCGAGCACATAGGCGACGAGAATCTTTTCGCCCGTCGCGGTTTCCCGGCCGATGGTGACGGCGAATTCGATGTCGTCGTGGCCGGTGAGCACCGCGTCGATCTCACCGAGCTCGATGCGGAAGCCGCGGATCTTCAGCTGGAAGTCCGCGCGACCGACGTATTCGAGCTCCCACTGTTCGGATTCGCCGACCCAGCGCACCAGATCGCCGGTGCGATACATCCGCGCACCGGGCGGACCCCACGGGTCGGCGACGAAGCGCTCCGCGGTCAGCACCGGACGGTCGTGGTAGCCGCGCGCCAGTGCGGTGCCCGCGAGATACAGTTCGCCGACCGCGCCGGGCGGCACCGGCCGCATCCGCGAATCCAGTACCAGCATGGGCGTTCCCGGCACGGGCGCGCCGATGGTGATGCGCCGCCCGGCGATCATCTCGCTCCACGACGCGGCGACGGTCGCCTCGGTCGGACCGTACCCGTTGAAGAAGTGCCGCCCCGGCTGCCATTTGGCGACCAGTTCCGGCGAGGTGATATCGCCGCCGCAGCACAGGTATCGGAATTCGTCCAGACCGGCCGGATCGACGGTGCCGAGTACGGCCGGGGTGAAGATCGCGTGGGTGACCCGCTCGTTGCGCAGCAGGGCGGTCAGATCCGGGCCGCCCAGAATCGTGGACGGCACGATCACCAGCGTCGCGCCGTTGTGGAAGGTGCACAGCCACTCCAGAACCGACGGATCGAAGCTCGGCGAGCACAGATGCAGGAAGCGGTGGTTGGCCGTGACCTGGAACAGCGCACTCGCGTACGCCACGGCCCCGCCGACGCCGACATGGGTGACGGTGACGCCCTTGGGGACACCCGTCGAGCCGGAGGTGTAGATCACGTAGGCCGGATGCTGCGGCAGCAGCGTCGTCAGCCGTTCGGCATCGGCGACCGGTGCCGGCGACTTCCCGGCCACCGCGGTGTGGATCGCGGGATCGTCGAGCTCCAGCCAGGCGGTTCCACTCGAGCCGTCGGGCAAGTGCTCCGCGTAGGTCGAGGTGGTGATGCCGAGGACGACGCCGGAGTCGGTCACCATATGCCGGATCCGCTCCGCCGGATAGGTCGGGTCGATGGGCACATGCGCGCCACCGGCCTTGGCGACCGCCCAGAAGGCCGCGACCATTTCCAAGGAGCGCGGGAAGGCGAGTGCGACAAGGCTTTCCGGGCCGACGCCGCGATCGATGAGCACCCGCGCCAGCCGCGAGGAGTATTCGTCGAGTTCGCGATAGGTGATCGAGCGACCGGCGGAACGCACCGCGACATGCTCGGGATCGTCGCCGACGGCACTGGTCAGCAGGTCGGGCAGCAGCCGGACGGCGGGCGTCGCACCGCGCCGCACCGGCGTCAGCGCACGCTCTTCGGCCGCCTCCAGCAGCGGCAGGTCACCCACCGGGGTATCCGGGCGCGCGACGATCTCGGTGAGCAGTCGGGTGAACCGCGCCGCGAATCGCTCGATCGTCTCGTCGTCGAATAGGTCCCGCGCGAAGTTGAATTCACCGCGCAGGCTGTCCTCGGCGGTACCCGGTGCCCACATGGTCAGCGACAGGTCGAATTTCGCGGTGTCGATCGCGAAATCGAAGGTGTCCGCTCGCAATCCGGGCAGTTCGAAGGTGCTGGTCGGCAGATTCAGATACGACATCGACACCTGGAACAGCGGATGCCGTGCGGTTGAGCGTGGCGGATTCAACAACTCGACCAAACGCTCGAAGGGCAGGTCGGCATGGGAGAAGGCGTGTAGGTCGGTCTCCTTGGCACGGGCGAGCAGATCGCCGAAGGTGCTCTCACCGGGCACGTCCAGGCGCAGCACCAGCGTATTGACGAACATGCCGATCATGTCGTCGAGTTCGGCGGCGCCGCGACCGGCCACCGGTGTGCCGATGGCGATATCGGCGGTGCCGGACATGCGCGCCAGGAATACCGATAGCGCGGCGTGCACCACCATGAACATGGTGGCGTTGTGTTCGCGCGCCAGCCGAGCCAGACCGGCATGCACCTGCGGGTCGATCGCGAATTCGGTGCGTCCGCCCGCGAAGGTCCGCAGCGCCGGGCGTGGTCGATCGGTTGGCAGGTTGAGTTCATCGGGCAGATCGGCCAGCGCGGTGCGCCAGTAGTCGGCCTGCGCCGTGATCAGGCTGTCCGGATCGTCTTCGGAGCCGAGCACATTGCGTTGCCAGACACTGAAATCCGCGTACTGCACCGGTAGCGGTGCCCACGCGGGCGGCTCTCCGGCACTGCGCGAGGAGTAGGCGAGCATGACGTCGCGGACCAGGGGCGCCATCGACCAGCCGTCCGCGCCGATGTGATGCGCGACGAAGACCAGGATGTAATCGCCGGTATCGAGCCGGAACAGGGTGGCGCGGAACGGCACCTCGACGGTGACATCGAAGCCCGCCGCGACGACCTGTCGAACCTCCTGTGCCGCGGCCGCTTCCGCAATCGGAATCGGGACCAGATCGATCGGCACCTCGCTCGGGGCGAGTACCTCCTGCACCGGGCCGTCGGGAGTCTGCGGGTAGACGGTGCGCAGCACCTCGTGCCGGGTCACCATATCCTCGACGGCCAGGCCGAGCGCGGTCACATCCAGCTCGCCGGAGAGCCGGATGGCCACCGGGATGTGGTAGGCCGCCGAGCTGGGATCGAACTGGTTGATGAACCACATCCGCAGCTGCGCAAGCGATAGCGGCACCTGCTCGGGCCGCAGTCCGGCCAGCAGCGGCCGCCGTCGACCCGATCCGACATGGGTCTCGACCTTGGCGGCCAGTCCGGCCACGGTGGGCGTCTCGAAGACCGATCGCACCAGCACCTTGGTATCGAGTGCGTCGCCGATCCGCGCCGCCACCTGCGTCGCGAGCAGCGAATTGCCGCCCAGGTCGAAGAAATCGTCGTCGCGCCCGACGCGCTGCACGCCGAGCACGTCGCCGTAGACGCCGGCCACGATCTCCTCGATCGGGGTCGACGGCGCGCGGAAGACCTGGGCTTCGAACTCGGGTTCGGGTAGCGCGGCGCGGTCCAGCTTGCCATTGGCATTGCGGGGCAACGCTTCCAGGGTCACGAAGGCATTGGGGATCATGTACGACGGCAACACCGCACTCAGTGCCGCCTTGACCTCGGTGACCTCCACCGGGGTCGCCGGCACCAGGTAGGCCACCAGCCGATCGCCGATCCGCGGATCGGATGTGACGAGCACCGCGGCCTGCGCGATCTCGGGCCGGGCGAGCAAGGCGGTCTCGATCTCGCCGAGTTCGATGCGGAAACCGCGGATCTTCACCTGGAAGTCGGTGCGGCCGTGGTACTCCAGCTCACCCTGTTCGTTCCAGGCGACCAGATCGCCGGTCCGGTACATACGCGCGCCGTATTCGAACGGATTGGCCACGAACCGTTCCGCCGTCAGATCGGCACGTCCGAAGTAGCCGCGCGCCAATTGCACACCGGCCAGGTACAACTCTCCGGAAACGCCCACCGGCACCGGACGCAGACGCGAATCCAGCACGTAGACACGGCTGTTCCACTCCGGGGCACCGATCGGCACCGATACCGCATCCGCATCGGTCACCCGATGACTGGTGATCGATACCGCGGCCTCGGTCGGACCGTACAGATTGAACAGGTCGGCGGCATTGTCCTGACGGAACCGCTGTGCGGTCGAAACAGGCAGCGTCTCACCGATCGCCAGCACCCGGCGCAGCGATCGGGACAGTTGTCCGGTCGACATCGCGTCCAGCATCGACGGCACGATATGCAGGGTCGTCACCGACTCGCGTGCCGTCAGCTCGGCCAGATAGGCCGGATCCCGATGACCATCGGGGGCGGCGATGACCAGGGTGCCCCCGCATACCGCCGCCGTCCAGAACTCCCAGACCGATAGGTCGAACGTGGCGACCGTCTTCAGCAGCACCACATCATCGGTGCCGAGGCCGAATTCGGCCGTCTCCCACAGCAACTGGTTGGCGATCGCGCCGTGCGAGACCGCGACACCCTTCGGCTGCCCGGTCGAACCCGATGTGAAGATCACATACGCGGTATTCCCCGGTAGCAGTGGCCAACGGCGTTCGCGCTCCGTGACCGGCGTATCCGGATATCGGGACAGGTCGAGATCGTCGATCGTCACCGAATCGACCGCATCGGTGTGGAATCCGTCGTAGGCGGTGTTCAACAGGCAGACCGGTCGCGCGGTCCGCAGGATGTATTCGACGCGCTCGGCGGGTTGATCCGGATCGATGGGCACATAGGCGGCACCGGATTTCGCCACCGCGTACATGGCGACGATCAGATCGATCGACCGTCGAATGCCCAGCGCGATCCGGTCCTCGGGCCGCACACCGCGCTGGATCAGATACCGCGCCAGGCGATTCACCCGGGCATCGAGTTCGGCGTAGGTGAGTTTGCGTCCCGGCTGATCCGATACCAGCGCCACCGCATCCGGTGCCGCCGCCACCGTCGCATCCAATAGCGATACCAGGGTCGCCGTCGTATCGACGGTGTGCGCGGTGTCGTTCCAGTCCGCCAGAATCCGCGAACTCTCGTCGACGGCCAGCAGTTCGATCTCGCCGACGCGCACCGAGACATCGGTGATGACGGCATCGAGCACCCGCAGGAACCGATCCGCGAAACCCTGCACCGTGGTCTCGTCGAACAGGTCGGTGGCATAACCGAAGTCGGTCAGGATCCCGGCGGGCGTACCGTCGGGGCCGTAGCGATCGGCCAGCGAGATGTGCAGGTCCGTCTTGGCCAACTGCAGATCGAAATCCACCGCGCCGACCGAAAGTCCGGGCAGTTCGAAGGTGGTGTCGGCCAGGTTCTGGAAGGACAGGCCGACCTGGAACAGCGGATTGCGGGCGATCGAGCGCACCGGGTTCAGCGCCTCGACAATGCGCTCGAACGGCACATCGGCGTGCGCAAACGCCTCCAGATCCCGCTCCCGTACCTCGGCGAGCAGATCGGCGAAGGTATCGCCGGGCCGCACTCGGGTACGGAAGACCAGGGTGTTGACGAACATGCCGATCAGATCGTCGAGTTCACGCTCACCACGGCCCGCGATCGGCGTGCCGACGGCGATATCGTCGGTGCCCGACAAACGAGACAATAGGACGGCCAGCGCCGCGTGCACGACCATGAACAGCGAGGCGTGATTGGCCCGTGCCAGCGCGTGCAGCCGCGCATGCCGATCCGCGGAGATCTCGAATCGGACCGATCTGCCCTGGAAGGACTGTGCGGGCGGACGCGGGCGATCCGCTGGCAGCTCCAATTGGTCCGGCAGCTGCGCCAGCCGGCCCTGCCAGTACGCGATCTGCTGTGCGGCCAGCGATCGCGGATCGTCCTCGGAACCGAGTACCTCGCGCTCCCACAGCGCGTAATCGGCGTACTGCACCGGCAGCGCGGGCCACTGCGGTGGCTGCCCCTGGACCCGTGCGGCATAGGCGACCATGAGATCGCGGGCCAGCGGCGCCATCGAGGCACCGTCGGCCGCGACATGGTGCACCGTCAATGCGACAACGTGCTCACGCGGCGCGATCTGGAACAGTCCGATCGCGACCGGCACCTCGATGGTGACATCGAAGGTCATGGCGGCGAATTCGACGATCCGCGACACCAATTCGTCCTCGGTGACCTCGGTCGGCACCAGCGCGAAGGAGTTCTCCGGCACCGGATGCACGACCTGATGCGGGCGCCCGCCCTCGCTCGGATAGGTGGTTCGCAGCACCTCGTGGCGGGTCAGCACGTCCCCGATCGCCAGACCGAGCGCGCGGATATCCAGCGCACCCGAGAGCCGCACGGCGAGCGGAATGTTGTCCACCGCGGAACTCTCGGTGTCGAACTGGTTGAGGAACCAATACCGCTGCTGGGCCAGCGACAGCGGGATCAGCTCCGGCCGCTCCCCCGCGATCAGGCGCGGTCGACCCCGGCCGGATCCGGCGGTGCGTTCGACCACCGCGGCGAAGGCGGCCACCGTCGCGGCATGGAAGAGATCGCGGACCGCCAATTCGGTATCCAGCGCCGCGTCCAGCCGCGCGGTCACCTGGGTCGCGAGCAGCGAATTGCCGCCCAGCTCGAAGAAGTCGTCGTCCAGGCCGACGCGCGCGACACCGAGCACGTCGCCGAAGGTACCCGCGACGATCTCCTCGACCGGTGTCGAGGGCGCGCGGAACACCTTGGCCTCGAAGATCGGTGCCGGCAATGCCCTCCGGTCCAGTTTGCCCATCGGTGTCAACGGCACTTGGTCGAGCACGGTAATGCAGGCGGGCACCATATGCGCCGGCAATTTCCGCTCGACCAGCGACTTCAACTCCACCGGATCGATGGTGTGCCCCTGCGCCGCGTGCACATAGGACACCAGGACGGTGGTTCCGCTGTCGCGCTCGTGCCCGACGGTCACCGCGAAGTCCACGCTCGGCGACGAGCCGAGCACCGCGTCGATTTCGGCGAGTTCGATGCGGAAGCCGCGAATCTTCACCTGGGAGTCATTGCGGCCCAGGTACTCCAGTTCACCGGTCGCGGTCCAGCGCACCAGATCGCCGGTGCGGTAGAGCCGGGTGCCGGGTTCGAACGGATTGGCCACGAAGCGCGCGGCGGTGAGCGCCCGCTGGCCGAGATATCCGCGGGCCAGCTGCGCCCCGGCGACATACAGCTCGCCGACCACCCGGTTCGGCACCGGCACCAGCCGATCGTTGAGCACATAGGCGGTGACGCCATGGATGGGCGGGCCGAGGGTGACCGGCTCCCAGGGCACCATCGGCGCGGTGATATTGGTGGCGACGGTGGCCTCGGTCGGACCGTAGGCGTCGAAGAACTCGCGCAGCAAACCGCCCGCGATCGGTAATACCCAGCGCCGCACCAACTGCGGCGGACACGCTTCACCGCCGGTCACCACGACCCGCAGGTCGTCCAGCCCCTCGGGTTCCACCGAGGCCAGTGCCGCGGGCGTCACGAACGCGTGCGTCACCCGCTCGCGCCGCAATACCGCGGCCAGTTCGGCACCGCCGTAGACGGTCGGCGACACCACCACCATGGTGGCCGCACCGCCCAGTGCCAGCAGCAATTCCAGCACCGACGCGTCGAAGGACGGCGAGGCGAAATGCAGTGTCCGCGCGGTACTCGTCACCCGATACCGGGTGCGCTGCTCATCGCAGAAACCGGATAGCCCCTGGTGCGTGATGACCACGCCCTTCGGGACACCGGTCGATCCCGAGGTGTAGATGACGTAGGCCGGATGCGCGCCGTGCAGCGGCCGCACCCGATCCTGATTGGTCACCCGGTCCACCGGATACCGCTGCATCCCTTGCGCGGTGACGGCATCGTCGAGCAATAGCCATTCGGCATAGTCGGGTAGGCCGCGGCGAACGGCACTGACCGTCAACCCGAAACTCACTCCGGAGTCGGTCAGCATATGCGCCACCCGCTCCGCCGGATAGTTCGGATCCACCGGAACGAATCCGGCACCGGTCTTGGCGACCGCCCACACCGCGAGCACCGAATCCACCGATCTGGGGATGGCCACGGCGACCAGATCCTCCGGGCCGACACCACGATCGATGAGCAGCCGGGCCAGCCTGGTAGAACGCTCATCCAACTCGGCGTAACTCAGCCCCGCGGAGCTGCGGTTCGCATCGGCGAATACGACGGCGAGGCCGCCGGGATCAGCTTCCACGGCGGCCGCCATCAACTGCGGCAGGGTAATAACTCGCGTCCGCTGTGCCCGTGCCGGTCGCACGCGAGCCTGGCGCGTCACGCGCTCACCGCTTCCTCATGCCGACGTTGTCCAACCACCCGAAACATGAAGGAGCTCACCTACCCTGTAATCCCTAAAGTGCTCCCCACCCAGCGCTTACTCAGAAGCATCGCATGGTCAGACGCCGATCGTTACCGCATTGGCCGCTTGTTCACGCCGACGATCTACCCGCGTTTCCCGGCTTATCACCTGCGCTCAGGGTTTCGAGCAGCTCAGCGAGCCTGGGACCGATCTCGTCCAACGCTTCGGCCGAGGTCATCAACTCGTGCGTCACCCCGATCGGGCGATCGATGATCTCATCGGAAACGAAAGGCTGCCAGTCGGCGGGGGTGCGATCGGCGCGCGCCTCGGCATCAGCGGTGGCGCTGAAGAACTCGAGCCGCCCTCGGAACACCTGTGGTCGGTACTGCGATTCCAGCTCGACCGTGCGCATCGCCGTGCGGTAGATCAGGCGCAGCCGATCCGATGTCAGCACGTCCAGGCCCTCACCGATGACCATCGCCTGCAGTGCGGCCAGCGCCTCGTCACCGATTTCCTGCAGGTTCTCCGCCTCCGGCAGTGCCGCCGGGTCCAATCCCAATTCGGTGAAGGCCTGGCGGATCTGGGTCCGGAAATCGGTGAAGTCGCCACCGGGGTAGGCGTCGAGGATCGCCAAGAGCTCGACCTGCGCGCCATCGGCCTGCAGCTGGGTCGCCACCGCGTGCGCAAGTTTGCCGCCGAGCGACCAGCCCAGCACCCGGTACGGACCCCGCGGCTGCACCGCTCGGATCTCGGCGACATAGCGACGCACGATCTCGTCGATCGAACCCGGCTGGTAGTCGTCCTCGGACAGCGCGGGCGACTGGATGCCGAGGATCGGCTGATCGGCCGGGAGCACCCTGGCCAATCCGGCGTAGGACCACGACAGTCCGGCCAACGGGTGCACGCAGAACAGTGGCGCTCTCGTACCCGTGGCGCGGATGGGGAGTATCACGCCGAGTGCGGCCGCGGAGCTGGATTCGAAATCGTGTTCGTCCTCGAGTACCGCGATGATCTGCTCGGCGATGCCGAGAACGGTTGGTTCGGTGAAGAACCAGGCGACCTTGATCTGCGCGCCGGTCAGTTTGCGCAGTCGGCTGACGACCTGGGCGGCCAGCAGCGAGTTACCGCCGAGGCTGAAGAAATCGTCGTCGACGCCGACCCGCTCGACGCCGATGACCTCGGCGAAGACATCGGCGACGGTGGCCTCGAGCGGGGTCGAGGGTGCACGGAATTCCCGCACCGCGAAGACGGGTTCGGGCAGTGCGCGGCGGTCGAGCTTGCCATTGGGGTTCAGCGGCATGACCTCGAGCACCACAATGGCCGCGGGGACCATATAGGACGGCAAATGCTCGGCCAGCTGGCTCCGCAGCTGCTCGGCATCGACCGTCGCACCGTGGTCGGGCACGACGTAGGCGACCAGCTGGTCGCCGGTCCGCGCATCCGCACGCACCAGCGCCACCGCCTGGGCCACCGAATCGTGCGCGGTGAGGGCGGTTTCGACCTCGCCGAGCTCGATGCGCAGACCACGCAGCTTGACCTGGAAGTCGGTGCGGCCCAGGTAGCCGATCGAGCCGTCGGCATTCCGGGTGACCAGGTCACCGGTGCGGTACATGCGTGCGCCCGGCGCGCCGAACGGGTTGGCCACGAAGCGGTCCGACGTCAGATCGGTGCGACCGGCGTAGCCGCGCGCCAATTGCGCACCGGCCAGGTACAACTCACCCGCGACACCCGATGGCACCGGGTGCAGCCGCGAATCCAGAACATACGCCTGGGCATTCCACACCGGCAGGCCGATGGGCACCGCGCCCTTGATCCCGGCGGCCACCGGACTGTGGGTCGCGTGTACGGCGAATTCGGTTGGGCCGTACAGGTTGTACAGCTCGGCCGAGCTGACCTTGCGGATGGCCTGCACCGCGTCGGCGGTGAAGGCCTCACCGGCGACGAGCAGGGTGCGCAGCGAGGTCAGCGCGGAGCCGTCGACGGCGCCCGCGAAGACGGTGAGCATCGAGGGCACGAAGGAGGTCATGGTGACCCGCTCGGCCGCAATGACTTCCGCCAGATACTGCGGGTCACGATGGCCATCCGGGCTCGCGACGACGATCCGGCCACCGGTGCTCAACGGGCCGAACAACTCCCACACCGACACGTCGAACGTCGCCGGGGTCTTGAACAGCACGATGTCATCGGCACCGATGCCGTATTCGCCGGTGATCCAACGGATCTGGTTCACCACCGCCGAATGCGGCACGGCCACGCCCTTCGGGCGACCGGTCGAGCCGGAGGTGAAGATGACGTAGGCCGGGTTGCTCGGCCGCAAGGGCGCGATGCGCTCGATGTCGGTGATCGGCCGGTCCGAGTAACCGGACAGGTCGAGCTCATCGAGGGTCAGCGTGGGCAGCGCGCCGCTGTCGAAATCGTCCCGGGTGGTCGTCAGCACACAAACCGGCGCGGCCGAATCGAGCACATAGCCGATCCGCTCCGCGGGCTGATCGAGATCCAGCGGCACATACCCGCCACCGGCCTCGTGCACCGCATACGCCGCGACCACGAGATCGACCGAACGCCGCAGACCCAGGGCGACCAGTTTTTCCGGACCGACCCCCGCCGCGATGAGACGCCGCGCCAACCGGTGCACGCGCGCACCGAATTCGGCATACGTCCACGAGGTTCCGGTAGCCGGGTCCACGATCGCGACCGCGTACGGCGTATTCGCCGCCTGCCTGGCGAACTCGTCCACCAGCGTGCCGACCGCACCCAGCTCACGGCTGGTGTCGTTCCACCGCCACAGCACCGCGGCCCGCTCGGTATCGCTGAGCAGATCGATATCGCCCACCGGTGTATCCGGCCGGGCCACGATCTGCTCCAGCAATCCGACGAACCGGTCCGCGAAGCCCTGCACGGTGGCATCGTCGAAAAGGTCTCTGGCGAAGGACAATTCGGCGACCATGCCCGCGTCCGCGTCCGACGCGGCCTCCTGAATAGTCAGTGACAGATCGAATTTCGCGGTATCGATCTCCAGATCGACCGCGCCGATCCGCAAGCCCGGCAGCTCGAACGAACTGTCCGGCAGGTTCTGGAACGACAGCATCACCTGGAACAGCGGATGCCGGGCCGTCGACCGCACCGGATTCAGCAGGTCGACCAGCCGCTCGAACGGAATATCGGCGTGCCCGAAGGCCTGCAGATCCGCGTCCTTCGTGCGCGCGAGCAGCGCATCGAAACGCAGCTCGCCCGATACCTCGCTGCGCAGCACCAGGGTGTTGACGAACATGCCGATCACATCGTCGAGTTCGGCCTCACCGCGACCGGCGACCGGGGTGCCGACGGCGATATCGTCGGTGCCCGACAAACGAGACAATAGGACGGCCAGCGCCGTGTGCACGACCATGAACATGGTCGCGTTATTGGCGCGGGCGAGTTCGCGCAGGCCGCGGTGCAGTTCGGTGCCGATCGGGAAGACGACCCGTCCACCGCGGAAGGACTGTGTCGTCGGACGCGGCCGATCCGCGGGGAGGTTCAGCTCGTCCGGCATGCCTGCCAGCGTGTTTCGCCAGTAGTCGGCCTGCGCGCTGATCACACTGTCCGGATCGGCTTCCGAGCCGAGCACCTCGCGCTGCCAGATGCTGAAATCGGCGTACTGCACCGGCAGCGGCGCCCAGGCCGGAGTCGCACCGGCCGAGCGGGCGGCGTAGGCGATCATCAGATCGCGGGTGAGCGGGCCCATGGACCAGCCGTCCGCGCTGATGTGATGTGCCACCAGCACGAGCACATGCTCTGTGTTGTTTCGAGCGACCTGTGAGCAGTCGCCAGCGGCGGTCGGCTCGACCCGGAAGAGCTCGGCCCGCACCGGAACTTCGGTCGTCACATCGAATCCGGCCGAGGCCGTCGCGATGACTCGCGCGGGCAACTCGTCCGCGCTGACCTCGACCGGTGTCAGATCCGGCACCGCCTGCTCGGCGGGCACGATCAGCTGCACCGGGCCGTCATCGGTCTGCGGGTAGACGGTGCGCAGCACCTCGTGCCGTTCGATCAGATCGACAACGGCCAGCTCCAGCGCGGCCAGATCCAGTGCACCGGTCAGGCGCACCGCGGCCGGAATATTGTTCACCGCCGAGGACGGATCGAGCTGATTGAGGAACCACATCCGCTGCTGGGCCATCGACAGCGGAATCCGATCCGGGCGCGGCCCGGCCGTCAGTGCCCGGCGACCGCCGGATCCGGCGTGCTGCTCGATCTTGACGGCGAGCCCGCCGACCGTCGAGGTCTCGAACAGGGCGCGCACCGGCACCCGGCCGCCGATCGCGGCACCGAGCCTGGCCACCACCTGGGTGGCGATCAGCGAATTGCCGCCGAGGGCGAAGAAGTCGTCGTCGACGCCGACGCGGTCGATGCCGAGCACATCGGCGAAGACGCCCGCCACGATCTCCTCGACCGGCGTGGCCGGGGCGCGGAATTCGCGGCTGGCGAAACTGGGTTCCGGCAGTGCCTTGCGATCCAGCTTGCCGCTGGTGTTCAGCGGGAAGGCGTCGAGCGCAACGATGGCGGCCGGGATCATGTACGCTGGCAGGGTTTGCCCGATCGAGGTCAGCAGTGCGGCCTGATCGATCTCGTGACCCGGCGCGGGCACGGCGTACGCGACCAGCTGGTCACCCAGCGCCGATGGCAGCACCACCGCGACGGCTTGGCTCACCGAAGCCTCGGCCAGCAGCGCGGTTTCGATCTCACCGAGTTCGATGCGCTGACCGCGGAACTTGACCTGGAAGTCGGTGCGACCGATGTAGTCGAGGACACCGCCCGCCGCGGTCTCCCGCCAGACGACCAGATCGCCGGTGCGGTACATGCGTGTGCCGTCGCCGAAGGGGTTGGCCACGAACCGATCGGCGGACAGATCGGGTCGGCGCACATAGCCGCGCGCCAGCTGGTCACCGGCCAGGTACAGCTCACCAGCGACACCCGCTGGCACCGGCCGCAGCCGCGAATCCAGCACGTACACCTGGGTATTCCACTGCGGCAGACCGATCGGGACGCCGGGGCGGTCGGTGCCGCGCGCCTCCCAGTAGGTCACCGAGACCGCGGCCTCGGTCGGACCGTAGAGGTTGTGCACCCTGGCCTCGGACATCGCGCGCACCGCGTCGACGGTCTCCGGTGGCAGTGCCTCACCGATCACGAAGATGTCCCGCAGCGTCGGGCAGGTGCCCGCCGGGGTGTGTGCGGCGAACACGGTCAGCATCGAGGGCACGAAGTCGGTGACCGTCACGCCCTGCGCGGCAATGGTTTCCGCGACATAGGCCGGGTCGCGGTGGCCGTCGTGGGTGGCCACGACCAGCTTCGCGCCGGTGCGCAGCGGCATGAAATAGCCCCACAGCGAGACGTCGAAGGTCGTCGCGGTCTTCTGCAGGTACACATCGCCGACGCCGAGCGGGTATTCCGCCAGCATCCAGGTGGTCTGGTTGTGGATGGCGGCATGGGAGATCGCGACGCCCTTGGGTCGACCGGTCGAGCCCGAGGTGAAGATGACGTAGGCCGGATTCTCCGGGCGCACCGGGCGCAGCAGTTCGTCGGCGCGCACCGGGGTCGCGTCGAATCGGTCCAGCTCCAGTGCATCCAGGTGCAGCATCGGCGTATCACCCGGCACCGCAATGGCATCGGCGGTGGTCGTGAGCACGGCCGCGGGCTGGGCGGTATCGAGAATGTGCGCGATCCGCTCGGCCGGATGATCCGGGTCGAGCGGCACATACGCGCCACCGGCCGTCACGATGGCGTACATGCCGACCACCAGATCCAGCGAGCGTCGAATCGCGAGGCCCACCAGGGATTCGGTGCCGACCCCCTGTTCGATCAGCCGTCGGGCCAGCCGGTTGACGCGCTGGTCGAATTCCCGATAGGTCAGCGTCGCGGAGCGACTCGTTGAGGGGTGGTGGTCGGGCGACGGGTGGGCCGGCTCGGCGCCTTCGTAGGCCACCGCGATGGCGTCCGGATGTTCCGCCACCGCACGGCGGTAACCGTCCAACAGCAGTTCGGGGGCGACCGGATGGGCGGTCTGGTTCCAGTCCAGCAGGATGCGCTCCCGCTCGGCCGGAGCCAGCAGGTCGAGTTCGCTGACCGGGGAGCCCGGAGCGGCGATGATCCGGCCGAGCAGGCGCACGAAGCGCTCGGCGAAGCCTTCGACGGTCGCCTGATCGAAAAGGTCCTTCGCGTAAACGAATTGACCTGCGATACCGGCGGGAACGCCGTGCTCGTCGTAGGCGTCGCTGACAATGAGGTTCAGATCGAACTGCGCCACCTGGGTATCGATGCCGACACCGGAGATGGTCAGGCCGGGCAGCTCGAGGGTGGACTGCTCCAGATTCTGGAACGACAGCCCGACCTGGAACAGCGGATGCCGCGCGGTCGAGCGAACCGGATTGAGGACCTCGACCAACCGCTCGAACGGGATATCCGCATGCGCGAACGCCTGGATATCGGCCTCGCGCTGGCGTGCGGTCAGCTCGGCGAACGTCGCACCGGCGTCGACTCGGGTGCGGAACACCAGGGTGTTGACGAACATGCCGATGAGATCGTCGAGCGCCGCCTCGCCGCGTCCGGAGACCGGGGTGCCGATGGCGATGTCATCGGTGCCCGACAACCGCGCGAGCAGTACGGCGAGCGCGGTGTGCACGACCATGAACAGCGTCGCACCCTCGGCGCGCGCCAATTCGATGAGCGCCCGGTGGGTTTCGGGATCGATGCGCACTTCGGCGGTGCCGCCCGCGAAGGTCTGCACCGCGGGACGCGGCCGATCCGAAGGCAGATCCAGCTGTTCGGGCAGATCCGCCAGCGCATCGCGCCAGTAGGCGATCTGCTCGGCGGCCAGCGAATCCGGTTCGTCCTCGCTGCCGAGCACCTCGCGCTGCCAGATGCTGAAGTCCGCGTACTGCACGGTCAGTGGCGCCCAGCCGGGCGCGGCGGCCGCGGCACGGGCCGCGTAGGCCATCATCAGATCGCGGGTCAGCGGCGCGACCGAGGAACCGTCGCCGGAGATGTGGTGCACCACCATCGCCAGCACGTATTCGCTGGTGTCGATGGCGGCGTCCGCGGGGCCCTCCGTGGTTACGCAGGCTACCTCCTCCGGCCCCGTCGCTCCCGCCGCGGCGGCACCGTCGATATCGAAGAGCGCGACCCGGACCGGCACCTCGCTGGTGACATCGAAGATCGTCGAGGTCAGCTCGATGACGGCGGATTCCAGCTCATCCGGCAGCACCTCGCGGATCTCGAGCTTCGTCGCGGCCTCATCCGAGGGCAGGATCAGCTGCACCGGGCCCGCATCGGTCTGCGGGTAGATGGTGCGCAGGATTTCGTGCCGCTCGACCAGATCGGCGACCGCCTGCCGCAGCGCCTCCACATCGAGCGCGCCGGTGAGCCGGACCGCGATCGGGATATTGTAGGCCGAGGAGTCGGTGTCGAACCGGTTCAGGAACCACATGCGCTGCTGGGCCAGCGACAGCGGAATATGTTGCGGCCGTTCACCCGCCGCCAGTGCCCTGCGGCCTCCGGTACCGACGAGCTTTTCGAGTTCGGCCGCGAGTTCGGCCACGGTGGACGCCTCGAAGAGCACCCGAACCGGCACGCGGGTATTCAGTGCCGCGCCCAGGCGCGCCACCAGTTGCGTTGCCAGCAGCGAATTTCCGCCGAGTGTGAAGAAGTCGTCGTCGAGGCCGAGGTAGCGACGGTCGTCCGCGCCGGTGCCGATGCGCAGCACCGTGGCGAAGGTGCTCGCCACGATCTGTTCGGTATGGGTCTTCGGCGCGCGGAAGGCGACCCGTTCGAAGACCGGTTCCGGCAGCGCCTTGCGATCCAGCTTGCCGACCGGGGTCAGCGGGATCTCGTCCAGTACGACGACGGCCGACGGCACCATATGGGGTGGCAGACTGCGCGCCGCGTGGTCGGTGAGCACGCTGGGCTCGACGACCCGGCCGGGCACCGGCAGCACATACGATATGAGGATCGTGACGCCGGCATCGGTCTGCTTGCCGAGGGTGATCGCGAACTCGACATCGGCGTGCCCGCCGAGCACGGCGTCGATCTCACCGAGTTCGATGCGGTAGCCGCGGATCTTCACCTGGAAGTCCGAGCGCCCGACATAGTCGAGCACCCACGGCACCGACGGCAGCGCCGCATTGCCGGCCCGCACATCGGGTTCGGCGAACCAGCGCACCACATCTCCGGTGCGGTACATCCGCGCACCCGGCTCGCCCCATGGATTCGGCACGAAGCGCTCGGCGCTCAGCCCAGGACGGTTGTGATAGCCGCGCGCCAGTCCGCCACCGGACAGATACAGCTCGCCCGCGACGCCGGGGGCCACCGGGTGCAGGCGCGAATCCAGTACCAGCGCCGACATGCCGTGCACCGGGGTGCCGATGGTGATCGGCCTACCCGCTTCCAGCGTGCCGTAGGAGGAGATGATGGTGGTTTCGGTCGGGCCGTAGCCGTTGTAATACCGACGACCCGGCTGCCACTTCGCCAGCAGTTCCGGTGTGGTGACATCACCACCGACGGACAGCATCTCGAGCTGATCCAACCCAGCCGGATCCACCGTGCCCAACACCGCCGGAGTGATGATCACGTGCGTCACCTGCTCGGTGCGCAGCAGCTCACCCAGTTCCAGACCGCCGATAACGGCCGACGGCACGATCACACAGGTGGCGCCGACCGAAAGGGCGACAAGCCATTCCAGCACCGACGGGTCGAAGCTCGGCGAGCAGATGTGCAGGAAACGGTGTTTCGGCTCCAGCCGGTACAGACCGACCGCATGGTCGACCAGGCCGCCGAGTCCGGCGTGGGTCACGGTGACACCCTTGGGCATACCCGTCGAACCCGAGGTGTAGATGACATACGCCGGATGATGCAACCGCAGCGGCGCGATCCGATCGGCATCGGTGACCGGTGCCGCGGATCGGCTGGCACACAGTGCATCCGTCTCGGCGTCATCGAGCGCGAGCCACTGCACGTCATCGGGCAACTGACCGAGGTATTCGACAGTCGTCAGACCGACCACGGCGGCCGAATCGGTCACCATGTGCCGCACCCGATCCACCGGATAATTCGGATCGACCGGCACATGCGCACCACCGGCCTTCGACACCGCCAACACCGCCGCGACCATCTCATACGAGCGCGGCAAAGCAACCGCCACAAGACTTTCCGGACCCACACCACGCTCGATCAACACCCGGGCCAAACGCGACGAAAACTCATCCAACTCGCGGTAACTGACCGAACGCCCCTGATACCGGATGGCCGTGCGATCGGCACCACGACGCAATCCACGCACCAGCAGATCCGGCAACAACCCACCGTCCATCACATGATCCGGCTGCACCTGGGTCAGGAATTTCGCCTCGGATTCGGCGAGCAACGGCAGATCGCCCACCGGCAGTTCCGGCCGCGTCGTGATCGCCTCGAGCAGGCGCACGAACCGGTCGGCGAACACCCGGACAGAGGCCTCGTCGAACAGGTCTCGCGCGAAGGAGAATTCGGCGTACATGCCACCGCCGCCCTCGGCGGTGGCCGCGAGTTCGGTAATCGCCAGCGACAGGTCGAATTTCGCGGTGTCGATATCGAGATCGACCGCGCCGACCCGCAATTCGGGCAGCTCGAAGGAATTGTCCGGCAGATTCTGGAACGACAGCGCCACCTGGAACAGCGGATGCCGCGCCGTGGACCGCTCCGGATTCAGCAGGTCGACGAGGCGCTCGAACGGAATATCGGCATGCGCGAAGGCCTGCAGGTCGCGATCCTTGACCACGGACAGCAGTTCGGCGAAGGTCGCGCCGCCGCGCACCGGGGTCCGCAACACCAGGGTATTGACGAACATGCCGATGACATCGTCCAATTCGGCCGCGCCGCGTCCGGCGACCGGGGTACCGACCGCGATATCCTCGGTGCCCGACAGGCGCGCCAGGAATACCGCGAGCGCGGTGTGCACGACCATGAAGATGGTCGCGTTCTGCTCGCGGCCGAGCTCCTGCAGCCGGCGGTGCACCCGCGGCTCGACGGTGAAGCCGACGGTGCCGCCGGCGAACGACTGCGTCGTCGGGCGGGGCCGATCGGCGGGCAGGTTCAGTTCGTCGGGCAGACCGGCCAGCGCGGTGCGCCAGAATTCGGTCTGCGCCGTGATCAGGCTGTCCGGGTCGTCCTCGGAGCCGAGCACCTCCCGCTGCCAGAGACTGAAATCCGCGTACTGCACCGGCAGCGGCTGCCACGCGGGCAGCACACCGGCGGCGCGCGCGGCATAGGCCAGCATCAGATCGCGGGTCATCGGTCCCATCGACCAGCCGTCCGCGCTGATGTGATGGGCCACGAAGACCAGCACATACTCGTCCGTCGGCGCCTCGGCCGCGACGACCCGCAACAGCGCACCGCGCAACGGCACCTGATCGGTGACATCGAAGCCGGCCGCGATGATCTCGACGACCTTCGCGCGCAACGCCTCCGCCGCGATGGGCTGCGGCGTCAGATCCGGAACCGCCTGCGCGGCGGGCACGATCACCTGATGTGCGACACCGTCCCGGTCGGCCGGGTAGACGGTGCGCAGGCTTTCGTGCCGCTGCACCAGATCGGCGACGGCCTGCTGCAGTGCGGCGATATCCAGTGCGCCGGTGAGCCGGACGGCGACCGGCAGATTGTTCACCGCGGATTCGGTATCGAACTGGTTCAGGAACCACATGCGCTGCTGCGCCAGCGACAGCGGAATCTGTTCCGGCCGTGGGCCGGCCACCAGCGGCACCTCGCGGCGCTGACCGGCGCTCGGCGCGATCACCGCCGCCAGCGCGGCCACCGTCGGCGCCTCGAACACCGCGCGCACCGGGACGCGGCTGCCGATGGCGGTGCCGAGCCGGGCCACCACGCGGGTGGCGACGAGCGAGTTGCCGCCGAGGTCGAAGAAATCGTCGTCCGCGCCCACGCGCTCGATGCCGAGTACTTCGGCGAATACCTCGGCGACGGTGAATTCCAGCGCAGTCGCGGGTTCGCGGTAGGGCCGCCCGATGAACTCCGGTGCGGGCAGCGCCTTGCGGTCGAGTTTGCCGCTGGCATTGAGCGGCAGGGCATCCAGCCACACGATGGCCGACGGCACCATGTACGAGGGCAGCGCGGTGCGCACGTGATCGAGCAGGGCGTCATCGTCGATCCGGGCATCCGGGGCGGCCACCACGTAGGCGACCAGCCGATCGCCGGTGCCCCCCTTGACCAACGCCACCGCCGCGCGCTGCACCGCGTCCAGGCCGAGCAGCACCGTCTCGATCTCACCGAGTTCCACGCGCTGGCCGCGCAGTTTCACCTGGAAATCGCTGCGGCCCAGGTATTCCAGCGCGTGTGCGTCCTTGCCGGGTACCCAGCGCACCACATCGCCGGTCCGGTACAGGCGCTCACCACCGGCGTGCGCGACGAACCGCTCGGCGGTCAGCGCCGGTGCGTTCACATAGCCACGCGCCAATTGCACACCGGCGACATACAACTCGCCGACCGCGCCGACCGGCACCGGCCGCAACTGCCGGTCCAGGACATGTACCCGGGTATTGGCGACCGAGGTGCCGATCGGAATCGCAACGCGCCCGTTGACTTCGGCCGGGTAGGCCGTGACGACCGTGGCCTCCGCGGGCCCGTACCAGTTGAACAGGTC
Source organism: Nocardia sp. CA-119907 (assembly GCF_050955995.1). Classification (NCBI taxonomy): domain Bacteria; kingdom Bacillati; phylum Actinomycetota; class Actinomycetes; order Mycobacteriales; family Nocardiaceae; genus Nocardia; species Nocardia sp. CA-119907. The sequence continues at coordinate 8,831,028 of NZ_CP192091.1, forward strand.
CGCATCCGGCAGGAAGCGGGTGAAGCGCGTCGCGCTCTCCGCGGACAGCGCCTCACCGGCGGCGAACACCCGCCGCAACGACGGATGCGCGGTCGCACCCGCAGGCGCGCCATCGAGGAATGCGTCCAGCATCGACGGCACGAAATGCACTGTGCTGACGGCATATTCGTCGATCACCCGGGCCAGATAGGCGGGATCGCGATGTCCGTCCGGTTCGGCGATGACCACCGCGGCACCGGTCTGCAGGGTCCAGAACAGTTCCCACGTCGAGATGTCGAAGGTGATCGGCGTCTTGTGCAACACCACATCGCCGGGACCGTGCGGATAGGTGCGCTGTGCCCAACGGAATTGGTTCGCCATCTGCCGATGGGTGATCGCCACGCCCTTGGGCCGACCGGTCGAACCGGAGGTGTAGATGATGTAGGCGGTGTTGTCCGGATGCGTCGCCGCGACGGTATCGGCCAGCAGATCCCCGAATATCAGCGCATCGGCGGAATCGAGCCCGTCCACGTGCACCAGCGGTGCGGCGGTCTCGGTTTCGAAGCCGGTCGCGGTCGTGGTCAGCACACAGACCGGAGCCGCGCTGGTGAGCACATATTCGCTGCGCTCGGCCGGATGGTCGGGATCGATCGGCACATACGCACCGCCCGCCCGCAGCACACCGTAGATCGCGACGACCATCTCGATGCTGCGCCGCATCGCAACGGCCACCGGCGATTCCGATCCGACGCCGCGACCGGCCAGATCACGGGCCAGCGCGCGCGAGCGGGCGTCGAGTTCGGCGTAGCTGAGCGTGGTACCGCCGAAGATGACCGCCGGTGCCTCGGGGGTGCGGGCGACCTGCGCGTCGAACAGCGTCAGCAGCGTCGAATCATCCAGCAGCTCGGGTACTTCGGTGGCATTGGCGGCGTCGAGCACGGCCCGGTCGGCCGCGGTCAGTGCGTCCACTTCGGCGATCTTGGCGAGCGGATCGCTGAGGAACCGGCCGATCAGCACCGAGAAGCGCTGGGCGAGTGTCTGTGCCGCCGTCTCGTCGTAGATATCGCGCAGGTACTTGAGGGTGACGTGCATGCGAACATCGGGCACGACCACCACGGTCACCGGATAGTGCGTGCCGTTCACCGCGACCGCGCCGGTGATATTCATGCCATCGATCGCGCCCGCCGCCGCGGTCAGCGCCTCGCCGTCGACCGGGAAGGATTCGAAGACCACCAGCGAATCGAAAAGCCCTTCGACGCCGACGATTTCCTGGATCTCACTCAGCCCGACGTAGTGGTGGTCGAGCAGCGCCGCCTGCTCGGCCTGCAGCTGGCGCAGCAGCCCGGCCAGCGTGTCGTCGGCATCCAGCCGCACCCGAACCGGAATCGCGTTCAGGAACAACCCGACCATGGTCTCGATGCCGTCCAGCTGCGGCGGCCGCCCGGAGACGGTGGCGCCGAAGACCACATCGTCGCGGTCCACGGTGCGGCCGATGAGCAGACCCCAGGCGGCCTGGATGACGGTATTGACGGTGACCCCGGCATCGGCAGCCAACCGGCTCAGCGCCTTGGTGTCGTCCTCGGACAGCTCGAAGTCGATTTCGCCTACGCCAGCCGAGATTTCGCGCGCCGGGTCGACCGGGGCCAGCGGCGTCGGCTCGGTGATACCGGCCAGCACCTCGCGCCAGGCGGCACGGGCGGCGCTGTGGTCCTGTGCGCCGAGCCAGGCCAGATAGTCACGGTAGGAACGGGCCTGCGGCAGCTGGGACGCATCGCCGCCGAGGACGTACAGCGTCAGCAGATCCTGGGTCAGCAGCGGCATCGACCAGCCATCGATGAGGATGTGATGGCTGGTGACCAGCAGGTGGTAGGCATCGGCCGCCGAACGGATCAAGGCGAAGCGCAGCAGCGGCGCGGTGCGCATATCGAAGTGGTCGGCCAGATCCGCCGTCATGATCCGCCGCAGTTCAGCGGGGGCGTCCGACCCGAGATGAGTGAGATCGATAGCGCGCCAGGGCACTTCGACCGCATCGAGCACGACCTGCACGGGATTGCCGTCGGAATCCTCGGCGAAGGCCACCCGCAGGTTGACATGCCGACCCACCACGGCGACCGCCGCCGCGTGCAGCCGCTCGGGATCGACATCACCGCCGAGATCGACCATGAACTGGGTCATGTACGCGTCGACCGATGATTCGGCCAGCTGTGCGTGGAACAGCATGCCCGACTGCAGCGGGGTCAGCGGCCAGACCTCGGCCAGCGTCGGATATTCGCGCGCCAGGCGGTCACTATCGGCCTGCGACAGCTCGACCAGCGGCCCGGTCGCCAGCTCGACGCCGGCCTCGGCCGGTGCGCCCATGGTGGCCAGCGGGGCGAGCACGGCCACCGTGCGCGATTCGAAAACGTCTCGCGGCGTGAAGATCACACCACGCGCCCTGGCCCGCGACACCACCTGAATGGAGGTGATGCTGTCGCCGCCGAGTGCGAAGAAATCGTCGTCGAGACCGATGCGTTCGATGCCGAGCACGTCGCCGAGCACCTCGGCGATGGCCTGTTCGATCTCGGTCTCCGGCGCCCGGTACTTCTTGGTCTCCAATACGGGGACGGGCAGTGCGCGCCGGTCCAGCTTGCCGACCGGGGTCAGCGGGATGGTGTCGAGCACGATAATGGCGGTCGGCACCATATGCGCGGGCAACGAGCGTTCGGCGAAGGCGGTCAGCTCGTCGGTGTCCACCACCGCATTGCCCGCGGCGTGCACATAGGACACCAGAATCGTTGCGCCGGTATCGAGTTTGTGCCCGATGGTGACGACGAAGTCCACACTGTCGTGCGCGCCGAGTACCGCATCGATCTCACCGAGTTCGATGCGGAAGCCGCGGATCTTCACCTGGAAGTCGTTGCGGCCGACATATTCGATCTCGCCGGCGGCGGTCCAGCGCACCAGGTCACCGGTGGCGTAGAGCCGAGAACCACTGGGGTCGAACGGATTCGGCACGAAACGCGATGCGGTCAGCGCCGGGCGGGCGTGATAGCCGCGCGCCACCTGCGCGCCCGAGATGTACAGCTCGCCGACGACACCGCTGGGCACCTGATTCAACCGGTCATCGAGCACATATTCGGTGATGGCCCGGATCGGACCGCCGATCGTCACGGTCTCACCGGGTGTCAGCGGCGCGCTGATATTGGTCATGATCGTGGTCTCGGTCGGTCCATAGCCATTGAAGAACTCACGGGACCGACCATTCGCGATCGGTAATACCCAGCGCCGCACCAGATCCGGCGGGCAGGCCTCACCACCGGCGACCACGACCCGGAAGTCGTCGAGTCCGGTCGGATCGACGGAGGCGAGTGCGGCCGGGGTGATGAACGCGTGCGTCACCCGTTCCCTGCGCAGCAGCGTCGCCAGTTCGTCGCCGCCGTAGATATTCGGTGCGACCACCACCATGGTGGCCGCACCACCGAGCGCGAGCAGCAGCTCGAGCACCGACGCGTCGAACGACGGCGACGCGAAATGCAGTGTGCGCGACTGGTTCGTGACGCGATAGCGCTCACGCTGTTCATCACAGAAGCTCGACAGTCCGGCCTGCGTGACGACAACACCCTTCGGCTTGCCCGTGGACCCCGAGGTGTAGATGACATAGGCCGGATATTCCGCCCGCACCGCGCGGACCCGGTCCGCATTGGTGATCGCCTCGCCCGAGTATTCCTCCAGGCGCACCGCGAATTCGGGCGTATCGATGACCAGCCACTCGACCCGATCCGGCAGCCGCTGGGCCACCTCGGCGATGGCGAGGCCGAGCACCGCACCGGAATCGGTCACCATATGCGCGACCCGCTCGGCCGGGTAGTTGGGATCGACCGGCACGAATCCGGCACCGGTCTTGGCCACCGCCCACACCGCGACCACCGACTCCAGCGACCGCGGAATACCAACGGCCACAAGGTCTTCCGGACCGACACCGCGTTCGATGAGCAACCGGGCCAGCCGCGTGGACCGGTCGTCGAGATCGGCGTAGCTCAGCTGTCCCAGCGTCGCGGTGGCATCGGCGAAGACGACGGCGGTGCCGTCGGGATTCGCCTCGACCGCGGTGGCCATCAGCTGCGGCAATGTGGTGACCCGCGGCTGCCGGGTCCGGACCGGGCGAGTGCGAGTGGGCCGCGTCACGCGAACATCCCCCCGAGCGACTGCTCGCGGGTCGCGGCATACGACGCCGACCGCATCAGATCGTGACGCTGCCGCGCCCGATCCTGTCCAAGCACCCGTTGTCCCGGCACCCCAACCATAGGAACTTTCCTCACCTCGCCCATCGTCACTTCGCAGACCGGTCGCCGCCGGTGCCGGCCTGTGCACGCACAGGCCGATGGATCTTCCGGATGGAAGATCAACTCGGGTCGCCCGGCCTCTGGACGCCCAGCAACGCATCGACTTCGACAACGGCCGCGACGGCGCCGAATTCCGGCGCGGGCGCGCCGTCGTCCAGCACCACGGCGTGCAGATCCTCCAGCCCCGTCACATCGACGGTACCCAGACCGGAACGATCGAGGAACAGATGCGTCACCCATTCGTCGGCCAACAATGCCGACAGCGTTACGTTGTCCAGCTCACCGCCCGCCGTCACCACCACCGACGCACCGTTCTCACCGGCCGCGACGACTTCCAGCAGTGCCGCCGCGGAATCCGCGCGGCCGTGCCGGAACAGCCGTGACTCGAAGGTCAGCTCGGTGCGTGCCCGCAGTCGCTTGGTCGCCAGGGCGATGTCGTTGTAGGACAACGCCACCCCGGCGACAAAGGCCGGATCCTCACCGCGCAGCGCCTGGGTCCGGTTCGCATAGGTCACCGGTCGCGGCGATTCGGCGGCGATCGCACCGAGTACGGCCGGATCGTCGAGGGCGAGCCAGTCGATGCCGCCGGTATCGGCGGGAGCGCGGCCGATGGTCAGGCCGACCTTGATCTCCAGCCCGTCGGGCAGTGCCGCGCTGCGCGCACTCGCCAGGGGTGGTGTGTCGAATGCGGTCACCGGGGCCAGCGCGGCACCGGCCTTGAGCACCGCCCAGGTGGCGACCACGGCGTCCACGCTCCGATCGAGCCGGATCGCGACACCGGTGCGCGGCCCGCAGCCACGGCCGATCAGCACCCGCGCCAGTCGCGAGGACCTGGCGTCGAGCTCCTGGAAGGACACGGCGTCCTCCCCGAAGACCACCGCGGGTCCGTCCGGATCGTCCTCCACCGCGGCGGCCAGCGCCTGGGTCAGCGCCGCACCGCTGGTGACCGGGACACCGTCGGTGGCCTGCTCCAGCGCGGTATCCGGTACGGTCGCGCTGCGATCGCGCTCGGCCGCATCGAGGATATCGATATCGCCGACGCTGACCTGTGGATCGGCCACCACCGCGGCGCAGATGCGGGTCAGCCTGCGCCCGAAGGCCTGCACCGTCGGTTCGTCGAAAAGATCTGTCGCGTAATTGAATACCGCGACGAGCTCACCGGGTGCGCCGTCCTCGCGATGGCGCGGCTCGATGGTCAGCTGCAGATCGAACTTCGCCGCGACCGCGCCGGTATCCAGGGCCGCGACCGTGAGACCGGGCAGTTCCAGCCTCGGCGGCTCGATATTGTCGAACGACAGCACCACCTGGAACAGCGGATTGTGCGAGGTCGCGCGGTTCGGCAGCACCACCTCGACCACCCGCTCGAACGGGATATCGGCATTGCCGAAGGCCGAAAGATCGGTTTCGCGAACATGTTCGACGAGGGCGTCGAAGGTGGTCGCCGATTCGGTCGCGGTGCGTAGCGCCAGGGTGTTGACGAACATACCGACCAGATCGTCGAGCGCGCGCTCGCCGCGGCCGGCGATCGGGGTGCCGATCGTAATATCGGAACTGCCCGACAACCGCGCGAGCAGCACCGCGAGCACGGCGTGCACGACCATGAACAGCGATGAATTGTGTTCGCGGGCAATGCGGATCAGCCCGGCGTGAACCTCCGGCGAGAGTGTGAAACCGGTCGACGCGCCGCGCATGGACGGCACCGCGGGGCGCGGCCGGTCCAGCGGCAGCTCCAGCGCGCCGGAATGTCCGGCCAGCTGTTCGCGCCAGTAGGCCAATTGCTGGGCGGCCACCGAATTCTCGTCGTCATCGCTGCCGATGACCTCGCGCTGCCAGATCGCGAAGTCGGCGTACTGCACCTCGAGCGGCGTCCAGGTCGGGACATTGCCCGCACAGCGCGCGGCGTAGGCGAGCATCAGATCGCGGGCCAGCGGGGCCATCGAGGCGCCGTCGGCGGAAATGTGGTGCACCACCATCGCCAGCAGGTAACGGTTCTCGGTCTCGCCGCGCAGCAGCGCGCCGCGCACCGGAACCTCTTCGGTCACATCGAATCCGGTCGACATCAGCTCGGTGATGCGCACGATGGGTTCGGTGGTCGACTCGACCGTGAGCCCGCCCGGCCATGCCTCGGCGACCGGCAGGACCTGCTGGTAGGGCAGTCCACCCGGACCCGTCGCCGGGTAGCGGGTGCGCAGCGCCTCGTGCCGTTCCAGCACATCGGCGACCGCATCGCGCAGCGCCTCCACATCGAGCGCACCCTGCAGGCCGATGGCCAGCGGGATGTTGTAGGCCGCCGAGCGGGTATCGAACTGGTTGAGCACCCACATGCGCTGCTGGGCCAGCGACAGCGGCACCCGCTCGGGGCGCGCCGACGAAACCAGCGGCGCACGAGAACCGTTCGACGAACCGGGCACGATCCGGGCGGCCAGCGCCGCGACGGTCGAGGCCTCGAAGAGTTCGCGCACCGAGACATTCGCGTCCAGCGCCTCATTGATCCGGCTGACCGCCCTGGTGGCCAGCAGCGAGTTGCCGCCGAGGCCGAAGAAGTCGTCGTCGAGGCCGACCTCGCGCACACCGAGCAGTCCGCCGAACACGCTGGCAACGGCCTGTTCGATGGGCGTCTGCGGGGCGCGGTAGGTGACACCGCTGACGAATTCCGGTGCGGGCAGCGCCTTTCGGTCCAGTTTGCCGTTGGGGGTCAGCGGCAATCCGTCCAGTACGACGATCGCGTCGGGAACCATGTAGCTGGTGAGGAATTCGGCGACGGCGGCACGCAGTTCGGTGTCGTCCAATGGCGAATCGGCCTCGGCCACCACATATCCGACCAGCCGGTCACCGGCGTGCTCGTCGGAGCGCACCAGCACGACGGACTGACTGACCCCGGGCTGGGCGAGTAGCGCCGCCTCGATCTCACCGAGTTCGATGCGGAAGCCGCGCAACTGCACCTGCTGGTCGCTGCGACCGGCGTATTCGAGATTCGCCTGACCACCGAAACCGGCCCAGCGGCCGAGGTCGCCGGTGCGGTACATGCGCGAGCCCGGCGCCCCGAACGGATTGGCCACGAAGCGGGTCGCGGCGAGTCCGGGCCGACCGAGGTAGCCGCGGGACAGCTGCGCACCGCTGACATAGATTTCGCCGGCCACCCCGACCGGTGCCGGATGCAGGCGATCGTCGAGCACATAGCTCTCCAGGCCGGGCAGCGCGCGACCGATGGCACTGGCCGGATTCTCGGCGAGCTGCTCATCCAGCGCCAGGAACGATACGTGCACCGTGGTTTCGGTGATGCCGTACATATTGACCAGCCAGGGCGCGTTGTAGGCGTGCCGCTCGTACCAGCGCCGCAGCTGGCGCAGATCCAGTGCCTCACCGCCGAATACGACATAGCGCAGTGCGAATTTGCCCTGATCGCCCGCGTGCGAGGCGCGGTCGGCCTCGGCGAGCTGATAGAACGCCGATGGCGTCTGATTCAGCACCGTGACCTGTTCGCGAAGCAGCAACTCGCGGAACTGTTCCGGGGAGCGCGAGGTCAGATAGTCGACCACCACGACGGTGCCGCCATTGGCGAGCGCACACCACAGTTCCCATACCGAGAAGTCGAAGGCGAAGGAGTGGAACAGCGTCCACACATCGGTCTCGTCGAATTCGAACATCAGCTGGGTATTGGCGAACAGCTCCACCACATTGCGGTGGGCCACGCCGACGCCCTTCGGAACACCGGTGGAGCCCGAGGTGTAGATGACGTAGGCCAGGTTGTCCGGACGCAGACGGGCCGTGCGCTCGATATCGGTGATCGACGATTCGCCGAAGCCCGCGGTGTCCTCCAGCAGCACGACCGGCAGCTCCGTCGCCGGCAAATCGGCCATCAGATCGGCGGTGGTCAGCACACAGGTCGGCTGGGCGTCGGTGAGCATGAACTCGAGCCGCTGCGCCGGGTAGGTGGTGTCGATCGGCAGGTATCCGGCACCGGCGGTGAGCACACCGAGCAGCGCGATGGGCAGCTGTTCGGTCCGCCCGACGGCAACGGCCACCAGCGATTCCGGACCGGCACCGCGCGCCATCAGCGCCCGCGCCACCCGGTTCGCACGCCGCTGCAGTTCACCGAAACTCAGTGCAGTATCGCCGAATCGGACCGCGATCGCATCCGGACGGCGGCGCGCCTGCTCCTGGATGAGGTCGACCAGGGTCACCTCGGGTACCGTCGCCCCGTCCGAATTCCATTCGTGCAGGACCAGCTCGCGCTCGCCGGGGGCGAGCAGATCGATATCGCCGAGCACCGCGTCGGAATCGGCCGCCACCGCGGACAGTACGCGCAGGAAGCGCTCGGCGAAGTCCTGCACGGTCGCGGCATCGAACAGATCGGTGGCGTAAGTGAAGGTCGCCGACATCCCCTGCTGGTCGACGTTTTCCGCGATCTCCAGCTGCAGATCGAACTTGGCCAGCGATACCGCGTGATCCACGCTCGAGACGGTCAGCCCCGGCAGCTCCAGTTCGGTGCGCGCCAGGTTCTGGAACACCAGCATCACCTGGAACAGCGGATGCCGCGCCGCCGAGCGCACCGGATCCAGCAGCTCGACCAGCCGCTCGAACGGCACATCGGCATGTCCGAAGGCCGCGACGTCGGTCTTGCGCACGGTGCGCAGCAGCTCGTCGAAGGTCATGGCGGGATCGATCTCGGTCCGCAACACCAGGGTGTTGACGAACATGCCGATCAGATCGTCCAGCGCCGCCTCGCCGCGACCGGCCACCGGGGTGCCCACCGCGATATCGCGGGTGCCCGACAGCCGGGCGAGCAGCACCGCGAGCGCCGCGTGCACGACCATGAAGAGCGTCGAATTGTGTTCGTGCGCAAGGTGATTCAGTCGCTCGTGGACATCAGGGCCGACCTCGAAGGCGATGACGGCGCCCTGGTTGGACGCGGTGGCCGGACGCGGCCGATCCGCGGGCAGATCCAATTGTTCCGGCAGCGCGGCCAATTCGTTGCGCCAGAAGGCGATCTGCTGGGCGAAGACCGATTCCGGATCGTCCTCGCTGCCCAGTGTTTCGCGCTGCCAGACGGTGTAGTCGGCGTATTGCACCGCGAGCGGCGGCCACTCCGGCCGTGCGCCGCGCACCCGATCGGAATAGGCCGACATCAGATCGCGGGCCAGCGGACCGAGCGAGAAACCGTCCGCTGCGATGTGGTGCACCACGCATACCAGCACGTATTCGGATTCATCGAGTTGGAACAGCCGCAGCCGCACCGGCGGCGTGGTCGTCACATCGAATCCGGCAAGTACCTCGGCGATGATCAGATCCGAAAGTTCCAGTGTGGCAGCGGTGGTCACCGCGAGTTCCGGCACCGCGCGCGCATCGCCCGCGGGCAGCACGACCTGGAAGCCCTCGCCGTCGATCTCCGGGTAGATGGTGCGCAGCACCTCGTGCCGCTCGGCCAGATCGCGCGCCGCGGCGCGTAGCGCGTCGATATCCAGTCGCCCGGACAGCCGCACCGCGAGCGGAATGTTGTTGACTGCGCTCGCACTATCGAAGCGGTTCAGGAACCACATCCGCTGCTGTGCATAGGACAGCGGAATCCGGTCGGGGCGGGTCTGCGCGGTCAGCGCCCGGCCGCTGGCCGAACCCGCGTGCTGCTCAACCCGTTCGGCCAGCACCGATACCGTGGACGCCTCGAAGATCACCTGCACCGGCACCCGCACGTCGAGTGCGAAACCGATGCGCGCGGCCGCCTGCGCGGCCAGCAGCGAATTGCCGCCGAGTTCGAAGAAATCGTCATCCGCGCCGACGCGCGCATCCTGCGCACCACCGAGCAGCAGGGCCGCGAACACCTCGGCAACGATCTCCTCGACCGGTGTCGAGGGCGCGCGGAACTGCCGCGCCGCGAAGACCGGTTCGGGCAGCGCCGCCCGGTCCACCTTGCCGACCGGGGTCAGCGGAATCTCGTCCAGCACCATGATGGCGGACGGAATCATGTAGTCGGGCAACGATTCCCCGATATGGGCGGACAGCGCACCGGTATCGATGGTGGCATCGGCACGCGGCAGCACATAGGACACCAGCGCGGTCGTGCCCGAGGGCAGGGTCTTGCCGAGGGTGGCCGCGAAGTCGACATCCGGATGCGCGGTGAGCACATTGTCGATCTCGCCGAGTTCGATACGCAGGCCGCGAATCTTGACCTGGAAATCGGAGCGGCCCAGATACTCCAGCACGCCGGCCTCGGTGCGCCGCACCAGATCTCCGGTGCGGTACAGGCGCGCACCCGGGTTGTCGGCCTCGGTGCCGAAGGGACTGGCCACGAAACGTTCCGCGGTCAGTTCCGGGCGGCCGAGATAGCCCTGCGCGAGCACCGCACCCGAGACATAGAGCTCACCGACGACACCCGCGGGCACCGGACGCAAGCGCGCATCGAGAATGAACGCGCCGACGCCCGAAATGGCGGAACCGACGGTGACGGGCTCGCCCGGCACCAGCGCCGCGGTGCTGGTGACCATGACGGTCGCCTCGCTCGGCCCGTACGCGTTGAACATGGACCGGCCGTGATCGCCCCAGCGCGCCACCAGATCCGCGCCGAGTCGGTCGCCACCGGCCACCACGACCTGCAGCTCATCGAGATCGTCGGTATCCAGCGATTCCAGCGCACCCGGCGTGATCAGCAGATGGCTGACCTGTTCGCGGCGTAGCAGATCGGCGAGTTCGACACCGCCGAATACCGTCGGCGGCGCGATGACCAGCGTCGCACCCACCGAAAAGGTGAACAGTGTCTCCATCATCGAGAAGTCGAAGCTGGGCGAGCTCAGATGTGACACACGCGCATCCGCGTCGATCAGATACTGCTCACCGACCGCCGCCAGACCGGCCAGGCCGGTGTGGGTGACCGCGACGCCCTTCGGCTTACCGGTGGAACCCGAGGTGTAGATGACATAGGCGGGGTGCTGTTCGTTCACCACACGCACCCGGTCCGCATAGGAGACCGGGTGGTCCGGCCGGGCGGCGATCCGCTCGGATACCACCGGATCGTCCAGTTCGATCCAATAGGTCGAGGTGCCGAGCTTGGCCCGATGCGCCTTGGTGGTCAGGCCGAATTCGGCGCCCGAATCGGTCACGATGTGCTCGATCCGCTCGGGCGGATAGTTCGGATCGACCGGCACATAGGCCGCGCCCGTCTTCGCGATCGCCCAGAGCGCGACGATCGATTCCACCGAACGGGTAATGCCCATCGCGACGAAGTCGCCCGCGCCGATCCCGCGCTCGATCAGCTCGCGCGCCACCCGCGAGGAGGCGGCGTCGAGTTCGCGGTAGGTGAGTTCACGCTGATCGGCCGGATCGCCGGTCGGATTGAACCGGAGCGCGACCGAGGTCGCCGCGGACTCCACTGCAGCGGTGAGCAGCTGCGCGAAGAGCGGGCTGCCCGACCTGCGGCGACGACTACCACGGGCGGAACGGCGGGCAGTTTCCATTCGAGTGCATTTACCTCTCGCGTCGAGCTAGGACCTGCCCCGCCCTCCTTCGAGGGCATATTGCACCGGGCCAGCGCAGTCCGAGCCATCATATAAGCCTGCAGCATGCACGGTCTCGCCTGCGCCGCATGGGCGCAGACGTGACAGATGTGTATCGGACTCGCGTGGACGATGTTGCGAAACATCCGGGCATCAGTGAAGTTGCTCACATTCGACACGGCTCTCCGGGCCCAGTAGTGACCGTCCGTTCGCGCCATACCGCGGTCAATACCCTGCCGATTTCGGCGAGACCGGCGGCGGCCGTCATCCGCCAGTGCGTGGTCGGCACCGCGCGATTGTCCACCGCGCCGTCCACCACCTCGGCCCAGATCGACGCACCGATCGAACCGGTGACGTCGTCGAGCGCCGCGGTGAAGTAGATGACATCGCCGTGGAAGCGCGCCGGACGATAGTCATTGCGCAGGACCACCGAATGTACGGCGGTATCCAGCACCCGGGTGAATCGGTCGGAGCCGAAGGAAGCGAACGGCTCCGGCAGCTCGACCAGTCGTTCGGCCAGCGCATCCCAGTCCACATCGGTGTCGAAGCCGAGGTCACCGGCCTGTTCACCGAGCAGTCCGCCGATCAGCTCGGCCACCGGCACCGGCGAGCCCGCGCCCTGGGCGCGCTCGTCGGGCGGATCGGCCATATAACTGTCCATTACCGCGAGTGTGGCCACCTGCTGTCCCGCGCGCTGCAGCTGGACCGCGATCTCGTGCGCGAAGACACCGCCCATCGACCAGCCGATCAGGTGATACGGCCCCTGCGGCTGGACCGAGCGGATCGCATCGACATAGATGCGCGCCCACTCCTCGATCGTGTCCGGCAGGACCGCCGCCGCGGCCAGCGTCGGCGCCTGCACGCCGTAGATCGGACGCTCCGGGTCGAGTGAGGCGGCCAGACCCGCGAACGACCACGCGATACCGGATACCGGATGGATGCAGAACAGCGGATCGGCCGAACCGCTGGCCCGCAGCGGCAGCACCACATCGAAGGCCGCCTCGCCCTCGACCTGACCGCTGGCCCGGCGCGCCATTTCCGCGACGAATTCGCCCGGCGTCGGCGCGGTGAACACCCGCATCACCGGAATCTTCTCGCCGAGTACCGCACTCAGCCGCGCGGTGAGCTTGGTGGCGATCAGCGAATTGCCGCCGCGTTCGAAGAAGTTGTCGTCCATACCGAATCGATCGAGCTCGAGCACCTGCCCGAAGGCGGCGGCGACGGTTTCCTCGATCGCAGTCGCGGGCGCGCGGTACCGGCGTGCCTCGAATGCCGGATCGGGCAGCGCGCGCCGATCCAGCTTGCCGTTCGGTGTGAGCGGCATGACATCGAGCACCACGATCGCGGCGGGCACCATATAGCCGGTCAGGAATTCGGCCACCTGCGTGCGCAGTTCATCCGGATCGAGGCGGGCGCCGGAGGCGGGCACCACATAGCCGACGAGCTGATCGCCGAGGCGTTCGGTCGAGCGGACCAGGACGACAGCCTGGCTCACCCCTTGGCAGCGCAGCAATGCGGATTCGATCTCGCCGAGCTCGATTCGGAAGCCGCGCAACTGGACCTGCTGATCACCGCGTCCGGCGTAGGCCAGTCCGGTCACCTCGTCGAAGTGGCCCCAGCGCCCGAGGTCACCAGTGCGGTACATGCGAGATCCCGGCGGGCCGTACGGATTCGCGACGAACCGCGCGGCGGCCAGCCCCGGCCTGCCGAGGTATCCCCTGGACAGCTGGGCCCCGGCCACATAGATCTCGCCCGGCGTACCGACCGGCACCGGATGCAACCGCTCGTCGAGGACATAGCCGTCCAGACCGGGCAGTGCGCGCCCGATCAGGCTGGCCGGGTTGTCCGCGATCTGCTTGTCCAGCGCCAGGAACGATACGTGCACCGTGGTTTCGGTGATGCCGTACATATTGACCAGTCGCGGCGCATCCGCGGGGTAGCGGTCGTACCAGCGCCGCAATTGGCGCAGATCCAGTGCCTCACCGCCGAATACGACGTGTCGCAGCGCGAAATCGCCCTCGGTGTCGGGTGCGGCCCGGTCGGCCTCGATGAGCTGGTAGAACGCCGATGGCGTCTGGTTCAGCACCGTCACCCGCTCGCGAATCAGCAACTCGCGGAACAGCTCCGGTGCGCGCGAGGTCGCGTAGTCGACCACCACGACGGCGCCGCCGGTGGCCAGTGCGCACCACAGTTCCCATACCGAGAAGTCGAAGGCGAAGGAGTGGAACAGCGTCCACACATCGGTCTCGTCGAAACCGAACAGCGGCTGGGTATTCGCACACAGCTCCACCACATTGCGGTGCGCGACACCGACGCCCTTCGGCACACCGGTCGATCCCGAGGTGTAGATGACGTAGGCCAGATTGTCCGGGAGCAGTGGTGCGATGCGGTCGGCATCGCTGATCGGGCCATCGGCGAATTCGGCCGTGTCTTCGAGCAAGATCACCGGCTGGTCGCCGACCGGCACATCGGCGCGCTGCGCCGCGGTGGTGAGCACACAGACCGGAGCCGCGTCGGACAGCACGAAGGCCAGGCGCTGCGCCGGATAGGTGGTATCGATCGGCAGATAGGCCGCACCGGCAGTGAGCACGCCGAGCAGGGCGACCGGCAGCTCCTCTGTGCGCGAAACCGCGACGGCCACCAGCGATTCCGGTCCGGCACCGGCGGCGATCAGCGCCCTGGCCACCCGGTTCGCCCGCCGCCGCAACTCCGCGAAACTCAATGCGGTGTCGCCGAAGCGGACCGCCACCGCATCCGGTCGCCGCCGGGCCCGATCGGCGATCAGCTCGGGCAGCGTGGCGCCGGGTACCCACGCGCCGCGGGCATTCCAGCGCAGCACGCTGTCGCGTTCATCGGGTCCGAGCAGATCGATATCGCCGACGGTCACCGCGGCATCGGCGACCACCGCGGCGAGGATCCGGCCGAATCGATCGGCGAAGCCCTGCGCGGTCGCGGCGTCGAACAGATTCGTCGCATAGGTGAATTCGGCCAGAATACCCCGCGTATCACCGCGCGGGCCGACCCGCTCGGTGAGCGAGAGGCGCAGATCCACCGCGATCGGATCGGCGTCGTCCTGGAGGCCCATCGCGACCTGGAACAGCGGATGTCTGCTCGGTACCCGGATCGGGTCGAGCACCTCGACGAGTTGGTCGAACGGCACGTCGACATAGGTGAAGGCGGCGGCGTCGACCGGACCGATCGCAGCGAGCAGCTCGTCGAATGTCGCGCCGGCGTCATATTCGGTGCGCAACACGACCATATTGCCGAAGCCAGCAGTGGCACTCGCGGTTTCGTTGCGCACCGTGGTCCCGATCGCGATATCCGCCATGCCGGACAGCCGCGCCAACAGCACCGTGAACGCCGCGTGCGCCACCGCGAATATCGAGGTGTTGTGCGTTTCGGCAAGTCGACGCAGCCCGTCGTGCAGATGCACGCCGATCTCGAACCCGACCCGCGCACCGGCATCGGACGGCACCGCCGATCGCGGTCGATCCATCGGCAGTGTCAGCTCATCCGGCAGACCCGCCAGCGCGGTGCGCCAGTATCGAACCTGGGTGAGCACGTCGGTGGCGACGCCATCGCGCACCGCGACAACCGAACGCTGTGGCGCGGCGACGAACTCGCCGAGCATGCCGCGCAACCGCTGGGTGAGCGCCCGCGCCGCCGATTCGGCGACGGTATCGCCCCGGTAGAGCACCTCCACCCGCAGCCCGGCACCCAGTTCGGCCCGCACCGTGACCGGATAGTGCGTGTAGTCGACCGAACGCACCCCGGTGACCAGCAGCCCGTCGATGGCGCTGCCCGCCTGCCGCAGGCCGTCGGCATCGATCGGATACGACTCGTAGGCCACCAGCGAATCGAACAGTTCGTTGCCGCCCGCGACACCCTGGACCTCGGCCAATCCGAGATAGTGGTGTTCGAGCAGTGCCGCCTGCTCGGCCTGTAGCTCGGTGAGCAGCCGCGAAACCGTTGTCGCCGTATCGAATCGGACCCGCACCGGGATGGTGTTGACGAAGAGGCCGACCATTTCGTCGACTCCGTCGAGCTGCGGTGGCCGTCCGGATACGGTGACGCCGAAGACGACATCGTCACGGTCGGTGATCCCGGCGATAACCACACCCCAAGCAGCTTGGAGCACGGTATTGACGGTGACCTCGGCCGCGGCGGCGAAGGCGGTCAGCGCCGCCGTTTCCGGCGCTGACAGCTCGAACGCCGACCTGCCGAAACCAGTGTCCGGCAACGCCGGTCGCACCAGCGCGGGAGTAAGTAGCGTCGGCTCGACGCCCGCCAGCGCGATATCCCAGGCGCGCAGTGTGGTCTCGCCGTCCTGGCGCGCCAACCATGCCAGATAGTCGCGATAGGGACGCGCAGCGGGCAGCTGCGCGGCATCGCCCCTGGTCGCGTAGAGGACCAGTAGATCCTTCATCAGCAGCGGCATCGACCAGCCGTCGAGCAGAATGTGATGCGCGGTCAGCACCAGCTGAGTGGCCCCGGAGGTGGTGCGGTGCACCGTGAATCGCAGCAGCGGCGCGACGGCCGGGTCGAATCCGGTGGCCTGGTCGGCGGCCAGCAGATCCGGCAGATCGGCATCCGGCACCTCGCTGACCACGCGCCACGGCACCCGCACGGCATCGGCGATCAACTGCACCGGTCTACCGTCCGCGCCGATGGTGAAGGCGCTGCGCAGATTCGGATGCCGGTCCAGTGCCGCCTGGGCGGCACGGTGCAGGCGCTCGAGGTCGAATTCGCCCGCGAGCCCGACCGATACCTGGATGACGTAGGGGTCCGCCGAATCCGCCAGCATTTCCATCAGGAACAGCAGGCCGGTTTGCAGCGGCGACAGCGACAGCACATCGGCAAGGCCCGGCTGGTCCGCGCGCCAGACGTCGAGTTCGCGCTGGGTGGCGTGGACGAGCGGCACATCCGATGGCGTCAGACCACCGGCGGACGGGTCCGCCACGTGCCGGGCGACCGCGGTCAGCGCGGCCAGCCAGTCGTCGGCGAATTCGCGCACCGCCGCCTCGCCGAGGATTTCGCTCGCGTACTGGAACACCACGTCCATCCGTGGTCCCGCATCGGTGTCGACGACGATCGCGTTGATATCGATGACGGCGTTCGCCGGCAGCGTGGGATCCTGGCCGCCGTCCAGCTCACCCAGTTCGCCGGACGGGAGCCAGGCCGGATCGGTCAGTCCCTCCGGCGCGCCGCCGGTGCCGACTCGGCCCAGATAGTTGAAGCCGATCTGTCCGAGGTCACCGGGCAGCGCCGCGGCGGTCGCCGAATTCAGTTGGCGCAGTAGGCCGAAGCCGATGCCCCGCTCCGGCACCGCGAGCAGTTGTTCCTTCACCGACCGCAGCACCGCCGCGGTCTCCTCGGCAATTCCGGTGAGATCCAGCGCCACCGGGTACACGCTGGTGAACCAGCCGATCGTGCGCGTCAGATCGGCGCCGGGCACCGTGGTCTCCTCGCGGCCGTGACCCTCCAGCCGCACCTTGGTGACCTGAGCGTCGATGCCGCGTCGGGCTCGCCAGGTCCGCACCGCCATGGCCAGTGCCGCGAGCAGACCATCGTTGACGCCGCCCCGGTACCGCGCGGGCACCGTGGTGAGTACCGCGTCGGCGACCTCGACCGGCACCTCGACGGTCAGCTGCCGGACGGTCGCATTGGTATCGACGGCGGGGTCGAGTGCGCGGTGGCCGAGCAGGGGATCCGGTGTGGCCAGCACGTCGTGCCAGTAGTCGAGTTCGGCGATCCGCGATGGCGCGCCCGCGGCCTCGACCAGACCGTGTGCCCAGCGCCGGAACGAGGTGCCGACCGCGGGCAATGCGACCGTCACCCCGGCGGCGCGCTGCGCCCACGCGGTCATGAGGTCCGGGATCAGGATCCGCCACGACACCCCGTCGATCACATAGTGGTGCGCCGCGACGACGAGCAGATCGCGCCCGTCCGTCCTGCGCAGCCAGGTGCATCCGAGCATTCGGCCCGCGGCCGGATCCAGCGCCGCCAACGCGGCGGCCACGGCGGCATCGCCGATCCGGTGCGGCGCGGAATCGGCGGGCACGCGCATCTCCGACACCAGTGCCGATGCGTCGAGGGTTCCCGGTGCGGGCACCTCCTGGTGCCACCGGCCGTCGCTGTGCCATATGCGGGCGCGCAGCATGTCGTGGTGGTCGAGCACGGCGGTGAGGGTGGCGACCAGTCCGGCGCGATCGATACCCTCCGGCAGCCCGAGCACCATGGTCTGAGCGAATCGGTCGAACGAACCCGCTGCCAGGAATCCGGCGAGCACCGGAGTGAGCGGGATTTCGCCGACACCGCCACCGGGCAGCTCGGCCAGCACCGGCGCCGCGGGTTCCGAGCCGAGGACCGCGATCCGGGCCAGCCCGGCAACGGTTTTCTGCTCGAACACATCGCGCGGGGTGAAGCCGATTCCGGCCGCCTTGGCCCGTGCCACCAGCTGGATCGAGACGATGCTGTCGCCGCCGATGGCGAAGAAGGAATCGTCGGCACCGACCTGCGGTACGCCCAGGACCTGGGCGAACAGCTCGGCGATCCGCGATTCCAGCGGACCCGACGGTGTCCGCGACACCGTGGCCGTCAACCGCGGCTCGGGCAGTGCGTCGCGGTCCAGTTTGCCGTTGGCGGTCAACGGGATCTCGTCGAGGACGACGACAGTGGACGGCGCCATATGCGATGGCAGCACGCGCGCCGCGTACTCCGTGAGCGCGTCCGCATCGACAGTGCGGCCGGTCGCCGCGAGCACATAGGACACCAGCGCAGTGGCACCCGCCGCCGTCTCGCGGCCGATGGTGACCGCGAATTCGACATCCTCGTGGCCGCCGAGCACCGCATCGATCTCGCCGAGTTCGACGCGGAAGCCGCGGACCTTCACCTGGAAGTCGCTGCGGCCCACGTAATCCAGCTCCGCGGTAGCACCGGCCGGCGCGTACCAGCGGACCAGGTCGCCGGTGCGATACATCCGTGCGCCCGGCGCGCCCCACGGATTCGGCACGAAGCGCTCCGCGGAAAGTCCGGCGCGATTCTGGTAGCCGCGCGCCAGCGCACCGCCCGCCAGATACAGCTCACCCGTCACACCGGGCGGAACCGGATTCAGCCGGGCGTCGAGTACGAGGGCGGACATGCCGTTGACCGGCTTGCCGATCGTAATGTGGTGTCCTGCGGTCAATTCCGCGTAGGAGGAGATGATGGTGGTTTCGGTCGGGCCGTAGCCGTTGTAATACCGACGACCCGTCTGCCACTTCGCCAACAGCTCCGCAGAAGTCACATCACCACCGACGGACAGCATCTCGAGCTGCTCCAACCCGGCCGGATCCACCGTGCCCAACACCGCCGGAGTGATGATCGCGTGCGTCACCTGCTCGGTGCGCAGCAGGTCGCCGAGTTCGGATCCGCCGAGCACATTCGGCGGCACGATGACCAGCGTCGCGCCGATCGAGAAGGCACACAGCCATTCCAGCACCGATGGGTCGAAGCTCGGCGAGCAGATGTGTAGGAAGCGATGGCGCGACTCGACTTGGTAGAGCGCTACCGCGTGGTCGAGCAGACCGCCGAGTCCGGCGTGGGTCACGGTGACACCCTTGGGCATACCCGTCGAACCCGAGGTGTAGATGACATACGCCGGATGATGCAACCGCAGCGGCGCGATCCGATCGGCATCGCTGACCGGTGCCGCGGATCGGCTGGCACACAGTGCATCCGTCTCGGCGTCATCGAGCGCGAGCCACTGCACGTCATCGGGCAACTGACCGAGGTATTCGACAGTCGTCAGACCGACCACGGCGGCCGAATCGGTCACCATGTGCCGCACCCGATCCACCGGATAATTCGGATCGACCGGCACATGCGCACCACCGGCCTTCGACACCGCCAACACCGCCGCGACCATCTCATACGAGCGCGGCAAAGCAACCGCCACAAGACTTTCCGGACCCACACCACGCTCGATCAACACCCGGGCCAAACGCGACGAAAACTCATCCAACTCGCGGTAACTGACCGAACGCCCCTGATACCGGATGGCCGTGCGATCGGCACCACGACGCAATCCACGCACCAGCAGATCCGGCAACAACCCACCGGCCATCACCTCGTCGGGCTGCACCCGGGTCAGCGATTCGACCTCCGATTCGGCGAGCATCGGCAGCTCACCGACCGGCACATCCACACTCGCGACGATCCCCGCCAGCAGTCGCACGAACCGGTCCGCGAATGCTCGCACCGTCGCATCGTCGAAAAGGTCACGCGCGTAGGAGAACGCGGCCACCATGCCAGCACTCGACTCGCGAATCACCAGCGACAGATCGAATTTCTCGATCGAGATATCGAAATCGACCGGGGCGACCCGCAATCCGGGTAGCTCGAAGGAACTCTCCGGCAGATTCTCGAACGACAGCGCCACCTGGAACAGCGGATGCCGCGACGTCGAGCGCTCCGGCTCGAGTAGATCCACCAAACGCTCGAAGGGGATATCCGCATGCGCGAATGCCTGTAGGTCGACGTCCTTGACGTGCGCGAGCAGTTCGACGAACGTCCTCGCACCCGGCACCTCGGTGCGCAGCACCAGCGTATTGACGAACATGCCGATGACATCATCGAGTTCGGCCGCACCGCGTCCGGCGACCGGCGTACCGATGGCGATATCGTCGGTGCCCGATAGTCGCGCGAGCAATACCGCGAGAGCGGCGTGAACCACCATGAACAACGTGGCGTTCTGTTCGCGAGCGAGATGGACCAGCGCTTGGTGCAACTGCGGATCGATCGCGATATCGCAGTGCCCACCGACGAATGAGCGGACCGCTGGCCGGATCCGATCCGAGGGCAGGTTCAGCTCATCGGGTAGCTCCGCGAGCGCCTGCCGCCAGTACGATACCTGCTGTCCGGCAAGGGAATCCGGTTCCGATTCCGAACCGAGTACGGCACGCTGCCAGATCGCGAAGTCGGCGTACTGCACCGGCAATGGCGTCCACGCGGGAGCCGATCCGCCGCCGCGCGCGACATAGGCGAGCATCAGATCACGGGTCAGCGGACCCATCGACCAGCCATCGGCGCTGATGTGATGCGCGACCAGCACCAGCACATGATCGCCATCGCAGCGCAGCAGTGCGGCACGCACCGGCACTTCGGACGTCACATCGAAACCGGTACCGACCAGCTCGGCGATCCGCTCCCGCAGCTCACCCGCCGCGACATCTTCCGGCGTGAGGTCGGCGACCGCCTGTCCAACGGGCAGAATCACCTGATGGGCGATGCCGTCACGGGCCGGGTACACGGTGCGCAGCACCTCGTGCCGGGCCACCACATCGGTGACGGCCAGCCGCAGTGCGTCAATATCCAGCGCACCGGACAGCCGCACCGCCACCGGCACGTTGTAGGCCGGTGATGCGGTATCGAACTGGTTCAGGAACCACATTCGCTGCTGTGCCAGTGACAATGGCACCGGTTGCGGCCGCGGCCCCGCGGTCAGTGGCGCCCGCCGACCGGAGCCGACCCGCTGCTCGACCCGGACCGCCAGTGCGGCGACGGTGGTCGCCTCGAACAACATCCGCACCGGCACCTGCGTATCCAGTGCCGCGCCGACACGCGCCGCCACCTGCGTGGCGACCAGCGAATTGCCGCCGAGTGCGAAGAAGTCGTCATCGATCCCGACGCGATCCACCCCGAGCACATCGGCGAACACCCCGGCGACGATCTCCTCGATCGGCGTGGACGGCGCACGGAAGATTCGCGTCTCGAACTCCGGTGCGGGCAATGCCTTTCGATCCAGCTTGCCGTTGACGGTGCGCGGAAGCTCGGCCAGGACCACCAAGGCGGCGGGCACCATATAGGACGGCAGCGCACCGCTCAGCGCAGACTGCACCCGCGCCACATCGATATCGGTCGCCGAGGGAACCAGATACGCCACGAGCCGGTCGCCCGTGCGCGGATCGGCATCGGCGATGACCGCCGCCTGCGCGATCGCCGGGATGGCGGTCAACACCGCCTCGATCTCGCCGAGTTCGATCCGGAACCCGCGGATCTTCACCTGGAAGTCGGTGCGTCCCCGATACTCCAACTCCCCTGCGGTATTCCAGGCCACCAGGTCACCCGTGCGGTACATGCGCACGCCCGGCCGGAACGGGTTCGCCACGAACCGCTCCGCCGTCAGATCCACCCGTCCGAAGTAGCCGCGCGCCAACTGCGCACCGGCCAGGTACAACTCACCCGGAACACCGACCGGCACCGGACGCAGACGCGAATCCAGCACGTAGACACGGCTGTTCCACTCCGGCGCACCGATCGGCACCGACACCGCGTCCGCATCGGTCACCCGATGACTGGTGACCGATACCGCCGCCTCGGTCGGACCGTACAGATTGAACAGTTCCTTCTGCGGATAGGCGGCCCGGAACCGCTGCGCCAGACCGGCGTGCAGCGCCTCACCGATCACCAGCACGCGCCGCAGCGTGAACGGCAGCCGACCGGCCGTCAACAGCGCGTCCAGCATCGATGGCACGACGTGCAGGGTGGTCACCGATTCGCGTGCCATCAGGTCGTTCAGATAGGCGGGGTCGCGGTGTCCGTCCGGCGCGGCGAGCACCAATCGACCGCCGCAGACGGCCGCCGACCAGAACTCCCATACCGACAGATCGAAGGTGGCGGCCGTCTTCAACAGCACCGCATCACCCGGACCGAGCGCGAATTCGCTGGTCTTCCACAGCAATTGGTTGACGATCGCCGCATGCGATACGGCAACGCCCTTCGGGCGACCCGTCGAGCCCGATGTGAAGATCACGTACGCGGTATCGGCCGCGTGCAGCGGCGCGATCCGATCGCGGTCCTCGATCGGCGTCGCGGCCAACCGGCCGAGGTCGAGCCGGTCCAGCCGGACCACCGGTGCGATCGCGGTATCGAAGGACGTTTCGGCATTGGTCAGTACGCAGACCGGTGCCGCGGTGCCCAGTATGTAGTCGGTGCGCGCCGCGGCCTGATCCGGATCCACCGGTACATACGCGGCACCGGATTTGGCCACCGCATACATCGCGACGACCAGATCCACCGACCGCCGCAAGGCCAGCGCCACCCGCGACTCCGGCCCGACGCCCCGCGAAATCAGATGCCGGGCAAGACGGTTCGCCCGGGCATCCAACTCGCCGTAGGTAACGGGTTCACCGTCGGCACCCATCAGCGCCACCGCGCCCGGTGTCGCGGCGACGGTCGCATCGAACAGCGACACCAGCGTCGCCGTCGGGTCCACCGCGTGGTCGGTCGCATTCCGGCCGAATACCAGTTCGGTCCGCTCCGCGGCGCCGAGCAATTCCCATTCGCCGATGACCGCACTCGGCGCGGCGCTGATCTGGCCGAGCATCCGCACGAAACGCGCCACGAAACCCGCGACCGTCGCCTCATCGAACAGATCGCGCGCGTAGGTGACCGCACCCCGGATACCGGCGGGTCGACCGGCCTCGTCGTACTGATCGCCGACGATCCAGTGCAGATCGAACTGCGATACCGCCGCATCGAAATCCACACCCGAGACGGTCAGTCCGGGTAGCTCCAGATTCGTCGCGGCCAGATTCTGGAACGACAATCCCACCTGGAACAGCGGATGCCGCGCCGTGGAGCGCACCGGATTGAGCACCTCGACGAGCCGTTCGAAAGGCACATCCGCATTCGCGAATGCCGCGAGATCGGTCTCGCGCTGCCGCGCGAGCAATTCGGTGAACGGCACGGACTCATCCACCCGGGTCCGGAACACCAGGGTGTTGACGAACATGCCGATCAGCTCGTCCAATGCCGCGGCACCGCGACCGGCCACCGGCGTGCCGATGGCGATGTCATCGGTGCTCGACAACCGGGCCAGCAGTACCGCCAGTGCCGCATGCACGACCATGAACAGCGTCGCCCCCTCGGCGCGCGCCAATTCCGCCAGCGACCGGTGGGTTTCGGCATCGATGTGCACCGCGACCTTGCCACCGGCGAAGGACTGCGCCGCGGGCCGTGGCCGATCCGTCGGCAGCTCGAGCTGATCCGGCAGCCCCGCGAGCGCGTCGCGCCAATAGGCGATCTGCCCGGCCGCCAGCGACTCCGGATCGTCCTCACTGCCCAATAGCTCGCGCTGCCAGATGCTGTAGTCCGCGTACTGCACCGGCAGCGGCGCCCAGCCCGGCTCCGAACCCGCCGATCGAGCGGCGTAGGCGGTCATCAGATCGCGGGTCAACGGCCCGATCGAGCTGCCGTCAGCGGCAATGTGGTGCACCACCAGCGCGAGTACGAATTCGGCTGGCGTGCCGGCGTTCTCGACCTCGAAGAGCCCGGCCCGCAGCGGCACTTCGACGGTCACATCGAAGGTGGTCGAAAGCAGTTCACGCACCGCGGATTCGAGTTGTTCGGCGGTCACCGTTCGAACCGTCAGCTCGGGTAACGCTATTTCCGAGGGCAGGATCAGCTGCACCGGACCGGTTTCGGTCTGCGGATACACCGTCCGCAACACCTCGTGACGCGCGACGAGATCCGCGACCGCCGCCCGCAGCGCCGCCACATCGAGCACACCGGTGAGCCGCACCGCGATCGGAATGTTGTACGCCGCCGACGCCGTATCGAACCGGTTCAGGAACCACATCCGCTGCTGGGCCAGCGACAGCGGAATGGAATCCGGCTGCGGACCGGCGCGCAAGGCCCGGCGGGCGCCGGTCCCCGCGTACTGCGCCACCGCGGCGGCGAGCCGGGCGACGGTCGGTTCCTCGAAAAGCAGGCGCACCGGCGCCATGGCATCGAGCGCCTCCCCGAGGCGCGCCATCAACTGCGTGCCGATGAGCGAGTTGCCACCGAGTGCGAAAAAATCGTCATCCGCGCCGACCGGCACATCCAGTGCCAGGACCTCGGCGAAAAGCTCCGCGATCACCGGCTCCACCGCACCCGAGGGCGCGCGGAAGGTCTTGGTATCCAATCGAGGTGCGGGCAGCGCCCGCCGATCCAACTTGCCGACCGGGGTCAGCGGAATCTCATCGAGCTCCATGATGGCGCTCGGCACCATATGGGCCGGCAGCTTCCGCGCGGCCAGCGCGGTCAATTCGGCGGTTTCGACCGACATGCCGTCGGCGGCGCGCACATATGACACCAGAATCGTTGCGCCGCTGTCGCGTTCGTGTCCGACGGTGACCACGAACCCGACACTGTCGTGCGCGGCCAGCACCGCATCGATCTCGCCGAGTTCGATCCGGAAACCGCGGATCTTCACTTGGAAATCGTTGCGCCCCAGGTATTCCAGCTCCCGATCCGCCGTCCAGCGCACCAGATCGCCGGTCCG
Organism: Nocardia sp. CA-119907; assembly: GCF_050955995.1. Classification (NCBI taxonomy): domain Bacteria; kingdom Bacillati; phylum Actinomycetota; class Actinomycetes; order Mycobacteriales; family Nocardiaceae; genus Nocardia; species Nocardia sp. CA-119907. The sequence goes on from NZ_CP192091.1 coordinate 8,856,122, forward strand.
GTAGAGCCGGGCGCCGGGCACGCCGAACGGATCGGCCACGAACCGGGCGGCCGTCAGCCCCGGCTGGTCGTGATAGCCGCGGGCCACCTGCGCACCGGAAATGTAGAGTTCGCCGACAACCCGGCCCGGTACCGGCGCAAGCTCCTCATCCAGCACATATTCGGTGATCCCGCGAATCGGCGCCCCGATGGTCACCGGCTGCCTGGGTGCCATCGGCGCACTGATATTGGTCATGATCGTGGTCTCGGTGGGACCGTATCCATTGAAGAATTCCCGGGTCGCGCCGCTTGCGATCGGCACCACCCAGCGCTGTACCAACTCCGGCGGGCAGGTCTCACCACCCGCGACCACCACACGCAACTCGTCCAGCCCCTCGGGCGGCAGTGAGGCGAGCGCGGCCGGGGTGATGAAGGCGTGGGTCACCCGTTCGCGGCGCAGCAGTGCGGCCAATTCCGGACCGCCGTAGACCGTCGGCGCGGCGACCACCATCGTCGCGCCCCGGCTCAGCGCGAGCAGCAATTCCAACACCGACGCGTCGAACGAGGGTGAGGCGAAATGCAGTGTGCGCGAATCGGCTGTCAGCCGATAGCGCTCGCGCTGCTCGTCGCAGAAATTCGAAAGACCGGCCTGGGTGACGACCACACCCTTGGGTGTGCCGGTCGATCCGGAGGTGTAGATGACATAGGCCGGATGTTCGGCACGCAGTTGCCGGATCCGGTCCGCGTAGGTGACCGGCTCCGCCGAATACCCCGCGACCCGCTGCTCGAACTCCGCGGTATCGATGGTGAGCCACCGCGGCCCATCCGGTAGCCGCGCGCCGACCGAGGCCACGGTGAGGCCGAGTGCCGCACCGGAGTCCGACAGCATGCGGGCGACGCGATCCGCCGGATAGTTCGGGTCGACCGGCACGAATCCGGCACCGGCCTTGGCGATCGCCCATACCGCGACCACCGACTCCACCGACCGCGGAATGCCGACCGCGACCAGATCCTCCGGACCCACACCGGCCTCGATCAGCAAGCGCGCCAAGCGGGTCGACCGAGCATCCAGTTCGGCATAGCTCAGCTGCGCCGATGTCGTCGCCGCATCGGCGAAGACGAGCGCAGCGCCCGCCGGATTGGCCTCGACGGCGGTGGTCATCAACTGCGGCAGGGTCTTGATCCGCGGGCGTCGAGTCCGGTTGGGCCGCTCGCGATTCGGCCGCGTCATGCGCCGAACCCCCGTCGCGCACCGCGCGCGCACGCCACCAACACACATTCGAACAGGCCGACCATCAGGGAGCTACTTCCTCGGGTTTGTCGTTACATCACCACCCCCGCGCCAGATCACCACCCCCACGCATTGTCGAACCCTCAGCGCCACCCCACCGAAAGCAACTCGTCCAGCAGGACGACCTCGGACGACCCCGGCAGCGCGACCCCGGCGGATGATCCGCGCTCGAGCACCACCGCCCGCAGATCCGCGAGCCGGGTCGTATCAATGGCATCCAGCGCGGCCCGATCGGCGATCAGATGCGTCACCCACTCCTCGGCGAGTGAGGCACCGAGATCGGTCTCCACGCCCGGCACCACGATCAGACTGGCCCCGGTCGCGCCCGCTCCGACCACCTCGAGCAGCGCCGCCGCCGAATCGGACCGTCCGTGCTGGAAGGTGCGTGATTCGAAGGTCAGCCCGGTGCGAATGCGCAACCGATCCGCCGCGGTCGCCACCTCGTCATAGGTCATCCGCGCGCCGGTCGCGGCGGCGACGAGGGCCGGATCCGAACCGCAGAGCACCCCGGTCCGATTCGCGTGGTTGACCGGTCGCGACGATTGCGCCGCGATGTCGGCGATGGTCGCGGGATCATCGAGCCGCAGCCAGTCGATGTCGCCGCCGACCGGATCGGTGCCGGCGGTCAACCCGATCCGCACCTCACACCCGGCGGGCACCGCTTCCCCGGCCGAGGCGAGCAGCACCAGCGCCGCGCCCGCCTTGAGCACCGCCCAGGCCGCCACCGCCCAATCGGCACCGCGATCCAACCGGATCGCGACACCGGTGCCCGGCCCGCAGCCGCGCCCGATCAGCACTCTGGCCAGCCGTGATGATCGAGCGTCGAGCTCCCGATACGGCATTTCCCGCTCGCCCCACACCAGGGCGGGCGCGTCCGGATCGTCCTCCGCCGCGGCGGTCAGCAGGTGGGTCAGCTCGGTTCCGCCGGTGGCCGCATCGCACTGCGCGGCACCGGCGGTGAGCACACCATCGCGCTCGTCGGCGTCGAGAATATCGATGCCGCCGATGCGCGCCCGCGGATCGGCGACCACCGCGGCCAGAATCCGCTCCAGCATGCGCCCGAGCCCGCGTACCGTCGATTCCTCGAAAAGGTCGGTGGCATAGGTGAATACGATGACCAGCTCGCCGGGCTGTCCGTCGACGAGCTGACGCGGTTCGACGACCACCTGCAGATCGAATTTGGCGACGATATCGCCCGCGTCCAGGGCCGCGACGGTCAACTCCGGCAGTTCCAGACTCGGCTGCTCCAGATTCTGGAACGCCAGCATCACTTGGAACAGCGGATGCTGCGATGCCGCGCCACGGCCGGGTGCCACCGCCTCGACCACCCGCTCGAACGGCAGGTCGGCATGGGCGAACGCGGCCAGATCCGTCGCCCGCGTGCGCTCGACGAGCTCGTCGAAGGCCATGCCGCGGTCGACCGCGGTGCGCAGTGCCAGTGTGTTGACGAACATGCCGACCAGATCGTCGAGCGCCCGCTGACCGCGACCGGAGATCGGCGAGCCGATCGCGATATCCGAACCGCCCGACAGCCGGGCGAGCAGTGCCGCCAGTGCGGCGTGCACCACCATGAACAGCGAGGATCGATGCTCGCGCGCGATAAGGACCAGACCTTCGTGCACCCCGGCGGAGACACTCCAGCCGACCGACGCACCCCGACCCGACGGGGTTGTCGGGCGCGGATGATCCAGCGGCAGCACCTGTGCCGTCGACAGTCCGGAAAGCTGCTCGCGCCAGTACGCCAATTGCCGTGCGGCCACCGAGTTCTCATCGTCCTCGGTACCGATGACCGCGCGCTGCCAGAGCGCGTAGTCCGCGTACCGCACCGCGAGCGGCGACCAACCGGGCGCGGTGCCGCCGACCCGGGCCAGATAGGCGGTCGCCAGATCCCGAGCCAATGGCGCGAGGGAGGCACCGTCGGCCGAAATGTGGTGCACGACAACGACGAGCACATGCTCATCCGCCGCGGCATCGACCAGCAGCCGGGCTCGCACGGGTGCCTGTTCGGTGACATCGAATCCGGCCGATACCAGCTCGACGACCCGGCCGCGGATATCGGCGGCGGTCTCGACCTCGAGTCCATTGGGCAGCACCCCGGCGACCGGCAGGATCTCCTGATACGCCTGCCCGCCGGTACCCGCCGTCGGGAACCGGGTGCGCAGCGCATCGTGGCGCACCAGCACATCCTCGACGGCCCGGCGCAGCGCCTCGACATCGAGCGTGCCGGTCAGCCGGATCGCGAAGGGCAGGTTGTATGCCGGGGACTCCGGATCGATCCGGTTGAGCACCCACATCCGTTGCTGGGCAAGGGAAAGCGGTACCCGAGTGGGGCGTTCGGCCCGGGTCAGCGGCACTCGTGCGGCGGCGGCGCAGCCGGTGCCGGGGACGACCCGGTCCGCCAGTGCGGCGACGGTCGAGGTCTCGAACAGATCGCGCACCGCGATATGCGTATCGAGCGCATCGTTGATCCGCGCGACGACCCGGGTGGCCAGCAGTGAGTTGCCGCCGAGCGCGAAATAGTCGTCGTCGAGTCCGACCCGCTGCATCCCGAGCACCTCGGCGAAGACGGCCGCGACGATCTCCTGCGTCGAAGTGATCGGGGCGCGGAACTCGCGCGCGGTGAAGGTCGGCGCGGGCAGCGCCTTGCGATCGAGTTTGCCGCTGGTATTCAACGGGAAGGCGTCCAGCACCACGATGGCAGCCGGAACCATATATGCCGGAAGCACTTCGGACACCGCGGTCAGCAATTCCCCCGGTTCGACCCGCTGGCCGGGCAGCGGCACCACATATCCGACCAGCTGGTCACCCGTCGGCGTGACCACCGCGACCGACTGGCTCACCGAGGGCTGGGCCAGTAATGCCGTTTCGATCTCGCCGAGTTCGATGCGCTGGCCGCGGAACTTCACCTGGAAGTCGGTGCGGCCCAGGTACTCCAACCGGTGCGGGTGCTCGCGCCAGACGACGAGGTCACCGGTGCGGTACATCCGCGCACCCGGGGTGAACGGATCGGCGACGAAGCGATCCGCCGTCAGATCGGGCCGGGCCACATAGCCGCGCGCCAGCTGGACACCGGCCAGATACAGCTCACCGACGACACCCGCCGGCACCGGCCGCAATCGCGAATCCAGCACATAGACCCGAGAGTTCCACTGCGGCAGACCGATCGGCACACAGGTCTGCTCCAGCGGCTGCGCCCGCCACGCGGTCACCGATACCGCTGCCTCGGTCGGCCCGTACAGGTTGTGCACCGCCGCATCCGATACCGCGCGCACGGCGGTCACCGTCTCCGGCGGCAGCGCCTCGCCGATCACGAAGATATCGCGCAGCGTCGGGCAGGATCCCGGTGTCAGGTGCGCGGCGAAGACGGCCAGCATCGACGGCACGAAATCGGTGACGGTAACGCGTTGTGCGGCAATCATTTCCGCGAGATAGGCGGGGTCGCGGTGGCCGTCGGGCGTGGCGACCACCAGCTTGGCGCCGGCCCGCAGCGGCATGAAATATCCCCAGAGGGATACGTCGAATGTCGTGGCGGTTTTCTGCAGATACACATCATCGGGACCGAGCGGGTAGTGCGCGAGCATCCACTGGATCTGGTTATTGATGGCCGCGTGGGTGACCGCAACGCCTTTCGGGCGACCGGTGGACCCCGAAGTGAAGATCACGTAGGCGGGATGGTCCCGCGATACCGGCCGCAGCAGTTCGTCGGCCGCCACCGGTGTCCCCGAAAATGCCCCGAGCTCAACGGTATCCAGGTGCACAACCGGTATCGCGTCCGAGACCGCGACCACATCCGATGTCGTCAGCACGCAGACCGGTGCCGCGGTGTCGAGAATGTGCGCGATCCGCTCCCGAGGGTGATCCGGATCCAGCGGCACGTACGCGCCACCGGCGGTGACAATCGCATACATGCCGACCACCAGGTCGAGCGAACGCCGAAGCGCCAGTCCCACTAGGGATTCCGCGCCGACACCGCGCTGGATCAGCAGCCGCGCGAGCCGGTTGACGCGCTCGTCGAATTCACGATAGGTGAGTTCGGTTCCCTCGTAGGCCACCGCGACCGCATCCGGATACGCCAGCGCGGCATGCAGATACCCATCGAGCAGCAATTCCGGAGCCACCGGATGTGCGGTGTTGTTCCAGTCCCGCAGGATCCGCTGCCGCTCCGCGGGCTCGAGCAACTCGATCTCCCCGACCGCCCGGTGCGGATCATCGGCCACCGTGGCCAGCACGCCGTTCAGCCGCCGGGCGAAGCCCGCCACCGTCGCCTCGTCGAAAAGATCGGTGGCATAGGTGAACGACGCCGCCAGACCATTCGCCGCGCCGTTGTCATCGCGCGGCACCACGGTCAGTTCGAGGTCGAATTTCGACTGTACGACACCGAGTTCGATTCCCGATATGGTGAGTCCGGGCAGCTCCAGCTCCGGCTGCGCCATGTTCTGGAAGGTCAGCATCACCTGGAACAGCGGATGCCGCCCCATCGACCGCACCGGATCGAGCAGTTCGACCAGTCGCTCGAATGGCACATCGGCATGGCCCAAGGCCGCCACATCGGTGCGACGGAAGTTACGCAGCAACTCGTCGAACGAAAGTTCGGAATCGACCTCGCCGCGCAGCACCAGCGTATTGACGAACATCCCGATCAAATTGTCGAGCGCGCTCTCCCCACGACCGGCAACAGGGGTTCCGATGGCGATATCGGTGGTTCCGGCCAGTCGCGACAGCACTACTGCCAACGCGGCGTGCACCACCATGAACAGCGTCGAATTATGGCTTCGCGCCAGCCGCTCCAGCGCCGTATGCACCTGGGCATCGATCTCGAAGGCGAATACCGCACCGCGGCTGGACAGCACCGCGGGCCGCGGCCGATCGATGGGCAGCGCCAATTGCTCCGGCAGTCCGGCCAATTCGGCGCGCCAGAAGGCGATCTGGCGCGCGAGCAGCGATTGCGCATCGTCCTCGGCGCCCAGCATCGCCCGCTGCCAGATCGCGTAGTCGGCGTACTGCACCTCGAGCGGCTGCCACCGCGGCCGCGCACCGCCCGCCCGGATCGAATAGGCGGACATGAGATCACGCACCAGCGGTCCCATGGAGAATCCGTCGGCCGCGATGTGGTGCACCACGCACACCAGCACCTGGTCGGATTCGCCGAGTCGCAGCAGTCGCAGGCGGATCGGCGGCGCGACACAGACATCGAATCCGGCGACGACCGCCGCGGTAACCAGCTCGGGCAGATCCGCCCCGGTCGCGGCGATGGTCTCGAGTTCCGGTACCGCGCGGACGTCCTCGATCGGCAAGACGAGTTGACTGCCCTCGCCATCGAGCTCCGGGTACACCGTCCGCAACACCTCGTGCCGCAGTACCAGATCGCGCGTCGCGGCCCGCAAGGCCTCGATATCGAGCGCACCGGACAACCGCACCGCGAGCGGGATGTTGTTGACACCGCTGGCCGGATCGAATCGGTTCAGGAACCACATCCGCTGCTGCGCATAGGACAGCGGAATCCGGCCGGCGCGCGGCTGCGCACACAGCGCATGCCCGGCCGAGGCGCCGACGTGTGCCGTCACCCGCTGCGCGAGCTGGGCGACGCCGGGCGCCTCGAAGACCAGCTGCACCGGTATCCGCGTCCCCAGTGCCGTACCGATGCGCCCGGCGGCCTGCGCGGCCAACAGCGAATTGCCGCCGAGTGCGAAGAAGTCGTCATCGACACCGACCCGCGCGACAGTGTCCGATTCACGGCGCTCCCGGTGCCCTGCGTGCTCACGCTCCGCTACCGCCTCCGGGCCCGTCGCTCGCGCCGCGGCACCGTCGGCGAGCAATAGCGCCGCGAACACATCGGCGACGACCTGCTCCACCCGCGTCGACGGTGCGCGGAACTCGCGCGCGGCGAAGACCGGATCCGGCAGCGCGGCCCGATCCAGCTTGCCCACCGGCGTCAAAGGGATCGCATCGAGCACCACAATGGCGGCGGGCACCATGTACGCGGGCAGCGACCGCTCGAGCGCGGTCAACAGGTCGGCGGTATCCACAACGGCCCCCGCGCGCGGCAGCACATAGGACACCAGCGCGGTCGCACCGGAGGGCAGGACGCGGCCGAGCGTGGCCGCGAAATCCACATCCGGATGCGCGGTCAGCGCATTGTCGATCTCGCCGAGCTCGACGCGCAGACCGCGAATCTTCACCTGGAAGTCGGAGCGGCCCAGGTATTCCAGCACGCCGCCGTCACCGCGTCGCACCAGATCTCCGGTGCGATACAAACGCGCACCCGGACTATCGGCCTCCGCACCGAACGGACTGGCCACGAACCTCTCCGCGGTCAGTCCGCGCCGTCCGAGATACCCCTGTGCCAGCGCGGACCCGGCCAGATAGAGCTCGCCGACAACCCCCGCCGGCACCGGACGCAGGCGCGAATCCAGCACAAAAGCCCCGACACCCGCGACCGTGCCGCCGAGGGTGACCGGCGCACCGGGCACCATCTGCCCGGTGGTGACCATGACCGTCACCTCGGTCGGGCCATACGCATTGAAGACGGCGCGGCCATTGCGAGCCCAACGGTCGACCAGTTCGGCGCCCAGTTTGTCGCCACCGGCGACCACCACGCGCAGCTCGTCCAATCCGGCCGGATCGACCGATTCCAGCGCACCCGGGGTGATCAGCAGATGCGTGACCCGCTCCCGGCGCAGCAGATCCGCCAGTTCGACACCGCCGAACACCGTCGGCGGCGCGATCACCAGCGTCGCACCCGCCGAGAAGGTGAACAGCAGTTCCATCAGTGAGAAGTCGAAGCTCGGCGAGCTGAGGTGGGTGACCCGCGAGGCACCGGTCAGCGCGTACCGCTGCCCGATCGCGGCCAGCCCGGCCAATCCGGCATGCGTGACCACGACGCCCTTGGGTCGACCGGTGGAACCCGAGGTGTAGATGACATAGGCCGGATGCCGTTCATCCAGGCGACGAACCCGATCGGCGTAGGAGATCGGTCGTTCGGGCCGGTCGGCGATCCGCGCGGCCGCCACCGGATCGTCCAGTTCGATCCAGTCGACCGCATCGCCGAGCGCCGCACGATGCGCCGATGTGGTCAGCCCGAGCACGGCACCGGAATCCGACACCATATGCGCGATCCGCTCGGCGGGATAGGCCGGATCGACCGGAACATAGGCCGCGCCCGTCTTCGCGATCGCCCACACCGCGAGGACCGATTCGATCGAGCGGGCCAGCGCGGTAGCCACAATGTCGCCGGGGCCGATGCCGCGCGCGATCAGCTCTCTGGCCAGCCGCGAGGACGCCTCGTCGAATTCGCGATAGGTCAGTTCGCGCTGGGTGGCGGGGTCATCGGTGGGGTTGAAGCGGATGGCCACCGCATCGGCGGCGGCATCGACGGCTGCCGTCAGCAGCTGCCCGAACAGCGGGGCGCTGGCACGGCGTCGACGGCTGGTCCGAACAGATTGTCGAGCCCTATCCATTCAAAACCATTCGCCTTTCACATCAAACACATCGCAGCGCCGAACTGCCGGACGCGGAATACCGCCGCCGCGCTCGCCGCCGCGTAACGCAATCGGGACATCGTAGAGAGCTAACTATCCGCGAATCACGGAGGGTGTCCTATTACCTCCGAATTCGTTGTGACACAAGCCCACAAACTTCCCGGGTCACTAATCGTTCACTGATCGTTCAGCATTCGTCCCATGTTGTCCACTCGAGCCGCTCAGTGGCCCAAGTCACAACCATCCTCGCCTGGTCGCCTGCACACCGGCCTGGAAGCGGGTGCTGGCGCCGAGGCGCTCCAACAGCCGCGCTGTGCGCCGGACCACAGTTCGCCGGGACATGCCGAGCCTGCGGGCAATGGTGTCATCGGTCGCACCCAAACCCATCAGGGTCAGGATGGCCTTGTCCCGCTCGTCGAGCTCGTCGGCCGACGGATTCACCGAAATCGGCGCGGCCAGCGACCACAGCACGTCGAATGTCTTCACCAGCAGCCGCAGCCCCGGCGATCCGGTGATGCGCAGACCCATCGGATCCGGCCGCCGCTCATCGACATGCAGCACCAGGCTGGCCCGCTCGTCATCGCTGATGATCAGTTTGAACGGCGGTTCGGGCAGCGTACGCGCCTGTGCGCCGCTGGCATTGGTGGCCAGCGCGTGCCGCAGCCGCTCCGCGTCCTGGTAGATGGTGTCCTGATAGAGCGTCTGATAGCGAATGCCCTCGCCGATCCGAGCACGCTTGAGCAGGAACAACTGTCGCTCGCGCTCCGGATCGCTGAGAAAGGGACCGCGTTCGATCACCTTGACGCTGGTGTGGGCCGAGGTCTGCACCTCTTCGAAATCCGCCAGCATCTCCATGCGTTCGAAGACCGGAACGATCGCGCCATTGGTGCGCGGTGAGCGCCGCACCGATCGAAAGGTCTCGCTGAGTCGCGCGGCCGCGGCGTGCATCTGGTTGATCTCCTGCTGTCTGCGCCGCGCCTCGGCCTCCGACAGCGATTCGGGAGCGTGCGCGTCCCAGATGGCCTCGCCGTCGGCAGACAGCTGGCTGACCGCGGCCTGCAGCCCCGTCAGCACCTCCAGCGATGCGGACGCGGCCTCGCTCGAGACACCTAGATATCCCGCGATCTCGGCCAGACTGGAACGCGGATGATGCACCAGCACGGCGTAGGTGCGCCCATGCGGTGATCCCGGCTCGAAGATATCGCCCAGCTCGGTCATGACTGCACCTCGCCGGCACTCCGCTCGCTCACGGGCCCGAGCCTAACGACCGACCGGTCGCCGCGGGGGCCTTGTGAACGTCGAAATCTCAAGCCGGGCAAGAAAATCAGTGCGCCGACGGGCCCCACTGGAGCGGGACACCCTTGGCGGCAAGGTACGGCATCGGATCGACCTTACTGCCGTTCTGATCCCAGATCTCCAGGTGCAGATGCGGTCCGGTCGAATTGCCGCGGTTGCCGACGGTGGCGATGACATCGCCCGCGTTCACCCGCTGACCCGCCTGCACGAACATCTCGTTCACGTGGCCGTAGACCGCGATGGTGCCGTCGTCCTGCTGCACCCGGACCCAGAGGCCGAAGCCGGAGGCCGGGCCCGCCTCGATGACGGTGCCATTGCTCACCGAGTGGATGGGGGCGCCGAGCTGGTCGGCGAAGTCGAGGCCGTAATGGAATTCGCCCCAGCGGGAACCGAATCCGGAGCTGATCGCACCGGCGACCGGCCGCACCGCGGCGGCCGGGGCGATCTGCTGCTGTGCGCCTTTGAGGACCTGTTCGACCTGGGCCAGCGGGCCCGCGATCTCCGGCGGCAGACCGCCGATGCCGAACGGGTTGGAGACCGGAGCCGCGACCGGCGCGGCCACCGGAGTGGCGACGGCCTGCGCGACCTCGGCGACCGGAGCCGCGGCCTTGACCTCTTCGACGGGTAACTCCGCCGTGCCCTTGAACGTGATGGGCGCGGCGGCTTCCTCGTCCCCGTCGTGCGCCCCCGGCAGCAGCGGGGCGGCGATGGCCGGAGCGACCTGGGCGGTGGCGCCGATGAGCGCACCGGCGGCGACCGCGACACCGGCCGCGACCTTCACCCGATCGGTGGTCGACGGCTCGGCGCGATGCCGCGTCGGCCGACCCGTACCGCCTTCACCGATGAGGCTCATGACGGTTATGGAACTGGGGCCTACCCGATGCTGCGACAAAGCTGGTCCTAGCGCTCGACCTACAGTGGCTCAATGGATCCCGAGTCGGCCCCGACCGTTCTGTAACGATTCGCCGGTTCCGAACTATGTAACGTTTCGGTGTCCGTTGTGATGGGAACTCTACCCGGTCGTGACCATTCCGCAACCTTTCGTCCGAAGTTCCAGGTAAGAGCCTGGTCAGACGACTAACCGGACATCACGGACCCGTGACGTTCGGGCGACCCGCGCCGGTCACCAGCCACCGCCGATGGGCCAGACTGAGATGCGTGATCCTCGACGAATCGAGCATTCCGATCGTGCTGGCGCCGATGGCGGGCGGACCGTCCACTCCGGAGTTGACCGCGGCGGTTTCCGCGGCGGGCGGGCTCGGACTGCTGGCCGCCGGATATCTGACCGTCGCCGATACCGCGGCAAGACTCGCGGCCACGCGCGAACTCACCACCGCGCCGATCGGGGTGAATCTCTTCACCCCCGGACCCGCCGCCCCGCCCGAGGGCTTCGCCGACTACCTGGCCGAGCTGGGTCGCACGCACGAACTCGGCACGCCGAAGTACGACACCGACGACTGGGACGCCAAGCTGGACCTACTCGTCGACACCCCGGTCTCGGTGGTCACATTCACCTTCGGCTGCCCCAGCGCCGCGGAGATCTCCCGGCTGCACGCGGCGGGCTCGGAGGTGTGGGTGACGGTGACCTCGGTCGCCGAGGGCCGGATCGCGGTCGAGGCGGGCGCCGATGTGCTGATCGCACAGGGGGCCGAGGCGGGCGGGCACCGCGCCGCCTTCGTCGATCGCGTCGCCGATGACGCCACCGATCCACTGGGACTGCTCGCCCTGCTGCAACTGCTCAACGCCGCCGTGGAACGGCCGATCGTGGCCACCGGCGGCATCACCACCGGCGCTGGCATCGCGGCAGCACTCGCGGCGGGCGCGTCGGCCGTCCAACTCGGCACCGTCTTCCTGCGCTGCCCGGAGGCGGGCACCAATGCGATGCACCGCGCCGCACTGAGCACCGCGACCCCGACCATGCTGACCCGTGCGTTCACCGGCCGCCGGGCGCGCGGCCTGCGCAATCGGTTCATGGACGAACACACCGCGACGGCACCGGCCGCCTACCCGGAAATCCATTACGCCACAGCGCCGTTACGGGCCGCCGCGCGGGCGGCGGGCAACCCGGAGGAGGTGAATATGTGGGCGGGCCAGACCCACGAACTGGCACCCGAGTTACCGGCCGGCGATCTGATCCGGCAGCTGGCCGCGGATGCGAAAACCGCACTGACCACAGCACTTTCGGGACGAATCCAGTCTTGTTGACAACAGTTTCCGATTAGAATCGAGGGGCATCGCAACAGCCATCCAGGTCAGGAGAGCGCTATGTCCCTCGATGTTCCCACCGCCCTACTCGAACGCGCCGAACGCGGCGAGGTCGACGACGCCGACTTCGTCGAGGTTGTCCGGATCTCCCTCCCCTACGCCTGGGAGGTCGTCAGCCGGGTGGCCGGTGAACTGCATTCCGGCACAGTCGAATTCGCCGACAATGTCGTTGCGCCGCCCGATGAGGTGGCCCGTGGACAACTCCTGCGCGCCATGGCCTCCGATGCCATCCGCGGCGGCCTGGAACGCCACTTCAACGTCAAACTCGCCTTCCAGAACTGCCACCGGGTAGCGGCCTTCCCGATCTCCGCGGTCGGCGGCGACACCTACACCACCTTCATCGGGACGCGCGCCCAACTGCTGAACCAGAGCCCCGAACTCCGTAACTGCTGATCAACAGCACGAAACCGCGGCGCGGCACGGACTTCCGGCCGCGCCGCGGTGCTGGGCGATACCGCCGATGCTCCCGCCGCATCGGCGGTATCGCGCGTAATGTGAGCGCGCATGAGCAGCAACGATCTTCGTGACGAGGTCGACAGGCGCCTCGATCCTTGGCTGCCGCAACTCGGTTCGGATCGCGTGGCCTATACCAATCATGTGCTGCGGGTGCTGGAGTTGTGCGATCTACTCGCCGGTGGCTCGGTGCCCGTGCCGAGCACCCGCGAGGAGTACCTGACGGCCGCGGCCTTTCACGACCTGGGCATCTGGACTGCGGGCACCTTCGACTACCTCGCGCCCTCCGCCGACCTCGCCCTGCAGTGGCTCGACCAGATCGACCGACCCGACCTGGCCGATCTGGTCGTCGCCATGATCGACCACCACCACAAGATTCGACCCGCTGGCAGCAGTACCGATCCGATTGAAATCTTCCGCCGAGCAGACGCCATCGACGTCGAATTCGGCCTACTCGGACGTTTCGGCGTACCCCGCTCGACCTATCGCGCGTTGGCGAAGCGCTATCCGGACAAGGGCTTCCACCGCCGACTGGTGCAACTGGTGGCGCGGCGGATCCGAACCAACCCCACGTCACCACTGCCCATGCTCGAGTGGTGACGCGGGGGCGTTCGTTCAGGACAGCGTGGTGACCGTCAGCTCACCGTCGGCGTACTGCGCGCGCAGGCGCTTCTTGTCGAACTTGCCGACGCTGGTCTTGGGCACCTCCGCGATGAAGGTCCACCGTTCCGGCAGTTGCCATTTGGCGAACTTGTCGGCCAGGAATTCACGCAGCTCCTCCGGCTTCGCCTCGGCACCGTCGGCGAGCACGATGGCCACCAGCGGGCGCTCGTCCCACTTCTCATCGGGCACACCGATCACCGCGGCCTCGGCGACGGCCGGATGGCCTATCACCGCGTTCTCCAGATCCACCGAGGAGATCCACTCGCCACCGGACTTGATGACATCCTTGGAACGATCGACCAGCGTGAGATAACCATCGGGGCTGATCTTGCCGACGTCGCCGGTGCGCAGCCAGCCGTCGTCGAACTTCTCCGGATCCACCGGCGCGCCATCCGGGGAGTAGTAGGAGCCGGTGATCCACGGCCCGCGCACTTCCAGCTCACCCAGCGACACACCATCGTTGGCCACCACACTGCCGTCGTCGCCGACCAGACGCGCCCGCACACCGGCGGGGAAACGCCCCTGCGTCACCCGATAGGCCCACTTGTCTTCCGCGGTGACCGCGGTCGCGGGCGGATGCGCGACACTACCCAACGGCGAGGTCTCGGTCATCCCCCACGCATGCAGCACCCGCACACCGTGGCTGTCCTCGAAGGTACGCATCATCGACGGCGGAACAGCCGAACCACCCACCACAACCGCACGCAAATGCGTGATGTCCTGCGGATTCGCCGCCAGCCCCGCCAACACCCCACCCCAGATCGTCGGCACCGCCGCAGCGAAAGACGGCTTCTGCGCGGCCATGCACTCCAACAGCGGACCCGGCTGCAGGAACCGGTCCGGCATCAACAGATTCGCACCCGACATCAACGCCGCGTACGGCAAACCCCAAGCATTCGCATGGAACAACGGCACGATCGCCAAGATCGTGTCGGTTTCGAACAGCCCCATCCCGTTGTTCGCGCTGACCTGCATGGCATGCAACCAATTGGAGCGATGCGAATACACCACACCCTTCGGATCACCAGTGGTGCCGGAGGTGTAACACATCGCCGCGGCGGACCGCTCCTCGATCACCGGGAAGTCATAGGTATCCGGCTGCGCGGCCAGCAGCTCGCGGTAGGAATGCACCTCGACGCCCTCGGGCGCGGTCAGCGTCGCCGCGTCACCGTTGACCACGACGACGTGGCGGACCGTCTTCAGCTGCGGCAAGATCTGACCGAACAGCGGCACCAGCGTCCCGTCCACCAGCACCACCTGGTCCTCGGCGTGATCGGCCACATAGACCAGCTGCTCGGGGAACAGCCTGATATTGAGCGCGTGCAGCACCGCCCCCATCGCGGGCACCGCGATATAGGCGACCATATGCTCGTTGTTGTTCCACATGAACGTGCCGACCCGGTCACCGACACCAATTCCCAACCCGCGCAACGCATTTGCCAAACGCGCCGATTCGACGCCCAGCTCACGGTAGGTCATCGTGCGTACGCCGGTGCCGGTCCAGGTCGATACGGTGGAATCGCCCAAGAACGTCGATGCGTAGCGCAGCAACGTCGCCAACGACAACGGCTCGTCCTGCATGGTGCTCAACATCGGTACTCCTTTTCTTCGGTGGCTACGGCGGCCTGCCGACCATGAGCCACATCACACCCCGGATGCTACCCAAGCGTAGGTCGGACGGAAGGGGCGACCGCGAATCACATGAGCAGGCAAGCACCCTTGGTTACCGCAGCTCACGCCGACCTCGTGAGGCACGTCACACTGCCGCTCTGCGTCCGGATGACTCCGGGGTCAAGCCGCGACGTGGGCCGGATAGGCGTGCACGAGGGCGGTATCCAGTTTGGGAATGGCGTGGGTCAGGGTGTGCTCGGCGCCGTGGGCCAAGCGGTGGGCATCGGCCAGGGTGATGGTCGGGGCGACGTCCAGTTCGACATCCGCGTGCAGGCGGTGCCCGATCCAGCGCATCCGCAGACTGCGCACACCGAGCACGCCGGGTTCGGCGGCCAACGCCTCCTCGGCGGTGTGCACCAGCGCGGGTTCGACGCCATCCATCAAGCGGCGGAACACATCTCGTGCCGCCGTCCGCAGCACCGCGAGGATCGCGACGGTGATCAGCAGTCCGACAATGGGGTCGGCCAATGGGAAGCCGAGCGCGACGCCGCCGGCGCCGATCAGCACCGCCAGTGAGGTGAATCCGTCGGTCCGCGCATGCAATCCGTCCGCGACCAGCGCCGCCGAACCGATGCGCCGCCCGACCCTGATTCGATAGAGCGCGACGGTCTCATTGCCGATGAACCCGATCAGCCCCGCCGCCGCCACCCAGCTCACATGCTGGATCGGCACCGGATCGATCAGCCTGCGCACCGCCTCGTATCCGGCGATGATCGCGGACAGCGTGATCATGCCGACCACGAACAACCCGGCCAGATCCTCGGCCCGCCCGAATCCATAGGTATAGCGCCGGGTCGCGGCCCGGCGACCGAGCGCGAATGCGATCCACAACGGCACCGCGGTCAGCGCATCGGAAAAGTTGTGAATGGTGTCCGCCGCCAACGCGACCGACCCGGACACCACCACGATCAGCACTTGGAGCAGTGCGGTAACCCCGAGCACCGCCAGACTGATCTTCACCGCACGAATGCCGACCGCACTGGCCTCCAACGCATCATCGACACTGTCCGCGGCATCGTGGCTGTGCGGTACGAAGATCTCGCGAAGCGCGCCCCGCAGACCGCGCGGATGGTCGTGGTCGTGGTCCGCACCGTGCGCATGATGGTGACCGTGTCCGGAACCGTGCCCATGTCGATGCCCGGGTCCCGGCCCATGGTCGTGGTCCAGGCCATGTTCGTGCCCGTGGCCGTGCCGATGCCCGACCTCGGATTCGTGACCATCCGCCGGTCCGTGGCTATGGCTGTGATCTGGTCCGTGGTCACGGTCGTCTCCGCGACCGTTTGCGGCATTCGCACTATGGCTGTGCGCCTGGGCATTCCGGACATCTTCACCGTGTCCGTGCGAAATGACCTGCCACCGTTCGGGATCGCGCTCGTGACTCATTTCGACACCGCCTGATCGCGGGACGGCAGTTCGCGCACCACCCCATCGCCGCGGTGATGCGCGGGTACGCCGGGGCCGGCATGTTCGGCGTTGTACACGGCGTCGACGACCAACTGGCGGACGTGTTCGTTCTCCAGGCTGTAGAAGATCGTGGTGCCGGCGCGGCGGGTCCGAACCAGGCGAGCCATCCGCAGCTTCGACAGATGCTGCGATACCGACGGGCTGGGTTTGCCGATCAGACCGGCCAGATCATTGACCGACAGCTCCCGATCCACCAGCGCCCACAGCACCTGCACGCGGGTCGAGTCCGCCAACATCCGAAAAACCTCGACAACCAGCCCGACCTGGTCCTCCGCGAGGGGCGGCCGAGTTAGGTCGTTATCTGCATTCATACGCAGATAATAGAACGGTGGGCCGGGGAACGAAACCGCCCCTTCGGACCGGTCCGGCGGCGACACCCCCTGCTCGGCCGCCGACAGACCGGTCCGCTCCGCTTCGAACAGCTAATTGTCTTAGTCGGTGTGACACATTCAGGCCAGTCGACCTGCCGACGAAGACGTAAATGAGACGGAAACATTTCATATCGCTGGCGACGGCCGCGCGGTCAGTACCGGCGGGCCCCCGCATACGGCATCGAGGACAGCGGCGACGTCGTCACACCCACCCCGTAGGTCGAGGCGTGGATGACCTTGCCGTCACCGGCATAGAGGGCCGAATGACCGCCGCCATAGAAGGACACCACGTCACCAGGCTCCAATTCGTCCCGGGAAACCGGAGTACCGGCGGACAGCTGCTCATAGCTCGTGCGCGGCACCTTCACCCCGGCCTGTCCGTAAGACCACTGCACCAGACCGGAACAGTCGAAGGCATCCGGACCCGTCGCGCCCATGCTGTACTCGGTGCCGACTTTGGTTCGCGCGGCGTCGACCGCGATCGCGCCGTGCGTGCGCGGCGGCGACAACGCGGGCGCCGGCGTCGTAGTAGGCGGCTCGATGCCGAGGACACCGGTGAGGAGCGCGAGTTGATTACGGATCACATCGGTGGGCAGTGGAATCCCGGTCCCCGGAACCGTCGCGGGTATCGACAGCTCGACACCCGGAATTCCGAGGGGCACCGGGCTCTGAGCCGCCGAGGGCGCCGAACGTTCCGACCCGGGAGGTGCCAGCGGCGCTGAATTCGCCGTCTCAGGAATCGCTGCGGTCTCGATTTCCGGAACCGTCGGCGCGCGTTCGGCACCCGGCACCGCCAGCGGCGACGGACGCCCGAACCGGAACACCGCGAGTGGCGCCGAAAAGTTCACACCGGTAACCGCGAGCGGCGTCGAAAGTTCCGTCGGTGGAACCGCGACCGGCGCGAGCTGCCCAGGAGCGGTGGAATCACCGATCGCAGGAACCACGGGGAGCGCCGACAGCGCGGCCGCCAGAGCTTCCGATGGGAGCGAGACCGCCGCAGCGGGAACCGTCAGTTCCGTGCCGGGGATGACCAGAGACGAGGGCAGTTCCGCAGCCGGAACCGCGAGCGGAGCCGAAAGCTCCTTACTGGAAGGCGCGACCTCCGCGAGATCAGTGGAATCACCGAACGCGGCAGCCAATGGCAGCATCGAACGCTCGATCCCCAGCACACGCAGCGGCGCAGCGAATCCCGCACTGGGACGCACAAGCGGTGCCGAAAGTTCCTTACCCGAAGCGGCGCTCGGCGCGACCTGCACAGGGGCAACGGAATCACCAACCGCGGCAATCGAGGGGAGCGCCGAACGCTCCGCACCCCAAACCGCAATGGGCGCGAGTTCCGAGACAATGACGCGATCACCGATCGCAGGAATCAACGGGAGCGCCGCACGCACGGCGGCCAGCAAACCCGACCGGGTTGGGAGGTCGGCATGCGGAACTGCCAGGGGCACGGCGTGTTCCGCGCCGCCAATGGCGAGGCGTGCCGGCAATTCCGCACTCGGAACTGTGAGCGGAGCCGAAAGTTCCTTCCCCAGAACTTCGGCAGGGGCGAATTCGGGAAGAACAGCGGATTCCGCAACCGCGGGAATTGAAGCGGGCGATGCATGCCCCTCCGTCGAAAATTCGACGCCGGGAATCGCGGTTGGAATCGAAAACTCGTCCGGGACTTCGTATGTCCCGATACCTGGAATCGTCAGCGGCTGCGCCGCGGCCTGTCCTCCCAGCAGTGTCGCGGCAATGGCCGCGCCTGCGACGATCCCTGCGCCGACGACCCATGGAAGCGCGCGCCGCAGGAAGCGGGAATATCGACCCTCCGAAGATGATGCCATGATCCGGTCCTCCGATGCTCGTATCGAAGGTCCTGGCTGGCCGTGCGACGCCGTACTGCGTTGGCGTGTAGGACTTCACCAAGACCTCGAATTGATTCGAAAACCATCACGGTGATCTGTAGTCCAGTGGATCCGAGCGTCTATATTTCGACAGTTCTAGCGAATTACAAGGCGCAACACACGATATCGCGATAACAAAATCATAACTAATCGAAAATGCCCCGTCACGCAACTGCTTTCGCGACGGGGCATTTTCGGCAAGAAGTCACTCACGCGGTGATCTGTTCCTCGATCTGTCTGGCGAGAGTTCGTAGTTTCGCGGCGAATTCACGCGCGGCCGCCGGATCATTGTTCGAGCCCTTGACAACTCGTCGCGTCAGCGCGGCGAATCGCGATTCGACGGCCGCGAACAGATCGACGGCGCGCTGGTTCGACTGGTCCCGCAGCTCCCCGCGCAACCATGCCTGCAGCAGGGCGACCACCTCGGCCTTGTCGAACCGCTCCGGCAGCAATGCGACCGCCTCCCGGAGCTTGCCCGCGGTGACCTTCACATCATCGGTGCCCGCGATCGTCGTATACACCGTGACCGCGGCATCCTCACCGTGCTGGACCGCGACCGGCAGCAACTCGCGGACCTGTCCCTCATTGATGGCGGGTGCGACCGGATGCAGTTTGGCGGCGAGCGGCCAAGCCCGAATCAGCTTGTGCGCATACGACCGCTGCATATCCCAGCGCTGCTCGACGTACTCGTCGAAGGTCGCGTGCCGATCGCGGTACAGGCGGCCGTCCCGCACGATCTGCAGCGCCCGTCCGGCCGTCCAGAAGGCGACGCGCAGACCGTCGATAGACGATTCGCAGGCCGTCAACTGAGCCTGCTCACGAGCGTCGAGCGGACCCGCCAACTCGGCCTCGCTCGGCACCGGCAGCGGCATCGCCAGCACATCGGCACCGGCGAGCGCATCCGCGAGCGGTGCGGTCACGTCGGCGAGCGGGGCCGTCGCATCCGGGATCGGTGCGATCGCGTTCGCGGGCGGCGCGATCACATCCAGGGATGCGGCACTCAGCGCGCCCGTACGCCACTCGGCGTCACGCAGCGGCGATACCGGCGGCGTGTGTTCGGCGCTGTCCGCCAAGGGATTCACGCCACCGATCGAGCCCTTGCCCACGGATCCGATGGAACCCTTTCTGCGCTGCGGAGGCATCAGGCCGGCACCTCCACCGCGATCCCGTACGGGCTCACCAACTCGTCCCCGACCTGGAGATACTCCCCCAGGTCCACGATCGGATTCTCGGCACCTTCGCCGACCTCACCGTCGGCCGCCTCCCGATACCACTTCCACGCGCTCAAATAGGATTGGAATACGTCGTAGCCCGCGTCCTCCAGATTTCCGCGCTGCGTGCGATATTCGGTCGAGACGTTCACGCCGTTCTTCATCGTCACCGGCACCTTGGTCATCAGCACGCGGACCCGGATCTCGCGGCCGCTATCCATCGCGGCCTCCTCCGCGGCCTTGTACGTACTCGGTACCCGCTTCACCTCCGAGGGACTCACACTGGTCAACAGAATCAGCTCGTCGCTCTGCGGAATGGCGGCCTTGAATATCTCGGCCGACTCACCTCCGGCATCGACGATGATCACGTCGTACTTCGCGGAATTGTCGGTAATACAGTCGTTGACGTGCCGCGACGGGAAGGCGATCAACTCGAACGGCACCTCGATCCCGCCCTTGACCAGCCGCCGATACCAGGAATATCCGGTCTGGCTCAGCGGATCGGCGTCGATCACCAGCACTCGCAATTCATGGATCTGCGCGAAATATGCGGCCAAGAAAAACGCTGATGTGGTCTTTCCGACGCCGCCTTTGAGATTCCCCAGCGTTATGACCAGGGGTTCGGGTAGCTCCAGTGACGCAACAGAATTCTTCATGGACAGTCCTCCGAGGGTGAGGAGTGCAACCGTAGCGACCGCTTGCAGGTCGCTCGAAATTGTCAGCTGTTCGGGGTCAGTTTCGCACAGCGGAGATCAATTACCGTTGATTGCCGACGCGCCATTTATCGGCGTCGAGTTCGATGCGACGCTGTGTCCAATTGGACACACGCGACCACCCTGCCCCGACGCGGCGCCGACCGGGTAGAACAGGTGACATGCCTGTTGACCGGATGCTGCCGACCCCCGAGGCCCGCGACCTGATCGAACTCACCCGCGAGATCGCCGATAAGGTGCTCGAGCCGCGCGTGGTCGAGTCCGAGAAGACCGGAACCTTCCCCGACGGCGTCTTTCCCGCCCTCGGCGCGGCCGGGCTGCTGAGTCTGCCGTATCCGGAGGAATTCGGCGGCGGCGATCAGCCCTACGAGGTGTATCTGCAGGTACTCGAAGAGTTGGCGAGCCGCTGGGCCGCGGTCGCCGTCGCGGTCAGCGTGCACAGCCTGTCCTGCCATCCGCTGTTCACCGTCGGCACCGATGAGCAGAAGCAGCGCTGGCTCGCGACCATGCTCTCCGGCGAAACCATCGGCGCCTACAGCCTTTCCGAGCCGCACGCGGGATCCGATGCGGCCGCACTGCGCTGCCGGGCCGCCGCGGTCGAGGGCGGATATCGGATCAATGGCTCGAAGGCGTGGATCACCAATGGCGGCCGCGCCGACTTCTACACACTCTTCGCCAGGACCGGCGAAGGGTCGCGCGGAATCTCGTGCTTCCTGGTGCCCGCCGATACCGAAGGCCTGAGTTTCGGCAAGCCGGAGGAGAAGATGGGCCTGCGCGGCATCCCGACCACCACCGCGGCCTATGACGACGCCTTTTTGCCCGCCGAAAATCTGATAGGCGTTGAGGGACAAGGACTTTCGATCGCATTCAGCGCTTTGGACTCGGGTCGGCTCGGCATCGCCGCGGTCGCGACGGGTCTCGCCCAGCGCGCCCTCGACGATGCCGTCGCCTACGCCAAGGAACGAGAGGCCTTCGGTCGCCACATCATCGATCACCAGGGCCTCGGCTTCGTTCTCGCCGATATGGCCGCGGCGGTGGATTCGGCGCGCGCGACCTACCTCGACGCCGCCCGCCGCCGCGATGCCGGGCTGCCGTACTCGCGTCAGGCCAGCGTCGCCAAGCTGATCGCCACCGACGCCGCGATGAAGGTCACCACCGACGCGGTGCAGGTGTTCGGCGGCTATGGCTACACCCAGGACTTCCCGGTGGAGCGCTATATGCGCGAGGCGAAGGTCATGCAGATCTTCGAGGGCACCAATCAGATCCAGCGCCTGGTCATTGCCCGCCAGCTCGCCGGACAATAGAGACGGCGGCCCTCCCCGCCGCCGAACTCAGCCGAGTCTCAGCTAGCGCCCAGTAAACTGGGGGCGACCTGGGACCGAGGATGAAAGGGGCGCGAGCGGTGTTGTGGCTACTGATCGGCGTCGTCATTCTGCTCGCGGCGGCCTATGTCGTCTTCCTGACGCAGCAGACCAAACAGCGTGCGGTGCGGGAATTCGACGACGCGGCCGCCGACGCCAGACAGCTGATCGAACGACTCGCGGGCCAGGTGTACAACCTCAACGGCACCAATGAGGCGGCGAAGCAGGCACTTGCGGACGCCTCGGAACGGCATATCGCGGCCGGATCGCAGATCGAGCAGGCGCGCACGCCCGCCCAGGCGCGGCTGGCCAAGCAGACCGCGGCCGAGGGCATGTACTACATCCGGGCGGCGCGCATCGCGATGGGCATGGATCCCGGCCCGGTGATTCCGGCGCTGGATGGTCAGGACACCGCGGGTCGGGTCACCGAGAACCGGGTCGTCGAATACGAGGGCCGCCAGGTCGCCGCCTCGCCGAATCCCTCGGCGGAGACGCCGAATTACTATCCGGGCGGCCGGGTCTCGGGTCGGCCGGTACCCGCGGGCTGGTACTCCGAACCATGGTGGCGGCCCGCATTGCTCGCTGGCGCATGGGGTTTGGGTTCGGCACTGCTGTTCTCGTCGCTGTTCTCCGGCATGTCCGGGGTGGGCTATGACGTGCAGGGCTTCGAAAGTGGTTATGGCGAGGGGTACCAGGACGGGCTCGATGCGGCCGGCGGGGATCAGGGCTACGACTCGGGTGATCAGGGCGGATACTCCGGCGATCAAGGCGGATACGACTCGGGTGGCGGCGGTTTCGATGGTGGGGGTTTCGACGGGGGTGGATTCGACGGGGGCGGGTTCGACGGCGGGTTCTGAGCGCCCGGCCGAGCAGCCGGTCCCACCAGAACAGCCCTCCCCTAGCGCACCCTCCCGACCGACTATCGTCTGAGACAATCGATTTACAGACGTTCAGATCCACTACGAATACGGTTCCGCCGTCGATCTTCCGCGCGGACGGGTCGGCCATCAAGGTCACCGTCCTGGAGTCAGCCCTTCCACTCCCTCTTCCTACACGAGGTTTTTCGGCCGAAGCATTCCGAATCGCCGCGGCCCGGCGGCAAGCTCGTCGACCCGGATATCGTCCACGCCAACGAGAAATGCTGCACAGTAATAACTTTCATGAATGCGCGACAGAAGCCGACCTCACGCCAGGGGCCGACACCCAGCGGAGGTCGGCTCCGCACCAGAGGCGACCGTCGGGTCGACATCTCCGGAGTCGAACGCTCGACACACCCCAGCGACCCGTCGCGACATCGAGCCACAGCTCCCGGGAGCCACCGCCGCCCCGAGCCGAGCCTCCAGCTTGCGTCATTGCATGCCCGGAGACCCACCAAACGGACCGAGCCGCAAAAACAGTCTCAGACAGTCGTTCCACCTCGGTCAACACCGATTCGATGTCGACCCGATGACGCCCCCATCACACTCCCCGCCAAATCGATGCGGCCCCTACGCACCCGACCCGGTAGACTCCCCGAAGTCCCGGTAGGCGCCCCACGGCACCCACCAGATCAGCCCTCGTAGCTCAGGGGATAGAGCACCGCTCTCCTAAAGCGGGTGTCGCAGGTTCGAATCCTGCCGAGGGCACACACCTGCGACACGTTTCCGCAGTTCAGCGGGTTTTCCTGATCCGTGCATCGCTTTCGGATCGTCAACAAAAACCGAGATGTGCAGGTCAAACGGTTGCCCTGATGCGAGCCCCCTAGGAAACACAAAACATGGGCAACCGGGCCAGCAACTCGCCGGTTCAGGACGAGCCGGCTTCGGAGCAACCCGCCTGCCATTTCAACAGTGCGGCGAGCGCCTTCGCCTGCGCGGCAGCGATGCGCTCTCCTTCCGCACCACCGACGTAACGAACCTCGAAAGACGCCGTCAACCCGTCACATACTCGACGAATTCGTCAGTGCCGCTGCCGAAATGGGGCCGATCCGCGCCGACTCCAAACACCCGCGCTGTCGCGGCGCAGTAGGCGATCGAAGGGGCGGTGTGGCGGCTTGTGTCTCGGTCTCGGTTCTATTGCCTCCAGCGCTCTCAACCGCCACCGATCACGCGCTCAGCGGCATTACGGCGCGCTGTCTTGAAGTGCGCCACGTGGTTCGGGTCGATCTTGCGACCGAGCAGTCGGCCACCTCTAGGCTCTGGTACCTGTGACCCCGATGGACGATCTGACCCTTGCTCAGCAGTTGGCCGATGTTGCCGACACCATCTCTATGCGGTACTTCTCAGCCGGGACTATCGCGACGCAGTCCAAGCCGGACGGCAGCCCGGTCACAGTGGCCGATCGCGCGGTAGAGAAAGCCATCCGCGCTCGACTCGCGAACGCCCGCCCTCAGGACTGTTGGGTCGGAGAAGAATTCGGTACTCACGGCAATGCCACACGACGGTGGGTTATCGACCCGAGCAACGGCACGAGCAACTTCTGCACGGGACGGGCCGAGTGGAGCACCTTGCTCGCAGTCGAAGACGGCGGCGAGGTACTCACCGGCATGATCTCCGCCCCGGCCCTGCAGCGCCGATGGTTGGCCTCCGTCAGATGACCTCTGCCAGTGAGGTTGGATCTTTGCCATCGAAGTTGGGCCCACCGTGTGGGTCTGTCACGACAGTTGGACCATTCTGGTCGAGGTCCAGTGGCGGGAGCGGAGTTTGGACGTCCGGCTGTGGTCAGGACGACGGCTGGTCCGTTTTCCGGTCGCGTGGGGGCGGCAGCCGGAACAGCCCCTTCAGCCTGCGCAAAGCCTCGCTGTCCCCGGACGCCGACGCGGCACCGGTCTCGATCGCGTCGGCGAAGGTCAGACCTTGGCTGGTGACGGCGAGGAACGCTGCCTCGCTGATGGTAATGGTCGCGTCGGGGTGCTGAGCAGGTCCGTGCAGCGCCTCGATCGTCCCGTCGTCGATCCGGGCGTGGAAGACCTCGTCGTCGATCCGGAACTCGTACACCGCGCGCAGCCCTGCTGCGACCTCGGCGTCGAAGCAGGCCTGTAGGCCGAGCACCGCCCACCCCGGATGGAACGCCTCGGTCTCGCGCCGTTCGCCCATGGCCCACTTCAGGCCCCAGCGGGCCAGTCCCAGGATCGGTGGTCCGAGTTCCTCGCCGGCCTCGGTGAGGGCGTACGCCGGGGTACGGGCGGGCGGTGGGAGCATGATCTTATGTGCGAGTCCCTCGCGTTCGAGGTGTTTCAGGCGGGCGGCGAGTAGTCCGGTGCCGAGGCCGCGCAGGCCGGCCTGGAGATCGCCGAATCGTTTGGGGCCGGTCAGCAGTTCGCGGATCAGCAGCAGAGTCCAGCGCTCGCCGACGAGGTCGAGGGTGCGCGCGGTCGCGCAGTACTGGTTGTAGGTTCGCTGGTCCACTTCATCACTCTAGACTTCGTGCTTCCCGATTTTGAATGAGCTCCAGGAGCATTCGGGCGAGCGGTTCAGGATGGGTGAGCATCACATTGTGCGGGCCGTCCAGCGCGAGCGTCCGGTAGCCGAGGGCCGCGCCGAATTGTTCGAACGGGTAGGTCTGTGGCCTGCAGTAGATGGCGGTGCCGGGAATCCGATCGACGGCACCACTGAGGTCAGTGGGCTCGGTGAACGTGCGCAGCGGCTGGGGGCGCAAACGCGCAGCCAGCCAGTCCGCGTCGTCGGTGTCGACGATGCCGAACGCCACCGGGGGTGGAGCCGGGATCTGCCATCCGTCCCCCCGTGTCTCGGCCGCCGCACGGATGGTCTGCACGAACACGTCGGGGGCCAGGCTGAACATGCTGGCGCCGTCTGCCCCCGCCCAGCCGTCCACGAGGACGACGTGGCCGACGGCATCGGGCCGCGCGTCGGCCGCCTCCCGGACGACCAGGCCCGAGTAACTGTGCCCGACCAGCACAAGCTCGTCGTCCAGTGCTGTGTCCAGGGTAGCGGCGACGATGGCGGCGTGATCGTGCAGCCCGTAATCCCCGACCGCGCTGAGATCCGGGATGAGGGTGTGCGCCCCGGCGGCGTGCAGCAGCGGGACGACACGCTCCCAGGCCCACCGGCCGTGCCAGGCGCCGTGGACGAGAACGAAGGTGGTCACAGTGAATTCTCCTCACGAAGTAGGGGCAGCACCTGGTCTGCGAATTCCTCCAGGCCCTGGTCGTGGTCGTCGGTGGCCAAGCGGATAACGAGATGGCGTGCGCCCGCCGCGACGTAGCCGGACAACCAGTCCGCGGTTTGACGTGCGGTACCGGCGAACACAGCCTGGATCGATGCAATGAACTCGAGTGGCGCGTTGTAGTACCGCTCGATGCTGGTCCGCAGGCGTTCGCGCGCCTTGTCCTGGTCCTCGTCCAGACAGAGCGTCGCGTACAAGGCGGGGGTGACCGAGCGCGTTGCCGTCTGCTCGATAAGTGCCCGTTCGGTCGCGTATGTCCTTGCCTCGGTCGGGTAGGGCAGCCAGCCGTCGGCGTGGCGGGCTACGCGCCGCAGCGCGGGCCCGCCGCTGGCGGCCAGCCATATCGGCGGGCCGCCCGGACGCAACGGCGGAGGTGCGAGCCGCACGTCCTCGAAGGTGAAGTGCTTGCCCTGGTAAGACACCACTGTCCCCGACCAGAGTCGCCGCATGATGTCGATCGACTCCTGCATACGGTCGATGCGGCGGCCGAATTCGATGCCGAGCGCGGCGAATTGGGCCTCGGTGTTCGGGTTGGGGAACCCGCCGCCCATGCCCGCGATCAACCGCCCGTTCGATAGCCGGTCGAGGGTGGCGAGTTGGTGCGCCAGCAGGATCGGATGGCGCAGCGCTGGTAGCAGTACCGCGGTGCCAAGCGTGACCCGTTCGGTGGCCTGGGCCACGGCGGCCAACAACAGCAGCGGATCCGCGCGCGGCCTGGTCACTGGACTCTCCCCCGCCCACACCGAGTCCAGTCCCAGCTCTTCAGCCCGCCGCGCCTGCACGACAAGCCGTCCTGGTTCGTGTTCGCCTCGAACAGTCTGGTCGCGCGTCGGCATCAGGTAGCCGATCTCCAGCCTCGCCATGTCACCTCCTGATCGTCATGAGGTTCATGAGCTTAGCTATTGACTTCCAGTTTTTGAAGTGCCAAGTTCATAAGGCAGTAGTAATGAAGGGAGAGTCTTGATGACAAAGGTGCTTTACCAGGCGCAGGCGCATGTGGCCGGAGGCCGGAATGGTCACGGGCGCACGTCCGACGGACAGCTGGATCTGGATCTGCGCCAACCCAAGGAATTGGGTGGTGACGGTGCGGGCACCAATCCGGAGCAGCTCTTCGCGATCGGGTACGCCGCCTGCTTCGGAACCACGCTCGCCCTTGTCGGGCAGCGCAGCAAGCTCCGCGTCGACGACGCGGAAATCGACTCTTCGGTCGCGTTGATCCCAATCGACGGCGGCCGGTTCAAACTCGGCGTCGAGCTGCAGATCTCGCTGCCGTCGGTCACCGGCGAGCAGGCAGTCGGACTGGTAGAGACGGCCCACCAGGTCTGCCCCTACTCCAACGCCACGCGCGGCAACATCGGCGTGACACTGGTAGTCAATGGCACCCGGCTGTGACACCGGCCCCGCTCGATTCTTGACGAGGAGAGCGACGCCTGACTGTCGGCGCCGCTTCCCACGCGGGATGAGCTCGGCTCGACTGGGAAGTCGAGCCTCGACCAGCATCCCCAGCAGCTCGGGCGCCGGTTGGCCTGCGCAACAACCCAAGCCGGATCACGCGACTGCCAAAACGGCTGGCTCGGGCCAATTCCGGTGGCACGCAACCGGATTCGGCCTGCCACTGAAGATGGCCCATCCCTGATCCACGCGTCGCCACTGTCACAGAGAGATGAAGATGAGAACGGGGCGAACCAGAACAGGGACACCTCGACGCTTAGATTGGGTAAGTACCAACGACGACCAGTCGTTTTTCAGTTGCCCATGTTTTGCGTGTCCTGCCGAGGGCACAAACTTGCGACGGCTTTTTCACAGGCCAGGGCGGTTTTTGCCGTCGCAGGTTCGAATCCTCATGGCACTGTTCGTTGTTCACACACGATTTCGAGTACCCGACCAAGATGACCTCGGCCGGTTGATCTTCAAACCTGCCCGATGGCCGCTTCGAACCGCGCGCCCAGCGGCATGTCAGTTCATGTCGAGATGTCATGCCCCCGAGGCCATGCACTGGCAGATACCCAATGATGGGAAGTTGATCGAGGCCCGGACCCCTAACCTCGGGACGAGACCGCGCCGGTCCCATCCATCATCGAAATCGAACGTCTCCGCGTTCCCCCAGAGGTTGTTGTATGACTCGCACTACGCCGCCACGTCCGGTCGATCTCGTGGCCGTCTTTCCTGAGCTGGCGCCACTGGCCCGCACCGCGACTCGGTTGCACCCCCGTCCGGGAACACCATCGGCGCACGACAGCTCGATCGGGGGGCCACTGTTGTGGCCGGCGAGCGAGCCATGGCCGTACTGCCACGCTGAGGACCACGACTTGGAACCGGAGTCCGACGGTTCGATTGCGATGGTGCCGGTCGCGCAGTTGTACGTCCGTGACGTGCCTGGTTTGTCTCCGCCCGAAGGGGCGGACCTGCTGCAAGTGTTGTGGTGCCCCTTCGAGCACGACGACGATGGTATGCCCAAGACCGCACTGTTCTGGCGGTCGGCAGCGGCGATCACCGACGTTCTGATGGATCCTCCGGAACCCGCGGAGTACGAGGAAGACCTGGTGCCCGAACCGTGCATGATCGATCCGGAACAAGTGATCGAATACCCGCATTCAGGGGAGCTCGAGGGGGAGCTTCGGCAACGAGTGGACCAGTGGACCATGGCCCAGATTCCCGGCGTCGAGTTCGGCGGTCTCGAAGACGACGATCACCCTTACAACTTCTTGTGTATCGCACCCGGATGGAAGATCGGCGGCTTTATCAGATGGGGCATGCAAGATCCCTATCCGAACCCTTGCCCCACCTGCGGCACCCCGACCGAGCCGCTACTGACGATCGCCAGCGACGAGTGGCAATCTGACATCCACCACTGGATCCCACACGAGGACCAGGCTGCCAACATCTCGTGGGGTGCTGTACAAGGCGGCCCGAGCATGCCGACCCAGATCTCTGTCTCCGACAACAACAACCAGATCATCCGAATCTGCCCGACATCACATGAGCACCCACACGTCCAGATGATGCAATAACCAATTACGCGACGAACGACCAGCTCCACGATCACCGCACAACCGCTCATCGGCTAGTTAGAGACTGGTGTGTAGACCGGATCCCGGCCAGGATTCGGTTTAGGTGCCCGGTGGGGTGCTCTCTCATGCGGCTGCCCACCGTCTGGTTTGGTGTGGCTCTCTAATTGGCTTGCCTCCCAACATGATCAGGGGCACCGACTCGATGGGAACTGGAGCGTGAGTGAGGATCAGCCTGCCATGGCGGGCCTGGGAGAAGTGCTGTCGTGCATCGGGCCGACCTGCGGGGACACCGTCAACTGGAGTGCGGCGGAGAAGATCTACGAAACTGCTTTCCCGGCCGACTATCGGTCCTTCGTGGCAGCCTTCGGCAGCGGCACGATCGAGGAGATGGTCGTCGTCTTCACCCCTGTCGTCTCCTCGGAGGAGGTGCGGATGGTGAAGGTATCGAGGCTCTCGGAGGCAGCGCTCGCGGACGAGGGGGTCAACGAGTGGGCTCCCGCCGACAGGGGCCGGTATCGGCTGGAGGACCTGCTCATCTGGGGCGGAACAGCTGCGGCCGACACTCTGTGCTGGATCACGACGGACCAGGACCCGGATCGATGGCCGGTCGCGGTGTACTCGCGCATGAACCACGAGTGGTCGGTGTACCCGTGCGGAATGGCCGAGTTCCTGTTGAAACTCGTGCGCAATGAGTGGCATCCAGGGCCGATCAGCGACACCTCGCTCGAGGGCGTGGCGGACCCGCGTTTCCTACACGACAAGGACGAGGCAGCCGCATACGAGGCGGGGCTCGACCCCTGGGAGTACTGATCCGCACGACCTGCTCAATCCCGCTCGGAGAACTTCGTCTGGTAGCGATTCGCCACCCGAACGCGCATCGGCAGTAGCGCACGTTCCAGTTGGCGGTGATGTGGTTGAGGTGTAACCGATTTCGTCCCGGAGAGGCTGCGGAGCTGGATTTGCCAAGTCCAGATCAATCGGAGTGAGGTCGAAAGGGCCAGATTGTCCGGGGAGCAGAAACGCAAGATCGCCGAGGTCGAGTAGACAGCCGAGATCCTTTCGGCGGCAACACATAGCCTTTTCGACCGTACAGTGAACGGATGAGCATCGTCTCGGAGTACGAGAAACTGATCGCCGACCAGACTCGCCTGCTGGGGCCCGATCATCCCGACACCTTGACCACTCTGCGTCGGCTCGCCGAGTTCCGTTTCGACTGCCGCGATTACGCGGGCGCGGTCGACGACTATGGGCAACTGCACACGGCACGGGCACGTGTCCACGGAGCCGACCACCCGGATACGCTGAATGCGTTGTACAACCTCGCCACCTCCCGTGCGATGACAGGCGACCTCGCCACCGCGACCGCCGACTATCAGCAGGTGTATGACTTGCGAACACGCGTGCTCGGCGCCGACAACCCAGACACGCTCCGAGCGCTCGGCGCTCTCGCCAGCTGTCGAGCAGACGCCGACGACCACGAAGGCGCCGCCGCCGACTACCAGCGACTGCTCGATGCACGAACCCGCGTGCTCGGCTCGGAGCACGAAGAAACCCTGCGCACCCGCGGAGACCTGATCTACCAGCAAAGCCGGTCGATTCCAGATCAACAGCGAACGCTGGGATAGCGCACTCTCGCCGGTCGAGCGATCAGATCCGGGTAGGCACCCACGATGATCAGCCGTTTCCCGGTTGCCCATGTTTTTGCGTGTCCTGCCGAGGGCAACCACACAGAACTGCGACCCGCCGACCAGCGGGTACGCAGTGCCCCGCTGAGAGTAATCACTTGGATTGCCCTGTAAACACCAGGAAGCAGTCGGGGATGGTTCGGCGGCATCACCTTGGACGTTGTAGGTCGTTCAACTACGCCCGACCGACGCGGTCCTCGCGACCGTCGGCCTTCGTCGGCTTCCGCTTGGGGGCACTTCGATAGCCGCAATGCGGCGAGGTCCCAGGTTCGCCCAGGTTGACGAGAGGGTCTGGGGCCACGCAGGATCAATCGCGAGATGGACGATTCATGCTGGTAAGGCTATTGGGTCCGGTGATGGTGGAGGCCGCGGACGGGACGAAGGCGTCAGTCGGGGGGCCGCGGGTGCGGGCGTTGCTGGGGTTGCTGGCGCTCGAAGCCGGGCGAGTGGTGCCGGCGGCGCGGCTGGTGGACGGGGTGTGGGGGGAGAACCCGCCAGCGGGGACCGGGAATGCGTTGCAGACCTTGGCGAGTCGGTTGCGCGCGGCGGCACCGGGGGCGGTGCGGAATGACGGGGGCGGGTATGTGCTCGAACTCGCGCCCGAGGACGTCGATGTGCATCGGTTCACGCGTGAGGTCGAGGCGGGGCGGGCATTGCTGGTGGCCGGTGCGGCCGAACGAGCCATCGCGTGCTTCGATGCCGCGCTCGCGTTGTGGCGCGGGGAGCCGTTGATCGATGCGGGGGAATCGGAGGTATTGCGCGCCGCGGCACTGCGATTGACCGAACAGCGGCTCGAGGCAGTCGAACTGCGAGCGGACGCCTTTCGAGCCTTGGGCCGAGGCGGCGAGGTATTGCGTGAGCTCCGCACGGAAGCAGCGGCACATCCGTTCCGGGAGACGCTGGCCGCACGACTGGTGCGGGCGCTGGCGGCAGCGGGACGAACATCCGAGGCGATACAACAGTTTCAACGAACCGAGACCCTGTTACTGGACGAGCTCGGCACGACACCCGCCGAGGTGCTGCGCTCGGCCCTGGCCGACATTCACACGAACGCACCCCGTAATCCCGCACTCAACGAACCTGCCATCGAGACGACGCCCGGATCGGGTCGAACGGAAGTTACGGCAGCATCCCGGACCAGCGAGACATCAAAGAGGTCCGCGCCGCTGCTGCCCAGGCGATTCACCAGCTTCGTCGGACGCGGACGCGACGTGGAAGGAGTGCGTCGGGCGCTGCGCGAGGCCCGACTGGTGACACTGTCGGGTACCGGGGGCGTGGGGAAGACCCGCCTGGCCGCTGAGACGGTCGGGGCGCACGCCATGGACTGGGCGGACGGTTACGCTTTCGTCGAGCTCGCCGCACTCGAGCGGGAACGGGCCGACCGGTCGGCCATGAACGCGGTCGGAGTGGCGATAGCGAACGCGCTCGCTCAGTTCGAGCGACCCGACGAACTGTCCACGGAATGGGCCGATGTACTGGAGCGGACGCTGTCCGGCCGCCGAATGCTGTTGGTACTCGACAACTGCGAGCATGTCGTGGAGGCGACCGCGCGCCTGATCGACGATCTGTTGCAGCGGCTGCCGCTGCTGCGGGTGCTCACCACGAGCCGGGAGCCGATCGGCGTGGACGGCGAGCGACTGTATCCGGTCCGGACCTTGGACCTGCCCGAAGGCGACGCGGGTATCGTGGCGGTCACCGCATCGCCCGCGGTCCGGCTGTTCATCGACCGCGCCACCGCGGCACTCCCGGATTTCGCACTGTCCGAGCGTAATTCCGCCGATATCCGCGCCATCGTGCGCAGCCTGGACGGCATGCCGCTGGCTATCGAACTTGCCGCCGCTCGCCTGCGGAGCCTGCCGCTGCCGGACCTCAGCGCGCGGCTCACCGATCGCTTTCGGCTGCTCACCAACAGTACTCGCCACGCGGTCCCGCGCCATCGCACCTTGCACGCGGCCGTCGCCTGGAGTTGGGGACTGCTCACCGATGCGGAAGCCGCAGCAGCCCGGCGTTTTTCGATTTTCGCGGGCGGCGCGACCTTGGACGCCATCACCCGGGTGTGCGGTCCGGACGCCATTGACACGATCACCTCACTGGTGACGAAGTCATTGGTGGACTTCGATGGACAGCGCTATCGCATGGCCGAGACCATCCGAGCCTATGCGACAGCGGAATTGACCGCCGCCAGCGATGCGGACGAGGTCGCCCGCATCCATGCCGACTGCTTCCTGGAATTCGCTGACGACGCCGCCCACGGATTACGCACTGCCGCACACCCCGATTGGCTCGCGCGGCTGATCGCCGAACACGGCAATTGCGAAACCGCGCTGCGGTGGGCGCTGGACGTCGGCGACGATGAGCGTGCGGTTCGCCTGTACGCGAATCTCGTCTGGTATTGGCTGCTGCGCGGGTTGCACGGCGACATCTCCGAACGCCGTCGCGAGGTCCTCGCCCTGCTCGGCGACACACCGCCGCCGGGGTGCACCGGGGCCTATCTGGTCTGCCGGTACGCCGAGGAGCTGCCCGCGTACTTCACCAACATCTGGTGGGGCCAAATCCGGGAGAACCCGGGGCAATTCGAGCGGCTGACCCGCGCGGCCCTCACCGAGGATCGGCCCCCGCACCCGATGTTCGTGCTCATACTGGCGCTGCGTGACCTGCTCGGCGACGACGACAGCCTGTTGACCGCGTGCACCACTTCCGACGATCCATGGCTACGCGGAAATGCGCTGATAGCACGGGGTTTCGATGAACTGGGCGGCGACCATCCGGCCCGCGCCCTGCCCACCCTGGAGGCGGCGCTGACCTGCCTGAGCGCGCACGGTGACGCCCGGTCACACAGCCGCGCCCTGATCTCCCTGGCCAGCTACCGGACTCGAATGCTCGGCCTGGACAGCGCCCGCCCGCTGATCGCGAGCGCGCTGGAACTGCTCAGCCCCGACCTGGGCGCCGGTGAGCGCATGGGCGTGCTGCTCTTCGCGGCGGAGATGCACCTGGTCGGCGGCGATACCGACAGCGCGGCAACCTATATCGACCGGGCCGAGGCCCTGATCACCCCGCACATCATCCCCGCACCAGGGCGCTTCCTGGCGGCGACGCAGGCGCACCTCGCCCACCTGCGCGGCGACAACGACCGCGCGATGGAACTGTTCCGGCGGATGTCCGAACAGCCGCTCCCCGCCGCCCCGCCACCCGCCGGACGCCACGACACAGTTCGCTTTGTGAACCTGGTCTTCGTGAGCACCGCGCACGCGGCGACCCTGGTCGCGGCGGGGCGGCCGGACGACGCGCTGCGGGAGCTGGCCGTGCCCCGCGAGCTGGCGGCCCAGACCTCGGCGGCGCTGCTGGCCGAGGTCGGTATCGGTTACGCCCTGGTCGCCCTGGCGAACGGCGCCCCGGGGCACGCGGCCCGCATTCTCGGCGCCACCGACCGGATCAACCGGAGGGCCGGGGTGATCCGCATCGGCCCGTTCCGGCGGCGGGCGCTCGATCAGGCGGAAGCGGCGCTCGGGCCCGTGCGCCTGGGCGCGGAATTCCTCGCGGGCGCCCGGCTTCCGGACGAGGCGGTGCTCGAACTGCTGCGTACCGTTCGCTGACAACGACTGTCAGCGAACGGTACGGGCCGCACTGGATGCTCGGGACGCGTATCCCACCGATCCAGGAGTGCTCATGTCCGTCCTCTCGAACACGGAATCAGTTGTTTCCGTGCGTGGTTCCCGCCGACTCGGCGAACGGCTCGGCACGGCCGGCGCCGTCCTGGGCGCCGGGTTCATCATGGCCGTCGGCGGCGGCTATCTGCTCGCCCCGCAGCGAATGGCCGCGGGGTTCGGCTTCACCGAGTGGCCGCACGTCGAGGCCGACGGCTTCCTGAACGTCAAAGGCGTCCGCGATGTGGTCACCGGCCTGATTCCGCTCGCCCTGCTCGCGGCCGGGCAGCGCCGTGCCCTCGGTGTCACCACCCTCACCCTCGCCCTCATCCCGACCGGCGACATGCTCACCATCCTGGGGCGCCGCGGCTCCACCGCCACCGCCCTGACGGTACATGGCTTCACCGCCGCCCTGGTGGCCGCCAGCGGCGCGCTGCTGCTGCGCCGTGAAGACCGGTGAGCGCCTGATGAACCCGATGAAGACGCTGTTCAATAGCGCTCACATCTATATGATCATCGGCCTGATCGCCGGGTTCTACTACCGCGAGATCACCAAGGTCGAACATTTCACCGGGCAGTCGCAGCTCGGTGTCGTGCACACCCACGTGCTGGCGCTGGGCATGCTGTTCTTCCTCATCGTGCTGGCCTTGGAGAAGCAGTTCACGCTCAGTGCCCGAAAAAGCCTGTACGCCTGGTTCTTCTGGCTGTACAACATCGGCCTGGCCATCACCGTCGCGGTCATGACGCTGCACGGCACCCTCACCGTGCTGGGCAAGAGCAGTAATGAGGCGATCGCGCTCGGCGCGGGTGTGGGCCACATCCTGCTGACCGTCGGGCTGATCCTCTTCTTCATCACCCTCGGCAAATCCATCGACGACAGCCGAACACCGCGCACCGCAGCGGTATTCGCCGAACAGGAGGCATCGTGAACACCGGCCAGGACAGCGCGCTGTGGACGCGGGACGCGGTCTCGCTCGCGGCGCTGATCGCCGAGGGGGCGGTAACCGCGGCCCAGGTCGTCGAGGCGCATCTCGAGCGCATCGAGCAGGTCGATTTCGAAATCGGCGCGCTCACCACAGTATTCGCCGAGACTGCGCGCGCGGAGGCGGCCGCAGCCGACCGCAGGGTGCCGACCGGGCCGCTGCACGGGGTTCCGGTCACCGTCAAGAACAACCT
This sequence comes from Nocardia sp. CA-119907, assembly GCF_050955995.1. NCBI lineage: Bacteria > Bacillati > Actinomycetota > Actinomycetes > Mycobacteriales > Nocardiaceae > Nocardia > Nocardia sp. CA-119907. The sequence continues at coordinate 8,891,903 of NZ_CP192091.1, forward strand.
CGATGTCGCGGGCAGCCCGACCACCTGGGGCGTGGCGGCCTTCGGGCAGGCCGTCGCCGCAGCGGATGCACCCGCGGTGTCCGCACTGCGGCGAGCCGGGGCGATTGTCATCGGGCGAACGAACATGCCGGACTTCGCCACTCGCTGGCACACCGACAACGACGAGGCGGGTCCGACGGTGAATCCGTGGTACCCGACCCGCAGCCCGGGCGGTTCCAGCGGCGGTGACGCCGCCGCGGTAGCCGCGGGCATGACACCCCTCGGCCTGGGCACCGACTTCGGCGGTTCACTGCGGGTGCCCGCCGCGTTCTGTGGAGTCGCCTCCCTGCGCACCACGCCCGGGCGGGTGGCGGTGGCCTCGAGCCTGCCCGGAGCCGCACCCGCACCGACAAACCAATTGTTCGCGGCACCAGGGCCGTTGGCGCGCACCGTGCGCGATCTGACGATTGCCTTCGAGGTCCTCAGCGACAGCGCTGACGCGCGCGATCCCGGATGGATTCCGGTGCGTGACGCGACGGACACCGCCCTGCCCGCGGTCGCCGTCACGCTCGGTGACGATATCGATCCGCAGGTGCGGGCCGCGGTGCTCGGCTGCGCCGACGCCCTCGAACGCGCGGGATATCCGGTAGCCGAACTGGATCCGCCGCAATTGGGCGAGGTGGCGGCGGACTATGGCCGATTGGTCTCCACCGAGGTGGTGGTCCAGCGCCGCGAAGCCATGCGGCGAGTCGGCAGCGCCGGACTGAACACCTTCATAGACGCCGCGATCGACCTGTTCCCGCCGCTGGATCTGGCGGGCTACATGACCGCGCTGGGTGAGCGCCTCACCCGCCGCGCGGCCTGGTCCCGTTTCCTCGCGGAGCACCCGATCGTGCTCGGTCCGGTCTCGACCGAACTGCCGTGGCCGGTCGGCTACGACCTCGGCGGCACCGCACAGGTCGCGACCATGTACGCGGCGCACCGCCTCACGATCGCCGCCAACTATCTGGCCCTGCCCGCTGTCACGGTCCCCGCGGGCGTCTCGGTCGAGGGGCTTCCCATCGGGGTCCAGTTGATCACCGCCCCATTCGCCGAGGGCCGCGCGCTGACTGCCGCTGCTCATATCGAGACGGCCTTTCCGATGTCCACACCCATCTCCCCGGCAACCGACCCGACCACCCGGCGCCCTGCCCCGAGCCAGGCTCCGTCCAGTGGCGCGGGCACGACGCGGTGAATGTTTCGTAGCGAAGGGAATCCAGATGTCACACAACACATTGCGATCCGCCGTGCGCGGACGAGTACTGCTGCCGGGCGACGAAGAGTTCGATACGGCACGGATGCCGTGGAATCTGAATATCGACCAGCCGGTCGCGGCAGTCGTGCACGTCGAAGACGCGGACGATATGGCCGCCGTGGTCGGCTACGCGCGCGACGCGGGTCTGTCGGTGACCGCTCAGCCCAACGGCCACGGCGCTTCCGGTGATACCGCCGGCACCATCCTGGTGCGCACGCGCCGACTCGATCGGGTCGAGGTGGATCCGGCGCGGCGACGTGCCCGCGTTGGTGCGGGAACCAATTGGGGCCAGGTGCTGGCGGCGGCCGCCCCACACGGCTTGACCGGGCTGGCCGGAAGCTCCCCGGTGGTCAGCATTGTCGGCTATACCCTCGGTGGCGGATTGTCGTGGTTCGGCCGCAAATACGGTTGGGCGGCCGATAGCGTCCGGGCTTTCGACATCGTCGATGCCGACGGTCATCAGGCCCGCGTCACCGCGGAATCCGACCCGGAGCTGTTCTGGGCATTGCGCGGCGGCGGTGGGGATTTCGCACTGGTGACGGCAGTGGAGTTCGATCTGTTCGCGGCTCCGGCCTTGTTCGGTGGCCTGATCGCCTGGCCGGCCGAGCAGACCGAGGCGGTCCGTGATGCCTTCCAGGACATCACCGATCACGCACCGGCCGAGCTCACGGTCTGGCTCAATCGGCTGGAGCTGCCGCAGGCACCCCCGATGATCGCGATCGCCGCCACTTATCTGGGCGAACCGGCGCGCGGGCGGGAACTGCTGCGACGGCTGGACACGATCGACGGCATCCTCGCGGACACGCGTCGGGAATTGTCCTCGGCCGAGTTGGGCACCATCGTCAACGAGCCCACTGCCCCAGGCCCCGGACTGCTGCGAACCGAGCTGCTGACCGCATTGGACGACACCGCCGCCGAGATTCTGCTGCACGCACCGATCGATCCGCTGATGGGCATCCAGCTCCGGCAGCTGGGAGGTGCGCTCGCCGAGCCCACCCGCGGCGCGGTTCCGCCGTTCGCGGAGCCCTACGCACTGTATCTGCAGGCCACCGGCTCGGACCTCGACACCGTTGCCGCGGTACACGCCACTCAGAAGCGCATCATCGCCGATCTGGGCGCGCGCGTCAGCGGCCGCAAGCCGTACACCGTCCTGTCCCCCAGCGACAGTGTCGCAGAGGTTTTCGACACCGGCACCTTGGATCGGCTGCGAAAGCTCAAGCAGGCCCGCGACCCACACGGCGTATTCCGCGCCAACTTCCCGGTTCCCACTGAACCTTCGGTTTCGAGCCCGAGGTCGGACACCTCCGCAGCGCTGCCCCGCCGATCGTGATCGGCGGGGTTTGCCCCTTCGTCGAGGTCGTCGTCGAACAGGTCCGCGTAGACATCGAGATGTGGCGCTCGGCCTGTCGTGCCCGAGCATCCGCTGGACCCCGAGCAAATGAACTCCTGGTACAGCAATTGATCTCAGCAATCACTGCCCTACCAGGAGTTCACTCGAATCTCGAGCGCCACACACCCAAGACCGAAGTTCTCAGACGCTCACTCAGATGCACCAGACGACACTGCCGAGGGGGATACACCACGTAGCTGATCCGAATGATCCTCCCCCTTGGACCGGAGTGACGGAGGACGACGGAGGCGTCGCGGGTGTCGAATCGGCAGTGGCCGCGGGTGCAGCGAGGACGAGCAGGGGCGCGGCAATAACAGTCGCGGCTAGGGCTTTGACGATCTTGCTGGACATTTTGCTTCCTTACAACGAGCTTTTATGACGTCCGCGTAGTAAGGCCGCGCTGCCGAGCTACCGGACTGGGCTGCGAGTGCGTTATGTGCCGAATCGACTCTGCGACACGCGCTTCGCTCCTTGGTGAGGTACATGCGTCCCGACAGGAACGCGCATTCAAGCTGGCCGACAGCTGCAGCATCGACCTGACCGGACAAGACGTCATTTGGTACCGCGGAAGGCGTCAACAACAGCATACTGCTGGCTACCGGACGGTTCGGCCGGAGCGAGAAAATTTAGAAGATAACTATCCTATTAAGTGAGCGTCTGAGGACTGTGTCAGGTGCGGGCGAGTTCGCGTGAGATGACGGCGATCATGGCGATGTAGACGATGGCTTCGTGGTGGTCGGGCCGGGTTTCGAGTCGCGGACGCAGCATCGGGCCGCGACACGCCAATCCGGCACGCTCGAGGAGGCCGCGAGTTCTGCTGAACCGAAACACCGGCTCGGAGAAGCCGTTACGTCCGTCCAGTGCCGTCGACGAAGGCGCGTCAGTGGTGGTGGTCGTGTCGGCCGAGGGTCTGCACGGGGGTCGCGCCGGGGCGGGTCCACTGCGGCACCGGGCGGCTGGTCGGGTCCCAGGTGGCGTTCCCGTCCGCGTCAGAGCGCCAGTACCAGCACGCGCTGTGCCCCTCGGGCCAGCCCTCGGGGTTGTCCTCCCATGCCTCGCCGCGGCCGTAGGGCGTCAGGTCGAGTAGGCCGAAGGATCCGTTGGCCGGCTCGTTGCCACGGCCCGTCGTGGAGTAGGTGAGGAACACGCGGTCGCCGTCGCGCAGGAAGCAGGTGAGGTAGCCCATGCTGCCGCCGACCGGCTCGTCCAGCTCGCGCACCGAGTACCAGGGCTGGGTGTAGCCCATGAACTCGACATAGGAGGCCACCTCGTCCCACCGGCCCGTGGTCAGGATGGCGAACGAGACGCCGCGGGCGTTGAGGTAGACGGCGTCCTTCAGATGCCAGGCGGTGGTGGTGCAGCCCTCGCACTGCCCCTGGTGCGGCGCGCCGTCGTACCACATGTGCTTGTAGACCACGAGCTCGTCGTGGCCCTGGAACAGGTCCAGGAACGGAACCGGGCCGTCGGGGCCGACGACCTCGACCGTCCCGTCGAACTCCACCATCGGCAGCCGGCGCCGGGCCGCGGCGAGGGCGTCGCCCGCGCGGGTGTGGGCCTTCTCCCGGACCAGCAGTTCGTCGCGGGCGGTCTGCCAGGTGGCCAGGTCGACGACGGGCGGGCGGCCGGGCAGCGCGGTGGTCGGGTCGTTCGGCGTGGCTGTCATGGTGTCCTCCATGGTCTCGTGCCCGGCGGCGTCATACGACGGTCACCAGAACAGACTCCCGATCCGGCCAAAACTCATCGCGACATAGGACGTCCCCGCCCAGCCTGCACGGACCGCGTCGGCTGTGGGCCGGAAGATCAGAAAAGCCGCAGGGCCGGGAATCCGTCGGATCCCCGGCCCTGCGGCTTTTCCGGTTATCGGCCTGGGTATTACCGAGTCGGTTCCGTCCAGGTGACCGGCAGTTCGTGGACGCCGTAGATATTCATGTCGGTTCTGAGTTTCACCTCGTCGGCGGGGATGGCGAGCTCGAGGGTGGGGAATCGGCGCAGGAGTCCGGCGAAACCGGCGCGCATCTCGATGCGGGCCAGTTGCTGGCCGAGGCATTGGTGGACGCCGTGGCCGAAGGACGTGTGACCGCGGGCCTTGCGGTGGATGTCCAGGGTGTCGGGGTTGTCGAAGCGCTGGGGATCGTGGTTGGCGGCCAGCAGTGAGACAACGACGGTCGATCCCTTGGCGATCGTTTCACCGCCGAGTTCGATGTCCTCTGTGGCGTAGCGATAGAAGATGTCGGCGACGGACAGGTAGCGCATGAGTTCCTCGACGGCATCGGGCAGCAGATCCGGGTCGGCGCGCAGTTCGGCCAGCTGCTCCGGATGCTCCAAGAGCGCGAAGGTACCGAGTGCCAGCATGTTGGCGGTGGTCTCGTGGCCTGCGAGCAGCAGCAGGAAGGCGATGCCGACCAGCTCCTCGATGCTGAGGTCGTCATCGCGGGCCAGATCCGACAGTATGTCCTCGCCGGGTTCGGCGCGCTTGCCCGTGACCAGTCCGGCCAGATAGGTGGTCATCGCGCCGTACGCGGCCATCTTCTCCTCCAGCGACTGCTCCCTGACCAGGAACTTGGCCGAGTTGACCTGGAAGGTCTCCCGGTCCGCATAGGGCACACCGAGCAGTTCGCAGATCACCAGCGAGGGCACCGGCAGTGCGTACTCCTTGACCAGGTCGACCGGTGGGCTGAGGCGCGCCAGGTCCTCCAGCTGCCGCTCGACGATGTCGATAATGCGCTCTTCGAGCTGCTTCACGCGTCTGACGGTGAAGGCGCCGGTGAGCTTGCGCCGCAGCCGGGTGTGGTCGGGCGGGTCCATGGCGATGAACAAGCCCGGCACCTGCGGGGACGGCTCGGTAGCGACGGGCATGCCGGGGGTCTCGTACGGCACGTGGACAACGCCGATGTCCTGGCGGGAGCTGAACCGGGTGTCGGCCATCAGCTTGCGGACCGCTTCGTATCCGGTGACGAGCCAGCCCTCGTGACCATCGGGGAAGAGCATGGGACTGACCGGGCGGGCCGCACGCAACCGGGTGATCGCGGCGGGCGGGTCGAAGGGGCCCGCGTCGCGCTCCATGGGAAGGCCGTGCGGGATGGGGTGACTCATCGGTTTTCCTTTCGTAGCGGCTATCGGACGACGGTGATCGCGCCGGACGGGCACAGCTGGACGGCCTCGCGCACGGCCGACTCCCGCTCGGGCGCGGGTGTGGACGCCAACGCCACCACTCGGCCGTCCTCGATGTCCTGGTCGAACACTCCGGGGGCGGTCAATGCGCACATGCCGGCACTGATGCAGCGCTCGCGGTCAACCCTGATTTCCATTGGTTACCCCTCTTCCCGCACAACCGGGAGGGAGCGCGCGCCGTAGCCGAGCGCTTCGGTGCGCAGCTCGATGCCATCGGGGATCGCCTTGTCCCCGTATGCCTTTCGCGGCCCGCAGGCCGCAATTTCTGAACTGTTCACAGGAACACTGTCGCCAGCCCGGCTGATATCGACCTGACACCGAGCTGACACGGTGTTCGACCTGTTGGAGGTCCGATCTCGTTTCGGCTCTCCGCATTTCGCGTACCTGCCGAGCTCGGACCTCCCCGGTCGCCTACTCACCATGACGGATCCGGGTGCGTCAGACGGCGGTGGCGTGGCGGATGATGATGTTGCCGTAGGAGTTCCGCGCGTAGACCTGCACGATGTCATCGATGTCCCGCGAGCGACCGGCCGGTTCCATCAAGTTCTGCACGGTGCCGCTCAGGGCGTTGGTCTCCAGCCGCGCCGCGCTGCCCGGGTGGATACCCACCTCCAGTTCGCCCTTGGAGGTCTCCAGCCGCAGCACACCGCGCGAGGCTTCGCCGATACGGATGTCGCCCATGGCGACTTTCGCGGTCACCGCACCGCGCGTGCGATCGAGGACGATGTCGCCGGCGGAGACCTCCAGGTCGCAGTCGCCGAGTTCGCCGGTGCTCAGCACGCGGCCGACACCGGCGGTGGCCTTCAGGCGGGACCCGGTGGGCACCTCGATGGTCACCTCGATCGACGGGTTGCCGCCGAACGGGGTGTAGGTCCGCCAGTCCTTCGGCGTCTGCACGGTCAAGGTGCCGCCTGCGAAATCGACCCGGGTGTTCTCGGCGGCGCGAACGTCGCCCTTCTTGGACGCATCGGCCGGACGGACCTCGACGACGGTGTCGGTACGGTCGGAGGCGATCACGGTGACGTTGCCGGAGAGCACCTCGACGGCGACGGCGATCGGTTCCAGGGTCTCGAATGCGGGCATGGCTGGCTCCTTCAGTGGGTGAATCGGTTGGTGTGTGAACCGGGGGGCATTGCGTGGCCCGGAAGCCGCACTCGCTGTGCTGTTCACATGGATTACTTTCGCCAGCCCGGCTGATATCGAGCTGACGCCGACCTGACACGGCGTCCGACACGGCGTTTTCCCTGGTCACAGCGGATAAAAGTGGCAAACGGGCGGGTATTGAACCGCTTGCCCGGCAACTTGTTTCGCCTGGGACCCCGCGTCGCCCCCGGAGCGGTTCTCCGCCGTGGGGCGGGCGACCCGGTGACCGCCGATCATCCACGGCAGAATGGTCCGGTGCAGATCGGGGTACTAGGACCGCTGGAGATCCGAGTGGATGACGGCGGATTGATCGAGATATCTGGTTCTCGGCTGCGGGCGCTGCTGATCGCCCTCGCGCTCGAACCCGGTCGCGCGGTCCCGAAAACGCAGCTGGTCGACTGGATTTGGGGTGAGCAGCCGCCCTCCGACGCGGCGAATGCCTTGCAGGCGCTGGTCTCGCGGCTGCGCCGGGCGCTGCCGGACGGGTCGCTCGACGTGCAGGCCGGTGGATACCGGCTGGCGGTGCAACCCCGGGCTGTCGACGCCGTGCGCTTCGAACAGCTTCTCGACCAGGCCCGCGGCGGTACGGACCTGCAACGGGCCCCGCTATTGCGCGAGGCACTCGAATTGTGGCGCGGTGCGCCCATGCAGGACGTCGACGTGCGGGAAAGCGCGGCCGTCGACGCGGTGGTCACCCGGTTCGAGGGGCTGCACCTCGCCGCCCTGGAGGACCGATACGAAGCGGAGGTCCGCCTCGGCCGGGGTCCGGAGCTGGTCACCGAGCTGACCGAGGAGGTGGCCCGGAATCCGTTGCGGGAACGGCTCGTCGCCGCGCTGATGCGGGCACTGGCCGCCGCGGGTCGCGGTGCCGAGGCACTGACCGTGTATCAGCGGGCCCGCGAAGCCCTCGCCGACGAGCTGGGCGTGGATCCCGCACCGGAGCTCTCCGCACTGCATGTCGCGCTGCTGCGCGGCGAAGTGGGAGCGCGGGAGGAAGACCGCAAGACGAACCTGCGAGCCGAACTGACCAGCTTCGTCGGCAAGTACCCCGATATCGCCGCGGTGCGCGAACTCATTGCGGGACATCGCCTCACGACCTTGACCGGGCCCGGCGGCTCTGGCAAAACCAGGTTGGCGCTGGAAACCGCGCGGACCCTGCTCGACGACTTACCGGACGGGGCCTGGCTGGTGGAGTTGGCGTCCGTCGGCACCAGCGGTGACAAGGGGAGCGGGCCCGAAGGGCAGGGGGACGGGAAAAACCTGGCGCAATCGGCGCTCGCCGCGCTCGGGCTCCGGGACGCGCTGCTCGGCGGCGCACCCAACGCGGAACCGATGGAGCGGCTCATCGCGGCGATCCGCGAGCGCGAAACGCTGTTGATCCTGGACAACTGTGAGCACGTGATCGACGCCGCGGCGGCGTTCGCCCACCGGCTGCTCGGGGAATGTCAGCGGCTGCGGATCCTGGCGACGAGCAGGGAACCGCTCGGCATCACGGGGGAAGCGATATGGCAGGTCCAGCCGCTGGTGTCGCCCGCCGAGAACGCGGATCCCGCGGAGATCGCGTCCTCCCCTGCCGTACAGCTGTTGCGGGACCGGGCCGGTGCGGTGCGCCAGGATCTCGCGGCCGATGCCCACACCCTGGCCACCATGGCGCGCCTGTGCCGGGCGCTCGACGGGATACCGCTGGCGATCGAGCTGGCGGCGGCCAGATTACGCACCATGTCCCTCGATCAGCTCGCCAACCGCCTCGACGATCGGTTCCGCCTGCTGACCGGCGGCAGCCGCACCGCGATACCGCAGCATCGGACGCTGCGCGCGGTGGTCGACTGGAGCTGGGAACTGCTCACCGACGCCGAACGGATGGTCCTGCGCAGGCTCGCGGTGTTCTCCGGCGGCGCGAGTCTGGATGCGGCCGAACAGGTTTGTGCGGGCACAGGGGGTGGGCCCGAAGGGCAGGGGGGCGGGAACACCGCGGTCGAGCACTGGGAGGTGCTGGAGCTGCTGACCGCGCTGACCGAGAAATCGCTGCTGCTGATCGCGGCGGACGACGGGCCGCGCTATCGGATGCTCGACACGATCAAGCAGTACGCCCGCGACCGGCTCGTGGAGGCGGAGGAAGCGGATTCGGCGCGCCGAGCCCATCTCGCCTACTTCACCGGACTCGCCGCGACCGCGGAGCCGTATCTGCGCCGCGCCGAGCAACTGGAGTGGCTCGCCACGCTCGAGGCCGAGCACGACAACATCGCGGCGGCGATGCGCGGCGCGCTCGCGGCCGATGACGCCGCGGAGGCGCTGCGGCTCGCGGCGGCCGCCGGCTGGTACTGGTGGCTGGGCGGGCACAAGGCCGAGGGCACGGATTTCGTCATCGCGGCCGCCGACCTGCCCGGTGAGGTGGACGACGAGACCCGAGCCACGGTGTACGGGATGGCCGTGCACTTCCTGAGCTCCGGGCGCAATGACGAAAACCAGCTGGCGGAATGGATCCACAAGGCGTACCGGTTCAGCGGCGAGACCGAGGGCCGCCATCCGACGTTGAGTTTCGTTGTCGCACTGGAACGTCTGCTGCACGGGCCGGAAGAGTACCTGCCCGCGTTCGAAGCACTGCTCACCAATGAGGATCCCTGGGTGCGGGCACTGGCGCGGCTGCAGCTGGGCAAGATGCGAATCGTGCTCGGCCAGAACACGCGGGAGGCGGAGGAGTTTCTGCAGACGGCGCTCGCCGAGTTCCGGGCACTCGGTGAGCGCTGGGGGATTTCGTTCGCGCTGACCGAACTGGCGGATCGAATGGCCATGCGCGGCGAATTCGCCGGTGCGTGTGAGCTTTTCGAGCAGGCGATCGCCGTGGTCACCGAGGTCGGCGCGATCGAGGATGTGGTCCGGATGCGGGCGCGGCAGGCTCAGTTGTATTGGCTGCTGGGCGATCCGGAGGCGAGCGCGGCCGCCGTGGCCGAGGCGCAGCGCTGCGCGGATCAGGCCGCCTGGCCGAATGCGCTGGCCGAGTTGGCCCTGGCGAAGGCGGAGCTGGCCCGTTGGAGCGGCGACACCGAGCAGGCATACCGGCAGATCGACGTCGCGACGACCATGCTGGGCAAAGACGCGGAGCAGCCGCACAACAGCGCGATGATCCATGAACTGCGCGGTTTCCTGGCGCAGGATCTCGACGAAGCCCGTGCCCACCACACCGCGGCGTACCGGGCGGCATCCGAAGCCGGGCATGCTCTCCTCATCGCCCATGTGCTCGTGGGTATCGCGGATCTGGCGCTGCGTGCGGACCAGAACGAGCAGGCCGTGCGGCTGCTCGCGGCGAGTGCGGGAGTGCGCGGGCTGTCGGATCGTTCGCTGCCCGATGTGGCCCGGATCGAGCAGACAGCACAACGTCGCCTCGGTGAAACGGAGTTCACCGAGGCGACGAAGGAGGGGTCGCAGGGAAGCTGGCAGGAACTGGTCGCTTCTACACTCGCTTGTTGAAAGTGGCACGGGACCACAGGAATCCGACGATGGCGAACCCGGCGCACCAGGCCAGCGCCGCGGCGGTGTAGCCGCCCGACGGGTGGCCGGTGAGGAATCCGCGCAGGGCTTCGATGATCGGCGTGAAGGGCTGGTACTCCGCGAACTGCCGGATGCCCTGGCCCATCTGGTCGGCCGGGACGATCGCGCTGCTCAGGAAGGGCAGCATGATCAGCGGCACCACGCTCATGCCCGCGGATTCCGGCGTCTTGGCCGCCATGCCCAGCGCGACCGTGAGCCAGGACGCCGCGAACGAGGTCGCCACCATGACGCCGATCGCGCCGAGCCAGTCCACGGCGGTCGCGTCCGGCCGGAAGCCGAGTGCGAAGGCCACGCCGATGACCGCCGCGATGGCGACCAGGTTGGTCAGCATGGTGGCCACGACGTGGCCGATCAGAACGGCGCTGCGGGAGACGGACATGACCTTGAAGCGGTTGATGATGCCCTTGGCCATATCAGAGCTCACCGAGACCGCGGTGCCCGACAGTCCATAGCTGATGGCGAGCAGGATCATGCCCGGCGTCGAGTAGTTGATGTACTTCTCGCCGACATTGAACGCGTTGCCGAAGACGTACACGAAGATCAGCATCATGACGACCGGCATCAGCGCGGCGTTGAAGATGGTGACCGGGGTCCGGGCGATGTGCTTGAAGTTGCGGCGCAGCATGGTCGACGAATCGGCCAGCGCCGCGGAGAAGGTGCTGGTGCCGGATGCGGTGATGGTGCTCATTGTTCGACAGCCTCCGTGGTGGGGCGCCCGGTCAGGGCGAAGAAAACGTCATCGAGATCAGGGGTGTGGATGGCGACTTCGTCGGCCTCGATCGAGTGCGCGGCGAGCCGGTCCAGCAGGGCGCGCAGGGATTTGGAACCGCCGTCGCTCGGAACCTGCAAGGCCAACGCCTCGTCGTCGCGGGTGGAGCCGGGCAGGATCTGCTCGGCCGTGCCCAGATCCGCCGCGTCGGTGAACCGGAGCCGGACGTGGCTGCCGGGCACCCGGCGCTTGAGTTCGTCGGGCGTGCCCTCGGCGACGATGCGTCCCCCGTCGAGCACCGCGACCCGATCCGCCAGCTGATCGGCCTCCTCCAGGTACTGGGTGGTGAGGAAGATCGTCACGCCGTCACCGGTCAACTCCCGCACGATTTCCCACATGGTGCGACGGCTGCGCGGATCCAGTCCCGTGGTCGGCTCGTCCAGGAAGACGATGTCCGGCTTGGTGACCAGCGTCATCGCCAGGTCCAGCTTCCGGCGCATGCCTCCGGAGTAGGTCGAGGCCAACTTGCGCGCCGACCCCTCCAGATCGAACCGTGCCAGCAGCCCGCCGACCACCTGCTTGCGCTGGGCGCCCCGAATGCGGTGCAGATCCGCCATCAGTTGCAGGTTCTCCTCACCGGTCAGCAGATCGTCCACCGCGGCGAACTGACCGGTGACCCCGATCACCTTGCGCACCGCTTCGGGCTCGGCCGTGATGTCGTGCCCGGCGATGTGCGCCGTGCCGCCGTCGGCGTGCTGCAGGGTGGTCAGCACGTTCACCGTCGTCGTCTTGCCCGCCCCGTTCGGACCGAGCAGGGAGAAGATCGTGCCTGCACCGATATTCAGATCGATGCCGTCGAGGATCGTCTTGTCCCCGTATGCCTTCCGCAGCCCGGAGGCCGCGATTGCTGCGTTGTTCATGTGCACACAGTCGCCAGCCCGGCTGATACCGACCTGATACCGACCTGACACGCCGACTGACACGGTGTTCGGCCTGGTCACAGCGGACAAGCCGTGGCGAGGGGTGCTATTCGGGTGACTGCTGTCCGGCCGCGATGATGTCCGCCAACTCGCGGTCGGTCGCACTGAGCTCGGGGTCCGCCTCGTCTTTGCGCCTGGCGCGGATATACAGCCAGTGCAGCAGCCCCGTACCGATCACTCCGGCGGCCAGGGCGGCCAGACCGATCTTCCAACCGGGCGGGCGCCAGGTCAGCTCCAAGTCGGCGTCGCGGGTGCCCGCGGGGATATCCACGGCGACAAAGGATTTGGCCACGGTCGTGAACGAGATCGGTTTGCCGTCGAGGGTGACCCGGTAGCCGGGCCAGCCCAGTCGGGCGAAGACCACGCGGCCGCCGGTGTCGGAGGAGACTCGCACACGGCTGGTGGTGTTGGTCTCCGATACCGACGTGGCAGTGACGTTTCGGGCGTCGGCGACGCGGCCGTTCACCGCGGAGACCGGACCGTTGACCCGCTCCAGCACGGCGATGTAGCGCTCGTGGCCCGGGTAGTCGACCCACTGCCAGCCCTCAGGGGCGGGCTGGTTGCGGGCGTCGGGAAACAGGGCCTTCTGCAATACGACTCGGTCGATGAGCATCAGATCGACCAGCGGGCGGCCGGTGCTGTGCTCGGGTGCGAACACGCGGCGGTAGGCGTCGGGGCAGACGCTGGAATCCCAGCGCATGCACAGCATTTCGCCGAAGTAGTAATGGCCGGTCGGGGTGTATCCGTTGACGTAGTTCAGTTCCATATCCTCGGCGTAGTTGCCGAAAACCAGTGAACCGTACGCGCCGTCGAGACTCTTGTCGCTCGGCTGCAGCAGACCGCGCTCGCCGAGTTGCAGGGTGGTGCCGGTGAAGTCAGGGAACGCCGCTCGTGCCTCGGCCCGGTTCGCGGGCAGATTCCACGGCATGGGCGTCGGCTGGGCGGCATTGACCTGGTAGTAGGCGATCGGGAACATCGCGACGATGGTCAGCGCCACGGCCGCGGCGGTGCCCCGGCGCCGGCCCAGCCACACCACGCCCGCGCCCACCGCGGCGATCACCAGCGCCGCCGTGATGTGCCGGAGCACGTTGTGCGGGTCGGCGGAGAACGACCGCACCCACAGCGCCAGGATCAGCACCCCGGCGGCGATGCCGCGGTGGCGCCAATTCCGAACGGTGCCGTAGCGGCCGAGCAGCACACCCACCAGCACGAGCAGGCCGATCGCCAGCATCGGCAGCACGCGGACCGGCCAGCGCAGCGGTCCGATCGTGCCGGGGCCCGCGGTCCACATCAGCATGATGAGCGTGAACAGCGCGACCGCGGACAGTTCCTGCCAAGCCTCCCGCGCCCGGCCCCAATCAATGAAGGCGAGTGCTGGGATCAGGAACCAGGCGACGTAGGTGAGCGGCATCGGCTGGATGTAGCCCCACCAGGACGTGAAGGCGGGCAGTGTGCTCGGCAGGCTGGCATTCAGCGATTCCGACCAGGGCACAGTGAGGAACTGGTCGTTGATAATGCTGGAGACGCCGCGCCAGGTCACCTTCGCCGCCAGCATGCTCGGCAGGAACGTGAGCAGTCCGGCGAGCCCGGCACAGGCGGCCGCGAACGCGAGGCGCAGCACCGGTTTCCACGCGCGGCGGTACACGATCTCCCCGACGGCTACCGCGAGCAGCATCAGCGCCGCTTCCACGGCCGGGAAGATGTACTGCGTCGAAATGGTCAGGTACAGATACCCGAACACCGGAACGGGACCGGCCTTGCCACGGGTGTAGCGCACCGACGCCGCCCAGGCGTGCACCAGCCAAGCTGTGCCGGTGAGGGCGGTCATCCAGCTGGCCTCGTCGAAGAACAGGAAGAAACCCGACAGCGGGAACGCGATGCCCGCCGCTGCCGACCAGGCCGGGCGGCCACCGTAGGCCAGGCAGATCCGGTACACACCGAGGGCGGCGATGATCGAGAAGATCAGTTTGACGATCGTCGCGTACAGCGCCAGATTGTCGACCGACGGCGCGATCAGGTCGATCAACAGCTGTGGCGGATTGAACAGGCCCGCATCGTCGATGGTGTTGTTGCCCGACATCCACCGATCCGGCCACAGCACCGGGAACTGCCCGTTGCGCAGCGCCCGTCCCAGCGCCACCCACAGGCCGGTGTACTGGGATTCGGTGTCGTCGGTATAGAAGTGACGGACGTTGGCCAGCAGGACCGCGGTGTATCCGGCGATGACCCCGATCGCCGTGACCGCCGCCCACCGAGAGATATCTCGCCGAGTGGGCTCGGAAGTGGAATTCTGCGTGGCCCCCGAAGGTTCGGCCAGCGCTGCCTTCGACACTGCACTGTCGGTCACGAGTTCCACACCCTACTCAACATCCCCGCATTCGATGCGCTCATGCCGCGAGCACGAATAATTTCTCTCGGCCGCCGGCGATCAACGACCGGTGCAGGATCCGAGATTCGTAAGGACCGAACAGCTCATCCAACGTCTGCTCGGTGAAGCGATGGCTTTGCGCCCCCTCACCGGCATCGGTGTAGCGCCGCGAGATCGCGGCCACTATGCGGTTGTTGCTGGAGGCCAGGTTCCGGATCGGTTCGGCGATGATGACGTGCTTGCGCGCGGCCGCCAGCATCCGGTCGAGGACGGGAACCGGTTCGGGCAGGAACTGGTACATGCTCGCCTGCATCACCAGATAGTCGGCCTCCGGAAACGGGACCTCGGAATGCACGTTCCACACCGTGCCGTGCCCGCCCGCGTTGTTGAGCCGAGCGATGAACCGGCTGTTCAGGTCCAAGCCGGTGTAAGCGCCCACCCATCCGCGCAGATAGCGGGTATACAGCGTCGCCGGACCGCAGCACACGTCGACGACGTCGGCGCCATAAGGGATCAGCTCCGCGATCGCGCGAAACCGGGCCTGATAGTGCCGCCCGTACAGCGCCCGCATGAGTAGTTCGTAGACGGTTGCGTTGCGGTAGACCGGGCTGGTTCCCAATAGCTTCCTCTGCGGACTGTTGGAGATCGGCTGCCGCGCCGGATGGTACGGGGTTCGCGCGAGCGTGTCGATTCGGGGGTCATGGGCGGCGACCCCACCTGTCGTTTCGCCGCCGTGTTTCGCATAGCTCTGGCGGCGCGCAGCCGCCGCGCCAGTATCCGTAACGATCCGCTGGAGCGTGCGAATCCGGCTATACATTCCGTGGATACGGCAATATGCTGCCACTCGTGTCGAATCTGCGAATCAGTGAGGTTGCCGCTCTGATGGGTGTCAGCGATGACACCGTGCGGCGGTATATCGATCAGGGGCGACTGAACGCGATCCAGCTGGACAGCGGTCGCAAGGGCGTGAGCGGCCGTGAGCTGGCGGAATTTCTGCGGGCCAACGCGGAGGCGCCGGAGCCCGGTGCCACGGTGGCTGCTTCCGCGCGGAATCGGATGCGCGGGATCGTGACACGAATTGTGAAGGACACGGTGATGGCCCAGGTCGAGATGCAGGCCGGGCCCTTCAGGCTGGTGTCCCTGCTGAGCCGGGAATCGGTCGACGAGCTCGGCCTCGAGGTCGGCAGCGTGGCGGTCGCGTCGGTCAAGTCCACCCACGTTGTTGTAGAAATCCCGGAAAGTTGATGAGGATGATTCGTTCGCTGAGTGCGGCTGCCGTGACCGGCGCCGCCGCATTGACACTGGTCGGGTGTGCATCGGACAAATCGTCCGATCCGGCCCCCACCGACAAGATCTCCGGAACGGTGACGGTATTCGCGGCCGCATCGCTGACCGAGACGTTCACCGAACTGGGCAAGCAATTCGAGGCCGCGCACCCCGGCACCAAGGTCGTCTACAGCTTCGGCGCGAGTTCGGCACTGGCGGAACAGATCAAGCAGGGCGCCCCCGTCGACGTATTCGCCTCGGCGGCGCCGAAGAACATGCAGCAGGTCGTCGACGCGGGCGATATCACCGCCAAGCCGGTGACCTTCGTGCGCAACCGCCTCGAAATCGCGGTCCCCAAGGGCAATCCCGGCCACATCACCGGACTGGCCGACTTCGGCAAGACCGAACCGAAGATCGCGCTGTGCGCCGAGCAGGTGCCGTGCGGCGCCGCCGCCAAGACCGTCTTCGAGGTCGCGGGTGTCAATCCGCAGCCCGACACCCGTGAGGCGGATGTCAAAGCGGTGCTGACGAAGGTCACCCTCGGTGAAGTGGACGCTGCGCTGGTCTACCGCACCGACGTCAAGGCCGCAGGCGACAGGGTGGAGGGCATCGACTTCCCCGAGGCCGACAAGGCGATCAATGACTACCCGGTCGCACCACTGGCCAAGGCACCCAACTCCGCCGCCGCGACAGCCTTCGTCACGTTCATCGAATCCGACCAGGCCCGCGCGGTATTCACCAAGTCGGGATTCGATAATCCGTGATCCGCACGTCGGCGCGACGGCGGGCAGCACGCGGGCGGCGACCGCTCATCCTCGTGCTGCCCGCCGTCTGCGGCTTGGCGTTCCTCTTGCTGCCGCTGATCGGGCTCCTGCTGCGCGCACCGTGGCACGGCATGCCCGACCGCTTGTTCAGCGCCGAAGTCGGTCGGGCACTGCGCCTATCGCTGGTATGCGCGAGCCTGGCGACCGTCGTCTGCCTGGCATTCGGTATCCCACTGGCATGGCTGCTCGCGCGCGGCGAGATACCGGGACTCGGATTCGTCCGAGCGCTGGTGACCGTCCCGCTGGTGCTGCCGCCGGTCGTCGGCGGGGTCGCATTGCTGCTGGTATTGGGCAGGCACGGAATCATCGGCCGCCATTTGAACGAATGGTTCGGTGTCTCACTGCCTTTCACCACCGCCGGGGTCGTGGTCGCCGAGGCGTTCGTGGCGATGCCGTTCCTGGTCATCTCCGTCGAAGGCGCACTGCGCGGAGCCGACCCCCGCTACGAGGAAGCCGCCGCAACCCTCGGTGCATCGCGCTGGCTGACCTTCCGGCGGGTCACCATGCCCTCGGTCATGCCTGGCGTGATCGCGGGCGCGGTGCTGTGCTGGGCCCGCGCACTCGGCGAGTTCGGCGCCACCATCACCTTCGCGGGCAATTTCCCCGGCAAGACCACGACCATGCCGCTGGCGGTATACCTCGCCCTGGAAACCGATCCCGAGGACGCGATCGTGCTCAGCCTGGTACTGCTGTTCGTCTCGGTGGCCGTACTCGCGGCGCTGCGGGACCGGTGGACACGAGGCGCGATATGACCCTCGAGGCCGAAATACGTATCACCCGAGACAGATTCGAACTCGACATCAGCGTCACCGTGGCGGCCGGGGAAGTCGTCGCACTGCTCGGCCCCAACGGAGCGGGCAAAACCACCGCACTGCGGGCGCTGGCCGGACTCACCCCACTCACCGGCGGGCGCATCCGTCTCGACGAGAACACCTGGGACGCACCGCCGAAGCTGTTCACCCCCGCCGAGCGACGCGCGGTCGGCGTGGTATTCCAGGACTACCTGCTGTTCGCGCACATGTCCGCCCAGGACAACGTCGCCTTCGGACTGCGCGCCCGCGGACAGCACCGCCGCGCGGCCCGCGACCGCGCCGGGTATTGGCTCGACCGGGTCGGCCTCGCCGAACACCTACACGCCAAACCACGCGCGCTGTCCGGCGGCCAGGCGCAACGCGTCGCCCTGGCCCGCGCGCTGGCCACCGACCCGCAGCTGCTGCTGCTCGACGAACCGCTGGCCGCACTGGACGCGAGCACCCGCTTACAGGTTCGCTCCGACCTCGCCCATCACCTCGCCGACTACACCGGGCATACGGTGCTGGTCACCCACGATCCACTCGACGCCATGGTGCTCGCCGACCGCCTGGTCATCCTCGAAGACGGCAACATCATCCAGGAAGGACCGCCCAGCGAAGTGGCCCGCAGACCACGCTCCGACTATGTCGCGAACCTGGTGGGCCTCAACCTCTATCGCGGCACCGCCCACGGCAATACCGTCGACCTCGACGACGGCGGAACACTCACCGTGGCCGAACCGGCCCGAGGCGCGGTCCATGTCGCATTCCCGCCCAACGCGGTGAGCCTGCATCCCGAACAACCCGTGGGCAGCCCGCGAAACACCTGGCCGGTCACCATCATCGGGCTCGAACAGCACGCCCACACCACCCGAGTCCGCCTCGGCGGCAGCCCATCCGTCCTCGCCGACGTCACCCCCGCAACCGTCGCCGATCTGCGGCTGCAGACCGGAGCGCCATTGTGGGCCGCGGTCAAAGCCACCGAAGTCCACACCTACCCAGCGTGATCCGCCCTGGGCAGTACCGCGCGGAACCGGTTCTTCGAATATTTCGACGAACGCGTTATGACTCTGCCGAGGTGGCCCGCGCGTCGGCGACCGGAATGTGACGGCAGTCGCTGCCGCAGCCGTCGTCGGTCTGCGCGGAGTCAGGTGCGGCAGCGCGGTGCAGGATCGCCCGGGTAGGTGTGATGTCGATGCGGTCATCGTGCAGTGCGCCGATGCCGTCGACGATGAGCGAGTACCCGGTTGGCTGCGATGGCGGCCACAGCAGAGTGAGCGCGGGACGTGCGGAAATGTTGCGACGTGAACCTCGACCGGGCTCGACGATCCGGAGTTGATCTTCCCGCGCAACCGGATCCACCGCGACTACGTGTGGCCGGGCGTCATCGCCGATGCTGATCAGGTAGGCGAGGCCGTATTGCTCGATGACTTTCACGAGCTCGTCCAGCCGCACCTCGGCGCTCATCTGCCAAGCCTACCCGTCGCGCCGGGCACCGACGGGCGGTGTTTCCCCTGGTCCGAGTTGTGCTCGCCCGAGCAGGTAGGGCCCAACAGCTGGAGTGATGTGGCTCTCAGGGCGCGTCCGCGCAGGAATGGGTGGCGATGTTCATACGTCCGCGACGTCTACTGGCCCATGACGGAATCGCCCCGGGTTTCGGATCCGACGCACCTCCCACCCGTTGGACACACCGCTGCCTAGACTGACTGCCATGCGACTGAGCACCCGCAATCAACTCGACGGCACCGTCATCTCGGTCACCCGCGGTGAGGCGATGGCCGTCGTACGAGTCCGACTCACCGGAGGCGATGAAATCACCTCCTCCATCACCCGCGACGCCGTCGACGATCTCGCACTCACCGACGGCTCCCCCGTCAAAGTCCTCATCAAATCAACCGAAGTCACCCTCGGCATCGAGTAGTGCCTGTCCGGTCGCGCGTGCTCGGCCGCCGACCGGACTCATGGGATCGACCATTCCCCGCACCGTCCTACAGCGCGAAATCCGTAGCAGTGCAGCTACATTGCGCCGACCGGGTGGACGGCGGCAGCGGTTTTGTCCGCGTGGCTGCGTCGCAGCAAAGCGATCGGGAAGTAGCCGATGGACAGGGCGACCACCGGCGTGGCCAGTATTGCGCAGTAGAACGCCATCGCCGCTGGCCAGAACAGTGCGTAGGTGGCGAACAAGGCGAGGCAGACAATCAGCGTGGCGAAGATCGCCGATTGGCGGATTGCCCAGTCCTGCGCCACGTCATGCGCACCAGGATCGAAGCCGCAGGACCGTACACGCCAGGAGTAGAACCACGGTCTCGGTGGTCACCGCTGCGCTGGGCAGGTCGACCCGATCGAGGAGTTGGGCGCCGATACCGATCGCGACGAGCAATCCCAGCGCACCCGTCACGCGCGTGCCCGTGGTGGCCGGGATCCGATCCTGGCACCGGTCTCAACCAGCTGACGAGCGTGAACTGGCGTCTTGTAACGATCCAAAGTTACTGCTCGACAATAACTTTGGCCGTCCGATCGGGCCGCCGGATCTCAATTCTTGATCACAGTGAGGATCTTGATACGAATGGATGATTCGATGCGGGGAGCAGCACGGCGTCGGCTCCGGGGGATTCTGGCGACTATCCTCGCGGTCGGCTCGATGTCGGCCACGACCGCCACGTCGGCGGTCGCCGAGCCCGCGGCGCAGGCCGGTGATCTGGTGCGGGTCGAGCGACTGGCGGCCGGCTGGGGCGGGACGAATCAGGGGTTCCTCCTCACGTACCGCACACCTGCGCTCGACGGTCGGCTGACCACCGCCACCGGCCTGGTCTTTCTCCCCGAGGGGCCGTCTCCGGACGGGGGCCGGCCGATCGTCGCGTGGGATCACGGCACCAACGGACTGAGCCAGCAGTGCGGCCTGTCGTCTTCCGACAATGCTCCCTACGACGCTCCCGCACTGTTGCGGATCAATCAGGCCGGTTATGCCGCCGTCGCCCCGGACTACCTCGGCCTGAGCCCGCAATCGCCGGGAGTCCATCCGTACCAGAACACCCGCACCGAGGCCACGACGACTATCGATCTGGTGCGTGCCGCGCGACATGCTTTCGACGATCTGTCGACCCGCTGGAGTGTCATGGGTGTCTCCCAAGGCGGAGGCGCGGCCTTGAGCACCGGCAATATGGCACCCAACTACGCCCCCGAACTGGACTTCCGCGGAACGGTCGCGCTGGCGCCGGAATCCCATCTCGAACGCGTGCTGTCACTGGCCGGTCCGCAGTCGCCCGCGGTCCCCGGACTGGGCGGTCTGGCCGGGACGATCGCGGCAGTTCTGGCCGCCATCCGCGCCAACCAGCCGGGCTTCGACCTGAACCCGTATCTGAGCACCGAGGGGCGCCGCATCCTGGACGCGGTGTCGACACAGTGCGTGACCGAGTGGTCCGACACGGTTGGCGACCGCCCGATCGGCGCACTGCTGGCGCGGCCCCTGAACGACCCCGTTATCACCGACGTGCTCAACACCTATATGGCCGTCCCGACCGCTGGATACCGTCAGCCGGTGTTCATCGGCCAGGGCGTCTCCGATACCGCTGTGCCGATCCCCGTCACGCTGGCCCTGCTCGCCGAATTCACCTCGGCAGGAACGAAATACGAGTTCGCCGCCTTCGACGCCGACCACAGCACCATCATGAACGACGGCTTCGGCGCCGGTCTGCGCTTCGTGCAGCGCGTAATGGGCACGCCATGATCTGTATGCGCCGAGCCCTGTAAGCCGCATCCGACAATCCGGACCCGACATGAAGATTCGGCTTCGACCGTCAGTGGTCGAGGAATGCGGTGAGCTCCGTATCGACGGCGGCGGGATCATCCTCGTGGGCGTTGTGGCCCGCGCCTGCGAGCATTCGCAGCGTCGCCCTGGGGATCAGTTGGGCGAGTGGCTGTGCTTGCGAGGGGCTCACGACGGTATCCAGTTCGCCCCAGAGGATCAGCGTCCGCGCTCTGATCGTGCCCGCCTCTCGTTGCACCTCGGCCAGATCGAGATTGCGTGGCTGCTTCCACATCGCGGTGCGGTTCTCGTCATGGCTCTGCGGGATCCAGTACGTGTCCGCGAGTTCCTTCGTCAACGTCTCGGGGTGCGCGTACGCCCCGCGCAATCCGGCCACATAGATGTCCTCGGTCATTACCCGCGTGGCCAGTTCCCCCAGGACGGGCGTGCGCATCAGCCGCATGTTCACATTGAGTTCGGTGTCCAGTACCAGTGGTGAGATGAGCACCAGTTGATCCACCTCCGAGGGATATCGTGCGGCGAAATCCACGGCGACGGAACCACTCAGGGAATGCGCCAGCAGGGAGACACGGGTAAGGCCGATCGCGGAGATGAACTGCCGCAAGGACTCCGCCATGGCCCGCACGTCGTATCCGAAATCCGGATCGTGCAGCGTGGTGAACCCCGAACCCGGCAGGTCGACCGCATAGACGGTGTGACTGGTGGCGAGCGCGGCAATGGTGTCGCGATAGGTGTACGACCAGAGCGTGCCGCCCGGCAGCAGAACGATGGGCGGACCCCCGCCTGCCTTCAGAAAATGGAAGCGCGCCACCGCGGTATCGACGAACTGCCCATCATCGAGTGTCTCCACGGAGCTGTCCGCATGCGATACCGCCGGCATCGCCACGCTGATGGATAGCAGAGCCACGACCGCAGACAGCGCTCGCAACCATCGGCGTCGAAGGTGTGAGGTCCTGTCGCTCGGCATTCGACTCTCCTTTCGCATAGGTGTTCCCGCGCTAGCGGTCTCGTGTCCTGGACGAGCCCGGCAGCTCTTTCGTGACGCAGTCCGGCGGTGCCGTGTGTCACATCCGGGAACGCTGTCGGGTTCTCTCTGGTCAGGACTGCCGGATCACGGCAACGTCGAACTCGAGCGTGACCTTCGGGCTGACCATGCCCACGGCCGCCTTCCAATGCACGCCCCAGTCCTTGCGATTGATCGTGACGCTGCCCGTCAAGCCGACTCGGAGGGCGCCCTGCTCGTCGATGTCCGCGCCGGTCAGTTCGAAGTCCACGGTGACCGGCCTGGTGACACCGCGCATGGTCAGATCACCGGTGACCGTGATGCTGGTCGAGTCGAACTGCTCCACCCGGGTCAGGGTGAAGGTGATCGTCGGGTGGTCGTCGACGCCCAAGAACTTTCTACCCAGCAGATCGTCGCGCCGCGGGTTGTCGGTGTCGATGCTATTCGCCTGGATCGTGAGCTGGGCGCTGGATTTCGACGGTTCGTCGCCGTCCAGGTGCGCGGTGCCCTCGAACTCACCGAACCTCCCGCGCACCCTGGTGGACAGGGTGTGCCGGGCGATGAATCCGATCCGCGTGTGGCCGGTATCGAGAACGTAGTCACCGGTCAGTTCGCTGAGTTCGATCGTGGTTGACATGGTCGGTCACTCCTGGAGAGCTATGGGATTTTCGTGGGTGTTGCGGGTGATGGTGCGCGCGATTGCGAGGGCGGCGAGTTTGTCGGGATTGCGGATGCCGTAGCCGTTGATGACCATGCCGTCGACGAATTCGAGTAAGACGACGCCCTCCAGGTGGTCGCCGGTGTAGATGGCAACAGCGGGCTCGCTGTTGCAGTTCACCGGCTCGATCCGCACGTCCGGCTTGCGCTGTATCGGGACGAACAGCGCAATGAGAATCGAGGCCACCTGCTCCGCACCCGTCATCACCAACTGGCCCGCCGCGGTGGCTTTGCCGCCGCTGTCGGTGGTCCAGGTGACATGGGGTGCGAGCATCGACATCAGGCCCGCCATATCGCCGGTGGTCGCCGCCGTCATGAACCGTTCGGTGAGTTCGGCGGTGCGCGCGGCATCGATGGGTCCGAACCGGTTGCGCCGCGCCTGCACGTACGCGCGAGCCCGATACGCCATCTGGCGCACCGCTGTCACGGATTTGCCTACCGCCGTGGCGATGTCGTCATAGTCGAAGCCGAACACCTCGTGCAGGACGAATACCGCGCGTTCTTCGGGGGTGAGCGCTTCCAGCAGCACGAGCATCCCCATCGACACCGATTCGGCGAGCACGATATCGGCCGCGGCATCGTGTTCGGTCAACAGCAACGGCTCGGGCAGCCACGGGCCGACGTACTCCTCGCGACGCCGGGCACTGGCTCGCAGCGCGTTGAGGGCCTGACGAGTAACCAGTTGCGCCAGAAACGATTTCGTGTCCCGCACAGTCGTGAGGTCCACTGTGGCCCAGCGCAGGTAGCTGTCCTGCAGCACATCGTCGGATTCGGTTGCGGAGCCGAGGATTTCGTAGACGATGGTGAACAGCAGCGGCCGTAGCAGGGTGAAGCGCTCGGCATGTTCGTCGATGGAGCTCACGGGTTCGCCACCATCACGGCCTGCTCGGACCGCCTGCCACCCTTGGCCCAGAACAACGCGCCGGGTTTGCGAGCTTCCCACCGGATTCCCCATAGCGTCCACCTGGTGGCCGTTTCTTTGATCGGCGCACCGATGCGGCCGCCGATATAGGCGGTCATGGGTGTGTCGTCCTTGTGGCTGAACTGCACGATCCCGGCCCGGCGGCCGAGGCTGACGTTGGAACCCAGGAAAGCCATGTCCAGCACCGGAGGCTGAGCACCGGCGATTCGGGCCAGCACGGTGTCGGCGGCCTGAGCGCCGAGGGGCCCAGCGGCCTGGCAGCTCATTCGCAGCGGCCGCCTCGACGGCGCGGCCGCGTCACCGGCCGCGACAATGCGGTCGTCGTCGATGCTGGTCAACGTTTCGTCGGTGATGAGCCGACCGAGCGCGTCGGTGTGCAGGCCGCTGCGCGCGGCCAAGTCCGGCACACCGAAACCGGCAGTCCACACGGTGACCGCACTGGGCACCACACGGCCGTCGGCCAGTATCACCCCATCCCGCAGGACCTCGGCCACCCGCACGTTGTCGAGCACCGCGACCCCATTTCTGGCCATCCACTCGGCCACCAATCGCCGCCCCCGCTCCGAGAACGTGGGAGCCAATCTATCGCCGCAGGCCAGCGTGACCGCATAACCCTGTTCGGCCAGCTCGGCGGCTGTCTCGATCCCGGTGAGCCCGGCGCCGACGACAGTGACCGCAGCGTTCGGCGGCAACTCGCCGATGACGGTACGCAGCCGCTGCGCGTGCTCCAATTCCGCTATGGGGTAGGCGAATTCGGCTGCTCCGGGTACCGAGGCGGGCAGCGCCGCGGTACTGCCGACCGCGTAGACGACATAGTCGTAGTCCAAGACGCGCCCTGATGCCAGCTCCACGATCCGCGCAGCGATATCGATGCGGACGGCGTCGTCGACGACCAGCCGCACGCCGTCACCGAGCAGCGTGCCGTAGTCGACCGCGGCCGCACCGGTGCCAGCCACGAACTGGTGCAGCCGCAGGCGTTGGACGAACTTCGGGCGCGAGTTGACCAGAGTGATCTCGACATCGTCGCGCTGCCGCAGCCGGTTGGCCGCCACGGTCCCGGCATAGCCGCCGCCGATCACGACGACCTTGGTGTAGGTGCTGTTGTGCTCGTTCATGCCCTCAGGACACCGTCGACCACCGAGACATAACAACACGTGACGCAGGTCACCAATGACGCCAACGCGGCTCACCCGTTGATCCTTCATGGGGCCGGGGCGGGTGACGCACGTCACGCTGTCGTGCCGTCACAAGGATCGGGTTGGCGGCATCTTGTGCTCGTTCGGTGCAGCAGCACCGAACATCGGCAGCGAGGGCGACCCTCCTCGCTGCGTTCGCCAATGCAGAAAGAACGGAAAGACGTCATGAGCAAGGTCTGGTTTGTCACCGGTTCCTCCCGCGGCCTCGGCCGAAGCTTCGTCGAGGCCGCACTGGCCAACGGCGATAGGGTGGCCGCAACCGCCCGGAATGCCGACAGCCTCGCAGAACTCGTCGGCACCTACGGCGAGGCCATCCTCCCCCTGGACCTGGACGTGACCGATAGGGCAGGCGTCTTCGCGACCGTTGAGCGCGCCACAAAGCACTTCGGCCATCTCGACGTCGTTGTGAACAACGCGGGCTACGGCCTGCTCGGAGCTGTCGAGGAGCTGACCGAGCAGCAACTTCGAGATCAGTTGGGCACCAACCTGTTCGGCGCGGTGTGGGTCGTCCAAGCCGCGCTACCGCAGTTGCGTGACAACGGTGGCGGGCACATCATCCAGATTTCCTCGGTCGGCGGTCTCGCCGCGTGGCCGCTGGGCGGCGCGTACCACGCCTCCAAATGGGCCTTGGAAGGCCTGAGCGAATCCCTCGCCCAAGAGGTCGCCGGATTCGGCATCAAAGTGACCTTGGTCGAGCCCGGCTCCTACGCCACCGACGGCGCGGCCGGCGCCGTCCACGCCGAGGCCGACCCCGCTTACGCCGGTCTCCGAGAAGCCTTCGCCGCCTACGCGCAGACGCTCGATCCCGGCGACCCGGCCGCGGCAGGCCGAGCGCTCGTCGAAATCGTCGACTCCCCCAACCCGCCCCTGCGCGTCTTCTTCGGATCCCAAGGCAACCAGATCGTTTCGCAGATCTACACCGACCGGCTCGAGACCTGGGCCAACTGGCAGGACCTCGCGACGAAGGCGCACGGCCACACCTCCGCTGTCTGATCGACGACCGAGCCGGGCTGCCCGGCCCTGGCTCAGCTCGAATAATCCTGGGCCGGACCGGAATTCGCGCGCAGATCAGTTCGCCAGCTGCGCGAACCTCCCGGCGTAACTACCGGCAGGCGCACGCGGAGTGCGATTGCCTGCCGGTAGTGGCCTTTCGGGTGCGCGTGGAACGGGTCAGCGGTCCGTAGTGAGGAGGGGCTCGAGATCGAGGATCGGTGTGCCGTGCAGAGCCTCGAGGTTGCGGACGTGGATACGAGTGCCGTTGATGGCGAGAATGTGGATGTGGTGCAGGCCGATCGGGTTGGGCCGGTGCGGGGCGCGGGTGGCGAAGACTCCGGTCACGATGTCTCCATTTCGTTCGGCAGCAACGGGTTCCACGCGGGTCGCGGTCAGAGTGCGGCGAGGGCGCGAAGGCGGTCAGCCATGACGCGCCGGGCGGTGTCGGAGGCGAAGGCAACTGTCTCGAATCTGTGCGGCACACCGGGATGGAGGTGGAATTCGACCTGGACCCCGGCCCGGCTCAGGCGCACGGCGTAGGTGAGGGCTTCGTCGCGGAAGATATCGAGCTGACCGACTTCGATATAGGCGGGCGGCAGCCCGGCCGGATCAGCGACGCGTGCCGGTGCGGCGGAGGCCGAGATGTCCGGCCCGCCGGCAGCGTCGCCGAGCAAAGCCTGCCAGGCGGTGCGATTGTCGTCCCACGACCACGTTACGAACGGCGCTAACAGCGGATCGGGGGGCGGGGTACGGTCATCGAGCATCGGCATGACGAGGATCTGTTTAGCGATAGCAGGCCCCTTGCGATCACGGGCCAGGATCGACACCGCGGCTGCGAGGCCACCGCCTGCGCTGTCGCCGAAGACGCCGACGCGAGCGGGGTCGACCCCAAGGTCGTCGGCGTGCTCATGCAGCCAGGCCAGCCCCGCGTAAGCGTCCTCGACCGGGATCGGGTGGGGGTGCTCAGGGGCGAGCCGGTAGTCCACTGCCAGCAACGGGGTGCCGCTGGCGGACACATACCGGGAAACCGATCCATCGAACAAGTCGATGTGGCCCAGAATCATCCCGCCAGCATGTAGATAGAGCGCGGCCGGGCCAGGCACATCGGAGGTGTCTTTTCTTGTGTACCAACGCAATCGGATCGTCGCGCCGTCTGCGGTGACCAGCCGGTGGTCGGTGATAGCGATGTCATCCGGGAACGGCTGGGCGGCGTCGGCCTGGCCGATGCGTTCCTCGAACACGATGCGTCTGGTGGCGACATCGCCGACCGGTGGGGGTGTGCTGTCGGCCATCGCGGCGGCGAATGGGGCGTAGGCTTCGGCAACCTGGGGCTCGAGTGTGAAAGACATGAGGTGCTCCTCGATACGAGCGAGCGAAGTGCTCGCAGTGGACGCCCACAAGATGTCTCTGCCCTGATCCCTGTGACAGCGCCACAATGTGACTCTCGACATACTCGAGCGACCGCACGGTCCCGACCGCCGACGGATCTCGACGTTCTGCTCCGATGAGCTTCTGGCCCAGGGGATCTCGATCATCACTCCCTCATGCGATACCGCGCGCCGGGTCGGCAACGACATCCGGACAAAACGAATCCCGGCAAGTCGGTTGCACGGCGTCGTCCACCTCGACCAAGTCGAACTCGTCGACATTGGCATTGAGCTGTGGCGGACCAGGCCAGCTCTGGGCCGCGCGAGCGGTTGACCCCCGTCCGGTCAGCTGGCCGGGAGCTGATTCGCCGATCGGCTCGCCGTCGTCAGCGCTGCTGACCTAATTGCATTGCCCCACAACGGATCGAGCTGACAACATCCCAAGATGAACACCGAGGAACCAGCCGCGCTCGTGCCCGGTATTGCGCCGCCTCAGCAGATCGACCTGGGTGATCTGCTGCTGCGTCGTTGGCAGCCCGAGGATCTGGTGCCCCGATTCGACGCGATAAGCGCCTCCTTCGACCACATCCATCCATGGATGGACTGGCTCGCCGAACCCATGACACTCGAGCAGCACCGTGCCTTCGGCGACGCGATGGCGACGAGTTGGCCGGGACCCGACGGAAGTTGCAACTACGGCATCTTCGACGCCGAGGGGACGGTACTCGGTGCGATCGGAATCCGCGACCACGTCGGCCCGCGCACGCTGGAAATCGGCTACTGGTGCCATGTCGCGCATACCGGCCGAGGAGTGATCACCCGTTCGGCCGCCGCGCTGACTCGAATCGCGTTGGCCCTACCCGGCATCGACCACGTTGAAATCCGCTGCGACGAAGCCAACATTCGCAGCGCCGCAGTCCCCCGCCGACTCGGATACCGGCTCGACCGGATCGCACCACGCGAGGTACGCGCGCCTGCGGAATCGGGCCGAGGCATGTTCTGGATCAAAGACGGCCAAGGCCGGAACGTGTGAGCGTCTTATGAGACAAACGGATTCCGGAAAATAACTAGTCTGAGAACCGCCAGCGTTCCGCGCCCGATGATGATGTCGCCCCTGCTGTCCGATGCTCACGGCAGGAGTGCAGCACAGCCTACTTTTTCAGGAGCCCTCCCACCACGGCTCCGTGTCCTCCACGGCGACGAACTCGTAAAAGTCCATGTTGCTGATCTCGAGGTTGCACGCGAGCGATCCGACCATGCGGGAGGGCAGGACGGCGGGCTGCCCCGGGGTGTCGTACAGGTCGACAGCGGTCAGCGGTCGGCCGGGCTCGGCAAAAGTCCTGGCATCGGCGAGAACGACCAGCGTGGTGTGCTCGTCGGTGTCCTTGGGCGGCGGGACCAGCGCCGGAACCTGCCCCGGCAGCAGGCCCTCGAAGGCTCGGTCGTCGACGACCAACGCCGTCAGCGGATAGTGCTCCACGTCGATCTCGTCCGGGTCCACGTCTGCGCCGACCCAGCCATCCTCGTCGGCTCCACCCAGCTCGTCGAGCAGGGCGCGCCAGCCCTGCTCGTCGTCGAAGAAGGTACGGACCAGCAGTACGCCAGCGGTGGAGGGCAGTGTCGGGAAGGGCCGGTGCGGCAGCGTCGTTGGTGCGGGGAACGCCGGCCGACTGCCGTTCCCCTGGTACATGCCGCACACATCCATGTTGCGCACCAGGTGGTCGAACGTGAGTGCGCCGCCCAGCAGGTCGGCCAGGATCTCGCCGAGCCGTGCCGAGGGGACCCGGACGCCGCGCCCGGGAATCGCCGCCAGGTCCACCAGCAACGGCCCGTCCCCGCCGTATACCACTGGAATGTCCGCCAAGACGACGAACGGCGGCACCGGGCCGCCGTGCGCGACAAGCGCCGGGACGTTTCCGCCGTGCAGGAAGTGCCACCCGCGGTCCTCGATCGGTCGCAGCCGCACTCCGCTGTCCCCGACGACGAGCACATCGCCTTCCCGGCGGCTCCCGATCTCGTGAAGTAGCTTGCCCCACACTGCGGTGCCGTCCTCGTAGCACGTACAGACCAACAGCACTTCACCGGTCTCCGGCTGGGGAAGCTTGGGAAAGGACATGACTCTCCTTTGAAAGGCTGCTGCGGTCGTCTCGCCGTAATTGATCTGGCCGTGGGAATGCGTCCTGCGGGACATCCCGGTCAGACCAGCACCTTCTGGATCGGACAGCCGCTCTGGTGGCAGATAGGCGACAGGACGAACCCGCGTCGACTGATGTGGCGCCGACGCATCGACAGAGCCGACCGGCAACTTGCCCGGTCCATTGTGCTCGCCGCCGCCCGCTCAGGGACAAATGCAGGCGAACGATCCCTGGCCGCTTGCCATGACATCACAACCAGCGACAATATCGACGAGCGCGATCACGCAAGAAAATGCGGCATCCCACTGCTGGCGAACGTGCTCCGGCTACGCCCGAACCCACGGCCTCGAACCCGTCACCACCTGACCCCCGCGCGACCTGCCGCTCCAGATCTGGTCTCACGCTTGCGCGACTGCTTCCGATCTCAAAGCGATGGCATTTCTTCAGCTCGAGCCCGGTCGTCGAAGCGCGCGCGGGCGCGCTCGACGTCGGGCAGTGTGGTTGTGGCCCAATGCAGGAGTGCGTCGATGAGGTCTTGCAACGACCGTCCAAGGGACGTGAGGCGGTATTCGACGGCGACGGGTCGCGTACTTGTGATGACGCGCTCGACCATCCCGTTGCGCTCCAGGCGCCGGAGTGCGGCGGTGAGTGACTTCTGCGTCACGGCGGGGATCGTTCGACCAAGTTCGTTGAAGCGCAGGGGGCCCCGTTCGCACAGTGCGTCGAGGATCTGGAGTGACCACTTGTCGAGCACGTGGTCGAGCAGCTCGCGGTGTTGCTCGGTGAGCTGAGGGCTATCCGACTGTGGTGGAGCGGTTTCCGGCATGACACCTAGTCTCGTTGAAGTTCCCTTGGGGTACCAGGTAGACATCGGATACCTACTCCGACAGTGAAAGGGACACCCATGGCAGTACAGCTGCTGACCCCGGAGGGCATGTTCACTCCTGTTCCGTACCACCATGTTTCGATCAGCACGGGTACTCGCCAAGTGCACGTGGCCGGTCAGATCGCGCGCGACGCCGTCGGCAATGCTGTCGCGACAGGTGACCTCACCGGTCAGGTCGCGCAGGCACTGCGCAACACCGCACGGGGCCTCGCCGGGGCCGGGGCGAGCTTCGCCGACGTGGTGCGTCTCCGGTTCTTCGTCACGCACTGGAGCCCGGACAAGTACCACGACTTCGTCGCAGGAATCGACTGCGTCGCAGACGAACTCGGGATACCGCAGCCGTTGCCGCCCCTGTCGGCGATCGGCGTCGACTACTTGTTCGAGCCCGATGTGCTCGTCGAGGTCGAGGCGTTCGCCGTGCTCGACTGAGATCCAGGCCCCGCGTCATGGGCAGTGGTGAGGCTTCGTTCGAATCCCGGGCGATCCTCACCACTGTGTCGGTAGTCGAACCTGCTCGATGCCGTGTGGATCGCAACTGGCGAAGGCCGTTCACCAACGGCCAACGGGGGAGCGGAATCTCGAAATCGCGCGGATCCGCCACGTCACCGCCTCAGTAACCACCGCCAGCGCTACCGCCGTCACCTCCACCGCAACCACTGTCGTGGTGCCCGTGACCAGCGCCGTAGTGCCCGTGACCGCTGTCCGATGAACCAAAGATAGTGAGGCTACCCCAATGCCAACCGGCCGAATCGGAGCCGCCGTGATCGCCATAGCTCGGCACCGGGATTCCTGTGACCGCGGTCAGGTCCACGGTCATGCCCAGCGCCACGAATCGCTTGAACAGCGAGTGCTGGTTTCGAAAGAACCCTGTTTCCTGCGCGGAGTCCGTCTCGTCGAGGGCCGGACCGGCGGCCGAAGGCTCCGCGGGCTCCCAGTCGGCGAGTGCACGACGGCTCTCGCGACGCTCCCGGCGCAGCAACCGCGCTCCCGCGATCGTTCGCCGACTGAATAGCAGCAGGCAGAAAGCGGCAAGAATCCCCGCAACCAACACCGCCAGATTGCCCCAGGTGACGGCATCGGACACCCAATATGCCGCCACAGCCACCATGATCAGAATCAGCGTGACCACCACTATGGTCCGACGCCACCACAGACGCGGTATCAGGCCTGCCTGCGCAAGCCGGTCCCGCGTCGCCGCCAACTCCCTTCGGATGAACCGTTTTTCGGGCAGTTCGGACAACCGTGCCGGGCCACGTACATCGGTGAAGACGGCGCGCTCCAACTCGTCGGCGTCCGAAGGTAGCGTTTTCCTGGTCCGCTGGAAATTCCGGCGCGCGTTCATCGTGATCACGTCGTCCATATCCAGCGACTTGACCGCGGTGACGACAGCGCCGCGCCCGCCGCGGCACAGGTAGCCGAGCTCACTGGCAGACAATTCCGGGATCGAACTCACCCACAACGGGATACGCAGTAGCGCCGACACCCCAACCGGCAGCACGGACAGGACGATAAGAACGAAACCCGGCATCTTCGACCCCTCCCCCGAATGTGGCCGTGAACCAATTATGAGGCAGATCGGCGCGATCGACCAGTGACCGGCCCGCTCAGGAATCCGCTCCCGGAACACTTGTGCCACAACAGAATTCGATTCGACGTGGGCCGAGTACACCTCGTCCGCGATACCTCATCCGAGCGCCGCAGCCCCCGCCTTCCCCGGGCGGCGCAGTCCCACCTGCGCGTCCTACTAGACCGTCGCGCAGGGGCGCTGCCCCAACGTCTCATCGAACCCACCGAGGTCGCGGACGCGCCCAGCCACTCATCTAAACTCGCGCAATGACTGAAGCGCTCATCCTCGGCGGCACCGGGGTAATCGGGCGGGCGATCGCGCTACACTTGGCCACCGCGGGTTGGTCCGTTCGAGTGGCCGGCCGCAATCCGGCGAATATGCCGAGCGAACTCGTCGCCGCGGGCGTCCGATTCGTCGCGGTGGACCGGTCCGACCGGCATCGACTGCACGCTGTCCTCGGCAATGGGCTCGATCTACTGGTCGACTGTCTCTGCTACACCGGCACCGATGCGCATACCCTCGTAGAGTTCGCGCAACATGCGACGTCGACCGTGCTTATGTCGAGCAAAGCGGTATATGTCGACGCTGCGGGAAACCACGCCAACTCCGAGACCGCCCCGATTTTCGACGGTGCGATCCACGAATCGGCACCGGTCATGACGCCCGGCGATATGGACTTCAACTCCCGAGAAGGCTACGGCGCCAACAAGGTCGCGGCCGAGAACATCACACTGGACTCCGGTCTACCGATTACCGTCCTCAGACCCTCTTTGGTCCATGGCGTAGGCACCCGCCGCCCACGGGAGTGGGTTTTCCTCAAGCGAGTACTCGACCGACGACCGGCCGTACTGCTGGCAAACCGCGGTTCGGGAGTCGTCCATCCCACGGCCGCGGTCAATATCGCCGCATTGGTCGAGACGGTCGCCCACAACCCCGGTGCTCGCATCCTCAACATCGCCGATCCCGACCACCCCACCGCCGCACAGATCTCCAGAGCGATCACCCACCATCTGGGCCACCAATGGACCGAAATACCACTGGCACCCGACGAACACCCCACCCTCGGAGCGACCCCCTGGGACGCCCCCGCCCCGGTCATCCTCGACACCAGCGCCGCGATCGCCCTCGGCTACCAGCCCATCGGCAACTACGCGTCCACAGTTCGCGCCCAAAACGATTGGCTGATCACCACCGCCCACAACGGTGACCCGACTCAACTCCTCCCACAGCCCCACGACCGCTACTTCACCCGATTTTTCGACTACCCGGCAGAGGACCGATACCTCGCCCAACACCTCCCCGTGCCCCCGAAGCGGTAGCGCACCGGAGCTACGGAACACCGCTCGTCGTTTTGCGAGGTTGCCGAAGTGAGCGCACCTGCCTCGATGCGATCCTCTCTCACTATGCTTGGACGTCGTGGCCGGGCCATTGGTTCCGTTGGAAGGCAAGAAGTTTCAGGCGTGCGATCGCGATCGACGAGATCGGGTGAATTCCCTTCCAGGCGAACGCTATCCGGTGGCGGGCTGAACGAAGACCTGTGGAATCGTCTCGTCCGATGTGAGCACTGAATCTGCGAGACGGTCGAGTACCGGGCTCTGATGGCTGATCAGGGCCAGGCCGGTTCGGCGGAGGTCGTCGAGTAGGTCGATGACGACTTCGCGGGCTGTCGCGTCCAGTGCGGAGGTGATCTCGTCGCAGATCAATATTCGGGGATCGCACCCTCGTTCGAATCGGTGGACGTATCTGGTGCGTCCCGATCTGCCCGACGATGACAGCCTGTTCGCGGAGATGTTCCGATCGACTGTGTCCGTCGTCCGGGCGGGCGGCACCATCGCCTTGCCGAGCCCGAGCGACCGATGCGCGGAGTTCCGGCGCTGGATCGAACCACCGCGATGCACCTTCCGCCCCTCCGGGCGCAACGTTGTCGACACCATCCGCGCCTGTACTGGATCGGGTCGATCTCCGGCGGTATCGCATCCGCTCATCGGGGCACGCGTGGTCGGCGACACCGCCGATGTCCTGCCCGACACACCGACGGGAGCGTGAACCGGATGTCCGAGCTCGAGCCCGGTCAGCGCGAAATCGCCCCGTCCGTATGGGCATTGTTCACCATTGTTCAACGAGGACACTCCCCACAAGCTCGCATCGGCTCCCATCGCGAGCGCACCCATCTACCAGGGCGCTGACGGCTCGCTCATCCGGATCACAGACGGCTGGATATCCGACTCCGACACCAATCTGGACCGAGCCGACGCAATCACGATCAACCCCACCAGCGTTCGTGACATCGAGGATGTATGAGTGGGCCCAGTTTTTGCCATCGGGCACGCTGCGGTAGCGCAGCCCCCGTCGATCGGGACGTTCCGCCTGTCTACTAGTGCCCCCTCCAGATAGTAGCTGCGCTATCCAGTCCAAGTGCTCACCGAGCGTAGTGATAGGGCGGTCGATTGTGGCGTGTACGACCACCATCTGACTACGTTCGACGGAACTCCCCAGGCTGAGGGGGCGATACGGGGGAAGGTATCTGGACGGGGCAGGGGGCGGTCGGAGAATTTCGCTGGGAACCCGGACAGCCGCCTACCCGACTACGTGAGTTCGGGTAGGCGAACGGTGGCGTGGCTGGGAGGAGAACGGCGGTGCAGACGCATCCGCAGGTCCGTGCGGACCGGGTGGCGACGGTGTCGGTGGCAGGGGTGTTGACCGCCGCCATGGGATTTTCCATGCTGCAACTGTTCTTGGTGGGGGCGCTGGGTCCACGGATCGTGCCGGATCTCGGGTTGTCCGCGGCGATGTTGGGGTTCACGACGAC
This sequence comes from Nocardia sp. CA-119907, assembly GCF_050955995.1. Taxonomy (NCBI): domain Bacteria; kingdom Bacillati; phylum Actinomycetota; class Actinomycetes; order Mycobacteriales; family Nocardiaceae; genus Nocardia; species Nocardia sp. CA-119907. The sequence goes on from NZ_CP192091.1 coordinate 8,926,728, forward strand.
GGTCGGGTTCGGGACTGCCGCGCTGCTGTCGCCGATGGCCGGGCGGGCGGTGGATGTGCTCGGCCCGCGGCGATGTCTGGTTGCCTTGTTGGGGCTGGTCGCGCTCGCATTGGGGTTGATCGCCGCCGCGCCGGGGTATGCGGTATTGCTGGTGGCGGTTGGATTGGGTGGGTTACCGCAGGCATTGGCGAATCCGGCGACGAACAAGGCGATTTTGGCCGTTATTCCGGCTGCCCAGCGAGCGGGAGCGACGGGTACGAAGCAGTCCGGCGTTCAATTGGGCGCGATCGCGGCGGGGCTGCCGTTGACGGCGTTGGCGGCGGTCGCCGGTTGGCGGGTGTCGGTGTTGGTGGCGGCCGGTTCGGCGGTGCTGGTCACGTTATGGGTGTGGTGGACATTGCCGACCGATCCACCGCGGCGCAAGTCGGAAATCCACACTGCCGCAATGGGTTCGACGATTGACGCCGTCACCGCGGCGAGCGTCGTGCGTTGGCTCGCGGTGTACTCACTGTTCCTGGGTGCTGGCATGGCCTCGATCAATACCTATCTCGCGCTGTTCGGAGAGCGTCGGCTCGGGCTCAGCGCCGCGACGGCGGGGACGCTCGTCGCGGTGCTCGGCGTGGCCGGGATCGCGGGACGGATCGGGTGGGCGCGGGTAGCGAGTAGGCCCGGCATGGCGGTGGTGTTGCCCGCGGGATTGGGGGTCGGATCGGCGGGCGCTGCGGGGCTGATGGCCGTGGCACCGCTGGTGAACGGGTTGGTCTGGGTTGCGGTCGTCGCGGTGGGGACGTTCGGGATGGCGGGTAATGCGGTGTCGATGGTACTGGTGATCCAGCGCGCGGCACCCGGTCGAGCTGGGCGGGACTCGGCATTGGTGTCGGCCGGGTTCTTTGCCGGGTTCGCCGTGGGGCCACCGGTTTTCGGTGCGGTCGTGCCTTCGATCGGTTACAGCAGCAGTTGGTTGCTGGTGGCCGCGGAGTTCATGACTGCCGCAGGTGTCGCCGCGGTGTGGGCATTGCGGGATCGGGCATGAGCGAGCGAAATATCGAGGTCACGCCGGAGCCGAACGGACCGAATCCACAGGTTTGGGCCTCGGCAGCGATCTGCGGCTTCGCCGCATCGGGGACTACCCAGGTGAGGTGCAGGAATGAGTGAGTGGGCCGAGGTGGCGTTGAATTCGGTGTTGGACCGTGCCGAGAAGACACGCGCTGTCGTAGGTGAGCGGTTCCCGTTGTATGCCGAGCACAGCAGCGGTGAGTGGGTGACGACCTCACGGGGTTCTTGGACCGGTGGTTTCTGGTCGGGCCTACTGTGGCTGCGCGCTCTGCACAGCGGATCGGCCCACGACCGTTCGGCCGCGGCGCAGGTGACCGCTCGTCTGGCGGACTGGGTCGGCGCGGATACCGCGACCCGCGGGTTGATCTTCTGGTACGGAACAGCTTTGGCGGCCAACGCCGGAGGTGACCGCACCGCTGCCGAACTGGGCGCGGAAGCCGCACGCGCCTGTCTGGACGACTTCGATCACGAACTCGGCGTGCTGCCATGGGGTTCGGCCTTCGGCGGCCCGCGATTGCTGGCCCGCGTCGATGGTGTGGCAGGCATCGTGCCGCTGTTGGCCACAGCATCGGGCACGGCCAAAGCACATCTGGACACCCACCCCACCCCATGGCGCACCGAACCGGTGTCCACCCCGGCGCGGGGCTGGACCGACGGCGATTGCGCTGCCTGCCCGCAGCCGCTGCTGACCACGGCATCGGGTACGGCCGCGGCCAAAGCACATCTGGACACCCACCTCATCCGATGGCGCACCGAACCGGTGTTCACCCCCGCCTGGGCGTGGACCAACGGCGATTGGCTCGCGTGCCCGCAGCCGAGGACGGGCTGGAGCCGAGGACGGGCCTGGTTGCTGCTGGCGCTGGCGGATGCGAGCTGGCATATCGATACCGGCTACCTGGACACCGCCGAGGAATTGATCGATGACACGGCACCGCTGATTCCGCCCGCCGAGATGACACCGGACGCGCCACCGGACACCTCCGCAGCCGCCATCGAAGCCGTCGCGCTGCTCAAACTTGCTGCCGCACATCAGCTTCCGGAGCGAGCGATGCGCCTGAGAAGCAGGGCGATCGAGATACTCGAGCAGCTGGCAACCCGGCATCTGAACCACTCCGGCATGCTGCTGGACGGGTGCTACGACCTGGATCGCAACCTGGCCACCGCGCACGAACTCATTTGGGGCGACTACTTTTTCGCCCTCGCCCTGGCCATTCACACCGGCGCGGTCGCACCGTTCGACACCTGAACCCGGTCAGCGCAGCACCCGCCGCGCCACCGCCTCGATATGCAGCTCATCGGGCCCGTCGAGGATGCGTGCCATCCGACCCGTGCGCAGCAGCCGAGGTAGCGCGGTATCGGGCCCCAGCCCGGCCGCGCCGTGAATCTGGATCGCGGCGTCGGCGACCTGCTGCAGCGTTCGGGCCGCCGCGACCTTCGCCAGACCGGCGTCCACGCGAGCATCGTGACCAGCGCTGATCAGTGCGGCCGCTTTGTGTACCAGCGGCCGGGTGCCGCGGATGGCGAGCAGGGACTCGAAGACATGCTGTTGCACCAGTTGCCGTTCGGCCAATGGGCCGCGCGACTGGTTGCGGCCGCGGGCCCGATCACACATCAGCGCATACGCGCGCTCGGCTTGTCCAAGCCAGCGCAGACACCGCAGCGTTCGGCCGAGTTGCAGCCGGTCGCCCGCGATGGCCAGTGCCCGCCCGGGGTCGCCGATCACGTGGTCGCCGGGTACCCGGACCCCGTCCAGTTCGATCTCCCATTGCCCGCCGACGCCCAACACCGGTACCTCACGCACGATCTGGAAGCCGGGCGTATCGGTCGGCACCAGCAGTAGGGTGAGCCCATCGCGACTGGGGGCCTCGCCATCGGTGCGGGCCAGCACGGTGATCACATCGGCATCGGCGCCGCCGCTGACGAACCACTTTCGACCGGTCAGCGTCCACGAGCCATCCGGTTCGACAGTCGCGCGGGTGGCCGTCATGGCCGGATCGGTGCCCGGCGTATCGGGTTCGGTCATCGCGTAGGCGGCCCGCAGCTCACCGGAGACCAGGCCGTTCAGGTAGCTCTCGCGCACACGGCGGCTGGCATGTCGTTGCAGCATCGACACATCCAGCAGCGAGGCCGAGCCGAGGATCGCGGGCCCGTGATCGCTGGCGCCCTCCGCTTCGGCCAGGCACACGTAGTCGGCGAACGGAAGTCCTTGTCCGCCCCATTCGAGCGGTAGCGGCAACGCCCACAACCCCGCCGTCCGCGCCGCCCCCCGCAGCTCTGCGGATATGACGGCCGCTCTCGGCCCACCCGCGTCGAGCACGTCTTCCTGTGGCACCACTTTGTCCGCGACGAAAGCTGCCACGCGCGCCCGCAGTTCCGCGATATCCACATCCGGCCCGAGCGGCCTCGATGCGGCACTGCGAGATGTGAACGGCGTCATGACTTCTCCTCCACGCTGACCGGGAACCCGAGTGCCCGACGGTCCGACTGCTGTTGTCCGAGGGATTGGTCGGCGCGCAGCCGCGCCGAGTTCCCACGGGTAGCGCGACCGTTGAACAGGGAGAGCCATGACACCCGGCATCATGCGGACACCCGGCACCGACCAGCTGACGGCACCCCTGCGGGGCATGCGATTTCGCACCGCGAGCCCGCCCGGCCCGATCACCACGGCAACCGAACACCTGCGGCTGCTCGGTGCCGAACCGGTCGACGGCGACGCCGACGCGCTGACCCTGACCGGACCGGACGGTAGTGCTGTGCACGCAGCGGTGGCCTGGGGGGGATCCAGCAGTCGGATACAGGACGAAGCAACCGCGCAGGCCGCGGCGGGACTGATGCTCGTGCACGGCCGACGCGACGGCACTCCGCGCGGCCTGGCCGTGGACTACGCCTCGACCGCCGCCGGAATCCTCACGGTGCAGGGACTTCTCGCCGCACTCATCGGTCGCGCCCGCGGCGGCGCGCTGACCGGAGTATACGTCGCGGTCGACAAGACGGCCTTGTTGACCGTCTCCCAGTATCTGGCGGCGGCGTGCGCCGACGATGACGAAGCGACCTCGCTGGCCCCGGGCGGGCCGCCCTTCACTACTGCCGACGGCGTCCAATTCGAGGTAGAAGCCCTCGAAGTCGGTGTGTGGGCCGACTTCTGGCGGGCATTGGACGCACCGCAGGACGCGTTGCGAAAAGGCTGGCGGCCCTTCCAATTCCGCTACGCGACCGCCTGCGCACCGATTCCCCGGGCACTGCACGACACCACCGCGCTGCGGAGCTGGGCGCAGGTGCGCGCCGCCGCTGACGCCTCCGGCGCGGACGTGTGCCGACTGCGCACACTCACCGAGCGCGGCCAGGAGATGCGCGCCAATGGCGAGGACACCATGCCGTGGCAATTCCTCCTTGGCGACGAAAGGCACACCGCCGCTTTTGGTTCCGCACCGACCGCCGATCGACCGCTCGCGGGTTTCACCGTGCTGGAGGCCGGACGTCGGGTGCAGGCTCCGCTGGCCGCGCATCTGCTCGGGCTGCTCGGCGCGAACGTGGTGCGCATCGAGCCGCCGGGCGGCGATCCGCTGCGCGGTATGCCGCCGACCTGCTCGGATATCTCCGCGCGCTGGTTGGCGCTGAACCGGGGCAAGGACGCGGTCGAGATCGACATCAAATCGGCCGAGGATCGGAAACGGTTGTGCGAGTTGGCTGCCGGAGCGGATGTGTTCCTGCACAACTGGGCGCCCGGCAAAGCCGAGCAGCTCGGGTTGGGCGCTGATGATCTGTGGGCGGCCAACCCCGGCCTGATCTATGCCTACACCAGCGGCTGGGCCGGGCGGCTCACCGACGCCCCGATGGGTACCGACTTCATGGTGCAGGCCCGCACCGGCGTCGGGGAGGCCGCACGGCCCGCGGATGAGACACCGATACCGTCGCTGATGACGCTGCTCGATGTGCTCGGCGGCATGCTGGGCACCGAGGCGATCCTGGCCGGGCTACTCGCCCGCGAGCAGACCGGCCGCGGTGTCCGGGTCGAATCCTCGCTGCTCGCGGCGGCGAATCTGCTCACCGCGCCCGCGCTGCGCCGGGCCGCCCACGGACTGGACCCGCGCCGACCGGCCGGGTTCCGCAGACCACTGGCCACCGCTGACGGGTGGCTTACCCCCACCGACGCGCACGCCGCGGTGGCCATCGAGCACGCCGATCGGGTCCGCGGTCTGTCCACCGCACAAGCCGTCGCCACTTTGCGCGACAGCGGAATCGAAGCCACTGCGGTGACCACCGACTTGGCCGATCTGCCCGGCGATCCTCGCTTCACCGACGCCATGACCACCGACGCACGCGGCGCTGTTGCTGTTTCGTCTCCCTGGAGCTTCCGATGAGCGTTGTGCTACACGATCTGGTCCCGCGTCGGCTGCGCCGTTCGTGGGCCGCCGACGGCGCCTGTCCCGACCTCGACCTGTATTCGCTGTTTCGTGCGCAGCGCTGCCTGGACCCGCACCGCACCGCGCTGCTCGATGCCAAGGGCAAGGTCTGCTACACCCAACTCGACCGGCTGGTGCGTCGCCTGGCGGCAGGTCTGGCAGCCGAGGGCGTCGGTCCCGGAGACGTTGTCGGCGTGCAGCTTCCGACCTCGCGCGAAGCGGTCATCACCGACCTCGCGTTGGCTGCGCTGGGCGCGGTGGCACTGCCGTTTCCGGCGGGCCGTGGCATGCGGGAGGCCGAATCGCTGCTGCGCCGCGCCGAGGCCGTTGCCGTTCTGGCCGCGACCGATTTCCGCGGCCACGCCCACGCGCAGGACCTCGCTGAGCTGCTCGACGAATTACCCAACCTGCGTTTCGTCGCCGCCGTAGGCAAGGAGCCGGCCCCGGCGCGATGTATCTCCTTCACCGAACTGCTGCACGCGGACGGCCAATTGTACGTCCCGGCTCGTCCCGACCCCGATGCCGCCGCCCGGATCCTGGTCTCCTCCGGTTCGGAGTCGGAGCCGAAAATGATTGCCTACTCACACAATGCGCTCGCCGGCGGCCGCGGCAACTTCATGGCGGCCCTGCTCGAGGGTGAACCGCCGCGCTGTCTGTTCCTGGTCCCGCTCGCCTCTGCCTTCGGCAGCAGCGGCACCGCCGTCACCCTGGCCCGACATGGCGGCACCCTCATCCTGCTCGACCACTTCACCCCCGAGGCCGCACTGGCCGCGATCGAAAAGCATCGGCCGACCCACGTTCTCGGCGTCCCGACGATGGTTCGAATGATGCTCGAGCACAACGCATCCGGCACCGATACCGGTTCACTTCAGGCACTCGTGCTCGGCGGTGCACCGCTCGACCGAGCCACGGCCGACGAGGCCGAAAGCGCCTTCGGCTGCTCGGTCATCAACCTCTACGGTTCCGCCGATGGCGTGAACTGCCACACCGATATCGGCGAAACCGGTACGGCCGCAGCCGGTCCCGGCATTATCGTCGGCCGCCCGAATCCTCGCGTCGCCGAGATCCGCATCACGAACATCGATACCGGCGAAACCGCCCCCGCGGGTGAGACCGGTGAGATCGTGGCCCGCGGTCCGATGACCCCGCTGTGCTACGTCGGCGATCCCGAACTCGACGCCCGCTATCGCACCGACGACGGCTGGGTCCGCACCGGGGATCTCGGCGTCCTCGATGCCGAAGGACGCCTGCACGTGGTCGGCAGGCTCAAGGAGATCGTGATCCGGGGCGGTGCGAATATCAGTCCGGCCGAGGTGGAGCAGCTGCTCGCCGGTCACCCCGACATCCGTGACGTCGCGTGCGTCGGTGTGCCGCATCCGCGATTGGGGGAACGGCTCGCCGCATGCGTCGTCCCGCGCCCCGGTCGCACACCTGACCTGGACGGATTGTGCGACCACCTGAGTGCGCACGGACTGGAGCGCGGGAAGCATCCCGAATCACTACTGCTGCTCGATGCGCTGCCCCTGACTCCGGCGGGTAAGCCGGACCGGGCGGCCATGCGGGCTGCGATCGGCTGAGATCGGCTATGGGGCAGCACTCTTCACCCGCCTGCCCCACAGTTCTGACGGATTGTGCGCCATCTGAGTGCGCACGGGCCGAGCGCGGGAAGCATCCCGAATCACTACTGCTACTCGATGCACTGCCCCTGACTCCGGCAGGTAAACCGGACCGAGCGGCCATGCGGGCCGCGATCGGCTGTGGGGCAAGCCTCTCACGTGCCTGCCCCACAGTGATCAGGAACCGGACATGGCCTTCTTCAGTGCGGCGGCCGCGTCACGGTAGACGGTCAGCAGTTCTCGGTCTTGGCTCGGGTAGTTGACGATCGACACCTGCCTGGCTGCGTTGTCCGGTAGTACGGTTCCGCTCGACATGTGCGCGTTGTCGAGCACGAACTCGGGCTTCTTCGCCGCGAGCGCGGACACTTGTCCCGGTGTCACCGCTTCGGGCCCGTAGGTGCCGACGATATCGGCACCCGCCAACTGCGCCGCCCATGTCGAAAAGACCTGCGCCACCATGGTCGGCTGTTTACCCCCCGGCCACGCGGCCCGAATGTCCTTGCCCAGCTTGTCGTATTCGGCGGTGAACGTCGCCGTCCAGCCATCGGCGGCAGCCGCGGTGCCGAACTGGGTACCGAGCGACTTGACCTGCGCGGTCGCCCTATCGGCGGAGTTGTCGAGGTTCACCTCGATCAGCTTCGCCTTGGAACCGGCCGCCTCCTTGATCTTCGCCGCGAACGGTTCGAACGGTGCGTACAGCACGAAGTCCGCCTCGGCGACCGCGGTGAGATCCGACGGCTTGGGGTCGTAGTCGGGTGCGTGGTGCACCGATGCGGGCACGATCACCGTGACATCCTCCGCGCCTGCGGCTTTCGCGAACGCGGCTTCCCAGGTCGTGGTGGCGACGATCTTCGGGTGCTGGTGTCCGTCGTGGTCGTGGTCGCCGTCGGAGCTGGCGCAGCCGCCGAGCAGCACACCGGCGGCCACAGCGAGGGCCAGCCCCGCGGTCAGTGGGTGGAAACGTGCCATGGGTTGTATCTCCGTTCGGGGATCAGGTGGGCCGCGAGGGCGACTGCCCCCGCGGTGAGGACCAGGACCGGTCCTGGTGGCAGGTCGAAGGCGAGGGCGAGGAGGAAGCCGACGAGGTTGACCGTGACGCCGATACCTACGGCCCACCCGATGATCGATGTCAGCGAATGTCCGAGTCGCCGCGCGGCCAGGGCGGGCAGGAGCGTGAGCGCATCGACGAGCAGTGCACCGGTGAGCCGAATCGCCCCGGCCACCGCCACCGCGACCAATACCAGCAGCGCCAGCGTCAGCCACCGCACCGGCACCCCGGATACCAGCGCCAACTCCCGATCGTGCAGCAGCAGCGCCAGGTCCCGCCGCCGCCACCAGAACAGCGCGGGCACCGCAATCGCCAGTGCCGCCAGCACGATCACGTCCTGGGAACGCACCGAAAGGATCGAGCCCCACAGCAGCGAGAACGCCGATGACGCGTTCACTCCCGCCAGCGCGAGCACCAGCAATGCCGCCGCGATGGCGAGGCTCATGAGCAAACCCATTGCCCCGGACAGGCTTTCCGGTGTGCGGGCGAGCGGCGAGATCCCGGCTCCGGCGACCGCACAGGCCACCAGCCCGCACAGCGCCGGATCGAGTCCGGTCAGCATCCCGACGGCAGCGCCGAGCAACGCGACGTGCATCATCGCGAACCGCACCGGAATGATGTCGAGCCCGACGATCACCACCCCGACGATCGGCAACCCGATCGACCCGAGCACCAGCGCCAGTCCGGCCCGCCGCACCGGGACGAGCCCGAGCAGATCGACCACCTCAGCGGGCCCGTTCACGATGCCTCCCTGTCTTGCGATCCGACGCCGGGATGCACACCACAGCAACGAATCTCATTCGACCTCCCGCAACCGGCCCGCCGCCATCTCCAGCACCCGGTCACAGCGCCGCGCCAGCGCCCGATCGTGGGTGACCACGACGAGCGTGACCGGCAGTCCGGCCAAAACCTCGGCCGCCTCGTCCTGCCCCGCGAAATCGAGTGCGGCCGTTGGCTCGTCGGCCAGCACGACACCCGCGCCGGCCGCCACACAGCCCACCGCGCGTGACAGGTGCATGCGCTGCAACTGCCCACCTGACAGTGTGTCCAGCGGTCGGTCGACCAGCGCACCGACCCCGAGCCGCATCGCCATCGTCTCGGCCGCCGCCCGGTCCCCGCTGCTGGCCAGCAGTTCACCGGCGAGCAACGGGAACCGCCCAGCCGCCGGCCGTTGCGGAATCCATGCGCAGACCCGGCGACACCACGCCTGCTCGGCAGTGCCGCCGCCGGTACGCCCGCCGACCGTGATCTCGCCGCGGACCGCGCCGTGCAGACCGATCACCGCACGCAGCAGCGTGGTCTTGCCGGAACCGTTGGTGCCGGTCAGCGCGACCCGCTGTCCGGCGGGGACATCCAGATCGACATCGCTGACGACCTCGATGCGGCCGTGTCGGCACGACACCCTCGCCAACCGCAGCTCCAGCCCGCCCATCACACCACCTCCGCGATACCCGGCCCGATCCCACCGATCGCGCTGCGCGCACCGAGCGGTAGTCGCACCGGAGCACCGATCGGTTCCCTGGGCGTGGGCGTCTCCGCCGCCTGCAATAGCGCGACCAAGGTTTCGCGAGCCCGCGCGACCCGTGAGCGGATGGTGCCCGTCGGGCAACCCACGGTCTGCGCTGCCTCGGCATAGGTCAGGCCGAGCACCTGGGTCAGGACGAATGCCTCCCGCCGTTCCGCGGGCAGGGCGCGCAGCAGATCGGCAATCGCCATTTCCTCTGGGAAGTCCGGTCTTTCGTGCTCGCGGCGATGGTCCAGGTCCTGCTGCCACTCGGCCAGCTGTGCGTTCTTCGGCCGGGCCGCGGCACTGCGGAACCGGTCGACGACCACCCGCCGCGCAATCGATAACAGCCAGGTCCGGGCGGTGGACCGACCCGCGAACCGCGGCAGGCTGCGCATGGCGCGCAGGAAGGTCTCCTGCGTGAGATCGTCGGCGGACTGCACGTCGGTCAGGTGGGCGACGAAACGCCACACATCACGTTGCGTCGCTCGGATGAACTCGGCCAGCGCCGCCCGATCCCCTTTACCGGCCGCCAGCGCGAGCGCGGTCAGTTCTTCGTCGGACATGAGCGGTTTCCAGACCGGCACGACTCACCCGGGTGCACCACGGGAAATGTCAGGAGGGACAACGAAATACCACTGCCGAACGGCAGTGTTCTCACTAGTGAATGCATGTGTCGAACAATCTCGGTTCAGCGACGCCGCAGCACGCGGCGTTGAAAAGACCGGTCGCACACGGGCTTATCCCCGCGCACCGACGAGTGCGCGGATGCTCCGGCGACCGCTGGGCGAAAGCTCGCCGCACCTACCGTCCAGGACGGACGCGCAGGCTACGGCGGCGGCGTCCGCCACTCGTGCACGCCGAACCGATGTAGCGCCGACCGAATCGTCGGCCACCGGTTCCGCACCACTGCACCGGAACCATTCCGGCTGCCCGTGGCGGACTCTCAGACCACAACCACGCCTACCGGCGGTCCCCGCCGAGCCACCACATGACGCAGCACGGCACCGCGCAGGGGCACGACCGCTCGCTCGGAAACGACCGGAACACCGACTCCGGCTTCGTCCACTATCGAATGGATCAACACCAACAAAAGCGGTGCCAGAATCCGCGAATACAACGCGCGCAACAGCGCGAACAAAGCCCGCTCGCCGCACCAGAGCCACACCGCACAGACCACCGCGGCCACCGCATGTCCGACGATCATCGCCAGCGAACCCACGTGCGCGAGGGAACCCGGCACAGCCGCGGCGTGGGATGCGCCATGAGCGCCCGATACCACCGAGACACCGAACCACAGATGCAGTGCCGCCTGCATCACCAGCAGGCCACCGCCGATCGCGATGATTCCCCGCTGCCGATCGGCCAGTGCCCACGCCACCGAACCCGTCGCGGCGAACGCCACGACCAACGCCGACAACGACACCGCGTGCCCGGACGCCTCGGCGTGGCCGACAGCGGACAACAACACACCGATCGCCGCGAATATCGCCGCACGCATTGCCCGCAGGTGCGGCGATACGGGCAAGCGGTTCATAACAATGCCTATCCTCCCATCCGGCACGCGCGTGCGAGTCGGAAGGGTTTGATCAGCCGCGCTCGGTCAGCTTTTGATCCATACCCAGCGCGGCCGATCACGATCCGAGGTTTCGATCTACCTGCGCCGCATCACCGCGCCGCCACCGATCAGCAGACCGAGCGCGCCGAGCACGATGCCGATGACGCCCAGCCAGCGCGCGGTGTCATCGCTGGAGGACCCGCCGGTAGTCGACCTCGCCGGAATGTCGCCGTGGTTTTCGGCCCCACCGGATCGTTCGGCCGCCAAAGCCAATGTCGGGGCGGGGTATTCGGGTTCACCCTTATCGCTGGCAGACTGATCCCACTTGATGACCTGGCCGTCAGCGTAGGTCTGCACTGCTGGCATGGTGAGTTTGTCCATATCGGGCAGCCCATTGGCGAGCACCGAGAACTCCCCGAACTGTCCCGGCCCGATCCCGCCACCGGAGTCGGCGGTCCAGGTGACGGCGGTGACATTGCCGTCCTTGTGTGTCACCGCTTTCCAGCCGGGCACCGCCTCGGTATCGATAGCGGTCACACCCGGAATCTGCACCGCCAATTCGACGGTCGGGCTATTGGTCATCGATTCATTCGGCACCCGGAACACCAGCACCGCCGAACCGCCACGCGCCGCATCCGGCGCCGACACCGTGACATGAGCCGATGCGGGAGCCGCGGCGATCACCACGACGGCGGCTGCCGCTACACCGGTCGAGCCCGCACGTCCCAACCAAGATTTGTTCATCGTCGAGATCACTCCTTCTGGAAAAGGAATCGAACGCAACTGATGCTCAGCAGTGACGATAGCCACGCGATGCCCCTCTACAGGGATATCGGCTTATCCGGCGACCCAGCTGGTAGGAATCGGAATGTTCCTCAGCCGATACTGAACGGCTCGCCCCACACGGTTACCCAGGTGACGACGTTGGCGGTCTCCACCTCGACGCCCACGAAGGAGCGGGCCTGGGCATACCCGGCACATCCATTGAGATCGATGGTTTCATCGGCCCAGGACACACCGCCGCTGGGGCCCTTGAACTGGTGCCGGATCCGGTGGACCTCCTGGCCGAAATCATCCGCCTGCTCGAGGTCGAGCAGAAAGAACGACTTCGCCTGGCCGGGACCCAGTGTCAGATTGCCGCCGCTATTGGTGCCGACACCCGGCTTGACGTTCTGCCCGTCACTCCAGTCGAGCGTGCCCGTCACTCCACCATTGGCGCCGCCACCGGCGATATTGACCTGGCAGCCGACCACGTAACCAGGGGCGATGCGACCGCCCCTGACGCCGGGACCGGACAGCTCTACCGACGCCGTCCCCGACACCCACGCATTGCGGTGCAGCGGCGTCGCCCCCATCGAGGGGTTGATATTCGCCGACTCACCGGACAGCGTGATGTCCACGACGGTGCCGTCCGACAGCGTCTTGGTCAGGTGCGCACCGGGCAGCGGTACGAAGGTATCGGCATTCGCCGCGCCCGTTGAGCAGAACCCCAGAGCTGCGACGGTTGCGATACCCAGGCCGGCGAGCCGGGCAATGAGCTTGCGGTTGATCATCTTTGACTTCCTCGAAGAGTGAATTCGGCTGAGCGAGAAGAGATTCGACAAACCTGGGTCAGCCGATGCTGAACGGAGCCCCATAGAGGGTGGTCTTCGAGTAGTGGTCGCCGATGATTTCGACAACCGTGTACGCACGCGCCTGCGCATAGCCCGCGCAGCCCTGGATCTCGATCTCGGCGTCCTGATACTCCACCGAATAGGTGCCGGGCTTCGGAATGTCCTTGTAGTCGATCTGAACGAACTTCACCTCACCCGGCCCGAGGTTCAGACCCACCGAGCCGCCGAGCGATCCCCCACTCAGGTTGATTCCGCCGGACACTCCCGCCGAGATCGCATTGTCGGCAATGCTGACCTGGCACCCGACGATGTATCCAGTGCTCAGCTGCGAAATACCATGTGTCGACGAATTATTGGTGCCCGGAGCGCCCGAGGGACCGTTATTGGGCCCGACCGCCCCCTCCGGCGTGACAGCGACCTCGGCGATCGCGTTGCCCGACATCCACACCGTGCGACCGGCACCGTTGGCCGCCAGCGAGGGCGACACAATCGCATGCTCGCCATTGCGGATGACGTTCACGCCCGGACCGGCCTTCTGCCCGTCCGGCAATGCGACGAACGCGTCGGCATTCGCGGCACCCGTCGACAGCAAACCAACGGCAACAACCGCGCCCGCCCCGACAATCCCCAGACCCCGGCGCACGCCGAAGCCACGATGTTCTCTCACTACTAACCCTTCACCAGGTGTGCCACTTGACGATTCAGCGTTTGTGACACCCCGAGATCCCGGGCATCGGCGCTGACGGATCGGTAGTCGCACCCGAACGCCCCGAGTTCCCACTCAGAGCAAACCTGTGGCGCGGGTCACGATTCCGAGTGCGATGACTACCAGCGAAGCAGTACAGGGGTCCACCACAGCCCTGGCCGCGACATCCAGCCCTGCTATCGCAGTCCCAGTGATCGAACAGCCGCTCCCGTCCCCGTTCCGGACGGCTCGGAAACCGGCGTGTAGCCGGGGATGTGCTGAAGGTGGGGGGATGGGCCGGTATCGTCCGGCACGATGCGCGGGCAGCTGGCTCAACGATCCGCGCGGAGGAGGATCACCGTGACCGACCAACCGCATACGGAAGCGGCAGCAGAAGCGGCGGGGACACCGTCGGGTGCGTCCGGCACGCACAATACGGCCGGGCTCGCGGTGGTGGTCGGTGCGCTGGGCGTGGTGTTCGGTGATATCGGGACCAGCCCGATCTACACCCTGCAGACGGTGTTCAACCCCGGCGACCCGCACCCGGTTCCGGTCAGCCGGGACAACGTATTCGGTGTGGTGTCACTGGTGTTCTGGTCGGTAATGATCATTGTCACCGTCACCTATGTGCTGCTGGCGATGCGCGCCGATAACGATGGCGAGGGCGGCATCATGGCGCTGATCACGCTGCTGCGGCGCTGGACCGCGCCGGGCGGCCGCCGCACCGCCGCCGCACTGTCCGCGCTCGGTATCTTCGGCGCGTCATTGTTCTTCGGCGACAGCATGATCACCCCCGCGATCTCGGTGCTGTCGGCGGTCGAGGGACTCAAGGTCGTGCAACCCTCGCTGGAAGAGCTGATCGTGCCGATCACCGCGGTGATCATCGTGGCGTTGTTCCTGGTCCAGAAGCGCGGAACCGCGGCGGTCGGCCGGGTTTTCGGGCCCGTGATGATCGTCTGGTTCATCACGATCGGCGCGTGCGGTGTCGCGGGCATCGGCAAACATCCGGAGATCCTGAAGGCGCTGTCACCGACGTATGCGTTGAGCTTCCTGTTCGGCCATTTCGGCATCGCGTTCTTCGCGCTGGCCGCCATCGTGCTCGCCGTCACCGGCGCCGAGGCGCTCTACGCCGATATGGGGCACTTCGGCCGCCGATCGATCACCCGTGCCTGGCTCGTCCTCGTATTCCCCGCGTGCGTACTCAGCTATATGGGCCAGGGTGCGCTGATCCTCGACGATCCCGCCAATATCAGCGCCCCGTTCTTCCTGCTCGTGCCCGGATGGGGGCGACTACCGATGGTGCTGCTGGCCACCGCGGCCACGGTCATCGCCTCCCAGGCGGTCATCACCGGCGCGTACTCGGTCGCCGCGCAGGCCGCCCAGCTCGGCTATCTGCCCAGGCTCCGCATCGCGCACACCTCGGAGTCCACCATCGGCCAGATCTACGTGCCATGGATCAACTGGCTGCTGATGGTTTCGGTGCTGACACTGGTCTTCGCCTTCCGCACGTCGGCGGCGCTGGCCTACGCATTCGGTATGGCGGTCACCGGCACCATCACCATCACCACGCTGCTGTTCTTCTATGTCGCCCGCGCGAAATGGCAGACACCGCTGTGGTTGATCGCGCTGGGCGCGATCCCCTTGCTGGTGGTCGACCTGCTGTTCGTCGCGGCCAATATGACCAAACTCGTGCACGGGGCGTGGCTGCCGCTGCTGATCGGCGTCACCGCATTCACCATCATGACCACCTGGCAGCGCGGCCGCGAAATCGTCACCGCCGAGCGTGAACGGCGCGAGGGATCGCTCGGCGAATTCGTCGAAGAACTGCAGAGCGGAGCCACCTCGGCGATCACCGTCCCCGGCACCGCCATCTTCCTCAACCGCGGCAAACAAACCGCGCCGCTGGCCATGCGGGCCAATGTCGAGCACAACCACGTCCGGCACAAGCAGATCGTGATCATCTCGATCAAGACCGAGCCCGTGCCGCGCGTTCCGGTGGACCAGCGCGTCGCCATCGACCACCTCGGCTACCGCGACGACGGCATCATCTTCGTTACCGCCCGGTACGGCTACATGGAAACCCCCGACGTGCCCGCCGCACTGGCCCTGCTCGACCCCGCGGAAACCGAAGGCCTACTGCAACTCGACCAGGCCTCGTATTTCCTCTCGACCATCGAACTGCGCCGCGGCGACGCCCCGACCATGGCCAACTGGCGCAAACGACTGTTCATCGCCACCAGTCACATCACCGCCGACGCCGCCGAATACTTCGGCCTCCCCCGCGACTGCACGGTCATCATGGGCTCGCAAATCGAGGTGTAGCCGGTGCTGCGGTACAGCCGCACAATCGACCACACAGTTGCCCAGACCAGCAGGCCGTTGCGCAGTGTCAGAACCAGCACGCCCGGCCAGCTTCCGGTGGCCACCCGGTCGTAGACGAACGGGAATTCCACCTGGCTCGCCAGCGCCGTAACCAGCACCAGGACCACGGCGGGGCGCTGTGTGGTGCGCGAGTCGAGCGCGCAGACCGCGGCCACCGCCACCACCCACACCAGGTACTGCGGGCTGAGTACCCGGCTGGTCGCCAAGGCGAGCAGCACCGCGGCCAAGGCCAGATCCGCTGCCGGCGGCCGCATGCGCCACCAGGCGACCAGCAGCACCGCGCCGCCGATGATCATGGCCGTCACGCATCCCAGGGCCACGGCGGAAACCCCAGGCCCCGACAACTCCTCGGCCCCATAGCGATGCACGATGCGCCAGCCGCCGGTCACCAGCCGAGCGATCAACAGCGGTGTGGCAGCGACGGATTCGATCTGCAACCCACGCTTCGACTGGAACTGCAGGAAAGACCATGCGCCCGGACCCAATACCGTCAGCCCCACGCTCGCCAGCACCCCGACACCGGCCGCCGCCGCACTCATCCGCCACAGCACCCGCCGGCGCAACCCCAGCACGACCACCAGCGGCCACACCTTCAGCAGCACGCCCGCGGCGGCGGCCGCGCCAGCCGCCGCCGGTCGGCGCGTCGCCCACAGCAGTGCGACGACCGCGGCCGCCGCCACGATCAGATCGAATCGGCCGTAACAGACCCGGCCCAGCAGTGCCACGCCGAGCGTCCAGACCCACGGCCCGGTGTCCCGGCCCTCGCGCGGCGCGGCCCGGATCAGCAGGGCGAGCACACCCGCGTCCGCCGCGGCGACCAGTGCGAAGAACAACCAGTTGTAGCCGTGCCCGCCACCGAGCAGCCAGGGCAGCACCAATAGCGCGCCCGCACCGGGCGGGTACTGCCACCGCTCGTCGTGCAGCGGGAAAATATTCTGGGACACAATGAGTTCGGCCCATTCGCGGTACAGCGTCAAGTCCGCGGCCGCGGCATCCCAGATGCTGTGCGGCAGCACCGTCACCCCGGTGAACACCACCATCAGCATCCGAGTGACACCCCACACCAACCACAACCGCGACACCGACGACAGCCCACGCACAAGGCCGCAGCCTAACCATCGGGACCCCGATCAGCACGAGATGCAGGTGGGGGCACCGCCGCCGAATGCGTCCGAGATCAGGGTGTCGTCGGCGACGCCGAATCCGACGGCCCGGCCGAATCATCGTCGCCGAGGCCGAATCTCGATCGGCGGTGCGCGTCGCGCAACTGGTGCTCCGCCTTGATCGACATCGGATGATCGGAACCGAGGGCGCGCAGGCAGCTGGCGTGGGTTGCCATGTACCAGTAGAGCGCTTCGTCGTGCTGCCCCGCCGCCCAGCACGCATCGGCGAGCACCAGCTGGGCCCCGAGCGTGCGCGGGTCCTCCGCACCGAACGCGTCGATACATTGCCCGAGCTCCCACCGGCGCTGGGCAATGTCCGGATGCGCCACTGGCGCGCGCTCCTCGGCCGCGGTTCGCACTCCCAGCCGGTGACCGAACCACCACGCGATGGCGCCGCCGATCCCGGCGACCGCATAGGCACGCCAGTAGCCATTATCGGAAACCCATGATCCGATCGCGAAGATCATGCAGTACGCGGCCACCCCCGCACCGATCCTGCTGCCCCAGAACCAGAACGCCGACCTGCGCATTGATCCCCCTTTCGACGAATAATCGGTGCGTACTACGCAGCTGTTCGTAGCCGAACGCGCTCACGATTGGTGCGCCCACACCGATGTGGCCATTGCGCAATTCGCCGCATCGGCGATAACTCTGGACTAATAGGTCGTTACCCGATCCGTCGTTGATCGGGCGGGCGGGCGCATTGCAGGGTGGAAGTGCCGAGACCGGCACTGTTGCACACTTGACGCGGGAGAGATCGTTGTCCGTTCCAGACCACCCGAAAACCACTGCGGCCCTGCGAGGTTCGCGCACCGTCACCGATCGGCTCGGCACCGCTGGGGCCCTGGTCGGTGGGGCGTTCATCCTGGCGACCGGGGTCGGCTACCTGGTCGCACCGGATTCGATGGCACCGGACTTCGGCCTGCCCGACTGGCCGCGCGGCGAGGCCGCCGGTTTCCTGAATATCAAGGGTGTCCGCGACGTCGTCACCGGGCTGATCGTGCTCGCGCTGCTCGCGGCACGTGAGCGGCGCGCTCTCGGTGTCGCCATGGTGACCATCGCGTTGATCCCCACCGGCGACATGCTGACCATTCTGGTCCGCCACGGCTCCACCGCCACTGCCATCGGCGTCCACGGCCTCACCGCGGCACTCGTCGGTGCCACCGCAGCACTGCTGCTGCGGGGCGAGAAGCGATGACGGGCACCGCAATGAACACGACGGCAATGAAGACCATCCTCGATACCGCCCACATCTACATGATCGTCGGGGTGGTCTCCGGCCTGTACTACCGGGAACTCACCAAGATCGAGGATTTCACCGGGCAGACCCAGCTCGGTGTGGTCCACACCCATCTGCTGGCGCTGGGGATGCTGTTCTTCCTCATCGTCCTGGCGCTGGAGAAGCTGTTCGTCCTCAGCGCGCACCGGCTGTTCGGCTGGTTTTTCACCGTCTACAACATCGGTCTGGTCATCACCGTCGGCGCGATGACCGTGCACGGCACCTTGACCGTCCTCGGCCGATCGAGCTCCGCAGTGATCGCGCTGCTCGCTGGAGCAGGTCACATCCTGCTGACGGCCGGGCTGATCCTTTTGTTCGTCCTGCTCGGCAAACGCCTTGCCGCCCAGCCCGATCCGGCCCGCGAACCCGTTCCCGAGCGCGCGAGCGATATCGCTGAACCGGCAATCGCCTGACCCCGAAATGAGGAAATGATGACAACAGGCCGGGCAACCGCGCTGTGGACGCGGGACGCGGTGTCACTCGCCGCCATGATCGCGGCGGGTGAGGTCACGGCGACGGAGGTAGTGTCGGCGCATCTGGCGCGGATCACGGAGATCGATCCCTCGATCGCGGCGATCACCGCCGTGTTCGCGGAATCGGCGTTGGACGCGGCGGCGCAAGCCGATCGGCGCGCGGAGCCGATCGGGCCGCTGCACGGGGTGCCGTTCACCGTCAAGAACAATCTCGACGTCGCCGACAGCCCTACTACCTGGGGTGTCGCGGCACTCGCGAACGCGGTCGCACCGTCGGACGCGCCGTCGGTGGCAGCGCTGCGGCGGGCGGGTGCGATCGTGATCGGCCGAACCAATATGCCGGACTTCGCAACTCGCTGGCACACCGACAATGACGCCGCGGGCCCGACCATCAATCCCTGGGACGCCTCGCGCAGCCCCGGCGGTTCCAGCGGCGGCGACGCCGCCGCCGTGGCGACCGGTATGACACCGCTCGGACTCGGCACCGACTTCGGCGGTTCACTCCGGGTGCCCGCCGCGTTCTGCGGCGTCACGTCCCTGCGCACGACACCCGGCCGGGTCGCGGTCGCGTCCAGCCTGCCCGGACCGGCACCCGCGCCAACCAACCAGCTATTCGCCGCGCCAGGGCCGGTGGCCCGTTCGGTGCGCGACCTATCGGCAGCCTTCGCGGTAATGATCGACGGCGATGTGCGTGATCCGGCGTGGATCCCGGCCCGCGACCTCGACGATCCCACCGGGACGCCCGCGGTCGCGGTCTGCGCGAACGGCAGCATCGATCCGCAGGTGCGCGCGGCCGTGCGGCAGGCCGCGGATGCGCTTGCGCGCGCGGGGCATCCGATCACCGAGGTGGCAGCGCCACGGCTGGACGAAACCGCAACGGCCTACGGCCGACTCGTCTCGACCGAGGTGGTGACCCAGCGTCTGGACCTCATGCGCCGCATCGGCAGCCAAGGGCTCAACGCCTTCATCGACGCCGCGCTCGAACTGTTCCCGCCGCTGGACCTAGCGGGTTATATGTCCGCGCTCGGCGAGCGTCTCACGCTGCGCGCGGCTTGGTCTCGGTTCCTCGCCGACCATCCGATCGTGCTCGGCCCGGTATCGGCGGCCCTGCCCTGGCCGGTCGGCTACGACCTCGGCGGTAGCGCGAACGTCGCGCACATGTATGCCGCACAGCAGCTGACCATCGCCGCCAACTATCTCGGCCTGCCCGCCGTCACGTTGCCGGCGGCGCTATCGGCCGAAGGACTGCCGATCGGGGTGCAATTGATCACCGCACCGTTCGCCGAACACCGCGGGCTCGCCGCCGCCGCCCGCATCGAGGCCGCATTCCGACTCGAGACCCCGATTTCACCGCGATCGGGCGACTCCGACTCCCGATGAGTTCTCGGTGCGAGCGTCACGCTGGCTGTCATGCGGAATCGATCGACCCGATAAACGATCTGGACTGATCACTTCTCGTAACCGGCAACTACGGTATTCCCATCTCGCGTGTATTGATGTGAGGGCCGAAGTGGAGTTACGGGATATCGAGATCTTCTTGGCACTGGCCGAGGAGCTGCATTTCGGTCGCACGGCCGAGCGTCTGCATGTCACCCAGGCGAGGGTGAGCCAATCGATCAAGAAGCAGGAACGGCGTGTCGGTGGCGCGCTGTTCGACCGCACCAGCAGGGCGGTCCGGCTCACCCCGCTGGGCGCACAGCTGTATCAGGAGCTCGATGCGGGATACCGGCAGATCATGGACGGTGTCGCGAGCGTATCCGCCGCCGCGCGCGGCACCGCCGGGGTGCTCACACTGGGCACTATCGGACCGCACCCGTTCGGGCTCGACGATCTCGTCGAGGCGATGGAGTTGTTCCAGCACCGCTACCCGGCAGCGCAGCTACAGCATCGGGAGATCCAGCCGCCAGCGCCCTTGGATCCGTTGCGGTCCGGCGAGGTGGATGTGGCGCTGCTGTGGCTGCCGGTGCGTGAACCCGATCTCACCGTCGGCCCGGTCACCCACACCTCGCCGGTGCTGCTCATGGTCGCCGCCGATCACCCCTTTGCCCAACGTGATTCGATCTGCCTGGAAGATCTCGGCGACTGCATCGTGGTGGCCGGTGACTCGATTCCCATTACATGGAGGAGGCCATCAACCCCTTCTATACTCCGTCGGGCCGCCCGATAGCGCGTGGCCCGGTGATGTCCACCTGGCAGCAGGTGGTCAACACGGTGACCTCCGGACAGTGCGTCGCCGGAGTCGTCGCGGAGTTCGCGGGCTACTACCCGTGGCCGGGCCTGGCATTCGTGCCGATCCGTGATGCCGCGCCCTCCCGCTGGGCACTGGTGTGGCGCGCCGCCGAGAGCCCGCTGATCCGGGCATTCGCCGAAACGGTATCCGATGTCGTCGGGGACAACTGACCGCTTCGCCTCATGAGCAGCAGGTCGGTCCGCAGCACGGTGCCGCCGACTCCTCGGCGGTCGGCTGCGGCACTGGTTTGACGGCCTTGACGATCGCCGAATGCATGCCGTCGGCCACGGAATGGGTTGCGGTGATCTCGATTTCGGTGAAACCGGCGGCCGTCAGCCCAGCCCGGTATTCGGCGTACGAGAGCGCACCGGCGATGCAGCCGACATAGTCGCCGCGTTCGGCGCGCTGCCCCGCCGAGAGCGCATCATCGGCGACGACGTCGGAGATCCCGATCCGCCCGCCCGGCACGAGCACGCGGGCCATCTCGGCGAATACCGCGGTTTTGTCGACCGACAGATTGATAACGCAGTTTGAGATCACCACATCGATGCTGTTGGCGGGCAATGGGATCGCCTCGATCGTGCCCTTCAGGAACTCGACGTTCGCCGCCTCGGCCTTCGCGGCGTTCTCCCGCGCCAGGGCCAGCATCTCGTCGGTCATATCGACCCCGTACGCCTTACCGGTCGGACCTACGCGCCGCGCCGACAACAGAACATCGATGCCGCCGCCGGACCCCAGATCCAACACCCGCTCGCCCTCGCGGAGTTCGGCGACCGCGGTGGGATTGCCGCAGCCCAGTGACGCGGCGGTCGCGGCGATCGGGACTTGGTCGCGGTCGGCGGCCCCGTAGCGGCTGGCGCCGAAGTTGGCGTCGACCTCGACCGAAGGGCTGCCGCAACAATCGTTGGCGACACCTCCATCGGCAACCATATTCGCGGCCTCGGCATACCGCGCTCGGACGGTCTCGCGAAGTTCGCTGTGCTGATCGGTCATGACACACACCCCTAGCTTGTAGGTTCACCAGGTAACGAGAAGATAGGTCGACCTGGCTGTATTGATGAATGTCGATACAGCTTGCGCCCTGAATCGATGGATGTCAATATAGACGGGTGTCGAAACAGGATCCGCCGGTAATCGGCTCCACCAACGCCTGCTGCGTCCCGACCTTGACCAGCCCGCTGGACCACGAGGCGGCGACGGAGCTGGCGGCGGCGTTCAAGGCGCTGGCCGATCCGGTCCGGCTACGGCTGCTGTCGCTGATCGCCTCCCGCCCCGGCGAGGAGGTCTGCGTCTGCGAGCTGACCCCACAGTTCGACCTGTCCCAGCCCACCATCTCCCACCACCTCAAGGTGCTGCGCGAGGCCGGCCTGATCGACTGCGAGCGTCGCGGCACCTGGGTTTTCTACTGGGCGATACCGGAAGTGCTGCAACGACTTTCGGCCATCCTGAGTACCACGGGCGCCGAGCCCGTCACCGTAGCCGAATGAGCACGCCCGCACTGGCGCGGCGGTTGCTCGCGGAGTTCGTCGGAACCGCACTACTGGTCTGCGTCGTCGTCGGTTCCGGGATCGCCGCTGCCCAGCTCTCGCCCAACGACATCGGCCTGCAACTGCTGGAGAACTCGACCGCGACCGTATTCGGACTCGCGGTGCTGATCCTGATGTTCGGGCCGGTCTCCGGCGCTCACTTCAACCCCGCCGTCTCCGCGGCGGACTGGCTGCTCGGCCTGCGCCACGGCACCGGGTTGACCGGCCGCGATGTCATCGCTTACACCGGCGCGCAGATCGGCGGCGGGATCGGCGGCGCGGTGCTGGCGAACGTCATGTTCGACACGACCCCGATCCAGATCGCCACCCACCACCGCGCCAGCGGCGGACATCTGGTCGGCGAAATCATCGCTACCGCAGGACTTGTCGCGGTCATCTTCATGCTGGCTCGCACCGGCCGTGCGGCCCTGTCGGCGGCCGCGGTCGCGGCCTGGATCGGCGCGGCCTACTGGTTCACCAGCTCCACGTCATTCGCCAACCCCGCCGTCACGATCGGGCGCGCCTTCTCCGATACGTTCGCCGGAATCGCGCCCGCCTCCGTCCCGGGATTCATCGCCGCCCAAATCCTCGGGGCGCTCGCCGGACTCGTCCTGGTCCGCGTCCTCTATCCCAGCACCACTGCCGAACCGGCAGCCGATGTCATCACCCCCGCCTCCTGAAAGATCCGGTCCACCAATGGCTGCCAAACCCAGCGTGCTGTTCGTCTGCGTCCACAATGCCGGACGCTCCCAGATGGCCCAGGGGTTCCTGACCCACCTCGCCGGCGACGCCGTCGATGTGCGCTCCGCCGGAACCGCGCCCGCCGACACCATCAATCCCCTCGCCGTCGAGGCGATGGCGGAACTCGGCATCGACATCACCGGGCAGACACCCAAGATCCTCACCCCGGACACCGTGGAAACCTCCACCGTCGTCATCACCATGGGATGCGGAGACACCTGCCCTTATTACCCCGGCGTCACCTACCGCGACTGGAAACTCGACGACCCCGCGGGCCAGCACCTCGACACCGTACGGGCCATTCGCGACCAGATCGAACAACGCGTCCGCGACCTGCTTAGCGAACTCGGCATTCAGGGCTGACACCTGGCGCATCACCGACCACATTCGCGAACCACGGTCGGACTTCACGAACGAAACCGACTGCGCCTAGCCGGATTCGTCTGCCGGCCGAGCCCTAGAACGCGTTCTAGACAGTTTTGATGTTTTGTCTTACGCTCGATTCATGAAGACAGAGTTGTCTCACCGACCGCAGTTCGAATTGAGATCCGCGGAGACCTGGCGGAACCCGTGGCAGATGTATGCCGAGCTGCGGGCGCACGATCCGGTGCATCACGTTGTGCCCCAGGATGATCCGGCGAGCGACTACTACGTGCTGTCCCGCTATGCGGATGTGCACGCGGCGGCGCGCGATGTCACGACGTTCTCCTCGGCGAAAGGGCTGACCGTCGACTACCGCGATCTCGGCGAAATCGGCCTGCCCGAGCCACGGCCGTTCGTCTTCACCGATCCGCCGGATCACACGACCTTCCGCAAGCAGGTCATGAAGGGCTTCACGCCGCGCCAGGTGCGTTCGGTCGAACCGCAGGTGCGCGCATTCGTGATCGAGCGACTCGAGCGACTGCGGGCGGCGGGCGAGGGCGATATCGTCGTCGAACTGTTCAAACCGCTGCCCAGCATGGTGGTCGCGCATTATCTCGGTGTGCCGGAACCGGATCGGCCGAAATTCGACGAGTGGACCGATCTCATCATGACCTCCTCCGCGGGCGGCAGTCCGCTCGATGCCCAAGACGCCATCGGTGAATTGATGCAGTACTTCACCCAGCTGATCGAACGCCGCCGCGCCGAACCCGCCGACGATACGATCTCGCATCTGGTCGCCGCCGGCATGGGCGCGGACGGCGACTACGCGGGCATCATCTCGATTCTCGGCTTCGCCTTCACCATGATCACCGGCGGAAACGACACCACCACCGGCAATCTCGGCGGTGCGGTGCAACTGCTCACCGAGCGCCCGGATCAGCGGCGGCTGCTGATCGAGAATCCGGCGCTCATCCCGGACGCGGTCGAGGAGTTCCTGCGGCTCACCTCGCCGGTGCAGGGCTTGGCGCGGACCCTGGTGCGCGACACCGAGGTGCACGGCACGACCATTCCCGCCGGACGCCGCGCACTGCTGCTGTACGCCTCCGCGAACCGCGACGAACGTGAGTTCGGTCCCAACGCGAGCGAACTCGATGTGCTTCGACGGCCCAAGCAGATCCTCACCTTCAGCCACGGCAACCATCACTGCCTCGGCGCGGCCGCCGCACGCATGGTCGCTTGTGTGGCGCTCGAGGAATTGCTTTCGCGCTGTCCGGATTTCGTCGTCGATATCGACCGAGTCCGCTATGCCCCCGGCAGCTATGTGCGCTGGCCGGACCGTGTGCCTTTTCGGGTGACACCATGAAATGCGGCATTCGGATGCGCGTCGTTCCGGGTGACGCCATGAAGGCGGCCTCGGGATGCGGGGTGGCCCGGTGACGGGCGGGCGGCCCGGAGATTGGCTGCGCCCCAGGCGCGCCGATATCGCGGCCGAACAGATACTCGACGCCGCTGCACGGCTGTTCATCGAGCGCGGCGTGGCGAATACCGGGATGGGCGATGTCGCGAAGGCCGCGGGCTGTTCGCGCGCCACTCTGTACCGCTACTTTCCGAACCGCCAAGCCCTGCGCATCGCGTTCGTGCACCGCGAGGCTCGGCGGGTCGCGGCGGCGGTCGCGGAGCAGGCTCGCGAGATCACCGATCCGGGCGAGCGCATTGTCACCGTCATGCTCGCCGCGCTGCGCGAGGTCCGCGCTGATCCGGCACTCATCGCCTGGTTCACCGCGGGAAATGCGGGCATTGCCAATGAGATCGGGCAATCCTCCGAGGTCATCGAGGCTATTGCCGCTGGCCTGCTGCCACCGACCACCGATCCCGACCGTTCCCGCCTGGCACGCTGGCTGGCCCGCGTGATCATGTCGCTGCTCACCGCCCCCGGTCGCGACGATGCCGACGAGCGTGCCATGCTCGAACAGTTCGTCGCCCCGGTCGTCATCGGCTCCTTCGCGAACTGAATTATGCCTTGACTTGGAGCGCACTCCAGGTCGTAGCGTCGAGGACGTGCGTCACTCGATCGTCGACCAAGGAGGAGAGCCACGCATGATCACGACCAGGAAGCTCGGACAGCTGACCGTTGGTGCGCAGGGCCTGGGCTGCATGGGTATGAGCCATGCCTATGGCGTGCGCGGTAACGATGACGAATCCATCGCCACCATCCACCGTGCGCTGGATCTGGGCGTGACCATGCTGGACACCGCGAATGTCTATGGCCCGGAGACCAACGAGCGGCTGGTGGGCAAGGCCATCGCCGACCGCCGCGAACAGGTGGTGCTGGCAACCAAATTCGGCATCGTCTGGGGCGAGGACGGATCCATGGGCGCCCGCGGCGATGCGGCGTATGTGAAGCAGAGCTGCGATGCGTCACTGGCCCGGCTCGGTGTCGATCACATCGACCTCTACTACCAGCACCGCGTCGACCCGAATGTCCCGATCGAGGAGACCTGGGGCGCGCTGTCGGAGCTGGTACAAGCGGGCAAGGTGCGCCATCTCGGAATTTCGGAGGCCTCGGCGGCGACCATCCGTCGCGCGCACGCGGTCCACCCCGTGACCGCCCTGCAAAGCGAATGGTCGCTGTGGACAAGGGATATCGAGGCCGAGGTGCTGCCGGCCTGCCGGGAACTCGGTATCGGCATCGTGCCCTTCTCCCCACTCGGCCGCGGCTTCCTGACCGGTGCGATCACCTCCACCGCCGATCTGCCCGCCGACGATATGCGCCGCCGCCTACCGCGATTCGCCGAGGACAATTTGGACCGCAACCTCGCCATCGTCGCGGCATTGCGCGAGCTGGCTGCCGAAAAGGGCATTACCGCAGGACAGTTGGCCCTCGCCTGGGTGCAGAGCCGTGGCGACGATGTGGTCCCCATCCCGGGCACCAAGCGCCGCACCTACCTCGAGGAGAACGTCGCCGCCGTCGAGATCACGCTGACCGCAGACGATCTCGCCCGCATCGATGCCGCTGCCCCAGCAACCGCATTCGCCGGGGCACGCTATCCGGAACACCTCGCCAGGGCCGCCGGGCACTGACACTGATCACGGCCCTTTCGGCGGGTGCCGGGCTGGATACACGGCGAACGGATTACTATCTTCCCGCTTTTGCTAGTCGTTAGCTGCTCCATCAGGTCACAGCCGATCAACAGGAGAAGGTAATTACATGGCAATTTCCCGGAAGATCGCGACAGCATCGGTTGCTGCCGCCGCACTCGCCACCACGGTCTTCGGTGCAGCGCAGGCCACGGCCGATCCGATCGCCGGCGGCTGCTCCGGCGGCCAATTCGATTTCACCACCACCCCATTGAGCATGACGAGTGCGCCGATCACGGCGTCGTGGAGCGGCAACCTCAGCGGCTGCACGGGCACCCCCGCCCCCACCGCCACGGTGAGCGGCACCTTCAACGGCACCGGCGGCTGCTTGGGCGTCACCGGAAATATCGACGGTTCGATCAACTGGTCGAATGGTCAGATCAGTCGGATCCGGGGCCCCTGGCACGTCCCGGGCGGACTGACTGCCGCGAACACCAACACCGTGGTCATCGTCGATGGCCCCGGCACCGGCGGGCAGATGGTCATCGATGATGGCGGCATTATCAACGCATCAGCGATGACCGGCCCGTGTTTGTCCGGCGAGGTCCGCGCCGCATCGATCCGCATCACCGAAGTCCGCTTCAGCTGACCCTCCGCCCGATCGAATGGGTGCCGGGATCGGCTCGGCATCCATTCTTCACTCGATCGTGGGCCCTCGACGACGGAGCGCTCGGCCCAACAGAATCCGCGGACGAGCCAGCACCCACGCCACCCGACACCGAATCAGCCGTCCGACCCGAACCATTTGGCCGACTCGGATCGCTCGGCCGACCCGAACCACTCGGCTGACCTGAATCACTCAACCGACTCGTGTCACTGGACTGCCCCGGATCCTTGGGCTGACTCGATTCGTTGGGCCGACTCGGATCACCGGCCCGACCCGAATCGCCCGGCCGACCCGAATTCGGCGACGGACTGGAATCGACAGTGTCGGACGGCGTGGTTCCATCCGGCCGGGCAGTCGCGGACGGGAAGTCCGTCGTCGAGACGGTGGACGCCGACTCGGATGTTACTGAGGCAGTAGCCCGTTCGGTGGTCGGCAGCGGTGAAATGTCATGTGCCGCAGGGTCCGGCAGCATCGCCCACAATGACGCGGGAACCGAAGGCCGCCGGGGCGCGGGGCTGTCGACGAGCACCGCGTGCGGCAGCACGGCGGGCGCGACAATTGCGGTCGCCGCGGCAGGGATCGGATCGCGGTAGGGGTCGTAGCGCGGTACCGAGGACGCATCGGCTGGGGACGCCTGGATCGGCGACCTGTGATCGAAGGCTCGTCCGACCGGCACGGCGGCTGGCACGAGGAGCCCGGTGGTGAGCACCGCGGCCGCCAAGGCCGCGACGCGTGGCTCGCGGCGGCCGAGGGGCACGAGCGCCGGGCCGTCAGCGGCGGCACGGGATGCGAGCAGTGCAGCGCCCAGCGCGGTGGTGTGCGCCGGATCGGGGCCGAGGACAATCGGAAGGTCGAGTTCATCGGCCAGCACCTGCGCCACCGATGCGGGCCGGGCCGCGCCACCGATCAACAGAATTCGGTCGATATCGGATATCGCGACACCTGCGGCACGCACGCAGTCACGTACCAGCGCGACCGACTCGCGCACCTGGCGGGTACGCAACTCGGCGATATCGTCGGCGGATACGCCCTGCGCCAAACGCGATTCGACATCCGGCTCGATATCGTGCGCGTATCGGGCCACCGCCACATCCAGCGCACGGCCGCCGAAATCATAGGAGCGCACCGGCGGTCCGGCCAGCGAGCCAGCACAAACGACCGCGAGATCGAGACAGCTCGCGCCGAGGTCGTAGACCAGGACGAGTTCGGATTCCACCGCACCACCGCAGGATTGCAGCCATGCCGCGGCAGCGACGGGCTCGGGAACCAGCCCGGTTCCCGTGGCGCCGACCTCATCCAGCGCCCGGCGCAGATCCGCCACCTGATCACCGGAATATATTGCCGGGTAGGCCAATACGCTGCGCACCGCCACTGCCGCCAGCCGATTCGCCACTGCTGCAACCAGATCGGCGCCAGTCATGACCCGCCCCGCTACGACGACTACCGGATCCTGCGCAATCGCCAGATCCGCGAAATCCGCCAGTACCGCGGCGTCACGGGGAACCGCGCCGATATGTGCGGTGCCGTCACCATCGAAGGTCACCGTGGTGCGTCGGGTGGTCACCACCGGATGTGCGCCGCCATCGGTCGCCGCCGCCGATACCGCGTTCACCGAGCCGATGCTCACTCCGAGAGCCTGGGTCGTCCTCATCTCATCCTCACGCCCGATCCGCGCCTGCCCGCACGGACGATCCACCGTCTTTACCCGACCGAAGACATAGATTAGCCTGTCCTAACAATTGCTGTGAATGTTCTGTGAATGCTGTCTGGAGGCCGTATGTCTGGTGGCAGGACCGCCGAAGTCCCTGGTCCGACGTCCACCACCGCGATCGTGGTGTTGCCGAGAACGCGGGCGGCCACCACCATCTGGGGCGAATGGCACCCCGCCGTCGCACCGCGGCGGCGCTGGCCCGAGAACAATCCGCAACGCGCTGTCGCACTTCATGATTCGTGGTGGACGGTGGCTGCCGCAGGTTTGCTGGCCACCCTGACACTGGGCGGCGCGCTGTGGATCGCGGCCCATCTCAGCGTCGATCGGCAGTTGCACACCGTCGGTCTTTTCATCCATCTGGCCGCCCTGGTACTCGGCTTCGGCGGCGTCCTCATCGCCGACTATCTGATGCTGATCTGGCTGGCCGGACGAACCACCCTCGCCGAGGCATTGGCCGGAGTCGCGCGCCTACACGTGCCGATCTGGGTCGGCCTGGTCACCCTGGTCGCCAGCGGATGCCTCCTGGAACCGAATCTCGAATCCGCCATGACCCGAACCAAGATGGCATTCGTCCTGATCCTGACACTCAACGGACTCCAGGCCCTCCTCCTCGGCAAGCGCCTGACCACCCACACCTCGACACCCCTGACAACCCGCCTACTCCTATGGGGCGCAACATCGGGCGCCATCTCCCAGATCTGCTGGTGGGGCGCCATCGCCATCGGTTTCTGGAACGCCGAACACTGACCCCACCGCCAGCCGTGCCAGCCCCACCCCACCACCGCGACCGGACACCCCTCACACCCGCGCCGCCGTGGCACCCAGCGACGACCTGGACAAGCGATCACCGTGCGCTCACGCCCGGCAATCGCCGAGAAGGCACCTGCACCAGCGCATTCTCGACTCATCATGGGGTGGGGAGTTGGGCCGCGCCGCTTGGGGGGCGGGGGGCGGGTGTTAGCGGCCGGAGCCGCTGGAGGAGAGGGTGATCAGGTAACAGGTGAGGTCGGGGGTTGGGGTGGTGCAGACCTGCCAGATGGGAGTGGCCTGATCGACGGGGGTGGTCTGTTCGGCGGGGGTAGCCGGTTCCAGGGGGATGGCGGAGGCCGGGATGGTGGCGGCCATGGGGGCCATGAGCAAGGCGCCTATGAAGAGGCCGGCGCGCAAGGTATGCATTATGTCGATCCTTTCCGAACGGCGAGGGGCACCGTTGGTCGGGACGTTATCGAGCCGACGATCTCGGTGGACAGACCAAAGAAGGCCTGCCCCCGGAACCGGGGCCAGCTCATTTCCTCAGGCCATTGCGGCAGCGCTGGCCGACGGTACCGTGGAATGAGGCCGTCCCGGCAGGTCTGGGTCGGTTGCCGTGGGGAGGCAGTGATGGTGCGGATCGAAGGTATGCGGACACCCGACGCGGATGCGCCGTGGGATGAGATCGTGCCGCAGCTGTGGATGGGCGGACATCATTACGGGAACGGTGACGGAGTGCGGGTGCCCGCGGTGGTCGGCACCGAATTCGATGTGGTGATCAGTCTTTTCCAGGCCGACGGGCACGGGCCGGGGCCCGGGATCGAACACCATCACCTCGCGATTCCAGATGCGCAGCTGCACGCCGAGCAGTTGGCGGCGGCACGTGGGTTGGCCGCGATCGCCGCCGCGGCGGTCCGCGCGCGGCGCATTGTCATGGTGCGCTGCCAGTACGGCTACAACCGGTCGGGGTTGGTGGTCGCACAGACCCTGCTCGACCTGGGCTATGCGGTCGATGACGCGATCGCCCTGATCCGGCGGCGGCGCTCACCCCATGCGCTGAACAACGAATATTTCGTCAACTATCTGACGACCGGCCTCGACACGGCGCAGGGCCTATCCGATCTCGAATAACCGCCGAGACGCCCCCGGTGCGGCGGCGCGGCGGCGATGGGTCGCGGCGATAGGGTCCATCGCATCGGCAATCGCATGTCACGGGCGTCGTTTCTGCGCGGCGCACTGGGAGCCGGGGCGGCGCTGGCCGGCTCCGGATTCCTCGCATGGTCGGGCGGTGCCGCCGCACAACCCGCGCAGTGGCGCGGCCACGTGTTGCTGCCGGGTGAGGCCGGGTACGCCTCGGCGAAACAACTCTTCGATCCCCGGTTCGACGCGAAAACTCCGGCCGCCATTGTCCAGGTGACCTCGGTCGAGGATGTGCGCGCGGCGGTCGCATTCGCGGCGGAGTCCGGACTGCGGATCGCGGCGCGCGGCGGCGGACATTCCTATATAGGGGCGTCCGCGGCGGACGGAACGCTGGTCATCGATCTGCGCGCACTGCGCGATGTGCGCTACGACGGCGGCCGGGTCACCGTCGGGGCCGGAGCTTCGTTATCCGATGTGCAGAACGCTCTGCACCGATTCGGGCAGACCCTACCCCTGGGCACCTGTCCGACGGTCGGCATCGCCGGTCTGACACTCGGCGGCGGTATCGGCATCGAGTCGCGGCGGCACGGATTGTCATGCGACCGGCTCGATTCGGCGCACATCGTAGTTCCGAGTGCCGAATCGGTCGAGGTTTCCGCGACCAGCGACCCGGACCTCTTCTGGGCGCTGCGCGGGGGCGGCGGGCAACTCGGCGTCGTCACCTCGCTGACCTTCCTGACCTGCCCCGCGACACCCAAAGACATAGTGCGCATGACCTTTCCAGCCGAACGACTGGCACGAGTGATCACCGGCTGGGCCGACTGGCTGTCGACCGCGGACCGCAGCGCCTGGGCCAATATCGATGCATCCACCGACGGCCACGGCGCCATGGACTGCACGGTCCTACTGGTCTGCGCCGCGGACACGGGAGTGGCACACACCCGCGCCTTGACCGCAGCCACCGGTACCGCCCCGCTGACCGTCCAGCGACAGACCCTCGACCATCTCGGAGCGATCGACGCGCTCGCCGGTGGCATCGATGCGCCACGCACCTGCTCGGTCGCGGGATCCGATGTCGTAGCTGATATTTCGGCCGACCTGGCCGACCGGATCATCGAAACCCTCACCACGCTCACGGATATGTCCGGCCGAGTACTCATCGACCCGCTCGATGGCGCGGTGCGCGATCTCCCCGGCGACGCAACGGTTTTCCCGTGGCGCGACCACTCGGCCGTCCTGCAGTGGATCGTCGACGGTCCGACCGACGCAGGACAGTGGGTCGCCAATGCCCATCGAAACCTCGGTTCGCATTCGGCAGGCGCGTACGTCAACTACCTCGAACCATCGGACTCCCCCCACCGCTACTTCGCCGACAACCTCGACCGACTCCGGCGCATCCGCGCCGTCGTGGATCCCGACAACCGACTGCACCGAACGCTCGCACTCTGAATCCCCACCGAAATGCCAAGTGCCCCAACCTCGGTACCCACCAAGGCGGGGGCACTGACGTCGGCGCGGGTCAACGCGGGGCGTTGGCCGGATCGGCGACGGTGGGGTGGGTCCCCTCCCGGTGCGCCCGGCGCGCATCCTCGAAGAACTCCCGCGAGAACATTGCCGACAGCACCGCGATACCCGCGCGGTGCACACGGAATTCACTCCGATTGCTGGCGCCGGTGAGGCGGATGACACGACCCGCGGCGTCCTTGGGCCGCGCGAAATCCTTGACCCGGCCGCGCCCGGTCCACCGCAGTTCGGTCTGGTCGATGACGGCGTCGTCGGGGACGAGCAGCTTGATCATGGCGTGGTCGAGGTCGGCGTGCACCACGATCTCGCCGTCGCCGGTGATCAGCGGCGAGCGCAGGTCGATGACCACGCTGCCGTAGCGAGCGGTGACGTCGAAGGTATCGGCGGCGGTCCAGTCACCGAGGCGCTTGGTGGTCTCGTGGTCGACGTGGATCCGGGTGGCGGTCTTGGCGGTCATTTCTCTGTTCCTTCCGGGCGGTGGCGTCCGCTGATGAACCAATAGTGGCATACACACTAGTTTCTTTGCAACTAGTATTTAAGACCCTAGTTCTGCAGACACCACTAGAATGGTCGGTATGACGGCATCGACGCAGTTCAAGCGCTCACCACTGGCGATGGCGCTGCTCGGCATCCTGCATCTGGAACCGATGCACCCCTATGCGATCCAGCGGCGGATCAAGGAGTGGGGCAAGGACAAGGTCGTCAATGTCGCCCAGCGCGCCGCGCTGTACAAGACGATCGGCCGGTTGCAAGAGGCCGGGCTGGTCACCGTGCGCGAGACCGGACGCGATCAGCAATATCCCGAGCGCACCGTCTACGAGATCACCGATGCGGGCCGCGCGGCCTGCGCCGGCTGGCTGGCCGAGATGATCGGCGAACCGCGCAACGAATATCCGGATTTCCCTGCGGCACTGTCATTTCTGATGCTGCTGGGCCCCGAGGGGGCCCGCACCGAACTGGAGCGGCGCGCAAAGTCGGTGCGCGCGAAGCTCGCCGAGATGGATGCCGATGCGGCACAGGCCGCCGCGATGCATCTGCCCCGGGTGGTGATGCTGGAAGACGAGTACCAGCGCGCGGTCACCGAGGCCGAATTGCGTTGGCTCGATAGTGTTATCGCCGATCTGGCCGCGGGCACACTGACCTGGTCCAGGGAATCCCTGCTGCCGTACCAGCAGGCCTAGGCAGGATCGGCCAACTTCGCCGCACAGCGCGCACTTTGGCGCCTTCGGCGCGACGATGTATTGCGTGGCAGGCAAATTCGTTCCGATGCCCGACTGGTTCGCCTGGGAGAACCAGGATTGCGGGATCGCGGTCGCGGATATCGATGGTGACGGCACACCGGATGTCGTCGTACTCATGGTGGACGATCCACAGGGTCAGAACACCGGGTCCTATCGGGTGGGCAAGGGGTTGGCCACCGACGGAACGACGCAGAGTTGGGGACCGTGGCTGCCGGTGCCGGATTGGTACGGCTGGGAGAACCAGGGCGCGGGCATCGCCATCGGGGATCTGAACGGCAATGGTCGGCCCGACCTGGTGGTCTTCCTTGTCGACAATCCCCCGGGCCAGAACCAGGGGTTCTACCGGATCGGGCGCGATCTGGACGCCGACGGCACGGTGACCGGCGGGTGGACGCCGTGGATCGCCGTACCGGATTGGTACGGATGGGAGAACCAAGGGGCCGATATCTGCCTCACCTCGATCGATGGCCAGACCACCCTGGTCCTGCTGACGGTCGACAATCCGCCGGGCCCGAACAGCGGACAGTTCCGGCTGGCCAAGGGCCTGACCGTCGAGGGGGCAGTCGGCGAATGGACACCGTGGATCGAGGTGCCCGACTGGTACGGGTGGGAGAACCAGGGCGCGGGCATCACGGCCGCGGATCTGGACGGCGACGGCAGGCCGGAGCTGATCGTCTTCGCGGTGGACGATCCCGACGGTGTGAACACCGGCGTCTACACCATCGGCTGGGGTCTGGAGGGTTCGGGTCACGCGGTCGACGGCTGGAGCGTGTGGACCAAGACGGACTGGGGATTCGCCGAAAACCAGGGCGCGGCAGTGGCTTTGCTGCCCCATGCGGACGCGCCGCCGGAGCTGGTGGTATTCACCATCGATGCACCCGAGGGTCCCAATGCCGGATATCTGCGCGTGCTCGAACTGGAGACCGATCTGACGCATGCGCCGCATATGGGCCTGTGGCGAATTCTCGATTTCGGCACCGAGATCAACCCGGTGCACGCAGCCGTACTGCACACCGGTGATGTGTTGTTCTTCGCCGGTTCCGGTAACGATCCGGACCGGCACGACGCCCACGAATTCCGCACTCGCGTTTGGCATTACCCGCGGCCGCAGCTGAGCGCGCCCGCCACCCCGATCGACCTGTTCTGTGTCGGCCAGGCATTCCTGCCGGATGGCCGACTACTCGCAGCGGGCGGCACCGAACGCTACGACCCGTTCTACGGGCTGAGGGACGCACTGATCTTCGACCCGGCGACCTCGACCTGGAATGCCCAGCCGGATATGGCCTTCGGGCGCTGGTATCCGTCACTGGCACCGCTGCCGAACGGCAATATCGTCGCGGTATCGGGTCTCGGCACCGACAACTTCCTATCCGTCATTCCGGAAGTCTTCGATGCCGGGACCGAAACCTGGTCCCAGCTGCCATCGCCCGGCCCGATCCCGATGTACGGACATCTCGTCCTGCTCGCCGACGGCAGGCTGTTCTACACCGGCGGCCAGTACGGCGCGAACAACGGTATGCGCCCGTCGATCTGGGATCCGGCGACCGGCACCACCGTGGAGGTGCCCGGCCTCACCGATCCGGGATCGCGCAATCAGTCCACCAGCGTGCTGCTGCCACCGGCGCAACAACAGCGGGTCATGATCCTCGGCGGCGGCGGCTTCGATATGCACAGCCCCGCACCGGCGCTGGCCGATACCAGAATCGTCGACCTGACCGCGGCGGCACCGGAATACCAACCGGGGCCGCCGATGGACCACCCGAGAATGCACCTGAGCGCGGTACTGCTCCCGGACCGAACGGTGCTGGCCACCGGTGGTTCCGGAATGGAGGAGATGGCGCACGCCGCACCACCGCATGCCGAGATCTTCGATCCGGCCATGGGCACCTGGATGCACACCGCACCGTGTCGCGTCCCGCGGCTCTACCACTCCATCGCGCTGCTCACCCCCGACGGCAAGGTGATCACCGCGGGCTCCAATCCGGCGCGCAAGACCGAGGAACTGCGCATCGAAACCTACTGGCCGCCTTATCTGTTCCAGGGCGAGCGACCCCAGCTCGCGCTGGCCAGCGATACCGCCGCCTACGGCGCGACCGTCACCGCGACCACCGCCGCCACCCTGCGCGAGGTGAATCTAGTCCGGCCGGGCGCCTGCACCCATTCCTCCGATAACGAGCAACGTCTGATCGATCTCGAATTCGCCAGCACCGCACCGAATTCGGTGACGATCACACTGCCGACCAATCCGGCGCTCGCACCACCGGGCTGGTATCTGGTGTTCGTCGTGAACGACCAGGGCGTGCCATCGACCGGACAGTGGCTGCACCTGAGCTGAGCACGCCGCCGATTGTGACCGACCACAGTCGGCGGCCGATGCGACCGTGCGGTCTTATTACCCGCCCCGGTTGCCACCCTGCGGGCCCGGCCCGGCCCGTAAGGTACCGATCATGGTCCCCACCGAGATATCCGAGCTGGTCGAGTCGGTCGTGGAGTCGTATCTGCTCGACGGACCGCGCCGCTACAACCGGACCCAGGTCGCCGAGCAATCCGGGGCGAACACCACCCTTACCAAACGGCTGTGGAGGGCGCTCGGCTTCCCGGCCGGCATCGACGACGACGCGGTCGACTACACCGACGCCGATATCGCCGCGGTCCGCAATTTCCGCGCGCTCAACGCGCTCTCCTCCGCCGACTCCCGGCAGCAGGCCGCGACCGTGCGCACCGTCGGCCAGGGTATGGCGCGACTCGCGGAATGGCAGGTCGACATGGTGCTCGCCGAGATCAGCGATCGCATCGCCGAGGCAGGGCCGGGCGCCGATCCGGCCGAGACCGCCCGCACCGCCACCGAGGCGGCCATCTCGACGCTCGAAAAGATCAATACCTACGCCTGGCGCCGCCATCTCGCCGCCGCGGTGGCCCGTTCGCTCGACCCGGGCACCACGGCGGGCGAGGCGGTGCGGGAATTGGCGGTCGGCTTCGCCGATATGGTCGGCTACACCCGGCTCACCAGGCATCTGCATCCGGACGAACTCTCGACGCTGTTGGAGGCGTTCGAATCCACCACCACCGCCGCGATCACCGAGAACGGCGGGTGGGTCATCAAGAACGTCGGCGACGAGGTCATGTTCGCGGCCGAGGATCCGGCCGACGCGGCCCGGATCGCACTGTCCATCCAGGAGAGCACGATGATGGTCGGCGGCACCCCCGACCTACGGGTCGCGGTGGCATACGGTCCGGTGCTGCAGCGCTTCGGCGATCTGTACGGCTCGGTGGTCAATATCGCCTCCCGGCTCACCGGCGTCGCCCGCCCGGGCACCGTACTCGTCGACGACGATGCCGCCGCCGCGCTGGAGGGCAATCCGGAGTTCGATATTCGCAACCTGCGCAGCGTCCGCGTCCGCGGCTTCAATCGCCTCCGGCCGCACACACTGCGCCGCAATGGCAAGAGGCGATAGCGCAGGACCTAAGCTCGTCCGGTGGATTTCGAGTGGGCCGAACTGCGCGCGAGCTGCGGCATCGCCGAGGACGCCGCGGTGCTGGCGTTGAACAAGCCCGCGGGGATTTCGGTCACCGGTGAGCGGCACGACAGCGATATCGTCGAGGCGGCGGCCGCGGCGGGGGAAACGCTGTATCCGGTGCACCGGATCGACAAGGTGACCTCCGGACTGGTGCTACTGGCCAAGGAGCTGACCGCGCACGGGCAGCTGACCAGGCAGTTCAATAAACAGACGGCGGAGAAGGCCTATCTGGCGATCGTCGAGTCGACCGGACTGCCCGATCGCGGCGTCATCGAACTGCCGCTCAGCGTCGGGCGCAAGAACCGGGTGCGCATCGCCGCGCCCCGGGAGCGCATTCGCGAACAGGCGGGCCGATGGTTCGTCGATGACGCCGACCTACTGGCCACGAAGAACTATCCATCGGTCACCCGATTCGCGACGGTCCTGCGCACCGACGAACACACCCTGCTCGCGGTGCGCCCGATCACCGGCCGCCGCCACCAGATCCGGGTGCACCTGGCCTGGATCGGACATCCGATCCTCGGCGATCCGCTGTTCGACAAGTCCGGCCGGTACGACCGGACCTACCTGCACTCCTGGCAACTCGGCCTGGCCGCACCGTGGCGCACGCCCCCGGAACTCACTGTGCGAGCGACGCCGAGTTCCGACTTCTGGCAGCCGATCCAGCCCGCTTCCGACACCGACGCGATCCTCCAGCGCGCCGACGAGCTGCTGCACACCATCGAATAGCCGAGCGCCGCAAACTTTTCGTGAGCCGCACCTGAGTTCAGCGAGCAATTCCGGTGCGCTGCACACCTTCCGGGGTTCCGGTAGTAATCGCCGAAAGCCCTGCGGCCGCCTTGGCGGCGCGACCGGCGCGCAGGCCGCCGACCAGGCACAGCACCGCACCGAGCGCGACCCAGGCGACCAGGACGGTGACGGCGTGGGTGGCGCCGCGACCGTCGAAGAAGGCGGTCGATCGCAGCAACCGGCCACCGGCCCCGGGCGGCAGTAGCTGGCCGAGCGTGCCGGACCAGCCGGGCAGCATCTCGGGTGCGGTCGCCGTGCCCGAGAGGGGGTTGCCGATCAGCATCATGGCGACGGCGCCGATGCCGATTCCGGCATATCCGAGCAGGGATTCCAGCCCGAGGACGGTCAGGGAGGTGGCCGCGATGGTCAATGCGACGGCACCGGCATTGACCGGGTAGGACCCGCTCAGTGAGCCGAGCCAGAACTGCAGGATCGCTGTCACGGCCAAACCGCCGGTTGCCGCGAAGGCGAGTGCCCCGACAACCCGGCGGACCGTGCCGCGAACGAGCTCGGTCAGCAGCCCCGCGGCCAGCAGACCGCCCATGACCAGGGGCAGGGCGCCAGCGGAGAGACCGGCGCCGCGCGGGTCGTCGGCAGGCAATGCGGCGAGGTCGCGGACAACGGCCGGTGTGCCGGATTTCCCTGCTCGGCCGAGGCCGGTAGCCATGGTCTGCAGGGTCTGAGCGACCGCGGTGCTGGCGGCGGAGGCGACGATGACCTGTGGGGTGCCGGAGCTGAGATCGATCGCCCCGTACACCTGCCGGTCGCGGATGAGTTGTTCAGCGGCGGCAGTGTCGGTGACTTCGGTGATATCGAAGCCGCCTGGGAGACGCTGCTCGAGTGCGCTGCGGATCGGTGTGACCGCGGCGGCCGGGCCGGCGACGGCGATCGGAACATCGTGTACCGACGACCGCACCGACGGCCAGGCGAAGGCGACGAGCAGCACGCTGGTGATCGCGGTGAGCAGGACGACAGCGCCGATCACCCTCGGCCAGCGGGACGGCAGCGCATCGGTGGCGAGCGGTGCTCGCGTGGTCATATCTACTCCTCGAACAAGTGGGACCGGTGTTCATCGCAGGGTGAGTTGGGTTTCGGATTCGATATGGGTCAGTTTCTGCGGGTTGCGGACGTAGTAGATGCCGGTGATGTGGGTGTCCTCGACGTGCATCGCAATGACCCCGTCGAGTTGCCCGTCGACGTGGAGAGCCAGCGCGGGGCCACCATTGACCGTGGTCGGCTCGACGGTGAGCGTGACGTTGTGCTTGGTGAGGCCGCCGACGATGAAACGGGCGACCTTGTCGGCGCCGAGAATCGGTCGCGGTGTGGCCCGTTTGATGCCACCGCCGTCGCTGATCGTCACGACGTCGGGGGCGAGCACGTCGAGCAGGCCCCGCAGGTCCCGCGTCTCGAGCGCATGCCGGAATGCCTCGACGGCCGCCTCGGCCTGGCGCGCGGTGACCGACCGGCGCGGTCGGCGGGCTTCGACGTGGCGGCGGGCTCGGTGGGCGATCTGATGTACGGCGGCGGGGGTCTTGTCGACTGCGGCCGCGATCTCGTCGTAGCCGATTCCGAATGCTTCGCGCAGCACGAACACCGCCCGTTCGGTCGGGGTCAATGTCTCGAGCACGAGCATCAGCGCCATCGAAACGCTTTCGGACAGTTCGACGTCGGCGGCCACATCCGCGGTGGTGAGCAGCGGCTCCGGCAGCCAGGACCCCACGTACGCCTCCCTGCGGCGCTTCATCGACCGCAGCCGGTTGAGCGCCTGGCGGGTGGTGATCCGAACCAGGTAGGCGCGGTGGTCGTCGACGTGCGCCGCGTCGACAGCGACCCAGCGCAACCAGGTCTCCTGCAGGACATCGTCGGCGTCGGCCGCCGATCCGAGCATTTCGTAGGCAACGGTGAACAGCAGCTTGCGGTGCGCGACAAACGTTTCCGTCGCCTCGACGGTGGCGCGGTCACCGACATCGCGACCCGCTGCCGCGCCGCCGGGCCGCCGCTGTCCGCCGGGGTGACTCGTTGTGTCCATGGAGTCCTCTCCTGTCTCCCGTTTGCAGCCGTTCGATCCGGGCCGCCGATGACCTGGCGTGCGGCGGCGGCCCGGATCAAGGGGCGGTGCCGCCATCCGTGCAGGCAGGTCACCGGCAGCGGGACGCGACGACTTTCGGTGTCCTACGCGACCGATGCCGTCGTGTTGTCGCGCTGGGCCGCCAGCAGCTGCGGCCGGTGTTTGCCGTCTTTGAACCAGTGATGCGAGCCGGGCTTGTGTGCCTCGGTCGCGAGGTGTTCGATGCCGGCTTCGCAGGCGAATTCCTTCAGTTTCTTGCCCACGGACCCGCTGAAGTACAGCCGCATGCCGGTCTCGTTCTTGTGGCCGAGCTGGTAGATCCCGGCCTCCCGTCCGAAGCTGAGGCACATGGCGATGAACGACAGGTCGATCGGTGCGGGCTGCTCACCCGCGATCCGGTGCACCAGGGTGTCAGCGGCGTGCGCTCCCAAGCAGTACGCGACGTAGGCGCTCATCCGGAACGGCAGATTCGACGGTGCCGCACAGTCGCCCGCTGCGATAATGCGCTCATCGTCGACGCTGGTCAGCGTCTCGTCGGTGAGCAGACGCCCGGCGGAATCGGTGCTCAGCCCGCTACGGTTGGCCAGGTCGGGCACCCCGAAGCCCGCTGTCCAGATCGTGACGTCGCTCGCCAGCGTCCGGCCATCACCGAGCTGCACGGTGTCCCGCGTCACCGCGGTGACGGCTGCATCGGGGCCCTCGATGACGTTCACTCCCAGCTTGGCTAGGTACTTGTGGGCCGTGCGCCGTGCCTTGGGATGCAGGTACGGAACGAGGACACCACCACAGACCAAGGTGACTTTGCGCCCCTGCTCGGCCAGCTCGGCGGCGGTCTCGACTCCGGTCGGGCCGCCCCCGATCACCGTCACCGCAGCCCCCATGGGCGTGTCGAGGAGCACCGACCGCAGCCGCTGCGCAGCCTCCAAAGTCGCGACCGGGTAGGCGAACTCGGCCGCGCCCGGCACCCGCGGCCCGGCGTTGCCGCTACCTGCCGCGTAGATCAGGTAGTCGTAGCCGATACCGTCACCCTCGGCCAGCATCACACTGCGTCCGACCGCATCGATCCGCGTTGCGTTGTCGACGACCAACCGGACACCCTCGGCCAGGACCTCCTGGTAGTCGACGACCGCATCGTGGGTCCCGCCAACCAGCTGGTGCAACCGCAGCCTCGGGACGAAGACCGGGCGCGGATTGATCACGGTCACCGTCACGTCGTCGCGCTGCGTCAAACGATTGGCCGCCATCACTCCGGCATATCCGCCGCCGATCACGACCACATCGGTGTTCTTGCTCATGGTGTCTCCTTCGCGCCGAGGGGCTCGAATACAAGACACCGCAGCGACGAAAATCCTGACACCATGTGAAGCAGATCACTCGGCACGCCCGGTCCGCGGGCGCACAGGCCCTATGCGGGCCAGTTGGGGGAACGGCCGAGGATGGCGACGATCTCGTCGAGCGTGGAATCCCCGGACCAGGTGATCGCCGGGGCGAATGCGGCACCGGGCGCCAGCCTGGACTTACCGCCGGGCACGGCCTCGGCCACCCGCAGTGCGGCGGTGAGCAGATCATCGTCGAAATGCACTGTCCTGCCGAGGGTTCGGGCGACATCCCAGGAGTGCACGACGTAGTCGATGAAGTGGAAGCTGACCGCCTCGGCTCCGGAGAATTCGAAGGCCCGGGTGAATTCCGGTAGCGGGAAGGTCCGCTCGAGCACACCGTCCTCGGCGAAGGACGCCGACACATGTTCGGCGGCCGCACGGTAGTCCGCGACCGGGTCCTCGCTCAGCGGACGCAGCCGCCACAGCGACAGGTCACCTTCGCCGCGCGAGGCGGCCGCGAACCCGTAGTGCTGGGTGATCATGTGCGCCAGCAGCCCGTGCAGCGTCCAGCCCGCGCAGGGCGTCGGCTTGGCCAGATCGGCGGCGGTGACATGGGAAACCACATCGATGCTGGTGCGCACGGCCTGCGCGTTGAGTGCGATGAGATCGACCTTCGCCCCCAGCAGATCGAGGGTGCGCAGTTCGGCAGCTACCGCACCGGTTTCGGAATCGGTGGTCATTTCAGTCCTCTCGATATCTTCAAATTAGTAAGCGTCAGCTTATCGTAAGCTCATGCTTATCACTTGCCAAGCAGTATTTTCTACTCATGCCGGAAGTGCAGCGCCCCGATCTCGCCGCGATGCTCGTGCCGCTCGGCCGCGCCCTCGCCGCCGCGGAGCTGCCGATACTCGAGCGGCACGGACTGACCATGTGGGGCTACGTGGTCCTGCTCGGCCTCGGCGACGAACCTGTCTACACCCAGGCCGCACTGGCCAAGAAGATCCGCGCGGATAAGACCCGCATCATCGGCGTGCTCGATGAACTCCAGCAGCGCGACCTCATCCGACGTGATCCGGATCCAACCGATCGGCGCGCGCGGCTGGTCTCGCTCACCCCGACCGGCCGAACCACTCGCGATCGTGCGCAACGCGATATCCAGGAGCAGGAGGACCGGCTGCTGTCACCACTGCCCGCCGCCGAGCGCAAGGCCTTCCTGCGGTCGATGCAAACGCTGTGGGCGTCGATCATCGGACAGCAGGGCTGACATCCGAAACCCACCGGTATCGCTGTGGGCGCCACCACTACCGACCCTCCGGCTTTCTACCGGTGGTCAGCCTCATGGCGACGCGGAACCCGCAGGTCATCTAGCCTGATGGGGTGCCGCGCACGCGAGGT
Organism: Nocardia sp. CA-119907; assembly: GCF_050955995.1. NCBI lineage: Bacteria > Bacillati > Actinomycetota > Actinomycetes > Mycobacteriales > Nocardiaceae > Nocardia > Nocardia sp. CA-119907. The sequence continues at coordinate 8,969,568 of NZ_CP192091.1, forward strand.
CGGCACACTCTGACGCAATGGAGCGATACCCCCAGAGAAAGCGAACGCCGATGATCCTGGTGGCTCAGATCAGCGATACCCATTTCGATCTAGGCGCCCGCAACGCCGAACGCGCCGAGCGGGTGATGGCCTTCCTCGCCGATCTGCGCCGCCGACCCGATGCCATCCTGGTGACCGGTGACATCACCGATTCCGGCAAATCCGACCAGTACGCCGAGGCCCGCATGGCGCTCGATGCCGATATCCCGGTCTACGCGCTGCCCGGCAATCACGATGACCGCGCCGCCTTCCGCGAGACGCTGCTCGGCGAACCCGCCTCGACCGCGCCGATCAACCATGCGCACCGGGTCGGCAAGCTGACCGTGGCCCTGCTGGATTCGAGCATCCCCGGCGAATCCGGTGGCCAACTGACCGAACAGACCTACAACTGGCTGCGCGGCGTACTGGCCGCGGCGCCCGCCGACGCGCCCATTCTGCTGGCACTGCACCACCCGCCCGCCCATCTGTTCAGCCCGGTGATCGATACGATCTCGCTGGCCGAACCGGAGAAGTTCGCCGAGGTCGTCGCGTCCGACGAACGCATCGTCGGCGTGCTCACCGGACACGCGCATTCCGCGGCCGTCACCACCTTCGCGGGCCGCCCGCTACTGATCGCGCCGAGCACCGCATCGGTGCTGGGCGGCGAATGGGAGCTCGAACTGCCCGACCGCGTCATGGACTACGCGCCGGATCCGGCCGTCGCCCTGCACGTGATCGACGAAAACCGCCGCATGACAACGCATTTCCGCAGTGTCGCGATGGGCGGCTGGATCAGCGTGCCGCCGAACTAGCGCCGCGCGACACGCTCGCGCCGGTAGACGGCCGGTGTCGCGCCGGTCCAGCGTTTGAAGGCGTAGATGAAGGTGGAGGATTCGGCGTAGCCGAGCCGGATGGCCACATCGCTCACCGAAAGCGGTGTGGCGGTAAGCATTTCCTCGGCGAGTGCGCGGCGGACCTCATCCAGCAGCGCGCGGTAGCTGGTGCCCGCCGCGTCGAGGTGGCGGCGCAGGGTACGGGTGCTCATATTGAGATCCCGTGCGACGGTATCGATTCCGGGCGGTGCCGCGAATCCTTCGGCACCGCCGGGGACCAGCAGTTCGCGCACCTCGGCCGCGATGCCGGTGCGGGCGCGGCGGCGGTCCACCAGATCGCGGCATTGAGCCAGACACATGGCCCAGGTGTGCTCATTCGCCTGTGGCAGTGGCTGTTCCAGCACTGCCGGATCGATGGCGAACAGATTCCGCGGGCAACCGAAGCGCGGGGCAACCTGGGTGAACTCCATGATCCGATCGACATAGGTCGGCTCGGGAAAACGGAATTCGGCCCTGGTGAGCGGCAACTGTTTGCCGATCAGGTCGCTCATGACCTGATGCATGGCGCTGACATCGCGTTCGACCAGGAACTGGCGCACATCGGCCGGAATGGATTCATCGTGCACCCAGGCGACGAATTCGCCGTCGCCCCACTCCGCGACCGGCAGGCAGAAGGTGAAGCTCAGCTCCAGATAGCGCAGGGCGAACGAGATCGCCTCACCCAGCGTCGGACTGCTGACACAGGCGAAGCCGAAGATGCCGAAGGTGGTGATCCGATAGCGGCGGCCGATCTCGACACCGAGTGCCGGCGTATCGGGCAGTTCGCGGACGAGGTTGCGGATCACCGCCAGTTCGGTCCGCGCATCGATCTGCGCGTCCGGGTCGCGCAGCAGCGCCTCGGTCAGCCCGGTTCCGGCGAGCATGCGCGCGAGGGGCACGCCGTGCTCACCGGCGTAACCGATCATCAGCGCCACGCTGGCGATGCCGCGTGGAAAGTTCCAGTCGCGGATGCCCGGATCCTGTACCCGCTCCACAGCCGACATTATGGCCGAAAATCTCGATACGCTCCGTGGCGACTGCTTGCAGGTCGCTCGAAAGGGTCAGCCCGATATGCCGGCCACGTTCAGTCACACGGTCCTAGAGTGGGATTCATACGCGTTGTGAGGAGTGTCACATGACAGCTGGCGAGCGCCCGTCGGTCATTGTCATCGGTGCCGGTTTCGGCGGCATCGGAATGGCAATCGAGTTGCGGCGCAATGGTTTCGAGAATGTCGCCGTGCTGGAGCGGAGCACCGATATCGGCGGGGTCTGGCGGGAGAACACCTATCCCGGCGCCGCCTGCGATGTGCCGTCGCCGCTGTACTCGTTCTCCTATGAGCCCAAGCCGGACTGGCCGCAGCGCTACTCGGGACGGGTCGCGATCCACGACTATCTGCGCACCGTCGCGAAGCGCCACCGCCTGCTCGAGGATATTCATTTCGGCGCCGAGGTGACCGAGGCCGAATTCGACGACACCTCCGGCCGCTGGACCGTGCGCACCAGGGACGGGGCCGCCCGCACCGCCGACGTGCTGATCTCCGCGGTCGGCCAGTTGTCCCGGCCCGCCCTGCCCAACATTCCCGGCATCGATTCCTTCACCGGCCAGGCCTTCCACTCCGCCGAATGGGATCACGGCGTCGAGCTGACCGGCAAACGCGTCGCGTGCATCGGCACCGGCGCCAGCGCCATTCAATACATCCCGGAGATCCAGCCGAAGGTCGAGCACCTCACGCTGTTCCAGCGCACACCGGCCTGGGTACTGCCCAAATTCGACACCGACTACACCCCGATCCAGCACAAACTCTTCGCGCGGCTGCCCGGCGCACTGCTCGTCGAACGCTTCGGCTGGTGGGCCATCGCGGAATTCGTCGCGCTGGGCTTGGTCGAATTCCCCTGGATCGCCCGGATGGTCGGCCGGATCGCGACCAAACATCTGGCAGAGCAGGTGCCGGATCCGGGACTGCGCGCCAAACTCACCCCCGACTATCCGATCGGATGTAAGCGCGGCCTGTTCTCCAATGACTACTACCCCGCCCTCACCGAGTCGAATGTGCGGGTCGAGACCACCGCGATCACCGAGATCGTGCCCAACGGCGTGCGCACCGCCGACGGCACGGTGCACGAGGCAGATGTGATCATCTACGGCACCGGATTCAAGGGCACCGAATTCCTCTGGCCCATGCACATCTACGGCCGCGGGGGCCGCGAACTCTCCGATGCCTGGGAGGGCGGAGCGCACGCCTACTACGGCATCACCGTGCCCGACTTCCCGAATCTGTTCCTGGTCTACGGACCCAATACCAATCTCGGCGTCGGCTCGATCATCTACATGATCGAATCGCAGGCCCGCTATATCCGTCAGGCCGTACAACTGCTCGCCGCGCGTCCCGGCCATGTGCTCGAGGTGCGCCAGGAGGCGGAGGCACAGTTCAATACCGCGGTTCAGCAGCGCCTCGCGCGCACGCCGTGGAACTTCTGCTCCAGCTGGTATCGCACCGACTCGGGCCGCATCACCAATAACTGGCCGGGTCGGCAACTGGCCTATCGTCGTCGCGTCCGCAAGCTCAGAGCCGACGATTACGAACTGACGCGGGTCGCGTGAACGGAACCACGGCCACATAGTCTCCACAAAAAGACCACACGAACTCTGCACAGGAAGCTGGCAGACTTGTTTCGTGAGTGATCGGCCCGGCGTGCACCCTACCGAGCGAGCCATCGAGCGCGGACCGCTGCGCCCGATCGAACTCGCCGCCGGTGCGGTGCTCGGCGGCGCCACCGTCGGACTGGTCACCGTGGGCGCGTTGATCCCGTTCGCCGCGGCACTGCAACTGGTCGCCGCGGTACCGCTGGCCATGATCGCGCAGCGCTATCGGCTCCGCGCCCTGATCACCGCGACCGGTGCGGCCGCCCTGGTCAGCTTTGTCGCGGCGGGCCTGGTCCCCGCATTCGGCATCATCAGCTCCGCGACCATCGGGGGCATCATCGGCACCGTGAAACGGCGGCGCGGCGGATTGCCCGCGGTGGTCGGGTTGTCCGTGCTCGCCGGTCTCGGGTTCGCGGCCTTCGCCATCGGAACCCTGCTGGTGCTGTCCAGGTCGCGGACGCTGTTGTTCAACACCATTCGCAGCACCGCCGACGGCCTGGAGCGGATCGCGGCACAGCAGGCACAGCTGGAACCGCTCGGACGTGGCATCGCCGACGCCGCTGACGCCGCGATCCGCTGGTGGTGGGCTCTGGTCGGCGGCGGCGTGATCATGGGCATCATCGTGACGGCGGTGTTCTCCTGGTTCGTCCTGGGCTCGGTGCTCGATCGGCTGGCCTGGCTGCCCAGTCAGGATCGGCTCGACGCACCACCCGACGACCGGCCCATCGCGCCGCTGCCGGTGCGGCTGCGCGGTGCCGGATTCCGCTATCCGGGCACGTCGGTGGACGCACTGTCCGACATCGATCTCACGGTCGACGTCGGTGAGTTCGTCGCCGTCGTCGGGCACAACGGATCCGGGAAGTCGACGCTGACCCGGCTGCTCGCCGGTCGCCCACCGACCTCGGGCAGTGTGGACCGTCCCGGCGCCGCCGGACTCGGCCACCTCGGCGGCACCGCGCTGGTGCTGCAGCGGCCGGAGAGTCAGACCCTCGGCGTGCTGGTCGCCGACGATGTGGTCTGGGGTCTGTCCACCGAACTCGCCGCCGCGGTCGATATCGACGGTCTGTTGCGCGAGGTCGGCCTGGACGGCATGGGCGATCGGGAGACCGCGACGCTTTCCGGCGGTCAGCAGCAGCGACTCGCGGTGGCCGCGGCGCTGGCCCGCCGCCCCGCCCTGCTCATCGCCGATGAGGCCACCTCGATGATCGACCCGGACGGTCGCCGCGATCTGGTCGCACTGCTGGCCGAACTGCCCAAGCGCCACCGCATGGCGGTGGTGCTGGTAACCCATCACGAGGCCGATGCCGCCGCCGCCGATCGGGTGGTGCATCTGGCCGGTGGCCGCACCGTCGAGCACCTGCCCGCCTGGCCGCAGCCGGTCTGCACGATCCGCCGCCGCCCGATGGGCGAGACCATCATGTGCCTGCGCGATGTCCGCCATACCTACAACCGCGGAACACCGTGGGCGGCACCGGCTTTGCACGGTGTCGACCTGACCGTGCGGCGCGGTGAGGCGCTGCTGGTGGTCGGCGGCAATGGATCCGGCAAGTCGACACTGGCCTGGATCATGGCCGGGTTGATCCACCCCAGTTCCGGCCGTTGCGAAGTCGATGGCAGGCCGATCGCCAAGCAGATCGGCCGGGTCGAGCTGGCGTTCCAGCACTCCCGGCTGCAGTTGCAGAAGCAGACGGTCGGCACCGAGATCGCGGACTGGGGCGGGCGCGCCACCGGTTCCGGTGCGGTCGGACGCGCACTGGACGCGGTGGGGCTGGATCGTGCACTCGCCGCGCGATCCATCGAGGAACTCAGCGGCGGACAGGCCAAGCGGGTGGTACTCGCGGCCATCGTGGCCAGCCACGCGCCAGTCGTGGTACTCGACGAGCCGCTGGCCGGACTGGACCCCGAGGGCCGAGCCGATGTCGTGGAACTGCTTGCCCGCCTGCGTGATTCCGGGCTCACCCTGATCGTCATCTCGCATGACGTGCGCGATATGACCGCGGTTTGCGACCGCACCGTCCATCTGGAGGCCGGGCGGATCCTGGAGACCGACCCCGTCGTCGACGCCGCCGCGGCCGCGAACCTGCCTGCGCACCAGCTGGATTCCCACGTCGCGCTGCCCGAACCACGCCCGGGCGATCCGGCCTGGCGGCTCGGGAACGGAGGACACCGATGAGTACCGTCCTGTTCCGCGAGGTACCGGTTTCCAGCCCGGTGCACAGCCTGTGGGCCGGAACCAAGATGATCGGAGTGTTCCTGATCAGCCTGGTGCTGATGTTCCTGCCGTCCTGGTGGGTGCTCGGCCTGATGGTTGTATTCCTGATCGCGATCGGCGCACTCGCCAAACTCCCGCTGAGCACACTGCCTCGCCTGCCGTGGTGGTTCTGGGCGGCGATCGGCGTCGGCGCGCTGTTGAATGTGCCGATCGGGACCGAGGCCGTACTGCGCTACACCAATATCATGGTCTTCGGCCTGATCCTGCTGGCCGCCTCGTTCCTGATCGCCTGGACCACCCCCATGGGCGATATCGCCCCGGCACTGGCCAAACTCGGTGCCCCACTGCGCAAACTCCGGGTGCCCGTCGACGAATGCGCCGTGGTCATCGCGCTCACGCTGCGCGGACTGCCGCTGCTGATAGAGGAGATCCGGGTGCTGCGAGCAGCACGCCGGTTGCGCCCGCGCGACCGCGGGCTCTATCGCGCCGCCGATAATCCGCTCGTCGATATCCTCACCGCCGCCATGGCCGTATCCAGCCGCCGGGCAACCGAACTCGGCGAGGCCATTACCGCGCGCGGCGGCACCGGGCAGCTCACCGCCCGCCCCAACTCCCCCGGACGCAACGATGCGCTGGCGCTGACCCTGGTCATCACGGTCTGCGTCGGCGCGGTCCTACTCGATCTGCTCACCTGATCGGCGATACTGGCCCGGTGCCGGAGCAAAACGACGAGGTGCCCGCATGGCAGCGCAAGACGGACGGAGAGTCCCGAGTCGCGGTGACACTGGCCGTGTTGGTGATCGTTGGGTTGCAGTTCGGGCCGCTGAAGAAACTCTGGCCACAGCCCATTTGGCTGCTGCTGCCCGCACTGGAGGTGTGGTTGCTCGGTGTGCTGGTGGTGGTGAATCCGTTCCGGCTCAACCGGGAGGAGCGGTGGCTGCGCAATAGCGGCCTGCTGCTGACCGGAGTGCTGAGTCTGGCCACGGCGATCTCGGCGGGTCGTCTGGTGGCCGCACTGATCCATTGGCCTCCGGGATGGGCCTACGACCTCGAGAGCACCCTGCGCGATCCCGTGAACCTGCTCGAGTTGGGCGGGGCGGTCTGGTTGACCAATGTGGTGGTATTCGGCCTGTGGTACTGGGAGTTCGATCGCGGCGGACCCGCGGCCCGCGCCTATGCGCGAAAGCCGTTGCCGGACTTCCTGTTCGTGCAGATGCAGAACCCGGAGCTGACCGAAACCGAGTGGGAACCAGAGTTCTTCGACTATCTGTATCTGTCGTTCACCAATGCGACGGCGTTCAGCCCGACCGATGTGATGCCGATGTCGCGGTGGGCGAAGGCGATGATGATGGTGCAATCGGCGATCTCGCTGGTGCTGGTGATCTTGGTGATCGCCCGCGCCATCAACGTTCTGCAACCGTTCCCATGACCGTATAGTCAAGAGCTGTAGCAAGATTCGTCACCAAGCAAGAGTGGATACCCCGAAAAGCATTCCTCGAAACCTTTCGTACACGGTACATTGTCATCGGAGTGCTGTTCTCTTGATCACATCGTGACTCTGCATAGCGCCGGGGGGAGGATTCTTCGCGTGCGGAGTGTTGCTACGGCTTGCAAGAACTGATGAAGATTGGACCACCGGAATGATTCTCCGCAAGATCACCGCGGCCGCCGTGCCGATCGTCGCCGCGGTCGCGGTCGGCGCGGGCACCTCCTATGCGCAGCCGAGCGCCACGCCCGTGCCCGATATCGGTTACGAGGCAAAACTGGTGGGCGACAAGATCGTCACCACGCTGACCAACGGGTCGTTCCAGATGGCAGCGAACACAGTTGATATCAAGGACATCGCGGGCAATACGGTTGTCACGCTGCCGCTGTCGTTCCGGCAGGACGGATACGAATTCGCGCTGCCGCATGAGGTCAAGGATGCCGGACGGGTGCTGGAATTGACCGCGGTCAAGGACTACACGCAGGCGCACCCGGTGGCGACGCCGATCGCGTCACCGCGGGAGAATCAGCGCGCACAGGACAACTTCCTGTCCCAGTTCGGCATTGCCACCGCGATCGGCGGCTTTCTCGGCACGGTGATCGGCGCCCTGGTCGGACTCACCGGCATCGTCGGCGGACCGACGGTGATCGCCAGTGTCATCGCCGGTGCCGGTATCGGCGGCATCATCGGCACCATCGTGGTCGGCGGACCGGCACTGGTCATCGCGGGCATCGATCTGATCAGCACCCTGGCCGCCGCGCCCGGCACCACCAAATGGCAGGACCCGCCGGTCAAGTAGGGCCGCGAACACGCACTCCGGACGCGGCGCGCTACGAATCCTCCTAGCGCGTCGCATCTTTCCGTATTCACCCACCATGACAGCCGGGAGCTGCCGGTATACCGGCGAAACGATCGGCGAGGAAGCCCATCGCACCGGCCGCCTCACCGAGAGCGGTCACATCGTGTCCCGGCAGTGCCGAGTACACGGAGCTGATATCGGCACCCTGCGCGCAGTACCGGCCGAGCAGGTCGGTGAATCCCGCGACGGGGATCACGTCGTCGGTCGTGCTGTGGTACAGGTACATCGGCGCGACCGGGGCACTGCCACCCAACTCCTGCCGGTCGGTCGCCGCCCGGAAGTACGGGTGGGACAACACATCCGGCACGGCGGCGAAATCGTCGATGTGCGCATCGACGTACTTGATGACGAAATCCGGACCGCAGGCCGCCGCATCCTCGGCGACCGCGGCGCGACCGCGCTCGTTGAGCAGTTCCGACACACCGGAATCCGGCTCGTTCTTCACGATCGCGACCAGCGCCAGCATCGCCAGACCCGCCTGCATGGTGCCGTCGACGCCATGGGCCATGGCTGGCCAATCGACGGGCACCCCGCCGGAGGTGATCCCCGCGAACTCGATATCCGGCGCGTACTCCGGTTGCAGCTGGGCCGCCCACAGGGTGGCGAAGGCACCGCCGGAGTAACCCCACGCGCCGATCGGACTCGCCGGTCCGACCCCATCCGGCGCGAGCGCGCGAGCGGCACGGATCCCGTCGAGCACCGCGCGGCCGGAATTGACACCGTCCAGGAATCGGGAGTCCGGCCCCTCATAGTCGCTGGCCACCACCGCCCAGCCGCGACGCAATGCCTCGGCGATGAACAGCGTGTCTATATAGCTGTTCGCACCGCCGAGATCCCAGCCACCGCGCAGCGCGTACGACGGCGCGCACCGGACATCGAGACTGTCCTCGGCGATCTGGTACGACAGCAGCGGCCGCAGGCCGGGACCGAACCAGGGCCAATTCGGGACCAGCACGGTGGCCATGCCCGGGATCGGCCAACCGTTCCCGTCATTGGTCCGGTACTGCACCTGCCAAGCCGAAATCGGCAGCGGCAGACCGTATAACGCGATCGAGCGGGACTGCAGCACGGCACCGGTGGGGTATTCGCCGACGTCGGCCGGGGCCGCGTAGAACGGATCCTGGTCCGGGGTGGGCACCGCTGCGGCGACGGGTACGACAGCGAACGCCACCATCGCGAGGATGATCGGTATCGCTGTGGGAGCGGATATCCGGTGACTTCCGACGAATGGGGCATGCAAATTTTTCATCGGGGCCTCCAGTGTTCCGACGCGGCGCGACGCACAGTACGCCGGGAACGCGTCTGCGCCGACTCCGCCCGATCTCGAGTGCCACAACCGTACTGCCTGATCAGAGGCCCCGGCTACGGTCATTCGGGGGCATCGACGACGCCGCACATGTCCGATTTCCGACATGGTTACAGTGGGGTCGAAGCGGGCTCCGGCACGCTTCGGAAGTGGCTATCGCGCAACCGAATCACCGGCAGGCCGTATCCCGGCCGTGACCGGTGTCGAATAGGAGTGAGCTGACCATGCGGCATGGCAACGGACTGGACATTCCCGAAGGGCTCGCCGATGTGTGTGCGCCGCACCGCATGGCGGTGATCGTCTACGACATGCAGGTCGGCGTGCTCTCCCAATTGCCGGACGGCCCCGAGATCATCGAGCGGGTCGCGCGCATTGTCGAGGCGGCCCGGCGCGGCGGTTATCCGATCATCTTCCTGCGGCACTTCTTCCTGCCGCGGCGGCTCAGTGGGACCTTCGCGCTGCGAATGGCAATGAGCTGGCAGCAGGTCGATTCCGTGGACGATGTGAAATTCATCCTGCAGCGCGACACCCCGGCCTTCGAACTGGTCCCGGAGCTGCGGCCGACGGCGGACGAGGTGATCTTCGACAAGACCTCGATGTCGGCATTCGAGGGCACCCCATTGGCCGCGGTGCTGCGCGATCTCGGCATCGGCGCGTACGCGATCACCGGCGTCGCACTGGAGATCGGCATCGCGCCGACGGTCACCCATTCCACCGATCTCGGCTTCGTGCCGGTGATCATCAGCGATGCCGTGGGCGGCCGCGATAAGGAGGCGATGGCGCGGGCCTACGACGAATTCGAGTTCCAGGGACATGCCATGGTCACCGATAGCGCGACCATCATTCCGCTGCTGGCCCGCGAACAGAGCTGACCGACCGCGTGCGCTGGCGGATCGGCGGACCGCCTCCGCCAGCGGCGAACTCAGCTATCCTTGTGGACGGCCTTCTTCGCGGCCTCCTGCGCCGCGTCGACCTGGTTCGCGAACTTGCCGTCGGTCTGCTTGTCGACGAGATCGCCCACCTTATCGATGGCGGTATCCACCTTGTCCGCATGCTGCTGGGCCAGGTCCATGGCCTTGTTCGCCAGATTCTTGAAATCCACCACGCACTCCTCGTTTTCGAGCCGACACAACCGCGAACTCACGATACCCAGCGAATACCCGAATCAACCGGCAAGCCATCGGCGACCGCCGTCACACTCGGCCCGCCGACCGATCAGCCGACCCAGGCGGGATGCCAGAGCCGACCGGTCTCGGTCCAATTCATGAAGCGCACGGTCCCACCGAGTTTCGGAGTCACCCACACCGCGTCCTCGCGTTCCTCGGCGGTGAGTTCGTTGTCGAACGGGGCGGTCTTGCGTTCCAACTTGCCGAGCCGCGCGGCCAGGTCGCGCATGACCGGCTCACTGAAACCGGTGCCGACCCGCCCCACGTAGTACAGCCTGCCATCGTGCGGTATGCCGACCAGCAGCGATTTGAAGTTGCGGGCGTCGCTGCGCCGCCAGCCACCGATCAAGATCTCCTGGGTGCGCCAGTTGCGCTGCTTCACCCACGAATGTCCGCGCTTACCCGGCAGATACACCGAATCCCTGCGCTTGGCGACCACACCCTCCATGCGCTGCTCCTGACTCCGGCGCAGCGCATCGGCGCCGGAGCCGTCCAGTCGCGGCGGCACCATCAGCGAGGGCGCATTGGCGGCGAGCGCCTCGAGCACCCGACGACGGTCCGAATACCGTTTGCGGATCAGCGAGGTCCCGTCCAGGTACAGCACATCGAAGGCGACGAAAACCGCACGGGCCGCATCCGCCTGCAGCAGACCGAGATTGGCCGCTCCGTGATCGTCGAACACCACTGCCTCGCCGTCGAGGACCACGTCGTGGTCGGCCAATTCGGTGGCGAGCACCGCGATCCCGGGATAGCGCTCCGTCACGGTATTACCCCGTCGGCTGCGCAAGGTCAGTGCGCCGGACTCGATTTCGGCGATCAGCCGGAAGCCGTCCCATTTGGTTTCGAAGCACCACTCGGCATCATCGAGCTCGGCGACCTCGCCCGCGGTCGCGAGCATCGGCGCGAGGCCACGTGGCAGGGGCACCGGCCCCGCGGGTTTCGGCACGGTGATCGCGGCGAGCGGTCCGACCGGACCGCCGGCGGGCCGCTTGGCACCATCCTGCGATCCGTCCTCCCGCGGCGACTGGTCCTGCATCAGATGCATCAGCCACTGGGTGCCATTGGTCTGGATCAGCGCGTAGCGACCCCGCAATCGCTCGCCGTGAAAGGTGACGATGACCTCGTCCGTGCGCCACTTCTCGGTCTCGTACGTGCCGGAATCCCAGATGGTCATCTCCCCCGCGCCGTACTGTCCCTTCGGGATCGCACCGTGAAAGTCCAGGTACTCCAGCGGATGATCCTCGGTGTGCACGGCGAGCCGGTTCTGCTTCGGGGAGGTCGGCGGGCCCTTCGGCACGGCCCATGACACCAGTACGCCGTCACGTTCGAGCCGCACATCCCAGTGCAGCCGCCGTGCGTGGTGCTCCTGGACGACGAAACGATTGTCGGCACCGGGCGTCGGCGCTGCGGACGGCACCGGTTCGGGTGTCGCCGCCGCATCGCGCATCGAGCGGTACTTCGTCAGCGCGTCGGCCATCGGCGGATCCAGTTGGGCGAGCAGATCGCCGCCATCGCGCCAGCGGGCCAGCACCTCGTCGAACCGCAACTGCCGCAGCTTCTTCCGGTTCTCGATCTCGGACCAGGCGCGCGGTGCGGCCGCATTCGGTTCGGCCCGGCCGCGCAGCGAATACGGTGCGATGGTGGTCTTGGACGGATTGTTCTGACTCCAGTCCAGGAAGACCTTTCCGCCGCGCGCCGATTTCGCCATCGTCGCGGTCACCAGATCCGGACGCAGCTTTTCCAGATTCGTCGCCACCTGCTTGGCCACGGTGGACGCGCCACCCGGACTCAACTCCCGGTCCAAGGGGACGTAGATATGAATTCCCTTGCTACCACTGGTGACCGGGAACGCGTGCAGCCCGATGCCCTCGACCATATCGCGCACCGCCAGCGCGACCCGCGCGCATTCGGCGAGCCCGGCGCCGGGCCCTGGATCGAGGTCGAAGACCAGCCGAGTCGCCGGGCCGACTCGGTCACCGTCGAAACGCCATTGCGGCACATGGACTTCCAGCGCCGCCTGCTGTCCGATCCAGGCCAGTCCGGCCTCGGAATCGATGACCGGATAGACGACCTTACGACCGGAATGCTCGATGCTGTGCCGCTCGAGCCACGACGGTGCGTGTTCGGCGAGATTCTTTTCGAAGAAAGATGGTTCGTCGACCCCATTGGGCCAGCGCTTGCGGGTGACCGGCCGCCCCGCGATATGCGGCAGCATGGCGGGCGCGATGGCCGAGTAGTACGCGATGACCTCGCCCTTGGTGGTTCCGGTCGCCGGATACAGCACCTTGTCGAGGTTGCTCAATTCAACCTCTATGCCCGACCGGCCCGGGCCGCCACCGAATTCCCGGCGGGTCACCATAACTGAAGTTTAGGGGCGGGGACCGACAGAAACCGGTCCCCGCCACAGATCAGGCCGGTGGTTGCCCCGGTTCCTCGGGTGCGGTGGCGGGCCGCTCCTTCGGCGCGCCGACGGGTGGCTCCTTCGGCGCAGCAGCCGACGGCTCCTTCGGCGCAGCAGCGGGTGGCTCCTTCGGCGCGGCAGCCGACGGCTCCTTCGGCGCGGCAGCGGGTGGCTCCTTCGGCGCGGCAGCCGACGGCTCCTTCGGCGCGGCAGCGGGTGGCTCCTTCGGCGCAGCAGCCGACGGCTCCTTCGGCGCAGCAGCGGGCGGCGCAGCTTGCTCGGACGGAACCGCCTTCTTCGCGGCCTCGGACACCTTGCCGATTTTGTCGGTGTATTTGTGGCCGGTCTTCTCGTCGATGAAGCTACCGGCCTTGTCGACCGCTTCGTTGATCTTGTCGGCGTTCTTGGCCGCCGCATCCTTACCCTTGCCGACCAGGTCTTTCAGGGTGTCCACGAGACTCATTCCTGCATTCCTTCCTGTCGACGAACCGCAGAGGTGTTCACCCCATATCCTCCCACCAGGAATCACCGGTGGGCAGACCATCGGGATCGACGCGCTGTCCCGGCATGGGCACCGCGACCGCGGTACCGGCCGCCCCGGCCGCCTCGACCATCCGGCGTACCGGCTCCGACCAGCCGTGGAAGGCCAGATTGAAGGTCGCCCAGTGGATGGGCACCAGCAGCCCGTACCCGGGATCGCCGACACACAGATCGGCGTGCGCCCGCACCGCCTCCTCCGGATTCATATGCACATCCGGCCATGCCTCGTCGTAGGCCCCGATCGGCAAGAGCGTCAGATCGAATGGGCCCAGCGCGGCACCGGCCTCGGCGAAAGCCTTGGTATATCCGGTGTCACCGCCGAAGTACACCCGGCGAGTCGGGCCGACAATGGACCAGGACGCCCACAGCGTGGTGTTGCGCACCAGTCCGCGACCGGAGAAGTGCCGCGCCTCGGTACAGGTGAGCACCAGATCGGTGCCATCGCGCTCGCGTCCCAGCGATGCGAGGGAAATCGAACCGCCCCAATCCAATTCGACGATCCGATGCTCCGGCACACCCCAGTGCCGCAGATGCGCTCCGATACCGATCGGCACCAGAAAGGGCGCGGCCTGGCCGAGTACCAGCTGGCGAATGGTGGCCTTGTCCAGATGGTCGTAGTGATCGTGCGAGATGAGCACCGCGTCCACCGGCGGCAGCTCCGATAGCGGCGTCGGCACCGGATGCAGCCGGGCCGGACCGACCAGCGCGGACGGCGAAACCCGTTCGCTCCAGACCGGATCGGCCAGAATCCGGTACCCGTCCACCTCGATCAGGGCCGACGCGTGCCCGTACCAGGTGACCGCGAGATCGGCGGCCTCGGTCGGCACCTCGGGGGTCGCCAGCGGAACCGCGGCGCGCGGACGACCGGCGTTGCGCCGGGTCAGCACCGAAAACAGCAGGGACGGAGCCGCACCCGAGACGAACTGGGTGCTCGGCTCAGTGTTGTGGAATTGCCGATTGCGGTAGCTCACCGCGCCGGTGGCGTAGGGCTGGATGGCATTGATCGACGCGCCGATCGCGGAGGGAATATCCCAGACCGCACGCACCACCCAGGTGATACCGACCGCGCCCGCCGCCGCTGCGAAAAGTTTTCCCAGTTTCATTATCGCCCCACGAATTTCGCCGCACGCTTCTCTTGCCTGGCCAATCGTCCCTCCTGGGCGTCCTGACTGGTCCACGCCGCCTCCAGCGCCGCACGCTGCTGCGCATTGTCCGGATCGCGGGTGCCGTCGTCGTTGAGTACCAGCTTCATATGACGTAGCGATAGTGGTGCTAGTTCGGCAATCGATCGGGCCCAGCCCTGCGCATCGGCCAGGGTGCCGAGCCGGTTCGCGAAACCGAAGGAGTAGGCGTCGGCGGCCGGTATCGATTCCGCGCCGAGCAGCATGGTCCGGGCCGGACCGCTGCCGATCAGCGATACCAGCCGCCGCACGGTCCAGCGGTCGACGGTAATGCCGAGTTTGGCGGCCGGGATGGCGATATAGGCGTCGGGTTCGATGACCCGCAGGTCCGCGGCCAGCGCGATCTGCACGCCCGCGCCGACCGCGGCGCCATTGATCGCCGCGATCACCGGGACCGGTGCCGATTCGATGGTGTGCAGCATATCGAGCAGGGCGCCGAGGAAGTCGTCCGAATGGACACCGGACAGGTCCGCGCCCGCACTGAAGATCGGTCCCTGGCCGGTGAGCACGATCACCCTGGCATCCTCGGCCGCGGTCGACACCGCATCTCGCAACCGTGAGACGAGTTCGATGTTGAGCGCGTTACGCCGCGCCTCGCGCTGTAGTTCGATGGTGACAACGCCACCATCGCGGCTAACTCCGAGCATGCATAGCTCCCCAACTGACCGGTTCGAGTGGTTACATCAACTCTGCCATAGGTGGCGGGACATACCGACCTTGCCGATACGATCTCGGCTTGTGCCGACAGACTTCTCCATCCTGGTGATCGGTGCTGGTCAGGCCGGACTGTCGGCCGGTTACCACCTGCAGCGTCTCGGATTGCGCCCCGAACAGGACTTCCTCATCGTCGATCACGCGCCGGGGCCCGGTGGAGCCTGGCAGTTTCGCTGGCCATCGCTGACCTTGACCACCGTCAACCGGGTACACGACCTGCCGGGGATGTCGTTCGCCGAGACATTGCCGCCCGATTCCGACGCCGTACCCGCGGCGACCGCGGTGCCGCGCTATTACGAGCTCTATGAGAAGCGCTTCGATCTGCGGGTCCGCCGACCGGTTTCGGTGACCGTGGTCTGCGACCGCAATGCGGACGGAACCCCCTGTGCCGCGGGACCGGACCTCGCGGCCGGGCGGGGCACGACGCTGAATGTCGAGACCGATGCCGCGGGCACCATCCGGGTACGCGGCCTGATCAATGGCACCGGCACCTGGGAGCGTCCTTTTATTCCGCACTATCCGGGCGCGGAAACCTTCGCCGGACGGCAGCTGCACACCCGCGACTACCGCACCGCCGACGAATTCTCGGGCAAGCATGTCGTCGTGGTCGGCGGCGGGGTGTCGGCGGTCCAGCTGCTCGATGAGATCTCGCAGGTCACCGCCACCACCTGGGTGACACGGCGGGAACCGGTATTCCGTGACGGGCCGTTCGCCGAGGCGCAGGGCCGCGCCGCCGTCGCCATCGTGGAGGACCGGGTGCGGCGCGGGCTGCCCCCAGGGTCGGTGGTCTCGGTCACCGGACTGCGGCTCGATGATCGGCTGCGCGCCGCGCAGGTCCGCGGTGCGCTGACGCGGCGGCCCATGTTCGCGAGCATCGAACCGAATGGGGTGCGCTGGGCCGACGGCTCGTTCCAGCAGGCCGATGTGATCCTGTGGGCGACCGGATTCCGCAGTTCCCTGGACCATTTGGCCCCGCTGCGCCTGCGCGGCGCCGGCGGTGGCATCACCATGACCGGCCGCCTCGCCACGCAGGTAGCGGTCGACCCGCGCATACATCTGATCGGCTACGGCCCGTCCGCCAGCACCATCGGCGCCAATCGGGCCGGACGCGCGGCCGCCCAGGAACTCACCGAGTACCTGGGATTGCGATAGCGAGAGCGCTACATCCCCGCGGTGAAAGTGGCCGGATCGGGACCGATCCGGGCTCCGCGGTCCAGCGCGTTGATGGCCTCCATCTGTTCGCGGGTCAGTTCGAAACCGAAGACATCGAAATTGGCGGCAATGCGCGATGGGGTGACCGACTTCGGGATGACGATGATGCCCAACTGCAGATGCCAGCGGATGATCACCTGGGCCGGGGTGCAGCCGACCTGGTTGGCAATGGCGACGATGGTGTGATCGTCGAGCAGCGTGCCCTGGCCGAGCGGACTCCACGCCTCGGTGGCAATGGCGTTCGCATCGTGGAAGGCGCGAAGCTCGCGCTGGGCCAGCCGGGGATGCAGTTCGATCTGGTTGACCACCGGAATCTCGCCGGTCTCGCCGATGACGCGCTCCAGGTCGCCGACGGTGAAGTTCGAGACGCCGATCGAGCGGACCCGGCCGTGCGCCTTCAATGTCTGGAACGCCTTGAAGGTCTCGACGTAGCGATCGGCCTGCGCCATCGGCCAGTGGATGAGGTAGAGATCGAGATAGTCCAGACCGAGCCGGGCCATGCTGACGTCGAAGGCGCGCAGCGTGGAGTCGTAGCCCTGTTCGGAATTCCACAGTTTGGTGGTGACATAGATCTCATCGCGCGGCAGCCCGGATTCCCGGATGGCACGGCCGGTGCCCTCCTCATTGCCGTAGATCGCGGCGGTGTCGATGCTGCGATAGCCCGCCTCCAACGCGGCGGTGACGACCGGGTAGACGTCATCGGGCGGCACTTGGAACACACCGAAGCCGAGCTGCGGGATCACGTTCCCGTCATTCAGCACGATCGAGGGGATGGTGCAGGTCTCGCTTCTGAAGGTCACAGTCCGACCGTAGAAGTGCCGTGGCGAGTCGTCAACGAAAACCCTCCGCGTGTTGACCACCGGTTTGCTGGCTGGCACGCGATTTGCCTTGATAGTCGGGGTCACTCAGGACTCGGGCAGACCGAGGCGGCGGTATCGGGTGCGCCGGGACGTGCGCAGTTCGTCCAGTGGTCGGGCGCGCAGGCCGGTCAGCTCCTCGGCAATGGCGGCAACCATGCGTCGAGCGAAGTCGACCGGTTCGTCGGCGGCGTCGGGAAATTCCGGGACGATGCGATCGACCACACCGTCGGCCAGCAGGTCCGCGGCCCGAATGCCCTGCGCCGCGGCCAACTCCGGGGCGTGGGCGGTGTCGCGGTAGACGATCGCGCTGGCTCCCTCCGGGGGCAGCGGCGCGAGCCAGCCGTGGGTGGCGGCCAGAACGCGGTCGGCCGGAAGCAGCGCCAGTGCGCCACCGCCGGTGCCCTGACCGAGCAGGATCGAGATGGTCGGGGTGTCCAAGGTCACCAGATCCGCGATGCAGCGCGCGATTTCCGGTGCGAGCCCGCGCTCCTCGGCCTCCTTCGACAGAGCCGCGCCGACCGTATCGATCACCAGCACCAGCGGTATCCGCAACTCCTCGGCAATCGCCATACTGCGCCTCGCCTCCCGCAGCGCGGCCGGTCCCATGGTGTGTTCGCCCTGCTGCCCGGAGCGATCGTGGCCGAAGACCACACACGGCTGGCCGCGGAATCGGGCCAGCGCGTGCACGATCGTGCGATCGGACTCCCCCTGGCCGGTGCCGCTGAGCGGCACCCGTTGCGTCACATGGCGCAATAGGTCACGAATACCCGGCCTGCCGGGACGGCGCGAGATCCGCACCGAATCCCACGCCGGGACAGCGTCGTTCGTCTCCGCATCACCCCCGGCGACACGATCCGATGACGCGCCGGTGAGCCCGCGCACCGGCGCCGCCCAACCGGATTCGGCCGCAACGGGATCCGGCACGCCGCTCAGAACGCTCAAGGCGCGGTGCGCGATCCGGCGGAATACCGACACCGGCAGCACCCCATCGATCACACCACTGTGGTAGAGATTCTCCGCGACCTGCACGCCCTCCGGAAAATCCCGGCCGTACAACGCCTTATAGACGCGCGGGCCGAGAAATCCGATCAGCGCACCGGGTTCGGCGAAGGTGATATGCCCGAGCGAACCCCAGGATGCGAAGACGCCACCCATCGTGGGATTGCGCAGATAGACCAGATACGGATGTCCGGCCGCCTTATGCGCCGCGACCGCACCCGCGATCTTCACCATCTGCACGAAAGCGACTGTGCCCTCCTGCATCCGCGTGCCACCGGAAGTCGGCGACGCGACCAGGGGCAAACCGAGCTCGGTCGCGCGCTCGACCGCGGCAACGATCCGCTCCGCCGCGGCCACACCGATCGAACCCGCCAAAAAGCCGAACTCGCAGGCGATTACGGCCACGCGACGGCCACGCAGCAGACCTTCACCGGTGAGCACGGACTCATCGGTCCCGGCCGCCAGCACGGCCTTGCGCAGATCCGCGCGGTACCGCGGGGACGCGGCCACCGTCACCGGTGGCCGGTCCCAGCTGATATACGAGTCCGAATCGAGCAATTGCCCGAGCAGCTCCCGCGCGGAAATACTCACCGAGCGAGCTTAGCCACTCGCTCCGCAGGGCTCAGTAACCCTGCATGACCTTGCGCAGGGCGTATTCGGTGAGCGAAACCAGCGCCTGCTTGGCGGGCTCGCGACGGCGGGCGTCGATGGACAGGATCGGCACATCCGCAGGCACCGCGAGGGCCTGACGGATGTCCTCGATCGGATACCGCGGTGCGTCGTCGAATTCGTTGAGCGCAACCAGGAACGGCAGGTTGCGCGCCTCGAAGTAGTCGACTGCGGCGAAGCTGTCCTCGAGTCTGCGGGTGTCGACCAGCACCACCGCGCCGATGGCGCCGCGGATCAGGTCGTCCCACATGAACCAGAATCGGTACTGGCCCGGCGTGCCGAACAGGTACAACACCAGATCGTCGGCGAGGCTGATCCGGCCGAAGTCCATTGCCACCGTGGTGGTCGACTTCATCGGAATGCCGGTCAGATTGTCGATTCCGGTGCTGGCATTGGTTACCAAAGCCTCGGTGCGCAGCGGAACGATCTCCGAAACTGCACCAACCAACGTGGTCTTGCCAACACCGAAGCCGCCCGCGACGACAATCTTCGCAGAAGTTGGCTTACTGGTACGGGTATCGACCTGCGCCGTCGAATCAAATACGCCGGAGTCCACTGAGAACCCTTTCGATCAGCTCGCGACGCTCATCGTCGCTGGAATCGTCTTTCAAAGTCGCCGACACTCGCACATGCCCGGCCTCGATGAGGTCGGCCACCAGCACGCGGGCCACCCCAATGGGGATACCCAAACGCGCTGCCACTTCGGCAACGGACGGCGATTCTCTGCACAACTCCACGATGGACGTCTCGATGTTGGTCAGTTCGAACTGCCGCTCCAAGGCGACCGGATGCGATGCGACGAGTGCCTCCAACGCCAACTCGACCGCGGGCCGAGTACGGCCCGCAGTCAAGGAGTATGGGCGAACGAGGCTGGGCTCGGCGCTCCCCATGCGGTGATCGTCTATGTCCATCCCACCATCAGGAACCCATCGTGACGCGTGGCGTGGCCTGCACCGTCTGACCCACACGTTCGACCAACAGGGCCATTTCGTAACCGACCTGGCCGATATCGCAAGAAGTATTGGTCAGCACCGCGAGATAGGAACCGTCGCCGACTGCCATGAGTAGCAGGTAGCCATGCTCCATCTCGACCACCGACTGCAGCACGGTGCCGCCTTCGAATAGGTTCGAGACGCCCACCGAAAGGCTGGCAAGTCCGGCGGTGACAGCCGAGAGCTGTTCGGCACGGTCCACCGGCAGCTGCGCGCTCGCCGCCATGAGTAGGCCGTCAGCCGAGACCAGGACGGCATGAGCTACGCCAGGAACCTCGTTGGCGAAGTTCGAAACCAGCCAATCCAGCTGACGATTCGTACCACCTAGATCGGGGTTCATCGGTCTCCTTTATCTCCGGTTAGGTTCATTGCCTTCATTGCGCGGCCATCCCGGACGCCCTGCTGGTGACGACTCAAGCTGGACCTGATCGTTTCTGGATCGCGACGCGGCGCGCGATCGGCGTTGCCGTTGACACCACCGGGGACCAGCCTTCCGCCCGGATTGCGTTGCGGCAACCCGGCAGCCGTCTTTGTTTCGGACTGGGCCTCGCTCGCGCGGCGTGCGGCCTGCCACCCTTCGTCACCCGGCGATTCGAAGGAGGCCGCCACCTGGGACCGGTCCGTATTCGGATCCGAGAGCCACGCCGACATCATCTCGGCGAAGATCGGGGTGCCGCCCATTACCGAATCAGAATCGACCGCTGGCTGCAACCTGGTCTGGAAGAAAGACGCCGCCTTCTCCGGATCCGGCTTGAAGCTGTGCCGCCCCGGATCGCGCGGTGCGGTCGAGGTTCCGTTCTCGGAGATCGCGGGCACCTCACCGCCGGGCGCGGGCCGGGTCAGACCGCGATCACGCCGCGGCAGCGCGATACCCGGGGGGACTTCCTGGCGTGGCAGTGCGGTCGCACCCGGCTCACGCTGGGGCAGACCGGGTATACCCGGCTCCCGCTGCGGGAGCGCGTCGCGAGACGGCAAGCCATCGCGAGACGGCAGGCTATCGCGGGACAGCAGGCCATCACGCTGGGGCAGACCGCTCGGCGGTTGGGTACCCGACGGCCGCTGCGGCAAACCGTTCGGTGCCTCGCGCTGCGGCAGATTCGCCGCGGGCGACTGACGCTGCGGCAGACCGCCCAGACCCGAATCGCGCTGCGGCAGACCGCTGGGGGCCGAATCACGCTGCGGCAGACCGGTCGAACCCGGCTCACGCTGCGGCAGACCACCACCCAAAGCCGAATCACGCTGCGGCAGACCACCGGAGGCGGGATCGCGCTGCGGCAGACCGCCCAGACCCGAATCACGCTGCGGCAGACCACCGGACGCCGAATCACGCTGCGGCAGACCGGTCGAACCCGGCTCACGCTGCGGCAGACCACCACCCAAAGCCGAATCACGCTGCGGCAGACCACCGGAGGCGGGATCGCGCTGCGGCAGGCCCGAACCGGTATCCCGCTGCGGCAGACCGCCCAGACCCGAATCGCGCTGCGGCAGACCGCTGGCGCCGGCTTCGCGCTGCGGCAGACCATTCGACCCGGCTTCGCGCTGCGGCAAGCCGTTCGGCGTCTCGCGCTGCGGCAGATTCGCCGCAGGCGACTGACGCTGCGGCAGACCGGTCGCACCGGGCTCACGCTGCGGCAGACCACCCGAAGCCGATTCCCGCTGCGGCAGACCCGAACCGGCATCCCGCTGCGGCAGACCCGAACCCGTATCGCGCGGCGGCAGGCCCGAACCCGTATCGCGCGGCGGCAGACCGGTCACACCGGGCTCACGCTGCGGCAGACCGCCGGCACCGTCGCGCGGCGGCACACCGTTGGTGCCCGGCTGACGCTGCGGCAGACCACCACCGGCCGGACCACCCTCGGGCTGCGGCGCCCCACTCGTACCGGGCTGACGCTGTGGCAGACCACCGGTACTCAGATTCCGCGGCGGCAGACCGCCACCGGAGATGGTCGGCTCGGCGCCGGGCCGGTTCGGCGGCGGACCGCCGGGAGTGACATTGCGCTTGGGCAGGCTCGCCGCGGCGAGCTTGCCGCGCTGCGGACCACTCGGCGCCGGTCCCGGCGCGGGGCGCAGGGAAGAACCCGACTGTGCCGAATCCTGACGCAGTCCGGAAGCTCCAGCGCCAGAGCCCATGGTCGAGCCGGGCGAACGCTGCGGCAGACCACCCGCCGCCGCCGGAATCGGCCCGCTCGTCGCGGACGGCGCCGGACTGCTGACCGGAATCGGGCCGCTCACACCGGGATCGACGGTAACCATGACATTGCCGCCCGGCGTCCTGGTGATCGCCCGCATCTGCATCGACGACGGAGCCGACGGCCGCTGCGGAGCACCGGCGGCGACCTGCGGCGTCGCCGCCTGCGGCATCGCGGTGGTCTGTCCCTGTCCGAGCACAATGAGCTTCATCGGTACATGCACGGTAACCGTCACACCGGGATCCCGCGCGGTATCGAAGGTCGGACGCAGCCGCACCGTGAGTCCGTGCCGCTCGGCCAGTCGGCCGACCACGAAAAGACCCATGTGTCGGGCGGTGTCCGGACCGGGTTCGGCGGTCTGCTCGAGCCGCCGGTTGATATCGGCCATCTCGGCGGGCGGCATACCGATGCCGCGGTCCGCGACCTCGATGAGCATGCCCTGGTCGTGCCCCTGCGCGAAGGTGAACTTCACGTCGGTCTCCGGCGGCGAGGCGCGTAGCGCGTTGTCCAGGAGCTCGGCGAACAGATGCGCCATATCCGAGGCGGCGGGCTCGACCAGCGAACCACGCGGCGTCGCACCCAGCTTCACCCGTTCGTAGTCCTCGACCTCGGAGATCGCCGCACGCAGCACGTCCGCGATCTCGACCGGCGCGGACTTGCTGCGCCGCTGCCTGGTACCCGCGAGAATCAGCAGGTTGTCGCCGTTACGGCGCATACGAGCCGCGAGATGGTCCAGCCGGAACAGGTTTTCCAGCAGGCGGGGATCCTTCTCGTCGTACTCCATCGCCTCGATCAAGCTGAGCTGGTGGTCGACGAGCGACTTGGACCGCCGGGCCAGGGTTTCGAACATGTCGTTGACCTGGGCACGCATCTGCGCCTGGTCACTGGCCAAACGCAGCGCCTGGCCGTGGATGTCGTCGACGGCGCGGGCCAGCTGACCGATTTCCTCGGTGCTGCGGATCGGCATCGGCTCCAGCGGCACGTCCTCCGGGGACGCGCCGTTGCGCAGCTGGGCGACCTCGTGCGGCAGATCGCTCTCGGCGACTCGCAGCGCCGCGAGGCGCAGCCGGTGCAGTGGCACGATCATCGAGCGCGCGACGAAGACCGCGAGCAACAGCGCGGCGAGAATGGTCGCGATGACGACCGCGGTGTAGGTCCACGCATCGGTGTTGGCCGTGGACACCAGCGAACTCATCGCCGAGTCGATGTCCTTGGTCGACTTGTTGACCACGCGCTCGTAGACATCGAGGCTGCCGGTCAGCGAGTTCTTCAGATCACCGACCGGGATCTTGCCCGACTGTGCCTCCGGGCTGGTCAGCAGCGAGATCCGATTATCGATACCGGCGCGCAGGTCGGCGATCGAGGAGTCGGCGTCCGGGAAGCGGTGGGCGAGCACGTTGAGCATCGCCCGCTCGGTATTGGCCGCGGTGAGGGCGCTCTGAATACCGCTCGCCGAGCCGCGCAGCACCTCGGGGAAGGCGGCGACCTCACCGACCAGTGCGGCACGGGTGTTCAGCGAGTCGACCAGCCGCAGCTTCGCCTGTTCGATGGCCTGGTCGCTGACCTGGCCGACCGTGGTCTCGACGATGTGCACACTGTCGTTGCGGACCCGGTCGATCATGCCGATGACTTCGGCCGGGGTCTGCGTCGTGACGTTCTTGCCCTGGGCGCGCACCGCCTTGGCCTGGTTGATCATGCTGTCCAGCGACGCGCGAGCACCCGCGACACCGTCGACTTTGCCGACCGACTGCTCGGCATCGGCGATGACCTTGTCGAGGTCCGCGAGGTTCTTATCGGACACGATCGACACGTTCGGCATGATCGAAATCATCTGCGAACCCGCCGTCGTCGCCGTCTGCGCACTCAGCGCGGTGACGGCCGGAATCGCCTCGATGTTCCCA
Source organism: Nocardia sp. CA-119907 (assembly GCF_050955995.1). Lineage (NCBI taxonomy): Bacteria > Bacillati > Actinomycetota > Actinomycetes > Mycobacteriales > Nocardiaceae > Nocardia > Nocardia sp. CA-119907. The sequence goes on from NZ_CP192091.1 coordinate 8,993,789, forward strand.
GCGGCGGCGTCCAGTCGGTTCGCGTCGGCGAACTCGGTGGTAATCCTGGACACGCCGAGCCCAACCGCGACTGCCAGCGGAACGGCCAAGACCGCCGTAACCTTCCAGCGCAAGTCCCAGTTGCCGAGCGCCCAGCGTTTGCTGCCGGACCTTGCGGCGTCACGCATCTCCCACTCACTTTCCAAACTGGCCCCAACCACGTGCCATCAGCGAACCTAGACAATCGCATGCTGGCTCGACAGGCAGAGCTGGCCGAGGAACTGCGGCTGGCCGAGAAATTGCGTCTACGACGGCCCAAATAAGTGACATCAGATTCTAACGGATCAATAACAGCTTGGGTGACGTTGAGTATGGCTACGGGCCTTGACCTGCCAATAATTGGCAAAACCAAAGGTCGCGGCACCCACCCGGGCGTCGCGTGAAGTCTGCCACAATCGTGCTGATCTATCGAGGCGGGCATCGAGCGAGGCTAGGGAGCACGGTTTGAGCACTGCATCGCGCAGCGATTCGACGGGGGGTGGCGGTCGGGAGACGGGTGGGCGCACTGCATCGCGCAGCGATTCGACGGGGGGTGGCGGTCGAGAGACAGGCGGGCGGCACGAGTACCGGCCGGTGTATCAGACCTCCCTGGTCGACCCCGCCGAATTCTGGGCCGAGGCGGCCGAGGCGATCGACTGGGAGGTCCCGCCAACCCAGATCGTCGACACCACGGCTCGCGCGATGGCCAGGTGGTTTCCGGACGCTCGCCTCAATACCTCCTTCAACGCCCTCGACCGACATGTGCGCGGTGGCGCCGCGGACGAGGTGAGCCGGGCCGATCAGCCCGCCCTAATATACGACTCTGCTATGACCGGCACCAGAGGCGTTTTCAGCTACGCCGAACTGCTCGCGGCGGTTGCCGAATTCGCCGGTGCGATGGTCCGTTTGGGCGTCTCGGTGGGTGACCGCGTCGTCATCTACCTGCCCATGATCCCCGAGGCCGTGATCGCCATGCTGGCCTGCGCCCGCATCGGCGCGGTGCATTCGGTGGTCTTCGGCGGCTTCGCCGCACCCGAGCTCGCCGCCCGCATCGATGATGCCGAGCCTGTGCTCATTGTCACTGCCTCGGGCGGCTTGGAGCCGGGCCGGGCGGTCGACTATCCGCCGATCGTGCTGCAGGCGCTGGACCTCGCCGAGACCAGCGCGCCGCGCCACGTGATCGTGAAACAGCGCCCGCAGTTCCCGACGATCCACTTCCCCACCCCGCAGCCCGCGACCGAATCACTGCCGAGCTCCACCCAGACCATCGCGGCGCAATGGCTTGATTGGGACGACGCTGTCCGAGATGCGCCACCCGCCGATCCGGTGCCGGTCGCCGCCACCGATCCGCTCTACATCCTCTACACCTCGGGCACCACCGGGAAGCCGAAGGGCGTGGTCCGGGACAACGGCGGACATGCGGTCGCCCTGGCCTGGTCCATGCGCAACATCTATGACCTCGGTCCCGGCCAGGTGTTGTGGGCCGCCTCCGATGTGGGCTGGGTGGTCGGCCACTCCTACATCGTCTACGCGCCGCTGCTGGTGGGCGCGACAACGCTGCTCTACGAAGGCAAGCCGGTCGGCACTCCGGACGCGGGCGCGTACTGGCGGGTGGTCGCCGAGCACAACGTCCGGGTGCTGTTCACCGCGCCGACCGCGCTGCGTGCCATCCGCAAGGCCGATCCCGATGCCGAGCTGGCGCACCGCTACGACCTGTCCTGCCTACGCGCGCTGTTCTGCGCCGGGGAACGCCTCGACCCGGCCACCTACGAGTGGGCCAGCGAGGTATTGCTCGCCGACCGGCCGGACTGCCCGGTGGTCGACCACTGGTGGCAGACCGAGACCGGCTGGCCGATCTGCGCGAATCTGCTCGGCCTCCAGCAGCTTCCGATCAAGGCGGGTTCGGCATCGGTGCCGGTCCCCGGCTACCGGCTGCGGGTGCTCGACGCCGAGGGCAATCCGGTCGCGCCGGGTACCGAGGGCAATATCGTCATCGGGCTACCGCTGCCGCCCGGCACGCTGACCGGGCTATGGCGCGACGAAGAGCGTTTCCAGCGTTCCTATATGTCGGCATTCCCCGGCCATTACCTGACCGGTGACTCCGGATACTTCGACGATGACGGCTACCTCTACGTACTCGGCCGCAGCGACGATGTGATCAATATGGCCGGGCACCGGCTCTCCGCCGGCAGCATCGAGGCCGCCATCGCCGGACATGTCGCGGTCGCCGAATGCGCGGTGATCGGGCTGCCCGACGAACTCAAGGGCCAGCGGCCCATCGCATATGTGGTGCTCAAATCCGGCGTCGACATCGATCCGGAGCGCCTACGCGAGGAACTGGTCGCCCGGGTGCGCGAGCAGATCGGCGCGATCGCCACACTGCACGACGCCGTCATCGTCTCCGCCCTGCCCAAGACCAGGTCGGGCAAGATCCTGCGCAAGACCATCCGCCAGATCACCGCGGGCGATACCTACGAGGTGCCGTCCACCATCGAGGATCCCTCGGTGCTGGCCGCACTGGAAGTGCAGATCCGGGCCAGCCATCCGCAGGAGTCGGGATCCGAAGTCGTCGCTCCGAACGGCGATCCCATTGTGCCGTCATAACTTTGCGGCACCGCGGCGTTTCACCCCTTAGGGAATCCTCAGGGATAGCTCACACCTGTGCCAGCGCTGGGCAATAGCGTCTGAGGCGCTGGACCACAGCATTGATCGAAGACGTAGACCCGTAGATCTGGAGGCACAGATGAAGCTCTTCCGCAGTCGCCCGGCCGTCGCAGCTCTCGCCGCAGGCGCAACGGCCAGTGTTGCCGTGTTGCTCTCCCCGGCCATCGCGGCCGCGGATCCGATGACACTGGCCGGGCCGCTGCTGAGCTCCGACTGCAGCTTCGCGCAGGTGGACGCGGCACTGCACGCCAAGGCTCCGCAACTGGCGGCGATGCTCGACGCCAACCCGACCCAGAAGGCCGAATTGCAGCGCAAGTTCGACCAACCGGTCGAGCAGCGCCGCGCGGAACTCCAGGCAATGATCAACGAGAACCCGGACGCCGCGAAGGATGCGGAGAACGATCCGCGCGCCAACGGTCTGGCGGAGACCATCCGCACGGTGGCCGAAACCTGCCACAACTACTGAGCACCCGCCTCCCCGAATGTCCCACCCCGACCGGCCGACTGATTTCGTAAGAACACGGGTAACTCGTCGGGCACGCCCAGAACCCTGCCACGATCGCAACCGTCGGCCCGCGACGTAAGCCGGCCGCATGCCCGACGGCCGGCAAAAGATTCGGAGAGGCGGGGGAGCACCTGCTGGTATGGCCGAAGATTCGGGGAGGTGGCGGAGCAGAATGAACGATGTGACCACCGAACGCAGTGCGAACCCGACCGTCCTTGTCGTCGACGATGACGAGGACGTGCTCGCATCGGTCGAGCGTGGGCTGCGCCTGTCCGGCTTCCAGGTGCGGGTCGCCAGGGACGGCGCCGAGGCGCTGCGCAGCGTGACCGAGCAGGCGCCCGACGCGGTGGTGCTCGATATGAATATGCCAGTGCTCGACGGCGCGGGCGTGGTGACGGCTTTGCGCGCACTCGGCAATGACGTCCCGATCTGCGTGCTCAGCGCCCGCGCCTCCGTCGACGACCGGATCTCCGGACTGGAATCCGGTGCCGACGATTATCTGACCAAGCCGTTCGTCCTCGCCGAATTGGTGGCGCGGATCAAGGCCTTGCTGCGCCGTCGCTCGGATGCCCCTGCCCCCGCCACCCCCGGCGCGATCACGGTCGGGCCGCTCGAGGTCGATGTCGCCGGATACCGCGCGCTGCTGAACGGACGCGAAATCGAACTCACCAAGCGCGAATTCGAATTGCTGTCCACCCTGGCGCGCAATGCGGGCGTGGTGCTGAGCCGTGAGCGGCTACTGGAATTGGTGTGGGGCTACGACTTCGCCGCCGATACCAATGTCGTCGATGTCTTCGTCGGATACCTGCGGCGCAAGCTCGAGGTGGAGCGCACGCCCCGGCTCCTGCACACCGTCCGCGGCGTCGGGTTCGTACTGCGGGCGCCCAAGTGAGTGCGCCATGACACCGGAGCCCCAACTGCCCACCGGTCCAGCGACTCCCGCGAAACGGCGGCGGCGCACCTTCTCGCTGCGTACCCGGGTGGCCGGAGCGGCAGCGGTCGGGGCGATCATCATTGTCACGATCATCGGCGTGCTCTCCTCACAGGCCATCGAGCGCAATAATCTGGCCCAGACCGATCGGCAGCTGACCATCGCATCGCGACTGGTGCTCATCGATTCGGTGCTCGCCGTCGGCGTGCTCGGACTGGTCGGTCCGACCTATGACATGGCGGTGACGGTCCGCGATAACAACACGATCGTGGCGAGCACACCCATCCGCCTGCCCGAACAGCCGATCGGATCGCATTCGGTCACCGTGAACGGCACCCCGTTCCGCGTGCTCACCACCACCGAGAACCAACCGGCGGGACGGGTTGTCTCCCTGGGTATTCCGGCCACCGACGCGGCACGAGCAACCGCTGAGCAACAGCGTTTGGTGCTGGCCGGAGCCGGATTGGCGATCGCCACCGCGGCCGCACTCGGCTGGCTGCTCGCGGGCCGCGCGGTGCGCCCGATCGTCGATCTCACCCGACAGGTGGGTGCGCGCAGCGGATATCGCGATCCGGACAATCCGCAGGCGCCGGTCGACGGATCCGGGGTCAAGGAGGCGGAGAAACTCGCCGAAGCCGTGAACACCCTGTTGCAGCGGGTGGATCAGGCGCAGAGCGAAACCGCCGCCGCACTGGAAACCGCACGGGATTTCGCGGCCGTCTCCGCACATGAACTGCGCACGCCGCTCACCGCGATGCGCACCGATCTCGAGGTGCTGCGCACCCTCGACCTGGACGAGGCCCAGCGCGCCGAAATCCTGGCCGACGTGCAGCGCAGCCAGGGCCGCGTCGAAACCACCTTGGCCGCACTGGAACGTCTGGCGTCCGGTGATCTCACGCACGAGCGCGATCACGTAGCAACCGATGTCGGCGACCTGTGCGATCAAGCCGCCCACGATGCCATGCGGCACTTCCCCGGACTGAGCGTGCGCATCGACACCGATGCCGAACTGATCACTCGCGGCCTGCCCGCCGGACTGCGGCTGGCCGTGGACAATGCCCTGGCCAACTCGGTCAAACACGGCAGTGCCACCGAGGCGGTGGTCTCCGCGCACCGAATCCCCAATGGCCACATATTGATCACCGTCGACGACAATGGCCGCGGCATTCCCGTCGAGGAGCGCACCGCCGTCTTCGAACGATTCTTCCGCGGCAGTCAGGCCAGTAAGGGCGGCTCCGGACTGGGTCTCGCCCTCGTCGCCCAACAGGCCCAATTGCACGGCGGCCGGGCCTATTTCGACGACAGCTCACTCGGCGGCGCACGGTTGGTGCTCGAGCTGCCGGAACGCAGGGCCGAGGCCTGACCGAGCCGAAAACGCGAACCGGCCCGGAATGCGCCGACGACAAGTGCCGCCGTCGCGCTTCCCGGGCCGGTTCGCCGAGTCGAAGTCCTACTTCGGAGGCGCGGTGACCTTGACCGGCTTACCCCACGCCGACAGCGTCACCTTGATGGTGCCCGGATCCCGCTTGACCACTGCCTGAACCAGATTCGGGCCGGTGCCGGGCGAGGCGGCCTGCGACGGCAGCGCCGATGCAGAACCCGACGGCGGCGCGACATCCGCGATCCACAGGGTGATCGGGAACGAACCGGACGGGTCACCCGACTTGGGCACGATGGGATCGATCACCGAGGAGTCGATGGTGCCGGACACCTTCACGGTGTCGGTGCCGTCGAGCTTTTCGCGACCCTCCACCTTCGGGTTCTTCACCTGGGCGATGAGGTTGGCCAGACCCTTGTCCTTGTCGAGGATTACGCCCGGGTCGTAGATCTGCTCGGCCGGACCGACTTTGGCGTATGCGGAGGAACCACCGGTCTGCGCGTACATCACCTTGTCGACGACCAGGAACTTGGCCTGGATGAAGTCGGCCTCGGGCTTGGTCCGCACCTTCGCCTCACCGATCGCCTGACCGGCGCCCTGCGGCTGGTTGGTCACATCCGCCGAGACGGTCTCGACCGGGAGGTTGGTGAGGTTGTCCACCTTCAGATTCAGGTGCACGGCCTGCAGAGTCTGGGTGGTCCTGGCGGACTCCTGCACGATCTGCGCCGCATCGGGCAGTTGGCCCGAAGGCGGTGCGGACGAAGTGGTGGACTTCGAGTCGGAGCTGGAGCTGCAACCCGTCACCAGCGCCGCGAACATCGACGCCGCGACCACTGCGGGCACGAGTCCCGGTCGGCGAAGCCGGATTCGGTGCGAGGTGCGTGCTCGCGCTGTCAGATCACTCAATGTTCTGCCCCCAGAAGAGTGCGAGGTCGATACGACCGGGTGGTTTGACGGGGACAGCTGGTGCTGCCGCCCGGTGTAGTGCAGCATTTTGCGTCGCCAGATTAGCCTGTCCCACAGGCCGACTCGACCCGGTTCGCAAGGCGAAGTCCAGGCGAACCGCACATGCCGCGGGTGCCGACGTTACCCTTGGTTCGGTCTTCTCGCACAGATCGGGGGGAATCCGACGCGAAAGTTACCGGGTTAAGGGATTGTTTGGTGAGATGTAAGGCGCTGGAAGCACGATGCTGTCATGAACGCTCAGGCAGTGCGTGCGACTTCGGAGGGACATCCGGTTCACCGGATGAAGCGCCCCCGCGCCTGTCCGCGATACACGCCATAACCCCGGGGCCGACAACGGCTACCGAACCGCGGATCAGACACGGAGGAATGCGATGACGAACAGCCAGCCAGAAGCGGAGGAGCGGAACTTCCGTAGACCGCCCGGCCCGCCTCCTGGTGGCCCGCAAATCTCAAATGTGTGGGTATACAACGGAAAAGCCTACGATCTGAGCGACTGGATCTCCAAGCATCCCGGCGGCGAGTTCTTCATCGGGCGAACGAAAAATCGCGACATCACGTCCATCATCGGTTCCTACCATCGCGATCCGGAACGCATCGGACGAATGCTCGAGCGGTATGCGCTCGGCCGCGACGCATTGCCCGAGGACATCCATCCGAAGAACAACGCACCCGATTTCTTGTTCAAAGAAGGCTTCGACAGCTGGCAGGACACCCCAAAGTACCGATTCGACAACAAGGATGATCTGCTCCACCAGGTGAAGGCGCGGTTGAAAGAGCCGCAGCTGGCCGCGCGCCTGCGGCGCATGGACACGATCTTCAACATCGTGGTGGCGGTGCTTGCCGTCGCGTACTTCGCGGTCCAGGGGTTGCGCCTGTTCGAGCGCAGTTGGATGCCGTTGCCGGTCTTCGTGATCGCGATGGTGCTGCTGCGCAGTTCGCTGGCCGGATTCGGCCACTACGCGATCCATCGGGCGCAAAAGGGCCTCAACAAGATCTATACGAACACCTTCGATTTCAATTATGTGGCACTGGCTTTCGTCACCGCGGACGGACACGCACTGCTGCACCACCCGCACACCCAGAGTGAAGTCGATATCAAGAAGAACGTCTTCACCATGATGATGCGGGTGCCGCGGTTGTACCGAGTGCCTATTCACACCCTCCACAAATTCGGTCACACGGTGACCGGCATGACGATTCGACTGCTCGATGTCTGCCGGCTCACCCGAAAAGTCGGCATCAAGGACATGTACGGAACGTGGGGCGGAGCGCTGCCACACTTCGTCGGATCGTTCGGGGTGCGCGCACTTCTGCTCGGCGAGTTGGTGGTATTCACGATCGCGGGCGATTTCTGGGCCTGGGCACTGCAATTCGTGGTGACGTTGTGGATCAGTACCTTCCTGGTCGTCGCGAGCCATGATTTCGAAGTGGAGACCGAGGAACTCCCCGCATCCGATACCGAAGACTGGGCCGTCAACCAAGTGGAGCAGGCCTATGACCTGAAGGTGCTCGGGAACCGTTATATCGACTGCTTTCTCGCGGCCGGGCTGAGTTCACATCGCGTACATCATGTGCTGCCGTTCCAGCGCAGCGGATTCGCCAATATCGCCACCGAGGACGTATTGCGTGAGGAGGCAGCGAAATTCGGGGTCGAGTGGCTGCCGGCGAAGAGCTTCTTCACCGATCGGTTCCCGAAACTCTGCCGCACCTATCTCCTGTCGCCCTCGCGCGAGGCGGAGGAACGGAATTGGGGCTTCATCCGCGAGCACTTCGCGCCGGGGGCACTGAAGACCTGCGCGGTCTACACGGTTCAGGGGTTCACCGGAATCGGCACGGTCTGAACCGATTCCGCTGACCGATCGACCGATCGAGCCGCGCTCCGACGGCGGCGCCGATCACCATTTTCACAAGAACGGGGAGAATTTCGTGTCTATCACCATCGATGAGGGAACGTCGGCGGCTCGCCAGGGGAACGAGTTCGGCCACAACCTCGCCGAGCACGGGCTGCCACCGGCGCCGCCGACCACGGTCGGCGTGATCGAGAGCATCGCGACCGGCGCGCCGAGTCGGCACGTCGCCCAGGACGATGCCGCCGACCGGGTCGCCGAGCTGTTCTCCGATCCGCAGCAGCGGACGCGGATCTCGCGGATCTACCAGAAGACCAAGATCGACACCCGGCGCCTGGTCGTCGATCCGCTCGATCCCGAATTCCTGCCGTTCAGTAGGGATCCCGGCACGATCCGGGACCGGATGAACTTGTACTACCGGCACGCGGTACCACTGGCCGTCGATGTCGCCGGGCGGGCGCTGGCCGGAATCGAGGACGCGGCGGCGGAGATCGGATTGCTCGTCTTCGTGACCAGCACCGGTTTCATCGCCCCCGGCGTCGACGTCGCCGTGCTGAAACAGCTCGGGCTTTCGCCGTCGGTGGGCCGGGTCGTGGTGAACTTCATGGGGTGTGCGGCCGCCATGAACGGTATTCGCACCGCCGTGGATTATGTTCGGGCGCATCCGGATAAGAAGGCCATGGTGGTGTGCCTCGAGCTCAGCTCGGTGAATGCGGTCTTCGACGACAATGTCAACGATGTGATCATCCACAGCCTGTTCGGGGACGGATGTGGAGCGGTCGTGATCGGCGCGGGTCGGGTCCAGCAGCCGCTGGCGCCCGGCAAAGTGGTGATCCGGGACAGCTTCAGCCAGCTCTTCGACGGCGCGGAGGACGGCATCGTGCTCGGCGTCAACCACAATGGCATCACCTGCGAGTTGTCGGAGAATCTGCCCGAGTACATCTATTCCGGGGTCGATCCCGTGGTCACCGATGTCCTGCGCCGCAATGGTTTGCAGAAGTCCGATATCGATCTGTGGGCAATCCATCCCGGTGGGCCCAAGATCATCGAGGAGTCCGTGCATTCGCTGGGGATCGCACCGGAGCGGGCGGCGCTGAGCTGGGATGTGCTGGCGAAGTTCGGGAATATGCTGAGCGTGTCGCTGATCTTCGTGCTGGAACAAATGATTCAGCAGGAGGTGGCGAAGCCGATCTCGACCGGTGTGGCGTTCTCCTTCGCCCCGGGGGTCACCCTCGAAGGCATGATCTTCGACATCATTCGCCGGTAAGCACCGGCCTCAAGGAGCGCAGCAACCATGCAACTCATCCGATTCCTCATCTCGATCTCCTGGATGCGGATCGCGTCCGTCATCGCCGCGGGCCTGATCTGCGGTGCGGCCAATACCTATCTGGTGACACTTATCCGGGGGGTCGTGTCACCGGAACCGCATCCGAATGTCAACCTGCAGAACTTCGCCCTGACCGGCCTGGTCATTCTGGTCAGCGGCGTCGCATCGCAGGTGCTGCTGATCCGCCTGGCCCAGGACGCGATCTACCGGCTGCGCGCGGATCTGAGTTCGGGGATCGTCGCGGCTCCGCTCGAGCATTTGGAACGGCTCGGCATGCATCGTCTGATGGCGACGCTGACCGAGGATGTGCGCTCGCTCTCGCAGGCGGTGACCGCCATCCCGAGCATCTGCATCGATGTGGCCACCATCATCGGCTGCTTCGTCTTCCTGCTGGTGGTTTCGGGCCCGCTCTTCGCGGTCACGGTGGCGGGCACGCTGCTCGGAATCGCCTGTGTCGAGCTGATTCTGAAGCGGGTGCGCAATATCTATCGCGAGGCGCGCGAGAACGAGGACGCGCTGCTGCGGTCGTACCAGGCGGTGACGCTCGGCATCAAAGAGTTGAAGCTGCATCGGGGGCGGCGCCGGGACTTCATGGATCGGCATCTGCTCGGTTCGGCCGCGACGCTGCGCGCGCAGAACGTCGACGCCGGATCCAAATTCTCGGTGGCACAGGGATTCGGGCAGGCGCTGCAACTCGGCACCATGGCGCTGATCCTGTTCGTACTCGTGGCACCGCTGGATCTGTCGCGCGATGTCATGGTCGGCTATGTCCTGGTGACGACCTTCCTGGCCATGCCGATGCAGAACTTCATGCACCGCATCCCGGACCTGCTGCGCGGTGATGTGGCGCTGGCGAAGATCCGCGCCATGAACCTGTCCATGCAGACCATGCACAACGAGGAGCAGTTGCCGTTCACGGAACGTCCCGCCGTCGACGAGGCGCGGCTGGTGCTGACGAATGTGCACTACAGCTACCGGATGGAGCCGCCGCCGCCGTTTCCGCCCGGTCCGGGTGCACCCGCGCCCGGTGCGCCACCGCCTGGTCCGGGCGCGCCGCCGCCGGGTCCCGGCGCACCCGGTCGCGGCGCGCATCCGCCCGGCCGTGGTCCACGCCCCGGCGGACCGCGACCGGATGTCAACGGCCATCGGTTCGTCGACCACAGCGGGCACGACAATCGGCCGGTACCGCTCGGACCGCCGCCGGAAACGGGCAACGGCGAGTCCGGATTCCGGCTCGGCCCGCTCGACCTGGTCTTCGAACCCGGGCAGATCACCTTCATCGTCGGTGGTAACGGCAGCGGCAAATCCACACTGGCCAAGCTGATCACGGGCCTGTACGTGCCACAGTCGGGGGCGCTGTCGCTCAATGGCGAGCCGATCGACCATGAGAACATCGAATGGTTCCGGCAGAACTCCTCGGCGATCTTCACCGACTTCCATCTGTTCGAGGAGTATCTCGGCTTCGATCGGCCGGGACTCGACCATGAAGTGCGTCGCTATCTCGAGGAATTGCAGATCGCGCACAAGGTGACGGTGCAGGACGGGCGGTTGTCCACCGTCGATCTGTCCCAGGGCCAACGCAAACGGCTCGCGCTGTTGACCGCCCTGCTCGAGGACCGGCAGATCTATGTCTTCGACGAGTGGGCCGCCGATCAGGAGCCGAAGTTCCGCGAAGTCTTCTATCGGGAGATCCTCGTCGACCTCAAGAAGCGCGGAAAGACCGTCATCGTGATCACCCACGACGACAGGTACTTCGACTGCGCCGACCAGTTGGTCAAGCTCGATTTCGGCCGCATGGTCGATGCGAAGCCGGTCGAGGAGCGCGCCGGGCTCGAGCTTTCCTGACCCGAATTCTCCTGCTGCCCTTACCGAACTCTCAGAGTTCGGCCAACGTTGAAGCCATTGCGGACCTCTAGGGTCTGCAGACGTGACTGAGCGCAGCGAAGGAACCAAAGACACAGCACCGTCGGTCACGGCGGAGCCGAGCGCTAGCGAGGCGGAGTTGTGACCGGAAATCGCGCCCGCTGGGCCCTGTTCGCCGTTGCCGTTCTCACCGCCGGCGTGCTCGGAGGCACCATCACCGCATGCACACGAGCGTCCAGCGCACCGAGCGGTATCGCCCTGGTGAACGCCGATACCGGACCGACGGGTGCCCGCATCGCCCAGGCGCTGCAGCAGGAGGGCGGCGGTTACGAGTGGACCGTCGGCAAGCCCGGTGACATCAATGCCGACGACTACGCGGCGGTGATCACCCTGCCCGCTGATCTGACCGAATCCATGGGCACGCTGGCGAGCGCACAGCCCAAACGGGCCAAGGTCACGGTGGATACCCATAAGGGTGCCGATACGAACCTGGTGAACGGCGCGGTGAATACCGTCACGCACCGGGTCGGCGCGGCCGGAGTGGACGCCGCCCTCGCCGCGGTCGCGCAGGCGCGCACGCAGATGACCTCGGTGCAGTTCACCACCCAGTTGCTCAATGCCGGGGTGAACGCCGCCGCGGCGGGTGCCGATCAGTTCAGCTCGGGCGCGGATCAGCTGCTCGGCTTCCTGAGTTTCGCCAAGGAGGGTTCGGCACAGCTGACTTCGGCCATCGCGCTGCTGAACTCGACCGTCTCCGGCGCGGCCGCGCAGGCGAATCAGCTTGCCTCGGCGCTGGATTCGACCGGTGTCACGATCGGGCAGGTGCAGCAGACCGCGAATACGGTGAGCGGCGGACTCGATCAGATCCTGCCGCTGCTGCGCGCCCTCCCCTTCGCCGGTGATCCGCAGGTGGCCGACATCATCGGGAAACTCGAAGGGCTACGCAATGTTTCGGGTCAGGCCGGATCCCAGCTGAGCGGTCTCGGCGAACTGGTCGGCAGCGCCGTCGATCCGAGCACCGATCTCGGCACCCTGCTGCGCACCGTGGTCGACCGGTTGACCGGTGCCAGTGCCCAATTGGCCGAGGGCGCCGAACTCGCCAAGGGCCTGCCGCAACTCGCCGATCAGGGCGGGGCCCAATTGGTCAGCGCCATCGGCCAACTCACCGGCGGCGTCACCCAGCTCCAGCAGATCGTGACCAACCTCAGCACCCAAACCGATAAGGCCGTCGCGGCCCTGCCTCAGCGCAGCGCCGGCCAGCAGTCCGCCCTCGCCCTCGCGCTCACCGACCCGGTCGAAATCATTCGCAACTGACGCGTCCGGCTTCGCCCGAGCCCGCCCGAGAAACGATTGTGGCTCGTGCTCCGTCAGCCGGAACACGAGCCACATAGCGAGCCACCACGGAGCGAGTCTTACGAGCGACCGTTCGCGGCCCGTCTCAAGGGGGCCGCGAACACGCCGCGCCGAAGGCGCGGCAAATTAGACAGAGCCTACTTAACGTCCAGCAGGTCGATCACGAAGACCAGGGTCTTGCCCGACAGTTGATGGCCGGCACCGGCCGGGCCGTAGGCCAGCTCCGGCGGAATGGTCAGCTGGCGGCGGCCGCCGACCTTCATGCCCGGAATGCCGTCCTGCCAACCCTGGATCAGGCCACGCAGCGGGAAGCTGATGGACTCGCCGCGCTTCCAGGACGAGTCGAACTCCTCGCCGCTGTCGAATTCCACACCTACGTAGTGCACCTCGACGATGCCGCCCGGCACCGCTTCCTTACCCTCACCGACGGTGAGATCCTTGATCACCAGCTCGGTGGGCGCGGGGCCCTCCTGGAATTCGATCTCCGGCTTGGTCATTCGGCTATCCCCTCTGATAGGTGACGGTGAAATTGGACGGAAAAACTATCGCCCGCTGATCTCGTGGTAGTCACGGTGACCGTAACCGGTGTAGATCTGACGCGGGCGGCCGATCTTCAAAGGCTCGCTGTGCATTTCGCGCCAGTGCGCGATCCAGCCCGGCAGTCGGCCCATGGCGAACAGCACGGTGAACATGCGGGTCGGGAAGCCCATGGCCTTGTAGATGACGCCGGTGTAGAAGTCGACGTTCGGGTACAGCTGACGCGAGATGAAGTACTCGTCGGTGAGCGCGGCCTCTTCGAGAGACTTTGCGATATCGAACAATTCGTCATCGCCGCCGAGCTTGGACAGGATCGCGTCGGCGTGCTTCTTGGCGATCGAGGCCCGCGGGTCGTAGTTGCGGTAGACGCGGTGCCCGAAGCCCATGAGCTTCACGCCGTCTTCCTTGTTCTTGACCTTGCGGATGAATTCCTTGACGTTGCCGCCCTGGGCCTTGATGCCGTCCAGCATCTCCAGCACGGCCTGGTTGGCGCCGCCGTGCAGCGGGCCCCACAGCGCGTTGATACCGCCGGAGACGGAGGTGAACAGGTTGGCGTCCGAGGAGCCGACCAGGCGCACGGTCGAGGTGGAGCAGTTCTGCTCGTGATCGGCGTGCAGGATGAGCAGCATGTCGAGCGCAGCGGCGATCTCCGGATCGACCTCGTAGGGTTCGGCCGGGAAGCCGAAGGTCATCCGCAGGAAGTTCTCCACCAGGCTCAGCGAGTTGTCCGGGTAGAGGAAGGGCTGACCGACCGACTTCTTGTACGAGTAGGCCGCGATGGTGGGCAGCTTGGCCAGCAGTCGGATGGTCGACAGTTCGACCTGTTCGGGATCGCGCGGGTCCAGCGAATCCTGGTAGTACGCCGAGAGCGCGTTCACCGCGGAGGACAGCACCGGCATCGGGTGCGCGTTGCGCGGGAAGCCGTCGAAGAACCGCTTGAGATCCTCGTGCAGCAGAGTGTGCCGGCGGATCCGGTCGGTGAACTCGTCCAGCTGCGCCTGGGTCGGCAGCTCGCCGTAGATCAGCAGGTAGCTGACCTCGATGAAGGTCGAGGACTCCGCGAGCTGGTCGATCGGGTAGCCGCGGTAGCGCAGGATGCCCGCTTCGCCGTCGATGTAGGTGATCGCCGACTTGGTAGGCGCGGTGTTCATGAATCCGGGGTCGTAGGTCACATACCCGGTGCTGGCCAGCATTTTGCCGAGATCGATGCCGTCATTGCCTTCTTCGGCTTCGGCGATCGTCATGGCGTATTCGCCGCCGGGGTAGCTCAAAACCGGCTTGGCGTCGTTGATGTGGTCTTTTTCGGGCACGGAAGGATCCCTCTCAGGCTAGGACCGTCGGCATCGGGGTGCGGTCGGCACGGCGGTGCTCTCACCTAGACGCTAGTCGTTGCTCGCACGGCCCGAGAACGAGGGTGCCCACCGACCGACCTCACAAACACGTTCGCGTCACGTGAGGTTTATCGCGCTAACTCGACACCGGCACCGAGGACGACCTGGCGATCCGATATCGCACGAATGCCGGAAATGCCAGGGCCGCCAGCACCACACCGATAACCACCAGCACACCGCCACCCGCCGCGGCGACCGCGGTACCCAGGCTTGCCGCGGCAAAACCGTGGGCAACATCACCGATGCGCGGACCGCCGGCGACGATCACGATGAACACACCCTGCAGGCGCCCGCGCATCTCATCGGTGGTGACGGTCTGCAGCATGGCGACGCGCAGCGCGGCCGAGACCATATCGACCGCGCCGCCGAAGGCCGAGCAGGCCAGCGCGATCCACAGCCCCGGCCCGATGCCGAGGCCATGGCCGGTCAGTCCGACGGCAAGTCCGAAGCCGACCATGGCCAGCCCCCAGAGCACGATGCAGACCACCACCGCCAGGCCCTGGCGGCGCACATGCGCGATCCAGCCGGAGAACACCCCGCCCAATACCGCGCCGACCGACATGGACGCGAACAGCAGGCCGAGCGCGACGCCGCCGGTGGCCGGGTCACCGAAGGTTTCGCGCGCGATCTGCGGGAACAGCGCGCGCGGCATGCCGAAGACCATGGCGATCACATCGACGATGAAGGAGGCGAGCAGGATGCGCTGCGTCGCCAGATAGGCGAAACCGTCCAGAACCGTACGGAATCCGGCCTTGCGCGCGGTTCCGGTGGGTGCGATGGCCGGCAGCTTCCACACCGCCCAGACGGTGGCCAGCAGCGCGACGGCGTCGATCAGATACAGCGTGGACAGCCCGACCACCGGGATCAGCACACCCGCGAGCACCGGACCGGCAATGGCACCGATCTGCTGCACGGTCATGCTGAGCGCGCTGGCGGCGGCCAGGTGTTCGATGGGGAGCAGTCGCGGGATGGCGGCACTGCGGGTCGGCTGATTCACCGCGAACAGCGCCTGCTGCGCGGCGAATAGCCCCAGCACGATCCACACATTGTCGAGTCCGGTCGCGGCTTGGGCCCAGAAGGCCAGCGCGGTCACGCCGGTGCCGCAGTTGGTGATGAGCATCAGCTTGCGCCGGTCCATCACATCGGCGAGCGCACCGCCCCACAGGCCGAACACGATCAGCGGTATCAGGCCGAACAGACCGGCCAGACCGACATAGCCCGAGCTGCCGGTGATCTGGAAGATCTGCTGCGGCACCGCCACCACGGACAGCTGCGAACCGATCACGGTGACGATATTGCTGGTCCACAGCCGTCGGAAATCGGGATAGCGCAGCGGGGTGGTGTCGGCGAGCAGTTTCACCGATCGCAGCGTAATGAGTCGGTCAGCGGCCCAACAAGGTTGGGTGGGCTCGGTGGTGGGCGCATCGCGCAGCGATTCGATGGGGGTGGTGGCCGGACGACGGGTGGGCGCATCGCGCAGCGATTCGCTCGTGGAGTGGTGGCCTGGCGACGGGTGGGCCTGGTCAGGGTTGTAGTCGGTCGACGATCATGGCGTCACCGCTGACGCGCACCCGGATCCGGTTGTGCAGCCGACCCCGGCGGCCCTGCCAGAACTCCACCTCATCGGGGCGGATCAGATAACCGCCCCAATGCGGCGGCACCGGGATCTCGTCGACATCGGCGAAGCGGGCGGTGGTCTCGGCCAGCGTGCGATCGAGTTCGGCGCGCGAGGCGATCGGCCGGGACTGCCGCGAGGCCCAGGCGCTCAACTGTGAATCGCGCGGCCGGGAGCGCCAGTAGACGGCGGTCGTTTCCGGCGAGACCAGCTCGACCGGCCCGCGCACATGGACCTGGCGGCCGAGCGCCGGCCAGACGAAGGTCGCGGCGGCGAACGGAACACCTGCCAGTTGATTGCCCTTGGCCGAGTCGTAATTCGTGTAAAAAGTCACACCCTCCGGCGAGAGACCCTTACACAGCACCGTCCGGGCGACCGGGCGCGGACCGGCATCGGTCAGCGCGACAGTGGCGACGACCATGGCATTGGGCTCGGCGATGCCGACGGCGGTGGCCTGTTCGATCCAATGCCGCAACAGCGGCTCCCAGCCCCCGGCCAGCCAGGTTTCGTCCAGATCGGTGTCTTCGCCGCTGCCGAAAGGCATGCCGCCGTAGTCGACTCGCATGGCGGCCAGATCGGACGCCCGGAACAGGGTCGGATCGGTCACGGTCGTCTCCTGTCCGACGGATGAATTGTCCAGGTCACGCATGGGGCAGACGTTACTCCGCGGTAGCAGGGAGCTAAGGTTTTGTTGATCGGCATGTGCTCGGCGAGCCACACCCTCATCGGCGAGAACAGGCCTTTTCGAGCGGTCGGCATGCCGTCGCTCGTGACCTTTCCGAGCGACCGGCAGGCAGTCGCTACGGAATGCGAAACCGAAGTGCAAGGAGAGTCACAACATGACTACCAGCCCCGCGGTGCCCAGCGGGCACACCGCCGTACCCCCCGACTTCATCAGCGGCCTGGAAGGCGTGGTTGCCTTCACCACCGATATCGCCGAACCCGACAAGGACGGTGGCGCGCTGCGCTACCGCGGCGTCGATATCGAGGACCTGGTCGGCTCGCAGGTGACCTTCGGCGACGTGTGGGCGCTACTGGTGGACGGCGCATTCGGTCGCGGTCTACCCCCAGCCGAGCCGTTCCCGCTGCCGGTGCACACCGGTGACGTGCGCGTCGACGTGCAGGCCGGACTGGCCATGCTCGCCCCGATCTGGGGCTACCAGCCGCTGCTCGATATCGACGACGAGACCGCGCGGGAGAATCTGGCGCGCGCCTCGGTGATGGCGCTGTCCTACGTCGCGCAGTCCGCGCGCGGCATCTACCAGCCCGCGGTGCCGCAGAAGAAGATCGACGAGTGCACCACGGTGACCGAACGGTTCATGACCCGCTGGAAGGGCGATCCGGACCCGCGGCACACCGAGGCCATCGACGCCTACTGGGTCTCCGCCGCCGAACACGGCATGAACGCCTCCACCTTCACCGCCCGCGTCATCGCCTCCACTGGTGCCGATGTCGCCGCATCACTGTCCGGTGCGATCGGCGCGATGTCCGGCCCGCTGCACGGCGGCGCACCGGCGCGGGTGCTGCCGATGATCGAGGCCGTCGAAAAGTCCGGTGACGCACGCACTTTGGTCAAGGGCATCCTGGACCGCAAGGAAAAGCTGATGGGCTTCGGCCACCGGGTCTACCGGGCCGAGGATCCGCGCGCCCGCGTGCTGCGCGCCACCGCCAAGCGCCTCGGCGCCCCGCGCTTCGAGGTCGCCGCCGCGCTCGAGCAGGCCGCACTGGCCGAACTGCGCGAGCGTCGCCCGGACCGCGCCATCGAGACCAATGTCGAGTTCTGGGCCGCGGTCATCCTGGACTTCGCCGAGGTCCCCGCGCATATGATGCCCGCGATGTTCACCTGTGGCCGCACCGCCGGTTGGTGTGCCCACATCCTCGAGCAGAAGCAGCTGGGCAAGCTGGTCCGCCCGGCCGCCATCTACACCGGCCCCGGCCCGCGCCAGCCGCAGGAAGTCGCTGGCTGGTCCAGCATCGCGCACGTGTAGTACGCCGCCCAACGGGTAGTAATCGGACACCGTGGTGGGATCTATTGCCCGCCACGGTGTCCGGCCATTTGCGCCGGTAGCATCCTGTGGACGGTTGTGAGAGAGAGCTAACGGGGAATGCTGGATAGGAATATGTCGCGGCGGCGGCTGATCGGGTTCGGTACTGCGGCCGCGGCATTCGTCGCCGGATGCGGAACCGACAATGGCAAGACCACCGTCGCACAACCGAGAACCACGACCGCCGCGACCGCCGTTGATGTGCAGGCCATTCCGAAGGCCCCGCAGCAGGCGCCCGCCGCCAACGCGCCCGCGGCGGTGGCCGCCCGGCACGCGGGTGCGCAGCCGCAGCAGTGGGGCATGGAGATGGACGGCATCACCAGCACTTTCGCGGCAACCGGCAAGCAAATGGCGGTGACCTTTGACGCGTGCGGCGGGCCTGGCAATAACGATATCGACGAGGTCCTGCTGAATCTGCTTATCTCCCAGCAGATTCCGGCCACGCTGTTCCTCAATAAGCGCTGGATCGATGCGAATCCGGGTCGTGCCGCGCAGTTGGCGGCAAATCCGCTGTTCGAGCTGGCTAATCACGGTGTGGCCCATAAGCCGCTCTCGGTGACCGGCCGGGCCGCCTATGACATCGCGGGCACCGGATCGCCGCAGGAGGCGGTCGACGAGGTCTGGGCCAATCACGAACGGCTCACCACCCTGCTCGGCAAACCGCCGCGCTTCTTCCGCGCGGGTACCGCGCACTATGACGATGTCGCGGTGTCGATCGTGAACGAGCTGGGCGAACGGCCGGTCGGCTTCAGCATCAACGCCGACTACGGCGCCACCGCGAGCGCGGCCCAGGTCCAGAACGCGATGAAAGCCGCTCAACCGGGAGCGATCTCACTGGCGCACATGCACCGGCCGAACTCCGGGACCGCCGCCGGGATGACCGCGGCGCTGCCCGCACTGCGTGCGGCGGGGTTCACTTTTGTCCATCTGTGAACACGAATATTACGGAATGGACTGGACGCCCCAGGGATCGCGCCAATAACGCGCAACCCTCGGCAGCGAGCCAGTATGGTACCGATGCTGACTGCTATCCCGAGGTCAGCCGACCGCCTGCCGGTCGCTCATGGACAAACCTGCCCGACAAGTTCGGGCGCAGCACGATGGTGAGACGGATCGCGGCTGCTCACTGGGCATTTCGCCGAGCGCGAGGTGACCTGATCGGGCCGATCCGAGCGGAAGGCGGTAGGTAGGGTGGCGCAGGGAATATTCGCGCACACTCGGTGGCGGCACCTGGAGCAATGGCGGGTGCGCTGGAAAGTCGGCGCGGCCGTTGCGCTTCCGCTGGCCGCGGCCATTCTGCTCGGCGGCCTGCGCTTGACGGTCTTCTTCAACGACTACTCCCAATACGCCGATGCCGCCGATCGGATCTCCGATATTCCGGCGATCACCGCACTCGAATCCGCCGCCTCGACCGTCGCGGCCGGGCAGATTTACGGCACCACTACCGACCAGGACCTGGTCGAATTGTCAACGGCTATTACCGAAGCCACCCTGCGCGCCAAACGCGACGGCCTCGATGCGTCCGTCGCCAGGGCGCTGAAGCAGATGACCACGACCAGCGAGGTCATCCGCTCGGGCGGTAAGGGCGGCGGCGATCCGGTCAAGGCCGTCGAATTGAACAACGCGATCGTCGTCGACGCGATCGGCACCGTGGACAAGTTGCTCACCCCGATCCGCGTCGGCTCGGTCGTGGTGGCGAAGGCACAGCTCTCCGATGTGCTCGTCGGCAAGGTCGAAGGCTTCAACTGGCTGATGGCGGCGATGCAGGCAATCCAGCAGCCGACCCAGGCCGAGGGTTTCCACACCGCGCAGGGCCGATTCCTGGCCACCACCGATGCGATCGAGCAGGCCATGCCCGCGGCCAAGGCCGACCTCGATCGGGTGGTGCGCCCCAACAACGCCGTGCTCAAGGACATGATCGAGACGGGGATCCACACCCACATCGTGGACCTGGTCGAATTGCGGCGGCTCGCCATCGAATCCCGCGATATCTACACCGGGCTCACCCGCCAGATCGTGCAGAGCGTCATCGGCGATGTCGACAATAAGGTGACGGCGGCCCAGTCGGCGGCCCTACAGGCCTCACTGGTGGTGCTCGTCACGGTGATCGCGGCGCTCGGTTTGGCGCTGCTGGTCGCGCACTCGCTGCTGCAGCCGCTGCGCAGGCTGCGGGCGGGCGCGACCGAACTCGCCGAACAGGATCTGCCGAGCGAGGTCGAGCGGATCATGCTCGGCGCCCAGCTCGAGGACATCACGGTCAAACCGGTGCCGGTGCACACCGGTGAGGAGATCGGCGAAATCGCCCGCACCGTTGATGGTTTGCACGCGCAGGCGCTCAAACTCGCCGCCCAGCAGCAACTGCTGCGCGATCAGGTCAACGACATGTTCGAGACCATGGCGCGGCGCAGCCAGACGCTGGTGGATCGCCAGCTCAGCATGATCGAGGCGCTGGAATTCGAGGAGAAGGATCCCGAACGGCTCGGCCAGTTGTTCCGGCTCGACCACCTGGCCGCACGCATGCGGCGCAATAGCGCCAACCTGCTGGTGCTGGCCGGGACGCGGTCGCGCCACGATCGGTCCGGACCGGTCGAGGTGCGCGATATCCTGCGCGCCGCGGTCTCCGAGGTCGAGGACTATCAGCGGGTCAAATCCGGTGCCACACCCGATGGTTGGGTCGCTGGCATCGCGGCCACCGATGTGGTGCACCTGATCGCCGAGATGCTGGAGAACGCGCTGCGGGCCTCACCGCCCGATAGCGATGTCACGTTCTCCTACAGCCGGACCTCCGAGGGCGGCCTGCTGATCGAGGTCATCGACGAGGGCATCGGCATCACGCCGACCGAACTGAACGAGATCAACGAGCGGTTGGCGGCACCGGCCGCGGCCACTGTCGCGACGACCCGGCAGATGGGCATGTTCGTGGTCGGCAAACTCGCCGAGCGGCACGGCATCACGGTTCGACTCCGGCGCAGCCACGATCGCGCGCTGAGTCCGGGCATCACCGCGAGCCTGCACATTCCGCCCGCGCTCATCGACGTGCCGTCTCAGGATCCGGATGATCCGGCGAATCTGAAGCCGGTGATTCCGATACATCGTGATGCGCTGAGCACCGCGGCGGCGGCCACGGCCGAGTCGGCCGCCAAGGCCACACCCGCGGTCGAGGCCATTACGCCAGCGAAGGCGATCGCCCCCGCGGCCAAGGCCACACCCGCGGCCCGGCGGATCGGCGCGCCGCCGGCGGCGCTGCCCAAGCCGGCGGAGCCCGCGGCCGACGCACCTGCCGCACCGCCGGTGATCACCAGTTATGGCCTGCCGAAACGGGTTCCGGGTGTCAATCGCAAGGGGCGTCGCAAAGCGGGCGCATCCGCTGCTGCCGCCAAGACGTCTGGCGCGGCCGCAGCGACCACATCGACACCGGCCAGCGCGACACCGCCCGCCCCTACGCCGTCATCCGCGAGCGTGCCCGATTCGGGTCCACCGACCGGGCCCCAGGAGCGCGTGGTCAAGACATCGTCGTTCTTCCAGACCGCGCCTACCGAATCCACACCATCCGGGGCGAATGGGGATGCGGCAGAGTCCATCCGACCCACATCCAACGGGGAGTCGGCGCAAGATACCGGTGGTGAATCGACGCCGATATTCGCCGGGATGATGTCGAAGTGGTTGGCGGATCCGACTACAGGGGAGTTACCGGTCTTGACGAATTGGCATTCGGCGGCGGATGAAGGCTGGTCCGCCGCCCAGCGGGCGGCGGATGCGCAGATCACCGAAAGGACGACCTCCGGACTACCGAAACGAGACCCTGGGAATCAGTTGGTGCCCGGCGGGGCCGAATCGGGGGCGGGGACAACGGATTCGGCGGAGGGCCCACGACGGAATCCGGAATCGATCCGCGCAGGATTGAACAGCTATCAGCGGGGGGTACGTGACGGAAGAGCCACTGGTAAGTTGAAACCCTTTGCAGCCGAGGATGTTCGATGACCGCACCTGAGCAAGAAGCCCCCGCCGCGTCCCGCGCTGTCTCGGCGAAGATCGTGATAGCCGGAGAAATGGGCGTCGGCAAGACGACCCTGGTGGGCGCGGTATCGGATATCGTGCCGCTGAAGACCGAGGCGCTGATGACCGATCTCGCCTCCGAGATCGACGACACCTCCGCGGTCCCGGATAAGCAGACCACCACGGTGGCCATGGACTTCGGCCGGATCACCCTGTCCGACGATCTGGTGCTCTACCTGTTCGGCACCCCCGGCCAGCATCGGTTCTGGTTCATGTGGGACGACCTCAGCCTCGGCGCGATCGGCGCGATCCTGCTGGTCGATACCCGTCGCGTGGACGAAAGCTTCGCCGCGGTCGACTATTTCGAGGAACTCGGTCTACCGTTCCTGGTCGCGGTGAACGAATTCGAGGGCGCCCCGAAATTTCCCGAAGAGGCCATTCGCGACGCGCTGTCGCTCTCCGACGACGTCCCGGTCATGATGATCGACGCCAGAGACCGGGAGTCCGCCAAAACCGCCCTGATCGCACTCACCGGCCACGCCCTGGCCCGGGTGAAGGCGAACAGCTAGTGCTCGACGGGCGGCTCCGCACGTGCACCGAGCCGCCCATGCAGCGCTAGTCCTCGCCGAGGGAGGCGAGCCAGTCGACCGCGACGGATTCGCCGCGGTCGACGGTGAAGAAGGCGACCTCGAGGTGCTGGCCCAGATCGACGAGACCGATGGCGGCCAGCGGGACCGGCTGGATCAGGCGCACGCGCCACGGCTTCTCCTCATCCCAGGCGCGCAGTTCCAGGTCCAGGCGCAGCACCGGATCGTCGCGACCGGTGTAATCGGCCGCCACCGGCGCGGCGGCCAGTACGGTGGCATCGGCGCGGCGGCCGCCGGCGAGGATCTTGGCAATGCTGGCCCGGCTGGTCTCCTCGATATCGGGCACATAGAGCACCAGCCGGTCGCGGTCGCCCGGATCGACCCGGCAGCTGATCACATCCCCGGGCTGCATCCACTCCAGGTCTTCGGGGCGCATCCGCTGCCGGACCCGGGTTTCGTACGGCAGCGCGCCTTCCACCTGCACGCGGACCCAGAAAACGTGTCCTGGTTCGCTGCGCCGGGGCCGCACGCCGAGGATCGTCGCCGACCCCGCGACGCCGCGCATCAGCAACTCGCGCCGCTGCCCATCCGTTAGAGCACCAGCACGGAGCCCGAAGTTCCGTGACCCCCGACTGCGCAGTAGCCACCCCGTACCAACCGACGCCAGGTTCATGGGCGTCAACGTTAGCTGGAGTGTGGTCAGAGTCACAGCAATACCACCGTCTACCCTGTTGGCCATGACCGCTGAGTTCCCGACCATTCCCGACGATCTCAAGCCCGCCGACGGACGGTTCGGCTGTGGCCCCTCCAAGGTGCGCCCGGAGCAGTTGCAGTCTCTGGTCTCCGTCGGCGCCTCGGTATTCGGAACCAGCCACCGGCAGAAGCCGGTCAAGGACGTGGTCGCCCGCGTGCGCAAGGGCCTGCGCGAACTGTTCACCCTGCCCGACGGCTACGAGGTGGTGCTCGGCAACGGTGGCACCACGGCGTTCTGGGATGCCGCCGCATTCGGCCTGATCCGCGAGCGCTCGCTGCACCTGACCAACGGTGAGTTCAGCTCGAAGTTCGCCGCGGTGGCCAAGGGCAACCCGTTCATCGGCGATCCGATCGTGGTCTCCGCCGAGCCGGGCAGTGCGCCCGAGCCGGTCGCCGATCCCTCGGCCGACCTGATCGGCTGGGCGCACAACGAAACCTCCACCGGCGTCTCGATCCCGGTGCAGCGCCCGGCGGGTTCGGAGAACGCGCTGATCGCCATCGACGCCACCTCCGGCGCGGGCGGTCTGCCGGTGAACATCACCGACGCCGACGTCTACTACTTCGCACCGCAGAAGTGCTTCGCCTCCGACGGCGGCCTCTGGGTCGCGCTGATGAGCCCGGCCGCACTGGCCCGGGTCGAGGAGATCAAGGCCTCGGGCCGCTGGACCCCCGAATTCCTTTCGCTGCCGATCGCGATCGACAACAGCACCAAGGACCAGACCTACAACACCCCGGCATTGGGCACGCTGCTGCTTTTCGCCGACCAGATCGAATGGCTCAATGGCAATGGCGGGCTGGACTGGGCCGTCAAGCGGACGCTGGATTCCTCGTCGCGGCTGTACTCCTGGGCCGAGTCGAGTTCCTACGCCACGCCGTACGTCGCGGATCCGGCGCACCGCTCGCAGGTGGTCGGCACCATCGACTTCGCCGATTCGGTCGATGCGGCCGCGGTGGCGAAGGTGCTGCGCGCCAATGGAATCGTGGACACCGAGCCCTACCGCAAGCTCGGCCGCAACCAACTGCGCGTCGGCATGTTCCCGGCAATCGACCCCGAGGATGTCTCGCAGCTGACGCGTAGCATCGACTGGGTCGTCGAGAAACTGGGGTAAATCAGCTCGGCCACTGCGACACGCCCACTTTCGACACGCCGCGCATTAGGGTGCGGCGAATCGATCAGAGCAGACTAGCGGGGCGCGGAAGCTCTTTCGCAGATTTCCGCCCCGCGTGTCCCGCCTCGAGATCATCAGTAGTGCACTACTGTTTCGGAAAGTGGGCGGTGTCGCGAGCCGACGCGATAAGGAGGTAACGGTGCGTGAACTTCGAGTGATCGGGGTGACGCCCGACTCCACGCACATTGTGTGCATCGACACCGAGACCGGCAACAAGTACCGGCTGCCCGCTGACGACAAGCTTCGAGCCGCAGCACGCGGAGACCTTGCCCGATTCGGCCAGATTGAGATCGAGATGGAAGCAACTATGCGTCCCCGCGATATTCAAGCTCGTATCCGCGCCGGGGCATCCGTAGAACAGGTCACCGAGGAATCCGGGATGCCGCTGAGCCGGGTCGAACGGTTCGCCTATCCCGTGCTGCTGGAACGGGCCCGCGCCGCTGAACTAGCGCAGAAGGCCCATCCGGTGCGCGCCGACGGTCCGGCCGTGGAAACCCTGATCGACATCGTCACCGCCGCCTTCACCGAACGCGGGCACACCCTGGAGAACGCCGAATGGGATGCCTGGAAGGACGAGAAGGGCTTCTGGGTCGCCCAATTGCAGTGGCAGAACGGCCGTTCCGAAATCGCCGCGCATTGGCGCTACCAGCCCGACGCGCACGGCGGCTCGGTCTCCCCGCTCGATGATCCGGCCTCGGACCTCATCGATCCCGACTTCGGCCGCGCCCTACGCGGGCTCGCGACCATCCTCCCGCCGCAGTCCGAAATCGAAGCGCCCGTCGCGCCCGAACCGTCGGTAGAGACTCGGCCCGTGGAGACCCGCCCGACCGAGGCGCGTCCGGCGCGCGAGACCGCGGCGGCACCGGCACGGACGGCGGCACGCAGTCAGCCGACCCTGGACGACTACTACGAGCAGCGTTCCGTCGCGGCCGGTGGTAGCGGCACGCCGGTCAGCGCCGGCGGTGCGGCTGCCGCGATTCCGGCCGCCGCGACCACGAATGCCATTCCGGCCGCGGGTGGTTCCGCTGCCGCCGCCGCGGGGACGAGCACCACCCCGGCCGCCGGTGCCGCACCGACCGCCCCGGCATCCGGTGTGGGCACCGCCCCATCCGCGCCCACTGCTCCGGCCAAGCCCGCCGCCTCGGCGAAGCCTGCCGCGGAGGAAGCACCGAAGACCAAGGCCGCGCCCGCGAAGGCGGCGCGCAACAAGCGGGGCAAGGCGCCCATGCCGTCGTGGGAAGACGTGTTGCTCGGGGTCCGCAGCTCGGGGCACTGAGTCGAGTTACCCCGGACCGGGTTTCAGGTCCGGGTCCGGGCCGGCAACACTCAGCCCCCAACTCGCGCGGCGCTCGAGATCAGGTGGGACTCGTCGCGGCATCGATTCAGAGAACCCCACCACGAGCACTGCTCGATCTTGATTGCCTGATCGCCAGCTAACTGTTTGCTGCGAATTTCTGAGGCCCGCTGGCGTGTTCGGAGGCGGAAGGTCCATCGCCGAAGCGGGAGAACGGGTAGATTTTTCGTGTGTCGTCGACTTGGTTTGTCGACGTCGGGCGGGTCACGGTAGTGCGAAGTCACGCGAGGACGCCGTGGGTTGCTCGAAGTTAGCGGAGCTGTTTGGTGCAACCATCGGGAGGTGCCGGAAATGCTGTTCAAGGCTTCGTCTCTCTGGTACGTCGACGCACAGGATCCGTTGGCGGTACTCCGCGCGAACCACGATCCGGATCCGGAAGCCGCGCTGGCACTGGCGAAACAGTTGCACGAGGACCGCGACGTCCTACCCATCATGGTCGGCACGCTCGGCGGTTGCGCGGGTCCGGATGCCGACGAGGTGTACATCGGCTGCTATCCCGGGGTCACCGTGGTCTGCTCGGCGCAGGCGGCACGGGCGCATCCGACGGCACTGCCGGAATTGCTGGTCCGCCCGCTCGCCTCGGAGCACACCTATCTGGTCTCGTTCGACGCCCACCATGGCTGGGGCGCGTTCGCACATTGGGAGCGTGGTGAATTCCGGCGCTCGTTCAGTTCGACACGGGTGAACATCCTGGAAGACGACGGCCTGCCACTGGTGTGGGAACGCTCGTATTGGGCGGGTGATCATCCGGTGCGCTGGCAGGCCGGGGAACTGCCGGACCCGCAGACGCTCCCTTTCGATCCGCCCGATTTCGCCGACGCCGCCAACAACGAGTGGCTCGGCTTCCACTACCGCTCCCCCGCCGCCGACGGCGCGCTGACACCGGGCGATATCGCGGTCTGCGGCTTCACCCTCTATCCGAAGGGGCAGGCACCCGGTCCAGCCGACCTGATGCCATCCGACGCGCAGCACAACGGCGATTCGAGACCCCGACGCGGCCTGCTCGACTGGCTGCGCGGCAAGGATCGCGTCTGCTGAGGTCTAGCCCGACAGTCCGCCGATGATCAGGACCAGCCAGCCGAGCAGAACACCGACCGCACCGCCGCCGATGACCCAGCGGGTCACCGGCGCCTGCCGCCAGCGCCAAGCGGTGGGCGCGGCGCCGCCGACGGCGACCAGGTTGACCAGGATCGCGAGGATCGGATGCACCTGTGCCAGTGCCGAGCCGAAGGCGTATACCGCGACGGCCGTCAGCAAAGCCACCATGGTCGCGACGGTGAGCCCGGCGGCCCACGGGGTCGGATCCTGGTAGGGCTGGTAGGGGCGGTACGCCCCATTGGGGAAATAGCTCACGAGGGCGCCTCGCCGGCGCTCGGCTCCGTCGTGCGCCACGGCGCGCGGTGCTTATGGTTCACCCGCTGACGCTCGCTCACGGGATCCCCCCTCATGACGTCCTCACCCGTTCATAGAACGCCATGGCGGCCGCGGTCGCCACATTGAGCGAATCGGTACCCGGCGACATCGGAATGCGCGCCCGAATATCGGTGGCTCGCATGGCCTCCTCGGTCAAACCGGGCCCCTCCGCACCGAGCAGCAATGCCACCCGCTCCCCCGTCATCGCCGTGGCCAGGTTCACCGCCGCCCGGTTCGGGGTGAGCGCGATGAGCTGGAATCCCTTGTTCCGCAACATATCCAACCCGCCCGGCCATTGCGGCAGCTGCGCGAACGGCACTCGCAGCACATGTCCCATCGACACCCGCACCGCCCGCCGGTACAGCGGATCGGCGCACCGGTCTCCGAACAGGATGGCCTCGACGCCGAGTCCCGCCGCATTCCGGAACATCGAGCCGAGGTTCTCGTGATCGTTCACCCCCTCCAGCACCGCCACCGTCCTGGCCCGCTCGATGACCTCGTCCACACTCAACTCCGCGGGTCGGCGCGCCACCGCGAGTACACCGCGATTGAGATGGAACCCGACCACCTCCGCCATCACCTCGGCGGTCGTCCGGTAGTACGGCACATCGATGCCCGCCAGATCCGCCGCGAGTTCGGCGCGCCGCTTCTCCACGCCGAGCAGCGCGTTCGGCCGAAACCGCGAATCCAGCATCCGCTGCACGACCACCACCCCCTCCGCGATCACCAACCCCTTGCGTCCCGGCAGATCGGGCCGCCGATCCGCGGACTTCAAGTCGCGAAAGTCATCGACCCGCGGATCAGCAGGATCATCAATATCGATCACTTCAGCCACCGCTACATCCTGCCGGGCACCACCACCCCACCCAACACCGGTGCCGACCACCGCCCAACGCCTGGTGCCGCAGAGGTTCGGGTCCAACTGTCGGCGAGTCGTGCGGCATGTCGGTCTGCGGGGCGTTCGGAACCTCTGCGGGAAACCACGGTGCAGCTTTGGTGGCGCGGTAATTCGAGTGCGGGCGGGTGGGGCGGCGTGGGATGGTCGAGGGATGACGCTGATACCGGGCATTACGATTCGGTCGGCCACCGAGGAGGATGTGGCGGCCATTGCGTTGCTCGGCGATACTTCGTTCGGCGTGCGTAGTGAACCGGAGTACGCGCAGCTGCGGGCGCAGGTCTTTCCGACCGAGGAGGCGATCGTCGCCGTCGACGACGGTCGCGTCGTCGGACATGCCAGGTCCACCCGGATGACACTGACGGTGCCCGGCGAGCGCACGGTCGAGGTCTGTGGCATCGCCGGGGTCGGTGTCGCGCCGATGCACCGGCGGCGCGGGATTCTGCGGGCCATCTATACCGAACAGCATCGACGCACCGAAGCGGCCGGGCTCGCGCTGACCATTTTCACCGCGAGTCAGGGCGCCATCTACGGCCGGTTCGGCTACGGCCCGACGATTCGCGAGAACGCGGTCTCGATCGATCGGCGGTTCGTCGAGTTCCTACCGTCGGCCCCCGATCCGGGCGGCGTGGTGCTCAGCACGATGACCGATGCGGGCGAGCCGATCCGCGCGATCTACGACCGGTGGCGTCGCCTGGTGCCCGGCGCGCAGCGGCGTCCCGAGGCCCGCTGGAAAATGGACCTCGCCGATTCGCCCGCCTTCCGCAATGGCAGCAGCGAACTTTTCGCATTCCTGCACCCGGACGGGTACGTGCTGTATCGGTACAACCGTCGCGACCGCAGCATGACCGCGGTCGTCGAGGAGATGCGCGCGGTGACTCCGGAGGCGCATATCGCGTTGTGGCGGGCGCTATTCGGGTTGGAGCTGTGCAGCCACATCGAGGCGGCGCTCACCGATAACGATCCGCTCCCGCATCTGCTCACCGATCTCCGGCTGGTGCGCACGCAGGCACGCTATGACGGATTGTGGTTGCGGCTCATGGACGTTCCCGCCGCGTTGACGGCACGTTCGTATCTGCGCGATCTGAATGTCGTACTCGCGGTACAGGACCCGTTCCGGAATGCGGGCGGCAGCTTCGAACTCACGGTGCGCGACGGCGTCGCCGAATGCGTGCCGACCAGCCGGACCCCCGATTTCGAACTCGGCATCGACGTGCTCGCCAGCATGTACCTCGGCGCATATCCGGTGCGGGTCTTCGCTGGTGCCAACCGGCTGCAGGCCAAGGATGCCGGCCAGCTGCGCGCACTCGACGAGGCGTTCGGCGCGGAGCGGGACGCAGTGCTGGGTTGGTTCTTCTGAGCTGGGCTGGTTCTTCTGAGTCCGGTTGGTTCCGCTGAGCTGGGTCGGTTCCGCTGAACGGGTCGGTTCCGCTGAACCCGGCTGGTTCCGTTGAACCCAGCTGATTCTGTTGGGCCGGCTGATTCCGCCGAACCGGGTCGGTCCGGCTGGTCCTGTTGAGCTGGGTCTGTTTCCACTGAGCCGCGCTGTTTCCACTGAGCCGCGCTGTTTCCGCTGAGCCGCACTGGTTCAGCTGAGCCGGGTTGGTTCAGCTGAGCCAGGCTGGTTTTGTTGAGCGGGTGGGTTCCGCTGAGACGGGTCGGTTCCGCTGAACCCGGCTGATTCCGTCGAACCCGGGCTGATTCCGTTTAGCCCGGCTGATTCCGCTGAACAGGGCCGGTTCCGTTTAGCCCGGCTGATTCCGCCGAACCGGGCCGGTTCCGTTTAGCCCGGCTGATTCCGCCGAACCGGGCCGGTTCCGTTTAGCCCGGCTGATTCCGCCGAACCGGGCCGGTTCCGTTTAGCCCGGCTGATTCCGCTGAACGCGGCTGATTCCGCCGAACCGGGCTGATTCCGTCGAACCGGACTGGCTCCGTCGAACCGGACTGGCTCCGTCGAACCGGGCTGGCTCCGCCGAACCGGGCTGGCTCCGCTGAATCGGGCTGATTCCGTCGAACCGGGCTGGCTCCGCCGAACCGGGCTGATTCCGCTGAATCGGGTCGGTTCCGCTGAGCTGGGCCGGTGCTGTGGATCGGGGTTGTCCCTGAGCTCACCTCGTACTCCGGAGTGATGTCCGGATATGCGGTGGGCTGGCATGCTGGATTTATGAAGCCGATTCAGCTGGTGCTCAATATCCTGTGGCTCGTATTCGTCGGGTTCTGGATGGCGCTCGGCTACATCCTGGCGGGCATCATCTGCTGTGTCCTGATCATCACCATTCCGTGGGGGATCGCGTCGTTCCGGATCGCGGCCTATGTGCTGTGGCCGTTCGGGCGGACCACGGTCGAAAAGCCTTCCGCAGGTGTGGGGTCGATGATCGGCAATATCATCTGGTTCCTGGTGGCCGGTTGGTGGCTGGCGCTCGGGCACCTGCTCACCAGCATCCCGCTGTTCATCTCGATCATCGGCATCCCCTTCGGCTGGGCAAACCTCAAGCTCATCCCGATCTCGCTGTTCCCGCTCGGGCGCGAGATCGTCGCGAGCGATCAGCCGTTCGGGGCGCAGTACAGCCGCGGTGGGTACGTAACTCGCTGATGACCCCGCGCCGACGCGGTCGGGACACTCGGCTTACTCCGAGTCGTCGACCAGCTGCTTCATGATGCCGACGGCGCGGGTCAGCACGACCAGCTGATCGTCGGTCAGGGTGGACAGCTGTTCGGTCATCCAGGCCTCGCGGGCACTGGTCTCATCGGCGATCAAGGCGCGGCCCGCATCCGAGAGCGAAACGATGATCTGACGGCCGTCGGTCGGGTGCGGTTTGCGCTCAACCAGTTCCAAATCGGTCAGCGAAGCGATCACGCGCGTCATCGACGGCGGCTGCACGCGTTCCTTGGCCGCCAGGGCGCCCGGCGTCATCGCACCTTCCCGATGCAGGGTGGCAAGTGCGGAGAGCTGGGTCAGCGAAATCTGCGCGTCGGCGCGCCGTCCTCGCAGATGTCGCGTCAAGCGCACCACCGCGAGCGACAGCTCACCAGCGAGAGCTCGAACATCCGATGGCGTTGTCACAGAGCAGAACGATACGGGACACGCTGGCCGGTGGACGCCTGTTCCCGCAGCTACGCTAGGACTGTGACCCAGAATGTCCCGCAGATACCGCCGCGCTTCACCGATCCACGGCCGGTCCTTGCGGTCGGCAGCATCCTCTGGCTGATCGCCACCATCGTGGTGTGGACCAGCGACCGCTGGGAATCGGCGCGTCCGGTGTGTCTGATGGGTCTGGCGGTGGGGTTGCTCGGTTACACGATCTTCGCTATCCAGCGCCGTGGAGCCCGACGCGGGGACAAGGGCGCACAGACCGGGCTATGAGCCGCGCGTGCTCGCGCGTCAGCCCACGTCGAACTCATCGGTGGTGCCGATGAAGGGCCGCAGCACGCCGTCGGCGCCCAGGCTGTCGGCGAAGTGCCGCATGCGATAGCGGCCAGAGGCGGCGTCGGCGGGGATGTCCCAGGTGAACCGGGCAACGGATGCGGCGGTGCCGCGTTTGCTCCAGTAGAAGCGCACCGCCCATTCGCCCTCGTTGGCGACCCGCTCCCAATCGCCGGATGCGTTGCGGCGCTGCACTTCCAGGAAGGTGCCATTGCGGCGGTTGTTGTGTTTCGGATGGGCGGAGACGAATTCGGCGGCAGCCTGGGTGCCGGGCGGGTAGGCGGCGGCGGGTTGGGTCAGGACATCACCGAAACCGCGGCCCGGGAGTGTGGCATCCGGGCCCGGCGCGGGCTGGAAGTTCGGCTGCAGGTTGGATACATCGCGGGGTGCGGGACCGCGCGGCACCTGCTGACGGGCGGCGAAAGCCGTTGCCAGCCGGGTGAATTCCTGCTGGTAGGCGGGCAATGTGTAGCGGCCGAACAGGGTCGAGCCACCCTCGTACTGCTGGGAGTCGTACTCCTCCGGGGTGGTGACATATTCGTGGTAGGCGTTCGCATACCCCTGCATGAGCACCTGCTCCAGCCCAACACCGAGCGCGGCGGCCACGGCGCGGCGGATGCGCAGTCCGGAGACGATGGTGAATTCGCCACCGCCGCAGGCCAAATAGAGATCACCGATCCGAACGATCTGAATGGGCACCACATTCGGCACCCACGGCACCGGGGGCAGCAACCCCAACGGCGCCACGATCGCCTTGGGCGCCTGGGCATCCGCGAGCCAGGACGGTACGGGCTGGCGCGGATCGCCGAGGGCATCGATGAACGGGTTGCGCACGCCCTCGGGGATCGGGAGGCCGGGTAGACCGGGACCGTCCTCGACGCTGCCCGCGATGAGCGAGACGCCCGCGGCGGCGGTTGCGGTGTGGCGCGGGTGACCGTCCGGGGTGAACCTGCCGTCGACGGCGGTATCGGCCAGGTCGATATAGCAGAGCATCGAATCGACCGGACCGCTGATCGACTGTGCCCCCGCCGATGCGGATTTCGAGGCCAGATATTGCCGCTCGCCGATGATGCGGGTGTTGTCGAACTCGTCCTCGGTCGGGCCGGAGCCGGGTCGCAGATTCAGGTTCGGGGACATATCCCCCGCATTGGTCTGCGCGAAGGCCGCCACGAAATCGGCTGGGCCGTCCAGATATCGGACGCCGTGCTCGGTGTGCTCATAGGAGAACGAGGCGTAGCCCTTGTTATCCGCGCTGATCAACCGGTTCTGGTTGGTCATAGAAGTGTTGTGGGTGGCGAACCAGGTGATGGCGCCGACCTGTTTGCCGTCCTTGACGAATGACAGCGCGGTGACCGCCGGGTCGATGGCATTCGGGAAGTGCTGTTTATCCGCATCCGGGTTGCGCTCGAAGGCAACTCGCGATCGATTGACGCTGGCATCGTGCAGTTCGGCGCGGCCGAGCGTGAGTGTGCCCGGTCCGAGATCGGCATGTGCGGCGGCGATCGCCTCCACAATGCCGTTGACCTCGGCGTCGTAGACCTGCTGCTGAAATCCGAGGATGGACAGGTTGTACGCGTAATCGTTGCTGGAGCCACCACAGGTCGCATGCGAATGCGTCGAGGTGAGCAGGACGTTCTGCTCGGTGTAGAGATCACCGAAGCGGCGGGCGAGTTCGAGCATGACGCCGCGGTGTACGGACTGGAAAATCATGCCGTTCTCCGCGACCGCGAACACGATACGGCGCGCACCGCTGCCGATGATGAATGCGCGGGCGCGCGGGCGCAGATGAATGCCCGCGGTCTGCTGCTCGAACTGCGAGTAGCCCATCATTCCGCATTCGGCGGCGGGACCGGTGATGTCGGAAAGTCCGAGTCCGATGAGATAGCCATCCGCAGCGGGGACCGCCGCGGCCTGCGTGCCGAGTGCCGCCGTCATTCCCGGCACGGTGACGGCTGTCGCGAGCGCGGCCGAACCCGCCGCGGTTCGGGCCAGTACCGTTCTGCGTGACACCGGCATTCGCGTCTCCCTTCGGTCCATGGTGAAGCGAACCACACAACTGGACGCTCGTCCAGTCGAGATTTTCGGCCCTGCGAATTGACTGCGGCGAAGTTGGAGACTTAACTCGCTGAGGTGTCCTCCCGATTGAGCGTCGAAGAACGACGGGCCCACCTTATCGAGGCAGCCATCGGCCTTGCCGAGAAAAAGGGCGTCGCGGGCGTGACCACGCGCGATGTCGCTCAGGCAGCCGGTGTTTCGCTCGGTGTGGTGCATTACTGTTTCGAAAACAAGGACGCGCTGATGACCGAGCTGGTCAAAGCGTTGTCGATGGAATTACGCGATTCCGTTGACGCCAATGAAACAGTTTGGCAAGACGTCGGAAGTGGAAAAGAAGCGCTTCAAAAATTGGTGCGTGCCGGACTCGAACTGATGTGGCTCAACATTGAAGCAACACCGGAACGACAACTACTCACCTACGAAACCACCACATATGCGCTACGCGAAGGGGAATCGACCCCGGCGAAACTCGCCATCGCACGCGAACAGTACGCATTCAACGACACCACCGTCGCCGACATCCTCGACCACGCGCGCGATGCGACCGGTTGCCGTTGGTCGGTACCGGTGCAGACGCTGAGCCGCTTCACGCTCAATGTGATCGATGGGGTCGTGCTGCGCTGGCTGGTGGACAACGACAGCGAAAAGGTGCGCGGGCAGCTGGATCTGCTCAGCGAGATGGTCGCCGGCTACGCGGTGTAGGTCGGTTCTCCCCTGGGACGGGGGTAGTCGGCATCAGGCTGAGGGGTACGGGGTTTGGATGTGGGTGGTGGTGCCATCGTGCCACCAGGGGACGGCGACCGTGGCGTCCAATGCGCCGTGCAGGCGGATCCGGAGGTTGTCGTGCAGCACCAGATCGCCTTCCTCGGGCAGCGTGAACAGTTGGCGCAGCACGATTCCCAGTGGTTCGGCGGACCATGTGGTGCGGCGGCCCGCACTGGTCACCTCGGCGGTGATCGACTCGGAGACCAGCGGCAGGTCGAGTAGGGTCGCGAGCGCGGATGCGGTGGCGATATCGCCTGCTACCAGGCGGTCCGGGGGTAGGGCGAGGCCGAACCAGGGCTGGTCGAGCACCCAGACGTCGTCGGGATCGACGACCGCCGCGGACAGGGCGCGTACCCGGTCGGGCAGCTCGAGGTCGGTCAGGTCCAGCTGGTCCGCGGCCACAGCGGCGGCCAGGCGGGCGTGGGTTCGGGAAACCACCTCGGGCGTGGGGGTTTTCGCCGGATCCGCGAGGGCGTCGAGTAGGGCGGCGGCCAGTTCATGGGTGATCGCATTCGGATTCGCCAGGACCGCGCGCATGGCAGCGGAATCCAGGCCGGAGAGTTCGAATGCGGGGAGCAGACCGGCGAATTCGGTATCCGCGGGATGGCGGAGCAGCCCGAGCAGGGTGCCGTCTATGCGTGCGTGGCTGCGCAGCCACCAAGCCGTATACCCCTCGGGATCGGTGAGCAGCCGGTGGGTGCGCGGGGCGGATGCCAACTGCCGCAATGCGGCTGGCCAGCACGACTCGGCCACCAGGTCCAGGTCGCGGACGGCGGCCAGCTCCGGCGGGTCCTCCGGCAGGCCCGTCCACCAGCGCTCCTCGTCGTCCAGGTGATGGTCCGGACCGGTGGGATCGGACTCGACGACAATGCTGAAATCCCATCCGACGCCCACCGCTCGCAGCGCATCCGCGCCATAGCGGTCCACCAGGTCCGCCGCGACGGTGCCGAACGGCGAATCGGCCACCAGCAATGCGCGCAATGGGGCATCGGGGAGCAGCAATTCGTCGGCGGGCAGCAATTCCCCGGTGCTGTCCGGTAATTCGAGCTTGCCGAGCCAGGACGGGAGCGCCGAGGGATCGGCGTGCGCGGCCAATCGCAGTACGGCATCGACGGTGTCCGGATCGTCCGGCTGATCGTCCAACTCGGCGCGCAAACCGGGATCGGTCAGCAGATCCTCGGCGGTGGCCGAACGCGCACCGAGCCGCGCGAGTAGCGGGTGGACCGCCTCCGGATGCACCAGCCGGGCCCAGTGCACCGGTATCGCGACCTCGAGCTGGTCATCCAAAACGACTGTGCGCGGGCCGGTTACCAGCCGCCCGTCGGCCAGCGGTACCGCGAGCGCACCCAACTCCTCGGCCGCCAAAGGATCGACAACATACGGCTCCAACGCCGCATACAACGACTGCCACCACTTCGGCGACCGCTCCAGGCCACCCGAAAGCTCCGCCAGCCGAGCCAATCCGATCCGGTGCGCATCCAGCACGCCCAGTGCCTCGGTATGCGCCCGCCCCGACAGTTCGGGAATCACCAACGGCCCGACCACATCGTCGAGCAATTCGGCCAATTCCCGACTGAGACCGGTAAATACGCTCGCGCGCGTCGGGACCGCGGTCACTCCCGGGCCATCAGACGATTCCGCGACGACCGGAGCGCTCATGGCCAAGTCCTCGGACTCGGCGTCGAGCTGGCCAGTGTCCTTACCGATGCTGACCGCAGTGCGCTCATCAGGCGCCGTAATGTCCTGCGCCGCTGCGATGTCCGTTGGCGATGAGGTGAGTGGACTGCCGACGGTGGCAGTGGGTGCGTCATCCGGAAATGCCCAGCCTTCCGATTCCGCCGCGTCGGAGCCGGTGAGGGGCCCGTCGACGTAGTTCCGGCGGGCGGTTACGACCGGGAGCCAGGAGTGGGTCTGGAGTTCGCGGACCAGGGCCTCGCGCAGCAGGCCATCGACCTCGCTGCGGGCGAACCCCGGGACGGGGACCAGGACTAGGCGATCGCGGGGCGGGAGTGCGCGGGCGAAATCGGCATAGCCCTCGGCCAATTCGGCGAGGCGCGCACCGGGCAGCACCCGTCGACGGTCCGGCTGCATGGGAATATCGGCGATCAGGAGGGCCGGTAGCGACAGCTCCTCATCGGATCGGGTGGGTGCGCGCAGCACATCGGGCGCGGCGGGCACCGGCCTGCCATCGCGCACCGGCAGCAGCCAGCGCGCCCGGGCCGTACGGAACTCCCACCAAGTCCGCCGTTCCGCTGCGGGCCCGTCGATGCGCACCGTCCGGATCCCGGGTACCGGATGGCTGCCGAGGCCGCTGTGCTCGGGCTGGTGTGGATTGTGCAGATCGGTGACGGTACTGGTCAGCTCGTCGTCGCCGATACGGATGTACCGCAGGGCTGGGAGTTCCAGGAGGAGGTCGGCGGCTTCGGCGCGCATGGCGGCAAGGAGGCTTTGCGGATCGACGTCCGGGCGCAGGGTCAGCACGATCTCGGTATCCGCGCCCGGCGCTGGGACGGCTTCGATCGGCCAGGCCAAGCGCAGCACGGGCGGGGTGAAGGTGTCGGCCGGATCCGGGACGGTGATCGCGTTGTCGCGCAGGGCCTTCCAGGTGAGGTCACGGGAGAAGCGGAGAGAGCCGGTGGTCGATCGCACCTCGATCTCATCGCTGACCGTGCGCACCGCGGTGAAGCCGACGCCGAATCGGCCCACGCTCGTCGCCGGATCGGCTTTCCCGGAGGCGCGCAACGCCGTGAGCGCGTGCACACCGGAAATATCGAGCGGCGCACCGGTATTCGAGATGTGCACGACGTCATCGACGAGCCGCACCACCAGCCGCCCCGGCACTCCGGCCTTGGCCGCCGCATCCGCGGCATTCTGCGCCAGCTCGGTCAGCAGCCGATCCCGATAACCGGCCCGCACCAGATCCGCCTCGGTCGCCGCATCCTCCCGCAACCGAGTAGGCGAATCCCGCCACGCCGCGAGCACCCCGGCCCGCAGCCCTGCCGTACCGAACTGATCGAACGCCCCGCCGCTCACCCCCGCAGCGCTGACCCGAACCCCGGCCACTCCGCATCCCCCGAGCCCTCACCCGCGGCCGTCTCACCGACGCCCTCGTCCGCACCCGATTCCGGCTGCGAGACAACGCCCTCGGTACCGCCGACGGCGCCGAGATCCCATCCCGGTTGCGACACCGCAGCATCGGCGGCCGACTCGACGGCATCCTGATCGCTCGACGTCGCGCCAGCATCTGATCCGGGCTTCGACACGAACTCGGCACTGCGCTCGACCGGAGCCGCATCACCTGCCGCGCTCGTCGTGGCTGCGGCACCGCCAGCGGCGGCATTCACGGCCGTCGCAGTGTTCGACTCGGCCTCGGCACCTGCGGGAGAACTCGGTTCGACGGCGACGGTCGGTGCTGTCGAAGAATCGTTGACCGCAGACGGACCGGACTCCGCGTTGGCGATCGGCTCATCGTCCGCGTCGGATACGACGGGCTCAACCGCCGCAATCGGCTCGGCGACGACATCGCTGGGCGAGGCAGCCGGGGCGATCGCAGTGTTCGACTCGGGTGCACCGCCAGCGGCCACATGAGATGTGGGTGCAACATCGGAGACGGTGTCCGACTCTGGCGCAACGACATTCGACTCAACCGAAGTGCTCGGCCCAGCATCACCCGACAGAGCGCCGCCGGGCTCGCCCGGAGTGCGTGACTCGGCCTCGTCACCGGATGCGGCCACTGGGCTCGGTTCGACCGAGGTCACCTCGGCCGCCGCAGGGCCCGCTGCCTGGTCATCCAGCTCAACCGAGGGCTCTATTGCGACAACATCACCCGACGCCGACCGGTCATCCGGCTCGATGGTGGTCGGCTCGGCCGTGGGGGCCGTGGTCGGATCCACGACAGCCTCGGCGCTGGTTGTGGTGGGCGCGGAAAGATCCTGCTCGACTGCCGTATTCGACTCGGTCGTAACCTCGCTCGATGCGATATCGGTGCTGGGCTCGGCCCCGATGCTCGGTTCGGCAACAACATCGGCCGAGACGGAGGCTTCATCGGGCTCGATCGTGGTGGACACGGTTTGATCCGAGGCAGACTCACCGGCCTCGACCACCTGCTGGCCGACCGGCTGCGTGAAGCTCTGCTCAACTGCGGTATTCGACTCCACCGCAGCATCACCTGGCGCGCTCTCAACATCGGATGCGAGCGCATTGCGCGACTCAGCCGCTACATCGCCAGGTACGGCTTCGACGTCGCGCTCGAGCACGTCGGGTGCCTGAGCCGCAGCATCATCTCGCACGACGTCGACACCGGACTCGTCCACAACGATCGACTCCGCCGCAG
This sequence comes from Nocardia sp. CA-119907, assembly GCF_050955995.1. Taxonomy (NCBI): domain Bacteria; kingdom Bacillati; phylum Actinomycetota; class Actinomycetes; order Mycobacteriales; family Nocardiaceae; genus Nocardia; species Nocardia sp. CA-119907. The sequence goes on from NZ_CP192091.1 coordinate 9,032,973, forward strand.
CATCACCCGACGTAACTTCGCCACCGGACCCGCCCTCAGCGCTCGACTCGGCGACAACATCACTCGAACCAGGCGCAGTGCCGGATTCGGCCAAGGCCGACTCGGTCAGGTCCGTGGCAGCCTCGGCAACGGACTCGCTCGGCGCGACGGCACCTTCCGTCTCGACGCTCTGCTCAGCAGTCGCATCCGAATCGGCCACAGCGTCGCTCGCTGCGGTCTGCGCACCTTCGGTTTCAACGGCAGGGCCAGTGGCGAGCGCGGCTTCCGCCGACGCGTCGGCGCTTTCCGGCTCGCGCAGCGCCTCCGCCGGGATGACATCGAAGGCGGCGTCGTCGTAGGCCTCGTACAGCGGTGAACCGCCGCCGGTGGGTACTTCCACGTCGGAATGGGCTCCGCAGCCGTATTCGGCGTGGACCACTCGGCCGTCGGCGCCCATGGCATTGCCGCAGACGCCGAACGCGGCGCGCAACGAACCCGCCAGCGGGAGGTAGAAGCCGCAGCGGGCGCAGGTGGATGGGGCGGCCTTGGCCATATCGGTTTCGGGGCCGAATTCGGCGTACCAGCGTTCGGCGGCTTCTTCGCGGCCCTCGCGGCTGAGCACCTTGGTGCGGCCGAGGCCGATCTCCATGGCGACCTCGTCGACGGCCGGATCGCCGCTGGCGACATAGCCGGGCACCAGGCGCGGATCGTCGACGGGCGGGGCGAGCAGATCGCCGGGCGCCAGATCGCCGGGGCGGATCCGCTGCTCCCACGGGATGAAATCGGGTGCGACCAGCGCGTCCGGACCGGGCAGCAGCGCCGACTCGCTCACCGTCGCGTAGGTCGCGCCGGGCGGGGCCGCCACCACGACGGCCCACTGCCAGCCGCGATAGCCGGACAGGGTGGCCTCGAATCGATGGGTCGCGGCGGTCTCGTCCTCCGCGGTGACGCCGAGATGCGCGCCGACACCGGTGGGTTCCAGCTCCACGAGCGCACGGCGGGCCACGTCGACGGCATCGGCAAGGATCGGCCGCACGCCGGGCTGCGAAACAGATACTGCGCTCACGGCCTACATTTTGCCGTATGGAGCGCAATCGGCGTTCGTTGGCCGTCGTTGTCCTGGTCAGCCTGCTCGGAATAGCCGGGTGCGGCGGCTCAGGCGGCGATACGCCGCGACTACGCATCGAGGTGATCGGCACCCGCACGCACGATCCGAAGGCGTTTACCGAGGGTCTGGAGGTCGACGGCACCGTGCTCTACGAGAGCACCGGCATGCCGGGCGCGTCGCGCGTGCGCGCCACCGATCTGACCACCGGCGACGAACTGGCCAGCGTCGAACTGCCCGCACCCTACTTCGGCGAAGGGGTCACCAGGGCGGGCGACACCGTATGGCAGCTCACCTGGCAGGACCGGGTGGCGATCGCCCGCGATCCGGCGACGCTGGCCGAACGTTTCCGAGTGTCCTACGACGGCGAGGGCTGGGGTCTGTGCACCCGCGCGGGCAGGCTGGTGATGAGCAACGGCTCCGACACCCTCACCTTCCGCGATCCGCTCACCTTCGCCCCCACCGGCACGGTCACACTCACGAACCACAACAACGTGCAACTGAACGAACTCGATTGCGCCGCCGACGGTTCGGTCTACGCCAATTCCTACCCCACCGACGAGATCCTGCGCATCGATCCGGAAACCGGGGACGTCCTCGCGGTCATCGACGCCAGCGGCCTGCTCCCTGCCACCGTCCGGGCGAGCACCGACGTGCTCAACGGCATCGCCCAACTCCCCGGCACCGACCACTTCCTGATCACCGGCAAATACTGGCCGACGGTATTCGAGGTCAGATTCGTACCGGACTGAGCGAGCCGAGTCACCTTTCCGGACGGCTTGGAGCGGCAAGTGAACCCAAGTCGCCGATGTACGACAGAATTGAGGACGTGACTACTCCCCGCGATCCCTCCGGTTCCGACCGTGGTCCGTGGGATGGCGAGGAGTCCCCACCGATCCAGCGTCACCCCGGCTACGACCGCTACCCGCCACCCCATACGCCGCCCCGCCGGTCACCACTACCGCCGCTGCCACCCGAGTCGCAACGCCGCGAAACACCCGCCACCAAGCCACTACCCGACGCATCCGCGAAACCCTCGGCCCCGCAACCGGAACCCGAAACCGCATCCGGCGATGCCGAGCCCCAGCGCACTCCACGCAAACTGACCGTCACCCGCGTCGCCGCGATGCGCGGCCGCGAACTCACCTCCCGCGGCGTCGCCTCCTTCCAGCGGGCCGCCAAGGCCGATGGCGCCGACAAATCCGGCCTCACCGCACTCACCTACGCCACCATGGCGAATTTCGCGCTCGACGCCGCGATCGCGGTGGCCCTGGCCAATACGCTGTTCTTCGCCAGCGCCACCGCGGAGAGCAAGACGAAGGTCGCGCTGTACCTGTTGATCACCATCGCCCCGTTCGCGGTGATCGCCCCGCTCATCGGCCCGATGCTGGACCGTCTGCAGCGCGGCCGCCGACTGGCACTGGCAACCTCCTTCACCCTGCGCGCGGTGGTCGCGGTGGTGCTGATCATGGCCTTCGACAGCTGGGCGCTCTACCCGCTCGCGCTGTGCATGATGATCGGCAGTAAATCGTTCTCGGTGCTCAAGAGCGCGGTGACGCCCCGCGTACTGCCACCCGAAATCGATTTGGTGCGTACCAACTCTCGGCTCACCGTCTTCGGTCTGGTCGGCGGCACCATCGGGGCGGGCGCGGTCGCCGCGCTGGCCGCCGCCATCGCGGGTTCGCATGGCGCATTGGTCTTCGCCACCGCGATCGCGATCGCGGGCACCTGGCTGAGCCTGCGCATCCCGCGCTGGGTCGAGGTCACCGAGGGCGAGGTCCCGGCGACCCTGAGCTATCACGCCAACACCGAAGTGCTCGATCCGACGACCGAAGCCACGGTTCCGCCGCGCAAGCGCAGGCAGCCACTGGGCCGCGCGGTCGTCACCGGGCTGTGGGGCAATAGCGCCATCCGCATACTGACCGGCTTCCTGACCTTCTATGTGGCCTTCGTCGCCAAGTCCACCGAGCACGGCGGCTGGCAGCAGGCGGCCATGCTCGGCGTGGTCGGCGTCGCCGCGGCCGTCGGCAATTTCGTCGGCAACGCGACCGGCGCCCGGATCAAACTGGGCAAGCCGTCGCTGATCGTGCTCGGCTGCACCGCGGCCTGCTGCGCGGTGGCCCTGCTCGCGGTCTTCCTGAACAACCTGCTCGGCGCCGCGTTGGCGACCCTGGTCGCGGCCGCGGCGAGCGCGCTGGCGAAGGTATCGCTGGATGCCTCCATCCAGGACGATCTGCCGCCCGAATCGATCGCCTCCGGCTTCGGCCGGTCCGAAACCGTACTGCAGCTCAGCTGGGTCATCGGCGGTGCGGCGGGCGTGCTGCTGCCGACCACCTATTGGCAGGGTTTCGCGTTCATCTCCGCGATCCTGCTGTTCGGCTTGCTACAGACCTTCATAAGCGACCGCGGTCACTCCCTGCTGCCCGGACTCGGCGGCCACCGCCCCGAACACGCGGAGCAGGAAGTCGCGACAACCCGACACGCCGACGCCGACCGAGCCGCGCAACGCGGCCGGGAGCGCGGTGGCGACACTAAGCACATGCAACGAGGCACAGGAGACCCGATCTGGTGAACAAGCCAAGTACCCGCACCGTCGTCGCGCTAGCCGTGGCGGCTCTATTGGTGTTCACTGTCGCCTTCGTCGGCGTGCTGACGGTGCTCGTCCGCAGAGCCGCGCACCCCGATCCGACCGTTACCGCATATGCCCACGGCAAAACCGTCACCGTCGAGCCGTTCCTGTACTGCACGGTGAAGCTGGAGCAGTGCAAGTACGGCGAGACCGTCGTACTCGATGTCCCCGCCGGATATCCGCTACAGCTGTCGCTGCCGAAGAAGATCGCCGACGCGCCCTGGCTGGCCCAACTGGTCTACGCCCTGCCCTCCGGTGAAAAAGTGGATCGGGTAGTGAGCCGCAACGACTTTCCCGAGGGCGCGCTCGCCGTCACCATCGACTCGAAGCCGGAGCCCGAACTTCGGCTCGTCGGTGTCGAATTGCAGCTGCCGATCCTCGCGCGCGACGAGACCGGCCGCGAGTTCTACGTCCCGCACGCGGCCTGGTCGATCAGCACCGCGCCCTAGCGCCTGCTTGCTGGTCGCTGTCGAAAAGCAGCTCGACAAAGTCCGCTGAAACGCTTCGCGCGCTGCCCGTAGCTCCGGGCAGCGCGCGAAATTCGTTATCCGCGAACGTCAGTGATCGAGTTCGCGCGCGACCGCCCGCACCACTTCCGAAATACGCTGTGCGGTCTTGCGATCCGGATACTTGCCCTTGCGCAGATCCGGCTGCACCTTGGCCTCCAACAGGGTGATCATGTCCTCGACCATCCCGTGCAGTTCGTCCGGCGTGTGCTTGCGCGCTGCCGGTTCCTTGTGCGCCCCGCGATCGCGGTCCTGGCCCTGGCGGACCGAGGGCGGCGATTCGAGCACCTTGAGGCTCAGCGCCTGCGGCCCACGGCGTCCCGCGGCCATCCCGAATTCGACGCGCTGACCGGGCTTGAGGCCCTCCACTCCATCCGGCAGCGCGGATGAACGGACGTAGACGTCCTCACCCTCGTCCTGGGAAAGGAAGCCGAAGCCCTTTTCGACGTCGTACCACTTCACCCTGCCGGTCGGCACTGCGCTCACCCGTTCATCATCGAAACTCGGACCCCATCGGCCCGAGCACATCCGTCTGCCCGGGATCCGTCCGATGAAACGCGAACGGATCCTGTCAGTTTGCGAAAAGAACGCGCCCCACAGCTATGCAGGACGCGATAGACACCGAGTCTACCCCGGTGCGAATAACGCAAGCACATCAGTTTTACGGTCGAGCAGTGACGAACCCTCCCGCGCCACCGCCCCCGAGCCGCTCACCACGCCGTGCAAGCGATCGGTTGCTGTATGTGGCACTCGGCCTGTTCGCGATCGGATTGCTCGCGATCGTCGCCATATTCCTGACGCCGATTTTCAGCGATTCGGACCCGGCCCTGTGGCTGTATCTGACCGCGATGTTGGCGCCGCTCGGTTTTCTGTGCGCGGTCGGCTTCGCGCTGTGGTCCGGCCGACGGTCGCGGTGAACCGGTTACCCCTGCTAATCGTTACCGAATCATCAGTGTGATCCTCGTCACATAACGGAGCGGTCACGGAGCCGAGACCGCCCGCTACCGGCCCGGCCGCACCATGCCTCAGCTGCGCGGAAGCATCACCGCCGCAACCGATACCGGTCCGAGACCCGCGCGGACCCGCCGGTTACCAAATAGTGATTTTTCGCGCGGATCGTCGTACGGTCTTACCCAGCCGGGACAACCGGCAACCACCGGCCCGCCGCATCGAACCTCGCCCCGCGGGTACCGGACCCCAACGGAAGCAGGGGTGAGGGCGGGACGGACGACCTCTCAGTCCGGACCACTTGCAGATGCGTACGAGAGGCAGACGAACCCGCAATGAGTGGACGCCATCGCAAGCCAACCTCCACCGGGCGCACCGTAGCCAAGGTCGCCGTCACCGGCGCGATCATCGGCACCGCAGGTGTTGCATTCGCTGGAAATGCCAGCGCGGCACCCGATCAGGACTGGGATCGACTCGCGCAGTGCGAGGCCGGCGGCAACTGGGGCATCAACACCGGCAACGGTTTCCAAGGTGGACTGCAGTTCTCCCCGAGCACCTGGAACGCACACGGCGGCGGCGAATACGCCGCGACGGCCAACCAGGCCAGCCGCGAACAGCAGATCGCGGTCGCCGAGAAGGTCCTCGCCAGCCAGGGCTGGGGCGCCTGGCCCTCCTGCTCGGCCTCGCTCGGCCTGAGCAGCGGATCCACCCCGCGCACCGCCCCTGCCTCCGACACCCCGCGCTGGAACCCGGCCCCGGCCGCCCCGCAGCAGGCCGTCGCCGACCCGAGCCAGCAGGTCTTCGATGCGATCGACCGCGCCGTCGCCGTTGTGCAGGGACAGGGCGTGGAGATCCCGAAGGAAGCCCTCGACTTCTTCAACGCCGCCAAGGGCACTCAACTCGACCCGGCGGTCGTCAACTTCTACGAGGCGAACAAGGGCCTGCTGCCCTCCTGAGTCGCCACACAGCAGACCGTACGACGAAGGTCCCCGCATCAATGGTGATGCGGGGACCTTCGTCGTATCCGCGGGTTTTCCGTCTGGGTTCTCAGCGGTTGATCACCGTGTTCGGGTGCATGTACGGCAGCTGGTCGGCCGGGACCGGAAACTCGGTGTCCTCGCCGAACGGCGAAAGCCCACCGGAACGAGTCGACGACAGTTCGGTGACCGCGTGGCCACCGTCCTCCAGCGAGGGCCAGCCATTGTCGACATAGGGTTTCTTCGATTTGTTCACCACGACCACATTGTGGCACGCGAGCGACCCGCGAGCACTCTGCCCTCCGCTGTCGCCCGGCGGCGGATAGTCCACATCCACTAGGCTGACAAAATCGGCAACATTCGGACTGTGACGCAACAACTGATCTCGAGAGCACATGGGTAACTTGTCGGGGACGCCCAAAGCCGTGCCAGGCACACGACCGCAAGCCCGCGACGTAGGTCACGCGACCGGCAGCAGGTCGAGGGAGGCGGGGGAGCCTGCGACCGATTCACTGACGGGCTGGCTCGCGGCCCGTAGCGATGCGCAGCTGGTTGCCCTGCTCGAACTCCGCCCCGATCTCGCCGTACCACTGCCCTCCTCGATGGCCGTGCTCGCGGCACGCGCCGAGCAGCGCGCGTCGGTGCTGCGCGCCACCGACGATCTCGACACGCTGGAGTTCGCGATCGTGGAAACTCTTGCGGTGCACCGGTCGACGGGCTCAGGTGGGACGCCGATGAGTCGCAAGGCGCTGCGCTCGCAGTTGAAGGACCGCGTTCGGGTCGCGGCGATCGATGCCGCACTCACCCGTCTATCCGATCGCGCGCTGGTATGGAACGACGGTGACGATCTGCACCTGATCCCGGCCGCCGCCGAGGCACTGCCATGGCCGATCGGCGCCACCACCGAGATTCCGGACGCACTGACCGAGCCCGAGGTGGTCGCCGCGCTCGCGTCGGCCTCCTCGGCCGAACGCACGCTGCTGGACAAACTGGCCGCCACCGGCCCGCGCGGACGCACCAGGGACGCCGCACCGGGCACGCCCGCCGACCGCCCGATCCAGCAGCTGCTGGCTCGCCGACTGCTGCACTGGATCGACGATGAGACGGTCGAGCTCCCGGTCACCGTCGGCCAGGTGCTGCGCCGCGAGCCGGTAACCCATCCGCACGCACTGAAACCGCCGGAGCCGACGCCGACGAAGCACACCCCCGCCGAGGTGGACGCGGTCGCGGCGGGCGAGGTGGGTGAACTGCTCCGGCACTGCGCCGACATTCTCGACGCCCTCGGCCAAGCGCCCGCACCCGCCTTGCGGGCGGGTGGTCTCGGGGTGCGGGAATTGCGCCGCATCGCCAAACAGACCGGTGTCGACGAACCGCGCGCCGGACTGCTCGTCGAACTGCTCGCGGCGGCCAAACTCGTCGAGAAGGGTATGCCGGACCCGCCGCCGGAATTCGACTCCACCGACGACTTCTGGGCGCCGACCCCGGCCGCGGACGGCTGGCGCGACGCCCCGCCCGCCCGCCGCTGGGTGGCACTGGCATTGGCCTGGCTCGACCTGGACCGCATGCCGTGGATGATCGGCATGCGCGATGCCAACGACAAGCCGATCGCGGCACTGTCGATCGAACTGCGCACCCCGCACGCACCGCGCGACCGGCGCACCATACTGAATCTGCTCGCTGAATATCCGACCGGCACGGCATTGCCTTCCGCCGATATCGGCCGGATCCTGGCCTGGCGACAACCGCGGTGGCGCAGACACTTTCGCTCCGAGGCGGTCGAGCACACGCTGCAGGAGGCCGCGACGCTGGGATTCATCGGGCGCGGCGCGCTCGGCTCACCGGCCCGGGCGCTGCTGCACGGTGTGCCGACCAGCGCGGCCGATGCCGAAGCCGCGATGGAGTCGGCCCTGCCGGAACCGGTCGATCATGTGCTGGTCCAGGCGGATCTGACGGTCATCGCGCCCGGACCACTGACCCCTGAACTGCAGAGCCGGGTCGCGCTCGTCGCCGATGTCGAATCCGCCGGTGCGGCAACGGTTTATCGGATCAGCGATACGTCGGTGCGGCGCGCGCTGGATGCCGGGATGACGGCGGCCGAACTGCATACCCTGTTCACCACCCACTCCCGCACACCGATCCCCCAGTCACTGACCTATCTCATCGATGACGTGGCCCGCAGGCACGGCCAGCTACGGGCGGGAATGGCGCAGGCATTCGTGCGCAGCGACGATCCCGCGCTGCTGGCTCAGGTGCTGGCCTCGCCGGTGGCGAGCGAACTGGCGCTGCGGGGCATCGCGCCGACCGTCGCCATCGCGCAGGCCCCACTCGGCGAACTGCTCGAACGGCTGCGTGCGGCCGGATTCGCCCCGGCCGGTGAGGATTCGGCGGGCACCATTGTGGATCTGCGTCCGCGCGGCGCGCGGATCGCGGTCCGCCCGCATGCCAGGCAGCCGTATCGCCCGACGCCGCCGAGCAGCGAACAGCTGGCACTCCTCGTCGCGGAACTGCGCGCGAGCGAGCGGGCCGCCAGCGCACGCAAGGGCGAGGCGGTGCGCACCGATGGCACCCGAACCAGTACCGCCGCAACCCTGGCGCTGCTGCAATTGGCGGCGCGGGTGCGGCGGTCGGTCAATATCGGTTATGTCGACGCCCAGGGCGTCGCGTCGCAGCGCGTGGTCGAACCGCTGAAGGTCGGCAACGGCCAGCTCGACGCGCTGGACCCGGTGACCGGCGCGATCCGGCATTTCACCCTGCACCGGATCGCGTCGGTCGCGCTACTCGAGTAATCAGCCCTTGGCCGCGCCGAGGCAGAAGGTGACCTTCGGATCCGGGACGGTCACGAAGCTGGTCGCGTCGGCACCACACAGCAGTTCGTCGGCTTGGCCGTCGATGCGCTTGACCACCTTGAAGGTGGCCTCCGATGAGGAGCAGTCCACGTACTTGTACGGGTTGGTGCCGACATCGGCATAGCAGCTGCCCTGCTTGAAGTTCGGCGCCAGGCACATGTAGGCCTTGCCACCGCTGACCAGGTCCTCGGTGTAGGTGGTGTATTCGGCCGCGCAGTCGAGCTTGTTGTCCGCGGTCTGGAATACCTTGTAGACCGCCTTGGCCGAGGAGCAGTCGACCGGCTCGGATTTGGTGGCCGTCGACGAGCTGTCGGTGACATTGATGCAGTCACCGACCTTCGCCTTGGCGGTGTCGGACTTACTTGCATTGTCGAGCGCCGAACAACCGGTCACCGCGGCCACCAATGCACCCACCGCCAGGAGGGCGAGCACAAGACGTGCCAGCAGCCTCGTTCCTGGGAACTTCAACGTGAAACCCTCTCTCACCGAACGCGTTCACGGTAGTCGTGAACGCGGTGAGAATACCGTCACGGTCGTCCGAACCGCATCAGCAGTTCGGACGACCGACCAACCCGGGGGCGCGGCTCAGTACGACGCGTACAGTCCGGTCAGCCCCGACAACCCGAGGCTGAGGAATTTCGGGATCAGGTTGGCGAGGACCATGATGCCTAAATAGTTCACTAGCAATGCCTTTCGCATTTCGAACATATGGACGTCTGTCCAGTACATGCACTCTGTCGCTTCCGGAGACCCGGTCGTTACGCTTGGAAAGTATGAGGCTCGAGGAGGTCGCCGTCGACCTGTACGAACTCGCCCCTGGTGAGTTCATCGCCGCCAGGGCGGCCCGCGTCGCCGCGGCCAAGGATGCGGGCGATAAAGAACTCGCCGCAGCCATCGGCAAATTGCGCAAGCCGACGGTGGTCGCGTGGACGGTGAATGTGCTGGCCCGCGCGGCACCCGATGATGTCGAGGCACTGCTGCGGCTGGGCGCGGCCTTGCGCGCGGCACAGCGCGAACTGTCGGGCGATCAGCTACGCGCGCTGACCGCGCAACGGCAGCAGGTGGTCAATGCCCTTGCCAGACGTGCCGGTGCGCTGGCCGCCGACCGCGGACACTCGGTCAGCGAGGGAGTATTGCGTGAGGTGGGACAGACGCTGACGGCGGCGCTGGCCGATGACACGGTGGCCGAGCAGGTGCGCACCGGAACGCTGGCGACCGCGGCGAATTACGAAGGCTTCGGACCGGGCGGGGCCGAGCTGCGGGCCGTCGACGCAACGGACACAACGGAATCCGCGGCGAAACCAGCTGAGGACGATGCGCGCCGTGACCTCGACGGTGCGCTCGCCGCCCTCGAATCCGCCCGCGCCGCAATGGAAAAAGCACGAGACGAGGCCGAGCAGACGGCGAACCGGCTGGCCGAGAGCGAATCTCGCATCGCGGCCCTGCGCGCGGAACTGGCGCACGCCGAACAGCAGAAGAAGTTCGCCCGCACGGCCGATCGCGGCGCGCAGGACGAGTTGCGTTCGGCGCGGAAGCAACTCGATCGGGCCGAGCGCTGGGTGCAGCGGGCCCGCGAGCGCGTCGACGGCGAGTAATTCTCAATCGCGCAGGGTGCCGGGGAAAAGGTACTCGTCCGAGGGCGGCGTGGTGCGGTTCAGCCAGGCATCGAAGAACCCGGTCAGATCGGTGGGGGATTTCGACTGCATGAAGGTGCGGAATTCCGGCATCGAGGCATTGCCGTAGGCGTGTGCGACATTGAATTGCCGGACGGCGGCGAAAAATATATCGTCGCCCAGCTGTTTGCGCAGTGCGTGCAGGAACAGCGGGCCGCGGTAGTAGACGGAGGTGAATTCATTTCCGACGCCCGGGTTCTCCAAGGGAGTATCCCAGAACTTCGGCTCATCACGATTCTTCCGAATGGTGTTGCGGTAGTCGGTGTCGACGTCTTTGCCTTCCATGCGCTCCGGCCACAAATAGTCCGCGGTGTAGCTGGCGAAGCATTCATTGAGGCAGATATCGGACCATTGCCGCACCGATACCGAATCACCCCACCATTGGTGCGCGATTTCGTGCACCACGGTCGGTAGCTCGGTCCACGGCGCGTAGATCGGGCGGGTCTGGGTTTCCAGCGAGAACTTCAGGTCCGAGTCGACGTAGATGCCGCCCGCGGTGTCGAACGGATAGGGCCCGTAGAGCGCCTCCGCGAAGTCGAGCACTTCGGGCAGGCGCTGTTCGGTTTCCAGACTGCCCTCCGTATCAGGGGCGAAGGCGCTGATCAGCGAGGTGCCGTTGGCGCGGCGCTGCTCGAGGTAGCTGTAGTGATCGATCGCGATGGTGGTCAGGTAGCCGAGCACCGGTTGGTGTGTCTCCCAGGTGACATTGCGCTTCGCACCGGTGACGGTGTTCTGCGTCCGCACCCCATTGGAGACCACCTCCCACTCCTCGGGTACCAATGCGTGCAGCGTGAAGGTGGCCTTGTCCAGCAGGGTGTCGTTGAGCGGGTACCAGGTGGTCGCCGAACGCGGCTCGCCCGCGGCGAAGGCGCCGCCGCTGGGCGTATAGGTCCAGCCCGCCCCCTCGGTATCCGCGACCTGGCCCGCGTACTCGACGGTCACGGTGAACGGCAGGCCGGGCAATAGCGGCAGCAGCGGCGTCACGGTCAGTTCGTGCTCGCCGTTGCGATCGAAGGCGGCGGGCAGATAGTTCACCGAGACCATGCGCACGTCCGGGCCGTTGAAGTCGAGGTTGAACGTCCGCAGCGCCTGGGTGGCGATGGCGTCGATCCGGGTGGAGCCGGTGAGCTGGTGGCTGGGCGGGTCGTAGTCGATGCTGACCTCGTAGTGGTCGGCGTCGTAGCCGCCGTTACCGTCGAGCGGGTAGTACGGGTCATTCAGCCCGGGTGCGCCGACCAGCGGATCGGCGTTCGGGGGCACCGGATCGGCATTCACGGGCATGGGAACCGCGACCAGCGCGCCGACCACCGCCGCGCACCACAAACCGGACAACCTCATTCGATCACCACCCCTTTCCGGCCACCCGACCTGGGTGGATGGTAACCGCCTCAGTCGGCACTACCGCTGAGTGCCACCGATGCGCCAAGGCCGAAGATCATCGCACCGCCCGCACCGCCGACCGCCTCCAGTCGCTGCGGTGAACGGGCGAACCAGGCGCGCGCCGATGCGGCCAGCAGGCCCCACGCACTATCGGAGACCAGCGCGATCGCGAGGAAGATGGTGCCGAGTATCAGGAACTGCAATGGCAGCGAACCCGCCGCCGGATCGGCGAAATGCGGCAGCACCGCCGAGAAGAAGACGATCGCCTTGGGGTTGGTCAGCCCGACGAAAATGCTCTGCCGCAGCACCCTGGCATCGGCCGGATCGACCTTGGCGTTCAGCGCCTCGCGCAGGGTCTTGCGCTCGCGGATCGCCTGGACACCGAGGTACATCAGATACAGCGCACCCGCGAACTTCACCACGGTCAGCGCGAGCGCCGATGCCGCGAGCAGCGTGCCGAGCCCGATCGAGACCAGCAGCAGCGCGACGAAAACGCCTACCGCGTGGCCCAGTACCGAGACCAGGGCGGCGCGACGGCCGAGCGCGAGCGCGCGGCCGATGGTGAACAGCACACCCGGTCCGGGGATGACGATGATGACAATCGATGCGGCGGTAAAAGCCAGCAGATTTGACGCCGGAACCATCTACCGAGTCTATTGGGCGGCGCAAGGCAATTCGGATGGTCAGGAACCCAGGTCGCCGGGCAGCTGATGCGGGTCGAGCAGCAAACGTTTGGCGGAGGTGCGCCGCACCTTGTCGGCGAGTGCGAGATTATCGGTGAGCAGCTGCCATTCGACCTCGCTGATGGCCGCGCGGGCGCGCTCGATGACGGTGCCGTCCCGGGTTCCCCAGGCGATCGGCATCGCGCTGACCGACTGCCAGCGCTCGCCTACCTGGTGCGGCGCCCGATCGGTGCGCACCGCGACCGACGGCACCCGCTCACCCGCCCGCTTCTCGTGTCCGGGCAGGTCGCGCACCTTCCTGATCACCAGGGCATAGCGCGGGTCGGGAGTATCCGGTTTCGAAACATCGACCAGGGCGAGCAGCACCACCCCGCTCGGATGGGTCTCCGAGACGACCGCGGGGACCAGCTCACCGTCGGCGTAGAGCTTATCGATGCTGGAGCGGTGCGGCGTCCAGAACGCCACCCACACCGCCACCACCGCGCCGAGCGCGAACGCGATCGCCAGCAGATAGGCCCATGGATGGTTCAGCCAGATCAGGTATGCGGTGCCGGTCGCGGCGATGACGGCGGCCGCGATCGCCATGACCCGCAGTCGACGCAAGTCGGCGAAGACTTCGTTGACCGCATGGGCGTGGTGCCGGTCCACCGCGAATTCGAAGCGTCGCACGTCTCATTCCTAGCATACGTATCGGAGCCGACACCTCCGGATAAATGGCGCTGCCGGGCGCAGCCCGTCGACCGCCCGCGCTCGCACGAGCGCAGGCGAGGGCACCCCTTATCCGATGGCCGGTCCCAGCAAGTCATCGGCATCCGTTATGCGATAGGCGTACCCCTGTTCGGCGAGGAAACGCTGTCGGTGCGAGGCATATTCGGCATCCAGGGTGTCACGCGCGACGACCGAATAGAAGTGGGCTTGGCCACCATCGTGTTTCGGCCGCAACAACCGACCGAGGCGTTGCGCTTCCTCCTGACGCGAACCGAAAGTGCCCGAAACCTGTACCGCGACAGACGCTTCGGGTAAATCGATGGAAAAATTCGCGACCTTGCTCACCACCAGCACGGGAATCTCACCGCGCCGGAAGGCATCGAAAAGTTCCTCGCGCTCTTTGGTTTTCGTCGACCCCTGAATGACCGGGGCGTTGAGATCGGCGCCGAGTTCGTCCAATTGCTCGAGATACGCGCCGATGACCAAGGTCTGCGCATCCTTGTGCTGGGCCAGAATCGATTCCACCACAGGGATTTTCGTGCGCGCGGTCGAGCAGAGCTTATATCGCTCCTCCGGTTCGGCGGTGGCGTAGGCCATTCGCTCGGCATCGGTGAGGGTGACCCGGACCTCGATGCAGTCGGCCGGGGCGATCCAGCCCTGGGCCTCGATATCCTTCCACGGGGCGTCGTAGCGCTTCGGACCGATCAGCGAGAAGACATCGCCCTCGCGGCCGTCCTCGCGCACCAGGGTCGCGGTGAGACCGAGCCTGCGCCGCGATTGCAGATCCGCGGTCATGCGGAAAACCGGTGCGGGCAGCAGATGCACCTCGTCATAGATGACCAGGCCCCAGTCGCGGCTGTCGAAGAGTTCGAGGTGTTTGTACTCGCCCTTGGTGCGGCGGGTGATCACCTGATAGGTGGCGATGGTGACCGGGCGGATCTCCTTGCGCTCACCGGAGTATTCGCCGATCTCCTCCTCGGTCAACGAGGTTCGCGCCAGCAGTTCGCGTCGCCACTGCCGTCCGGCCACGGTATTGGTGACCAGGATCAGCGTCGTGGCCTTTGCCATGGCCATCGCCGCCGCGCCGACCATGGTCTTGCCAGCGCCACACGGCAGCACGACCACACCGGAACCACCGGCCCAGAACGATTCCGCGGCCATCTCCTGATAGTCACGCAGATGCCAGTGGCCGCCGGTGTAATCCAGCTCGATCGGATGCGCCTCGCCGTCGACGTAACCCGCCAGATCCTCGGCGGGCCAGCCGATCTTCAGCAGCATCTGCTTGATCCGGCCGCGTTCGGACGGATGCACGACGACGGTGTCCTCATCGACGCGAGCGCCGAGCATCGGGGCGATCTTCTTGTGCCGCAGCACCTCCTCGAGCACCGCCCGATCCAGGCTGACCAGCGTCAATCCGTGCGCCGGATTCTTCACCAACTGCAACCGGCCGTACCTGGCCATGGTGTCCACGATGTCGACGAGCAGTGGCTGCGGCACCGCATACCGCGAGTAACTGACCAGCGCGTCCACCACCTGCTCGGCATCATGCCCCGCCGCCCGCGCATTCCACAGCGCCAACGGCGTCACCCGATAGGTGTGCACATGCTCGGGCGCCCGCTCCAATTCCGCGAACGGCGCAATGGCCTGCCGCGCCACCCCGGCCAACTCATGGTCGACCTCGAGCAGCAGCGTCTTGTCACTCTGAACAATCAGCGGACCGTCGGTCACAGTCTCTCCTCGTATACGGCCTCGGGCATTGCGTGTCCGATCGCGCGTGCGACTTCGGCCCATTCTTCCCGACACCACCGACAACAACCCGGCGGGTGTGGGGGCCAATGCCGACGGGCATAGCTCGCGTCGGCCTCGCACATACAGCGTGCGTGGCGACTGTTTTGTTCCGGGAGGCCAGGCCACCGGTGCTCGACTGGACCGAGACGGGCGCGGGAGATGTGGGTCAAGATCGGGACCATGATCGAAACTGCGGCGGTTCTCGGAGTGGCGGCGGCGGCGTTGGGGATGGTGCTGACGCCGGGGCCGAACATGATGTATCTGGTGTCGCGCAGCGTTTCCCAAGGTCGGCGCGCTGGATTGGTGTCACTCGGGGGCGTCGCCGCCGGGTTCGGGGTGTATCTGGCGGCGGCCGCGGCCGGGATCACGGCAGTGTTCGCCGTGGTTCCCGGGCTGTACATGGCGATGAAGTTGGCGGGGGCGGGATATCTGCTGTGGCTGGCCTGGAATGCGGTGCGGCCGGGTGGGACCTCGGTGTTCGCGCCCACCGAGTTGCCCGCGGATCCGACCCGGCGGCTGTTCACTATGGGATTGGTCACCAACCTGCTGAATCCGAAGATCGCGATCATGTACATGGCGCTGATCCCACAGTTCGTGGTGCCCGAGCACGGCCGGGTGTGGCTGCAGAGTCTGTGCCTGGGGTCGGTGCAGATCGCGGTGGCGTTGACGGTGAACGGGTTGATCGTGCTCGGTGCGGGCGGAATCGCCGCCTTCCTGACCGGTCGGCCGCTGTGGTTGCGGATCCAGCGCTATGTCATGGGCACCATGCTCGGCGGCATCGCCGTACTGCTTGCCACCGATCGCGCTCGCCCGATGCCCGCCTGACCGCGCCAGGCTTCCGCGCGGGAATGCCCGACCCCGAGTTCGGCATCGCCTCGGTACGCCCGGCGGATGCAGTCACATCGGCCGGGCACGAGTGGTCACACCGTCGGTCCACTATCGCGGCCGAGCACTCAGCGGATGCGACCACCGCTACACATCACGCAGGTAGCCGCGTCATCGATGCACCGCCACACATCACGCAGGTGGCCGCGTCATCGATGCACCGCACCGCCACACAACACGCAGGTAGCCGCGTCATCGACGCACCGCCACACAACACCTAGGTGGCCGCGTCATCGATGCACCGCCGCCGCGGTTGTGCTCAGTGGCCTCGATGCGACGGGTGCGGCGGATATGTGATCGTGTGCGCATGGCGCATTTCGATTCCGCGGTCAACACCGTGCAGCACATCGGCGAGTTGTTCGGCGTTGTGGCGTTCGCGACCTCGGGGGCGCTGCTCGCGGTGCGGCGGGGGTTCGACGTCTTCGGGATCGTGGTGTTGGCCTGCAGTACGGCGCTGGGTGGCGGGGTGATCCGGGATCTGGTGATCGGCCGCACCCCACCGGCGTCGTTCGTCGATCTCAGCTATCTGTGGACCGCACTGCTCGCGGCCGCGGTCATCTTCTTCTGGCATCCATCGCCGCGGGTGACCAGCGGACCGCTGGAGGTGGCCGATGCGTTCGGGCTCGGATTGTTCTGCGTCACCGGCACGGTGATCGCCTACAACCACGGCCTGGGCGCACCGTCGGCAACGCTGCTCGGACTCGTCACCGCGATCGGCGGCGGGGTGATCCGGGATCTGCTCGGCGGGCAGACGCCGAGTGTGCTGATACCCGAGCAGATCTATGCGGTACCAGCACTTTTCGGTGCCGCCGCGACGGCGACGCTGCTGCATTTCAATGCCTACAACCCGATCACCGGTGGCGCTGCCGCGCTCGGCGCCATCGCATTCCGATTGCTCGCGCTGCGCTACGACTGGCACGCGCCGCAGGCTCGGCGTCGTCCACAGGATCGGGCCTAGGTCGTCGAATTCACTCGAACTCCCGCGCGGAGTCGCCGCACACCCTCGTCCAGAGTTTCGTCACGTTTGCAGAAGGTGAAGCGCACCAGGTGCTTCCATGCCTCGGCATGGTCGGCGAATACGCTGATGGGCACGGCCGCGACACCGAGCCGGCCCGGAAGTTCCCGGCAGAACGCCAGACCGTCGGTGCCGCCGAGCGGCGTGATATCGGCGCAGATGAAGTAGCCTCCAGCGCTCTGCTTGACGCCGAAACCGGTATCCGACAGCGCGGCGGCGAGGCGCAGTCGCTTGTCCGACAGCGTATCTCGCAGTTCCGCGACCCACCCGAGTTCATTGTTGAGCGCGTGCGCGACCGCGGGCTGGAACGGCCCGCCCGCCACAAAGGTCATGAACTGTTTGGCCGCGAGCACACCGTCGATGAGGTCCGCCGGACCGCAGGCCCAGCCGGTTTTCCAACCGGTGACGCTGAAAGTCTTTGCCGCGCTGGACACCACGACGGTGCGGTCGGCCATACCGGGCAGGGTGGCGAGGCTGATGTGCTCATTGCCGTCGTAGACGAGATGTTCGTAAACCTCGTCGGTGAGCACCAATAGGTCATGTTCGCAGGCGATTTCGGCGATCGCGGTGAGATCGGCCCGGCCGAGCACGGTGCCGGTCGGATTGTGCGGTGAATTGACGATCAGCATCTTGGTCGCGGGTGTGATCGCCGCGCGCAGGCTGTCCAGGTCGAGGACGAAGCGGTCCCCGTCGGCGACGAGGTGGGCCGTGCGCCGCCGGGCCCCGGCCAGTGCGATCGCGGCGGCGTAGGAGTCGTAGTAGGGCTCGATCAGCACGACCTCTCGGCCGGGTTCCACCAGACCGAGGACGGCGGCACTGATCGCCTCCGTCGCCCCCACGGTGACCAGCACCTCGGTGTCCGGGTCGTACCGGGTGCCGTAGCGACGGGCCCGGTCGGCCGCGATGGCGCGGCGCAGGACCGGCATGCCGCGCCCCGGCGGGTACTGGTTCAGCCCGTCGGCAATGGCCTGGCGCGCGACCTCGAGCATGCCAGCGGGTCCGTCGGTGTCCGGAAAGCCCTGCCCCAGATTGACCGCCTCGTGGCGGACGGCTAATTCGGTCATCTCCGCGAAGATCGTGGAGGCGAAGGGGCGCAGGCGAGCGACGGTCGCGGGTTGCGAGGGCATACCCGGAGCGTAGCCCAATGGTCGCTATTGTTGCCCTTAGATAGCGAAAGGCTATGTTTCACTTTTGAATTGCGGCTTCTACCTGCATGGTTGTGCGTTTCCCCAACGGCGGCTAGCCTCGCCGTGTTCTACCTCACAAACCGCTCACAAGGCGGTATCTCGAAAGGGGCGCTAATGGCCTCGTATCTGGACCTGGTAACGAATCCGGCCGCGTCGGAGGTCGCCGGAACCGCACTGGGTTTCGTTCGAAATGTCGTACACGAGCTGATCTCCGGATTCGGCTCCTCCACCGGCGACTGGTTCAGCGGCTCATCGACCGGCAATAGCGGCACCGGCTCGTCCACCGGGAACTGGTTCCTGGGCTCGTCCACGCCGTAGCCCGATCGGCGGTGTCAGGCCCGGCGATGAGGGCGCGGCCTGGCACCGCCTCAACCCAGACGGACCCGAGACAGCTTTTCCGGATTCGCGAGATCGTAGGCACCGCACACCAATCCGTCGCGAACGGCAAATCCGAGGACCCTGGCCGGACCTTCGAGGCGCCCGTAACCCGGGGCGACCCGGTGCACGACCAAACCCAATTGCCCATTGACCGAGGCGAATTCGTATTCGAGCGTCGGCTCCGCCGAACCGTCCAACCCGTACTTGCGCACCAGTCCGAGGAAGAAACGGGCGACCTTGTCCGCGCCGCCGATGACATTGACCGCGGTGGAGGTGGTGCCGTTGGCATCGCCGATCAGCACCGAATCCGGGTGCAGCGCCGCGGTTACCGCGCCGATATCACCGGCCGACAACGCATCCAAGAACTTCCGCACCGCAGCCGCATGTTCGCCATTCGGCGTGGGCGGCGGGGCCTGCGCGACGGATTTGCGCGCCCGCACGGCCAGCTGGCGCGCCACCTCCACCGAAACACCGAGGATTTCCGCGATCTCGCCGAACGGCACCGAAAGCCCGTCGTGCAGTACGAATGCCACGCGCTGCGGCGGCGTCAGACTTTCCAGCACCACCATGGCGGCGAGGCTGCATTCCTGCTTGCGCACCACCGCTTCGAGCGGATCGGGCGTGCTCGACGGCGTGATGCCGGTTACCACCGGCTCCGGAAGCCACTGCCCCACATAGCTTTCCCTGCGCACTGCGGCACTGCGCAAGTGGTCCAGGCAGATTCGCCCGACCACCGTGGTCAGCCAGGCCCGCAGATCCTCGATCTCGGATTGATGCGCACCGGCCAGCCGCAGCCAACTCTCCTGCACCGCGTCCTCGGCGTCGCGCGCGCTGCCCGTCAGCCGGTATGCGACCGAGAGCAGATGCGCCCGATTCGATTCGAACAGATCGGCGAGCAGAGCGGAAACCATCGGTCCGATTCTACGGTCCGCCGGATCAGCCCCCGATCGCGGTATGGACCGGCTGTCATGCGAAATCCACATGATTCGACCGGGGGTCGCATGACACCATGATCGAATGAAGGATCACCCGCTCACCGATGGCACCGTCTGGCTGTCGCGGCCGACCGAGGCCGACATCGATGACATCGTCGAATGCTGTCAGGAGCCCACCATCGCCGAGTGGGTGACGATTCCGGTGCCGTATCACCGGGCCGATGCCGAGGCCTTCCTCAACGAGATGGTCGCGCCGGGCTGGGCCGCCCGCGGCCCGATCTGGGCGATCCGGCTGCGCGCCGACGGTCCGGTGGTCGGCATGATCGACCTCGGCCAACGTGAGGCGACGACCTCAGAGATCGGCTTCTGGCTCGCGCCCGCACAGCGCGGTCGCGGGGTGATGTCGCGCGCGATCGCGCTGGTCTGCGAATTCGGCTTCCACCCGGACGGATTGGCGCTGATCCGGATCGGCTGGCGCGCCTTCGTCGGCAACCACGCCTCGGCCGCCGCCGTGCGCCGCAACGGCTTTCATTACGAGGGCATGGCCCGGCTCGGCGGCGTCCAGCGTGGCGTCCGCCGCGATATCTGGCTGGCCGGGCGGCTGGCGACGGACCCGCCCGGCCCGGCCGCGGATTGGCCGCCCGGAATCTGACCGAACCGCCGACCCGCACACCGCAACAGTCGTAGATTGCGACTATGGCGGCTGATACCCGATTCGACTGGATCGCCGAAACCATGCACCTGCAACCGAACGACCGGATCCTCGAAATCGGTCCCGGCTCCAGTGATTCGATCGCATATCTGGCCGCGCGCTTGGACGGTGGCCGCATCGTCGGAGTCGAGCGCTCGGTCACGGCGATCGCCCGCGCCGCGAAACGCCATGCCGCGCTGATCGATTGCGGCAAGGTGCATCTGCTGCACGCCGGGCTGGAAAAGCTGGACCGCACCCGGGTGCTCGCCGAGATCGAACCGGGCACCCGCGGATTCGACAAGGTTGTCGCGGTCAACGTGAATCTGTTCTGGACCAAACGCCCCACCACCGAGCTGGCCCTGATCCGGCAGGTGCTCGCGCCCGACGGCACGCTGTACCTGTTCTACGGCTACGGACAACCGGACGGGCACACCCGCACCAGTCCCAAACCGGCGCCGGGACACCTCATCGACTATCTGGCCACCGCGGGCTTCGACGGTGACACCGTCTGCTCCGGGGATATCCTCGGCGTGGTCGCCAGACCACGCCGAAAGTCGTAGCCACGCCCCGGCTTTCACCGGGGCGGGCTCCGAGTTCAGCGATTGCGGCGCAGCTGTACCGCCTCGGCGAGCCGGTCGAGCTGGGCGGCCGTGGTCTCCCAATCGATGCAGGCATCGGTGATGGACTGGCCGTAGGTCAGCGCATCGGCGTGACCGAGGGTCAGATCCTGGCGGCCCGCGACGAGGAAGCTCTCCAGCATCACCCCGACCACGCCCGGTTCACCCGCGGCCAACCGGCCCGCGATATCGGTGACCACATCCACCTGCTTGTTGTGATCCTTATTGCTATTGCCGTGGCTGGCATCGACCACGATCCGCTGCGGCAGCGCAGCCTTCTCCAACCGGATGCAGGCCTCGGCGACCGAGGCGGCGTCGTAGTTCGGGCCGGTGCTGCCGCCGCGCAGGATCACATGACAGTCCGGATTGCCCGTGGTGCGGATCAGCGCCGAGCGCCCGTCCAGATCGGTGCCCGGGAAGACGTGGCTGGCAGCGGCGGCGCGGACCCCGTCGACGGCCACCTGCACATCGCCATCGGTGCCGTTCTTGATACCGACCGGCATGGAGAGCGCGCTGCTCAGTTGGCGGTGCACCTGGCTGGCCGCGGTGCGCGCGCCGATGGCACCGTAGGAGACCAGATCCGCGATGTACTGCGGGGTGATCGGGTCGAGGAATTCGCAGGCCACCGGCAGGCCGAGTGCGGTGATATCGACCAGCACCTTGCGGCCGATGCCGAGGCCGGTATTGACGTCGAAGGAACCGTCCAGGTGCGGATCGTTGATCAGCCCCTTCCAACCGAGGGTGGTGCGCGGCTTCTCGAAGTACACCCGCATCACCACATGCAGGCGGTCGTTCAGCTCGGCGGCCTTGGCGGCCAGGCGGCGGGCGTAGTCCAGCGCGGCGGCGGGATCGTGTACCGAACACGGTCCGACGATCACCATCAGGCGGTCGTCGTCGCCGTTGAGCACATCGACGGTGGCCTTGCGACCGGCACGCACCACGTCCGCCAGCGGATCGGTGATCGGGTGGACCATGCGCACCTCGGCCGGTGAGCGCAGTGGGCTCACGCTGAGGGTGCGTTGGTCGTCGAGATCGGAGTGCCGCGCATCGATGTCGGCTGCGGTAGTCATCGTTTGTGGGTTCCTTTACTTCAAGGCCGACCCACGGATGTCGAACCCGTCGAGCCGGTCTTCATCCGGCTCGGGGTGGAGGTGCAGTCAGCGCATGCGGTTGCCGCAGACCGGCCCACCCAGGGCCGGGTTGCTAAACCAGAAATACACGCGCTGCACGACGCCGACAGTACCAGGTGCAACTTCCCAGTGACGCTGGGGCCAATTTTCGGCATTGCCACTCAGCCTTCGCGGCTCGGCCGCGCGCCGAGCCGCATTGCGGCACATCCCGGCTGGTTCACCCCCACTGGCCGGGCTGGTAGTCGCCCGCCGGAGTGCGAACGATCACGTTCATCCGGTTCCAGGCGTTGATCATCGCGATGGCCGCGATGAGAGCGGCGGTCTGGTCGTCGTCGTAGTGCTTGCGCACCTGCGCCCAGGTCTCATCGCTGACGCTGCGGCCGTCACCGATGCGGGTGGCCTCCTCGGTGAGGGCGAGGGCGGCGCGCTCGGCGTCGGTGAAGACGGTGGCCTCGTGCCAGGCGGCGACCAGGTTGAGCCGCACCGAGGTTTCGCCCGCGTGCGCGGCGTCCTTGGTGTGCATATCGGTGCAGTAGCCGCAGCCATTGATCTGGCTGGCGCGGATCTTGACCAATTCGTAGGTGGCGGAGGGCAACTCGGATCCGTCGATCACCTTGCTGGCGGTGGTGAGGCGCTTGACGAAGCTGCCGGCGACCGGGTTGGCGTAGAGGTTGAAGCGCTGTTCCATGATCTGTGCCTTTCCATTCGGATGGGTTCACAGAGAGGACGACGCGGCGCGGCGAGGTGTGACATCACCGAGTGTGATGTGGGGCATACAGCCTCGACCTCGGATCGATCTATTGAGATGAGGTCATTCGCCGAAGCTGTAGGTGACTCCCGTCAGCTTCTCCGACAACTCCCAGAGTTCGCGCGCAACCTGCTCATCCTTGGATGCCGCACTCGAACCGCAGCGCTCCGGATAACCACGCATTCCACCCCAACCGAGCGGACCGTAGAACGCCCCCGGCTCGACCGATTCGGTGGCCGCGTAAATCTCTGGCAGCGCACCCATTTCGGCGCTCTGCGCCAACAGCCGGTTCCCCCATGCCATGACCGTATCCAGGACGGACTCGGTGTGCGACTGCAGTTCCGTTGCGGCATAACCGGGATGCGCGGCCACCGAGATCTTCGGTGAGCCCGCCGCGGTGAGCCTGCGCTGCAGCTCGTAGGCGAACATCAGGTTGGCCAGTTTGGCCTGGCCGTAGGCGGGCCAGCGCTGGTACTTGCGGCGGTCCCAGTTCAGGTCCTCGAGGTCGATCTTCCCGAGGCGGTGCGCGCCACTGGACACCGTGACCACCCGGTCCGAAATCTTGTCCAGCAGTAGGCCGGTCAACGCGAAGTGTCCGAGATGGTTCGTGCCGATCTGCATTTCGAATCCGTCGGCGGTGCGCTGCTCCGGCAGCGCCATCACCCCGGCGTTATTGATCAGCACATCGACCTGGTCCACCCCATCGGCGAACTCCCGCACCGAGGCCAGATCCGCGAGGTCGAGTTTGCGCACCGAGGCCAGCGGGCCGATCTCCCCGGCCACGTGCTCACCCTTGGCCACATTCCGACAGGCCAAGATCACCTGCGCACCGCCCCCCGCGAGCGCACGCGCGGCCGCCGCCCCCAACCCGCTGTTCGCGCCGGTGACGATGATCTTCCGGCCACTCTGATCGGGCATATTCGACAGATCCCACCTGCTCATACGGGAGAGTCTAGTCCGGTGTGGGATGAGTCTCATCCGCTGCGACCCACCTGGGCCGCAGCGTATGACAACCGTCAAACCTGGGCGAGCACCTCATCGTCGCTCATCGCCGCCACCTCCAGATACATCCCGGCCACCGTCTCCAGCCTTCCGATCGCGGCCCGGTCGGCTTCGCGGTCGAGCAGGCGCGCGGCCAGCCCCGCCACAGTGCGGGCGGTGAAGAGGTCGGCGACGATCGCCTCCGGTGTGTCCAGCCACTCGCGCACGCGGGCGATCACCGCCGTGGCCAGGACGGAGTCACCGCCGAGGGCGAAGAAGTCGTCAGTGGCCCCGACCCGGGCCGTATCGAGGACCGTGCCGACGATATCGGCGAGCGCACGTTCCAGATCGGTGCGCGGCGCGACGAATTCGACTGTGTCATCGGCGTGTTCGAGCGCGGCGAGCACGGCGAGCACGGCGAGCACGGCCTTGCGATCCGGTTTGGCATTCGAGGTCAGCGGCAATTCCGCGAGAATTTCCAGTCGCGTCGGAATCATGTACGCGGGCAAGAGTTCCGCCGCGGCCGCGAGTACGGACTCCGGCACCAATTCGGTATCGGCCTCGGGGACAAGGGCGGCGACGAGTTTCGGTGCTGTCGAGCCAACGACGGCGGCAATGGCGTGATGGACGCCGGGAACCTGGCGCAGGGCGCTCTCGACTTCACCGAGTTCCACCCGGTAGCCGCGGATCTTGACCTGGTGATCGGCGCGGCCGAGGAATTCCAGTGCGCCATCGGGCAGATAGCGGGCCAGATCGCCGGTGCGGTACCAGCGCATGCCCTCGTGCACCACGAAGCGCTCGGCGCTGCGTTCCGGATCGCCGCGATAGCCCGCCGCGACGCCGCCGCCGCCGATCCACAGTTCACCGGTCACCCAATCGGGGCAGTCATGGCCGGTGGGGCCGACGACGCGGCACTGCACATTGCGCAGCGGAGTGCCGTAGGGCACGGCGGCCCATTCCGCGGGCACCGCACCGTCGACGACCTCGCAGATGGTGGAGTGGATGGCGGTTTCGGTGGCGCCACCGAGCCCGGCGAAGCGGGCCGCGGGCGCCACCGCAGCGAGCCGACCGGGCAGGGCGATATCTACCCAGTCGCCGCCGAGAATGACGGTACGCAGCGAGCCGAGCGGCGCCCCCGCGGCAGCCGTGAGCAGCATATCGAGCAGGCTCGGCACACAGTTGAGCACCGAAACCTGGTGGCGGCGAATCAGCTCCACCCAGTCGGCCGGTTCGCCGCGCTGCGCGTCGTCCACCGCGACTACCGCGCCGCCCGCGCTGAACAGGCCGAAGATGTCGTACACCGACAGGTCGAACTCCAGTGCCGAGAGGGCGAGCGCGCGATCCGCGGCGCCGACCTCGAAGCGTTCGTTCAGGTCGTCGATGGTGTTCATGGCCGCGCGATGCGGTACCTGCACGCCCTTGGGCCGGCCGGTCGAACCGGAGGTGAACAGGATGTAGGCGATGGATTCCGGATCACCGAAGATGGGGCGCGCCAATGGCTTCGGATAGGCGCGAGCCGTGGCCAAGGCGACGGTGCCGACCTCCGGGATCTGCTCGTCGCCGACCGTCACGGCGGCGACGGCATTGCCGATGCGCAGAACCTCCGCGCGCCGTGCGGCGGGTTGGTCGAAGCCGATCGGTACATAGACCGCACCCGCGGCCAGCACACCGAGGGTCGCCACCACCTGATCCGGCCCCTTCGGCAGCTGAACCGCGACCGAATCACCCGGCAGCACCCCGGCATCGCGCAGCGCACCGGCGACCGACAGTGCCTCGGCGGCGAGTTTGCCGTAGGAGACGACACGGCTCGGTTCCCAGATCAGCGCGGGCGCATCGGGATTCGTCGCGGCATGGGCGAAGAAACCGGTGTGGAGCAGTCGTCCGCTGACCGGCCCGGCGGTGGCATTGACCCGGGCCCGGGTTTCGGCCTGCTCCAGCGGAATCCGCAGCGCCGCCTCGGCATCCCAACCGGCCGTCGATATTTCACCGGAGCCGAGATCTCCGGCCAGTCGCATGATGGCATCGATATAGCGCGCGAACATCGCCTCGACGACGCCCGCGGGGAAGGCGGATTCGCGCACATCCCAGTTCAGCAGCAGCCCACCGCGCACCTCGGTGAGCTGCGCGTCCAGCAGCACCTGCGGGCCCTGCGAGATGATCCAGACCGGATCGCCGAAGGTCTCGGTCACGGTATCGGCGAACAGTTCACCGAGATTGAGCGCACTGGTGTAGACGATCGGCGCCAGCACCGGCTCACCGCGCTGACGCCCGAGGTCGCGCAGCACCTCCAGTCCCGAGTACGCCGTATGCGCGCCCGCCGCATGCAGATTCGCCTGTAGCGCCCGCGCCCGTTCGGTGACCGTCGCCGGTTCGGTCACATCGACCTCGAGCAATACCGACGAGGTGAAGTCGCCGACCACACCGTCGACCTCCGGATGCACCGGTTCCCGATGGAACAGCGGCAGATTCAGCAGGAACCGACGCTGCGCCGACCAGCCGCCGACGGTCTCGGCGAATACCGATGCGAGCGCCATGGCCGGGGTGATGCCGCGGGCGTGCGCGGCCTCGAATATCCGCGCCTTCGCCGCGGGTGCGAGCCAGCGGTGGTGCCGCACGGTACGGCCGACCCCCGAAACCCCCGACGCCTGCGGCAGTTCCGGCGCACCGGGCAGTTCGGGCAGCCGCTGCTGCCACCACTGTCGATCCCGCTCGTGTTCGGCGCCGGTACCGCTCGGATGCTCCGCGAGATAGCGACGGAACGTATAGGTCTGCGGTGGTAGCGATTCGCCGTGGTAGAGCCGAGCCAGATCGCTGATCAGAATGCGGTAGCTCATCGCATCGGCGGCGAGCATATCGACATCGAGGTGCAGCCGGGTCCGGCCGTCCGACAAGAGCGTCAGCGCGATATCGATGACCTGACCGTCCTCGACCGCCATCCGCTGATGAGTTCTTTCCTCCCGCAGCGACTCCAGCCTGCGCTCGGCCTCATCCGACGGCAGCTCGCGCAGATCGGTGCAGGTCCATACCGAGCGGCCCGGCCGCGCCATGGTCTGCTGCGTGCCATCCGGCAGAAATCGCGTGCGCAGCATCGGATGCCGCAGCACCAGCGCGTCGACGGCCTGCTCGAGCCGGGCGGGATCGACTCCCGCACCCTCGAATTCGACATACAGATGCGCCGCGACGCCGCCGAGTTCCTGGGATTCGGAGCGCCCGAACCAGTACGCGTGCTGCATCGGTGCGAGCGCGAAGGGAGTTTCGTCGTCGGCCCGATCGACCACCGCATCGGCATCCGGCGCCCCTGGGTCCGGCTGAGCATCATCTCCGGCGGATCCGCCGAGCAATTCGTGCCACCCATCGACCGTCGGGTTCGCGGCCAGCAGCGCGAAGTTGATATCGATACCGCGCTTACGCCAACTCCCCGCCAGTTTCATGGTGCGGATGGAGTCCAGCCCCAACTGGATCAGATCATCGCCGAAGCCGATCGTCTCGACGGCTACGTCGAGTTGCTTCGCGATCGCGGCGCGGATTTCCTCCCGGCCGATCGTCGTCCCCGCCCCGTCCCCCGGTCGCTGTGCTGGCTCCATCTGGCGCTGTCACTCCTTGGTCGCCGCCGCATCCGGCGGATCGAGACTGCTCGGCGGTAGCCTATCGCATTGAGATAGGGTTGCCTAACCTATCTTTCGAGACCCTGATCATCACGCAGTAGATCAAGTACCAGGCATCTGTGAGGCAGACCGTGACTTCGACATCCACCGCGCCCACCCATCGCGACGGCTACGTCCCCTTTCCGACTGCCGACGCCGAGGCATATCGAGCGACCGGTTACTGGACCGGCCGACCGCTCGGCGACCTCTTGCGCGCGACCGCGACCCAGCACCCGAACCGAACCGCATTGCTCGATGCGGACGGCGCGCACAGCTACGCGTGGGCGGATGCCGAGGCCGACCGGATGGCGCACGGTCTACTCGCGCTCGGGATCGCGCCGGGCGACCGTGTGGTCGTGCAGCTGCCGAATGTCGCGCAGTTCCTGACCGTCCTGTTCGGATTGCTGCGGGCCGGAATCATTCCGGTACTGACCCTGCCCGCCCACCGCCGCGCCGAAATCGAGCATCTGGCCGGACTTTCCGAGGCGGTCGCCTACATCATCGCCGACCGGTTCGGCGACTTCGACTACCGCGAACTGGCCGAAACCGTCCGCACGGCCGTGCCCACCCTGCGCCACATTCTGGTACTCGGCGATCCCGGCCGCGGCACCGATCTGAATTCGATTCCCCGCGACGGCGGTTCACTCCCGACTATCGACCCGAGCGATATCGCGCTGATGCTGGTCTCCGGCGGCACCACCGGCCTGCCCAAACTGATCGCACGCACCCACGACGACTACGTCTACAACGCCACCGCGAGCGCCGAGATCTGCGGACTCACCGAAGACGACGTATACCTCGCGACATTGCCCGCCGCACACAACTTTCCGCTCGCCTGTCCCGGCATCCTCGGCTCCGTGGCGGTCGGCGCGGCCGTCGCGTTCACCACCGATCCGAGTCCGGAGAGCGCCTTCGCCGCGATCGCCCGTCATCGGGTCACGGTCACCGCGGTGGTGCCGCCACTGGCCCAACTCTGGTGTGCGGCAACCGAATGGGAGGATGCCGATCTCGGCTCACTGCGACTACTCCAGGTCGGCGGTGCCCGACTGGCCGAGGTGAATGCGCGCGAGGTGGCACCGGCGCTGGGCGTTCAACTGCAACAGGTATTCGGCATGGCCGAGGGCCTGCTCAACTACACCCGGCTCGACGACAGCGCCGAACTCGTCTGCACCACCCAGGGCCGCCCGCTGTCCCTGGCCGATGAGGTCCGCGTCGTGGATGCCGACGGCAACGATGTCGCCACGGGGGCGGAGGGCGAACTACTCACCAAGGGCCCCTACACGATCCGCGGCTACTACCGCGCCCCCGAGCACAATGCCCGCGCCTTCACCACCGACGGCTACTACCGCTCCGGCGACCTCGTGCGCCGCCTCCCCAGCGGACACCTGATCGTCTCGGGCCGCATCAAGGACGTCATCAACCGCGGCGGTGAGAACATTTCCTGCGACGAACTCGAGGAACATCTGCTCGCCTATCCGTCGGTCCGCCACGCCGCCGCCGTCGGCCTCCCCGATGCCGCGCTCGGCGAAAAGGTCTGCGCCATCCTGGTCACCGACGGCGAAATGCCGACCTTGGCCCAGCTGAAGACCTTCCTGACCGATCGCGGTCTGGCCACCTACAAGCTCCCGGACCTGGTTCGCCGGGCCGACCGGCTCCCGATCACCGCCGTCGGCAAGATCGATAAGAAGGCCCTGCGCGCCGATCACAGCTGATCGGACAATCGGGGGCGGCGTGAGTCCGACCTACGCCGCCCCCGATCTACCCGGATGTCGCCGATAACCGGGTTGCCCCGGCAGATATTCGGAGCCCACCCCGAAGTTGATGGGTCCGCTATGACGCCTTGACGAGATAGGGGGCGATACTGCCCAGCTTTTCGCAGGTCTCCTCGAATTCCCGGTCCGGCCGCGACTGCCCGACGATGCCGGCGCCCGCACGCAGCCAGGCGCCCTCGGTGGTCTGATAGACCGCGCGCAGCACCAGCGTGGCCTCCATCGCGCCGGACGGCGAGATCGTCACAACGGCACCGGAGTACAGGCCGCGCGGCGCGCCGTCGAGTCGGAATACCGAATCCACGCCCTCGCGCTTGGGAATGCCGGAAGCGGTGACCGACGGGAAGAGCACCTCCAGCGCATCCCAACTGGTGCGGTCCGCCGCGAGACGCCCCCGCACGGTGGAGGCCAGATGCTGCACGCTGCCGCGTTCACGGACCGCCATGAAATCCGAGACCGCGGGCGTGCCGGGATCGGCCACCTCGGTGATCTCGGCAAAGGAGGTCTGGACCGAAATCGCGTGCTCCACGATCTCTTTGGGATCGGTGACCAGGTCGGCACGAGCCGCCATATCGATCGCCGCACCCAGGCCGAAGGCGCGGGTACCGGCGAGCGGCTCGGTGGTGACCACCCGATCCTCATCGACGGCGGCGACCAGTTCCGGACTGAATCCCGCCGCCTCCAGCCCACCGAGGCGCAGCAGGAACGACCGCGCCGGAGTGTTATTGGCGCGGCCGAGCCGATAGGTGGCCGGCACGTCGACCGCGAAGGGCAGATCGACCTTCCTGGACAGAATGACCTTCTGGTAGCGGCCGGAACGGATCTCCGCGACCGCCTGGGTGACCCGATCGCGATAACCGGTCGGATCGAGGCGCACGTCGACCGGCTGCGCCCGGGGCAATTCGGTGTCCTGCGAGGCGGCGATGAGATCGTGAATGTCATTGGCCTCGGCGGGGGTGGCACCGGAGATACGGACGCCGAACGCGCCGACCCGCACCTCGATGCGCGGAATCATCAAATGCGCCAGCGCGGTTCGCGGATGCAGATGTGCGGTCGCGTCCAATGCCCACGCGCAGAATTCGAATCCGATCCAGCCGTAGGCCCGTCGCCCACCCAGCGGCAGCGCGCCGAGCGCGCGGTCGATGACGCCGGCCGGACTGCCTTCCCACGCACCGGCCGTGACGCGCCCGTCCCACCTCACGCGCAATTCGTTCGCATCGAGTTCAACGCCGCCGAGGGGGTCGGCTGCGAATACCCATTCGCCGGGCCGCTCGTACATCACGTAGTCGCCGAAGCGCTCGGCCGCCGCCAGCCGGGACATCGCTGCCGCCGGATCGGTCACATACTCAACGCGCAAGCGCTCCGTGGTCGACAACGATCCTCCAAGGTTATGCTGACCTAACTTTGAGAGGTAAGGTTAGCATTACCTGCCTAGACCGCCACTGGTGTCGGCGACCACAGCGACGACCGCGAAAACCGTTACTCCGCAGGCACCGCGAGCGCGGAACGCTCGACGCTCAACAGACTCTCCGTGCTGTGTTCCGCGTGGTACGCGGCCCCGCCGCCGCGCAGGCCGAACAGGCGCTTGCTGTAGAGCAGCCAGACCACCGCGGCGATATTGATCAGCAGCGCGCCGACGCGCAGCACGGTGATCTTCTCGGTCAATTCGTAGATCTCCAACGGCAGGAAGATGCTGGTCGCGACGACCGCGAAATATTCACCCCAGCGCTTGACCAACCACAGCCCGACCGCCTCGATGGCCTGCAGCGCCGCGTAGCACAGGATGCCGACGCCCACCCACAGCAATGTCGTATTCGACAGCGAGAATGCTTGATCGATCAGATGCACGATCTTGGATCGGTCGATATCCCACCCGATCTGATCGGCCAGCGGCCGCAGCAAGGGCAGTTCCCGTTCGAAGTCGGCCCGCATGGTCTCGCGCGAGGAACGGAACTTGAAGACGGCGAGCGCGGCCACCACCAACAGCAATCCGCGCACCAACCGCTCGATCGCCAGCGCCCGCATCAGCCAGCGGTCACGCAGCAGTCGCCCGCGCGGCACCTCCGGTGCGTGATCGGCGGGCCCGGAGCCGACCGGCTCGCCCGGTACGAAGGTGCCGCAGCGCAGACACCGCCACGCGACCCCCGCCACGGTCTGCACATGCAGACGCTCCGCCAAATCCTGCTCGTCCGGCGCGTAGGTGTAATGGCCGTGCCAGCCACACGCGCGTAACGCCCAATCCATGCGCGCAGCCTAGTTCGAGATCACCATGGGCAGCGATCGAAACCATCGTGTCGGCCGCCGTCCACAAGGCTCGCGGCCGACTCGCCCGCCGGAGTTCCTGCGCGGAATCCCCTGGCGGGCTTCAATAGGGGGATCGGCAGTTGCGGAGGACAAGCATGATCGATCACCGCGGGGATTCGCCCGCTCCGGCTCGAGCGACAGCACCCGGATCGGTGGTGGCGCTCATCGACGCGGGCTCCGGAGTGGAACGCGAACTCGTCGGCACCTGGCTCGCCGACGGTCGGCTCGAGCATGAACTCGGCATCGACGCACCCGTCACACAGTTGGATCTGGACGCGGGCGCGATCGGCGATCGGCTGGTCGGGCGGCGCGACGATCCACTCGTGGTGCCGATCCGGGTGCTGTGGCTACCGCCCGAGCGCGACGGGGTCCGCCGCATCACCTTCGCCGACTTGGCCCTGCTGACCAATCCGCGCAAGCCGAACCGCCTCGCGCAACGCCGGTTGGTCGGCGCGCCGGACCGGCACGTGGTGCTCACCGGTCAGCCCGCCCTGCTCAGCGAGCTGCGCGCCAATAATCCGGAGGCGGCGGCACTGCTGGTCAAGGGCTCCGCCGAGCCGTTCGCCCGCGCCATCGTGCGCGCGGCGGTGGTCGCGCTGGAACGCGCCGAACGCTCCGTCATCGGTGACCGGTACAAGGTGCCGCGGCTGGTGGCCGAGGAGATCCTGGACTCCCCGGAATTCCTGCGCCGTCTCGAATTCATCGCCGATCAGCTCGGCGCCGGTCCGCACGAGGTGTACCGGCGGGCGGAGAAGGCGCTGCGCGAACTCGTCGCCGCGCAGAGCAGACTGGTCTCGGATCTGTTCACCCAGGCGATGCGCCCGGTCCACGCCTCGACCTGGAAGGTGGACTCCGACGACACCGGTCTGGACGGACTGCGCGCGCTCAACCGGAGCTATCCGCTGGTTTTCCTGCCGTCGCACCGGTCCTACGTCGATGCGTTCGTCCTCGGTGATGTGCTGGCCCGCAATGACTTCCCGCCGAATCATGTGATCGGCGGCGCGAATCTGAGCTTCTGGCCGATGGGACCGATCGCCCGGCGCACCGGAACCGTCTTCATTCGCCGCAGCTTCGGTGACGACGAGGTCTACAAGGCGGTGGTCGAGGAGTATTTCGCCTATCTGCTGGCCAAGCGATTCAATATGGAGTGGTACTTCGAGGGCGGCCGCACCCGCACCGGGAAGCTGCGGCCACCCCGCTATGGACTGCTGAATTACCTTGCCGCCGCGGTTCGTTCGAATCGGATCGACGATGTCCTGCTCGTCCCGGTCTCGATCACCTATGAGCGGCTCAACGAACTCGGCGCCATCGCGACCGAACAGGCGGGCGGGACCAAGAAGTCGGAGGGACTGGCCTGGCTGGCGCGTTATGTGCGCAGCCAACAGCATTCGGCCGGACACGTCTACGTGCGCTTCGGAGCGCCGCTGTCGGCACGCGATCGCCTTGCGGCATACGGTGATCCGCTCACCCTGCCGCCGGTGACGATTCCGCTGCACCGCGTCGAGCGTTCCGAGACCCGGCCGACCGCGACGGCGGAGTCCGCACATGTCGCGGAGCTGGAGCGGAAGGCGGTGCAGCGGTTGGCCTTCGAGATCGCCGTCGGCATCAACGAGGTCACGCCGATCACCGTCAACGCGCTGGTCACGCTGGCGCTGCTCGGCGTGCACGAGCGGGCGCTCACCCTCGGCGAGGTGCGCGCCGTACTCGCCCCGGTGCTGCGCTACATCGAGCAGCGCGATCTACCGCGCGGTGAGCTGGCGGCATTGCGCGATGAACAGAGCCTCGCGGTCGTACTCGAGCAGCTGTCGCTGGCCAAGGTTGTCACGGTGTATCGCGGCGGGCTGGAACCGGTGTACTCGATCGAATCCGGTGCGCATCTGGAGGCGGCCTTCTATCGCAATAGTGCGGTGCACTGGTTCATCAATCGGGCCATCCTCGAATTGTCCATCCTGGCGGGGCTGGAGAAGCAGGCGCCGGATCAGCTGCGTGCCGGGTGGGACGAGGCCTTCGAGCTGCGTGATCTGCTGAAGTTCGAATTCTTCTTCCCGGAGCGGGCGGAATTCTCGGCGCAGATGACCGCGGAGATGCTGCTGGTCGACCCGGATTGGTATGCCCACACCACCGAGGACACGCTCGGGGAGGACATTCTGCACAAGCTCACCGCCTCCGGATTCATGATGGCCCACCGCACGCTGCGCTCGTTCGTCGACGCTCAGCTGGTGGTGGCCGAGCGTTTGGCGGCGCGCGATAACGCCGAGGAGATCGATCGCAAGGAATTCATCGACGAATGCGTGGCGGTCGGCAAGCAGATGCTGTTGCAGCAGCGGCTGCACAGTCCGGAGTCGGTCTCCACCGAACTGTTCACCAGCGCACTGAAACTCGCGGACAACCGCGGCCTGCTGACTCCGGTGAGTCGTGATTCGGCCAAGCGCAGGGCCGAATTGACCCGGCGCAGAATCGAGTTCGCCGACCAACTGCGCACCATCGCCGCCCTGATCTCGCAGGCCGCCGCACTCGATCCGTCGAATCGGCCCGGACTGGGGGCCTGATGGAGTCAGCGAATACCGCGGAGTCGCAGCACCGAGCGACCCCAGCGGATCTGGCGACGGCGATCGCCGCGATCCGATCCGGACCGCAGGGACCGCAGATCGCCGCGGTCTTCGATTTCGGTGGCACCGTGGTGGACGGTTTCGCCCGACCGTCCTGGTGGCGGCGGATACTGCGGCGCGACAGAGCCCCCGCGAACACACTGCTGGGCAGTATCCGCGACGGACTCACCGACGGCGAATACCGGCGGTTCCTACAGCAGGCTGTGCTCACACTGGCCGACCGTCCGGAGGCCGAACTGGAGCAAGTGGGACAGCGGCTGTTCCGGCGCACCATCTACGGACACCTGTATCCCGAAGCGTGGCAGCTCATCCGCACGCACGAGGCCGCCGGACATACCGTGGTGCTGGTCACCGCGCTGACCCGATTCCAGGTCGAGCCCGCCGCGGCCGCACTCGGTATCGACCATGTGCTGTACACCCGAATGGCGACGACCGAGGGCGTACTGACCGGATATGCCGAGGGAAGAACGCTGTGGCGCAATGGCAAAGCCGATGCGGTCCGCGAATTCGCCGCGGCACACGGCCTGGATATCACCCGCAGCTACGTCTACGCCGATAGCATCGCCGATCTGCCGTTGCTATCGGTGGTCGGATATCCGGTCGCGGTGAATCCCGATCGCAAGCTCGGTATCGCCGCCGCCGAACAGCATTGGCCGATCGTGACCTTCCGCCCTCGGCAACCGCCGCGCCCGAGTGACTATCTGCGCACCATCGCCGGATTCGCCGGACTGCTGAGCGGGGCGCTATTCGGCGTGCTGACCAAGTCGTACACCCGCCAGCGTCGGCAGATGGCCGATGCGCTGATGGCCTATGGGACCGGTGCGACGCTGGGAGCGACCGGGATCCGGCTGCGGGTCACCGGTGCGAAGAACGCCCGTGCGCCGCGGCCCGCCGTCTTCCTGTTCAACCATCAGAGCCAATTCGACGTCATCATCCTGCCCAAGGTGCTCGCGGGTGGTGTGACGGGAATCGGCAAGAAGGAGCTGACCAAGAATCCGCTTTTCGGTCCGCTGATGCGGTTCGTCGGTGTCACCTTTATCGACCGTGCCAACACCACACAGGCCAAGGCGGCCCTCGCCCCGGTGGTGGAGACGTTGCGCGATGGATTGTCGATCGTGGTCGCGCCCGAAGGGACCCGGTCGTATACGCCAGGCATCGGCCCGTTCAAGAAGGGTGCCTTCCATATCGCGATCCAGGCCGGGGTGCCGGTGATCCCGGTGGTGGTCCGCAATGCGGGCGAAGTCAACTGGCGCAATTCGATGGTCGCGCGCCAGGGCACGGTGGATGTCGCCATCCTCGACCCGATCGACGTCAGCGGCTGGGATCCGAACGATATGGACGACCAGGTCGAAGCGGTCCGTCAGCGCTACCTCGACACCTTGCTGAACTGGCCGGCGCCGGACTAGACCGCGCGGCCGAACAGTAGCTTCCACGGCATCAGCGCCGATTCCAGCTGCACCTTGAGACTCATCTTGGAGGCGCCGAGGGTGCGTTCCTCGAACCGGATCGGGACTTCCGCGATCGCGATGCCCTTCTTGACGGTCCGGTAGTTCATCTCGACCTGGAACGAATACCCGTTGCTGCGAATCGAGGCCACGTCGATGGCGCGCAGGGTGTCGGCCCGCCATGCCTTGAATCCGGCGGTCGCGTCCTTCACGCCGAGTCGCAGGATCAGGTTCACGTAGAAATTGGCCCACGCCGAGAGCGCCTTGCGGTACCACTTCCATTCCTCGGCGGTCGACCCACCGGGCACATAGCGCGAACCCAGTACGACACCGGCATCGGTGGTGTCCAGCTTCTCCAGCATCGCCGGAATGACCTCGGCCGGATGCGACAGGTCGGCGTCCATCTGGATCACCACATCGGCGCCCTCGTCCAGCGCCCGGGTGATCCCGGCCACATAGGCGCGACCCAATCCGTTCTTCTCGGTTCGGTGCAGTACGCCGACCACGTTCGGCAGCTCCGCCGCCAACTTGTCGGCGACCTCACCGGTGCCGTCCGGCGAATTGTCATCCACCACGAGCACATGCAGGTCGGGCACCGGCAGCGCCGTCAGCCGCTCCACCGCAACCGGCAGATTTTCCCGCTCGTTGTAGGTCGGCACAACAACGGTAACCCTCAAGGGTCGCCCTCCCTGCTCACCTGTTCGCGCCCGCTGACCCACGACAGGACCCCGAGCATTCGTCTGATTGCAAAGAACCGTACTTGATCGACCTAAAGAGCTCCTGAGCGCATACGGGCTCCCGCCACCGCCCGTTTTCTGGCGATGTGCCGACTACCTCGCAGATCGCGCCGCCCACCGCCCGAGCACCCCGCCCCACCGCCGCACACCTGGGACGAAATCAGTTGCCCCACACCACCCCTGACGGGCCCTCACTTCCCCCCGCCGCGCCAATCCCGATCCCGGGCATCCTCACGGGCATTGCGCGCATGCACGATCTCCAAGGCCCGCTCGGCCGTCTGCCGATCCGGATAGGGCCCCATCCGGTCCCGGAACCAGCACTGCTTCCCGTTCTCGGCCCGCTGATGCTTCAAGCAGTAGTACCACTTCTCCGCCATGCCCCCAGCATTCCACCACCATGATCACTACACCCGAGATTTCCAGCCATCCCGGCTCGACACCGGTCGGCGCGGACCAGCGATCTATCCGCGAGCACGTCCCTGCGTCGCCTCTACGAAGATCCGCATCCCCTCACCGATCTTTCCGGCCGCGTTCTCCAACTGCTCGGGACTCAGCTGCTTGCCGAATGCGGCGGCGTCGAGGAGTTGCCCGCGAACCTGTTCGAGGTTCGTCCGTGCCCGGTCGAGGCGAGAACTGTCCGGCATGACCGGAGACTACCGCTAATCGAACAAAGTTTCGATAGCGAATGCGGAAGATGCAGGCAAGAGATTCGGAGAACAACCGAGGCTATCGATGAGCGAATCGACCGAGGCGGGGCACGAGCAGAGGCGGAGCACAGTTAGAGGCGGAGCACAGACAGCGGCGGGGCACGGGCAGCCGCGGGAGGCTCCCAGAAGCGGCACCCCAGGAGGACGGGGGTTCGGGGGGGGCGCCAGCCCCCCGAACGGGTGTGGGGTTGCACCCCACAAGACAAAAGACGAGGAGCCCCGGTCCGCGCTTTCTGCGGACAGGGGCTCCTCGCGACGAGTGGCCAGGGCCGGGATCGAACCGGCGACCTTCCGCTTTTCAGTCAGGCACATAATCGCTGGTCAGAAGTTGCTTTTTCAACATCATGCACCCGACGTGCCCTATCTGGCTGTCAGTGCTGCACGACGATGGCGCGGGGAAGACTCGCCGCATCACCTCGAGCAGCCAGCTTGCTCAGCTCCGCGGCGACTTCCTTGTCGCGTCCGTCGACAGCGTGCATGTACCGCATCGCGGCAGCGCTGGAGGAATGACCGAGCCGTTTCTTCAGGTCGGCGAGAGTCGCGCCGGTACTCGCCGCGAGGGTCTGGCCGGTATGCCGCAGATCATGAAAGGTCACGTCTACCCCGACCTTGTTCCGCGCCCGCACGAACGCCTGATAGATCGCGTTTCCACGCATCCGCTCACCGTCACGGCCGACAAACAGCCAGGTCTTTCCCGCCCATTTCTCTTTGTGCTCGACCAGGTACGGCCGGAGATGCGGCGGGATCGATACCGGTCGCTTGCCCGCGTCCGTCTTCGGGTCCTTGTCGAACGCATCGTCGGACTCCAGCAGCTCGACACGGTTCCGGCGCACATGCACCTCGTTCGTCTCCAGGCTGAGGTCCACCACGGCCAGGCCGATGATCTCTCCGCGACGCAGCCCGCACCATGCCGCGAGGAGAACAGCAGCCCGGTAGCGAGGCGTGATCTTGTCGACCAGATCAGCCACCTGCGTCACCGTCGCGACGTTGCGTTCTTTCGATCCGTCCGAGCCCGCACCTTTGATCGTGCACGGGTTCACCGGTATCGCATTGTCACGCTTGGCCTGATTCATGACCGCGCGCAGGAACCGATAGGACTGCGCGATCGAGGTCTTGCCACCTTTACCAGCCAATGCCTTTGCATGCCAACGCCGAACGACAGGGCCAGTGATCGCGATCAGAGGTTTATCGAGCAATTCCGTCATGTGCAGCCGCATGTTCCGGCGACATGTTTCCTCCCACCGCGCACCGACATCCGGATTGTCCGTCAGATAGTCGCTGGCATATTCCCCGAACAGGCTCAGACCGAGTTGTTCGTCCAGCCAGGTCCCGCGACTGATATCAGCCTCAACCTTGACCAGCCACTTGTCCGCATCGGTCTTCGTCCGGAAGGTGTTCGGAGCGTTCTGGCGTTGACCATTCGGACCGATGAACGATGCCTGATGCCGCCCGGAGGGCAGCTTGCGCACTTTGCCGAAGCGACGCCGAACCATCAGGCCACCACCTTGCCGCCGCTCCAGCGCACCTCGATCGGTTCCACACGACCGGCCTGCACATACGCCTCGAGGTCAGACACCTTGAACCGCACGTGACTCCCCACCTTGTAGAACACCACTCGGCGCTCAGCAACTAGTCGTCGGACGAACCGGACGCCGGTACCCAGGTACTCGGCCGCACCTTCCACGTCGAGGTATTCCGATCTCGCAGGCATCACCCCTCCTCCCCCCTATGCCGCTTCCTGGATTACCGAAGTTTGTTGTGTTCCTGGCGGATTCGCGTCCAACATGGCATTCAGGTACTCGGCCCGCCATTTCGTTCGCCGGGCGATTTCGCCCATGATCACGTGTTCACGCAGCGGTCGCGATTGGTCGCCGGGTTCGACCGGGGTGACCTTCAAATGGCTCGTGTCGGGTTTGACGATGCCGACGTCGGCGAGCATTTGCCGAACGAAATCGGCGCGGTCGGCCTTGTGATCCGGGAGGGTCTTGCCCGACCAGCGACGTGAGACCAGGACCCGGCGACCGGGAAGGCCGAGGGTGTCTCGCCGATGTGCTTTGCCCTTGCAGCGTCCCGGAACGGTCTTGTCGCTGGCGCCCTTGGGGACGATGCCGTAACGCAGCCACACCGCGCATTTCGGAGAGCACGGGGTGTGCTTGAGTTCCGCGTGCAACCGGTCGTAGTGCACGGCGGTGCGCATCGAATCGGTTTCCAGGACTTCGCTGATCGATTTGGTGAGGTACTTCGTGGCGTAGCCAATAGCGCGGTTGGCGTCCTTGCCAGGAACGTGGCCGCGGATATCGCCCGGGTCCATGCGTGCCCCGAACCGCACCGTGTAGGCCGGTTCGAGGTCATCGACGGTATCGAGGATGTCCAGGGCCTCATCCCAGCCCTTCAACGGTGCGTGGCTGTCCTGGTCGACGAAGGTCATCAGCTTGTGGTCCCAGACCGGCATCCGATCCCCGGAATAGCGCTCGTTGTCGGGGTCGAAGTGCGGCCACCACACTTGGTGATAGGTAGCCGCGGTGACCAACTTGAGGATGTCGCGCGGGATCGCGGTGCGCAGCAGCACATGAAAATGCGGGGCACCCCGTTTTTGCGGTTCCACGGCCGCGAAGTACTGCACGTCATAGCCGACCGCGCGACGAAGGTTCTGAATCCAGCGGTCGAACAACGCCGAGCAGAACACGACATCACGAGCGGCACTGGGATAGTCGTACTCATCCGGCCGCCGCGGCGAACCATCCGAACAGGGCTTTCCGTCCTTGTCGACCGCCCCATCGTGATTGATCGCACCATACGAAGGCATGGTCAACGTGACCATCATCGAGGGCCGGTACTTGCCGCCGTAGACGCGTCCGATCGTGTTGCGCGCCACCTTCTTACGCGGCAGATCCGGCACATCCTGACGCCGCTTGGTCGAGCGTGCACGCCGTTTCGCCGGTTTCGGATCCAGCGAGGGCAGCGGGCCACGCAACCCACACGCGCGCAACTCCTGATCGATATCGGCCACGATTTCCCGGACAGCCCCCGCCAGGTCTTCGTCACCGTCATCTTTCGCGTCCTGATACTGGGCGACGAGATCTACTCTGGCGGTGAGCAATTCGGTTTGCCACTCGGTAGGTTCACGCTTCTCGGCGACCGGTTCGGTGTCGGCGTGCCAGCCCTCCCGGCATTGGGTGATCCGCAGATAACGGGCCTTGTCCGCGCACGGCTTGCACACCGATGCGACGGTCGCCTTGCACGGTGCCCCGATGTAGGAGACGGTCCCGGTTTTCGGGTCCTCCACACGCATCGTGACCGGGCGCACGCACACACCGAACTTCTCGGCGGTAGCGACCGCGATGTCGTAGAGGTTCGGGAGGGCGCGACGGTCGGCCGCGGTTTCCCGGGCCGATTCCGAATTCGACGCGGGCCCGACAAAATTAGGGTTGACATACTTCTGCGGGCCCGCGTTGGTGTGAAGGTCGGTCATCAGGCAGCATCCTTTCCCCAGCGGCCACCGTCGATACGTGGCAGGTCGATGGCTTTGGCGAGTGAATCCGATTGCCGCATAACCAGTTCCACGGTTCCGGGTCCGGTGATGGTGGCGCGGCATTCCAGGGCACCGAACGCGTGTGCGGGGCAATGGCCTTCCAGCATCCGCACCCGCAGCCGGTCCACCGATTCTCCGATCTCCACACTGCGCAGCGCTGGGACGAGGGTGTGTTCACTGCGGTCGATGCTCAGATGGCAGGCGGTCATCAGGCGGGTCCAGCGACGCCGGTACCGGAACCAGGTCAGGAACCGATGCCGTGCCCGTCGAGAAACCCACCGCTCGAAGGTCTCCGGATGCTTCGCACGCCAGAGCACCATCCCCGCGATGGACACCACGACCACCACGACACCCACCGGCCAACCCATAAAACGGCCGGCCGCGACCGCCAACCCCAACGGCAGCGACACCATCGGGAACAGCACCGCCCACCACACGGCGACGCCGAGCCCGGTCAAGGTACACCACACGGTGTTGAGGATGGCCAGGCCGATCAGGTCGAGCGGATCGTGTTTGTGTGTGTTGGTCGTGGTCATCATGCCGCCTCGAACAAGGTCAGTTGGCCGGTGGGATCGCTGAGTTGGGACAGAAGTTGGGTGCCCAGGTTTTGGGTGTAGGCCGGTGGAATCGCTTGGGACAGTTCGTCACCGTTCATCCAGTCGATGCCCATCGCGTCCGGGCCGACGTAGGTGCCGATATGTCCGGTGACCGAGACGTTCCAGCCTTGCGCCCAGCGTTCGCGCCGCCGGGTCGTGGCTGTACGCACGGTGTGTGCCGGATGGAGTGGAGAGCGCAAGGTGACGTTGGATTCGAAGCGGCGATGCCGGTAGGTGCGCAGCCCGAACATCGCCCCGCACAAGGTGACCGAGCGCGCGAGGTCCAACGGCGCGGGCATCACGTTCTCGATCACGAACGGCACCCCCACCGCGTGTAGCGCCGCCCTGGTCTCGGCCACCAGATCCGGGTAGGACCGATCCGGATACAACGCCGACAACGGCGTATACGCCTGGCACGGTGGGGAAGCCGCGATGGCGTCGAACTCGCCCCCGTGTGCGGCCAGGAACTCCAGCGCGTCGCCCTGATGGAACGTGAACGGGTACCGCGGCTGCGGGCGGATATCGACACCGACCACCTCGAACCCGGCACGGTGATATCCGGTGGAGGCTCCCCCAGCGCAGCAGAACAGATCCAGCAGCCGCAGCCTGGTCTTCACGACGCCTCCTGGTCGAACACATCGAAGGCGAGTTGAGTCGGCACCGGTGCCTCATCGATCCAGCGACGCCACATCTCATCCTTTGAATCCCGGTACACCACAGCGGTTTTCGCACCCCGAACAGGCTTGAGCTTGGAGGCGAACAGAGTCGCGTCGGTGACGTTGCGAGCCGTCGGAAGCGCACGCACCGTTTCACCGATCAGCACGCCCCACTGCACGGGCTTACGGGTGCTGCTCATGCCGCGCACCCCCAATCGGAGTCATCGGCGAGGTCGGCATCGTCGTCGATGGCGTCATCCCAGCCGGGCACGTCTCCGGTTTCGGCGAGCAGGTGCACCGCGACCGTGATCGAGTCCAGGCCGCGGCGTTCGAGGTGGCAGCGGCGTGCCGAGCGGAGGTGAACGACAGCGTCGATGTCGTCGTCGCGGTCGAACCGGTCGATGTCGTCGATAGAGCGAATGGTCATGGCAGAGCCTCGATTTCAGGGACGCCGCACACGATGCAGGTGCGCGAACGAGTGGAGATGCCCAGCAGCCGTTTCGTGGTCTGCCAGGAATCAGGGAAGGTGTGGCCGCGTTCGGCGCAGATGGCGGTGGCCAGGCAGCCATCGCACTGGACCTTGTCGCCGTCGTAGAGCCAGCCGACGCCAGCGGAACGAGCGTTGAGGTAGTGCACGGCCTGATTGACCGAGTCGAAGCACACCGACTCGCTCTCGTTCTCGGAGTAGATGTCGCCGCAGCCGTCGCAGTAGATGACGACATGGCATTCAGTGACGAACCCGCGTTTCATGCCGCCACCTCCCCGTCCTGGTCGCCGTCGCCGAGGTCATCGGGATCGAAGTCGGCGTACTCGCCCGGCGCTGGCGCCGAAGGTTCGAGGTTGTAGTCGGGGGTGTAGTGCTCGACCAGGTAGGCGATGTCCTCGCGGGAGACGAAGTAGGCGCGTGCCCGCACGATGTTCGGTGTGCCGTCCTCACGGACGTAGGCGACTCCCGGTGTGGTGTAAGGGATTTCATCGCAGCGTGCGCCACGATCACGAGCCGAATCGCCGTGCACCATGCCGATCTGGGTTTTCTCATCCAGCCGCAACGCGATACGCACCGGAATCAATTGCCGCATCGGCAGGGTTTCCTTGCTCGGGTCCTGCACGCAGGTGATCACGCAGAACCCCGGAGCACGGCCCTGGGTCAGCAGCTTGCCGTAATGACGCTCGAACTTGGCGATGGTGTCCTTGTCGGCGTAAGAGGTCATCGACGCGGCCTCATCGACAATGATCACGATCAGCGGTTCATCGACGGTCGGAACGTGCTTCTCGATACCGGCTTCCCGGCAGCGGCTTGCGCGTTCGAGCATCAGCGTCTCCGCATCGGCCATCATCGCGACGATGCCCTCATCGGTGTATTCGCAGCGGGTCATCAGCTTGCGGCCACGCCAGAACTCCATGCCGCCCTTGGGATCAGCCACCCACAGCTCGACAAGACCAGCTTTGATCGCAGGAGCCAGACCCGCGATGATCGCCCACACGAGCCCGCCCTTACCGGCGTTGGTGCCACCGGCGATCAGCAGATGCCGATACAGCACCGCCAGGTTCCAGACCTCCCCGGATTCCAGGACACCGACCGGGATCGCCTCCAGGTCCACACCATTGGGGACCGCCACCGACGCCGATGTCGGAGCAGCGAGGGTGTCATACACCCGCACCTGAAGACGAACCCAGCTCGGAGCAGGTGACGACGCTGTCACCTCGGGCACCCCGAGATAGGTGGCGAACTGGTCCAAAACGTCTTCGTTGTTCCAGTCCTTGAGCTTGTGACCCCCGAGCATCAGCACATCGACATGCAGGCCGTGCTGGTCGTAGTCCCACACCTCGACATGCGGGAACCCGTCATCGACCGACCCCAGCCCCAACGCGGCGAACATCATGTTCGTTTGCGCCGGTTGGGCCAGAATCGAGACAGCAGTGCGCAGTTCCAACGGGGCATCGACGGTTATCTCTGCCGCCGTCAACGCCCGCACACCAGGACCAGCACCCAGGCGTGACCAGTAGGCCAGCACCGCCGAACCCACGACCGCGCCACCGGAGAGCAACGCCAACGTTGTCGACATCACGCCACCTCCCCCAGCAGCGGAGCGAACGCGAGAGCGACCGAGTGTTCGGCCAGCACGTTCGGCAGGACTTCCGACAGGGCGCGGGCATCGACCAGGCTCAGGCGCACTTCGACACCCCCGACCAGGAACGACACACCAGCGGTCGACTCCACCGGCCGGAAGCGTTGCGCGGGAACGTATTTCACGTTGCGCAGACCACCGGTAACCGAGCCTTCGACGATGGGATTCGATACAGGCATCACGCCGCCGCCTTCACCAGGTCGACGTGATAGTCGGCAGCCACCAGGGCGTCATGAGCGGCCACGGCCTCAGCGACACCGGCAACCAGTACGCGGGCATCCTCGATACTCAGCGACAGCCGGACGGATGTGCCGAGGCGCACGGCCACATACGCCGTAATCGGAGTCTCGTACTTGTTTCCCGGTCCCCACCGATCCACATAGGCGGGCTCATAGGTGGCCGAGGTGAACTCGACTTGGTTCG
Source organism: Nocardia sp. CA-119907 (assembly GCF_050955995.1). Lineage (NCBI taxonomy): Bacteria > Bacillati > Actinomycetota > Actinomycetes > Mycobacteriales > Nocardiaceae > Nocardia > Nocardia sp. CA-119907. The sequence goes on from NZ_CP192091.1 coordinate 9,077,313, forward strand.
ATGCGTGAACAAAGGAAGACATCAGAGACCCCCAACAGGGACAGCGATCGGCAGCATGGTCTGAGCCGGTCGCGAGGAACGAATGGATTGCACCGGGGCCACCGAAGTCAGCGGACGAGACTCGGCCGCCGCAGTAGCAGGTGCGGGAGTAGACGCGTAGTTCGCCGCCGTGCGAGGCGAAACACCCAGCGCCTTACCGATTTCGGTGAACGATTTACCTTCTGCCCGCAGAGCGATCGCACGAGCGACCGTCGCGGGATCACGCCGAGGGCGCTTTTTACGAACTGGAACCGAGACAGGTCCAGGGGCAGGCACAGGAGCCTCGTCGGCCCGTACTTCCTGTTCAGGCTCGACAACGGGAGATGGCTCCACTTCCGGAACCGACTGCCGTTGTGCCGCACGGAACAACACGACCAAGCCGTGGGTGTCCACCAGCAGCGAGATAGGAGCCACAGCAGCCACCAGTGCCGATGCCCACCACGGAAGTTCACGACCAGCAGCGACCGCGTGCAGGGAGTTACCGACCACCGAGACCGCGGCCCCGACCATCAACACCCACGTGAACCAACGCCGCTCAGGACTTTTCGCCAGAACCACCGCGCCCAGCGTTGCCAAGACGATGGTGCCGTCCACGATCACCGGGAACAGCCACGCATCCTTGGCCGGGATATGCGCCAGGACCGCCAGGTCCCGCAGGGTAGCGAAGGACAGCCGGAAAGCCGCAGCCCCGACACCAGCGATGATGATGACGGCGGACCAGCGCACCACACGCATCCCCACCGACCGATCCGCCGTATTCATCACGCCGCCTTGGACTGACGCGAAGCACCCGGATCAGCCGGAGCCTGCTTCGAACCCGAGGTATCGCCCTTGATGCCGGTCGCGCGAATGTTCCAGCCAATCGACTTGAACTCCCCCGCACCGACGACCTTCGGCTTGATCTGCAAGCCCTCCAGCTCGATCGGAGTCATACCCGGCACGATCTCGGCCACCGCCGGAACCGGCTGAACCGGAGACGCAAAGATCACGTCATAGCTGGCATTCCTCGCATTCGCCGCATCCGGATCGGTGACCGTGCCCTTCCACAACCGGCGACCCGTGCCGTTACCGTCCGCGTCCAACTCCTGCTTCTGAATCTTGGGCGCGTTGCGATCGGTACTGAACTCGGTCATCGGCGAAATCTCACCCAGCAGGAACAAACCCCGAGGGAACGCCTCACCGAACTCCGGACTGAACCACACATCCTTCAAAGCCATTGCCGTATCTCCTTGTGTCAGTGTCGATTTCGTCACTACCTGAGGCTTTGCAACCTCTGACACATCTAGGATCCCGCGACATATAGGGACGGAATAACCCAAGATTTGGGACACTTAGGGACATTTCCTGATAGGATATGTTCATGCCGAACGAACGACTCCGGGGCGCGATGGCCGCAGCGAATCTCACGAAACACGCTCTCGCGGAACGACTTCAGATAAGTACCAAGACAATCGAGCGGTGGATCACTCAGGACCGATGCCCGCATTCAGGACTTCGACTCAAGGTCGCCCGCGAACTGGGCCACGACGAGACTTACCTCTGGCCCGAACTATTGGCTGGCAGTCGGTCAGCCGCCGCTTCGTTGTCGGAGCTCGTGCAGATCTGGCCAACCCGCCCTGAAGTGCCGCACGAGGTTTGGCGTTCACTCATGCAGCAGGCAACCGACCATATCGATGTCCTGGTGTACGCCGGGGGCTTCCTCGTGGAGTCTCTCGACTTCGTCAACGTGGTCCGCGCCAAAGCGAGCGCAGGTGTGCAGATTCGAATTCTCCTCGGAGAAAGTGATTCGCCGGAAGTTATCGCCCGAGCCCGCGAGGAGGGTTTGCCGTCGCTACCTCAGCGGTGCCAGTCGACCCTGGAATACCTCCGAGAGACGATGGACTCGCCTATGGTCGACATCCGCACACACCGCACAACGCTATACAACAGCATCTATCGCTTTGGCGACTCGATGCTTGTCAACACCCACAGCTACGGTGCCTACGCGGCAAAGTCTCCAGTCCAGCATTTGCAGCACGTCCCGGGCGGTCGCCTCTTCGCCTACTATATGGAGTCGTTCGAAGCTGCCTGGACTACGGGACGTCCCGCATTATCCTGACTTCATGGGACGCCGAATCGACTACCACCAGGACCCCGACGCTCCAGCAGCTAACAGCGTCCGGCCCAGTGCAGCCGCATTCATTCACCAGCAGGACGCAGTCCTACTCATTTGCAGGTCAGACAATGGAAACTGGTCTATGCCCGGAGGTGCACACGATCCAGGCGAGTCCCTGAGTCGGACCGCTGTCCGCGAGACCCAGGAAGAGACCGGGGTGGATATCCACGTGACCGGAATCGTCGGGATCTTCACTGATCCGACCCACGTCATTCACTACACCAGTAACGATGAGGTACGGCAGGAATTCACCGTGGTCTATCGCGGTGAGGCGATCGGCGGACACCCGACAACCAGCAACGAAAGCACGCGGGTCGAATGGGTGCCAGTCGAGCAAATCCCATCTCTGACTATGGACCCTAGCCAACGAAAGCGGATCGATTGGGCGCTGAGCGAGCGCGAACCCTACATCGATCCTGACGCCCGCTGAACCGCCATTCGCAACCGAGGCTCTGCCCGCGTGATGGCAGTGTGAACCACGCTTCCTGGCTCGTATCTTCTCAATATCTCGGCCAGTCGTTCATCGACAGTGAAGTTCTCGCCGTTTGGCCCGGTGGATAGGTCAGCCCACCACATGAAATCGTCGGCTGTCTCGAGTCCAGTCACGTCGGACAAGGCGAACTCTTCGAACATGCCCACATCCAAGCCACGCACATCTGCCTCAACCTCTGCCGCCGTGTGGAACGCCACCAAGTGGCATATAACCGGTGAGTACCCGAGCGATCGCAATAGTCGGGCACCGTCGATAGGGTGAAACCCGATGTCCGGATGCCCATAACCCACGTCATGCAGATAAGCCGCGGTCACCGCATCCACACGTAGTCCCACTGGCAAGAGCTCCGCGACAGTCTCCATTCGCCGCCCCACAGCGATTGAGTGAGCCCGCCGCGATTCCGTCAGCGAGGAAAGCAGTTCGGCCATAGCCTCGTTCACGGCTGCCATGCTACGCGCGGCCTCGACTCATCACGTTCGGCTCAACGGTCAGCCCGTTCTTTGTTGAGGATGCAAACATGTGTTTTGCCTGTAAACTCAACACGTCACGTGAGTGATGCTGGGCGGTGGGACGCCGAGTGCAATCGACGCCCCACCTGATGGGTTACCTAGCCCCTAAACCAGCGGACCAGCACGAGCGCCCCGGCGATTACGGCAGCTATCGTAAGCACGATGCCGTAGTCGACCGGGGCCTTGCTCTTTGCCCGGCGATGTTTCGCCAAACCCACCACCTCCCTCCTGGGCGCGATGTCTGGACCAATGTCCACCGCCCCTCGGAAAGAGGTGTCACCACCCTACGCCAGGCGCACCGACGAGAACCGTTGAATCACAGCCGATCCCACGAACCCGGCAGCGACACCAACGGCTCGACTATCGACTCTCCGGAGGTGCTTCGTTCCCGACTTCCGGCCGCACGTCACGTACATGCGTACTACTGCCGAATTCAGCCATACAGGAACAAGAGCGGCGGCGCACAGCGCCGCCGCCCGCCGCCGCCGGGCGGCGACGCGCACCGCTCCTGATAAGGCGTCGTCGCGGCGCGTCGGCACGTCGGCGACGGACAGCGGCGCAAATCTCCAACGCTCACTGCTCCTATCCGAGCCACTCGGCACGAGATCGAGCAGTAGGGCGGCAAACGACGAACCTCACGCCTAGAGAACCACATCCCGGCTTGGGTTCCCGCCTCCTCATGGCCCCATGATCTGACTTCAGTCCGGGTGAGTAAAGGGCGCACCTTCGGCGCGTCGCTACGCGATGGCCAAAGGCCACCCTTGACTAACCCTCCCTCAGCACAGGACGGCCAGTATGAGGAAGCGGGGGAAATAGGTGCCGGACGGACAGGTGAGGGTTATGACCCTGCGATCCCCCGTTGGTCGATCCCCTGAAGATTCGCGGCCGTCGTAATCAAGTCATCACCAAGCTCGGACAGCGCTGCCGTGGTCACAACCGTGATGATCGTCTTAAGCGGATGGTCCGGTGCAAGCTGGTATCTCCACTCGACCGTGCCACGATCTATGCGCGTCAGCCTCTCTTGCCCATTGTCGTCGAGGTCGCACCGAAGCAGTGGTGCGTCAATCAAGAGAACCGGCAACACGATCGCACGGTCAGTCACTCCGACAAGCTCGACATCAGCGGCGAGATCCGCCCACACGCCCGCAGCCGCTTTGGCGACAGACATCATCGCGCTGTAGGCAACATCGTCGTTGCCATTGTTGAATGCGCGCACCAGTGCATATCCGAATGGTTCGTACCCATCCAGCAACGGCAACGGCCCACATGCGACACCTGCCCTGTGTAGGCGGTACAGCCAATCTCGGTTCGGAACGGCGAGTCGCTCAGACCGGTGAATAGTCCTTGGTACCTTGCGCGGCTGCGCGTCCGTGAACAGCACCCAAGGCTTTTCCCTAGCTGACTTGCACTCGATCACAAGACAGACGTCGGTACTGTCATCACCACTGTCTTTGCCAAAGTCATTGGATCTCGCGTAGACGTCAGTCTCACGTTGATGACCAGTCTCAATGTCCGTGTAGTACCGCCCCAGTTGGGTCCAAATGCCCTTCAATCGAAGGTCACGAGCGGTTCGCATCTCCAACGGGTATCCCTGTTCCCGAAGCCAGGTGGACACTCTCGCTTCCAAGCTCTTGGGGTCGGTCACGCACTTCTCCTCTGAGCCAGCAGTCAGGTCCTGTACGGCGACACTACCGATCCACGTTGTCCCCGCCCATAACTACGGATCACAAGCCCGCATGAGGACCCCCGGTACCGGACAGGTTGGCGACGCTAACTGCGGGGCCGAGTTTCCTCCACGTAGATCCGCATGCCCTCGGCGATCTTCCCCGCTGCATTCTCCAGCTGGTCGGGAGTCATCCACTTGCCGAACGCGGCAGCGTCGAGAAGTTGCCCGCGCACCTGCTCCAGAGTCATCCGTGCCCAGTCCAGGCGAGAGAGTTCCGGCATAGGCGGGAGACTACTCCGGATCGAACAAAGTTTCGATAGCAGGTTATCGATGAGCGAATCAGCCAAAGCGACGAACGTCACAATTCGGGCGTGCACTCCACGTGCACCAAGCCCCGGTTCGCGGCGGTCAACAGCGGTCAACGATGGACCGATGCCACCACCGGGTATGGATACGAAAATCCCCCCGACCAGGTGATATGTCGAGGGGATTTGGTGGCCAGGGCCGGGATCGAACCGGCGACCTTCCGCTTTTCAGGCGGACGCTCGTACCAACTGAGCTACCTGGCCGCAGGCACCCGTGGTGAATGCCATACGCGAAACGCCGGATTGCTCCGGCGCTCACTTGCGACCCTGACGGGACTCGAACCCGCGACCTCCGCCGTGACAGGGCGGCGCGCTAACCAACTGCGCCACAGGGCCTTGCGTTACTTCCAACGATCCGAAGACCGTACCCCCTACGGGATTCGAACCCGCGCTACCGCCTTGAAAGGGCGGCGTCCTAGGCCGCTAGACGAAGGGGGCTCGCCCCGGATTTCTCCGGATCGGCTTCAACGGCTGTCCGTTGGGAGCTGGGATAGCTTATGACAGACCGGCCACGTTTCCCAAATCGGCTGTTCAGGCTCCCAAACCGAGCTCTTCCAGCCGAGCCTGGGCGCGCCAGCCGTCATTGCGGAACTTCTCCCCCCACTCCGGGGTGGCCATCGCCTCGACCACGACCTCGAGCGCCTCCTGGAACCGGGCACGCAGATCGACCCCGCTGCCGAGGATGTCCACCAGGTAGCGCTGGCCGGCCAGTGCGGCGGACAGGGTGCGGGTGAAGCGGTCCGGGTCGGAGTCGGAGCGCAGCTGCCCCTGATCGATGGCGCGGATCGCGAGCGCCCTGGTCGCGCGGACGAGGATCCGGCCGCCGCCGGTCTGCACATCGCGATAGAAGTCGGGTTCGATGATCAGCCGGAATTCGGCCTGCACGATGATGTCGTGCTCGAGCCGCAACGCCATCTCGTCGATCATCCCGTGCAACACGTCGAGCGGACCGAGATCGGTTCTGGCAAGCCAACGTTCGGCCGATGCCCGATATCGTTCGACCGCAGTGTCGAGTACGGCGCGTGCCAGGTCTTCCTTGGAATCGAAATGAAAGTACATGGCGCCCTTGGTGGCGCGTGAACCTTCCAATATGCGGTTGAGCGATGCAGCGGCATAGCCGCTCTTCCCGAACTCAACGGCGGCGGACCTGATTATCGCCGCGCGTGTCCGGCGGGCCCGCTCTTGCTGCCGTGCCATGCTCGAAACGCCTCCGAAGCCTACTCGCCGCCAAACGGTGCCCCCCAAAGGAACGGACCCTTGGCGCGAAGTCATGAGTTTTATCAATACTTCAAACCGGGATTTCGCCCAGTTTCAAACTTTCGGTACGAAAACTTGCGAAATTCCTGAAACACACCAGCTGGTATAGTTTTCCTGCCCAGGTGCGCCGCAGGGGGTGCGCACCTGGGCATTACTTCTTCTCGGATCTGCCTCCCCCGGCGTCGACTCGTAGGAAGTCACGATCGGCCGTACCGGTCGCGACACGTTCGGGCACAACAACGATAAGCCGAATTCCGGATCACCGGGTAAGTCGGCGATTCCTCCGTAATTCACCAAGTCGTCACCGTACCCGGAAAGGGCATCCGACACGCGGCAAACCGAAGACTCGAGCGGACGAAACATCCGGATATCTGTTACAGCTAACATCGCGCAATCGCCCGATCGAGCCACTCGGATTTCCGAATTCGGCAGCGACGCAGCACTGTTCACCCGAGTCGACCAGCGGACCGATCGCGGCGGCGCCGACCGCGTGACACCGGCCAGCCGCCTCGCTGCGTCCCCCCGTGCGCTGACCCTACACCCCCCGCAAATCCAAAGACATTGGTACGCAACATGATTGGATGGTAGCCCGGCACAGGCCGAATGAACAAAGCTGGGCACCAAACGTTTACCCGCAGCATCGCCGCGCGCAGGCGCCGTGTTACCCGCTGCGCCAGCATGACTCGACCCTGCTCCCCGGCAACCCCGAGCGAACCGAACCGCGGCCCACCCACCGGGCCCCGCCCCCGGTTACCCGATCCGCGCCGAGCCAACTACACTGTCCCTCCGCGCCCCTATAGCTCAGTTGGTAGAGCTACGGACTTTTAATCCGCAGGTCGTAGGTTCGAGCCCTACTGGGGGCACCGCATCAGGCGTCCGGTTTCATACCGGACGCCTGAGTCTTTTTTCGGTCCGTCCGCACACGTGACGCGCACCGGCCCCGACCGCGAATCGGCACATTCTCGGGCGGGCTTTCCCCACTGAGGGCGCGTCCCCGCACACCGGGGGCATCTCTCGACAACAGGCGGAGCCGATGCCGTCCTTCGATGATCCGCTCTCCCGAATCCCCATCGCACCGCGACGAATGCGGCAATGCCGACCCTGCTCGGCGGATTACCGGCCAACGCCACCGAACCAGCGGGCGCGGCCGCTCCGGTGGGCGCGCTGGAACAGCACCGCGAACTCGTCGAAGGCGAGGGCGCGGCGGATGTCGACAAGGTCGATATCGTCGACAACGTCTTCGGCTCGGAGCAGCACACGGTGATCACCGCGCTCAGCGCGACCGAGGGAACCGGCGGCGACGACCTGGTCGCCGAGCTGCTGCCGATGCTGGCGCCGATCGTGATGGCCTATCTGGCCGAACAGCTGGCCGGCGGCGGTGGCAGCACGGCGGCACCGCCCGGACACATCCGGGCGACATACTCGGTGGTCTGCTCGGCGGCAGCGGCAAGAGCGGCGGCATCGGGGCGCGCCCGGAGAAGCGCTGGCCGAGAACGCAGGTAGCGCGCTCGAAAACGTGCTGCGCGGTCTCTTCAGGGGCAGGCACCGAACTGCGCCCGCGCCGACACTCCCGACTCCGTGCAATGCCTCACGCTGGGCTAACGACTGTCAACCCATAGCGATAGACCCTTCGCGCGGGCGAACCCCCTACACTCGGGATGGTTGTCGTGCGCCGACGTTGGCGTATGACGTCTATCACGACGTGTCTTTTGACAGCCGGATGCGTTTCGCATCACACCTACGGTGCCGTAAGGTATGGCCGCATCGACACGGTCTACTCGGGGACTGACCTGCAAGAGTGCACGCACACATGAAGGGCTTGTATATGGCAAGGGATCTGACTCAACTCGAGCTGCTCACGGAGTTGGAGCCGGTTGCCGAAGAAAACGTCAACCGGCACCTCTCCCTGGCAAAGGAATGGCATCCGCACGACTATGTCCCGTGGGACGAAGGCCGCAACTTCGCGGCACTCGGCGGCGTGGACTGGGACCCGGAGCAGTCCCGACTGAGTGAGGTCGCGAAGGCGGCCATGATCACGAATCTGCTGACCGAAGACAACCTGCCCTCCTACCACCGCGAGATCGCCGAGAACTTCTCCCAGGACGGCGCCTGGGGCACCTGGGTGGGCCGCTGGACGGCCGAGGAGAATCGCCACGGCATCGTCATGCGCGACTACCTCGTTGTCACCCGTGGCGTCGATCCCGTGGCGCTCGAGGAAGCACGCATGGTCCACATGACCAACGGCTTCGCCTCCCCCACCGAGGCCGATGCGGGCTTCCTGCATTCGGTGGCGTACGTGACCTTCCAGGAGCTGGCCACCCGGGTCAGCCACCGCAATACCGGCAAGGTCTGCGACGACCCGATCGCCGACCGCATGCTGCAGCGCGTCGCCGCCGACGAGAACCTGCACATGATCTTCTACCGCAATATGTGCGGCGCGGCCCTCGACCTGTCCCCCGACCAGGCGATCGAGGCGATCACCCTGATCCTGGAGAACTTCCAGATGCCCGGCGCCGGTATGCCCAATTTCCGCCGCAATGGCGTGCTGATGGCCAAGCACGGCATCTACGACCTGCGCCAGCACCTCGAAGAGGTGGTGGCGCCGGTGCTCAAGAAGTGGAACATCTTCGAGCGCACCGACTTCACCGCGCGCGGTGAGGCCGTGCGCGAGCGGCTCGGCCTGTTCCTGGACAAGCTGGGCCAGGACGTCATCAAGTTCGAAGAACAGCGCGACCGCATGCTCGCCCGTGAAGCGAAGAAGCGGGAGTTGGCCGGGGTCGCCAGCTGATCTCCGCCCCCCGCAAACGACGACGCGCCGCCGCCGGATTTCTCCGGCGGCGGCGCGTTTATATTCGGCAACGCCCATCTCGTCGGCGAGTTCATAGGTTCAACCGCCGAAACCCACCGCGGCTCTACTTCATCGGCAGTGCGCCGTCGACACCACCGACATCGGTGATCTTCCAGTCCGAGTTCTTATCCAGTGTGACGTTGTAGGTCACCGTTGTCTGCGCGCCTTCCGGGCTCTGCGCATTCGTCGAACTGACATTTACGAATACGTCGACTTTGTAGGCACCGCCTTGTTCCGACATCACCTTTGCGGTAATCGGCGCGGCGGTGGAGGTCCACTTCAACGGAACCAGAATCTGTTCGAGCTTGGGCGCGGTCGCATCGAACTTATTCGCCAGCTGCGGAACGGTATTCGCCTTGAGCTTGGCCACCCAGGACGGGATGTCCTGGTAATTGACGGTGGCCGCGCCGACCGCGTATTCGCTGGCCACCTGTTCGGCCTTCTTATCCGCGGCTGCCCGATCCTTTTGCTCGGCGAGATCGCTGCGCGCCGACCACAGAAATCCGGTCAATACACCGACCGCGATCACCAATACGCCGATTACCGCGCCGGTGACCACGGTGGAGACGCGGATCGATACGGTTCCCGACTGCAGGTCCGACCGCTGCCCGGACGTATCGGCCTTCGTATCGGACGCCCTCGTCTCTGCAGTCTTATCCGACTCCACGCCGGAGTCGCCGTCCGCGCCTGATGCGGTGCCCTCGATCCGTTCCGTCATTCGCTCTCTCCGATGAGTCTGTGATGGTCACGGGCGATACCCGCGAGTAACAGGCTACTGAGGGCGTCTGAGAAGGCCGTAGCGCCCTCGACACAGGGGGCGGGCCGGGTATCTCGAGCCCGACCTCCGAATCCGTCGACGATCCGGCCGCAAACCTCGACACTGAAGGTATTGCCGCCGACGGCGCGCAGCGCCGACCGGCTATGACTCATAGGACCGTAGGAGGCCGAGGACATGTCCAGCACATCGAAGGGCGACAGGCCGCTCACCGGCAAGGTTGTCGCGATCACCGGCGGGGCGCGCGGTATCGGACGCGCGACCGCCGAGGCATTTCTCGCGGCGGGCGCCGCAGTCGCGATCGGCGATATCGATGTCGAACTGGTGGCGAAGACGGCGGCGGAGTTGGGTGCGGATCCGGATGCCAAGATCGTCGGTCTGCCGCTGAATGTGACCGATCGCGCCGCGTTCGCCGCCTTCCTCGACACCGTGGACAGCGAGCTCGGGCCATTGGACGTACTCGTCAATAATGCGGGCATAATGCCGACCGGTCTGTTCGCTGATGAGGACGAGGCGATGACCGACCGGATCATCGATATCAACCTCAACGGGGTGATCCACGGTTCGCGGCTCGCCGTCCAACGGTTCAAGGACCGCGGCACCGGACATCTGATCAATATCGCGTCTTTGGCTGGGACACAGGGCTTTCCGGGCTTGGCCACCTACTGTGCGACCAAACACGCGGTGGTCGGATTCACCTCGGCGCTGCACCTGGAGATGAAGGAGCACGGTGTGCACGTCGGCGCGGTACTGCCCGGCATCGTCCGCACCGAACTATCGGCCGGTGCCAATATGCCGAACTGGATCACGCCGCTGACCACCGTGGATCCGGAGGATGTCGCGCGGGCGATCGTGCAATCGGTACGGACCAACAAGCCGCTGACCACCGTCCCCCGCAGACTCGCGGCCATTATCAAGTCGGCCCAGCTGCTGCCCTACCGCGCCCAGCTGCTCGTCGCCGAATTCACCGGCGCGACAACGGCATATGCCCAACCAGACCCCGCCGTACGCGAGATCTACCACCGCAGACTCCGCGACCAATAGGCCACTTCCGGCCACAACCGCGCGCCGCATCCGCACCGGCCGCTTGCTACGCCGCAGCATTGATACACCTTGCTCGAATCAGCTCGGTCGCGACGGCTTTCGGACAGCGCACCACACCGGTCGACTTGACAAACCGAATGATGCCCGAGCGGGTTGCGCCGTCCGTCGGGCGGCGGCAGGTAACACGACGGGGGGTTGGCGCTGTTTCCTGAGTATAGAAATGGAGTCGTGGCTCCCGTCTATATGACGATGTGCGCATTGGATCGGCTCGATATCCGGCGGAACGCATCCCAGGTGGCTGGCAATATTGATACGAATGCCCTGAAGTCGATTGCCGAGTGGGGGAACGGCACCCGGCCGCACAGGTCTCTCGCTACAGCGCACAACGCGACAACAAACCGCATCAGCGATATCGGCAAAGACGCAGCAATTGCGCTCGAGACATCGCGGTCGCCGGACTTGCCTTGCATTTTTCGAGTTGTTGTCGAAGCGGCCGTAGCCATAGCTGCCGGGCTGGGCGGTATCGCGAAGGGCGTGTACTTCGTGGGCTGGGGCAGCGTTGATCGCTGACGAAGCGGCCACAGACTCCGCCATGACTGCGGCCGTGGTAACGGGGGCCAACACTCGTGCTGGGCGCTCGAGTTGGCTAGCTAGGAGCGATCAAAGCCACTGCGCCGGATAACTCGGCGTGGACAAACACTGACAGAAGGCGTCATCGTTCGACAATGGCACCCGACTGGATCGCATCGCAGAATGGTCGATAAAATAACCGGCCGAGAGTAGCGGCATGAATAGCAAGGCGCTCTCGCAAAGCGGTCGAGGTACGGTGTGTTCATTGACGCCTGCGCTAATCGCGTCATTCAGAGCTCTGTTCATGTTGAAATTGGAGCAAACGGGCGGCAGCATCGAAATTACTGATGTATATATAACCGCAATCGCGATCACTTCAGTACTTGCAGTGTTCATTCCAATTTTATCGGTGAGCGATCGTGTCCCAGCCCGGCTGCGGTACTCAGCGATAGTCGCGTTAGCCCTAGATGCGGCAAGTATCGCCGGGGATGGCCTCGTGCTCACGCGCAGGTATAGAAACGGTTTATCTATTTCGTGGCATTTACGTTCGTATGTGTCGCATTGTTCTTGGCGGGCGTCGTGATCAGGATCGTTACAAGTTCACGGTTTGGCGGGGAGCTACTCGAGCCGTGCATGGGCTCGATGTCGGTTTGGGCGAGTCGGACCTTGGCCAGGATCTCGTCGGCGGTAGCGATCTCGAATCTTCGGTGGCTCGGATCACACGCACAAGGACCGCTCCACCACCTAGAAGGGTGAATCAGCGCACGTCAGCCCGTACGGCTTGGGGCCGCCCCGGCAGCAAATGCGACACTGGTGGGCGTGACGATTACCGCTGAGGCCAAGAGCATGCTGCGGATCGGGCCGTATCCGGTCGATCCGGCGGTGGTGCTCGCCCCGATGGCGGGGATCACGAATCTGGCGTTCCGGAAGCTGTGCCGGGAGTTCGGCAGCTCCACATCGATCTATGTGTGCGAGATGATCACCGCGCGTGCGGTGGTGGAGCGCAATGAGAAGACGCTGCACATGATGTCCTTCGACGAGGACGAGCATCCGCGCTCGATGCAGCTGTACGGCGTGGATCCGGCCACCCTCGGCGAGGCCGTGCGGATCATTATCGGCGAGGGCTGGGCCGATCACATCGATCTCAATCTCGGCTGCCCGGTGCCGAAGGTCACCCGGCTGGGTGGCGGCGCGGCGCTGCCGTACAAGCGCGCGCTGTTCAGCAAGATCGTCAAGGCGATGGTCTCGGGTGCCGAACCGGCCGGTGTCCCGGTCACGGTGAAGTTTCGCATCGGCATCGATGACGACCACCTGACGTATCTGGACGCGGGCCGCATCGCCGAGGCCGAGGGCGCCAAGGCCGTCGCGCTGCACGCCCGCACCGCCGCACAGCGATATTCGGGCCAGGCCGACTGGACCGCGATCGCCCGACTCAAGGAAGCCGTCACCACGATCCCGGTGCTCGGCAACGGCGATATCTTCTCCGCCGCCGACGCGGTACGGATGATGGACGAAACCGGTTGCGACGGAGTCGTTGTCGGGCGCGGTTGCCTCGGCCGCCCGTGGCTGTTCGCCGAACTGCAGGCGGCACTGCGCGGCGAAGCACTGCCCGAGGCGCCGAATCTCGGGCGGGTCGGCGAGGTGCTGTACCGGCACGGCGCACTGCTCGCCGAACACCTCGGCGAGGACAAGGCCATGCGTGATCTGCGCAAGCATATGGCCTGGTATCTGATGGGCTTCCCGGTCGGTGCCGAGCTGCGCCGCAGCTTCGCCACTGTGTCGAGTCTCACCCAATTGCAGGATCTCATCGGCGAACTCGACCCGACCGCGCCGTTTCCCCGCGATGCCGAAGGTCCGCGGGGCCGCCAGGGGTCACCGGGCAAGGTGGCGCTGCCACACGGCTGGCTCGATGATCCGGACGATCCGGCCGTCCCCGCGGGCGCCGATCTGATGCACAGCGGCGGCTGATTCTTTCGAGCGACATCCGATCGTCAAGAATCCTCCCACCAGCGCGCACGCACTTCCGACACACCTCTGCGTCCCGTTGATTTCGCACTGGGCTGGCTCGCCGTGGCGGAATCGTTATCATTGGCGGAATCGGTCATGCCGGTCGAAAGCGGCCGAAACGGCAGCAGAGACGAAAAGCGAGGTTCGTTAGTGGGTGACGATCGGCACGGGCAGTCGCCACGGCCCGGAGGTCGCGCCCCGTGGGAGCGCTATCCCACGGCGGATTACCCCGACCGGGACGGCGCACGGTCGTCCCGCAGAGCCCGACATAACGATTCCGAACCGGGCTCGGCCCCGCTGACGGTTCAGGACTTGGTCCAGAAGGTCGACAACGAACGCTCCGGACGCAGGCGGCGATCCGAGACCGCCGCTCCGAAACCCCCGGAATCCGCCCCGGCCCGGTCCGCGGACTCCCCGCGCCAGTCCGATATCCCGCCGCGCACATCGAGCGCCCCAGCCGGACGGCAGGCGGACGCACCGCCGCGCACATCGGGTACCCCGGCCGGACGCAAAGCCGACGGACCACCCCGCACATCAGGCATCCCAGCCGGACGCAAAGCCGACGCACCACCCCGCACCTCGAGTACCCCAGCCGGACGCCAGGCCGACGGACCGCCGCGCACGTCGGGCATCCCGGCCGGACGCAAAGCCGACGGACCGCCCCGCACCGCAACTCCAGCCGGACGCCAGGCCGATGCGCCGCCGCGCACATCGGGCATCCCGGCCGGACGCAAAGACGCACCGCCCCGTACCTCGAGTGCCCCGGCCGCCAGCAAGGCCGAAGCACCGCCCCGCACGCCGGGCACCGCTCGCCGCACCGGGTCCTCCGCGGTCGTCGACGACATCGCGGGCACCTCGACGGCCGCCGGCGCCGCGAAGCGCCGTACCGCCACGGCCTCCGGCGGGAACGAACCGCCCGAGGTCGTCACCGACGTCATTCCGCCGGTAGAGGAGACCCCGTCCACCAAGAAGCGCGCCAACGGCTGGCCGACCACCGATTCGGACGCACCGAAAACAGCCGCGGCATCGACCCGCGTCGGCCTGTCCCGGCTCGCCGCGAGCCGGCAGCGCCGCACTAAGCGGCTACAGCTGGCGGGCCGGGCCACCGCGATCATCTTCGCGGTGATCGCGCTGCTGGTCACCGGCGGCGGCTGGAGCTATCTGCGTTCGACCGCCAACGGCTTCACCCAGGTCTCCGCGCTCGACGACCATCCCGAGGATGTCGTCGACTCGGGCGCACAGCTCGGCGATGAGAACTATCTGCTCGTCGGCACCGACACCCGCGCCGGCGTCAACGGACAGGTGGGCGCCGGCACGCTCGACGACGCCGAGGGCGCCCGCGCCGACACCGTCATGCTGGTGAACATCCCCAAGAACCGCTCGCGCGTCGTGGTGGTCTCCTTCCCCCGCGATCTGGATGTCACCCGGCCGCAGTGCAACGGCTGGGACAACGACAAGGCCGAGTACACCAACGAGGTCTTCCCCTCGGCCATGGGTGACAAGCTCAACGCGGTTTACGCGCTGGCCGGACCGAAGTGTCTGGTCAATGTGATCCGGAAGATGACCGGCCTGAGCATCGGACACTTCATCGGCATCGACTTCGCCGGTTTCGAGGCGATGGTCGACCAGGTCGGCGGCGTCGATGTCTGCACCCCCAAGCCGATCGTCGACGGCATCCTCGGCACCGTGCTGGAGACTCCGGGCCGACAGCGCGTCAACGGCGCGACGGCACTCAACTACGTACGCGCCAGGCACGTCTACGGCGAAGAACGCAGCGACTACGACCGGATCAACCGCCAGCAGCGGTTCCTGGCCTCGCTGCTCCGCGGTGCGCTGTCGAGCCGGGTGCTCTTCGATCCCGGCAAGTTGAACGGCTTCATCTCCGCGTTCACCAGCCACACCTTCGTGGACAAGGTCCAGCCCACCGACCTGCTGACCCTGGGCCGCTCGCTGCAGAAGGTCGACGCGGGCGCGGTCACCTTCCTGACCATCCCGACCGCGGGCACCACCTCCTACGGCAATGAGATCCCCCGCGAGTCCGATATCAAGGCGATCTTCCGCGCCGTCATCGACGACCAGCCGCTGCCCGGCGAGAAGAAGTCGACTCCGGCCCCCGGATCGATCCCGTCGGCCCAACCGGCGCCGCCGAAGCTCTTCGCGGTCGACCCGGGCACGGTGTCGCTGCTGGTCTCCAATGGTTCGGGGACGCCGGGCGTGGCCAATAAGGCGGCGACCAAACTCGGCAACCAGGGCTTCCAGATCTACAACACCGGCAATTACTCCGGCGGGAATTCCGAGGTCGCCACCAAGGTCCGGTTCGGCTCCGGCCATGAGGCCGAGGCGGCCACCGTGGCCAGCTCCCTGCCGGGGGCGACCATGGAGGAGGCGAAGGATCTCGGCGGCATCGTCGAGGTCGTGATCGGCGCCGACTTCGCGGGCACGGTACGGACGCCGACGCCGGTCGGTGACCCGATCTCGAATGTGTCGGTCACGGTATCGAGTGCGGCGCCGGTCACACTGCCCTCGGATCTGGAGCACGTCAACGCCGCCGACGACACCTGCAAGTAGGTATGGCCCCGAACTGGGGCAACACCGTCGCTAATGTTCGGCACCACTCATTAACCCTGTGTTGGTGACTAGGTCAGCACTGGGCACTAGTGTCTGTTTTCATGCGTGTCATCTACAACGAGCAAATGGCCGACCTCGCCCACCTGCTGGGCGAGATGGCTGGTCTGGCGGGTTCGGCGATGGACCGGGCCACCCAGTCTCTGCTCCAGGCCGACCTCACCCTGGCTGAGTCGGTGATCAGCGAGGACGACCGGATCGCCGAAATGATCAGCGAAGCCGAGGAGAAGGCGTTTGCCCTGCTTGCGCTGCAGGCACCGGTGGCGGGCGATCTGCGACAGGTAGTGAGCGCGATCCAGATCGTCCAGGATGTGAACCGGATGGGCGCGCTGGCACTGCACGTCGCCAAGGTGACTCGCAGGCGCCACCCCAATCACGCGCTACCCGAGTCGGTGAACGGCTACTTCGCCGAAATGGGCCGCATCGCGGTGAATATGGGCAAGAGCGCCAAGGAGGTGCTCGAGACCCGCGATCCCGAGCGCGCCGCCCAGCTCAACGAGGACGACGAGGCGATGGACGATCTGCACCGTCACCTGTTCACCCTGCTGATGGACCGCGACTGGAAGTACGGCGTCGCCGCGGCCGTCGACGTGACCCTGCTAGGCCGCTACTACGAGCGCTTCGCCGACCACGCGGTGGAGATCGGCCGTCGAGTGATCTTCCTGGTCACCGGCGTGCTCCCGCCGGATCCCGACGCCGAGTCCTGATACCGGCGAAACCGCCTGCCGGACAAGGAAACCAGGGCACGCACGCGAACATCCCCGCAACGGGACCAAGCACGCGCCGCGCCGTCGCTCCGCTAGCCGGATCCACTGGATCCCGGCGCAAACCGGGACGACGGCGCGGCCATCATGCAGCTCGAACGAATTACATCGGCCGACAGAGCCAAAAAGGCCCGCGCCGTAGCGCGGGCCTTCACATTTCGGTCGGTTCCGCTGATTTCCCGAGCAGATGGGTAACTCGCCGGGTACGGGCTCATGTGCTCCGCACCTGCTGCCAGTCGCCAACATCACCTTCAGGCACCTGAGTCCGGCGCCTGAAGGTGCTGGGGGGGCGAGCCTCTATCCGAAGCGGCCGGAGATGTAATCCTCCGTCGCCTTCTGGCCCGGGTTGGAGAAGATCTTCTCGGTATCGTCGATCTCGATCAGCTTGCCCGGCTTGCCCTGCGCCTCCAGGTTGAAGAAGCCGGTCTGGTCACTCACGCGCGCGGCCTGCTGCATGTTGTGGGTGACGATAACGATGGTGAATTCCTTCTTCAGCTCGGTGATCAGGTCCTCGATCGCCAGGGTGGAGATCGGGTCCAGCGCCGAACACGGCTCGTCCATCAGCAGGACATCGGGCGATACCGCGATCGCGCGCGCGATGCACAGACGCTGCTGCTGACCACCGGAGAGGCCGCCGCCCGGCTTGTCGAGGCGGTCCTTGACCTCGTTCCAGAGGTTGGCGCCCCGCAGCGAGCGCTCGGCGACCTCGTCGAGCTCCTTCTTGTTGCGCACACCCTGCAGCTTCAGCCCGGCCACCACATTGTCGCGAATCGACATGGTGGGAAACGGGTTCGGGCGCTGGAACACCATGCCGATGGTCCGGCGCACGCCGACCGGGTCGACCTGCGAGCCGTAGATGTCCTCGCCGTCGAGCAACACCGCGCCCTCGACGCGGGCGTTCGGGGTCACCTCGTGCATCCGGTTGAGCGAACGCAGCACGGTGGACTTACCGCAACCGGACGGGCCGATGAAGGCGGTCACGCTGCGCGGCAACACCGACAGCTTGACATCGGCAACCGCGTGGAATTTGCCGTAGTAGATGTTCAGGTCTTTGACGTCGATCCGCTTGGCCATCTGAATATCCGTTTCGCTTCTATCGGTTCCGCGTGAGCAGCTTGTTGACGACCGCGGCCGCCGCGTACAGCAGGGCGATCAGCAGGATGAGCGTCAGCGCCGCACCCCACACCCGCGCCCGGCCCGCAGGCTCCGGATTCGCCAACTCTTGGTAGATCAACAGCGGCAGCGAGGCCATATTGCCGTCGAAGAGGTTGGTGTTGATCGACTTGCTGTAGCCGACCAGCACCAGCACCGGCGCGGTCTCACCCATCACGCGGGCCAATGAGAGCAGGATGCCGCTGATCATGCCGGGCGCCGCGGTCGGCACGACGATCCGAACGATGGTCTTCCACTTCGGAATTCCGAGTGCGTAGGACGCCTCGCGCAATTCGTCGGGAACCAGCTTGAGCATTTCCTCGGTGCTGCGGATCACCACCGGCAGCATCAGCAGCACCAGGGCCAGCGATACCGCGAACGAGCTCTGCGGGAAGCCGAATGTCGCGATCCACAGCGCGAAGATGAACAGGGCCGCGACGATGGAAGGCACACCCGCGAGGATGTCCACCATGAAGGTGGTCACCTTGGCAAGCACGCCACGACCGTATTCGACCAGGTACACGGCGGCCATGATGCCCAGCGGCACCGCGATGATCGCAGCGACGAGGGTCTGCACGATGGTGCCGTAGATCGCGTGGTACACACCGCCACCGGTCTGATCCGGCAGGATGCCCTTCTGCGATTTCTGCCACCAGTCCGGCGAGACCACGGCGTCGATGCCCTTCGACACCACCATGAACAGCACCCAGACCAGCGGCACGAGTGCGATCGCGAAGCAGATCCAGACCACTCCGGTGGCGATATTGTTCTTGACCCTGCGGGCCGTGCTGACATGCCGGAAGGTGGGTGCCTTGACCGGCTTGTCGAGAGTCGTCGTGGTGGTCATTACCCGTTTACCCTTCCACCGGATACGAGCCGCGCCAGCGCATTGACGATGAAGGTCAGCGCGAAGAGCACGAAGCCGGCCGCGATGTAGGCACCGGTCGGCAGTGGCTGACTGAATTCCGAAGCGGCGGCGGCGATTTTGGAGGCGAAGGTGTAGCCGCCGTCGAACAGCGACCAGTGCCCGGCCTGCGCCGAGGTGCGCAGAATAACCAGCACCGCGATCGTCTCACCGAGCGCGCGACCGAGGCCGAGCATGGATCCGGCGATCACACCGCTGCGGCCGTAGGGCAGCACCGTCATCCGGACCATCTCCCATTTGGTCGCGCCGAGCGCCTGCGCGGCCTCGATATGCGAGACGGGCGTCAGGTTGAAGACCTCACGGGAGACCGAGGTGATGATCGGCAGGATCATTACCGCGAGCACCACGCCCGCGGTGAAGATGGTGCCGCCACCGGAGATCGACACATTGCCGTCGGAGAACAGGAAGAACCAGCCGAGCTTGTCGTTGAGGAAGGTCTCGACGGGTTCCATCCGCGGCGCGAGCACCAGGAAACCCCACAGACCGAACACGATCGACGGCACCGCCGCCAGCAGATCGACGAGCATCGCGAACGGACGCGCCATCGGCTTCGGCGAATAGTGGGTCAGGAACAGCGCGATACCGACACCGATCGGCACCGCGATCACCAGCGCCAGGATCGAGCTCAGCACCGTGACCATGAGCAGGTCCCGAATGCCGAACCGCAGATGGTCGGCATTGGTGGTGCTGAATTCGGTACTGGTGAAGAAGTTCGCCTCGTTCGCCATGATCGAGGGCCAGGCCCGGATCAATAGGAACAGGGCGATCAGCGCGATGGCCGCCACGACCGTCGCACCCGCCGCGGTGGCCAGCGACCGGAAGACGACCTCGGCCCCTTGGCTGTGGCCTTTTCTGGACTTGGCGGCAGCCGGATCCTTCGGTGAGGCCGGTTCGGTGCTCGGTTCACTCGACATAGGGGCAGTATCTCCAGCCGCCCGCGGGCCAGTCGAGTCCGACTGGCCCGCGGCGGTCACCTCAGGGTGCACGGTCATGGCGTGGCGGCTATCAGTTGATGGCGGCGATGGCGGTGGTCAGCTTGGTCTTGAACTTGTCCGGGATCGAGACGTAACCCGCTGTGTCCAGACCCTTCTGGCCGTTGTTGACGGCCGAGGTCAGGAATGCCTTGACCGCCTTGGAGGTGTCGGCGTCGGCGTACTTCGAGCAGACGATCTCGTAGGTCGGCAGGATGATCGGGTAGGCACCGGCCGCGGTCGGCTTGTAGAACGACGAGGTGTCGAGCACCAGGTCGTTGCCCTCGCCCTTGATCTTCACGCTGTCGACGGCCTTGGCCGCGGACTCCGGGGTCAGCTTGACCGGGTCCTTGGACGCCGAGGTGACGATCTGCGCGATCGCCAGGTTCTGCGCCTTGGCGAAGGACCACTCGTTGTAGGTGATCGAGTTCTTGGTGCTCTTGATGGCGGCCGAGGTGCCCTCGTTGCCCTTGGCACCTTCACCGACACCGCCGTTGAAGGTCTTGCCGGCACCCTTGCCCCACGCGCCGTCGGAGGCGGCGTCGAGGTAGAGCTGGAAGTTGTCGGTGGTGCCCGACTCGTCCGAACGGAAGATCACCGCGATGGGGCCGGACGGCAGGGTGGCCTTCGGGTTCAGCGCCTTGACCTCGGGGGCATCCCACGAGGTGATGGCACCGGTGAAGACCTTGGCTAGGGTCGGGCCGTCGAGCACGAGGTCGCTCACGCCGTCGATGTTGTAGGTGACCGCGATGGGGCCGAAGACGGTCGGCAGGTTCCAAGCCGGGGCACCGCAGCGCTCCTGCGCCTTGGCGGGCTCACCCTTCTTATCGCTCAGCGGCGAGTCGGAACCGGCGAAATCGGTCTGGCCACCGAGGAATTCGTTGACACCCGCGCCCGAACCGCTGGAGGTGTAGTTCAGGGTCTGGCCGCTGCAGTTGCCCTCGTAGGCGGCGATGAAGCGCTCCATGGCGTTCTTCTGCGCCGAGGAGCCGCTGGCCTTGAGGGCCTTCTTGCCACCGCAGGCGACGTCGACCTTGGCGACGTTGCTGGTGTCACCACCGGTCGAGTTGTCATCACTGCCACAGGCGGCCAAGGGCATGGCGACGGCCGCCAGCACACCGATCATGGCGCTGCTGCGCTTGAGGTTCACAAATTCCTCCGGGAATCGCGTTCGACACGCCCGGTCCCTCACCGGCCCGGGCGGGTTTCGTGGTGCCGTTCGCGGGGAACTTGCGCACCAGGCGGCAACTGCGCCGCCCGTATGTAACGTAAGGTCGCTCGGTTGACAGTTGGACCAAGCTGAGTGAACACAGGGTGAACAGCCCGGCGCGATTGGGCACGTGTTGTGTGACATTTGCCCCAGTGTTACTCGAGTAACCCCGATGGGCCGCTTGTTATTCAGTCACGGGCCGAATACGCGACGTCGATGTGGGCGGGGGTGAAGCCGAGTCGAGTGTAGGTGCGCACTGCCGCCGCGTTATCTGCCTCGGTGTAGAGCAGCACCTCCGCGAGATCCCGTTCCCGCAGGTAGTGCAGGCCGGCGAGGGTGAGCAGACGGCCGAGCCCCCGGCCCTGCGCGACCGGATCGATACCGACCACATAAACCTCGCCGACCGGCGGGTTCTGTTCGTAATGCACCTTGGTCCAATGGAATCCGAGGATGCGGTCCGGATCGGCCGGATCCACCGCGATGAACAGCCCTTTCGGGTCGAACCAGGACTCCTCGCGCCGCATCTCGATATCGCGTTCGGTCCAGCCACCCTGTTCCGGATGCCAGGCGAAGGCCGCGCTATTGACGCGCAACAGTTCAGCGTCGTCGGCCGGCCCTTCGTAGGTCCGCAGCACGATGCCTTCCGGTACCGCCAACTCGGGTAGCTCCGGTGTTGCCAAAGGGCGCCGCATCTGCCACAGCTCGCGGGCGGTGCGCAGGCCGAGACGGGTCGCGAGCGCCTTGGCCGCGGGCCGGTCACCGTGCGCCCACACCCGAGCTCCGGGTCCGCCCTTTTCCAGTGCGGCGCTGACCAATTCGGCCCCGATGCCATTGCCGCGGGCGGCGGGATCGACGGCGACCTCGGCCATTGCGGGGTGTTCGCCATGTGCCGCAACGAGATTCGCGTAACCGGCGATGACATCGTCACGCACCGCGACCAGGTGCGCGGCCCCGGAATCGGCTGCGGCCAGTGAGAGCACGGCCTGTTCGGAGACCGGCTCGACGCCGTCGGCCGCGGCCGCCCGCGCGAGCAGCTCGCGCACCGCGTGCGCTGCTTCGGCGTCGAGCCGCTCACTCCACCGCAGTGTCGTCTCACCCATGAGTCACGTCTCCCTCGTCGTACCGACCCTCGTCACCGCAGCGAACGCGCGAGCCCGGTACGTAATTCCGATGGCCCGCTATTGAACGGAGCCGTTGACCGTCACCGACTGGGAGTCATCGGTGCCCTCGGCGGCTTCGTCGTCGGGGAAGGTGACGGGCTCGCCCTTCGCGGCGGTGCGGGATGGACGGACGGCTTTGTAGCCGACATTGCGGACGGTGCCGATCAGCGATTCGTATTCGCTGCCGAGTTTGGCGCGCAGGCGTCGCACGTGCACATCGACCGTGCGGGTGCCACCGAAGAAGTCATAGCCCCAGACCTCCTGTAGCAGCTGGGCCCGGGTGAAGACCCGGCCCGCGTGCTGCGCGAGGTATTTGAGGAGTTCGAATTCCTTATAGGTGAGGTCGAGCGGGCGACCGCGCAGCCGCGCGGTATAGGTGCCCTCATCGATCACCAGTTCACCGAGGGTGATCTTGCCGGTGTTCTCCGGGCTCGCCACACCGCCGTTGCGGCCGACCAGCAGCCGCAGCCGGGCGTCCAATTCGGCCGGTCCGGTGCCGGGCAGCAGGATGTCGTCCAGGCCCCAGTCGGCATTGACGGCGACCAGCCCGCCCTCGGTGAGCACGGCGACCACCGGCACCGAGGAACCGGTGCTGCCGAGCAGGCGGCACAGGCCGCGGGCCGCGGCCAGGTCGGTACGCGCGTCGACAAGCGCGACATCCGCTGTCCCCGCCTCCAGCAGGGACGCCACCTCCGTCGGCGCCGGACGCACATTGTGCGCCAGCAGCGACAGAGCGGGCAGCACCGACTCGGGGTTGGGGTCGGAGGTCAGCAGGAGCAGCTCCACAAGCCCTCCTCCCATCTCATAGCTCCGGACAACAGCCACACCGCCGGGGCCACGTCGCTGATCACAGGTAATTCGGATGCAAGATTAGCGCGTAAACACCGATGACCTCGCCATCCGGGGTCAGTGTGACACCTCGAGTGCGCCATTCGATACCCGAAACGTACCGCTGAGTAGACCGCGGCCCCGTCCGCGCTCGGGCTGGCGACGGTCCGCGATCGGGCCTGCTATTACTGTGGCCTGCATGCGGAAGCTGATTATCGGGCTGCTGTGCCTCGCGGGACTGGCGGTAGTCATCGATTTCGGCGTCGCCGCCTATTCGGAGTACCGCGTGTCGCGCGCGCTGCGCGTCGGCGCCGATCTCAGTGCGGATCCCGACGTGATCATTCATGGGTTCCCATTTCTTACCCAGGCGTTCGACGGCCGGTACCAGAGTGTCGAGATCCGCGCGCACGTCATGCGTCCCGACATCCCGGGTGAAATTTCGGTCGGGGCGATGCTGACCGGCGCACACCTTTCGGTCGGCGATCTCACCGATGGAAACGTGCGCGCGGTACCGGTGGATCGGGTCGAGGGGTCGATGCGGCTCGAGCCCACCGAGCTCGGTCGGCTGTTCAAAATCCCCGACCTGCAGGTGCATTCGGCACCGGGGGACAAATCCGACGGAACTGGCGGCTCGGGCGGATCCGGAATGACCACCGGTGGTCAGCTCCTGCTCGCCGGCACCATGCCGGGCAAGACCCCGAGCAAGCCGGGCGCACCGCTCAGCGGTGACAATGTGAGCGTGACGGCGGACCTGCGGGTCGACGGCGATCAGATCAAGATCATCGCGACCAGCATCTACCACGGCACGGGTGATGTCACGACGACCGCGGTCGTCACCGATACCGAGCGCCCGAAGATACTCGAGCAGTTCACCCGGACCATCGATACCAACGAACTGCCGTTCGGGCTGCGGCCGACCAAGGTCTACGCAACGGGTGGGCAGATCGTCATCGAGGGTAAGGCCGAGAACGTGACCATCGATCTGGACAGATTGCGTCGACCATGATTCAAATCACAATTCTGCTCGTGATGGTGTTGGCCGCGATCGCGGTCGGCGTCGCACTGCGCCGGCGCGACGGCAAGCTGCGCGCGAACGAGACCGAGCCGAGCACCGAATCGGCGCGTACCGAACTGCTGGCCGCGGTCGGCGTCGACAGTTCCGGTCCGGCGGTGCTGCACTTCTCCGCCGACTGGTGCGGACCATGCGCCGCGGTGCGCAAGGTGGTCGCCGGGGTGACCGAGGATCTCGCCGGATCCCCGCGCCCGCCGCTGGATATCGAGATCGATATCGATGCCGAGCCCGCGCTGGCCAAGGAACTCAACGTGCTCTCGTTACCCACCACCTTCGTCTTCGATATCGAAGGGCGGGAACGGTTCCGGATCTCCGGCGTGCCCAAGTCCGCCGACCTGCGAACCGCGCTGGCACCGCTGACCGTCGGATAAACATCGGCGGATGGCCGCTGACGGCGGAAAACCGGGCGTGACAAGGGTTCATAGCAACTGTGACGAACCCCGGGTCCAATTCTCCGTCGGAACCAGGTAAACTGCTCTGCGTGCAAGCCAACCACGAGCTGATGCTCACCCGACGCCGCACAGTTGATCTGTGTCGCCTCGGTGGTTGTTGCTGCCTGTGTGGCTGAGCGGTCGGCTCCGTCAGAATTCCTGATGCCGACCTGCGTCCGTCGTGCGAGTGATCTCTCGATCCCCCGGCGAACTGGCATTTTTCCCGCCAACAGCACTATTCAGCGCAGGAGTACGCACAATGTCCACGATTTCTCGTAACACAGCCGCTAATACGGCATCGCACAGCGATTCGGTGGGAGGCGGCGGCCGGGTGACGGGTGGGCCCGGAATTTCCGTTGTGGATGTCCGCGGGCCGCGCTTCGCCGCCTGGATCACCACCGGCGTCCTGGTCCTGGTCCTGCTCGCCGCCGCCGTTTCGACGCCGGTCGCCGCGGTGCTCATCGGTCTGCAAGCGGTGGTCTTCGCGATCGGCGCGGCCTATGGACCGCGGCGGCACCCCTATGGCCGGATCTTCGCGGCGTTCATCGCGCCGCGCATCGGTCCGACCGTCGAAACCGAACCCGTGGCCCCGCTGCGGTTCGCCCAATTACTCGGCCTGATCTTCAGTGCCGTCGGCCTGCTGGGTTTCCTGGTCGGCTCCACCGTCGTCGGCGCGGTATTCGTCGGCTTCGCCCTGTTCGCGGCGTTCTTGAACGCGGCGTTCGGGATCTGCCTGGGTTGCCAGATCTATCCGCTGGTCGCCCGCCTCCGCCGGACTGATCCGATAGGTGGTGTCCGCGGGCCCTCCGTGGTCACGCGAGCTACCGCCTCCGGGCCTGACGCGAACACCGCCGGGTCCCCGGCGAACTGACCCTGCAAGTCACCATCCCGAAAGGAACAACATGGCCCGCTCCGATGTCCTGGTCTCCGTTGACTGGGCCGAAGAGAACCTCAACGCCCCCGGCGTCGTCTTCGTCGAGGTCGATGAGGACACCTCCGCCTACGACGGCGGCCACATCGAGGGTGCCGTCCGGCTCGACTGGAAGAAGGACCTGCAGGATCAGGTTCGTCGCGACTTCGTTAACCAGGAGCAGTTCTCCGATCTGCTCTCGGCCCGCGGCATCGCGAACGACGACGAGGTCGTGCTCTACGGCGGCAACAACAACTGGTTCGCCGCGTACGCCTACTGGTACTTCAAGCTGTACGGCCACAACAACGTCAAGCTGCTCGACGGCGGCCGCAAGAAGTGGGAGCTCGACGGTCGTCCGCTGTCCCGCGACGCGGTGAACCGCCCGGCCACCCAGTACAAGGCCGCCGCCCCCGACCTGACCATCCGCGCCTTCCGCGATGAGGTCATCGCCGCCATCGGCGCCAAGAACCTGGTCGATGTGCGCTCCCCTGACGAGTTCTCCGGCAAGATCCTGGCTCCGGCGCACCTGCCGCAGGAGCAGAGCCAGCGTCCCGGCCACATCCCCGGCGCCATCAACGTGCCGTGGAGCAAGGCCGCGAACGAGGACGGCACCTTCAAGTCCGATGCCGAGCTGACCGAGATCTACGGCGAGGCCGGGCTGGACGGGTCCAAGGACACCATCGCCTACTGCCGCATCGGCGAGCGTTCCTCGCACACCTGGTTCGTGCTGCAGGAGCTGCTGGGCCACCAGAATGTCAAGAACTACGACGGCAGCTGGACCGAATACGGCTCGCTCGTCGGTGCACCGATCGAGTTGGGAGAGTAATCACATGTGCGCAGCACCTACCCAGGGCCAGGCCATCCCGGCCGGCGTCGATGTCGAGAAGGAAACGGTCATCACCGGCCGTGTGCTGAGCTCGGACGGTCAGCCCGTCGGCGGCGCGTTCGTGCGCCTGCTCGACGGCAACGGTGACTTCACCGCCGAGGTCGTCGCCTCGGGTACCGGCGATTTCCGCTTCTTCGCGGCACCGGGCGCGTGGACCGTGCGGGCGCTGTCCTCGTCGGGCAATGGCTCGGCCGAGGTCCGTCCGGAGGGCGCGGGCATCCACACCGTCGACGTGGCCGTCGCCAAGTAGCGAATACCGCAAACGGCCCCGTTGTTTCCTGGATCACCAGGAAGCAACGGGGCCGTTGTGCTGGTCGGGACGCAACTCGTTAGACTCCAAATGTGGTCCTCTTCTTCGAAATTCTGCTGGTGGCCGTGGCCGTTCTGATCGGCTGGTTCGGCCTGTACGTCTTCTACCGGTTGTTCACCGAATCATGAGTGAACTCGCGAGCGAAGGTTCCAACCCGGCCGAGCGAGCGAGTGAACAAATGAACGGCAACGGTCCTGCCGAGCCGTCGGCTCGCCGCAGTGGCGACGAGGCCGTGGCCGAGGCGGCCGAACGGGCGAAGTCGACCGGTGTGCGCAATATTCCGGTGCTTCCGGATCTGCCGCTACCCGAGGACACCGCGAATCTGCGACTCGGCCCGGATCTGAGTTCGTCGATGCTCGCTCTGCTGCCCATGGTCGGCGTATGGCGCGGTGAGGGCGAGGGCAATGACCCCGATCGCGGCGACTACCGCTTCGGCCAGCAGATCATCGTCTCCCATGACGGTGGTGACTATCTGTCCTGGGACTCCCGTTCCTGGGTCATCGAATCCGACGGTTCCTACGGCGGTCCGGATCTGCGCGAGAGTGGTTTCTGGCGCGTCGGCATCGACGGCGATGACGAAGTCATCGAACTGCTGCTGACCCACAGCACCGGCATCGTCGAACTCTTCTACGGCACCGCGCTGACCCAGTCCTCCTGGGAATTGGCCACCGATGTCGTCATCCGCAGCCAGTCCGGCATTGTCGTCGGCGGCGCCAAGCGCCTGTACGGCATCGTCGAAGGCGGTGACCTCGCCTACGTCGAGGAGCGGGTAGTTGCCGACGGGCCGTTGGAGCCCCGCCTGTCGGCCCGTTTGCAGCGCTACATCGGTTAGCCTCGCCGACCGATCGATGTCAGGTCGATATCGATCGGAAACGGGACGTTGATCTTCAGGCGGTCGTGGAAGATGCCGACCAAGCCGTAAGTTCTCGATGCGGGGTCGAGTTCGTAGACATAGACGACGGCGTCATCGTTTCGGCGCTCGACCCGCCAATAGTTCGGTATCCCAGCCTTCGCATATTTGGACGGCTTCGTCTCCCGGTCGCGCTCTTCGGAGTCCGGTGACACCGCCTCGACCGCGAGGGCAACATCCTCGGCGAAGTAGTAGGTGGACGGATCCCCTCGGCGAACCGCCGCCATACTGACCACCAGAACATCTGGCTCCGGCATTTGACGTGGTCCGAGTTTGACGGCCATCTCACGGTCGGCGTAGAGATCAGGCGGAGTTTGTAGGTCGAGGTCCCGCCAGAGAATCGACACGGCCCGACTGTGCCATCTCTCCTGCGGACTCCCGAAGACCAGACCCCCATCGATCAACTCGGTGTGCTTGGGAAGGCCGCGTAGCGCCAAGAAGTCGTCGACGGTAAAACCACCAGCAGGTGGAATCAACCAGTCGGGAAACGGCTCAACGGTCATTGCCCCAGCGTAGCGCCTGTCGGGGTGGAACTTCACCGGAAAAAGTCGCCTGGACAGCGGGCGAATCAGGTTGGGTGCCAGGTGACCAGGAGTTCGTCGGCGAGGGTTTCGACGGCGAGTTTCGAACCGTTCACCTCGAGGACGGCCGCGCGCAGGCGGTCGTCGTGCAGGCGGGATTCGGCGATGGCGGCGATTCGGCAGCCGAGCAGGTCCGAGTACGGGAGTTCCGCGCCGACGTCGAAGGCGGTGTATTTACCGGATTCCGCGACGTAGTCGATGTATTCGGGTTCGGTGAGGCCGGCGAAGGGGTCGCGCCAGGGGGTTGTGGCGACGCGGAGTTCTTCGCCGTCGGTTCCGGCGTCCAGTAGCAGCACCGAACCGTCGTCGAAGGTCAATTCGATGGGACCTTCGGTGCGGTCGACGTCGGTGCCGTGTACGTAGAACATGCGGCGGATCGCACTGATACGGCGACCGACCACTGCTGCGAGTCCCTCCGATGGCATCAGCTACCCCTCGTATCGAACCAGTCGCCGGACTCTACCGCCTGGCGCGATCGGCCCGAAAAAGGAACGGCCCCCGAGCCGTACCCCGCTGGCGGTGAAGCCTGCGTGGGTCCCGGTCGGACAAGACCGGTAGCTCGGGGGCCGGGTGGCTGCCTGGGATTCGCTCAGCGCTCGCGCGAACGGAGATCCGTTGCAGCGGTGGCGCTAGCGGACAGCCACCTCACGAGTCCTATGAACATACATTCTTCGAACCACCTCCTTCCTTGTGTACGAACGAATCTAGCCACGAGTCAGTGGGTCGGCAACGGAATTTCTCGGCTGGCGGAATCACTGGCCGCCCGCCGCGGTCCCGATCCCGGAAAATCGGTCGTGACCTGGCCCGACGCGTCCACATGCAGCACCGCGTCGGCGTGGTGGTCCGGTGGCAGCTGATGGGTGACGACAACCACGATTCGGTCGGGTTCGACCAGCCCGCTATCGATATCGAGCAGATCGCACAGCAGCCGAGCACCCGCCGCCGCCTCGAGATGTTCGGTCGGCTCGTCGAGCAGCAGCACCCGCGCGGGTGAAATGAGCGCACGCGCCAGCAGGATTCGACGACGCTGCCCGCCCGATACCGCCGCCGCACCGCCCACGAGATCGGTGTGCACACCATCCGAGAGCGAGGCCACCCAGTCCCCGAGACCGACCACGCTCAAAGCCTTTTCGGCCTCCGCCGCTGTCAGATCCCCACGCGCGACCCGCAGGTTCTCGAGCACCGTGGTGCCGAAAATATGTGCGTCCTCGGCAAAGAATGTCACCCCTGGTTCGGGCACACCGAACAACCCGGCCCAAGCCATCAGCAATGTCGTCTTTCCGGCACCACTGGGCCCGACAACGGCGATCCGCCGCCCATCAGGGCGCACGGGCAGATTCTCCGGCAAGACGTCTCGCTCACTGCCGAGGTCCGCGCGAGCACCGTCGCTATCGGATGGATCCGGCAGCCCGTGCGAACCGCCGCTGCCGGCTCCGCTCGCGCCGCCGGTGACACCGCGGGTCAGATCGCTCGACAGGGGATCTCGCGCATCGTCACGGAGGTTGGTGTCGCCGGACGGATGCGGCATCCGGGGGGCGGTGGGGCTGAGGGCGGATAGGCGGTGCAGGGCGGCGCGGGCGGTGGTGAGGGATTGGGCCGCGGCAGGGAGCGGGGCGACGGCTTCGAAGGCCGAAAGCGGGAGCAGCACGAGGACGGTGAGGGCCATCGGTGTCATTGCGCCCGGATCGCCGCCGTGCGGGCCGTATATGGCGATGCCGACCAGCAGGGCACCGAGGACGCTCGCGCCGATCGACAGCGGCGTCGCGGCGGCGGCCCAGGCGCTGCGTGCGGCCGCGGCATCTTCCGCGGCGACCGCACGTTGCCCGGCCCGCCGCGCGGCCGCCAGCGCGCCGTCCAATTTGCCGGCGACGCGGAGTTCGGCCGCGTGGTCGAGGACGGTGAGTGCCTGGGCGGTGAATTCGGCACGGTCGGCGCGCACCGCGCGCTCGGCCGCGCGCGCGGCCCACCCCGACAACCACGGTGCGACGATCCCGGCAATAGCCAGCGATACGGCCAGAATCGCCGCCGCACCAATGGAAATGGCGGCCAACAGCCCGATTGCCGCCGATGACAACACGATCGCGACCGCGATCGGCACGAAGACGCGCACCACGACCGCGCCGAGATCGTCGATATCACTACCGATTCGAACCAGGAGGTCCCCGCGCCGCAACGTGGACGCACCGTCCGCGCGCGCCGAAGCCGCGGCACCTACCGACAGGCCATGGGGCGATGCGCTCCCCTCGCTGATCGCATCGACGGGCATCGCACCACCTCGAACCGGCCCATCGAAGCTCTCGGTGTCGGCTGCCGCACCGTCTGAATGCCGGATCGCGTGCCGCATCCAGATATTGGAGTGCGCGAGGGTCCGGTAGACGGTTGTGCGGGCCGTCGTCATCGCTCGAAGTGCGACATCATGGGTGGCCAGGCGTTCCAGATATCGGGCGAGGCCGCGAGAGATGCCGAGAGCGCGTACGGCGACAACCGCGACACTCAGATCGAGGACCGGGGGCATCTGCCAGGCGCGCGCGATCAACCAGGCGGCCAGTGCCGCCAATCCGAGTCCGCTGCCGAGCGCGAGCACACCCCAGCCGATGGCCACGGCGATCCGCCACGGGGACAGCTCGAGCAGCGCCCACATCCGCCGCAGATCCGCGACCATGCGGCGCACCGATACGCTCGACATCGAAGCACCTCCCTCGCCGCCCATTCCGCTGCTCATCGGCCGACCACCTCGACCGACCACCCGCGATCTGCCCAGCCCGCCCGCCGCGCCACCGCACGGCGGAGATCTCTCGACGTTCGCCACCACATCGCGTTCGACGCCCGGCGATTCATCGCGGTACCGCCTGCGCTTCGATGGTTCGCGCCTGCACGCGGACGATGTGGTCGGCGGCGGCGAGGACGGACGGGCGGTGGCCGATGACGATTACGTTGGCACCCGCGCGGGCCCGCTGCTGGAGGGCGGTGAGGACCGTGGCTTCACTGGCGGGGTCGAGATGCGCGGTCGGTTCGTCCAGGAGCAGGACGGGGCGGTCGGCGGCGAGCACCCTGGTGAGGGCGAGGCGTTGGCGCTGGCCCAGCGATAGGCCGACACCGCCCGCGCCGACCACCGTGTCCCAGCCCTGCGGGAGTTCATCCAGGACCGCGTCGAATCCGGTTGCGATACAGGCGGCTTCGAGTTCATCGATGACCCGGGACGCGCCCTTGGCGGTGTGCTCGGGCGTGCGCGCCCCGAGCAGTTCGAGGTTCTCGCGCAGTGTGCCCGGCACCAGGACCGGACGCTGGGGCAGCCAGGCCACCCTGGACCACCAGAGTTGCTGATCCAGCTCGCGCACATCGGTGCCGTCCACCGTCACCGATCCCTGGTCCGGAGTGATCAACCCCAGGATCGCCTGCAGCGCCGTCGATTTCCCGCTCCCGTTCGGACCGGTCAGCACGGTCATTGCGGTGGGACGCAGCATCGCGGTGAGCCCAGCCGGCGCGAAACCGTCTCTGGCGCGCACCGCAAGATCGCGTATCTCGACAATCCCCGCGAACCCGCGCGCAGCATCATCGTCAGTGGATGTAGCGGCACCAACGAGCCCACCATCGGACCCCATCGGCGCGCCACCCACGCCGAGAATTCCCGCACTACGCGAGCCTTCGACGGATTCAGCGTCGCGGGTGGATCGACCTGCCTGCACGGCAAATGCGTCACCAGCACCGACGGACTCGGTCGGCTCGTCAGCACCGGGTCGGGACGAGTCGTGCGCGACGGCGGCGGATTCCGGCTCCAAGACCGCAAAGGCCTTATCTGCCGCGGCCATTCCGTCCTGCGCCGCATGAAAACGCTCACCGACCATCCGCAGCGGCAGATATACCTCCGGCGCCAGGATCAACGCCACCAGCCCGGCGTAGAGACTCATCTCGCCGTATACCAGCCGCAGGCCGATGGAGACCGCGATCAGCGCGACGCTCAAGGTGGCGAGCAGCTCGAGCACCATCGAGGACAGGAACGCGATCCGCAGCGCGCGCATGGTGCGCTGCCGCAACGCATCGCCGAGCTCGCGCACCCGAGGTTGCATCGAACGCGTCCGCGAACCGTTCGTCGCGGTGGCATCGACGCCACCTTCCCGGCCGAGCGCACGCAGCGTCGGCATGCCCGCGAAGAGGTCGAGCAATTGATCCGACAGCCGAGTGGTCGCGGCGAGGGTGGCTTCGGCACGCCCCTGGGTGAGCAGGCCGATGAGGATCATGAAGATCGGAATCAGCGGCAGGGTGACCACCGCGATGACACCGGAGATCGGATCGTGGCATGCGATGACCACCAGCACGATCGGCGGTACCAGGCAGGCGAGTAGCAGTGCGGGCAGATATCCGGTGAGATACGCCCGCAGCCCCGTCAGTCCGGTGCTCACCACCACCGCGAGTTCGGTTCGGCGAGTTTCGAGTTCGCGCGGTGCCAGGCGGGCACCGGCGGCCAGCACGGCGGTCTCCAGTTCCGCCACCACGGTGGCCCCCGCGCGATGCGCGAGCCGGGACTGCACCCAGGTGGCCAGCACTCGACAGCCGATGGCGACCGCGAGCACGATCAACTCGAAGGTCCAAGCACCCAGGGAACGCCGACCGGGATCGGTGATGACCCCGGCCAGCACCCGCGCCACCGCGACCGCGGTAGCCACGATCGAGCCCGTGATCACCAGTGACAGCGCCACACTCAGCACCAGGTAGCGCCGGGCCGAGCGCGCGTGCTTCCACAGTCGGGGATCGACGGGCGGGCGGGCCATGGTCAGTCCTTACCGGTTTCCAGCGGCAGGCCGATCGGCGCCGGAATCTGCTCGACCGTGAGCCGTTTGCGGAATACCCAATACGTCCAACCCTGGTAGCCGAGCACCACCGGCGTGACGACCACGGCCGCCCAGCTCATCACCTTCAGCGTGTACGGCGTCGACGAGGCATTGTCGATGGTCAGGTTGAACAGGTCGCTGATGGTGGAGGGCAGCACATTCGGATACAGCGACCCGAACAGCAGCACGGTGGCCGCCGCGGTCGTGACCGCGGTGCCGACGAAGGCCCATCCATCGCGCTCGGCGAAGCTCGCCGCACCCGCGAGCACCAGTCCGAGCACGGCCAGCACCAACGGAATCCAGGTCCATCCGGTGCCGTAGGCCAGCTGCGTCCACACACCGAATACCCCGACCACGACCGCGGTCGGCACCAGCAGCAACCGCACCGCCTTCGCGGCATCGTCGCGCACCTCGCCACCGGTCTTCAGCACCAGGAAGACCGCACCGTGCAGCGCGAACAGCAATCCGGTCGCGAGCCCGCCGAGCAGCGCGTACGGCCCGAGCAGATCCCATGCCGAACCGGCGATCTGCTTCTTCTCGTTGAGCGGCACCCCGCGCACCACATTGGCGAATACCCAGCCCCACGCCAAAGCCGGTATCCAGGAGCCGATTCCGATCGCGGCATCACACCAGGCCCGCCAGCGCGCGTCATCGATCTTGCTGCGGTACTCGATGGCGCAGACCCGCACGATCAGCGCGACGAGCACCAGCAGCAGCGCGATGTAGAAGCCGGAGAACAGGCTCGCGTACCACTCCGGAAAGGCCGCGAACATCGCGCCGCCCGCGGTCAGCAACCACACCTCATTGCCGTCCCACACCGGCCCGATCGTATTGAGCACCACCCGCCTTCGGGTATCGCTGCCCTTGCCGAGGATCGGCATCAGCATGCCGACCCCGAAGTCGAAGCCCTCCAGTACGAAGTAGCCGGTGAACAGGACGCCGATCAGCAGAAACCAGAACTGTTGCAGATTCATCGTCGGCTCCTAATAGGCGAACGAAAGCTGTTCGACGGCGGGTTCTTCGGCACGATCACGGCCTGCCGGACCACCGGTATCGTCCGGCCCGCCCGGCCGAATCGCCGGCGGTGCTTCGGGTCCGGCGATGGTGTAGCGCCGCATCAGGTAGAACCACACCACCGCGAGGGCGCCGTAGAGCAGGGTGAAGACCACCAGCGAGGTGATCACCGTGCCCGAGACGTGATCGGAGACGCCCTGCTGCACCATCAGCCGCAGCCGTTGGTCACCGCTCGGGTTGGGCGCGACGACCCAAGGCTGCCTGCCCATTTCGGTGAAGACCCAGCCCGCGCTATTGGCCAGGAACGGGGTCGGGATGGCGAGCAGGCACAGCCACGAGTACCAGCGCTTATCGGTGATCCGGCCGCCGCGGGTCAGCCACAGGCCGACCAGCCAGAGCAGGATCGCCCCCGCCGACAGGCCGATCATGGCGCGGAAGGACCAGTAGGTGACGAACAGATTGGGTCGGTAGTCACCCGGACCGAATTTCGCGTTGTACGCCTGTTGCAGATCGGTGACACCGTCCAGCGTGACATCGCTGAACTTGCCCTTGGCCAGGTACGGCAACACATAGGGCACCTCGAGCACATGCGTCACGCTGTCGCAGTTGTTGTGGGTGCCGATGGTCAGTACCGAGAAATCCGGATCGGTCGCGGTATTGCACAGCGATTCCGCCGAGGCCATCTTCATCGGCTGCTGTTCGAACATCAGCTTGCCCTGCACATCGCCGGTGAAGAACAATGCGACGCCGGCGACCACGATCACCCACAGGCCGGCGCGCCCACCGGAACGCCACATCGTGCGCGCCTCGGCGATTTTCGTCTCGTCACCGCTGCGCGCATTGCGTACCATCCACCAGCCGCAGATGCCGACGACAAAAGTGCCCGAGGTGAGAAAGGCTCCGGCGATCACATGCGGAAATGCCGCCAGCGTCGTGTTGTTGGTGAGTACTTCCCAGATGCTGGTGAGTTCGGCGCGGCCGCGCTCCGGGTTGTATTTGGCGCCGACCGGATGCTGCATGAACGAATTGGCCGCGACGATGAAGTACGCGGAGGCGTTCACGCCGATCGCGACGAACCAAATCGTGGCCAGGTGCAGCATTTTGGGCAACCGGGTCCAACCGAAGATCCACAGACCGAGGAAGGTCGACTCCAGGAAGAACGCGACGAGCGCCTCGAGTGCGAGCGGTGCGCCGAAAACGTCGCCGACGAAACGGGAGTATTCGCTCCAGTTCATGCCGAACTGGAACTCCTGCACGATGCCGGTGGCGACGCCGAGCGCGAAGTTGATCAGGAACAGCTTCCCGAAGAATTTGGTCAGCCGGTACCAATGGTCCTTACCGGTGATCACCCAAGCGGTCTGCATGCCCGCCACCAGCGGGGCCAGACCGATCGTCAACGGCACGAAGATGAAGTGATAGACGGTCGTGATGCCGAACTGCCACCGTGATAAGTCCAGGACGCTCAAAACCGACCTCCTGCCGATCTACGACATGACGTAGTAAAGACTACGCCCGGAAAAGGGCCGATCAAGCGGACTTATGCCACGACACAC
The DNA here is from genome assembly GCF_050955995.1 of Nocardia sp. CA-119907. Lineage (NCBI taxonomy): Bacteria > Bacillati > Actinomycetota > Actinomycetes > Mycobacteriales > Nocardiaceae > Nocardia > Nocardia sp. CA-119907. The sequence continues at coordinate 9,113,172 of NZ_CP192091.1, forward strand.
TACGGCTTACCGCCCTCAACGGCCCGTTTTCCCAGCTCGCCACGCGCTCCTACACGGCGTAGTAGGACGAAGATCACCGCCCGCCGAACTCACCAATCGCCGATGGCCCCGGCCCGCTCCACTGCTCGGTCCACCAACTCGATGATCTCGGCCGCATTGTCCGGCGCCATCATGCGCAGTCCGTCCAGCGAATTCACCCGCGCCGCGAGCGTAATGCTCGACATCAGCCAAATGCTGTCGCAGGTCAGCAGATCAGCAGTGAACAACGAGTCATAGGTGCACTTCCACCCGGCCTTCTCGGCCTCGGCGAACAGCGCGCGCTGGGTGACCCCGGGCAGCACGCCGTTCTTCGCGGGTGGCGTGATCAGGTGGTTGTCCCTGGCGATGACCACCGTCGAGCGCGGTCCCTCCAGCACCCGGTTCTCCGTGCTGGTGAAGATCACGTCATCGGCGCCCATGCGCTGGGCGAACCGCAGCGCCGCCATATTGGTGGCATAGGAGAGCGTCTTCGCGCCGAGTAGCTGCCATGGCGCGGCCTGCGCCAGGTCCACCGAGATGCCGCGCGATAGCGAAACCACCGCGACCCCCTCGGTGCGCGCCTTCTGCACCCGCTCCGGAACCGGGAGCACGAGTACATAGGAGGTCGGCACCGGCACCGCGGCCGCGAGATCACCCGACGTGACGCTCGACCGGGGCGACTGCTCGGTGTCGCGGCCCCTGGTGAGCACCAACCGCAGCAGGCCCTCGCGCTCGGTCCCCCACTCCTTCGTCGCCGTCTCGATCGCGTCCCGCCATCTCCCCAGCTCGGGCTCGGGTAGATCGAGCGCCTGCGCCGAACGCCGCAGTCGGCCCAAATGAAATTCGATCGCGCACGCGTTTCCGCCTCGAACCAAAATCGACTCGAAGACGCCGTCGCCGCGCAGTACGCCGATGTCGTCGGCAAACAACAACGGCGCGTCCGGATCTTGGACGGCGCCGTCGAGTGTTACAAGAACTCGATCCACCATGGGACGAGCGTAGGCGGTGTTCGATGACCGCGCCTAGGTCATGAACGAGTTCTGTAAGCCCCCATGACACAGTTGGGTACCGATGCGGTTTGCGACCCTCGCGCAACACCCGCCCACGCCACCATCTTTGGTTCGCGCCTAGAGTGGTGAACGTGTCCGTGGTCGTCGCACCCAGTCCCATCCTCGCTGTCCCGGGCGCCGTTGCGGGAGCGGCCGGTTCACCGGATGCCGCCGTCGCATGGCATTACGGGGATCCCTTCACCGAGCAGCGCGCCGCCGCACAGCGGGTCGCCATTGTCGACCGGTCGCATCGGTTCGTACTGAAGATCACCGGCGCCGAGCGGCTGAGCTGGCTGCACACCATCACCAGCCAGCACATCGCGAACCTCGGCGACGGCCGCTCGGCCGAAAGTCTCGACCTCGATCTCAACGGACGGATACTGCACCACTTCGTGCTCACCGACCTCGACGGCACGGTGTGGATCGATACCGAGGCCGAGCGCGGAGCGGCGCTGCTGGAATTCCTGGCGAAGATGGTCTTCTGGGCCGATGCGAAACCGGTCGAGGCCGCCGACCACGCGGTGCTGAGCCTGCTCGGCCCGCGCGCGGGTGAGCTGACCGAAACCCTCGGCATCGCCGCCCTACCCGATACCTACCAGGCGGTGCCGCTGCCGGACGGCGGCTTCCTGCGCCGGATGCCGTGGCCGAGCACGGACTCCTTCGATCTGGTGATCCCGCGCGACCAACTCGCCGACCGCTGGGCCCGTCTCACCGCCGCCGGCGCCGAACCGGCCGGCATGTGGGCCTTCGAGGCGCTGCGCGTCGCGGCGCTGCGACCCAGGATCGGCCTGGACACCGACGAACGAACCATCCCGCACGAGGCCCGCTGGATCGGCGGCATCGACGAGCACGGGGCGGTGCACCTGGACAAGGGGTGCTACCGCGGCCAAGAAACGGTGGCCCGGGTGCACAATCTCGGCAAGCCACCGCGCCACCTGGTGCTGCTGCACCTGGACGGTTCCGCCGACGAACGCCCGACCACCGGCACCGATGTCACCGCGGGCGGGCGCGCCGTCGGCAGGCTCGGCACCGTCGTCGACCACTACGAATTCGGGCCCATCGCACTCGCTTTGGTCAAACGCACCATCCCCGCGGACACCCAGCTCACCGCAGGGCCGACCGCCGCCGCCATCGATCCCGATTCGGTACCCGCCGACGACGAACCCCAAGCGGGTCGCCTCGCGGTCGACCGGCTGCGTGGCCGCTGATGCAGCCCGACGACTCCGCCCGAGTGCTGGCGGTCTGCGTCGTACACGCGGAACTCGACGCACCGGGCAAGGTGGGCCGCACCGCGATCGATAAGCGGCCGGTCCAAAGCCGCGTCGCCGTGCGCGCGCTCGGCCTCGATGGCGACCACGTGTGCGACACCAAGCATCACGGCGGTGTGCACCAGGCCGTCTACGCCTATGCCGAGGAGGACGCCCGACGCTGGGGCGCGGAGTTGGGCCGCGACTTGCCCGCGGGCTGGTTCGGCGAGAATCTGCGCATATCCGGCCTCGCCGTCAGCGATGCGGTGCTCGGCGCGCACTGGGCGATCGGCGATACGCTGCTCGAGGTGAGCGCACCCCGCGTGCCCTGTGCCACCTTCCAGCAGTGGTCCGGTGTGGCCCACTGGGTCAAGCGCTTCACTCTCCAGAGCGATACCGGCGCCTATCTGCGCGTACTCACCGAGGGCACGATCGGCGCCGGTGACGAGGTGCGCATCGTGCACACCCCCGAACACGGCATCACCGTCCGCGACCTGTTCACCGGCGACGATCCGGATCTGCTCGCGATCCTGCTCGCCGACGAGCCGACCATCTCCGACGATGTTCGGATGCAGATCGAACGCCACGGCCGCCGCCACGCGAATGCCCGCCGTGCCCGCGAGCAGCGGGTCGATGCGGCAAGCGCCCACGAGCAACGGGTCGATGCGGCAAGCGCCCATGAGCAGCGCGAGGCCGCCGCGACCACAGGAGCCGAGCTATGACCGTCGAACTCGTCGAGGTCGTCCGCTCGGGCTTCCGCGAATGCGTGCACAGCGGGTCGGTGGTGATCCTCGGCACCGACGGCGAACCGACCCTCGCCCTCGGCGAGGTGCACGTCCCGATTTTCCCGCGCTCCACCAACAAACCAATGCAGGCGATCACCCTGCTGCGCAACGGTTTCGAACCGCTCGACGACGCGGAGCTGGCCATCGCGACCGCCTCGCACTACGGCGAACCGGATCACATCGCGCTGGTCCAGCGCCTGCTGGACCGGTTCGGCTTCGACGAGAAGGCCCTCGAATGCCCGCCCGATCTGCCGCAGGACGAACGCGCGCGGGCCGCGGCGCTGCGCGAATCCGCCGAGCCGCGCCGGGTGTACATGAACTGCTCCGGCAAGCACGCTGCCATGCTCGCCACCTGCGCCATCAATGGCTGGCCCACCGAGGGCTACCTGGACCAGGCGCATCCGCTACAGCAATCGGTGATCGCCACCATCACCGACCTCACCGGTGAACCCGAAACCGACCTCGGCATCGACGGCTGCGGACTGCCGATCATCCCGGTCTCGCTGGTGAATCTGGCCCGCGCCTACGCGAACATGGCGACCGCCGACCCCGGGTCGCCGCAGCGCCGGGTCGCCGATGCGATCCGCGCACATCCACGAGTGATTTCCGGCACCAACGCACCCGATCTGCTGACCATGCGGGCGACCCCCGGACTGGTCTGCAAGATCGGCGCGGACGGTGTGCACGCGGGCGCGCTACCGGATGGAACGGCGTTCGCGTACAAGATCGCCGACGGTCACGACCGTGCGCGAATCCCCCTGACACTGGCCATTTTGCATCGCATGGGAGTCGAGTGGTCCGATGCGCACGCCGAACTCGCGGCCCCGCCGGTGCTCGGCGGCGGTGCCAGAGTCGGTGTCATTCGAGCGATCCCCGGGGTGCTCTGAGGGGTCGGCCCGGCGGCGACAACCGGGCAAACGGCACCACTTCGGGAGTTCTTCCCCCACTCCTGGAAGCGCGACCGCCGGACACACGCTAAAGTGTCTGTCAGGAAGAGTATTAATTCGAACGGGGCCGCCAACAAACCCCAGGCCGCCCCGCAGTGACGCGAGGGGGTCAGCCATGGGCCGTGGCCGGGCTAAGGCAAAGCAGACCAAAGTCGCACGCGAGCTGAAGTACAGCTCAGCGCCGACTGACTTCGCGAGCCTTCAGCGCGAGCTTTCGGGTAGCCCCACCTCCCAGCGGAGTGGTGGTGTGCTGTCCGATGAGCACGACGCGGACGAGTCCTCAACCCGTTGGGATGAGGACGACGACTACAACGACTGGCGCCGCTGACTCGAATTCAAACGTCTGAAGGGGGAGGCCGACGGGCCTCCCCCTTCAGGCTTTGACATCGCGTTACCGGACTAGCCACTCGGGGCTTGCAATAACATCAGCGTCCCGCATCGAACGATGCGGGACGCTGATGTGTGTTCTGTTGTGGGACAAGGACTTCTCAGAAGCGCGGGTGCTCACCCACCAGCACGGCGCGCACCGCGTCGGCGTCCTTGGCCTTCTTGACCGTGCCCAGGGTCCAGCAGGCGATATGCCGCGCGGTCAGCACGGCGAGGGCGCGGTCGACGTCCTCGGGTGCCACGACGGCGACCATGCCGACGCCCATATTGAAGGTCTTCTCCATCTCGGCCCGCTCGACCCGACCGCGCTGGGCGATCATCTTGAACACCGGCGCCGGATTCCAGGTGCCGCGGTCCAGTTCGGCGACCATACCCGCGGGCAGCACCCTGGCCAGGTTCGCGGCCAGGCCACCACCGGTGACGTGGGCGAAGGTGCGCACATCGGTTTCGGCGATCAGCGCGAGGCAGTCCTTGGCGTAGATCTTGGTCGGCTCGAGCAGTTCCTCGCCGAGGGTGCGGCCGAATTCCTCGACGTGCCCGGTCAGCGACATCCGGTCGATATCGAGCAGCACCTTGCGGGCCAGGCTGTAGCCATTGGAGTGCAGGCCCGAGGAGCCCATGGCGATCACCACATCGCCGGGGCGCACCCGGTCCGGACCGAGCACCGAATCGGCCTCGACAACGCCGACACCGGTCGCCGACAGGTCGTAGTCGTCGGGATCCATCAGGCCGGGATGTTCGGCGGTCTCGCCGCCGAGCAGCGCGCAGCCCGCCCGGACACAGCCCTCCGCGATTCCGGAGACCAGCTCGGCCACCTTCTCCGGAACGACCTTGCCGATGGCGATGTAGTCCTGCAGGAACAGCGGTTCGGCACCGCAGACCACCAGATCGTCCACGACCATCGCGACCAGGTCGAGGCCGACCGTATCGTGCTTGTCCATCGCCTGCGCGACCGCGATCTTGGTGCCGACCCCATCGGTGGAGGCCGCGAGCAACGGCTCGCGGTAGCCACCCTTCAGCGCGAACAGTCCGGCGAATCCGCCGAGCCCACCCTGGACCTCGGGTCGGCTGGCCCTCTTCGCCAATGGTCCGAACAACTCGACTGCGCGGTCACCTGCCTCGATGTCCACGCCGGACGCGGCGTAGGAGGCACCGGCACCACTGGGGGTCTGTTCAGTCATCTTCGGGGAAAGCTCCAAACCGAATCGGCGGATAGATGCCAGCTCACGCTACCGGAGTCCGATAACGGACTCGGCCGTAGGCACCTTCATATTGTCCACCGCCCGCCTGGTAGATGGCGATCATTCCACCGGCTCGGTGGCGAACAGGGCCGCATTCTCGGCGCGACGCCGCCGCTGCTCCACCGGATCGGGCACCGGCACCGCGGCGACCAGGCGTTGGGTGTACTCCTGCTCCGGATGCCGCAGAATGCGATCGCGATCACCCTGCTCGACCACCGCACCGTCGCGCAGCACCACGATCCGGTCGGCCAGCTGGTCGACGACGGCCAGATCGTGGCTGATGAACAGACAGGCCCAGCCGCACTCCTGCTGCAGGGTGCCGAACAGCTCCAGCACCGCCGCCTGCACCGACACATCCAGCGCGCTGGTCGGTTCGTCGGCGACCAGCAGGTCCGGATCGAGCACCAGCGCCCTGGCCAGACTGGCGCGCTGGCGCTGGCCGCCGGAGAGTTCGTGCGGATAGCGGCGTTCGGTGCCCGCTGGCAGCTGCACGTCATCGAGCAGGTGACGCACCCGGGCCCGGATCTCCTCGGCACTGCCCGCCTTGTGCACGATGAGCGGTTCCGCGACGCAGTCGCCCACGGTGAGCCGCGGATTCAGCGAACTGGCCGGGTCCTGGAATACGAAGCCGAAGCGGCGGCGGATCGGCCGTAGCTGCCGTTGCGACAGCTCCGCGATGTTCTGGCCGCGCACCTTGACGACCCCGGAGGTCGGGCGCTGCAGTGCGGCGACGCAGCGACCGATGGTCGACTTGCCCGAGCCGGATTCGCCGACCAGGCCGAGGGTTTCACCGGGCCGAATGGACAGGCTGACATTGTCCACGGCGCGGAACGGCGGGCGGCCGAACGGTCCGGGGAATTGCACAACCAGATCGCACACCTCGAGCACCGGCTCGGCGGTACCGACCTCCTTTGCGCCGTGTTCCAACTGTTCGGTGCCCAGATGGGGGACAGCCGCCAGCAGTTTGCGGGTGTACTCCTGCTTCGGCGCTGCGAACAGCTCGTCCACCGGTGCCTGCTCGACCACCTTGCCGTCGTGCATCACCACCACCCGGTCGGCGATATCGGCGACCACACCCATGTTGTGTGTGATCAATACGATCGCGCTGCCGATGCGATCGCGCAGATCGCGCAGCAACTCCAGGATTTCGGCCTGCACGGTGACATCGAGTGCGGTGGTCGGTTCATCGGCGATGATCACCTTCGGCTCACACGAGATGGCGATCGCGATCATCACGCGCTGTTTCTGGCCGCCGGAGAGCTGATGCGGGTAGTAGTCCACCCGATGCTCCGGATCGGGCAGTCCGACCATGCGCAGCAGTTCGATCGCGCGGGCCTTGGCGGCCTTGCGGCTCATATCGCTGTGTGCCCGCAGTGCCTCGGCGATCTGGAAGCCGACCGTGAACAGCGGATCGAGTGCACGACCCGGCTCCTGGAAGATCATCGAGATGGCGCCGCCGCGCAGGGCGGTGAGCTGTCGCTCGCTCATCGAGGTGACCTTGTCCGCACCGAGGGTGACCAGGCCCTCGACCCGTGCGGTATTCGGCAGCAGTCCGATCGCGGTGCGCGAGCTCACCGACTTTCCCGAGCCGGACTCGCCGACGATGGCGAGCACCTCGCCGGGGAAGACCTCGTAGGAGACATCGCTGACCGCGTGGACGGGTCCGGCGTCGGTGGCGAAGGTGACCGACAGCGATTCGATGGACAACGCCGGACGCTTCTCGGCTACCACTTCCGTCATCGTGCTTGTCCTTCCCGGTCTGCATCGGTTGTGCCGTCCCGCTCGGCCTCGCCCACGAGATCGAGTTCGGCGGCGGTGAGTTCCGCTGCGGGAACGTCTTTTTCGGCGTCGGTATCGGTGCCGACGCCGAGGCTGTCGCTGGCGACGGTGGCCGGGCTCAGCGTCCGGCGGGTACGCAGCAACGGATTGAGCACCTCGTTGAGGCTCTCGCCGACCAGCGTCAGGCCGAGTACGACCAGCACGATGGCGGTACCGGGGAAGATGCCGGTCCACCAGATGCCGTTGGAGACATCGGAGAGCGCCTTATTGAGGTCGTAGCCCCATTCAGCGGCCTGGGTGGGCTCGATGCCGAAGCCGAGGAAGCCGAGCGCGGCCAAGGTCAGGATGGCATCGCCCGCATTGAGGGTGACGATGACCGGCAGCGACTGGGTGACATTGGCGAGGATGTGCCGGAACATGATCCGAGTGGTGGACGCACCGGTGACCCTGGCCGCGTCCACATACGGTTCGGTCTTCACCGCAACGGTCGCATTGCGAACCACCCGAAAGTACTGCGGCACATAGATCGCCGTAATGGCGACCGACGCCGACAGCACGCCGCCGAAGCTGCTCGACTGTCCGCCCGCGACCACGATGGACACCACGATCGCGAGCAGCAGGGTCGGGAACGCGTAGATGGCGTCCATGAACAGGACGAGCACCCGGTCGAGTGCGCGTCCGATATACCCGGACACCAATCCGAGCGGCACCCCGACGACCAATGACATCACCAGAGAGATCGCGATCACCAAAAGCGCGGTGCGGGCACCGAAGATCACCCGGGACAACACATCCTCGCTGCGCACCGATGTGCCGAACCAATGCTGACCCGACGGCGGCTGCTGTGCGACGAAGGCGACACCGTCCGAGGAGTTCTGGGCGAGGCCGTACGGTGCGATCAGTGGTGCGAAGATCGCCACGAATACGAACAGCGCGACCAGACCGAGTCCGACGATCAGCGTCACCCGCTGCAATCCGGCGGTCATGGTGAACAGCCGCAATCCGGGTATCCGCCGGCGCCTGGTCGGCGGTACCGGCGGCACCACCAGTGGTTCGTTCGCCAATTCCGGAGCGGTCATCAGAACCTCACTCTCGGGTCGATCAGCGCGACAATGACATCCACCACGAAGCTGATGACCGCGACGGCCAGCGCCAGGAACGCGACAATGCCCTGCACCGCGATGAAATCACGCTGATGCAGATATTCCGCGAGCTGATAGCCGAGCCCCTTCCATTCGAAGGTGGTCTCGGTGAGCACCGCACCGCCGAGCAGCGTCGCGATATACATGCCCATCACCGTGATGATCGGAATCATCGCGTTGCGCACGGCATGTCGGCCCGTCACCACCCGCGACGAAAGCCCGCGCGCCCGTGCGGCATCGACGAATTCGCTGCGCAGCGTCTGGATCAGATTGACGCGCACCAGCCGCAGAAAAATACCCGCGGTCAATAGACCGAGCGCGACCGCGGGCAATATCGCGTGCTTCAGCACATCGAGCAGATAACTGCTGTCCCCGTAGAGGATTGCGTCGACCACCATGATGTTGGTCTTCGGCGAGACATGCTGCAGTTGCAGTTCCACCGAAGTGCTGGCCCGGCCCGCGACCGGCAGCCACTCCAACTTCACCGCGAAGATCAGCTTGAGCAGTAGGCCGACAAAGAAGACCGGTGCCGCGTAGGCCAGGATGGCGAACAATCGCAGTCCGGCGTCGGCCGTCGAATCACGGTGTGTCGCAGCGTATCTGCCGAGCGGAACGCCAACCGCGAAGGCGACGAGCAGCGCCCAGAACACCAGTTCCAGGGTCGCCGCGCCGTAGGTTGTCACCACCTCACTGATCTGCCGATTGTCCTGGGAGTGCCCGAAATCCCCGTGCATCAGCCCGGAGATGTACTCCCAGTACTGGGTCAGGATGGGCCGGTTCAAACCGGCCGCTTCCTTGCGCACTTCGATCTGTTCCTGGGTCATCCGGCCACCCATCGCGGCGCTGATCGGATCACCGATCACCCGCATCAGGAAGAACACGACGGTGACCAGGATCCACGCCGTCGGCAGGATCAAGAACAGTCGAATCACCAAATACCGCAATAACGCCAGCTGTCGGGAATCCCCGCCGAACTTCCCGACCCATGGCAGCCCGAAGCGCCGGACCCGATCCGATGCCCGCTTTTCCGCGGTGGCAACTGTCTCGGGCCCGGCTTCGCCAGATGTCACTTGCTCAGCACCGTGTACCGGAACTTGAAGGACGCGTCGAGTGTGTCGGCCACACCCTGGACGCTCGGATTCGATACCGCGATCTGCTTACCGGACAGCAGCGGCAGGGTCGGCAGGTAGTTCTGCGCGAGATCCTTCTGCACGTCCTCGATCAGCTTGATGCGCTTGGACTTGTCCTGCTCGGTCGTCTCCGCGGTGAGCTGCGAGGTGATCTTCGGCTCCTCGAAGTGCGACTGCAGGAAGTTGTTCGGCGCGAAGAACGGGGTCAGGTAGTCGTCGGCGTCCGGGTAGTCCGGGAACCAGCCGAAGTGATAGAGCGGGTAACCATCACGGGCCCGTTCCTTCTGGTAGGTGACCCATTCGGTGGATTGCAGATTCACCTTGAACAGCCCGGTCGACTCCAGCTGCGATTTGATCGCCGCGTACTCCTCGGAGCTGCTCGAACCGTAGTGATCGGGGTTGTACTGCAGATTCAGTTCCACCGGCGTCGCGACGCCAGCGCCGGAGAGGAATTTCGCCGCCGCATCCTTATTGGGCTTGGCGCCATAGAGATCCTTCAGCGGCTCGGCCGCACCTGGCATACCTTGCGGCACAAAGCCATATGCCGGCTGGTAGGTGTTCTTGTAGACACCCTCGGCCAGCGCGGGTCGGTCGATCGACGAGGCGATGGCCTTGCGCACCGCCAACTTCTGCTCCGGAGTTCCGCCCGGCATGGTGTTCAGATTGAAGACGATATAGCGCAGCTCACCGCCGGGACCGTCCGCCACCTTGACCTTGCTGTCCTTGCGCAGCGATTCGATATCGGTCGGCGTGAAGGAACGGTAGGCGACATCGAGCGCCCCGCTCTGCAGATCGAGCTTCATATTGTCCGAGGTCGCGTAGTACTTGGTGGAGACCTGCGACGTCTTCGGCGTACCGAGGATGCCCTTGTAGTCCGGGTATGCCTTGTACTCGACCAGCTTGTTCTTGTCGTAGCTGGCGATGGTGTACGGGCCCGAGTAGCCCTTGGTCTTCACCACATCCTCATCCGGCAGCACCTTATTGGCCGGGAAGACCTTCTCGTCCACGATCGGGCCGGCCTGGGTCGGCAGAATCGCGGGGAAGGTCTGGTCGTTGGCGACCTTCAATGTGAAGTTCACCGTCAGGTCGTCGGCGATCTCGGTCTTCTCGAGGTTGCCCAGCAGCGAGGCGGGACCGTTGGGGTCATTGATGCCGAGCATGCGATCGAAGGAGAACTTGACGCTCTTGGCGGTCAGCGGGTTCCCATTGGCGAACTTCAGCCCCGACTTCAGCTTGCACGTGTACACCGTCGGCGAGCTGAACTCGCACTTCTCCGCGGCGTCGGGCTTCGGAGTGGCATCGCCGGGCGCGAAATTCAGCAGATACGAATAGATCTGGGTTTCGACCAGCAGCGAGCCGTTGTCGTAGGCCGCCGCGGGATCGAGCGAGAAGATCTTGTCGGTGGTGCCCGCCACCAGTCCGGCTCCGTCGCCACCACCACCGGTGCGTCCCGAACCGCATCCGGCGATCGCGGATACGGCCAATGCCGCCATCCCGACCGCCGCAATTCGTCGGGTCCGAACCCTTCGCCCAGGCTTCCTTGAAACCAACATCAGGCCCCACTTCTCGAGCGCGCCACGCCGCATGTTCTGGATCACAGGACTGCGGACGGCACGGTGAACTTCCGATATGTCGGGCACCGTACCCAGGATCCATTTCTGGGATGTTGCGTTTTCAAAGAAAAAATCACCGCGGTGTCAGCGGCCGTTGCGCAGGATGCGCGGGTAAGGCCGGATCACCGGACGAATGACCAGGTTCCCACCGAAACCGGCGTTGTGGCGTCTCGAGGAGGCCATGACACTCTGGTGGACAGATGGGGCACGAGACCCCGAACAAGATCGAACCCCCCGGCTGCCGCCGAGGGGTTCGCGGATCGTTCTGGGTCAGGGACGGCTGAGCGCGCTCGCATTCGCGTTCTCGCTCAGCAGCATGGCCTCGGACTGTCCGGTGAGCATGCCTTCGAGCACGTTCTTGCCGATGGCCGCCTCGGTGGGCAGCGGAATCGGGTAGTCGCCGTCGAAACAGGCGGAGCACAGTCGGGAGCGCGGCTGCTCGGTGGCGGCGATCATGCCCTCGGTGGAGATATAGCCGAGGGTGTCCGCGCCGATGGAGCGGCGCACCGCTTCCACCATGTCCTCATAACTGTCATCGGCACCCGCGCCATTGGCGATCAGCTCCGCACGTGAGGCGAAGTCGATGCCGTAGAAGCACGGCCACTTCACCGGCGGCGAAGCGATGCGCACGTGGATCTCCAGCGCGCCCGCCTCCCGCAGCATCCGGATCAACGCGCGCTGGGTATTGCCGCGCACGATCGAATCGTCGACCACAATGAGCCGCTTACCGCGGATCACCTCGCGCAGCGGATTCAGCTTGAGCCGAATGCCCAGCTGACGGATGGTCTGGCTCGGCTGGATGAAGGTGCGCCCGACATAGGCGTTCTTCATCAGGCCCTGGCCGTACGGCACACCGGAGCCCTGGGCGTAGCCGACCGCGGCAGGGGTGCCGGACTCCGGCACCGGGATCACCAGATCCGCCTCGACCGGATGCTCCTTGGCCAGGCGACGGCCGATCTCCACGCGGGTGGCGTGCACCGAGCGACCGGAGATGGTGCTGTCGGGACGGGCCAGGTAGACGAATTCGAAGACGCAGCCCTTGGGTTCGGGATTGGCGAAGCGCATGGACCGCACGCCGTCGGCGTCGATCGCCAGCAGTTCGCCCGGCTCGATCTCCCGGACGAAGGCGGCACCGACGATATCCAGCGCGGCGGTCTCACTGGCAACGACCCAGCCACGCTCGAGCCGACCGAGGCACAGCGGGCGAACGCCGTGCGGATCCCGCGCGGCGTAGAGCGTGTGCTCGTCCATGAAGGTCAGGCAGAACGCGCCCTTCAGGGTCGGCAGCAGCTTCATCGCGGCCTGTTCGATGCTCGAATCCGCGGCGGCGTGCGCCAGCAGCGCGGTCATCACATCGGAGTCCGAGGTGGCGGTGATCGGCGCGGGCCGACCGCCGGAGACCGGCGGCATGCCGATCAGCCCGAGTTCCCGTGCGCGGGCGCTCAATTCGGCGGTGTTCACCAGATTTCCGTTGTGGCCCAACGCGAGTCCGGAACCGACCGCGGTGGTGCGGAAGATCGGCTGCGCGTTCTCCCAGGTGGTGGAGCCGGTGGTGGAGTAGCGGCAGTGGCCGACGGCGATATGCCCCGGCATCGCGGCCAGGGTCTGCTCGTCGAAGACCTGGCTGACCAGACCGAGATCCTTGAAGACCAGAATTTGCGAGCCATCGGAGACGGCGATACCGGCGGCCTCCTGGCCGCGGTGTTGCAGCGCATACAGGCCGTAGTACGTGAGCTTGGCCACATCCTCGCTCGGCGCCCAGACTCCGAACACACCACACTCTTCGCGTGGTTCGTTCTCGACCTGATCGGGGGTTGTTTCGACCGGCATTTCGGCGTTGGTCACCGTTTGCTCCCTGTTCGGGCGGGCTGTGCGCAATGGCCATTCTACGGGTGCATCCTGCGCGGCGGTCACCGCCACCACGTCCGTACAGCAATCGCCGAGCGATGCTGCCGTTTCTCGGCCCGACCCGGTGTACCGTGCCAGCCGTGACGACTACGGACGGCAGGGGAACCGCTGCGTCGGACCGGCGCTTCACCGCGCGCATGTGGCTGGCCCCGATCGCGGTACTGACCCTGTTCATGGCGCTGCTCGGCACGATGTATCTGGATTATGTCGTCGATCCGGAGAAGAACCTGCACGACTTTCCGATCGCACTGGTGAATCAGGATGTCGGTGACACCATCGGCGCTCCGGGTCAGCAGCGACAGGTCAACTTCGGCAACCAGATCAGCGACGCGCTGCGTCAGGGCATCCCGGCGGACAAGGTCGATCTGCAGATGCTCGGCATCAACGAGGCCCAGCTGAAGATGCAGTCGGGCGCGGTGTACGGAACCATCCTGATTCCAAGCGATTTCAGCAAACGACTCGGCATTCTCGGCGTCGGCAGCGTGGTACCCGGCGATATCCAGCGCCCGACGCTCACCCTGCAGACCAATCCGCGCAGTGGCGCGTTCGTCACCGAGATCGTCACCACCATTGGCACCAGGGCGCTGACCCAGGTGAACGAACAGGTGGGCAAGCAGCTGACCGAACAGGTCCGCGCGCAGTTGACACCGCCGCCCGGCGGCGCGCCCGCGCCCGAATTGACCGGTGCGACGCGGGTGGCGCTCGCGGATCCGGTGCAGATCGTCATCACGCCGTTCCGTCCGCTGCCCTCGGGCACCGGGCAGGGGCTGACCGCGTTCTTCTACGCGCTATTGCTCCTGCTCGCCGGGTTGGTCGGTTCGATGACCATCCACACCATGATCGATGCCGCGCTCGGTTTCGTGCCCACCGAATACGGGCCGTGGTACGTGCATTTTCCGGTCACCCCGATCTCCCGTTTCAATACGCTGCTGATCAAGTGGGGTGTGATGGTGATCACCGCGAATATCGTCGCGGGGGTTTTCCTCGGTGTGGCGCGATTGCTCGATATGCCCATCGACCATCCGCTCACCCTGTTCCTCTATAGCGCGCTGGCCATCATTGCGGTCGGGATCACCGGGCTGTCGGTGCTGGCGGCGCTCGGCTCGGCCGGACTGCTGGTCAATCTGATCCTGTTCATCATCCTCGGCCTGCCCTCCTCCGGCGGCACCGTGCCGATCGAGGCGACGCCCAGATATCTGGGCTGGCTGGCGAAATTCGAGCCGATGCACCAGGTCTTCGTGGGTGTGCGCGCCATTCTCTACTTCGATGCGAACTTCGCGGCGGGGCTGTCGCGGGGAGTGTGGATGGCGGTGATCGGGCTCGCGATCGGGCTGGTGCTGGGCACCCTCATTACGCGGTACTACGACTACCGGGGCCTGCATCGGCGCGATCCGGCCCGCGGCTGAGGCCGGCTGCGGCCGGAGCCGACGGTGGACGGTGCGACGCGGTGTGCGGGATGCACCAAGATGGTGGTGTGAATTCGTGGATCGAACACGCGCAGTATCTGGCCGATGAAGTATTCGCACCACAGGCCGACGCCGTCGACCGCAGCGGTGAGATTCCGCACACACATTTCGACCTACTCGCCGAATACGGGTTCTACGGCGCGACCATGGCCGATGATATGGACATTGCCACCTTCACCACCGCCGGAGAGATCCTGGTGGCCGGATGTCTGGCGACCACCTTCGTCTGGGCGCAGCATCTCGGGGTCGCGCGCCGGGTCGCCAACTCACCGAATCTCGAACTGCGGGAACGACTTACCGAGGATCTACGGCGCGGGCGGGTGCGCTCAGGAGTGAGTTACGCTGGCGCGAACGATGAACCGGGATTGATCGCCCGACGCGTCGACAGTGGCTATCTACTCAACGGCATCGCGCCCTTTGTCACCGGGTGGGGCCTGGTGGACGTCCTCGGTGTCATGGCGCGCGATGCGGACGATGCGGGTTCGCTGGTCAGCGTGCTGGTACCCGCCGAATCGGGACCCGCATTGCACGCCACCCCGCTCTCCCTCATCGCCGCCGATGCGAGCAAGACCGTTTCGCTGACCTTCGACGGTGTGTTGATTCCCGATTCCGCTGTGGAGAACCGAATTCCGCTGCGCAACTTCCACGCCACCTTCATCCTGGCCGCGTGGCGCAATGGCGCACTCGCCCTCGGTGTCGTGCGCCGCTGCCTCGGCGAACTCGCCCGCCTAGGCGTCGACACCATCGCGCTGGCCGCCGAATCCGCCCGCATCCGAACCGCACTCGACGATGCGCTCACCGGACAGTCGGATGTCTACCTCGCCCGCGCCCGCGCCTCCGAACTCGCGGTCCGCGCGGCGACGGCTCTTGTGACCGCAGTCGGCAGCGCGGCCGTCACGCGCGGTAACCTCGCCGAGCGCTCACTGCGTGAGGCGACCTTCACGCTGGTCTTCGGGTCCCGCCCGGCCATCAGGACCGCGCTGCTGGACCGCCTGACCCGGGCCGCCGACACCGTCTACCCTTAGCCTGCGAATCCTCGCATCCTTCACCGGAAATTCACGCCTCCTCTGGGCAAATCGTGGGCCACAGCTGCGCTCTCCGCCTCCGGCAGCTCGCCGAGCGTAGTAATACGGCGGTCGAATTCGGCGTGGGCGACCACCATTCGACTACGTTCGACGGAACCCCGGGCAGTCCGCACGTGGACGGTGCGGCGGGCCGGGAGAAATCGTCAGTCCGTGACGGCGCGCGTAATGGGGAGCCAATGGGCGACTTCGGCGGCTCGGCTGCCGGAGGCGTTGACGGTGCCGTCCGCCACCGCGGCGTCGAAGTGGAGCAGGCCGGTGGCGAGCAGGAGCCAGGTGCGCGGGTCGGTTTCGATGACGTTCGGTGGTGTGCCCCTGGTGTGCCGCGGGCCCTCGATGCACTGCACCGCGACGAACGGTGGGATGCGGACCTCGACGGAATGGCCGGGTGCGGCGGCGGCGAGGGTGCGGGCGGTGGTGCGCACCGCAGCGGCCAGTTCGGGCCTGGCCGGGGCGGGCGCCGACGCGTCGCGCAACCAGGTGCTGACCGCCGCTACGGCCGCCCGTAGTTCCGCCGGATCCACCTTTGCTCGTCCTGCCACGGTGCCGAGGTTACTGACCGGCGCCGACAAGGCCGGGAGTGGCCTCGACCAGCCGTTCCGAGCCGGGCGGCGATGCGCGGTACGAGCGCACCACCGGCGTTCACGGCGTAGTGCAGCAGGGCCGGGGCGGTGGCGCTTCCGGTGCGTCGACGCAGGAGGCCGAATACCAGGCCGCCGACCGCGGTCGCGGCGATCGATGCGGGGACGCTGTCCCCCGCGGCGCTCGCGGGATGGATATGCCAGAGGCCGAATGTCGCGGCCCCGATCAATGAACCGGTACGTGGCCCGAAAGTGTTGTCCAACAATGGATCCAGCGTCGACCGGAAGATGAGTTCCTCGCTGTAGACCGTGCCGACCGGGATAGCTACGAAAACCCACTCGCCGAATGGCACCTCCGGGGCGCGATCGGTGAGCTGGGCGAGGCGATCGCGAACCGATGGAATGGCGACGGCCGCACCGTAACCGGCGGCGACCACACCCACCGCGGCGAGTCCGCACCAGAGGCCGCGCGCGGACAGCCAGTTCGGTCGGCCCCGGAACACCAGTGCGTACCCGGTCGCGAACCCGGCATTGGCCGCCGTGCGGCCGCGCAGCTCCAGGTTCAGACGCGGCAGCAGCCAATTGCTCCATGCCAGCGGAATGCCCACGGCAACAGCGGTTTTCGCGATCCGTCCGAATGGTGTCATTTGATCTCGCGCTCGTAATCCTCGGCGGCCTCGAGCTGTGTCCGGATCTTGTCGGACAATTCCACGGTCCAATCCGGCGGTGCGGCAACGGCGATCCAGCCGTCGAGCACCAGGCTGCCGTACCGATGCCCGTGCCCGTCGGTGACGCCCTGCGCATTGGACAGATCGCAGGTCACCTGCCAGAAGGTGACGAACGGCCACCAGCGCATCTGCGAGGAGACATCCGAACCGCGCGGCTCGGAAAGCCAATCCGGTTGGGAGAAGATCAGATCCGAGGACCACCAGACGATCGGGTCGGACGCGTGTTGCAGATAGGCGATGCGCGGGGCGCGCCATTCCGTCGACGGCCGCGCCAGATCGGCACTGTCGGAGGCGAATCGGACCACCAGACCGTCGGCGTAGAGCGGCTCGACCTCGCGCGAACCGGGATCGCGGCGCGCAACGAACTGCTCCCACAGTCGATTCGAATTCGGCGGCCCGACCCACAGCGCACCGTCGACCTTCGACCGCAGATCGGCGAGTCCATCGAAGGCCGCCTCCGAGCCCTGCGAACCGAGACTCTCGCCATAGACGAGCAATTTCGGCCGTGCCTTCTCCGGCCGCGCCGACCAATGCTCGTACACCGCGTCGAAGAGCCGCTTACCCGCATCCGTCGCCTTGCCGCGGTCGGCGAGAAACGACAGCACACTGGGCAGATACGAATACTGTGAGGCCACGACGGCGGTATCGCCGCCGTACATGTACTCGATGGCACCGGCCGCCATGGAATTCACCCAGCCGGTACCGGTGGTGGTGACAACCACCAACACCTTTCGGTCGAACGCACCCGTGCGCTCCAGTTCGGAGACCGCGAGTTCGGCCCGCGCCTCGCCGCTCTGCGCCGACTCCAGACCCACATAGGCACGAATCGGCTCGCGCGCGGGCTTACCGGTGATCGAGGCGATCCTGGCGGCGGAGGGACCGTGCGAGACGAACCAGCGACCCTCGAAACCGAGCGAATCCCATGTCGCCAGCGATGCCGGACTGCCCGACCGCTCGGGCTGCACCGGCTGGATGGCATTCGGCGAGGTGTGATCGTTCTGCACGCTGAACGCCGAGTTCGCCACCGCGAAGAAGGCACGCGAGGCCACACCGTTGAACACGGTGACGGTCAGGATCACCAGGACCAGGAATCCGGCCGATGGCGCCAGCTCACGTGGCACCCGCACCCAGCGGTTGAGCTGGCGGGCCAGGAACCGGATGATCTCGCGCAACGTCCGATAGGCCGCGACCACCCCCGCAGCCACCGCGATGCTGAGCAATCCGGTGCGCAGATACGCCGGGGTGGTGGTGCCTTCCATCCCCATCAGCGCGGTGATCTCGCGCTGCCAGCGCGCCGACTGCACCAGCATGACCGCCGCGGTCACGGCGGCGGTGAGCAGGATGGCGGATTTCACCGCATAGCGCACCCAGGTCGGCGGCGGCGCGATCCGACCGTCCAGCAGCTCGGCCAGCCTCGGCCGGGCCCAGAGGCGGAACAGCCACTCCAGCACACAGCCGAGGCCGTAACCGAGCGCGGCATTGATACCGCTGATCAGCCCTTGGAACAGCCAGTCTCGCGGTACCAGCGACGGGGTCACCGACAGTGCGAAGAAGATCGTCGCGAAGACCAGTCCGACATAGTTGAGATCGATAATGTCCTCGGCACGCCGCACCACCACGATGCCGCGCGCGCGCAGCTTCGTCAGGGTGGTGTCGGAGTCGAGCATCGGTCAGCGAGACGGCGCGATGCCCAGATCGTGGCGGTCCGGATCGGGCACGGGCGATAACGGGTCCGTAGCGATCTTCACAGGAACAGTATGCGGGCTGTGTCCAATTCCAGCGCCCGCGGCGCTGCGTGTTCGCGGGCCATGATGTCCGGCGTCCGAACCGTCGATCTCGCGCCCACGGCACCCGCGCTTCGACGACTCGGACGCGAGGCGGGCCGCGAACTTCTCGCTTCGTCATGATCGGGTTCGGTTGGAATGCCGGATGATCGGCGTATTCCCCTGTGGCACAGAACTTCCCGATCGGCCGAAACACCACGTGTCGGTCCGGGTGGATGTAATCGGCAACTACCCACAGCACTCGAGTAGTTGTACGCGGTTGCGTGCTACCACGATTCAGCAGACTCGGTACCCATGAGCACTCCCAACGCCCAGCCGAAAACCACCTCGGCCTTTCTCGCGCAAGCCGCGATCGCGTTCGGCGTCAGCTTCTTCGGGACCGGCGTCGGCATCTGCTATCTCCCACTGGATATCGCGCAGCGCGGCTTCCTCGGCATGTCCGTGCTGTTTCTGGTGTCGAGCACCTTCACCCTGGCGAAAGTGGTTCGCGATCAACGAGAGGCGACGACCATCAGCCGCCGCCTGGACGAGGCGCGGATGGAGAAACTGATCGCGGAGCACGATCCGTTCAAATCCGTCGGCTGAGAGCGCACCTGGGCGAGCCCGGCGACGAGGGGTTCGGGCCCGTCCAGGGGCGTAGCCTGCCGAGCACCCATCCGACCCACGCTATTTCAATTGATGCTCGCGGGCCGCGGAGATCGCCAGATAATCCCGGATCCGGTCCACCACATCGGCCGACCAATCCGGTGGCTGCGCGATCGCGGCCCACCCATCGAGCACCAGATCGCCGTAGTTGTGCCCGTGTCCGTCGCTGACCCGCTGGGCATTGGGCAGATCCGCGGCGACCTGCCAGAACGTGACGATCGGATACCACGCCATCCGCGACGACACATCGGGACCGCGCGGCTCGCGCAGCCAATCCGGTTCGGAGAAGAGCAGATCCGGCGACCACCAGATCACCGGATCGGAGGCGTGCTGCAGATAGGCGATCCGGGGCGGCAGCCAGGTATCCCCAGGCTTCCACAGGTCCCCGCGACCGTCGGCGAAGCGCACCACCAGTCCGTCGGCATAGGTCGGCAGTATCTCCGGTGTGCCGGGATCGCGGCGGGCGGTGACCTCGCTCCACAGCCGGTTGGAATTCGGCGGTCCCACCCACAGCACGCCATCGGTGCGCGAGCGAATATCGGCCAGGCCGGTGAACGCGCCCTCGGAGCCCTGTGAGCCCAGGCTCTCGCCATAGACGAGCAATTTGGGCCGCGCCCCTTCCGGCCGCGCCGACCAGTGCTCATAGACCTTGTCGAAGACCAGCTTTCCCATCCGGGTGGCCTTATCTTTATCCGACAGGAACGACAGCACACTGGGCAAGTACGAATACTGGGTCGCGGCGATCGCGGTATCGCCGCCGTACATCAGCTCGATGGATTCGGCACTGGTCGAATCGACCCAGCCGGTGCCCGTCGTCGTCACCACCACCAGCACCTTGCGCTCGAACGCGCCGGTGCGCTCCAATTCCGCCGCGACCAACTCGGCCTGCGCCTGCGGACCGTCGGCCGACTCCAGACCGGCGTAGACCCGAATCGGCTCGCGCCCCGGCTTCCCGGTGACCTCGCTGATCTGCGCGGCGGTCGGCACGAACGAGACGAACCAGCGGCCCTCGGAGCCGAGGGTGTCCCAGGCCGCCAACGAATTCGGACTGCCGGAACGCTCGGGCAGTTGCGGCTGTACGGCATTCGGCGAGGTGTTCCCGTTGCGCACGCTGAACGCCGAATTCGCCACATCGAAAAAGACCTTGGTGAGTACGCCGTTGAACAGCAGCACCGCCGCGACGACCACGATGAGCACGCCGGTCGGCACGGCCAGCTGGCGCGGAAAGTGGGCGCGCC
Source organism: Nocardia sp. CA-119907 (assembly GCF_050955995.1). Lineage (NCBI taxonomy): Bacteria > Bacillati > Actinomycetota > Actinomycetes > Mycobacteriales > Nocardiaceae > Nocardia > Nocardia sp. CA-119907. Next base: position 9,133,942 of record NZ_CP192091.1, read on the forward strand.
GGATCAACTCGGACGCGATCGAACGGACGATCCTGCGCAGGGCACGAAATACGCCGATGGCTATCGCACCGACCACTGCGCTCAACGCACCGGTGCGCAGAAAGCTGGAGGTCGTGATCGGTTCCATGGCCATGAGCGCGGTGATTTCGCGCTGCCACCGGGCCGACTCGACCAGCAGAAACACCCCGACGCCGAGACAGGCCAGCACGATCGTGGTCTTGACCGCACCCGAGAGCCACTTCGGCCGACGCGCCCACTGTCGCGTGACCGATGCGGGCAGCTGAGCGAGCTTGCGACGCAACGGCTTGCGTATCCATTTGCGGTACACCCACTCGAACAGACAGCCGACGCCGTAGCCGATGGCCGCGTTGATACCGCTGACCAGCCCCTCGAACAGCCAATCACGCGGCAGCAGCGAGGGTGTCAGCGACCAGCCGAAGAACACCGTGGCCACGATGATCCCGACATAATTCGGACGGAAAAAGCGCTCGACGGCGCCGACAATCCTGCCGACGCCGTCGCGTAGGGCTACCGAGACCTCGCCAGCCTCCGGCGCGCTCAAACGGCGCTGGCTCCGAACAGCTTCGGCAGCGTGCCCTCGTGCGCCTCGCGCAATTCGTCCAGGCTGATCGAGAACTGCCCCTGCACCTCAACGGAATCCGAACCCTGATCGACCACACCGATGCGCAACCACGGCAGTTCACGCGCGGTGCACATCTTGGTGAAGCGGGTCTCCTCCGAGCGCGGCACCGCGACGAGCACCCGGCCCGCCGATTCGGAGAACAGCTGCACGAACGGATCCGAACCCTCGGGCAGCAGGACGCGGCAACCGGTTTCACCCGCGAGCGCGGCCTCGACCACGGTCTGGATCAGGCCGCCCTCCGAAAGGTCGTGCGCCGCACTGATCATGCCGTCGCGCGATCCGGCGGTCAGCACCTCGGCGAGCAGCTGTTCGCGGGCGAAGTCGACCTTGGGCGGCACGCCGCCGAGGTGGTCATGGGCCACCTGTGACCAGATCGAGCCGCCGAATTCGTCGGCGGTCTCGCCGAGCAGGATCAGCGTCTCGCCCGGCTCGAGGCCGAGGCCGGTCGGAATGCGCCGGTGCACATCGTCGATGACGCCGAGCACGCCGACCACCGGGGTCGGCAGGATGGCGTCCTGACCGGTCTGGTTGTAGAAGCTGACATTGCCGCCGGTGACCGGAATGCCAAGGGCCACACAGCCGTCCGCGAGACCGCGCACGGCCTGCTGGAACTGCCACATCACGCCCGGATCCTCGGGGGAGCCGAAGTTGAGGCAGTTGGTGACGGCCTTCGGGGTCGCACCGGTGGTGGCCACGTTGCGGTAGGCCTCGGCCAGCGCGAGCTGTGCGCCGGTGTACGGGTCGAGCTTGGTGTAGCGGCCCGACGCGTCGGTGGCCAGCGCGATACCGCGGCCGGTCTGCTCATCGATCCGGATGACACCGGCATCGGCGTGTTCGGCGAGCACGGTATTGCCGCGGACGTAGCGGTCGTACTGCTCGGTGATCCACCTGCGGCTGCACAGCTGCGGGCTGGCGATCATCTGCAGCACGGTGGCGCGCAATTCCTCCGCCGTCTTCGGCCGGGGCAGGGTGTCCGGGGTGTCGGCGACCAGCGCGTCCTGGAAGTCCGGCCGCTGTACCGGGCGCTCGTACACCGGGCCCTGGTGCGCGACGGTGCGTGGCGGCACATCGACGACGGTCTCGCCGTGCCAGCTGATCACCAGCCGGTCGCCATCGGTGACCTCACCGATGACCGTGGCCAGCACATCCCACTTGTGGCAGACGGCCATGAACGCGTCCACGTTCTCCGGCGTGACGACCGCGCACATGCGCTCCTGCGATTCGCTGGAGAGCACCTCCGCCGGGGTCATCCCCTTGGCGCGCAGCGGCACCTTGGTCAGATCGATATGCATGCCGCCGTCGCCAGCGGCCGCGAGTTCGGAAGTGGCGCAGGACAATCCGGCACCGCCGAGGTCCTGGATGCCGACCACCAGCTTGGCCGCGTACAGCTCGAGACAGCACTCGATGAGCACCTTCTCGGCGAACGGGTCGCCGACCTGCACACTCGGCAGCTTCTTGCGGCCTGTCCCGGATTCGTCACCGGAGAAGGTGTCCGAGGCCAGCACCGAAACACCGCCGATGCCGTCGAGACCGGTGCGCGCACCGAACAGGATGATCTTGTTACCCGTGCCGGAGGCGAAGGCCAGATGCAGATCCTCGACCCGCATCACGCCCGCGCACAGCGCGTTAACCAGTGGGTTGCCCTGATATGAGGCGTCGAAGACGGTCTCGCCGCCCACATTCGGCAGCCCGAGCGAGTTCCCGTAGCCGCCGACACCGCGCACCACGCCGTCCACGACGCGCCGGGTATCGGATGCGTCCGCCGCGCCGAAGCGCAGCTGGTCCATGACCGCGATGGGCCGCGCGCCCATGGCCATGATGTCGCGCACGATGCCGCCGACGCCGGTGGCCGCGCCCTGATACGGCTCCACATAGGAGGGGTGATTGTGGCTTTCCACCTTGAAGGTGACCGCCCAGCCGTCGCCGACATCGACGACACCCGCGTTCTCACCGATGCCGGCCAGCATCGAGGACTTCATCTCCTCGGTGGTGGTCTCGCCGAAGTAGCGCAGATGCACCTTCGAAGACTTGTAGGAGCAGTGCTCGCTCCACATCACCGAGTACATGGCCAGTTCGGCGTCGGTGGGCCGGCGGCCGAGGATTTCCTTGATCCGCGCGTACTCGTCGTCCTTGAGACCGAGCTCCTTGTACGGCTGCGGGGCATCGGGAGTCGCTGCGGCTGCGCTGACGGTGTCGACCTGCGGAGTCACGGAGTACCAGGGTCCTTTCGGGCCGGAGCGCGAAGCTGGGGATTCGCCCTGAAGTTTAGCTGTGGCCCTCGGTGGGCGGCCGGTCGCATCGACGCCTCGCCCGGAACGCCGGGTTTTGCGGGCGCCCGAACCGAATTCGAGGACACCGAATGTGATGCGGAACATGGTGTAGATCGGGGTGAATGCCTAGGGTCGGCACACATTGCGCGACGTCGCGACCGCTACGCTTTGGCCGTGAACGATCGATCGGGGGTTGCGGATCCGGCGGAGCAGCCCGTCACCACGCCGAACATCCGACTCGAATCCGGCTCGGACCGCTCGCCGCGGCTATCGATGTCGAACCCGCAGGTGCGCTGGCTGCTGATCGCCGTGGGCCTGTTCGTCATCTCGGCCACCGTCTCACTGCTGGTGCACTGGTGGAACGGCTACATCGATCTACAGGTCTATCGCAACGGCGCGCGCGTCTGGCTCGACGATGGCGAGTTGTACGGTCCGATGCCCCCGGTCGAAGGGATCGGACTGCCGTTCACCTACCCCCCGCTGGCCGCCCTGTTCTTCGCACCGCTCGCGCTGATGCCGCTGGTGCTGGCCGAGGTGCTGGTGACCGCCACCTCGGTGCTCAGCCTCGGCATCACGCTGTGGCTGGTGCTCACGCGCCTGCGCCCGACCCTCGAGCGGCGGACCATGCTGGCGCTTGTCATCGGCGCGGTCGCGGTGGCGCAGATATTCGAACCGACTCGGGCGACCTTCGGCTTCGGTCAGATCAATCTGGTGCTGATGGCCGCGATTACCATGGATTGCCTTGTCCGCAAACCGATCTGGCCACGCGGCATGCTGATCGGGATCGCGGTGTCGGTGAAATTGATCCCGGCCGGATATCTGCTCTACTTCCTGCTGCGCCGGGATTGGAAGGCGGCGGCCACGCTGATCGTCTCCGCGGTCGCGGCCATCGGACTCGGATTCCTGCTGTTCCCCAGCGATTCGGCCGAATACTGGTTCCACACGATGTTCGATACCGGCCGCATCGGCCCGCCCTACTTCGCGGGCAATCAGTCCATCAAGGGTATGGCCTTCCGCCTGGGCGTCTCCGATTCGCTGGCGACGCTGATCTGGATCACGGTGTCGCTGATCGCGATCGCCCTCGCGGCGGTGTGGATGCACCGGCTGATCCACGCCGGCCAGCAGGTGGCCGCGCTGCTGGTCAACGCGGCCGCGGTGCTGCTGGTCTCGCCGGTCTCCTGGTCGCATCACTGGGTCTGGATCGCCCCCACCCTGCTCGTCGCCGCCGACGCCATCGCCCGCGGCACCCGCAATCGCTGGTTCATCGGCACCGTCACCGCCTTCACTCTGCTGTTCCTGATCGGCCCGCAATGGCTGCTGCCGCATTCGAAGGACCTCGAACTCGGCTGGGCCTGGTGGCAGCAGATCATCGGCAGCAGTTATGTATGGGCGACGCTCGTGGTGTTCGTCATCGCGGTCGCGAAATACCACCCGAGCACCGCGGACAGCCGGGAGACGGTCGACGCCTAGCGGCGGCACCCGCGCCGTACGAACAATCGGCGCGGGTCATCGAGCACTGTCACCAGAGCAGCCGTTGTCGGTTTCGCCCGTGCTGGCAACGAACGACTTCCGGCAGCTGGTAGGCCGAATGAACTACCGGTCGACCGGCGCGGGGGTCAGGAAGGCGGCCAGCGCGGCGGCATAGGCCGCAACATCCGCCGCGCCCATCATTTCCCGCGCCGAATGCATCGCCAGCTGAGGTGCGCCGACATCGACGGTCGGCATGCCGGTGCGGGCGGCGGTCATCGGACCGATCGTCGAACCGCACGGCAGGTCGGCGCGGTGCACGTAGCGCTGCAACGGCACATTCGCCTGGGCGCAGGCCAACGCGAATGCGCCAGCACCGGTCGCGTCGGTGGCGTAGCGCAGGTTCTGATTGACCTTGAGCACCGGGCCGCCATTGACCTCGATGCGGTGCGCGGGCTCGTGCCGGTCCGGGTAGTTGGGGTGCGTGGCATGCGCCATATCACCGGAGGCACAGATGGATCCGGCCAGGGCGGCCAGATATTCGGCGCGGCCGCCGCCACGCGAGAGCACAATGCGCTCCAGCACCGTCGGCAGCAGATCGGACTGCGCGCCCCGATCGGATTGGCTGCCGACCTCCTCGTGGTCGAACATCGCCAGCACCGGAATGGCCGCACCGGGTTCGGCGATCGCCGCGAGGAAGGCGCGCAGTCCCGCGTAGCAGGTGCCCTGATTGTCCAGCCGCGGTGCGCTCACCAGATCGCCGTCACGTCCGACCGAACGGCTCGGCGCCAGGTCATGGGTCATCAGCTCCCAGCCGAGCACGTCGGCGGGATCGACCTGCGCGCGTTCGGCGACGAAATCGAGGAAGGAGCGCGGCTGCGCGCCGATACCCCAGATCGCGTTGACGTGGCGCTGCGGGTCCAGGGTGACGCCGCGACGGTCCTCGGAGAGGTGGATCGCCAGCTGCGGCACCCGCAGAATCGGTTCATCGATGCGAACCAGGCTGTCGCGCATCGCATTTCCGTCGCGCACGCTGAGCCGCCCGGAGATGCCGAGTTCGCGATCCAGCCACGAGTTGAGCCAGGCGCCGCCATACGGTTCCAGCCCGACCAGCTGCCAGCCGACCGATACCAGATCCGGATGCTGCTTCACCCGCAGATTCGGGCTGTCGGTATGCGCGCCGACCACTCGGAACGGCGTCGCGCCCGACGCATCGGCCGTCGCCCAGGCGACCAGCGAACCGCCGCGCACGACGTAGTGTCGGCTCGGCCCGTCCGATGGCCACGGCTCCGATTCCGCGAGCGGGGTGAAGCCATGCGCCTCCAGCTCCCGCGCGACCGTCCGACAGACATGGAACGGCGACGGCGAGTCATCGATGAAGGCACACAAACCGGCGGCCGTGGCAGTGGTAGCGGAAACGGGCATGTCTGCGATCCTAAGCAGACATCGCAAGGACCTCGTAGCGCTGCACGATCTTTGATCAGTATGGCGGCGTGCTCCGACGAAGATCGCGGTCACCAGGACTCACTGTCGCGCTCGAGTACAACCTGATCTCGTCATAGATCACTCCATGGTCGAATATCGGGGCAGCACAATGAAGGCCTACATCAGGTGGGCCGTCGAGGACACCGAACTAATTCCGGAACTCAACTGAAGCAACGCCATTCCGCTCGTTCATAGATACGGAACCGAGCGCTCGGGACGTTTCGCCGGATTAATTCATCCGACGATTAAGGCTGACCTTACTTTGAGAACTACTCGGCGGAAACGAGTTCGAGTAAACGCATCAGCTCGGCATAACGGCGCGCACCGATACGCGAGCGCAACTGCTGCTCGGCGCGCACCTCTTCGGACCGCACCGAATCGACCAGATCCGAACCGAGCCGACTCAGGCCGATCAGGATGCGGCGGCGGTCGTCCTCGGCGGCGACCCGGAAGATCAGACCGCGTTCGGCGAGGGCATCGGCGTGCCTGGTCGCCGAGGACGGCGGTAGCTGTGACCTGGCCGCGAGCTCACTCATGGTGACCCCGAACTCGGTGGACAGATTCGACAGCATCGACCACTGATCGGCCGTGAGTTGCCTGGCACACAGGGCGGCGTCAAGGTGGCTCAGCCAACGCCGTTCCGCGGCACGCAGCGCACCATGCAGCGTGGAATATCCGCTTACAATGGTCGTCATTATTTCCTGCCTGCCATGAATTTCGCTCGAACCAGAAGAAGAGTACCGAATGTCAGCGTTCGGCGAGAGCCCAGACGGCACGATCGAGATACTGAACATAGTTCCGATGCAGGGACCGGGCGGTATCGTCGCCGCATCGTGCGATGCCGCGATTTCCCTGGCCGTCGATGAAAGCAACTCTGGCGCCGGATTTCTCGGCCGCGAAATTCGTACTACGAATATCGATGGCGGCCGGAACCCGCGTGCCGTCGCCGACGAGGTTTCGGCGCTGCTCGCCACCGGAATGGTGCATGCGATCACCGGCTGGCATACCTCCGCGGTGCGGCTGGCGGTGGCACGCGCCAATGCCGGCCGGGTGCCATATCTCTTCGCGACCGGACACGAGGGCCTCACCAATGAGCGCCCCGGGGTGCTGATGCTCGGCGAACATCCGGCGGGCCAGACCCTGCCCGCGGTGCACTGGCTGGCGCGCGAATACGGCGTGCGCCGCTGGGCGATCATCGGCAACGACTACATCTGGCCGCGCGAATCGGCAAAGGCGGTGCGCCGAAGTCTGCCCGATCCGAGTGCCATCGTGCTGGAGCGGTTCGTCCCGCTCGGCGCACCGGATTTCGGCGACTTCCTCCGCCATCCCGCGCTGGACAAGGCCGACGCCGTCATCATTCTGATGGTCGGCGCGGATGTCTCCCGCTTCAATAGGCAGTTCGCCGCGACCGGGCGCGCCGATACGCTGCTGCGCATCAGCCCGGCCGCCGACGAGAATGTGCTGCTGGCGGGCGGCCCCGATGCCAATCACAACTTCTATGTGGCATCGAGCTTCTTCGTGGACCCACACACCAGCGACGGACGCGACCGGCTGGCCCGCTACCGCCGACTACACGGCGACTTCGCGCCCGCGCTGACCAGCTTCAGCAATATGAGCTACGAGGCGATCCACACGCTGCGCGCCATCGGCGAGACGGTCGGATCACTACATGTGCCAGCGGTGCACGCGGCGCTCGATGCGGGCGTGCTGCTCGAAACACCCGGTGGCACCAGGAGATTCCTCGGGAACCAGGCCCAGCAGCACGGCTATATCGCAGTGGCCGACGGCGTCGATTTCGACATCATCGCCCAGATCACCTGACGCGGTGACCACCACGGACCGGTCATTGCGAGCGATCGTTCGCCGACCGGCCGGAGCGCAGGCGCCAGCCGCCCGACCGCCACCCTCATCGAATCGCTACGCGATACCGCTATTCGGGCCGCGAACACGCCGCACCGTCATGCGGCTCGCATCGGATCTACGAGGCGGCGACGAGCGTGTCGAGCACCGAAAGGAACAGACCGAGGCCGTCATCGCTCGGACCGGTCAGCGGCTCGGTGGCGTGCTCCGGATGCGGCATCAGGCCGACGATCCGGCCGTCGGCCGAGGCGATGCCCGCGATATCACGCTGCGACCCGTTCGGATTGTCGCCGGCGTAGCGGAATACCACCCGGCCCTCACCCTCGAGTTCGTCGAGCACCCGCTCGGAGGCCTGGTAGCGCCCCTCGGCGTTCTTGATCGGGATGAGGATCTGGGCGCCGGGCTCGAAACGCGAGGTCCACACGGTATTCGCGGATTCGACGCGCAGCCATTCATCGCGGCACACGAAGTGCAGGCCCTCGTTGCGAGTCAGCGCGCCGGGCAGCAGACCGGCTTCGCACAGGACCTGGAATCCATTGCAGATACCGAGCACCGGCAGGCCCTTGCCCGCGGCCTTGACGACCTCGCCCATCACCGGCGCGAACCGGGCGATGGCACCGGCGCGCAGGTAGTCGCCATAGGAGAAGCCGCCGGGCACGACCACCGCGTCGACCTGCTTCAGATCGGCATCGGCATGCCACAGGCTGACCGCCTCCGCGCCCGCCAGTTTCACCGCCCTGGCGGCGTCGACATCATCGAGCGTGCCGGGAAACGTAATGACCCCGATGCGAGCCGTCATGAAACCCGCACGACCTTCCAGTCCTCGATCACGGTGTTGGCGAGCAGCGCCTCGGCGATCTGTTCGAGCTCCGCGTCGCTGACACTGTCGTCGACATCGAGTTCGAATCGCTTGCCCTGCCGCACATCCGACACTCCGGCGAATCCCAGGCGCGGGAGTGCACCGGCGATGGCCTGCCCCTGCGGATCCAGGATCTCGGCCTTCGGCATCACCTCGACCACGACTCGTGCCACGCGTTGCTCCTCAGGTGGTGTTGGGGTTACCTGAGCAGCGTAGTTGTCCAGCTTGTCCGAGCTACGGTCGGGGTCTTGTCAAATAGCATGGCCCCATGCGCATAGCCCACTTCGGCCACTCCTGCGTCCTCGTCGAGTTGCACGGCAAGAAGGTGCTGTTCGATCCGGGTACCTTCTCGCACGGCTTCGAGGGCATTACCGGCCTGGACGCCATCGCGGTGACCCATCAGCACCCCGACCATATCGATCCGAACCGGATCCGAGCGCTGCTCGACAACAATCCGAACGCGCGCCTGTTCAGCGATCCACAGACCGCACAGCTTCGCGACGAACCGTGGGAGGCGGTGCACGCGGGCAATGTGATCACCCTCGGTGACCTCCAGATCACCGGAGGCGGCGGCAGGCATGCGGTGATCCACCCGGAAATCCCGGTCATCGATAACACCGTCTTCCAACTCGGCACCCCGGACGATCCAGCACAACTGGTCCACCCCGGCGACTCCCTATGGGTGCCACCCGTCCCGGTCGGCGTACTCGCGATCCCAGCCTCCGCCCCATGGATGCGCATCAGCGAGGCCGTCGACTACCTGCGCGCCGTCAGCCCCCGCACCGCCTTCCCCATCCATTTCGGCATCATCCACCCCGACGCCCAGGGCATCTACTTCACCCGCCTATCCGAAATGCGCCCCGCCGGAACAGACTTCACCGTCATCTCCCCCGAAACCCACCAATACTTCTAGCCTCGGATTCGGACATCCGATCGCCATGCGCTCATGCAGGTAGACATCGAGAAGGTGCCTGCGTGAGTGCGTGGTGGGAGCCCGGGGTTAGGGGCGCTGTTCGGCGTAGGTGGTGAGGAAGAGGGCTTCGGCCAGGGCCATGTGTTCGATTTCGGTGGGGTCTACGCTTTCGTTGGGGGCGTGGATGAGGCATTTCGGTTCTTCGACGCCGAGGAGCATGATCTCCGCGTTGGGGTAGGTGTCGGCGAAGACGTTGCACAGGGGGATCGAGCCGCCCTGGCCCTGGGTGGTTGTCGCCCGGCCGTAGGAGGCGGTGAGTGCGGCGTCCATCGCGGTGCGCGCGGGGCCGCCGCTCGCGGATCGGAACGGTGCGCCGGTCGCTTCGGTCTCCACCGTGAGCTGGGCGCGCCACGGAGTATGTGCGCGCAGATGCGCGGTCAACAGTTTCAGCGCCTGGTCCGGATCGGTGCCCGGGGGAATGCGCAGGCTGAGGCGGGCACGCGCGGAGGCCTGAACGGCCGCTGCTGAGCCGACCACCTTCGGTGCATCGATGCCGAGGACCGTCAGAGACGGACGCGCCCAGAGCATATCGGCGACGGTACCGTCACCGGTGAGTTCGACGCCGCCGAGTACGCCGGCGTCGGTGCGGAATTGGTGCTCCGGGTACTGCACGCCAGGCCAGCGCTGCTCATTGGGCAGACCGGCAACGGTGGTGTTGCCGTGTTCGTCGTGCAGTGATGCGAGCAGGTGGACGAGCGCGGCGAGCGCATCGGGGGCGGGACCGCCGAACATGCCGGAATGCATCGGCCCTGCCAGCGTTTCGATGGTGACGATGACATTGACGTTGCCGCGCAATGTCTCGGTGAAGGTCGGCACCCCGACGGCGAAATTCCCGCTGTCGCAGACCAGGATCGCATCGGCACGCAGTAGCTCCGGATTGGCCTCGACGAATCGTTCCAGTCCGCCGGTGCCCTGTTCCTCGGAGCCCTCGGCGACCAGTGTCACGCCGAGCGGCAGATCCGCACCGAGCGCGCGCAGCGCGGTCAGGTGCATCACGATATTGCCCTTGCAGTCCGCGCTGCCGCGCCCGTACCAGCGACCGTCCTTCTCGGTCAGCTCCCACGGCGGCGTGCGCCAGGCGCCGTCATCCAATGGCGGCTGAACGTCGTAGTGGCAGTAGAGCAATACCGTCGGCGCGCCTTCGGGCGCGGGACGCGAGGCGATGACCGCCTTGCTGCCGTCGGGTGTTTCGTGCAGGCCCACCTTCGTCAGTCCGGCCGCGGCGAACACGTCCGCCACCCACTGCGCGGTCCGGTCACATTCCTCGGCAGGGAACTGCCGCGAATCGGCCACCGATTTGAACGAAACCAGTTGGGTGAGATCTATTTTCGCCTGCGGCATCAGAGCGGCCACCCGCGCGCGCAGGTCGGCGGTACGGGGATCGTCGGAAATCATGCCAGCCTCACTTGATCGTATCGTCCTCGAAAACCGTTCAGAATAAATGCCACCGCCGACACCACTCTTACACGCCGACCCGATCCGATCCGCGCATTCCCGCGCCGCGTCGTGGGTGCCGCACGCGGTCATCGACGCGATGGTGTGCGGGGATATTGCCAGCAATTGGGAACCGTGCGCGCGCAGACGGGCCGAGTGACAGGCGGACCCGCCTCCACCAATTGCTCACCGAAGATGGCAATCGAGCACTGCAGGAAGCAATGGTCGAGCGTCAACTCCGGTGGATTGCGCGTATTGCCCGAAACCGGCTCCTGATCTCGGGGTCCCCGCGCCCGAGCACGAGCGAAAACGTTGGATTTCTCTTGATGACGAAGGGCGTCTCGACGGCCCGGTCGCCGATGTGGGATTCCGTAGCGGATAGCACTTGCTATGTGACATGCTGATAGTCCACATGCTGACGTTCAAATAGCTAGCATTAATAGGATCTCGATGAATATATAAGTGACACAGCTAGTTTCGAACGCCACGGAACTGGTATCAGCTGTTTGACGACAATTGCTGCGAGTGCGCTGGAGGCGAGATGAGGGCTAACCCGGAATCCGACGACCTATTCGCGATGCCAGCATTGGACCGGACCGCACCCAAAAGCGGATTCCCGGCTCCCGAGCTACTTCCCGACGTCGCCTATGAGATCGTGCACGACGAACTCATGCTCGACGGCGTATCCCGAATGAACCTGGCAACCTTCTGCACCACCTGGATCGATCCCAAGGCGCTGCTGTTGATGGCCGAATCCATCGACAAGAACATCGTCGACAAGGACGAGTATCCGCAGACGGCGGAGCTGGAGCGGCGCTGTGTGCGGATGGTGGCCGATCTGTGGCACTCCCCCGATCCGGCAACCACGCTCGGCACCTCCACCACCGGATCCAGTGAGGCGGCGATGCTCGGCGGCCTGGCCGCGAAACTCCGCTGGCGCAAGCGCGGCGGCACCGGTACGCCGAATTTCGTCTGCGGCCCGGTGCAGGTGTGCTGGGAGAAATTCGCGCGCTACTTCGATGTGGAGATCCGCCAGATACCGCTACGCGGCGATCGGCTCACCATGCATCCCGACGATGTGGCCGCGCACTGTGATCACCGGACCATCATGGTGGTGCCGACCTTCGGCCAGACCTTCACCGGACTGTTCGAGGATGTCGCGGGGATCAGCAAGGCCCTCGACCAGGTACAGGCGGTCAGCGGCCTGGACATTCCGATCCATGTCGACGCCGCCAGCGGCGGGTTCCTCGCACCGTTCACCGCACCGGATCTGATCTGGGACTTCCGCCTGCCGCGGGTCAAGTCGATCAATGCCTCCGGCCACAAGACCGGCCTGGCCCCGCTCGGCACCGGCTGGGCGATCTGGCGCGAGGCCGCCGATCTGCCCGCGGAACTGATCTTCGATGTGGACTACCTGGGCGGCAGCATGCCCACCTTCAACCTCAACTTCTCCCGTCCCGGCGGACAGGTGGTCGCGCAGTACTACCACTTCATCCGCCTCGGCCGCACCGGCTACACCCGGCTGCAGTCGGCGATCTACCACGTCGCCCAGTACCTGTCCGACGGTCTGACGCGGCTGGGGCCGTTCGAGATCATCCACGGCGGCAATCCGCACTATGGCATCACCGCGGTGTCGTGGCGGCTGCGCGGCGAACCCGATTTCAACCTCTACGACCTCTCCGATCGGCTCCGCACCCGCGGCTGGCTGATCGCCGCGTACCCGCTGCCCCCCGATCGCGAGGACGAAACCGTCATGCGGGCGGTGATCCGGCACGGATTCAGCCACGACATGGCGGATCTGCTGCTCGCGGATATCGTCCGCTGCCTCGAACAATTGGCGAAGCATCCGCTGACGACCTCGCTCACCCGCGCCGAGGCAGGCGGATTCACCCACAACGCGACCCCGGCGGTACCGACCGAGCAAACCACCGAAGCGGCTGCGGCACAGTCGAAGTCGTGACCACCACGACCGAACCTCGGTGCCGCTGACCTGACCTCCACGGTCCCCGCACCGGGCCGCGCGCCGCCGCCCGGTTACGCCAATACGGGCGGCGGCGCGCCCCTCGTGCGGCGGTGCCGACACACCCCCCACACGACTTGTGCCGATCAAGCCGCCCTGGCGGCGGTGAACGGCTCCCAGCGGTACACCTCGCTGGTCGCACCGTGGAACAGCGCGAGATCGACCGCGTCGAGCATGGCCTGACGCGGACCGGAGCGGCCCAGTTGCGCGGCGGAAACGGCCAGCCGCAGCACACCACCGCGGCGTGCGGTCCTGGCCGCACCCAGCACCAGCGCGCGACACCACCACGGCTCGGCGCGGAAGCCCTCGCCTATGCCGTAGACGCGCGCCTTCTGCGCAACGTTCCGTTCGAGATCCAGGATCGAGGTCAGGCCGAGCGCGAGCCGGAAGCCGACCTCCGGCAGTGCCTCGATCGCACCGGCGGAGGCATCCCAGCGCGGGGCCGCGAACAGCCGGGTGCGCAGTTCCACCTGTTCCAGCACCCGATCCGCGGCGGTGAGCCGCAGCCGCGCCTCGTGCCGTGGCAACGTGGCGAATTCGGCTCTGCGCCGCTTGGTCGCCGCCTGGTCGTAGCCGTGCAGCACGATCGCATCGCCGCGGGCCCGGCGGCCGCGCAGCCAGGACTGCGTCGCCGCATCCTCGACCAACCGGTACCCGTTCTTGAGCCGGGGCGCCACCAGCAGCGAGAGGCGCACGTCGCGGCGATCCATCTCGGCCGCGAATTCGATTGCCGCATCCCGCGTGGTGTCCCGGATCCCGGAGATCGACACGATCAGCTCAGCGTTCATGCACCCACGGTGCCAGCCGCAGATGTACTCGGCGTGCAGGGCGGATGACCCGCCGACGAACAGTCCGTCACACCAGTGTCGCGTGATCGGCACCCGAGACCGCGGGGTAGCGCGGCCGGGCGTACCGACCGCGCACACCTGCACTAGGCCTCCGCGAGGCCGAGGGTGTCGAGGACCCAGGCGTATTCGAACGCGACTTCCTTCCACTTCTCATAGCGGCCGCTGACGCCACCGTGGCCCGCGCTCATTTCGGTCTTGAGCAGCAGTGGTGCGTCGCCGGTCTTGGTCGCGCGCAGTTTGGCGACCCACTTGGCGGGTTCGACATACAGGACGCGGGTGTCGTTGATGCTGGTAATGGCCAGAATCGCCGGATAGTCCTTGGCCTCGACGTTCTCGTAGGGGGCGTAGGACTTCATGTAGTCGTAGACGTCCTTGTCCGCCAACGGGTTACCCCACTCGTCCCATTCGATGACGGTGAGCGGCAGCGATGGATCCAGAATCGAGGTGAGCGGGTCGACGAAGGGCACATTGGCCAGAATGCCCTTGAACAGTTCGGGCGCCAGATTCGCCACCGCACCCATCAGCAGACCGCCCGCACTGCCACCGTCGGCGACCAGCCGGTCCGGCGACGTGGCGCCGGTATCGATAAGATGCCTTGCGCAGGAGACGAAATCGGTGAAGGTGTTCTTCTTGGTGAGTGTCTTGCCGTGCTCGTACCAGAGCCGCCCCATTTCCCCGCCACCGCGCACATGCGCGACCGCGAAGACCATGCCGCGATCGAGCAGTGACAGCCGCGATACCGAGAAGGACGGATCCATGCTGGCTTCGTAGGAGCCATATCCGTACAGCAATAGCGGTTTCGGCCCCTCGGGGAGGTTCTTCCTGCGCACCAGCGAGATCGGGATCCGGGTGCCGTCCGCCGCGACCGCCCAATCCCGGTGCTGCTCATAGTCGTTCGCATCGAAGTCGCCGAGCACCGGCTGCTCCTTGCGCAGCAGCAGTTCACCGGTCGCTGGCACATAGTCGAAGACCTGCATCGGCGTGATGAACGAGGTGAGCCCGATGCGCAGCGTCGGCTGCTCCCACTCCGGGTTGGCGCCGGAACCGACCGCGAAGAGTTCCAGATCGAATTCGAGTTCGCGCCGCTCGCCATAGCCGGATTCGGTCAGCGGCCAAATGGCGACGCGGGTCAGGGCTTCGCGCCGGTAGCTCAGCACCAGATGGCTGGCGAACGGGTCGATATCCTCGAGCCGCACATCGTCGCTGTGTCCGATCAGCAGCGTCATATTCGACGGATCCGATACCGGGGCCTCGGCGAGCACGAAGTTCTCCGCCTTCACCCCGTCCACCACATCGTTGTGCAGGATCAGGAACCGGTCCTCGCCGCCGACCACCGCATGTTCGGCGGAGTATTCGACACCCTCACGCCGCGGCAGGATGACCCGGAATTCCCCCTCCGGATTGTCGGATTCGAGCACCAGACCCTCGGTGGTGATCTTGGAGCCGACCCAGATCATCAGGTACTTCTCCGAGCGAGTCGCGCCGATGCTCACCCAGTAGCGCTCATCGGGCTCGTGGAAGACCTTGACGTCATCGGCCTCCGGGGTGCCGAGCCGATGCCGCCAGACGGTATCGGGCCGCCAGGATTCGTCGACCGTCTGGTAGAAGACGTGCGTACCGTCCAGCGACCAGGTCGCGCCGGGCGCGGTACCCGCGATCTGGTCGGCGAGCACCTCACCGGTGCGCAGATCCTTGAATCGCAGCATGTAGCGCTCGTCACCGCTGGTATCGACGGAGTAGGCGAGCAGATTGCCGTCGTGGCTGACCGAGAAGGCGCCGAGTGCGAAGAAGTCGTGGCCATCGGCGAGCTCATTGCTGTCGAGCAGCACCTGCTCCCCGGGGATCTCGGAATCGACTTCGAGTCGCGGCGGAGTCCAGGCGTCGATCCCTTCGGCTGCCTCCTCCGCGCCCGTCGTTCCCGCCGGGGCGACGATGGGACAGCGGCAATGCACGCCGTATTGCTTGCCCTCGAAGCTGCGCGAGTAGTACCAGAACTCACCCATCCGGGTCGGCACCGACAGGTCGGTCTCCTGGGTGCGCGCCTTGATCTCGTCGAAGATCTTGTCCCGCAGGCCGCCGAGATGCCTGGTCTGGGCGTCGGTGTAGGCGTTCTCGGCCTCCAGGTAGGCGATGACCTCTGGACTTTCCTTATCGCGGAGCCATTCGTACTCGTCGATGAAGACGTCGCCGTGATGCACCCGCTCGGTGGGCACCGTCTTGGCGATCGGGGCCGCCACCACCGCCGATCCATTGCCGGAGCTGGTAATCGTTCCACTGTCGAGAGCCATGGGCTCCACCCTACTGTTCCGACACCTCCTCGCCCGCCGAGCTGATGATCTCGTCGAGTACCGCACAGGCTCGGTGCATATCTTCGAGTGCCCGGCCGAGGAGCCTGCGCTCCTGCACGAGTTTGTCGGAGAGGAACGGGGTGGCGGTGGCGTTCGTGCCCAATCGGATCGTCATGTCACCGATGACGCGGTGGCGCTCACATCCGGACGGCTCGCCGACCGCCGATGTCGCCGACGACTACGCGCAGCGGGCCAGCGCCGGACTGATCGTGACCGAGGGCATCTGGCCGCATTCGACCGGCCAGAGCGAGGCCTGGGTGCCGGGGCTGCAGACCGGTCGGCACATCGACGCCTGGCGGCGGGTCACCGAGGCGGTGCACGCGGCAGGCGGGCGCATAATCGCCCAGCTCATGCACGGTGAGCGCAAGGGACATCCGCTGGCACGGGTCGACGGCTCCTGGCCCGCCGGACCGTCCTCGGTGGTGGATGACGATCGGGCGCATCTGCTCGACGGCACCAAGGCCGATCCGATCACGCCCGGTGCGTTCGACCGCGCCGAAATCGCCGCCCTCATAGGGCATTACGCGTCGGCTGCCGCCAATGCGATCGCGGCGGGCTTCGACGGTGTCGAGATCCACGGCGTCAATAGCTATCGGCGCGCGCTCGACAATCGGGGCGCGCCTGAGAATCGGCGCGCACTCGAGAATGCGGCTGTACGGCCGCGAATCCCAGTAGGCTCGCGGCCATGCCTGCCGCAATCGCAGTTCGTCTGCTGGCCGTGGCGGCGATTCTTTTCGCCACGGCCGGAATCGGTACGCTCGCACCGGCTTCCGCCTGTGCCTGCGGCGGGGTGGCCAATCCGCCCGGTCGCCCGGCCTCGGTGGGCGAGGAGACGGCGCTGGTGGGCTGGGACGGACACCGCGAGACCGTCCTCATGCGACTTGCCCTGAAATCCGGCACCGACCAGGCGGCGCTGATCGTGCCGACACCGAAACCGGCCACTGTCGCAAGCGGTGATGCGGCGACCTTCACCGAACTGCGGAATCTGACCGCGCCCAGAATCGTCACGGAGCGTCGATGGTTCTCGCGGTCGTCGCGGGGTTCCGCCAGCGAGGGTGCGATGAGCGCCGCGGGTGGCGGTCCCACCGTCGTCGATCGCGTCCAGCTCGGTCCGCTGGAGGCGACCACCCTGTCCGGCGGCAACCTGGACGGCATTCGAAAGTGGCTGAGCGACAACGGCTACGAAATGCGTCCCGAGGTGATCGGCACCCTCGATCCTTATCTGCGCGAGGGTTGGTCATTCGTCGCGATGCGCCTCACCAGCGCCAAACCACTGGACGGCGCAATAGATCCGGTTCGCCTGACCTTCGATTCGGACCGATTCGTCTACCCGATGCGCATGTCGAGCGCCGCGAAACAGGCACAGTACGTCCATCTTTACGCACTGGGCGAGCACCGCCTGCGACGCACCGACCCAGATGCCACCACCCAGACGGTATCCGTCGATTTCGCGGGCCGAGTCACCACCACCGATCCCCAACTCACCCAACTGGCGGCGAACGGCCACGACTACCTGACCGAACTGCGAGTTTCGATCGACCGCCCCGCAGATATCCACTCCGACTTCACCTTCGACCCCGACACCACCGACGCGCGGACCTACCAAACCATCCACCGAACCGAAAGCATCGAACTCTTCGGCCTCCCCGCAGGCCTCGTCATCCTCGGCACAGCATCCCTGGCCACACTCGCCGTCATCTTCGCCATCATCCGCATCCTCCGCACCTGAACGAGCCGCCCTCTCTGGGACATCGGGGGCAGGGGTCAGGCGCCGATGGCGGGCGCGATGGTGGGCCAGGAGGTGTGGAGGGTGTCCTGCCAGTAGGACCAGGAGTGGGTTCCGGTGGGGCTGTAGTCGATTTGGGCGGGGATGTTCAGGGCGCGTAGGCGCTGTTCGAATTCGATGACGCAGGTGTTGACGCCTACCTCGACGGGGCCGCCGAGGAAAATGTTCTCGGCCAGTTGGGGTTTGACCTCGGCCTCGTGCGGGCCGGGGATGCCGGTGCCGGTGGAGAGGTAGATCGTCTTGCCGCGCAGGCGATCCGCGAGTGCCGCGGCATCGTGTTCGGCCCAGGCGGGGCTGCCGGCAGCACCCCACATATTCACCGGATTGCCGCCGCGGTTGGCGATGGAGAACATCACCGCCCCCGTGGCGAGGGTGGTGTCCGGACAGGAGCTGTAACCCGCGACCGCCCGGTACATTTCGGGATGGCGGACGGCGAGGATGAAGGCGGCATTGCCGCCCATGGAGAGTCCGCCGACGGCATTGACGCCATTGCCGTAGCGCGCGTCGATGATCGGCGGGAGTTCCTCGGTCAGGAACGTCTCCCACTTGTAGCGGCCGAATGTGGGATCGTCCTGCTGCCAATCGGTGTAGTAGCTGGCCTGGCCGCCGACGGGCAGCACGACATTCACGTTCTTCCGCGCGAAGAATGCCTCGGCGTCGGTGGCATTGGTCCAGGTGCTCTGGTTGATGCCCGGATCGAGACCGTCGAGTAGGTAGAAGGTCGGGTGCGCGCCGCCATCCGCCGGGTGCAGGACCTGGACCTGAACGATCCGTCCCATCGATGGCGATTCGATGAAGATCGCCGAGCGCGTCTGGCTCAGCTCATCGATCCGATCGACTCGTGCCGCCGATGCCGTCGCGGGATCGACGACCATGGGGCCCACTGATGCGATCGCCAAGGCCAGCACCGCAACGGCTATCCTCGTTAGCCGCATGTCCCCACCTCCGTCACCGCATGACAATGACCACCAACGTAACGCACGCCGCGACGTTGGGGAGGACATTCGAAATCCCCACGTTTCCACGGCAAACTATCCGGTACGCAACAACTTTCACGCCAAACCGGCAGCCACAGCACTCCCGCGCGACGGCTCAGCGATCGAGCGCGCCGCGGATCGAACTCGCCAGATAATCCAGGTCGGCACGGCGCGGACTGGTCGGCCGCCCGCGCAACCCGAACCCGTCACCCGACGTGCGCGGAATGACATGCAGGTGCACATGGAATATTTCCTGACCGGCGGTCACCCCGTCGGCCAGGAAGAAGTTGACTCCATCACATCCCACCTCGCTGGCCCGCAGCGCCCCCGCCAATTTCTGCCCGACCTGGAACAGCTTCCCCCCGACCGCCGGATCCAATTCCGCCAGACTCCGCGCCGCCACCTTCGGCACCACCAGCAAATGCCCGGGCGTCATCGGCCGAATATCCATAAACGCCACCACATCATCGTCCTCGAACACCCTGCTGGCCTCCGCCCGCCCAGCAATGATGTCGGCAAAGATCGTGTACGGATTCACGCGGAAACCCTAACCCTCCCCACACCCTCACTCGGACCGGAAAATGGCCGTCCATCCCGCGCCGAGACCTCAGCCCCGGGGCACTCGCCGCTTGGCACCCGCGCTCCAGATGGACCGCCCGCCAGGGTCGCCCAGCCAGCCCGATAGCCGCGGCCCAGCACTGAGGACCGGTCGCAGCGCCGAGGCCCGAAGCGTTGGGCGGACCTCTAAGATCCGGATTCCGCGTGAATCCGGCTCCGCAAACGAATTGCGAGCAGCCGAGCGATCTCGGGGCTACAGGATCGGCGACGGGGTGTAGCGGGCGGCTTCGGGGTACTGGTCGACGAGCTTGTGCACCGCGGCCACGACGTCGGAGACCTGCGCTTCGGCGGCACCGACGAAGGCGGACCTATCGGCCAGGGCGGCATCCAATTCCACGCGGTCCAGGGGGAGGCGGGAGTCGGCGGCGAGACGGTCCAGCAGATCCGGTTCGCGGCCCTGTTCGCGCATGGCGAGTGCGACGGCCACCGCGTGTTCCTTGATGACCTCATGGGCGGTTTCGCGGCCGACGCCAGCACGGACCGCGGCGATCAGCATCCGGGTGGTGGCGAGGAATGGCAGGTAGCGGTCGAGTTCGCGGGAGACGACGGCGGGGTAGGCGCCGAATTCGGCGAGCACGGTGAGGAAGGTTTCCATCATGCCGTCGATGGCGAAGAAGGCGTCCGGGAGCGCGACACGGCGCACGACCGAACAGAAGACATCGCCCTCATTCCATTGCGCGCCAGCCAATTCGGCGGCCATCGATGCATAACCGCGCAGCACCACCTGCAGACCGTTGACACGCTCGCAGGAGCGGGTGTTCATCTTGTGCGGCATGGCCGAACTGCCGACCTGGCCGGGCTGGAAGCCCTCGGTGACCAGCTCATGGCCCGCCATCAGGCGGATGGTGTGCGCGAACGACGACGGACCCGCACCGACCTGCACCAGGGCCGAGAGGACGTCGTGGTCGAGCGAGCGCGGATACACCTGGCCGACGCTGGTCAGCACATTGGCGAAACCGAGATGCCGCGCGACCTGCTGCTCCAGGGTCGCCAATTTGGCCGGATCGCCGCCGAGCAGGTCGAGCATGTCCTGTGCGGTGCCCATCGGGCCCTTGATGCCGCGCAGCGGGTAGCGGTCGATGAGTTCGCGCAGCCGGGTCAATGCGATCAGCAGTTCGTCGGCGGCGGAGGCGAACCGCTTGCCGAGCGTGGTGGCCTGCGCGGCGACATTGTGCGAACGGCCCGCCATCACCAGCGTCTGGTATTCGGCGGCCCGCTGCGCCAACCGGGCCGCGACCGCGACACCGTGCGCGTGCACATGTTCGAGCGAGAGCCGGATCTGCAGCTGCTCCACATTCTCGGTGAGGTCGCGGCTGGTCATGCCCTTGTGCACATGCTCATGTCCGGCGAGTGCGTTGAATTCCTCGATGCGCGCCTTCACATCGTGGCGGGTGACCCGCTCACGTTCGGCAATCGAGGCGAGATCCACCTGGTCGATGACCCGCTCGTAGTCATCGATGACGCCAGCGGGCAGCTCGATGCCGAGTTCGGACTGCGCCCGCAACACCTCCAGCCACAGCCGCCGCTCGAGCACGATCTTGTGCTCGGGCGACCAGAGATGCACCAACTCGGGGCTGGCGTATCGGGTAGCAAGGACGTTCGGGACGAGGCTCACGTCTGGCTAGTCTAGTGACCTGAACCTGTCGACCTGCTGCGGCGTCGCGGGCGCGACGATATCGATGACCTCCAGCAACGCACCGCGCGCCATTCGCCTTGGCTCCGGGTCCATTTCGCTCAGCGCCGCGACCACGGCCCCGTCGACCACCGCGACCATCCTGCGCAACTGCTCCGAGCGGACCGCCCGATCGGAGCGGCGCAGCACATCGGCGAGCAATTCGTCGAGTTGCGCCCTCAGTCGTAGCTGGACTTCCCGCAGTTCGGGGTGCCGCGCCGAGGCCACCGAACGCTCGTAGCGCGCGATCAGCTGTCCGCGCGCGCCCTCGTCGTGGCCGTCCGGCCCCACCAGTAGGTCCAGCACCAGATCGACGGTCGCCTCGGCACCGCGGCGGCGATGACTCACCTCGCCGACCCGGCGGCGCATCGCGTCCAGTTCCGCATTGCCGCTGAACTCGACCGCCCGGGCGATCAGATCATCGAGCGATTCGAAGTAGTACGTCGTCGACGCCAGCGGAAGGTCGGCGCGCGTCGCGACCGAGCGATGCCGCACCGCATCGAATCCGCCTTCGAGTAGCAACTCTGCGGCGGCCGCTACCAAAGCCTGGCGACGCCGTTCGCCTTTCGGGGTCGTCGCGGTTATCACCGTGCCATCGTGCCAGTCGTCATCAGTTCATCCGTGCGAAATCAGAGAGAGGAAACCAGAGAGTGAAAACCCAGCATCGTTGTTCTACCGTATCTGCGCCTGCTTGGTGAGCAACTATGCAAACTCGTTGGCGGACAGCGTGATCAACCACGTAGATAGTGACCGAGCCGAACGAGTGCGGCCTCGATATCCGCGGTGGCACCCGCGAAGGAGAAACGCACGGTCCGGTGTCCCGCCACGGTGTCGAAGTCGACGCCGGGCGCAAGTGCGACGCCGGTGTGGTCGAGCACCTCGGCACACCATTTGCGCGAATCGTCGGTGAGATGGCCGATATCGGCGTAGGCGTAGAAGGCGCCGTCGGCTGGGGCCAGCTCGGTGATGCCCAGTCTCGGCAGGCCATCGAGCAGCAGTTGCCGATTGATGGCATAGCGACGGACATGGCCGTCGAGTTCTTCCTTGGCCTCGGCGCCGAACGCGTGCAGCGCCGCGTACTGCGAGACCGCGGGTGGACATACGGTCATATTGGACGCGAGCCGCTGTAATGCGGGCCGCAATCCGCTCGGCGCCAGCATCCAGCCGAGGCGCCAGCCGGTCATCGAGAAGTATTTGGAGACCGATCCGATGACCACCGAAGTACGCGAGGTCTCCCAGGCCGATGAGGTCCGCCCCACGCTGACGCCCTGGTAGGTGATGCCGTGGTAGATCTCATCGGAGATCAGCAGGGTGTTGTGCGCATCGCACCAGCGGGCCAGTGCGGCGAGTTCATCCGGATCGATCATGGTGCCGGTCGGATTGGCCGGGCTGGCCACGATCAGCCCCGCCGGCGGCTCCGGCAGCGCCTCGAGCATGGCCACGGTGGGCTGGAATCGGGTTTCGGCACCGCAATCGAGTTCGATGACGCGGCAGCCGAGCGCGGCCAAGGTGTTGCGGTAGGCCGGATATCCCGGACGGGCCACCACGACGGTATCCCCGGCGTCGAATGCGGCCAGGAAGATCAGGGTGAACGCGCCGGAGGATCCGGTCGTCACCACGACGTCGTCTGGTTCGACGTCGTATCCGTAGGTATCGCGGTGGTGTTCGGCGATGGCCTCGCGCAGCGGGAGAATGCCGAAAGTCTCTGTGTAACCGAGCAATTCGGATTCGATCGCCAGCTTTGTCGCGCGCAGCACCGGGGCGGGGGCCGGTGTGGACGGCTGCCCGGCCGCCAGCACCAGCACGTCGCCATGGGTCCTGGCACGTTCCGCAGCAGCCTTCCAGACATCCATCACGTAAAAAGGTGGAATGGTCGACCGGCGAGATTCTCTGGACACCCGACGTACGGTAGACGGTCCCCCATCTCGTCGGTTCGCCGATCCTCGGGTTTTGTGCTACTGCGGAGAAATGCGACCGGCCGCGCGATTCGGCAGGTGTCGAACGCGTCGCGCGGGTTATGGTCAGCGCTAATGCTCGACAAGGCGCGCCGCGCGCGGCTGGATCGAATACCAGGGGTGGGTGGCATCGGTGTCATACCGCCCGATTGGCGCGCCGCCGGGCGGGAACGGCGCGATTGCGAACTGCGCGCGCTGCCGGGACGGGCGCGTGAGGTGCTCGGTGAATGCAAAGACGGTCTGCTCTGGCTACGCCGACAACCGGCACCCGACCTGCGCGCGCTATGGGAGGCACGGCCCGAGCCGGACTATCGGGCACTCCTGCGTAAACACCGGATCCTGATCGCCGGGGTCACCGCCACCGCCATCTTCGCGGCAGCCGATTCCTCGTTCGCCTGGGCCGTCACCGATCGCACACCCGGGCCCGATGAGGCGCAGCGCGTCGCCTTCGCCTATCCGCAGCAGATGCAGTCCACGCCGCCGTCGGTGAAGCGCTATCTGAACGCCATCGCCAATGGCGAACGCATCCGCGAGCAGGAGGTGGTCGCGGCGGCCGCCCGCGCCACCCTGGAACGCGCCAAGGCGGAGGCCGCGGCGGCGGTCTCCGGGGAGTATCAGCCGTGGATGGCGGGCAGCGCGCCGGCCACCGCGGGTGCGCTGCTGCCCGGCCTCACCGGCATGGTGCTGCCGACGCGCGGCGTCTTCACCTCGGGTTTCGGTTCACGCTGGGGCACCTTCCACAACGGCATCGATATCGCGGGCCCGATCGGCACCCCGATCTACGCCGTCGCCAGCGGAACCGTCATCGATGCGGGCCCCGCGCAGGGCTTCGGGCTCTGGGTGCGCATCCGCCACGATGACGGCAGCATCACCGTCTACGGCCATATGTACGACTTCTTCGTATCCGTCGGCGAACGCGTGCCCGCGGGTATGCAGATCGCCCGGATGGGCAACCGCGGCGATTCCACGGGTCCGCATCTGCATTTCGAGGTCATCGTCAACGGGCAGCATGTGGACCCGCAGCAGTGGTTGGCAGCGCACGGTCTCAGCTTCGGCTGAGCTGTGTTGAAATTTGCCGCGCCTGCGGCGCGGCGTGTTCGCGGCCCCCTGGTATCTCGCGTCCGAGCCGTCGAGACTCGCGACTGCGTCGCATGCGCTTCGACGACTCGGACGCGAGACGGGCCGCGAACGTCGCTCGTAAGACTCGCTCCGTAGTGGGTCGCCTGGGGCGGGGTAGTTCGGTGTCGGAGGTGCGCCGCCCAGCGACCGAGGCTCGTGCGGTACATGCGCTTCGATGACTTGGACGCGACACAGGCCGCGAACGTCGCTCGTAGGACTCGCTCTGTTGTGGCCGCTAGTGCCGGTTGATGCCGTTCAGACCGAAATGCGGTCCTCGACGGCGGCCAGGCCGATGTCGGTGCGGAAGTGGCTGCCCGGCAGTTTGATCGAGGCGATCCGGTCGTAGGCATTGGTGCGGGCCGCGGCCAGATCCGAGCCGGTGCCGACGATGCTGAGCACTCGACCACCCGCCGAGACCAGGGCCCCGTCCTCGCGCAGTGCGGTGCCCGCGTGCAGGACCGCGGATGTGTCGTCGGCGGTTCCCTCGCCCGCCCCGGTGATCACATCGCCGACGCGGGGCCGACCCGGGTAATTCTCGGCGGCGATCACGACCGTGACGGCCGCGCCGTCGCGCCAACGCGGTGCGGCGACCTCGGCCAGGGTGCCGGTGGCGGTGGCGTTCAGCAATTCGCCGAGCGGACTTTCCAGCAGTGCGAGCACGGCCTGGGTCTCCGGATCGCCGAAGCGGCAATTGAATTCGACGACGGCGGGTCCGGCCGCGCCGATCGCCAGACCCGCGTAGAGCAGACCGGAGAAGCCACAGCCCCGCCGCACCAGTTCCGCAGCGACGGGCTCGACGACATCCTCGACGATGGCGGTGACGGTCGCCTCGGGCAACCACGGCAGCGGCGTGTACGCGCCCATCCCGCCGGTATTCGGCCCGGTATCGCCGTCACCGACGCGCTTGTGATCCTGCGCGGGCAGCAGCGGCACCACCGTTTCGCCGTCTACCAGGCAGAACAGCGAAACCTCCGGACCGTCGAGGAAGGATTCCAACAGCACCGGATGGCCCTGCTCGAGCAATTCGGCACCGTGATCGCGGGCCGCGTGCCGGTCGGCGGTGACCACCACACCCTTGCCCGCGGCGAGCCCGTCGTCCTTGACCACCCAGGTGGGACCGAAGCGGTCGAGTGCGGCGTCGAGTTCGGCCGGATTGTCCACGATCTCACTGTGCGCGGTGCGGACCCCGGCGGCGGTCATCACGTCCTTGGCGAAGGCCTTCGAACCCTCGATGCGGGCGGCCGCGGCCGACGGGCCGAAACAGGCGATGCCCGCGGCCCGCACCGCGTCGGCGACGCCGAGCACCAGCGGCACCTCGGGTCCGATCACCACCAGCTCCGCGTCCAGCTCGGTGGCCAGGGCGACCACCGCCTCGGCCGAGCAGGGATCGACCGGCTTGACCTGCGCGTGCTGGGCGATCCCGGCATTGCCCGGCGCCGCGAACAGCGCGGTCACCGCGGGGTCCCGGCGCAGGGCCAGGACGAGGGCATGTTCACGGGCTCCGGAACCGATGACGAGTACGCGCACGGGCAACAGCTTAGGTTGTCGCCAACCATGGCTTTCCCGCCTCCCCGGAACTTTTGCCGGTCGTTGGATACGTCGTAACTTCGGCCGCGCAATCCTGGCTCATTCTCGGGAGCGCCCGGACAGTTACCGAGGTGTTCACGAAATCAGTCGTCACGTTAACGGCTACCGGTGGGTGTCGGGTGGATCATTGATGAGAGGGGGCGCACCAGCCGACTCCACCGCGCAAAGGACGTGCTGACGATGGGTCTGATCGATGGACTGATGGGCAATGCCGGACGGATCGATCCTGGCAGGGCGCAAGAGGAATACGCGAGGCTGATGGGCAACGCCGAACAGGTCTATGCCGCGTATCTGCTTGTCCGCGACGCGATTCTGTTCACCAACCGCCGTCTCATCCTGGTCGACAAGCAGGGTGTCACCGGCCGCAAGGTCAGCTACCACAGCATTCCCTACCGGGCGATCACACACTTCTCGGTGGAAACCGCTGGCACCTTCGACCTGGATGCCGAACTCTGCATCTGGATCTCCGGTACGCACGAGCCGGTGCAGAAGCGGTTCAACCGCCAGGTCGACATCTACGAGGTGCAGAGCATCCTTTCGCACTACGTCGCCTGACCTGCCGACGCGAAGGTCCTAGGCCGATACGGTCGTTCGGGTCACCACCGGCCGTACCCGGGTCAGCAGCAGCTCGAGGAATTGCTCGGGCTGCCAGAACGCCGCGAAGTGGTTGGCCTCGGAGATCAGCGCGAACTCCTTGTGCGGGGCCTGGACATCGTCGAAATAGCGGCGTGCCCTGGCCGCGGGCATCAGGCTGTCGTATTCGCCCTGAAAGATGAAGAACGGCAATTCGAATCGGGTGCCCTCGCGCCAGGCGTCGAAGTGTACCGATTCGACGCCGATCCGCTCGGAGAATTTCATACCGTCCGCGCCCGCCTTCAGATCGCGCAGCCGGTGCTGCGGCGAGAACCACATCGACGGCATGATCAGCTTCTTCAGGACCTCGGTGAGCATGGGGTCGGAGCTGGTCGCCAGTTTCGCGTACCGGCCCCATTGTTCGGCGGTCCACCGGGTGGCATCAGGACCCATCTGCTCCAGCTTCACTGCGGCAGAACGCTTTCCGGCATCCCGCAAACGCCGCACCACAGCGAAGAATGCGCTGTCGTCGCGCTCGCCGCCGGTGATGTTCTGGTCGGTGCCCACGTAGGCCGAGTACAGCTCCGGATGATTGCGCGCCAGGCGAAGTCCGAGCACCGATCCGAACGAATTGGCCAACAGCACCACCTTGTCCTGGTGCAGACGCTCGCGCACATACCGGGTGACCTCGAGCGCATCGGCGAAGAGCCGGTCGAAGCTCACCTCCCCCTGCGCACCGCGCCCGAAAGTCTTTCCCGCACCGCGCATATCCCAGCGCACGATCGTGAAATGCCGCTCCCAGGCCCGGGTCCGGGTGGCGAAGTAGGTGTTCGTCGCACCGGGGCCGCCGTGCAGTTCCAGCAGCACCGGGTTGGCCAGGTCCTCGCCGCGGATCTCGATCCACTGCTCGATGCCGCCGATGGTGACGAAGCCGGATTCGGCGATGCCGTTCAGGGTGTCGATCCGCAGTGCGTGCGCGTTGGCGCGGCGACGCAGCTGACGGTGGGCGAGCAGACCCGCGGGAGCGACGGAGACGGCGGTGGCGGCGAGTGCGATGGCGATCATGTCATTCCTTAAACTGTGTCCATCGGAAACTAATATGTGTACCTTAGACACAGTTTTAGATCGGCGTCAACACCACCCTGAACAGCGACCCGAGTAGCCTCCGGTGCATGCCTTCCGTTTTCAGCGCGATCATCGCGGGCCAGCTGCCGGGTCGATTCGTCTGGGAGGATGACGAATTCGTCGCATTCCTCACCATCGCCCCGGTCACTCAGGGCCACACCCTCGTGGTTCCCCGCAAGGAAATCGACCAGTGGCAGGACATCGACCCCGACACCTTCGCCCGTCTCAATGGTGTCGCGCAGAAGATCGGTCAGGCCGTTCGCGAGGCCTGGGACGCGCCGCGCGCGGGCCTGCTCATCGCCGGTCTCGAAGTCCCCCACCTGCACGTCCACGTCTTCCCGGCCTTCACCATGGGCAACTTCGACATCTCCGGCGCGCAACACAACCCCACCCCGGAATCCCTCGACGAGGCCCAGGCCAAGATCAAAAAAGCGCTCCGCGAACTCGGCTACGGAGCCAACGTCCCCGACTGAGCGCAGTCGAACCGAAGGGGCCGTCGAACGCGGCCCTATTCCGGTGCGGCAGTTGCCCGTTCGACCCACTCGGCATAGCTGTCGACGCACCATTCGACCGGGGTCGCCGTGACTTCCGGGCTATCCCACGGGTGCAACTCACACACCCGGGCGGCGAGACGGTCGCGCGCCGTCACCGACGTCGTGAAGCTCACGCGCCATTCCTGGCCCTCACCGAGCTTGCCGAGATGCCAGAACACGGATAGGGCCGGGCCGGTGACCTCGGCACCCGCGGCGAGTCGTTCCTCGACCACCGCCCTCGCGATGGCTCTCGCGTCGTCCTCGGTCGGGGTCGTGGAGGTAACCGACCACACTCTCGCCACTGCCACCCGGCCACAGTAGGCGGCCTTCGATACGTGGCGTGAAGTCCGAGCTACAAGAAACGGGCGCGCCGTAAACGGCACGCCCGTATCGGAGCCCCCTGTCAGGATTGAACTGACGACCTTTCGCTTACAAGGCGAGTGCTCTACCACTGAGCTAAGGAGGCGGACGGTATCTGACTCAACAAACGGTGCCAATCATAACCGGGCACGCCAACTGCGTGACACCGGCTTACGGTGTCACGCAGTGACGGTTCAGCATTCGGCCCCGGCGCAGTATCGAATACCGCTGATCAGGACTGGGCGCCCTGCCTGGCCGCGTCATCGGCGGCCATAGCGTCACGCAGACTCTTCGGACGCATGTCGGTCCAGTTCTTCTCGACGTACTCGACGCACGCGGCGCGGCTGTCCTCACCGAAAACGACTCGCCATCCGGCCGGAACCTCCGCAAAGGCGGGCCACAGCGAATGCTGTTCCTCATCGTTTACCAGAACGAAGAAGCGGCCGTCTTCGTCATCGAAGGGGTTGGTGCTCATTTCACCTCACTGGATACTGGCGCGTGTACGGGATAACCCTTGGCGCATCCAAGCGCTGTTAGAGCGCCGGAAGCTCCCAGAGCGTTGTGTCGACCCTAGCAAGGCAGACGTTACGCGTAGGCGGTTACCTCAGGCCGCGAAAAAATCGAGCAGGATCTTGTTCACGGCTTCCGGACGCTCGAGATAACCATAGTGCCCCGCATCAGGAACTTCCAGGTAGCGCGCACCGGGAATGGCCTCGGCAACCTCCCTGGACAGATAGGGCGGAATCATTCGATCATCGGCGAAACCGACGGCCAGGCACGGCACCTTGATGCCGCGGTAGGCCTGCACCCGGTCGAAATCGTGGTCCATGCGGCGCTGTGCCCGGATACCCGGCGTCACCGGACCGCCGGTGAATTCGAACAGGTCCAGCCAGTCGCGGGCGGCATTCGGATCGGCCATGGTCGCGGGCGACATATTCATTACCGCGGTCACCGCGGCCTCGTACTTCGCGGGCAACTGGACCCCGCTGGCGTCGAGTTCGTGTTCGCCGAGCGAAAGCGTCTTCTGGAACTGGTCGAGACGGCCGTGCGCGGCCATGAATACCGCCTTGCGCACCAGCTCCGGACGCGCCAGCGCGAGTTCCTGGGCCACCCGCGCGCCCATCGAGGTGCCGACCACCAGCGCGGGGCCCTCGTCGAGCAGTTCGATGAGTCCGGCGGTATCGCCGACCAACTGCTCGAGTGTCATGCCGGCGGCCGCCTCGAAGGACGGTTTGATGCCGCGGTTGTCGAAGGTGCAGACCCGATATCCGGCCTTGACCAGCGCCGGCACCTGATGCAGCTCCCAGACCCGCCCCGGGCTCCCGGTACCCATGATCATGACGACGAGCGGCCCAGCGCCCCGCACATCCGTGCCTGCGGCCCGGTCGCCCTTGACCTGGTAGTTGAGCGAAATTCCGTTCACCGTGGCCAGCGGCATATCGTCCCTTTCGTGGAGTTGGTGCTGCGCGTCCACGGTAGTAGGGCCCGATTTCCGCCGCACGGGCGACGGGCGCGAGCGCGGACGTGTCCTAGGTCACCGGCATCCGGGTGCGGCGCACTCGTGCCGGGTCCGGATAACATTGACTATTCGCACGTACGAGCGTACTGAGCCGGGAGGACAAGAAGATGGCCGCGAAGAGCAGCGCGAACGACATCGCGGACGACGATCTGGAACCACTCGCCGACGAGACCGCCCGTCAGGCGCAGCGCGTTGTCGCGGCCTACGCGGAGGATGCCGACGAATGCCGGATGCTGCTGTCGATGCTCGGCATAGGACCCAACTCACGGGGCGAGTAGCCACCGACGCGACGTCAACGGGGCCGTCGACTATCCGATAACTTCAAGCGGGAACAGCGACGCGCAAAGGATGCGTGAGTGGACCAGATGACCCAACAGCCGTCCGACAACTCCGAACACGCCATTCCAGAGCCACCATCCGAACCCGACACCACGGTGGTCCCCTCGCCGCTCGCCGAAGCGAATGGGGCGGGCTCCGGCTTCGTTGTCGTCGCCAATCGGCTCCCGGTCGACCTCGAGCGACTACCCGACGGCTCCACCCGATGGAAGCGCAGCCCGGGTGGTCTGGTCACCGCGCTGGAGCCGGTGCTCCGCAATAACAAGGGGGCCTGGGTCGGCTGGGCCGGGGTTCCGGATGTGGATATCGACCCGATCATCGAGGACGGCCTGGAACTGCATCCGGTGCCGCTGTCCGCGGCCGAGGTCGCCGACTACTACGAGGGCTTCTCCAACGGCACGCTGTGGCCGCTCTACCACGATGTGATCGTGCGCCCGGTCTACGACCGCGCGTGGTGGGCCGCCTACGTCACCGTGAACCGGCGCTTCGCCGAGGCCACCGCGAAGGTCGCCGCCGAGGGCGCCACCGTCTGGGTGCAGGACTATCAGCTGCAGCTGGTGCCGAAGATGCTGCGCATGCTGCGGCCGGACCTCACCATCGGATTCTTCCTGCACATTCCGTTCCCGCCGGTCGAACTGTTCATGCAGATGCCGTGGCGGACCGAGATCATCGAGGGCCTGCTCGGCGCCGACCTGATCGGCTTCCATCTGCCCGGCGGCGCGCAGAACTTCCTCTACCTGGCGCGCCGGCTGGCCGGACAGCCCACCTCACGCGGCACCGTCGGCGTGCGCTCCAAACTCGGCGTCGTACAGGTCGGCTTCCGGACCGTCCGGGTCGGCGCATTCCCGATTTCCATCGCATCGGCCGAACTCGACGAGCATTCGCGCCGCCGCTCGGTGCGCGAGCGCGCCGCGAAGATCCGTGCCGAACTCGGCAATCCGAAGAATATTCTGCTCGGCGTCGACCGCCTGGATTACACCAAGGGCATCGATATCCGCCTCGCCGCGCTGGAGGAACTGCTGCTGGAGGACAGGCTGGATCCGGCCGACACCGTCATGGTGCAGTTGGCCACCCCGAGCCGCGAGCGGGTGGACAGCTATATCCAGATGCGCGGCGATATCGAGCGTCAGGTCGGCCGGATCAATGGCGAATTCGCCAGGGTCGGCTATCCGGTCGTGCACTATCTGCACCGCCCGATCCCCCGCGACGAACTCATCGCCTTCTTCGTGGCCGCCGACGTCATGCTGGTGACGCCGCTGCGCGACGGCATGAATCTGGTCGCCAAGGAGTACGTGGCCTGTCACAGCGGCCTCAACGGCGCCCTGGTGCTGAGCGAATTCACCGGCGCCGCAGCGGAATTGCGGCAGGCCTACCTGTGCAATCCACACGACCTCAACAGTGTCAAGGATGCCGTGGTCTCCGCGCTGGAGGACGATCGCGACACCCGCCGCCGCCGGATGCGCTCGCTGCGCCGCCAAGTGCTCGCCCACGATGTGGACCGCTGGGCGCGGGCATTCCTGGAAGCACTCGCTCAGGACCAGGTCGCGGGCAGCGCGCTGCTCACCGACGACGATGTGTACCCGGAAGAGCGTGCGCCCCGACGCTGACCCGGCCACGACGGAGCGGGACTTACCCGGACCCGTTCGCACCGCACCCGAGCGCTCACAGGAATCACCCAGCTAAGGTCCAGGCAGTTCCCAGTCGATTGCCGGAGTATGAAGCAATGAGTGGTGTGCCTGCGGAGACCACGCCCGAGGCTCGGGTGCTGGTGGTGGACGACGAGCCGATGATCGTGGAGCTCCTGTCGGTGAGTCTGCGCTATCAGGGGTTCGCGGTGGATACCGCCGTCGACGGGGCACAGGCACTGGACAAGGCGCGCAGCTTCCGGCCGCAGGCGCTGATCGTCGATGTGATGATGCCGGGTATGGACGGCTTCGGGCTGCTGCGCCGCCTGCGCGCCGACGGCATCGACGCGCCGGTGCTGTTCCTCACCGCCCGCGATGACGTACAGGACAAGGTCGCCGGACTCACCCTCGGCGCCGACGACTACATCACCAAACCGTTCAGCCTCGAGGAAGTGGTGGCCCGGCTGCGAGTCGTGCTGCGCCGCTTCGGTCATACCGCCCCGCAGCGCGAGAGTTCGCGAATTCGGTTCGAGGACATCGAACTCGACGACGACACCCACGAGGTGTGGAAGGCGGGCGAGCCGGTCGCGTTGTCCCCCACCGAATTCACCCTGCTGCGGTATTTCATGGTCAACGCCGGCACGGTGCTGAGCAAGCCGCGCATCCTGGATCATGTGTGGCGCTATGACTTCGGCGGTGAGGTGGGGGTGGTCGAGACCTATGTGTCCTATCTGCGCAAGAAGGTCGACACCGGCGATCAGCGACTGATCCACACCCTGCGTGGCGTCGGCTACGTGATGCGCGCGCCTAATCGCCGCTCGTCCGAGAAATGACCACCGCCCGCATCGATTGGATCCGCCGCAAACTGTCACGCGCATCATCGGCGGTACCGCTGCGGGTGACCCTGGTGCTGGCACTTGTACTGCTGTCCGCGCTCGGACTATTGGCCTCCGGCATGGTGGTCACCTCCGCATTGGAGAACTCACTGCTGCATCGCACCGATCAGCAGCTCCGCGATGCGGTCATGGCGTGGTCCCGGCCGCGACCGCCGAGCCCGGCGAATCCGCCGCATCCGTCCAGCACCTTCTACGTGCACATCGAACCGACGCCGGGTGGTAACGGCACCGCCTACCTCGAGACCAGGCCGTTCAATGTCGAGGCCGATCCGGAGTTGCCGCGTCTACCCGAGGTGCGGCCGACCACCGACCCACCGGGGAGCCGAGTCCTCACCAAACCGATAACCGTCGGCTCCAAGGACGGCGCGACGGTCAAATGGCGGACCATGACGGCGGTGTCGGCCGATACGACGACAACGGTGGCGATGCCGCTCACCGAGAACATCGACACCGTCAACCGATTGATCATGTTGCAGTTGGTCGTCGGCGCCGCGGTACTCGCCGCGCTGGCCGTGCTCGCCTACTTCGTGATCCGTCGCAGCCTGCGCCCGCTGCGCGCGGTCGAGAAGACCGCCGCCGCCATTGCCGCCGGTGATCTGCATCGCCGAGTTCCGGTGCGCGGCACCAATACCGAGGTGGACCGGCTGTCCCAATCGCTCAACGGCATGCTGGCACAGATCCAGCGGGCCTTCGCCGCGACGGAGGCCTCCGAGGCGGCGGCGCGGCACTCCGAATCGAAGATGCGCCGCTTCGTCGCGGACGCCAGCCACGAACTGCGCACTCCGCTGACCACCATTCGCGGCTTCGCCGAACTGTATCGCCAAGGCGCGACCACGGATCCGGCGATGTTCATGGACCGGATCGAGCGCGAGTCGCAGCGGATGGGCATACTCGTCGAGGACCTGTTGATGTTGGCGCGCCTGGATGCGCAACGCCCGCTGGAGCAGGACCCTGTCGACCTTCTCGCCGTCGCCAGCGATGCCGTGCACAGCGCCCGAGCTGTCGCGGCAGCAACATCGCAGGAGGGCCCGCCGCGCCGCATAGAGCTCGAAATCAACTCCGGCGAAGGCACATTGGAGGTCATCGGCGATGCCGCGCGGCTACGCCAGGTGCTGGCGAATCTGCTCAACAACGCCCTCATCCATACGCCGCAGGACGCCTCGGTTACGGTGCGGCTGACACCCGCCGAGGACGAAGTCCTGGTCGAGGTCGCCGACACCGGCCAAGGCCTGCCCGCCGACGAGGCCGAACGCATCTTCGAACGCTTCTACCGCACCGACACCTCCCGCACCCGCGGCAGCGGCGGCAGCGGCCTCGGCCTATCGATAGTGCAGGCCCTTGTTACCGCGCATGGCGGTTCGGTCACCGCCGCCAGCACTCCCGGAACGGGCACTACTTTTACCGTGCGCATTCCGCGCTCGACGCGGTGAGCGGGCAACGTCTCCGACAGCATCTGTCGCCCGTCCCCGGTAAGGCGTGGGCGGCATCAAGCGGACACGAGACTGCACGGCGGCAAGATGGTGCACCGGGGAAGCCGAACCGCTCTTCACCGTACGACTGCTCCGAGAATCGCGAAACCAGCTGAGCGCGAATCAGATCGGCGTGACCGCCGAGACGAGCCAGTGCCCGCCGTCCTTGTCCAGGCTCACCTTCACCCGGCTGGTGCTGATATTGGCCTGCGGCGCATCCTTGCTCGTGGTCACCTGATTCAGGTACAGCAGCACCACCGCGTGCGCGGATTCGGCGGAGACGACTCCGGTGGCCTGGGTGGTGGCCTGAACGTTGAGTTCCTTCTCCTTGGCGCCCGGTGCGATGGCCTCCCTGATCAGCTTCAGGTAGTCGTCGTGAAAGCTACCGGTGAGATTGACCGCCGCCTTGGGCAATTCGGCGTCCACCGTCTTGAAGTTGTAGGTGAACATCGCCTCGACGGTGCGCTGGGCGGCGGGCACCACCTGGGTGCGCGCCTGTTCGCTCTTGCGGTCGTTCCAGTACCTGTATCCGGTGACTCCGCAGATCGCCGCCAACGCAACGATGACGAGGGCGACGGCCGACGCCACGAGAACCATCCGCCGATTCATGCTACGAACTCCACCTGTGAGGCGGTGATCCCGTTATCGCCGCGAGTGACGGTGACACGGAATCGGTAGAACCGCGTCTGCGGATCCGCCATGCCCGCATTGGTCAGGGTCTGCTTGGCGGCGACCAACACGCGCGCCGAATCCCCGTCCTCGCTCTCGATGGCGGATTCGATGATCTCGCCGGTGGCCTTCACCTTGGCCTGCTCGACCACACTCGCGTAGGCATCCTTGCGCTGCGAGTATTCGGCCTTGAGTTCGCCGGAGGCCACCGAGAGGACGCGATCGATATCGGCCTTGGCGGTGTCGTCCTTGATGGTGGTGAGATTGAGGATCGCCTGCTTGGCGGTTTGCGTGTAGTCCGCGCGCCGCGCATCGCGCTCGCTGGCGCTGTGCAGCTGATAGGTGAAGAATCCGGTGGACACCACCAGCGCGATCGCGATGAGCGCGGCCGCGGCGGCCCCGGCGACCAGCAACCACCGCGGCGGGCCGGACTTCGGCTCGGCGTCGACGGCATCGGCCACGCTGGGAATCTCCAGTGTGTTCACGGGTTCGGAATCCGCGGCCTCGCTCGCGCCTTCCGCGGACTCGCGCGCACTGTCGGCGACCGGCGTGGCCTTTTCGGCCTTGACCGTCACATCGACCGCGACCGCCTTGGATAGCTCGGGGGCGTCCGCGCCGTCTTCGGCCTCGAGTTCGAGGGTGTCCTCCGGCGGCGGCCCCGCCGAACGCACCGCACGTCGCCGGATCCGACTCCTGACCACACTGGATTCACTCATGGCTGCACCTCGCTACGCTCGGCTCCGCCATGAGCGAAGCACGCTGTGTCGATGATTCGCTCGCTGCGTTCACTCATTGTTGCTGCTCCTGAAGCATCGCCTGCCAACTCGACGGTATCGTGCCGGATCCGTCCTTTCCGATATCCCCCTGACGGTACGTGCGTCCGTCCGGTCCCATGAACGTCCCGCTGCCGGGATCCAATGTCGTAGTGTGCGCCGCCGGGTGGGTCGAGCCCTGGTCGCCGATCGGGTCGCCGGACGGCGTCACCGGCTGCGGTGGGCCGAACGGTGGGTTATTGCCTTCCGGCACATAGCCGACCGGATCGCGGCAGAGTTCCGGTGTCGGCGCCCGCTTGCCGGGCACCTCCATACACGGCGTATTGCGGATACCGCGGACCGCTTCCCTGGCGTTCTGCGCCACCTTGCAGTACAGGCCGGGCGGGGTATCCGGGAAGTCGAGCTGAGCCGGTGACCGGCGCTGCTCCGGTGTCAGGAAGCCGGTGGTGCAGCCGGGGGGATCGTTGAGTTCCAGGTGGAAGTCGACGACCGCGCCGTATTCGACCGGTCCGCGGATGACCGTCAGAAAGGCGGCGGCCAGCGGCGGATAGACCACCAGGACCTGTTCCAGACCGGCGTGGTAGGTCACCCCGACCTGACCGATGCTGACAAGATTCGACAGCAGAATCGGCAGTGTCGGCCGCAGATCCTGGAACAGCGAACTCACCTGCTGCGCAGCACCGGGAGTCTTCTCGATGAGATTGCGCAGCGCCGGATCATGGGCGCGCAGTTGGTCGGTGACCGTTGCCAGGTCACGGGTCCAGGACCGGATCGCGGCATCGGACTGGTTCTGGGTGTCCAGCAGCGGGCCGATCTTCTCCAGCAGATCCTTGGTCGGCTCCACATTGGCCTGCGCCTCTTGCACCAGCAGCGATGCGGAGTCGATGAATTTCTGCAGATCCGGTCCGGCACCGTTGAACGCCGTGAACGCATCGTCGATCACCTGCCGCAGCTTGGTGTCGGCGATGCTGGCCAACAGGCGGTCGGAGCGGTCGAGCACCGAACCGATGTCCTCCGGCAGCCTGGTGCGATCCACCGGGACCACGGAACCGTCGGACAGGTTGCCGCCCTTGGGATTCGAGACCGGAACCAGATCGACGTACTGTTCGCCGATGGCCGAGACACTGCGCACCCACGCGTCGACGTCAGCGGGAATCTTGTAATCGCTATCGATGGACAGCTTGGCGTCCACACCCGACGGGGTGAGCCGAACCTCTTCCACCTTGCCGATATTCGTGCCGCGGTAGGCGACATTGGCCGTCGGATACAGCCCGCCGGTAGCGAGCAGCTTGACCGTCACCTCATAGCGGCCGATGCCGAACATGGCGGGCAGCCCCACATAGACGCCGCCCATGACCACCAGGCCGATCACCGTCAGCACCGAGAAGATGGTCAACTGGATCCGGACGAATCGCGTCAGCTTCATCGGCCCGCACCTGCCTGTCCGGCGGGCGGAACGGTGAGACCGGGAATCGCGGGCAGCCCCGGAATCGGCGGCAGCCCAGGGATACTCGGTATCGGGGCGGGTGTCGCGGGCGATGGCTGCAGCGGCGCCGTCGCCGGATCGCTATTGCCCTCCGCGGTACCGGCCAGCCCACCGAGTGCGCCCTCGACCCCACCGAACCGACCGCCCAGCGGGGTGCCGGTCAGGAAGTTCGAATCCAGCCGCTTACCCGTGAGATCGACGGTCATGAGCAGGTTCATGTAATCGCCCTTGACCGCGTTGTCGAGATTCTTCATCGGGAACGGGAAGGTGAATATCAACTTCATCACCTCGACGAGGCTGTTCCCGGTGCTGGCCAGGGTCTCCAGCACCGGTGCCAGATTCCGCAGATTCGCCTTCAGATCGTCCCCGCCCTGGGTCAGGATCCGCTGCACCACATCGCTCAGATCACCAAGGGCGGTAATGGTATTCGTGATGTTCTCGCGGCGATCGGCGAGCACGGTCAGCGCCGGGTGGATCTGCTCGATGGCCGCGGCCACCCGATCCTTCTGCTGGGCCAGCGTGCCCGCGAACCGGTCGAGTCCACCCATCGCATCGATGATGTCCTTGGTCTGGGTGTCCAGCGTGGTGGTCAGCTGGGTCAGCTGCGGCAGCAGGTCCCGGATCGCATCCTGACGGCCGGTGAACGCGGCATTGAGTTCATGGGTGATGGTTTCGAGCTGGCTGATACCGCCGCCGTTGAGCACCACCGACAGCGAGGACAGCGTCTGCTCGGTGGTCGGATAGACATCGGCCCGGTCCAGTGGGATCACATCGCCGGCCTTCAGCTCACCCCGCGGGTCTTTCGGCGCGGCGAGTTCGAGGTGATTGCTGCCGAGCAGACTGGTCTGCCCGACCTTGGCGGTCGCGTTGGCCGGCAGCTTCACATCGTGCTTCAGGTTGACGGTGACCAGTGCGTGCCAGCCCTCCACCTCGATCTTCGATACCGTGCCGACCGTCACGTCATTGACGCGGACCGGCGAATTCCGGGTCAGCGTGGTGACATTGGGCATCTGAATCTTGACCTCATAGGCGTTCGGATCGTTTCCGGCCGCACCCGGCATGGGCAGTGAGTTGAGCCCGTCCCACTGACAGCCACTGACTCCCAGCGCGACGGCCACGCCGATCGCCGCACCGGCCAGCCGCATTCCTCGGCGTCGCATCATCGCCCTCCTCCCGGAATGGCCAGTCCGGCGATACCGTTCGGCACGGTGACCGGATTCGACTCCGCGACCGGGTCGGCACTGGGTCCGCTCGCGGCCAGACTCGGCGGACTGTAGACCAGCTGGTGCGGGAACGCGGTCTGGTTGGACACCGGATTGGCCAGCAGCGGTGGGTAATTCATCATGAGCTGCTGGATCACCGGTGCCAGGTACTGCCTGCACAGTGCGGCGCTCTGATCGGATCCGTTGGCGTCGTTCGCCTCGACCGCGCCGCAGAGGAAGGCGAACGGATTGGCGAAGTTCGGCGCGACGACCGCACCGGTGAGACTGCCCTGGGCCGGATCGTAGATCTGGTAGAAGTTCACCAGAGCCGTTGGCCCGGCATGCAATACCTGCTCGAGCTGGGGCCGCTTATCGGCGAGGTTCTGGGTGACCTCGGCCAGTCGCTGCACACCCTCGGTCAGCGCACCGCCGCGTTCGTCGATGAACCGCTTGACATCGCCGACGGCGATATCAAGATTGTCCAGCCCGGCGCCGAGATCACCGGAAACATTCGCCAGCACCGACGACACCGAGGCCAGGCGGCCGCCGAATTGCACGATCTGATCGTTGCTCTTGGACAGCACATCCACGAACTGCTGCAGATTGCGGATGGTGCCGAACAGATCCGTGCGCCCGTCCGACAACGTACTCAAGGTGTGCGACAGCTCGCGCAGGGTATCGCGCAGCGCCTGCGCGTTGCCATTGCCGAGATTGTCGGCGGCGGTGTTCACGAACCGGCCGAACGAGCCCTGCTTGTCATCCCCGACCGGCCCGAGCGTCGTTGCCAGCTTGGACAGTTCGGTCTTGATGTCATCCCATTCGACCGGAACGGCGGTGTGTTCGATCGGAATCACGCCGCCGTCACCCAGCTTCGGTCCACCGGTATAGGCGGGCGCCAACTGAATGAACCGCGCCGACACCAGCGACGGCGAGATCATGACCGCCCTGGCATCCGCGGGAATATCGATACCGCGGTCCAGCGTCATCTCGACCCGAACCTTGTCCTTGCCCGGATCGATCGAGTCGATCCGGCCGACCTTGACCCCGAGCACGCGCACGTCGTCACCGGCGTACAGACCGTTCGTGGACGGGAAATACGCGGTGACCGAGGTCTTTCCGATCCGCGACACCAGAGTCCATGCCCCGGCGACGACCAGCGCGGCGATGACGGCGAGGGCGAGCACCCGCGCCCACCGCGGCGCGGTACGAATGGTGCGTAGGGCGTTCATCGCGGCGGCTCCTGAATCGCGGGCTCGATCGACGGCAGCGCGGGATCGGTGAGGTAGGCGCGGAAGGAGTCCGGCACATGCTGCGGCCACACCAGCGCGTCGACCAGAATTTGCAGGCCGCGCGTGGTCGCGTTGGAGACATACGCCTGGAAGTACGGACCGCTGCCGACCTGTTCGCCGAGCGCGGCCGCGAACGGACCCAGCCCGTCGAGCGCCTTGGAGAGGTTGTCCTTATTCGACTGCAGCAGTGCCAGCACCGAATTCAGCCGGTCCAGTGTGGGTTTCAGCTGGGCCTCGTTATCGTTGACGAATCCGCTCAGCTGTTGGGCGAGTCCGTTCACGTACACGATCAACTGGCTGAGCGCGCCGCGCCGCCGGTCCAATTCACCGAGCAGTTCATTGCCGTCGACCAGTAGCGCGTTGATCTGATTGCTGCGATCGGCCAGCACCTTGGTGACATTCTGGGCCCGGCCGAGCAGATCGGTCAGCGCCTTGTCCCGGGCGTTCAGGCTGCGCGAGAGTTGGGTGACGCCGTCGAGTGCCGACCGCAGCGGGGCCGGGGTGTCGGCGAAGGTCGCCGACAGCGCGTCGAGGGTCTTGTTGACCTGATCCATATCCAGGCCCTTGACGGTATTCGACAGATCGCCGAGCGCGTCGGTGAGCGAATAGGGCGAGGTGGTGCGGTCCAGCGGGATCGTATCGTCGGTCCGGGTCGAACCGGTGCCCGACGGTGTCACCTCGAGCGATTTGCGGCCGAGCACCGTATTCGTCTTGATGGCGGCGCTCGTCTTATTTCCCAGCACGATCGATTCGTTCAGGGTGAACCGGACGTAGACCTTGGCACCATCCAAGCGCACCTGTTCGACCCGTCCGGAGCGCACCCCGGCGACCTGTACCTGGTCACCGGGCACCAGTCCGCCCGCATCGGCGAAATACGCGGTGTAGGTCGCGCCGGAGCGGATGAACGGCAACCGGTCGACCTGCAGGGCCGACAGCGAGATCGCGGTCGCGACGACAATGCCGATGATGCCGAGCGAGACGGTGCGTGATCGGGTTTCTGTCATCGGTTCTTCGCACACCTTCCCGTTGTCTGCAAACCGGGCAGGGTGATGTGCAGCGGTTTGCCGTCGGGACCGTCGACCAGGAAGTTCGTGCCGCACACGTACATGTTCAGGAACGATCCGTAGGCGCCGATCCGGACCAGCTTCTTATAGGTGTCGGGCAGCCGGTCCAGTACCCACTGGATGGTGTCGGATCCGTCGTCGAGGGTGGCGGCGAGGGTGCCGGCCTGCTCGAAGGTGGTCTTGAGATCCGGTCGGGCCTGTTGCAGCAGATCGGTCAGATCCCCTGTCGCGCCCGCGATCCGCGGCAGCGCCGCGCCGATCGGATCCTTATCCGCGGCCAGACCGCTGACCAGGCGCTGCAATTCCTCGAGTGTGGTACCGAACTGCTGATCGCGCTCATCGATCGTGGTGAGCACGGTCTTCAGATTCTCGATCACACTGCCGATCAACGCATCTCGGTCGGCCAGGGTCTTACCGAATGATCCCGAGCTGTTCAGCAGTGCTACCAGCGTGCCGCCCTGCCCTTGGAAGACCTGCAGCAGCGCCTCGGTCAGATCGTTGACCTGGGCCGGATCCAGGCCGCGCAGCAGCGGCCGGAAGCCGCCGAGCAGCATATCGAGATCGAGCGCGGGCGAGGTCCGGTCGAGCCCGATGGTGCCGCCCTTCGACATCACCTGGGCGGTACCCGGCCCCTCCAGCAGTTCGAGATACCGGTCACCGACCAGGTTTTCGTAGCGGATGGTCGCCTTGGTGCTGGTGTAGAGCCGGTACTTGACGTCCACGTCGAAATCGACATGCGCGAGATTGTCCTTGCCGACGTGCACACCGGTCACCGAACCGACCGGCACACCGGCAATGCGCACCTTGGCGCCGTCCAGCATGCCGGACGAGCTGGTGAACACCGCGTGATAGCCGCTCTCCCTGGCGAAGCGCATCTGGCTGAACACCACCACCAGCCCGGCCAGGACCAGGGCCATCACCACGGTGAAGATGGTCAGCTTGATGGTTGTCGCGCGCGTACTGCTCATGGCTGCCCCACCCCCGGCAGTCCGGCGAACAGGATCTGGAACACCTTGGGACCGTTCAGATGTGTCGTCGTCGACGGCGTCCAGACATGACCCTCGGAGGTATCGGTGACCACGAAGTTCGCGTGACTGTCGGGCACCCGGTCGACGACGCCGTCGCAGTGCGGCCCGCCCGTGGCGTTGACCTTCGGCAGATCCTGCGGGTACTGGTAGGCATCGGCACCGGGCATGAAACTCGCATTCAGCGGCACCGCGTCGAACCGCCCGCCGAAGATGTCCTCACCGATCGGGAGCACATTGGCCAGGCCGACGACCAGGCAGTACAGCGCGGGCTTGTAGTCGTTGAGCAGCTGGGTGGTCGGGCGCAGCAGATCCAGCGCCGTCACCAGCGGGTGTTCGTTCTCGCGCAGGACCGAGCCGGTGGTATCGGCCAGTCCGATGAGGTTGGCCAGCATCGCATCGACGTTCTCCTGCTCCTCGACGATCGTCCTGGCCGTCACGGTCGCGTTATCGGTGGTGCGCAGCAGATCCGGCACGGTGTCGGCGTACAGGTTGGTGACGCCGGTCGAGGCGACCAGATCCCGTTGCAGCGCGGGCAGACTCGGGTTGATATCGCGCAGGTAGGCATCGCTGCGGGCGAGCAGATCACCGAGCTTCTCGCCGCGCCCCTGCAGCGCGGTACCCAGCGCCGAGAGGGTGGCATTGAGCTTTTCCGGCTCGATCTTGTGCAGCACATCGGTCAAATGCTGGAACAGCGTATTGAATTCGACGGTCACCGACTGGGCGGTGACGGTCGCACCGGGTTTCAGCGAGGTGGACGAGGCTTGTTCCGGCACAATGAAATTGATGTATTTGGCGCCGAATACCGTGGTGGACTTGATATCCACGGCCGCATTGGACGGAACCATTTTCAGCAGTTCGGGATCCATTGCCAGCGTCAGCCTGGCGCCATCGCCGGTCTGCTTTATTTCCGAGACCCGGCCGATCTCCACACCGCGAATCTTCACCTTGGCGTCGGGGTCGAGCACCAGACCGCTGCGCGGTGCGTCGACCGTGACGGTCACCGTCTTGGTGAACCCACCGACGAACATGACCATCGCGACCGACACGACCGCGACCAGCGCGAGCACCATGCCGAGCCCGGCCAGCTTCAGCCCCAGCCCGCCGCGCAGTGCCGCGCCGAGGCCGCTTCCCGATTGCTTCGTTGCCATACCGCTCTACCCGGAGAGATGGAAGTTGCCGGAGGTGCCGTAGATGGCCAGCGAGATCAGCAGTGTCACCGTGACCACCGCGACCAGTGAGGCCCGCACCGCATTGCCGACCGCGATCCCCACACCGACCGGTCCGCCCGCGGCGTTGTAGCCGTAGTAGGTGTGGATCATCATGACCGCCAAGGCCATGAAGATCGCCTGGGCGAAGGACCAGAGGATGTCGCTGGGGATCAGGAATGTGGAGAAGTAGTGGTCGTAGACGCCCGCGGACTGCCCGTAGATCACCACGGTGGCAAAGCGACTCGCGATGAACGAGCAGATGACCGCCAGCGCGTACAGCGGCACGATCGCGATCATGCCCGCCAGCACCCGGGTGCCGACCAGATACGGCACCGGCCGAATCGCCATGGACTCCAGCGCGTCGATTTCCTCGGCCACCCGCATGGCGCCGAGCTGCGCGGTCGAACCCGCGCCGATCGTTGCGGCCAAACCGATTCCGGAGATCACCGGCGCCGCGATGCGCACATTGATGAATGCCGCGAAGAAGCCCGTCAGCGCCTCGACGCCGATATTGCCGAGCGAACTGTAACCCTGCACCGCGATGGTGCCGCCGGTGAACAGCGTGAGAAAGCCGACGATGACGACCGTGCCGCCGATCACGGCCAAAGCGCCTGTGCCCATGCTGATCTCGGCGATCAATCGAATCGTCTCGGTCCGATAGTGCAGCAGGGCGCGCGGGATGGAACCGATCGTCTGCGCATAGAACACCGCATGTTTACCCACCGAATCGAGTGAGTCCGAAAAACGACGCACTCGCCGCACGGTACGCGGGAATCGGGACTGGATTACGAACGCCATCGCCTCACCGCGCCGAGAACTTGATGCCGACGGCGGTGACCACGACGTTCACCACGAACAGGGCCATAAAGGCGAAGACAACGGTCTGATTCACCGCATCACCGACACTCTTGGGACCACCTTTGACATTCAGGCCGAGATAACAGGCCACCAGTCCGGCGATCAGCCCGAACAAACCGGCCTTCACTTCGGAGATGACCAGCTCGGGCAGATGGGTGAGCAGGGTGATGCCATTGACGAACGCACCGGGATTCACATCCTGCAGCAGCACCGAGAACAGGAAGCCGCCGACGATGCCGATGGTGGACACCAGGCCGTTCAGCAGCAATGCCACGAACATCGAGGCCAGCACCCGCGGCACGACCAGCCGGTGTATCGGATCGATGCCGAGCACGCGCATCGCATCGATCTCCTCGCGGATGGTTCTGGCACCGAGATCCGCGCAGATCGCGGTGGCGCCAGCGCCAGCGACGATCAATACCGTGACAATCGGCCCGACCTGGGTGACCGCGCCGAATGCCGCACCCGCGCCGCTGAGATCGGCGGCGCCGATTTCGCGCAACAGGATGTTGAGCGTGAAGCTCACCAGCACGGTGAACGGAATCGCGACCAACAGTGTCGGAATGATCGAAACGCGTGCGATGAACCAGGCCTGATCAATGAACTCGCGCCCTTGGAACGGTCGTCGAATGCTGGCCCGCGCAACGTCGGCAACAAGTTCGAAAAACCCGCCAACAGCACGCAATGGCACGGCAAGGACCTCGTTCATGCGCGATCCTCCTTGCTCATCCTGCTAATACTGCACACCGCACGATGCCCCTCCTCGGCCGCATCGCCGCAACGATTAGAACACGTTCACATTGCCGTAGGAAGCTTTTCGACACTTTTAAACAGCTCTTTTTGCTTGATTCGGCCTAC
The DNA here is from genome assembly GCF_050955995.1 of Nocardia sp. CA-119907. Classification (NCBI taxonomy): domain Bacteria; kingdom Bacillati; phylum Actinomycetota; class Actinomycetes; order Mycobacteriales; family Nocardiaceae; genus Nocardia; species Nocardia sp. CA-119907. The sequence continues at coordinate 9,178,734 of NZ_CP192091.1, forward strand.
GAATTTGCAACCTGTATCAATTCAGGATGACCTAACCCTTGTGAGGCGGGACACACCTTGGCTCCCATGTCTACCAACTGCCGAAGTGGTGATCAACAGCTGGTCAGCCACTCGATGGCAGCTGCCATCACTGAGCGACCCGACCATTGCAAGCTACCTGCAAGCAGTTGCTAGCGGTCGAGATCGATCAGTGAAGATGCAGAAAACGTACGCCCGGCGGGGCGCTCCGCGAAGTAACCGCCGAGCGTGGCGGCGAGATCAGCGGAATTCCACTGGTCACCGGCCGCATCGAAGCGCTGCTCGACCACCGGTGCGGCCATCAGCGCGACCATCGGCCCATAGACCACGAACAGCTGCCCGTTGACCGCGTCGGCGGCGGGCGAGGCGAGGAAGGCGACCAAGCGGGCGACGTGCTCCGGCGCGAGCGGATCAATACCGCCCTCCGGTGCCGCACTGAAGACCGCCTCGGTCATGGCGGTGCGCGCCCGCGGCGCAATGGCATTGGCGCGCACACCGAAACGGGACAGCCCGCGCGCGGCGGAGAGCGTCAGCGCGGTAATACCGGCCTTGGCGGCACCGTAGTTGGCCTGCCCTTCCGGGCCGAGCAGTCCGGCCTCGGAGGAGGTGTTGACCAGCCGGCCGTAGATCGGCGCGCCCGCCGCCTTGGACTTGGCCCGCCAGTAGGCGCCCGCATTACGCGACAACAGGAAATGACCACGCAGATGGACCGCGATCACCGCGTCGAAGTCCTCATCGGACATGTTGAACAGCATGCGGTCGCGGGTGATGCCCGCATTGTTCACCACGATGTCGACGCCGCCGAACGCCTCTTCGGCGGTGCTGATGAGCGCATCGGCGGTCGCACGCTCGGCAATGCTGCCCGCGACGAACTCCGCCTTGGCGCCGAGCGCCCGGATATCGGCGAGCGTTTCGGCCACCGCATCCGATTCCGACAGATCGTTGACCACCACCGACGCGCCCGCACCCGCCAGGGCGAGCGCCTCGGCCCGTCCCAGTCCCGCGCCGCCACCGGTAACGATGGCCACCCGGCCCGCGAGACTCACACCGTTGTTGTCTGCATCACTCACGGGCCCGACTCTAGAACGTGTTCCTATTTACGGCAAGCACCCGTCACTGCAGCCGGAGGGCCGCTTTCGGACACTGGGCAACCGCGTCGCGGACATCATCGAGCCGATCCTCGGCGACCTCGCCGACCAAGATGTGCAGCTGATCGTCATCATCGAGTTCAAAGACGTCGGGGGCGATTCCGACACAGATTCCATTGGCTTCGCACTGGTCCAGATCGACACTGACCTTCATGGCAACTCCTTCACTGATGCTCTAGTCGAAGCCTAACAACACGATCTGATGTCGTGCGTCGTCATCGACCACATTCGCTCGCAATACTGGAACATGTTTCAGTTCATATGCAATGATCGGTTAACCGACATCGAACGAAGGCTGCGCTATACCCACCCCGCCGACTCCGCAAGCTCCGTCGGCTGACCATCCCCATCCGCTATACCCACCCCGCCGACTCCGCAAGCTCCGTCGGCTGACCATCCCCATCCGCTATACCCACCCCGCCGACTCCGCAAGCTCCGTCGGCTGACCATCCCCATCCGCTATACCCACCCCGCCGACTCCGCAAGCTCCGTCGGCTGACCATCCCCCAAGAGGTACTGCCATGCGCATTGCGTACACGCCGCAGCAGGAACAGCTCCGTGCGGAGCTGCGCGACTATTTCGCGCGGCTGATCACCCCGGAGCGCCGAGCCGCGCTGAGCGCGACCACCGGCGAGTACGGGCACGGCAACGTCTACCGCGAGGTGGTTCAGGAAATGGGCCGCGACGGCTGGCTCACCCTGGCCTGGCCCAAGGAGTTCGGCGGGCAGGATCGCCCGACCATGGATCAGCTGATCTTCACCGATGAGGCGGCCATCGCGGGCGCGCCGGTGCCCTTCCTGACCATCAATTCGGTGGCGCCGACGATCATGCATTACGGCAGCGAGGAGCAGAAGAAGTTCTTCCTGCCCAAGATCGCCGCGGGCGAACTGCACTTCTCCATCGGCTATTCCGAGCCGGGCGCGGGCACCGACCTGGCCAGCCTGCGCACCACGGCGGTGCGCGACGGCGACGACTACGTGATCAACGGCCAGAAGATGTGGACCAGCCTGATCGCCTACGCCGACTATGTCTGGCTGGCGGTGCGCACCGATCCGACTGCCAAGAAGCACAAGGGCATCAGCATGCTCATCGTGCCGACCACGGCCGAGGGCTTCTCCTGGACCCCGGTGCACACCATGGCCGGACCGGACACCAGCGCCACTTACTACCAGGACGTCCGGGTTCCCACCAGCTCGCTCGTCGGCCAGGAGAACGGCGGCTGGGCGCTGATCACCAATCAGCTCAACCACGAACGCGTCGCACTGACCTCCGCCGGTCCGCTCACCGTCGCGCTGAACCAGACCACCGAATGGGCCCGCAATACCAAGGCCGGCGATGGCTCCCGGGTAATCGACCAGGAATGGGTGCGGCTCAATCTGGCCAAGGTGCAGGCCAAGGTCGAGTACCTGAAGCTGCTGAACTGGGAGATCGCCAGCCGGGCCGATGCGGGCGGCGATGCCGCGCCGCGGCCATGGGACGCCTCGACCTGCAAGGTCTACGGCACCGAACTTGCCACCGAGGCCTACCGCCTGCTGATGGAAATCCTCGGCCCGCAGGCATATCTGCGCCAGGACTCCCCCGGCGCGGAACTGCGCGGACGCTTGGAGCGGTTCCACCGCGCGGCGCTGATCCTGACCTTCGGCGGCGGCACCAACGAGGTCCAGCGCGACATCATCGCCATGACCGCACTCAAGCAACCCGCCGCGGCGCGCTGAGCAGAAAGCACATAGACACCATGGATTTCACACCCACCGAAGCTCAGCTCGACCTGACCCGCCTGACCGCCGAGGTCTGCGCCAAATTGGTCACCGCCGACCGGATCCGCGAACTCGACGCCGAGGGCCGCTTCGACGAGCCGCTGTGGCAGTCCCTCGCCGAGACCGGCGTGCTGGCCGCCGCACTGCCCGAAGCGGTGGGCGGCGGCGACTTCGGCGCACTCGAGCAGAGCGCCGTGCTGCGCGAACTCGGCAGGCATGTCGCGGCGGTGCCGTACCTGTGGTCGATCGTGGTCGGCGCGGGCGCGCTCGCACAGTTCGGCTCGGGGGCCCAGCAGGATTGGGCGCGCCGGGCGGCCGATGGCAGCATCATCCTCACCGCCGGGCTGGCCGAGGAACACAATTGGGAGCCGACCAAGCCGACCACGGTGGCGCACGAGGCCGATGGCGGCTGGCGGCTCACCGGCGCCAAGACCACGGTGCCCTACGCCGACCGCGCGGCCCGCATCCTGATCCCCGCCACCGTTTCCGGAGCTCCGGCCCTGTTCCTGGTCGATCCCGCCGACGCGACGGTCAAGGTGACCGCCCAGCGCGTGGTGGACTTCAGCGCCGAGTTCGGCGTCGAATTCCACGACACCCCGGCCGAATTGGTCGCCACGGTGGCCTCCGGCGGGGAGATCCTGGACTGGATCCTGACCCGCGCCTGGCTCGGACTGAGCGCGCAGCAATTGGGCACGCTGGAACGCGCACTCGAGCTGGTCGCCGAATATGCCCGCGAGCGTGAACAATTCGGCAAGGCGGTGGGCAGCTTCCAGGCCGTCGCCCAGCGCCTCGCCGACGCCTACATCGACGTCCAGGGCCTGCGGCTGGCGGTCACCCAGGCCGCCTGGCGGGTCTCCGAGGATCTGGCCAGCGCTGAAGCGGTGCACACCGCCAAATTCTGGGCCGCCGATGCCGGACATCGGGTGGCGCACACCGTGGTCCACGTACACGGCGGCGTCGGCATCGACCGCGACCACATCGTGCACAACTACTTCACCGCCGCCAAACACAATGAATTCGCCCTCGGCACGGCCACCGACCACCTACGAGCCATCGGCTCACTCCTCGCGGAAACCCCTGCCTGACCCCGCCGCTGACGACTGCTTGCACGTCGCTCGAAAGGGTCGGCATCCGCCCCGAATCGGCCCGCCGGACCTGCCACCGGCGGGCCGATTGTGCGGCGACTCCCTCTGAGCAACGTCGCCCTAAATTCATTGGATTGCCCTGTCCCGCTGTAGATCTCGTCGTCGTACAGCTGGCAGAAAGTAGTCTTCGATGCTGTCCGGCCCCGGTCCATCGATCGGAATTGCCACTACGAGATACACATTGACCAACCACACGGCCAGCAATCTTCCGAACGAAGGGTACGTGCCGTCGCCGGGGCGAATGATGACCAATCCGAACAACGCCTTGCCCACCGTCGTATGGAAGACCGCTTGCACTAAGACTCGGTCGACCGCAGAGGTCAACAGCCAACACCCGAGCGCGATGACCGGGCTCACGCCGAGATGCTTCCAATCGAACCGTGTGGCGGCCTCGAACGAGAACTCGGGGCTGAGAGCGATTGCCGCGCCGAGCCCGATGCCGAGGTGTAGGACCCAGTCGAAGGCGAATGCCGAGACCCGCCGGACCATACGGGGTGACGGATACCTGCTGTCCCCCTTGGCACCATGCCGGGCCGGGGTTGCGCCCGGCTCTCCAACGGGCTTCATCATCAACTGACCGCTTTCTCGCGCCAGTTCATACTTCGGAACACCTGTCATCGGTACACCCATTCCGATGTCGCCTTTCGGTTCTTCCGTCCGAAAAGTCCACCGCGGTGGCGGTTGGAGTTTGGAAACATATGCGTATCGGAGGTCGCTGCCACCAGGTCGGGAAATTACGCCATACTTCGCCGGGTCTCCGGCAAACCAAATCTCTGATGTGTTGCGATCTACGAGCTTTCCGATATCTTTGGACCATGTGCTCAAAATCAGACCGGAAACCACGTGACCGTTCCGGTCGAGCAGTTCCACCCATTCGTAGCGTCCGGTAGCGATATAGTTTATTCGCCAGACAATCCAGGGGTACCGTCTGATCGCTCGGCGTCTTCTCCGATTGATCCAGATCAAGACGCCGCCCACGATGAGGCCGACAGTCATGCCGCCAGCGGCCAGATTCCTGACGAAATCGACAAGCCTGGATAGAGTCGCCGACTCGATACGGTCTCCAACGTCGATCAGTACCACAGTCAACGGCAGGCACACCAAGCCGATCAGCATCAACGACCAACGGCCGACCGCTCCCCTCCGTGCCGCCGCCTTGGTTTCAGGGCAGGATATTGCCGGAGGTACCCCGGGAGCTTTGTTGTGGGACATGACCACGCCTCATAGATCCAGCGAGAACATCGCAGACTGTAACGGGGTTATCGTGAATTCTATCGATGCAGCCATCGCCGCAATCGGCAGCAGGTATTCGTCTCCGTGCTCTACGAATGGCGTCGACAATTCGATGACAGCGATCGCGGATCCGTCCGGCGACGAAACGACCGCCTCGATTTGATAGACGGACTGCTCGAGCTCGGACGCGTCGTACCCGGGCAGGTCGGGGGTCGGCACAGACCTCACCCTGTCGAGGAACAGCACCGATCGCCCCGAGATCTCCAAGAATTCTGCGTTTTTGTATTTCTCACCAGCGTCGAGACGCCCGGTAAGTACATCTCCCAGCGTCAACCGCGGATTTCTTCGCTCGCCATACTCGCTTACCGTGATGGTCAACGTCGACGAGATCTGCTGACCATCCGCCGACATATGTCTCCCGAGGCCGCAGTAGACGGTGTTGAGCTGCGCCAGTCGGGTAAGCAGGACCCGCAATGCCTGGAGGACCGCTGGTGCAGCTGAACTCACTGCACCGGGTCCGAGTGACGCGAACAACGATTCCGCTTGTGCGATCGAATCATCAATTGTTTCGAGTGGCAGGTCGACATATCCCTGCGGCACGTCGACCGCGATGGAGATATTCGCGGTTGTGGCGGTAATCGACATCTCAGTCTTGGCCTCCGGTCAGCGGGTTGATCATCGCCTTCACGGCTTTACCCGATCGGGCGAACACATCTACTGCCTCGACTGCCGAGACGGACGCGTGCGGCCCGGCGGCTCCGGTCAATTGCAGTACCTTGGTCGCCGGGCCATCGAGCTTCAACGCCTCAGCGACTTTCGCGCCGCCGAGTGCGGAAACGATCTTGGACGATAGCAGCGGTTCGTGCGTCACGGCGTTCAGTGCCGCAGTGCCGAATCGTTCAGCTGTGCCAACTGTCTGTGCGGCACGTGCCCCGACCGCAACAGCCTCACCACCCCTGATGAGATTCAATCCGACCTTGGCCGCAGAAATACCAGCGCCGCCGACAGGGGCAATTCCCAACGAGTCCAGGCCAACCGTCTTCCACGCGCTGAGTTCGCCGTTCGCGAGGCCTCGTCGTATTTCTGGATCGGACAAATCAAGTCCGATGAGACCAACCGTCGCGGCTGCCGCGACCGCAAAACCTATCGCATCGATCGGCGGGGGTGTGCACACGGCGATAACACTGCCGACCGCAGCGACGATCGACAGCGCTTGATGAATCCCCGCACGGTGCTCATCGATCCATTCGCCCAGGCTCTTGACAGCGTCGGTGATCCGATCCCAGATGCTCTTGTCGGGCGGACTGGGAGCGAAATCCTTTGCGGCGGCATCCAATTCACTGGCGATTCGACGGGCGAGGGTGTCGTGAGCGGTTTCGAGCTCGCGTGCGCGTTTGATGATCGCATCGATCTTCGCTTGCCGATCATCAACGGATGCGCTGGCGGAATTCACCTGGGCGACCGCCGCGTTGAGGCGGGTCTGTGCTGCCTGCAGGCTTTCCGCGTCCGAGAAACGCTGGTTCGCCAGTAACAGATCTGGATTGGAATTGGCCTGGTTCAAAGTCGCGACAGCCTGTGTGTGCTGTCCCTTGGCTTCCGCCGCCTCGGTCTCCAGTCCCCTGGCGGTCTCTTGGAAGCCGACGAGGTTCGTGTGCCACTCCTGGATCAGCGCGACCGCTTTTTCGAGCGAGCTCTGCGCATAGCCGAGATCCTGCGCCAGCGTGGCGTCGAAGCTCGCGCGGAATGCATTGCCAGCATCGCCTTTCCACACATCGTCGTTGCTGTTGCGCAAACGGCTCAACAGCTGATTGGTCTCTTTGACCGCCTCGTACGATGTGCTGATCTGCTCTTGCAGACCGGTCACGTCGCTGACCGCGCCGGGAACCGGGTTGAAGCCCAGGTTGGGATAGGGGTTCTCGGTCACGCCTTCTCCTCGGCGTCAACGCCGGCTTCGGCCTCTTCGAGCGCCTTCGTGAAGGCGAGGTCCGTCGCCTGATAGGCCGCGAGGCACTGCGAGACCCCCTCCGCGGTCACCTCGGCCGACTCACCGATGCGCTCGATGCCGTACTTCCATCGGGTTTGAAAACTGTCGGCGGCGTCGTTGAGTTCCTTGGTACCGATATCTTTGTGGCTGTCTTTGGACATCGCCGTCATCGCCTCGTTCAGCACCTGTTCGGCGCTGTTCAGTGCCTGGACAGCCTTGGTCAGCACCTCGATGTCCACGGTTAGAACACTGGCCATGCCCACGCTCCTTCATACCGATATGGCTCGGCCCGGTCCCGGGGACGGGACCGCTGGAAGACCACTCGCCTCAGTAGTTGGACGCGACTGCGCGAAGATCGGTTCCATTGAGGACGTGAACACCCCCGGCACCTACGGCGAATCAGTTCAGTAGTTCGTTCCGCCGAGATCGTGGGCCACCGTATCAAGGCTCGGATTCGAGAGTCGTTGAAACCCCTCGAGCCACCGGTGTGCCTCCTATCGCGTGGAAGTCCACCTACCGGGGCTGGGACTCTCCGGAATGACGAACGCCTCCGCTGGCGGGCAGAGGCGTTCGGTGTCGGTCAGCGGTTGGCGAGTTCGGCCAGTTGGTAGGCGAGTTTGGTGCGGATGGTGGGGATGCTGGTCAGGATCGATATCGCGGTGTTGCGGGCCAGGCGGGCCGGCAGGGGACGCAGGGTGGCCATCTTGGTCATGCGGTCGGTGAAGGCGACGACGCCGAGAGCTACTGGGCGGCGGGTGGTTTCGTAGGTGTCCAGCACAGTGTCGGGCTCGCCGTTGATGACTCGGGCGAGCAAGGGACCGAGGAAGGCTGCGTCCTGGATGCCGGTGTTCATGCCCTGCCCGCCCGCCGGGCTGTGCACGTGGGCGGCGTCGCCTGCGAGCAGCACCCGGCCCGCGCGGTAGTGGTCGGCCACCCGGTGGTGCACCCGGAAGCGCGAGCTCCACTGCACCTCGCGGACCTTTACGGTGCCGCCGGGGCCGCGAGTGTCCAGGATGGTTTGGATGTCCTCGACGGTCGGGTGTTCGGGGGCCTCGGCGACGGTGGCGACGACACGGTAGCGGTTGGGCTCGGTGTCATCGGGCAGTGGCGCCACCACCGTCACGCCCTCGGGTGAAAGGTGCAGCGCCACTTCGTTGCGCGCGATCGGCCAGTCCATCCGGACATCGGCGAGTACGAAGGATTCCGGGTAGGTCGCGCCGGTGAAGCCGATGCCCGCCTGCTCCCGGACGACGCTGTGCATACCGTCCGCACCGACCACATAGTCCGCGCGAATGCGGCCGCTCGCGCCGGAGGCATCGGTGTATTCGACTGTGACGCCGCCATTTTCGTCGGCGACCCGAGTGATCTCGTAGGGCCGCTGTACTTCGCCGCCCGCCTTGCGCAGCCGCTCGAGCAAGACCGCCTCGGTGGTGTCCTGCGGAGCCATCAGCGTGTACGGATACTCGGTGGGCAGTCCGTCGAACTGCACGGTGGCCAGGGTGCGGCCGTGATCGCGCACCGTGAAGGTCGGCACCACGATGCCGCGGGAGACGAGTTCATCGGCGATGCCGAGTTCCTGGAGCACCTCCAGCGTCCTGGCGTGCACGACGGCGGCGCGGGAGGTATTGGCGCCCTCGGCGAGCCGGTCCAGCAGGACGAAGTCGATTCCGGCGTCGGCGAGGGTGATCGCGGTGGTCAATCCGGCCGGACCGGCCCCGACGATGACGACTGAAGTGGTCTCCGGCAGCGGGGTGGTGTTCATCGGAACTCCTAAGTCAACATCTGTAGGCCAACGCTTGTTGGCATAACCGTAGCCCCGTTCGGCTAGGAAAGTCAACAGTTGTTGGCCTACACTTGTTGGCATGAGTATCGACGCTGATCAACCGCCTGCGCGCCGCTCGGACGCGACCCGTGCGACCATCCTGGAAGCCGCCCGCGCCCGCTTCGCCGCGGAGGGGTTCCGCAAGGCGACCATCCGCGCCATCGCCGCCGACGCCGCCATCGATCCGTCGATGGTGATGCGCTACTTCGGCAGCAAGGACGGACTGTTCGCCGCGGCCGTCGATGTGCGCCTCGATCTGCCGGATCTGGCATCGGCCGAGCCGAGCGGCCTCGGCGAGTTGCTGGTTCGCCGATTCCTGGCGATCTGGGAGGACCAGCCCGATAACAAGGTGCTGGTGATTCTGCTGCGCTCATCGATCACCGATGAGACCGTGAGCGAACGCTTTCGGCAGATCTTCACCGAACAGGTGCTCCCCGCGGTACTGCGCTTCGGCGATCCGGCCGACGCGCAGCGCCGCGGGGGATTGATCGTCACCCAGATGCTCGGGCTCGCACTGTGCCGCTACGTGCTCGAGCTGCCGCCAGTGGTCGGCCTGACCCACGAGCAGATCATCGCCGACATCGCACCGACCCTCCAGCGTTATCTGACTTCCTCGCCCATTTAGATGTGCGCGCCGCCATCGACGTGAATTGTGGTGCCCGTGATGAATTCGCCGTCATCGGAGGCGACCATGGCGACCACGCCCGCGACCATCTCCGGTGCACCGAGCAGCGGGCCGATGGCCGGAGCCATCTTGCTCAGCAGGCCCGGGTCGATATCCGGCGGCACATCCAACAGGCTGTAGGTCATGGCCGTCTCGATACCGCCGGGCGAGACGCAGACCGCACGCAGATTCCGCTTGCTGTACTCCAATGCCAGCACCCGCGTGAAGGCCTCCAGCCCGCCCTTACTCGCCGCATATGCCGCCCGATACGGCGCCGCATAGGATGCGGCATTCGAGCTGATATTGACCACCACGCCGCGCCCGGAATCGAGCAGTGCGGGCAAGGCGGTCCTGGTGACCAGGAACGATCCGGTCAGATTGGTGCCGAGGACGGTATTCCACAGCTCGGTGCCGGTCTCATGGGTATGCGACATCCGCACGATCCCGGCGGCATTCACCAGAACGTCCAGACCGCCGGTCCCGGCGATCGCGGCGGGCACGGTATGCGCGACGGCCGCCTCATCCGAAATATCCAGCACCGCAACGGTGAGCCGGTCGCCATCGCCCTGATCGAGCGCGAGCTGTTCGGTCTTGGTGAGGCCATCGCCGGTCCGGCTCATACCGACCACTGTCGCGCCCTCCGCGAGCAGCCGCAATACGATCGCCCGGCCGATTCCGGAACCCGCTCCCGTCACCAGCACCCGGCGCTGTTCGAAACGCTTCATACGCTCTGCACATCCCGCTCGCCGAGCAGCACCGCCAATTCCGGCAGCCGGTCGAGATCGGTCGGCTCGGCTACCAATTCCACCGGGAAGGGACGAACCGCGGGTTGCGGCAGACCCGGCCCGATGATCAGGCCGCCGCGCACGCCGATGCGATCCATCTCCTGGATCAACGGCTCATACCTGGCCGACAGTAAGTTGTTGTGCAGCACGAAATCTCGGACATCGTCGGCGGTAGTCAGGCTGCGCTGGCGCACCGGCGAGCAGACCGGGAATTTCGGATCGAGGAAGGTCATGCCGTCGACGAAACCGCGCATGAAGTCCGCGGCATGCTGCTGCAGCGGCGAATGGAACGCACCCTTGTACGCATCGAGGACGAACATCTGCCGGGTATCGGATGACGCCTCGATCTCGGCCAGTATCTCCTGCAGCGAGCTGAGATAGCCCGACAGCACGAACGACCGGTGCACCGCATCGATCGGACCGGTATCCACCGCGAGGTGCACACCGGGCCGTCGCTCACCGTAGTAGTTCGCCGGATCGTCCTCGATCGGTACGTACATCAGTCCCATCCCGTGCGCGGCAACGCCTTCCGGCGACTCCGGTACCAGCCGACGGTGGTGCAGCATGCCGAACAGTTCATATCGCGACACGGCTCCGGCCACACAGGTGCTGATCAGCGCGCCGAGGCTCAGACCACCGGCCGCCTCCGGCTCGAAACCGCGTGCGGACAGCTCCTCGGCCAGCCCGAGCGCGAATGCCGCCTGACGCAGTGCGCCGAGGCTGTGCCGATCCTCCGGTGCGCTCGCCAGCTCTTCGGCCATCTCCCTGGCACGCAGGCGATCCACCGATAATCCGGTCGCCGCGGCGGCCTCGTCATAGGCGAGCACGATGGCCGGACACCGCGCGCAGAACTCATCGATGACCTCCGCCGTCAGGCTGACCTGGCCACCGAACAGAAAAGAAACCCTCATTGCATTTCCTACCCACGCCGGGGCCGCACGACGGCGACACCCCCAGTGCGTTTATGTGAATCACGTTCGACCGGAACGGAATTGGCGGCGTCGCCATATCGAATACAACAAGTGCGCCGCGCTCTGGGCAAGAGTTTCGCCGGACCAGGCGTTGGTCACCCCATGGCCAGTGGTACCACCGGCCAGTAGTACTACCGGCCGAGTCGAGCGAGGAATTCCAGCATCAGCCGGTCGATTTCGCGTGCGTGGGTCAGATTCGGCGTGTGCGCCGCACCCTCGACGGTATGGAATTCCACCCGGCCACCGAGTCCCTGTGCCAATGCGTCCATGGTGTCGTGATCGAAGGCGGGGTCGGCGGCACCGCGTGCCAATAATGCCGGGCAGGCTATATCGCCGAGCAGGTCGGTGATGTCATCCACATTGACCAGGCAGTCGGCCGCCGCGGCGACGCGTTCCCGATCACCGCTCAGCCATTTCGCCAGCCACGGTTGATGATCGGCCCGGTCGCCGCCGATGACCAGGCCCGCGACCATCTTCGCGATCGCCGCCAACGGCGCGGTCCCGGTCCAGGCATCGGTGACCTGCCGGTAGCCGATGCGCTGCACCTCGCTGTACGCCCGCGCCGAGCAGCCGAGCAGGATCAAGCCGTCCACCCGCGGCGGGCACAGCAATGCCATGCGCAGCGCGGTGTATCCACCCTGTCCGGCGCCGCCGACGACCACCCGGTCGATGCCGAGCCGGTCGAGCACCGCCCAGGCGTCGCGGGCCAGATCCCAGAAACTGAAGGCGCTGTCATCGTGCTCGGTCAGCCCGTGCCCGCGCGCATCGATCGAGATGACACGGTATTTCGGTGCCAGTGCGGCAACCTGCTTCGCGAACATCTCGTGATCCATGAGAAAGGCGTGCCCCAGCACCACCGCTGGCCCCGTCCCTTCGCTGTCGAAGAAGTGGACTTTCGCGCCAGCGGAGGTTACGAAGGGCATAACCGTACTCCTGTCAGCCTGCATCCCCCAAAGGGTGCAGCCTAACAAGATCCGGTTACGCCAACGGTTTTCACCACTTCACGGGCAACTCCTCGACACCGCCGGTGAAGGTGTTGGTACGCATCGGCACCGCGGCCGGATCGACGGCCAGCCGCATGGTCGGGAAGCGGGTCACCAACTGGGTGAATACGGTTTGCAGTTCGATCCGGGCCAGCGGTGCGCCGATGCAGTGGCGCGCGCCGTATCCAAAGGTCACATGGGAGCCGTCCTTGCGGGTCACATCGACGCGGTGGGGATCGGCGAAGACCGTCGGATCATGGTTGGCCGCGGTCAGGTCCAGCAGAACGAGATCACCCGCGTGCACCGCATTGCCGTCGATCTCCATATCGGTGCGCGCATAGCGGGGCATCTGGGTGGCGTCGGCCACCCGCAGCAACTCCTCGATCGCGGTCGGCACCAAGGCGGGATCGTCGACCAGCGCCTGCCATTGCGTCAGATTCTCCAGCAGCCGTTTGGCGCCGACCCCGATCTGCACCACTGTGGTCTCGTGGCCGCCGAACAATAGTCCGAGGCCGAGGGTTGCGATGCCCTGATCGGACAGGTCGTCCCTGGCGCACAGATGCGACAGCACATCATCGGCGGGATCGCTGCGTTTGCGCTGCACCAACATCATGAAGTACTCGAACAGCCCGGCGACCCCCTGCTGCACCTTCGCACCGTCCTGCTGGTCGCCGAGCGCTTCGGTCCAGGCGCGGAACTGATCGCGGTCCGCGTAGGGCACACCCAGCAGCTCACAGATGACCAGCAGCGGCAACGGCAGTGCCACCGCGGTATGCAGATCCGCGGGTGCGCCCTTGGCGGCCATCTCGTCGAACAACCGGGTGGTCAGCTCCTGCACCCGCGGCCCGAGATCGCGCATCCGCCGCGGCGAGAAGAACGGCACCACCAACTCGCGCAGCCGCGCCTGATCGGCGGGCTCGGTCTCGAAATTGCCGAGCGGACCGCCGAAGAACACCGAATCCGATACCCGCGCCGCGGTTTCCGGCGTCGGATGGGCGCGGCCCAGCCGTGGATCGGCGAATAGCGTCCGGACCTGCGCGTAACTGGTGGCCAGCCAGCCTTCGTCGCCCAGTGCGGTCCGCGTCCGGCGGATGGTGTCGACCGAACCGGTCACCGGACAGCCATGCGTCGATTCCACGGTCATGGCGCACTCCTTACTATGTCTGAGTTCTCGGGCAGGACAGTCGATTTCAGTCGGTCGGACGCACCCGCAGCAGATTTCCGCTCGCGGTGCCGACCAGGAAGTCGCGCTCGGGCGTTACGACGATCGAGGTCATCGGTTCGCCGGTCAGGATGGTGCAGGTCGAGTGGTCTGCCGGGTTGATGCGCACCAGTCGCCCGGAGGTGGTGGCGTCGTAGAGCAGGCCGTCCGGGCCGATGGCCAGATCGTCGGGCAGCGGTGGTGCGCCGGGTCCGGCGGCCAGATCCGCGACGACGGTGGCGTGCGCCGGGTCGTCGAGCGGGATGCGCAGGATGCGGCCGTTCGGGCTGAGATACAGCGTGACGTAGAGGGCATTGCCGTCGATCAGAATGCCATCGGCGCCGAAATGCTTTGCCCGGCTCGACCATTCGGTATCGATACGGCCGTCGGGCCGGATCCGGACGACGCCGGTCGAGGTGTCGGCGACGAAGAGGTTGCCCGCCGCATCGAAGGCCGCGCCATTGGCCATCCCGAGTCCGGAGACGAAGGTCTCGGCCTCCGGTATCGCGGCTTCGGGGTCGATGCGGACGACGCCACCGCCGGTCGCACCCGGCACCAGATTGGTGAGGAAGTTGCCGTACGTCACGTAGATCCGTTGGTCCGGACCGAGTTTCACCGCGCCGGGATACGGGACGGCCACGGTGGCGCTCACCCGACCCGACGGGTCGTAGCGCACCACCTCATTGCGCCGCACCCGCGAGACCCAGAGGTCGCCGTGCGCGTCATAGGCCAAGCCCTCGGCCCAGTCCTCATCCCGCACGACCGCGGCCGCGGCAATGGTCGCGGCGGCCGGTGCGCACGAAACGGGCTCGGCCATAGCGGAAGTCGGAGCCGCCACACCGACCAGGAGAGAGGCGAGCGCGGTGCAGATCCGGACCGCGGTCACCATGCGACGGGCAATGCGGTCAGGCCCTTGGTGACCACGTTCTCCCGCACCGGCAGGGTGTCGGGATCGACGGTCAGATGCAGGGTCGGGAAGCGGGATATGAGCTGACCGAAGGCGACCTGCAGTTCGATGCGGGCCAGCGGCGCACCGGTGCAGTAGTGCAGGCCGTAGCCGAATGCCAGATGCTGGCCCTCCGCGCGGGTGACGTCGAGCTGGCGTGCGTTGGTGAAGATCTCCGGATCGTGGTTGGCCGAATCGACATCCAACAGCACCAGATCGCCGGTCCGGACGGTGACGCCGTCGATCTCCATATCGGTGCGCGCATAGCGGGCGAAGGCGGTGGAGTCGTGTACCCGCAGCAGTTCCTCGATCGCGCCCGGTATCAGTTCCGGCCGCTGGACCAGCTTCTGCCACTGCGTCGGATTACGCAGCAATTGCACGGTGCACAGGCCGATTTCGACGACCGTGGTCTCGTGCCCGGCCAAGAGCAACCCCATCGACAGGGTCGCGATGGCATCGTCGGGCAGGTCCGGCACCTCACACAGCTTCGCGATCACGCCCTCGCCCGGCTCGCGGCGGCGCCGTTCGACCAGCGACTTGCAATAGAGGAACCACTCGGCCCCGGCCTGTCCCGATTTCGCGCCGTCGCTGGTGTCGAACAGCGCCTCGCTCCAGGCGCGGAACTGTGCGCGATCCTCGTAGGGCACGCCGAGCAGTTCGCTGATGACCAGCAGGGGCAGCGGTTCGGCGAAGGCCTTGTGCAGGTCGGCGGGCGAGCCCTGTTCGGCCATGTCGTCGAGCAGTTGGGTGGTGAACGCGGCGACCCGCGGGGTCAGTTCGCGCATCCGCTTGGCCGAGAACATCGGATTCAGCAGTCCGCGCATGCGGGCGTTATCGGCGGGCTCGGTCTCGAAGTTGCCGAACGGCCGACCGAAGAACACCGATTCCGATGACCGCGCCGCGGTTTCCGGCGTCGGATGGGAGCGTCCGAGCCGTACGTCGGTGAACAACTCCTTGACCTTGCGATAGCCGGTGACCTTCCAGGCTTCGTCGCCGGTGGCGGTGCGGACCCGGCTGATCGAGGTGGGCGTGGCATCGCCGCCGGTGAAGGGGCAGACGAGTTCCGGCGAATCGGCGGTCATGGCTCACTCCTCGAGCTACACGCTAGCTTGTACAAGTCAACTTAAACATAATCACTTGTATCATTCCACTTGAACAAGGAGGTGATGTCTTGCCGAAGAACCCGACGCCCGCGCGACGCATGCCGCGCGCCGAGCGACGCGAACAGATCCTGGCCGCCGCCACCCGCGCCGTGGCCCGAAACGGCTTCAGCGCAACGGGTCTCGATGACATCGCCGCCGAAGCCGGCATCACGCATGTGATCCTGTACCGGCACTTCGCCTCGAAGGCCGATCTGTACGGAGCCGTACTCGAACGCGCCTACACCCGACTCGGCGATGCGGTCGGCACCGAAAATATCGACGGCACCAGCATTTCCGCCTTGCTGGCCGCGGCCGCCGCGGATCCGGAGGCCTTTCGCCTGCTGTTCCGCCACGCCGTTCGCGAGCCCGAATTCCGTGAGGTCACCGATCTGGTCCGCAGCTATTCGACGCTGTTGGCCCAGCGGTATCTCACCACCGCGATCGCGGACGGACCGTGGCAGGACTGGGCGGCGCAGGTCATCCCCGCCTTCATCCTGGACGCGGTGATCGCCTGGCTCGATGTCGGTCAACCGGATCTCGACGATGCCGCCGCGCGGATCAGTCGTGCGGCGCTGGCGCTGATCGAGGTTGCGCAAAGCGGTGCGACGCAAAAAGATTGAGGTCCTATGGATGAGCTACGGGTGCCGACGCTTGCCGAATTCGTGCGTGCGCGGCGGCTGCGACCGACCGCGGCGAATCCGGGCGGCCTGAGTCGACAGCAACTGGCCGAGGCGATCCATTCCAGCGTCGGCTACCTCGCCAAGATCGAACAGGGTGGGGCGTTCAATCCGAGTCCGTCCGTACTCGACGCCCTGGCCCAGGTTTTCGGCCTGGATCCGGATGAGCGCGTACATCTGTATCACCTTGCACAGCAACGGTTCACCGACGCCGGACCGCCGCAGCCCGGCCCGGCGGTCCGCAGGACACTCGATGCCCTGACACCGCATCTGGCCGCCGCGCTCGATGACGGCTGGCACGTCATCGACTGCAATGCGGCCTTCGACGCGGCATTTCCCGGCCTGCAGCCGAATGGCAACGTGCTGCGCTGGATGTTCACCGATCCGCGGGCACGGCTGGTGATCGAGGAATGGGAACGCGAGGCCGATCTGATGGTCGGGCGTTTCCGCGGTTACGCGGGCCGCGCCGGTGAACGAGCCGATGTCCAACTGCTACTGCGCGAGCTGGGCACACAGCCCGACTTCCACCGCCTATGGAACACCGGCCGGGTGTACATCGGCCGCCGTGACCCCACCATCCGACTCCGAAATCGCAAGACCGGCAAGCCGTTCGAGATCCACGTCCAACGATTCCGCACCACCGTCCCCGAGCCGATCCGGCAATTGTTCGTCGGGTTGATCGAGGATCATACGGCCGCGTAGCGGCATCGCGAGTCGTCCCGGATCGGCAGTCAGATCCCGACTCTCGCGCGGAGCACCGAATCATCGGAGAAGTCCACCTGGCGCTCGGCATTCGACAGCGCGGTCACCACACAGGTGCCGAAGGATCCGGATCGATCGAATAATGTCGCGCTGCCGACGGCGATTCCGTCCGCGCTGATGTGATTGTCGGCCTCCACGCCGATCTCCAGTCCGACGGGTGTGCGCGCCAGAGCCAGCGTCATATCGGTATTGATGAAGCCGATCCCGGCACTGCCCCAGTTCGTCATCAGGCTGGTCGACTCACCGATCACCACGGCTCCGACGAATCCGGACGGGGGCTCCCCCTCCACCACCGGCATCGGTACCTGCCACATGCGCTTTCGGCTGTCGTTCTGATGCTCGCCCATGCTGGACGACCAGCCGTCGGCGTGTGCGTCGCTGCCCCACAGCGGTACGGTCGGGCCCGTCGCGACCGGCACCGAGGGCGGCTCCGGATCGCGGGCACGGGTCCACAGGCTGCCCGGCGGCTGCTGGGATCGCTTCAGGAATATCGCAGTCGCCCTGGCCATATCCTCGCCGTCCTGCATCAGCGCGGCATCGGCGACCAGGATTCGCCGCCCCTCCCGGACCAGTTCGGTCACCACGGTCACCGGCTTGTTGAGCGTCGGGCGGAACAGGTCGACGGTCAGCCGCGCCGGTGTGAACCCTTCCGAACAGTGCTGTCGCTCCAGCGCTCTGGCCATGAGACCGCAGATGGCGGGGCCGTTGAGCATCTTCGGCGACCAGGCGCTGGCCGCGAACGGCAACGGCGCGAAGCCATTCGCGGTGGCCTCGAAAAATCCATAGCGCATTGCCAATGCGATCTCCTATCCCAATGCCAGCCACGAACGGCTGCGTCACGAACGATGCCGCCGTGTCCCGCCCCGAACGACCGCGAACGGCACAGGGCCGCCGCGTATTTCGCGGCAGCCCTGCCGGTCTCGGGCCGTACCTGCCGTTTTACTTGCCGCTCGCCTCGGCGTGCTCGTCGGCCGGGCGCTCCTCGGTCTGCGCCTTGGCCCAGCGGTAATCCGGCTTGCCCGCCGGATTGCGCCTGATCTGGTCCACGAACCACAGGCTGCGCGGCAGCTTGTAGGGCGCGATCTCCTGGGTGAGCACCGGGCGCAGTTCCTCGAGCGTCGGCCGCTTATCGCCGCGGCACTGCACGACCGCGACCACCCGCTGTCCCCACCGCTCGTCGGGAACCCCGACAACCAGCGCGTCGAAGACCTCGGGATGGATCTTGAGCGCGCCCTCGACCTCCTCCGGGTAGATCTTCTCGCCACCGCTGTTGATGCTCACCGAACCGCGGCCGAGCATGGTGACGGTGCCGTCCTCCTCGACCCGGGCGTAGTCACCCGGAATCGAGTAGCGGATTCCGTTGAACTCCTTGAACGTTGCCTTGGTCTTGGCCTCGTCCTTGTAGTAGCCGGCCGGAATGTGGCCGCTGCGCGCGAGGAAGCCGACCTGCCCGGAGCCCGGCACCACCGGATTGCCGTCATCGTCGAGCACCTGGGTGGCGGCGTCGATCTTCACCCGGGGACCACCGGTGTGGTTGGCGCCCTTGGCGACAACGGAAAGACCGCCGAAACCGGTTTCGGAGGAGCCGATGGAATCGGTGATCATCCGGTTGGGCAGCAGTTCCAGGAACTTGTCCTTGAGCGTCGGCGAGAACAGCGCGGCACTGCTCGCGATCAGGTACAGGCTCGAAAGGTCGTACGGTGCGCCGGTTTCCGGATTGCCCTCGAGCAGGGCGTCGACCATCGGCCGGGCCATGGCGTCGCCGGTGATGAAGATGAGGTTGATCTTGTGCCGGTCGATGTGCTGCCACACTCCGTGCCCGGTGAACTCCGGGATCATCACGGCCTTGCCGCCGTCGAAGAGGCTGTGGAAGGTCGCCGTCTGTGAGCCGCCGTGGATCATCGGCGGAATCGGGAAGCGGACCATCTGCGGATTGCCCGCGCCGGTCTTGGCCTGATGCCATTCGTCCTCGACGTATTCGCCGGTCAGGAAGTTGATGCCGCCGCCGAGTACGCGCCACCAATCCTCGTGCCGCCACATCACCCCCTTGGGCAGGCCGGTGGTACCGCCGGTGTAGAGCATGAAGATATCGTCGGCGGACCGCTCGCCGAAGTTCCGCTCACCCGAGGACTGCTCGAGCACCGCCTCGTATTCCACCGAATCCGCTGCGGTGGGAATGGCGCCGGTCGTATCGTCGTCCACGACGATGACCGTTTTCAACAGGGGCGTCCTGGGGCGAACTCCGGTCACCCGGTCGCTGTAGCGACGTTCGTGGATCAGCGCGACCATATCCGAATTGTCGAAAATATACTGCAACTCGTTCTCGACATATCGGAAGTTCACGTTGATCATCACGGCGCGGGCCTTGAAGACCGCGACCATGGCCTCGACGGCCTCGATCGTATTCCGCGAATAGATGCCCACCTTGTCGCCCGGTTGGACACCCTGTTGCAGCAGGTAGTTGGCGAGTTTATTGGCACGCTCCTCCAGCTGCGCGTAAGTCACCTCGCGGCCGTCGTCGGCCAGCGCTACGCGGTCGGGCATCAGATCGATGGCGTGTTCGACTAGGTCCGCTATGTTGTAGCTCACAGAGCTAAAAATAGAACGTGTTACTGTTTCTGACAAGGCTGAATTTGCCCGCCCCGGCCGGCTCCGCCGGCTCCCTGGAGTGTCAGGAGATCGAGTAATGCCAGATTGCCTCGTCGAGAAGCGCGATCACGTCCTCATCGTCACCATGAATCGCCCCGAGGCCCGCAACGCGCTGTCGGCCGAAATGATGGCGATCATGCGCGACGCCTGGGATCAGGTGGACAATGATCCCGATATCCGCGTCGCGATCCTGACCGGCGCGGGCGGCGCGTTCTGCGCTGGTATGGACCTCAAGGCGATGTCGGCCCGGCACCCTGGCGACGCCTCGACCGCGGGCAGTTTCGATCCCACCAAATTGGAGGCGCTGCTCAAGGGCCGCCGACTCACCAAACCGCTGATCGCGGCGGTGGAGGGCCCGGCCATCGCCGGCGGCACCGAGATCCTGCAGGGCACCGATATCCGAGTGGCCGGGGAAGGCGCGAAATTCGGTGTGTCCGAGGCTCGTTGGGGCCTGTTCCCGCTCGGCGGCTCGGCCGTTCGGCTGGTCCGCCAGATTCCCTACACCGTCGCCGCCGACATTCTGCTGACCGGCAGGCACGTTACCGCCGCCGAGGCCAAGGAGATCGGGTTGATCGGGCATGTGGTCCCCGACGGCACCGCATTGGACAAGGCACTCGAACTCGCCGCGCAGATCGCGGCGAACGGACCCGTTGCGGTGCAGGCTATTCTGCGCACCATTCGGGAGACCGAGGCCATGCCGGAAGAGGACGCCTTCCAGATCGAGGCCAAACTCGGCATGGCGGTGTTCCGGACCGCCGACGCCAAGGAGGGCCCCAAGGCCTTCGCCGAAAAGCGCAAACCCACCTTCACCGGCAGCTGAATTCCGTTCTCGCCGAGGCGATTCGAATGGTGGCACGCGGGCCACCATTCGGCCGCGGCGGATCAATTGCCGGGGTAGTCCATCCAGAAGGGCTCCCACTGGTGGCCGTCGGGGTCGATGAAGGTGCGGCCGAACATGCCGACCTGGGCCTCCTCGGCGCGGCGATCCTCGTTGAGTTCCTCGGTGGCGCCAGCGGCGAGCGCGGCCTCGGTGAGGATGTCGACCTCGCGCGCGCTCGCCAACGATAGCGCGAATGCGCCGCCGACCGTCGTGACGGTATCAGCGATCGGGCGCTTGCTGAACGTCGTGAAGAAGTCCCTGGTGAGCAGCATGGCGCAGATATTGTCGTCGATGACGATGCAGGCGGCGTTCTCATCGGTGAAGTCCTGGTTCACCTTCCAGCCGATGGCCTCGTAGAAATTCTTGGACCGGCCCAGGTCTGCGACGGGGAGATTGATGAAGATCATCTTGCTGGGCATTGGGGGTCCTTACGTCGTCTTCGGCGGTTTATAGGTATAGACGGCACGACCACGCCGAACTCATCGCGGCGGCGCCCGTGAACCCGGGGCACAAGCCGACATCCCCATCGTGGTGATCTTGATTCCGCAGGTAGGAAGCGTTTAGATCTCGAATGTGTCGGTGGGCTGTGGCAGGGTGACACCCATGAACGACTCGTCCGGCTCCACCGTCGGCCTCACCCCGGACGTCCTCGAGTCCTTCGAAGGACATCGGCGAGAGCTGTGCGCCTACGCCTATCGCATGCTCGGTTCCTCCTTCGAAGCGGAGGACGCGGTCCAGGAAACCTTCACCCGCGCGTGGAAGTCCTATGACTCGTTCGAGGGGCGCGCCAGCCTACGGTCCTGGCTGTACAAGATCACCACCAATGTCTGCCTGGATATGCTCGACGGCCCACAGCGCCGAGCCAGGCCGATGGATCTTTCCGGTCCGTCGCGGCCGGATTCGCCGCTGCCCATGCCGCAGCCGGACTACGTCTGGATCGAACCGATCCCCAATGCGCTTGCCTTCGGCTCGGATCCGGCCGAACACGCCTCCGCCAAGGACACTTTGCGGCTGGCATTCGTCGCCGCCTGTCAGCATCTGCCCGCCACCCAGCGCGCCATCCTGATCATGCGGGAGGTGCTGCGATTCTCGGCCAGCGAGACGGCCGAGGCGCTGACCATGTCCCCCGCATCGGTGAACAGCGCACTGCAGCGCGCCAGGGCGACCATGTCGAAGGTGCAGCCCGCCGACACCGACCGCTACGACGAATCCGACGACGATCAGCGCAAACTCGTCGACGATTTCGTCAAGGCCTTCGAGGCCTACGATATGGACACCCTGACCACCCTGCTGAAAGCCGATGTGGCACTGTCCATGCCGCCGATCGAACTGTGGATCTCCGGCCCCGAGAATGTGGCCGCCTTCATGCTCGGCACCGGCAGCGGCTGCCGCGATTCCCGCATGGTCCGCCTGGCAGGCGCCAACGGCCACCCCGCCTTCGGCCACTACAAACCACACGAAAGCGAAGCAGGCGTTTGGGTTCCGTGGTCGATCACGGTGCTCGAACTGGACGGCGACAGCATCGCCGGCCTCAACTTCTTCCTCGACACGGAGAAGCTGTTCCCGCTGTTCGGGTTGGCACCGGAATTGCGCGAGCCCGTCTGAGGTTTCGCTGCCGGTGGTCCGCGGGGGTGGGTGGGTCGGTGGTTGAGCAGGCCGGGCGGTGGCGAGCAGGCCGGGCGGAGGCGAGCAGGCCGGGCGGAGGCGAGCAGGCCGGGCGGAGGCGAGCAGGCCGGGCGGAGGCGAGCAGGCCGGGCGGAGGCGAGCAGGCCGGGCGGAAGTTGAGCACGCCGGGTAGGTAGGTCTTGAGCGATCGACTGACCTCAAACGCGCGATATGCGGCATAGAAAGACGTTCTGCGTGTCGGTCCGCGGGATAGGAACGCCTTCCTGATGCGCTTGTCGGGCTTGGTGTCCCATCGCAGGAGGAAGACGTTCGTGGGTAACAGTAGTGGCTTGTCGCGGGGTGATCGCAACCGAAACGCACGTTTGGCGCGGTTGCGGGCGCTGGTCCCGGTCGATAACGCTATCGTCGGGATCGATCTGGCTGATCGCAAACAGATGGTCGTGGTGACCGATCACGACTCGAAAGTGTTGGCGCGCAAAACATTCCGATGCCGCGCTTGGGATCTGGGTGCCGCGTTGGACTGGGCAGGTCAGCGGGCGGTCACGGCGGGTTTCACCGGTGTGACGGTGGCGTGCGAACCGACCGGACACCGGTGGCGAGTACTGGGCCAGCTGGCCGCCGACCGCAGCATGGCGTTCGTGTGCGTCCAACCGTCGATGACCTCCTGGTCACGCCGCGCCGAGGACCTCACCTGCGACAAAACCGATGAAAAAGACGCGGTGCTGATCGCCCGGCTGACCGCGCAGTTGCGCTGCTATGTCCCCGAACCAGTGGATGAAACGTGGGGCCGGTTGCGGCATCTCGGTGCGCGACGTGAGCAGTTGCTGGTGGAGATGGTCAGCCAAATCCAGCAGCTGCGCGCATTACTGGAATGCGTGTGGCCCGCCGCGCTGGACACCGCGCGCCAACCGTTCCGATCTCGCACCTGGGTCGCGACGTTGAGCGTGATCTGCGATCGCGACGGCGGCGATCTGTCCCGCACCCGCCGCCTCGGCATGACCCGCCTCGAGCAGGCCGTCCGCCGCGAGATCACACGCCGGGGAGGTCAGAAACCCTCGCTGCGGATCGCGCGCAACGTGTTCAACGCGCTCGACGACCAGGCCGGGGTGGTCGCGCACCGGCGCGGCGCACTGGAACGAGTGCAGCTGCTGCTGGGCGACTGGATCGAAAACCAACGCCGCCTCACCGACACCGAGGACCGAATGACAGCCGTGCTCAACGAACTTCGACTCACCGACCTGGTCACCTCCATCACCGGACTCTCCGCGGTCGGTGCTGCCGCGATCCTGGCCCAAACCGGTGACCCCACCCGGTTCACCACCGCCCGCGCTCTGGTCAAACACGCCGGACTGGCACCCCGGGAGAAACTCTCGGGCACGTTCACCGGACGAACCAAACTCACCGGCCAAGGCCGGCCCAGCCTGCGCCTAGCCGCTTGGCGGGCGGTCTGGGGCGCCCAACGCGCCAACCCTGTCTATGCCGCCCGCTACCGGCACCTGACCAGCCGCGACGACAACAAACTCAGCCCCACCCAAGCCCAAGCCGCCATCGCCGCCGCCATCCTGCGACACCTGCATGCCGTCATCACCACCGGCCGACGCTGGGATCCACACACCGCCACCCACGGCACACAACCAACCGACACCCCAATCCCGGTGGCCGCCTGACCAATTGAGCGGCCATCGAGCGGCCGGTCGGGGCGAGCCCCACTCGGCATAGAGACACTGCGTGATCTCGCCGGAAATCATGGGCAGCCCCGCCCGTCGTCACCTCAACCCGATTACACGCTGCTGGGCTCAACCCCATCACCGCTATGCAGGGACCACGACGGATGAGGGCACCGACCGAACCGCTTGACACGAAACGACTTACGCTGATTTCCGGACGTTGGACTTCCATCGAGTCCCGCAACAGCCCGCCGCATGGAACCGGCTTGTCCGCCGGAGGGGCCGTCGCTGCTAGACGACGGTCCGGGGCGGGGACGCGGCCATGGATGTCGGTGGCTCATGGCAGTGTCAGCCGCTGTGACTGCTTCAGCTGATGACGACGCCTGGTTTCATGATCATGGACTGTGTTTCCCGATCGCGATCAACGAACCGGGGGCATCGTGAACACCACGACCGGGGGCCTTGGGTGGATGTACGACACGGATCTGCCGCTGGTCAACCTCACCTTCGCGCGTCAGATCAGCGCCCAGGAGCTATTGGAGCGGATGGGCGTCGACCACAACACCGTGGCGGTGCGCGGGCCGAATGACTTCCGCAACGAGCTGGGCGGCCTTCTCTACGCAGACGACGGATATGTGGTCAGCGCAGGGCATTACCGAAGCTGGGCCTGGGCGTGGGAGCACGGCAGTTGGAAAGGCATCCAAGACCGAGGAATGGTGTTGCGTGCCTCGATCGGAACCGCGGCACTGGAGCTGCACGCCAGCGAGAAACCGGGAGAGGTGTTCCGGTACGCGGAGGACGGCCGCCTCATCACCGGACTCGACACCACGAACAGCTTCGCACGGACTGGCAGCGACCCGCACCGCTTCGACACCGAGATGCAGGCCCTCGGCGCCCGACCCGAAGAAGACGAATACGGTCCCTTGGGGTCCCTCGGAATGTTCTACAGGCTTGCAGAGAACCTCGGCGTCGGGGTGCCTCTGGATGACCTCAACAACCGTCCCGTCCTCAGCGGTCGGCTCCTGCCCCCAGCCTCGCGGTAGCTGCCGAGTCACCCGAACACGCGTGCCGGCGATTCGTGTGATGCAGACCAACCATCACATAATCGGCACTTCCGGACGTCTTCGGAGCCGGTTGGGTCATGGTTGAGCCGGAACGGGTGCGTCACGGATGGGCCGGTGTTGACACAGGCACGCCAGGTGGACGAGCACACTGGGCGGACGAGCAGGCCCGCGGATAGGTGTGGTCGGACGATTGAATAAGCCGAGCGGATAGGCAGACCGGGCCGACGAGCAGGTCAGGCAATTAGCGGGCACGGGCGGACAGACGGGGCGGGCGGACATGCAGCGAGGAGTCCAGTCAACGATGACCGGCGCCACCAGGTAAGCGGCGAGACTGCACGCGTATGCAATCCACACGGTGAGAGCGCCGGGCAGTCCCAACTGACACAGCGCAACTGCGCGCCGGACGGCACCCCCTTGCCGCTGCCACACACCCACTGACCGTCACGCACAGAGTGGGCCACCAAGCGACGCAACCCAACTGCGCGCCGCGCACAAGACTGGCCATCAGCGAGAACAACTGACTCCACTGGCGCACAACCAATGCACGTGACGCACAGGCAGTGATGGTCGCGCAGAAGGTATACCTCGTGCGCGACCATCACTGGGTGTGCGACAGCGATTCCGCTATGAGGCGGGGATGTAGCGGTCGCGGAGTTTGCGCTTGTAGAGCTTGCCGTTGGGGTCGCGGGGGAGTTCGTCGAGGTAGTCGATGGAGCGGGGCATTTTGTATTTCGCCAATTGGGTTGCGGCGTAGGCCAGTAGTTCGGTGGTGAGTTCGTCGTTGCCCTCGATACCGGCTGCCGGCTGGACGACGGCCTTGACCTCTTGGCCCCAATCCGGGTGCGGCAGACCGAAGACCGCGACGTCTTCGACCTTCGGGTGGGTGGTGAGGACGTTCTCGATCTCGGCCGGGTAGATGTTCACACCACCGGACAGGATCAGGTCGGAGCGGCGGTCGTGCAGGTAGAGGTAGCCGTCCTCGTCGAGGTGGCCGATATCGCCGACGGTGAAAAGGTCACCGACCCTTGACTCTTCGGTCTTCTCCTTGGCGTGGTGGTATTCGAAGCTGGACGCGCCCATCTTCATATAGACCAGACCGGGCTCCCCGGTGGGCAACTCGGAGCCGTCCTCCTCGCTGAGCACCTTGATGACCGACCAGGGCCAGGCCTTGCCCACCGAGCCCGGCTTCTTCAGCCAGTCGGCACCGTTGATGACCGTGCCGCCGCCCTCGGTCGCCGCGTAGTACTCGGTGACCGTCGGCCCCCACCACTCCAGCATCTGCCGCTTGGTCTCGCCCGGGCACGGGGCCGCGCCGTGCACCATGCTGCGCAGCGATGACACGTCGTACTTCGCGCGCACCTCCGCGGGCAGCGCGAGCAGCCGGTGGAACTGGGTCGGCACCATATGGCTGTGGGTCACCCGATATTTGTCGATGAGCCGCAGCATTTCCTCGGCGTCCCAGCGATCCATCAGAACGAGCTTGTGCCCCAACTGAATAGAGATGGTCGCGAAGTTCAGCACGGCGGTGTGATACAGCGGCGAACCGCAGATGTGCACGTGATCGTCGTAGGGCTTCAGCTCGAACAGACCGAAGAACGCGGTCGAAGCCACCGGAACGACATCCGGGTCGGTGCCGGTGAGCGGACGCCGAACACCCTTGGGCCGCCCCGTGGTTCCCGAGGTGTAGAGCATCGGCGCACCCGTGGTCCGATTATCGGGGCGACCGGTATCGGCGGCACCCAGCCAGGCCACGGACTTGAAGCCTTCGATCTCGCCGACCGCGAAGCGCGCGGTGGCCGGCAGTCCGGCCTCATCCGCCGCGGCGATCGCGACGGCGGCGAACCGATCGCTCGCGATGAAGGCCTTGGCCTCGCTGTCGGCCAGGATGTAGGCGACCTCGGGGCCGGTCAGATGCCAGTTCACGGCGACGATGTAGAGCCCGGCCTGGTAGGCCGCGAAGTAGGCGGCGACCGCCTCGACGCAGTTGTGCACCATGCTGACCAGCACGTCACCGGGCTGTAGACCGAGGGCCCGCAGGCCGGTGCCGTAACGGTTTGCGAGCGTGGCCAATTCGCGATAGGTCACTTCACGGCCGGATGGATCCACCAGGGCGATCCGATCGGGTTCCGCGTTCGCGATGTTCCAGAGACCGAGAATTTCTACCTGCGTCACCCCTACGAATCTAGAACGTGTTCTACATCTGTACAAGGGGTGCGAGCCGATGCAATTGCTCGATATCTGGAACAGACACCAGCATCTCGGTGACCCCGGCGGCTTCCCAAACCTCGAGTTGCTTACGCACATGCTCCTCGTCGCCGATGATCGCGGTATCCAAAATCAGCTCATCCGGCACCATTGCGGCGGCCTCGGCCTTCTTGCCGGACTGGAAGAGCCTGCCGATCTCGTCGACCTCGCGCTCGTAGCCCATCCGCCGGTAGACCTGCGCGTGAAAATTCAGCTCCGGCGCGCCCATGCCGCCGATGTAGAGCGCCATGATCCAGCGCATCCGCTCGAGTTCGCTCTTGGGATCGTCGGTGATCACCACCTGACAGCTCGCGGCGATCTCGAAATCGTCCCGCGAACGCCGCGCGCCCGCCCGGGCGAAGCCCTCATCGAGCCAGTCGTTGTACATCCCGGCCAGCCGCGGCGCGTAGTAGATCGCGAGCCAGCCATCGGCGATCTCGGCCGTCAGCGCGACATTCTTCGGCCCCTCCGCACCCAGCCAGATCGGCATATCCGCTCGTAGCGGGTGCACGATCGGCTTGAGCGGCTTACCGAGTCCGGTCGATCCCGGTCCGTTGTACGGCAGCGGGTACTGCGGCCCGTCATTGGTGACCGGCGCCTGCCGCTCCAGGATGCGGCGAATGATGCCGACGTACTCCCTGGTGCGCTGCAATGGCTTGGCGAACGGCTGCCCGTACCAGCCCTCGACCACCTGCGGCCCGGAGACGCCGAGCCCGAGAATGGCCCGGCCGCCGCTGAGATGGTCCAGCGTCAGCGCGTGCATGGCCGTCGCGGCCGGGGTGCGGGCCGACATCTGCACCACCGATGTGCCCAGCCGCACCCGCTGCGTGGCCGAGCCCCACCACATCAGCGGCCCGAAGGCATCCGATCCCCAGGATTCGGCGGCGAACACCGCGTCGAAACCGGCCGCCTCGGCGGCGACCACCAACTCGCCCGCATTCTGTGGCGGCTGCGCCATCCAATACCCGAGTTGCAATCCGAACTTCATGCGCGACCTCTTTCTCTCGCTGGCGTCCGCTTGCAGGTCGCTCGAAAGGGCCAGCAAGTTCTTGCCACCAGAATAAGAACCTGTTCTACTCGATATCGTGACTCAGGGGAATACCGCATCCGGCACAATCGCGGATGAGAGAGGGCCGGAATTGAACACACCGCCCGATGTACTCAGCGCACCCCTTCGGGTGCAATTCGACTACACGCGGTCGGTCGGGCCGGTCATCGGCACCTTCCTGACCGAGCTGCGCGGCCGCAAGATCGTGGGCGTGCGCGGCTCCGACGGCCGGGTGCTGGTACCGCCGCCGGAATACGATCCGGTCACCTCCGCGGCGCTGACCGAATTCGTCGACGTGGCCGATACCGGCACCGTCCGGTCGTGGACCTGGGTCCGCGATCCGCTGCCCGGCCAGCCGTTCGACCGCCCGTTCGCCTGGGCGCTGATCCAACTCGACGGCGCGGACACCACCATGCTGCACGCCGTCGACGTCGCCGCACCCGAGGACATCCACACCGGCCAGCGCGTGGTCGCCCGGTGGGCGGCCGAGCCCACCGGCAGCATCAAGGACATCGTCTGCTTCGAACCGGGCGAAACCTCCACCGCACCAGCGCCATCCGGTTCGGACGGCGAGCCGGTCACGGTGCTCATCACACCGGTCGACCTGAACTACATGCACAGCGCCTCCCCGCAGGAGACCGTCTACCTGCGCGGCCTGGCCGAGGGCAAACTGCTCGGCGGGCGCACCGACGCCGCGGGCAAGGTGTACTTCCCGCCGCGCGGCGCCAATCCGACCGACGGCAGGCCGACCGACGAGATCGTCGAACTGCCCGACCGCGGCATTGTGACCACCTTCTGCATCGTCAATGTGCCGTTCATGGGCCAGCGCATCAAGCCGCCGTATGTCGCGGCCTATGTGCTGCTCGACGGCGCCGATATCCCGGTGCTGCACCTGGTGCTCGGCTGCGACGCGAGCGAGGTGCGCATGGGCATGCGGGTGGAGGCGGTGTGGAAGCCGCGCGAGGAGTGGGGCTTCGGGCTCAGCAATGTTGACCACTTCCGCCCCACCGGCGAGCCGGATGCCGACTACGAGACGTACAAGCACCACCTCTGAGAGGCCACGTTGACCAACGCAGTAACAGGCGCAAGCGCCAACTCTGGCACCGACATCGCGGTCGTGGGATTCGCCCACGCACCGCATGTGCCGGAGACCTTCGGCACCACCAACGGTGTCGAGATGCTGGTGCCCGTCTTCCAGCAGCTCTACACCCGACTCGGCATCACCAAGTCCGATATCGACTTCTGGTGCTCCGGTTCCTCGGATTACCTCGCGGGCCGCGCCTTCTCCTTCATCTCGGCGGTCGACGCCATCGGCGCGGTACCGCCGATCAACGAATCGCATGTCGAGATGGACGCCGCCTGGGCGCTGTACGAGGCATTCGTGAAACTGCGCTCCGGACAGGCGAAGACCGCGCTTGTCTACGGCTTCGGCAAGTCCTCCGCGGGCACGCTGCGCCAGGTGCTCACCATGCAGCTCGATCCCTACCTGGTCACCCCGCTCTGGCCGGACGCCTGGTCGATCGCGGGTCTGCAGGCGCGGGCCGGGCTGGACGCGGGGCGCTGGACCGAACGCGATATGGCGGCGGTCGCCGCCGGTGACTCCGGCGATATCGAAACCCTGCTCGCCGCACCGTATATCGCCGATCCGCTGCGCGCGCACGATGTCGCACCGATCACCGACGGTGCCGCTGCCATTGTGCTCGCGGTCGGCGACCGGGCTCGGGAACTCTGCGAGCGCCCGGCCTGGCTCACCGGCATGGCGCACCGGGTGGACACACCCAATCTCGGCGCCCGCGATCTGACCGTCTCACCGTCGACTGCGGCCGCGGCACAGTCGGTTACCGGCGGGGATACCAGCGGCTTCGATATCGCCGAACTGCACGCGCAGTTCAGCCATCAGCAGCTGATCCTCGCCGAGGCGATCGGGTTGCGGCCCGAGACCAAGGTGAATCCGTCCGGCGGCGCACTCGCCGCCAATCCGATGTTCGCGGCGGGCCTGGAGCGCATCGGCTTCGCGGCCGAGGCGATCATGGCGGGCACCGCGAATCGGGCGCTCGCCCACGCCAGCAGCGGCCCGGCGCTGCAGCAGAACCTGGTAGCCGTTTTGGATTCGGAGGCGAGCCGATGAGCTTTCCCGCTGCGGTGCTCGGCACCGGACAAACCCATCACGTGACGAAACGAACCGATGTGTCCATGGCGGGCATGTGCCGCGAGGCCATCGATCGTGCACTCGACGACGCCGGGCTCACCATCGCCGATATCGATGCGGTGGTGGTCGGCAAGGCGCCGGACTTCTTCGAGGGCGTCATGATGCCCGAGCTGTATCTGGCGGATGCCTTGGGCGCCACCGGAAAACCGCTGCTGCGCGTGCACACCGCCGGATCCGTCGGCGGCTCGACCGGTATCGTCGCCGCCAATCTGGTGCAGGCCGGGGTGCACAAGCGGGTGCTCGCCATCGCCTGGGAGAAGCAGTCGGAATCGAATGCCATGTGGGCGCTGTCGTTTCCGGTGCCCTTCACCATGCCGGTCGGCGCGGGGGCGGGCGGCTACTTCGCACCGCATGTGCGCTCCTACATTCGCCGGTCGAACGCACCGGGCCATATCGGTGCGATGGTCGCGGTGAAGGATCGCCGCAACGGCGCGAAGAATCCCCTCGCGCACCTGCACCAGCCCGACATCACGCTGGAGAAGGTGCTCTCCTCCCAGATGCTGTGGGATCCGATCCGATTCGACGAGACCTGCCCGTCCTCCGACGGCGCCTGCGCCGTGGTGATCGGTGACGAGGAAGCCGCGAAGGCCGTCGAGGCCACCGGTAAGACGGTCGCCTGGGTGCACGGCACCGCCATGCGCACCGAGCCGACCACCTTTGCCGGACGCGATCAGGTCAATCCGCAGGCCGGACAGGATGCGGCCGCCGCGCTGTGGCAGGCCGCCGGAATCACCGACCCGCTCAAAGAGATCGACGTGGCCGAGATCTACGTGCCGTTCTCCTGGTTCGAGCCGATGTGGCTGGAGAACCTGGGCTTCGTTCCCCAGGGCGACGGCTGGAAACTCACCGATAAGGGCGAGACCGAGATCGGCGGAACGCTGCCGGTCAACCCATCCGGCGGCGTGCTCTCCTCGAATCCGATCGGCGCCTCCGGACTCATCCGGTTCGCCGAGGCCGCCAAACAGGTCATGGGCCGGGCCGGGGACTACCAGGTCGCGAATGCCAAGAAGGCGCTCGGGCACGCGTACGGCGGCGGGTCGCAGTACTTCGCCATGTGGGTTGTGGGCTCGGAGCAGCCGCACTGAGGCAAGGACCGCTGATATGAGCCAAGGAACATTGAAGTTCACCCTCGGCATCGCGCTGAGTCCGCTGGAGCAGCTGCCCGAGCTGGCGAAAACGGCTGAGGAGTGCGGATTTTCATCGATCGCACTCCCCGACTCGCTGTTCTACATGAAGTCGGCGGCCGCGAAGTATCCCTACACCGCCGACGGCAGTCGGTTCTGGGGACCGGAGACACCGTGGGTCGACCCGCTCATCGGTGCGACCGCTATGGCGGCCGTGACCAGCCGAATTCACTTCTACACCAACGTGCTCAAGCTCGGTTCACGCAATCCGCTGCTGCTGGCCAGGCAGGTCGGCTCGGTAGCCAACCTGTCCGGCAACCGGTTCGGATTCGGCGTCGGAATCGGTTGGGCACCAGAGGAATTCGAATGGTGTGGGGTGCCCTACGCGAAGCGGGGCGCGCGAGTCGACGAGATGATCGAGGTCATCAAGTTGGTGCTCGGCGGCGGCATGGTGGAGTACCACGGGGAATTCTTCGATTTCGATCCGCTGCAGATCAGCCCGGCGCCGAGCCAGCCGGTCCCGTTCTATATCGGCGGCCACACCGAACCCGCGCTGCGCCGGGCGGCCAAGGTCGGTGACGGCTGGACCTCGGCGATGATGACCTATGCCGAACTGTGCACCACCATCGGCAAGCTCGGCGCGCTGCGCGCCGAATTCGGCCGTGAACAGGTGCCGTTCGAGATCCAGGCGGTGTGCGTCGACAAGTTCGGGCGCACCGGATATCAGGATCTGGCCGATGCCGGGGTGACCGATGCGATCGTGATCCCGTGGCTGGCCGATGGCATCGGCTTCGAGGGTGAACTGGCGGCCAAGCAGGAGTCACTGCGCCGCTTCGCCGCGAAGAATATCGAGGAACCCATCGTCGCGAAGGCAGCAGTATGAGTACCACCGAACATCCAGCACGGGCCGCCGGACTCGCATCGCAGGCCGCGGTGCGAGCGCGCGATAAGCAGGCGTGGGTCGATCTGTTCGCGACCGACGGCATTGTCGAAGATCCCATCGGCCCTTCGGGTTTCGATCCGGAGGGCAGGGGCCATCGCGGCAAGGAGGCCATCGCGGCATTCTGGGATATGGCGATCGCGAAGACCGATTCGATCGAATTCCACTTCGGGGACTCGTTCGCCTGCGGCAATGAGATCGCCTTCACCGGCCTGATCCGCACCAGGATGGGCGGGCACCAGATCGATGCCGAGGGCGTCTTCACTTACAAGGTGGACGAAACGGGCAAAATCGCTGCGCTGCGGGCATTTTGGGAGGTCGACCGCGCCATGGCGACCGCGAAGCCCGCTACCTGAGCACGCTGCCTCCCCCTCGGGGCAGCACGAAAGGGGCCCTCGTACCGGCAAGGGGACTACCGGTACGAGGGCCCTTTCGTGTGGACCCAGGCTGCCGACACAAGCCTGGGTCCGCGACGTGTCAGTGCGCGACCGGGCAGCCCGAGCCCTTGTAGTCGACCTGGAACTCCTTGACACCGTTGAGCCAGCCCGAGCGCAGTCGCTTCGGATCACCGAGCTTGGTGATATCGGGCATGGCGTCGGCAATGGCGTTGAAGATCAGGTCGACCTCCATCCGGGCCAGATTCGCGCCGATGCAGAAGTGCGCACCGGTACCACCGAAGGACAAGTGCTGGTTGTCCTTTCGCGTGATGTCGAACTGCTCCGGATTCTCGAAGACCTCCTCGTCGAAGTTGGCCGAGCGGTAGAGCATGATCACCCGCTGGCCCTTCTTGATCTGCACACCCCCGAGTTCGGTGTCCTCGAGCGCGGTCCGCTGGAACGAGGTGACCGGGGTCGCCCACCGGATGATCTCGTCGGCGGCGGTGGCCGGGCGTTCCTTCTTGAACAGCTCCCATTGGTCCGGATGCTCCAGGAAGGCCGCCATACCATGGGTGATCGCATTGCGGGTGGTCTCATTGCCCGCGACGGCCAGCATGATGACGAAGAAGCCGAACTCCTCCGGGGTCAGCTCATCGCCATCGACATCGGCCTCGATCAACTTGGTCACGATGTCATCGGCCGGACATTCCTTGCGCGCCGCGGCCATTTGGTAGGCGTAGCCGAGCACCTCGGCGGAGGCGGCCACCGGATCGGCCTCGTTCTCCGGATCGTCATAGCCGGTCATATCGTTCGACCAGGTGAAGACCTTTCCGCGGTCTTCCTGCGGGACGCCGATCAGCTCGGCGATGGCCTGCAGCGGCAGCTCCGAGGCGACCTGGGTGACGAAGTCACCGGAGCCGGATTCCGCCGCCTCCTTCACGATGGACTCCGCCCGCGCCTTGAGTTCGGCGCGCAGGCCGTTGATCACGCGCGGAGTGAAGCCGCGGGAGATGATCTTGCGCAATTTGGTGTGCTGGGGTGCGTCCATGTTCAACAGGACGAAGCGCTGCAGTTCGATCTGCTCGCGGGTGATGTCGTCGTTGAAGCGCGGAATCGCGGTGTTCTCGAAGGTGGAGAACACATCGCTGCGGCGCGAGACCTCCTTGACGTCCGCATGCTTGCTCACCACCCAGAAGCCCTCGTCGTGGAAGCCGCCGACTTCGGGGGGCTGCGGATTCCACCAGATCGGTGCGGCGCGACGCAGTTCGGCGTACTCCTCCACCGGAACACGCTCGGCGTAAATGTCCGGGTCCGTGACATCGAACCCATCCGGCAGATTCGGCCGGGCATTCCGCGGATCAACCACCAGATGTCTCCTTCGACAAACTGAAACACGTTCTACAATCATTGAAGCATAGGCTGCATAATGAGGGAAGAACAGGACAGATTCGCCTGTCGCAGGTATGAACACACGTTTCATTTTTCTGTCCCTGAAGAAAGGTTGGACATGGGCACACCCGTCATCGTCGAGGCCGCTCGCACCCCCATCGGCAAGCGCGGCGGCTGGCTCGCCGGTCTGCACGCCGCCGAACTGCTCGGCCTCGCTCAGCGCGGGCTGCTCGATAAGGCACATCTGGATCCCGCACAGGTGGAGCAGGTCATCGGCGGCTGCGTCACCCAGGCCGGCGAGCAGTCCAATAACGTGACCCGGGTCGCCTGGCTGCATGCCGGGCTGCCGTGGCAGGTCGGCGCCACCACCATCGACGCCCAGTGCGGTTCGGCCCAGCAGGCCAACCACCTCATCGCCGGCCTGATCGCGACCGACGCCATCGAGATCGGCATGGCCTGCGGCGTGGAGGCGATGAGCCGAGTTCCTTTGGGCGCCAACGTCGGCGAGCACGCCGGTCCACGTCGGCCCGCCTCCTGGAATATCGATCTGCCGAACCAGTTCGAGGCGGCCGAGCGTATTGCCAAGCGGCGCGGCATCACTCGCGCCGATCTCGACGAGCTCGGCGTCCGTTCGCAGCGCTTGGCCGCCAAGGCCTGGGCCGAGGGCCGCTTCGACCGCGAGGTGCTGCATGTGACCGCGCCAGCGGTCGACAAGGAAGGCAATCTCACCGGCGAGAAGCTGGACGTGACAAGGGATCAGGGCCTGCGCGAAACCACCCTGGAGGGACTGGCCAAGCTCAAGCCGGTGCTGGAGGGCGGAATCCACACCGCGGGCACCTCATCGCAGATCTCCGACGGCGCGGCCGCGGTGCTGCTGATGGACGAAAAGGCCGCGCGGCGAGCGGGTTTGCGTCCGCGCGCACGGATCGTGACGCAGGTACTGGTCGGCGCGGAGCCCGAGTTCCACCTCGACGGGCCGGTGCAGGCGTGCACCCGACTGCTCGAACGGTCCGGCATGAATATCGGCGACATCGACCTTTTCGAGATCAATGAGGCTTTTGCGGCAGTTGCACTTTCATGGGCGTCTGTACACAAGCCGGACATGGACCGGGTAAATGTAAACGGCGGCGCTATCGCACTCGGACATCCGGTGGGTTCGACCGGATCCCGGCTCATCACAACGGCTTTGCACGAACTGGAGCGAACCGGAGGCAGCACCGCGATGGTGCTCATGTGTGCGGGCGGGGCACTGGCGACAGGCACCATCATCGAGAGATTGTAAGAGTTTCAACCAATTCCGCGCTTTGTTGAACGTTCATCCCAATGAGCCCAAAACGTGTCGTACGCCACACAAACACCAGGACACGCCACTAGATGACCCGTCAGCTATCTTGGGGTTATCATCGGTCTGCCGGGGAAGGTGCTCGCGACGGGCAAGAACCGGTTCACACCACGTTTTCCCAAGAGCCGTTGGCGTGACCCGCAAACGCAACCGTCGCAGTGCCTTCCCGGGAGCGGCACCTAGAAGCTTCAAGGAAATCCTGAATCAGGCGTAGGTTTTCAGTTACTGAGCCGCTAATATCAATGATACGTATCCGAGATAACGACTGTTAGTACAGCGAAGGGAATTGGGCGGCTCACAATGGCTGATTTCGCGGCGCGGCTGAACAAGCTGTTCGAAACCGTGCATCCCCCGGGGCGCAAGCCGCACACCAACGCGGAGGTTGCGGCTGCGCTGACGGCCTCCGGACATCCGATCTCGAAACCGTACCTCTCGCAGTTGAGGTCGGGACAGCGGACCAACCCGTCGGACGAAACGGTGGCTGCACTGGCCAAGTTCTTCAAGGTCAAACCGGACTACTTCTTCAACGACATCTATGCCGCCAAGATCGATCACGATCTGGAGTTGCTGTCCCAGCTGCAGGGCTACGGGCTGCGACGGCTGTCGAGTAGGGCGTTCGACCTGTCCGAAGAATCACAGAACCTCCTCACCTCCATGGCGGAGAAATTGCGGGCAAGCGAAGGTCTGCCCGAAATTCCTCCGGATGGCACCGAATAGGTTCTCCCGCAGCGCAGTACGGTGCGACCCACAGGGTCGCACCGTACTGCGTCATGGGTATGGCCCCACCAGACCGCGGGCGCGCCTACGGTGCCCCTAAAGTTGTGGGCTTGGTGGCGCATACCGGGTTGCGATAAAAGCGCGCCCCTAAGAGACCCGCTACTGATGAAATCAGTTGCGCGGATACGTCGACAGACACAAGGAATGCGGCACTGCGGAAGCGGTGCCGGATTCCTTGCTATGTCAACCTTATTGAATACCCGGAGCGAGCCCTCCGGAATGCCTCGAGCTGATCGGTTTTGATGTCACTCGATCAATTCCGGGCCGACGATGCCGCGCCCGCTCGGTAGGCGCGCGCGATTGCTTGGACCCACCCGCGAGGACTAATACCCTCCGGCGGAGCAATCCACCGCGCGTCGACTACCACCTCACCCAATGGGTTTCGCGCCCACTGCGCGACCCGGTCGGCCCGCGCGGACACCAGTGGCGGTGGCGGACCCGCGCTGACCAGCTCGACGCCGCCGCCGGATTGCAGATATAACGCATCCATGATCTGCGCGACCTGATCGGATGCCTCGAGCTGTGTGGAGGTACCCGGCTGGTCATGCGCGACCACCTCCGGGAACCGGCCGATCATGATGCGGTGCAGAACCTTGATCTGCCGCAACAGGATTCGCGCGCGCACCCACAGCTCGACCACGATCCACACCGCGCCGAACGCGATGAGCAGGGCCGCCGCCGCCCAAGCGGGCCAACCCCAGTTCGGTTCGCCGGGTTTCGCGACCGGCGCGTCGATGAAGGCCCGGCGGATCTGCAGCACGGCGAGCACCGCGACGAGCGTGGTCCCGGCGGTATAGATCGCGATACCGCGACCGAGCGTTGTCCAGTCCAGGTTGCGCACACCGGTGATGACAATGAAAACGCAGCCGAGCGCGACCACCATCCAGCCGAAAGTGGTGGACCAGAACAGGTTCACCGCCACCGCGACCGAGCCGATGCCGTAGATCAGGAATGCGATCTGACGCAGATTGCGGCGGGAGACGACCGGCCACGCCGCGGACGCGACCACCGAGGTCGCGGTCGCGAACAGCATCCAGGCCGAGGTCACGACACCGTCGGACAGCAGGCCCGAATGCAGACCGCGCGGTAGCAGATTGTCGATGGCGAGAGCGATTTCGGGAACCGCGACGGTGGCCCCGAGTGCGACCGCCGCGACCGCGACGACGATCGCCACCCGCGCGGTCGTCGCGGGCTTCACCAGTACCCGGCCGACACGCGCACCGGCCGCAACCCAGACCAGCATGGCCGTCAACCAGAGGGTCATCCCAGCGCCTCATCGAATCGAAGAACCGAGACGCCTGCGCCCCGGTTGTTGAACACGCGGAGTCGGGTCATCAGCATGGCGGCGAAGGTTTCGGCCTCCCATTCGGCGAGTTCGTCCGCACCGTCGTCGACGATCTGCTGATGCGCACGCTGGCTGAGCATGTAGGCGATCAGATCGTCACTGGCCTCCAGTGTCACCTCGGGCGCGGGCACGCCCTCGTGGCCGAAGACGATATGGCCCAATTCGTGTGCGAGGGTGTGCTCTCGGCTCGGCAGTGCGGTGGCGAGCACGATCACATCGCGGTCCGGATAGAAGCGGCGCTGGCCGCAGACGCCGGGACCCAGTTCCGCACTGGCGATTTCGATCTCGCGACGCCGCTCGCTGGCAATGGAGGCGACGACCTCGTCCAGGGTGGTCGCATCGGAATCCGCGGCGACGGCGCACACCGCGTCGACCGCCGCCGCCACCCGTCGATAGGCCCGGAGCCCGGTTTGCGTTCTGCTCTGACTCATCGAACGCCCCTTTACGTCCTCGGTCCGAAGAACTCGGCACGCGCGGCATCGATGCGGGCCTGTGCGGCCGACGCGCTCTGGAAACTCACTGCGCCGGAAGCAGTTCCGGCCAGCGCGAGCACGATCAGGCCGCTTACCACGCCGAGCACATTGGGCTCGGGCAGGCCGTCGTCGGCACTGGTCGGCCGGACGTCCGGATTCGGCCTGGCCGGGGCCGCGGGTGGGGCGGCCGGAGGTGCGGGCGGCGGCGGCACCTGCTCCGGAGCGGGAGCGAGCGGCGCGGCCACCGGGACCGGCGCGAGTTGCGGTGCCGCCGGCGCGGGCGGTGCCGCCGGTGCGGGCGGTGCCGCCGGTGCGGGCGGTGCCGCCGGTGCGGGCGGTGCCGCCGGTGCGGGCGGCGCGGGCGGGACGATGATCGGAACGGGGGGCACCGCCGGAGCGGGCGGCGCGGGCAGTGGGATCAGGAGCAAAAGCAGGGGGGACGCCGAGCCGACCGCGGCGGAGCCGACGGCCGCGGAACCTACCGCGGCGGAACCGGTTCCGGCCGAACCGACACCAGCGGATCCGACACCGGCCGAACCGACCGCGGCCGAACCCGTGCCAACCAGCGCCGATCCGGTGCCGACAGCAGCGGAACCGACTGCCGCGGAACCTGTTCCGAGGAGGGCGGATCCGGTGCCCAGCGCCGCCGAACCGGTACCGGCCACCACCGCCGAACCGATGCCGAGAATGGTGGCGACACCCGCCGAACCGGTGCCGATGATCGCGCCAACGCCCGCGGAGCCCGTGCCGATAATGGTGCCCACGCCGACCGAGCCGCCGCCGAGGAGTGCGCCGAGCAGACCCGTCGCGCCGAGGGCCGCGGAGCCAGCGGCGGCGGAACCCGCGGCCGAACCGGGACCGGCGGCCTGGTTGATACCCGCGGCCGCATCGGTCGGATCAAGTGGTGAACCGACACTCGACTGGCCCGGAATCGCCAGGGGCTTCCATACATCGCTGGTCGCATCTGGCACAGGGATATTGGGGTCCGCGCACTGTGGGCACGCGCTGCCGGGCTGGGCCTCGGCCGACACTCCCCCGAGGAGCGCAAGGCCAGCCACAGTCGCAAGCACTGCAACCACACGCGACGTGCGACCAACGGCCATGCGCCAGCCTTCCCCTGATTCGATATAGCGCAGATCTGTTGCCCGGTCGCAACGCACAAATTCCGGGACTTTGACGGACGGGAGCCCATAGTAAACCGCAGCCCAAAACCGCGCAGTCGGTCGGGCCACGCACGGCATAAGATGCGCCCGACCGACCTTCTGCCCGGAACCGGTCGAACGCCCAGATCGCGCCTTCGGAAGTTCAGGTGTAATCCCGAACACACTTCCGCGTTAATCCCCTACGCGCATCCCTGGCAAAACCGGTGGACCAGTACGTATGCCGAGGTCCCCCGGAGACCGGTCAACACCCGAAATCCGGCGTCGGCACGGCCGGTTCGGACGACACAGCGAACCTGCCCTCGTCACAGCGGCCTCGCGCAACGGACTGCATGATGCGCCAAGGCTGGCACACCGACGTATTGCTGACGACGGTGCACGGGAATTCGGCCGAGTCCTCGAAGCGCACGCGCCGTAATGCCCTCTCGCTCGGCGTTCGTCAGGCGCGGAGCGACCGCACTTGCCGACCCACACGGAGCGAGTCTTACGAGCAACCGTTCGCGGCCCGTCTCGCGTCCGAGCCGTCGAAGCGCATGCACTGCAAGCACGAACCTCGACCACCGGACAGTGCACCTCGGGCACCGAACTACCCGCTCGAGGCGACCACCACGGAGCGAGTCTTACGAGCAACCGTTCGCGGCCCGTCTCGCGTCCGAGCCGTGGAAGCGCATGCACTGCAAGCACGAACCTCGACCACCGGACAGTGCGCCTCGGGCACCGAACTACCCGCTCGAGGCGACCACCACGGAGCGAGTCTTACGAGCAACCGTTCGCGGCCCGTCTCGCGTCCGAGTCGTCGAAGCGCATGCGACGCAGTCGCGAGTCTCGACGGCTCGGACGCGAGACACCAGGGGGCCGCGAACACGCAGCGCCGCAGGCGCTGCAAATCAAACAGAGCCGTACACCGGCTCCGGCGGAACGGACTTGGCGATCAGGTCGGCTACCACCGGACCGAGTTCGGCGGGGTTCCAGCGCGCGCCGCGATCCACGGCGGTGCCGTGGCGCCAGCCATCGGCCAGGGCCACCTTGCCGCCCTCGACCTCGAACATCCGGCCGGTGACAGCCGCCGATTGCGGGCTGCCCAGCCAGACGACGATCGGCGAAACGTTTTCCGGAGCCATCGCGTCGAAGCCGTCCTCGGGGGCGGCCATGGTTTCGGCGAAGACGGTCTCGGTCATGCGGGTACGGGCGGCGGGGGCGATGGCGTTGACGGTGACGCCGTAGCGCGCGAATTCGGCAGCGGCGGTGAGGGTCAGGCCCGCGATACCCGCCTTGGCCGCACCATAGTTGCCCTGGCCGACGCTGCCCTGCAGGCCCGCGCCGGAGCTGGTGTTGATGATGCGGGCGTCGACCGGACGACCGGCCTTGGATTCGCCGCGCCAGTACTCGATGGCATGGCGCATGGTCGCGAAGTGACCCTTGAGGTGCACCCGGATCACCGCGTCCCACTCGTCCTCGCCGAGGTTCACCAGCATCCGGTCGCGCACGAATCCGGCATTGTTGACCAGCACATCCAGACCGCCGAAGGTGTCGACGGCCTGGCGGATGAGGTTGCGCGCACCGTCCCAGTCCGCGATGTCGTCACCATTGGCCACGGCCTCCCCGCCGAGCGCCTTGATCTCGGCGACGACCTGTTCGGCGGGAGTCTCGCTGGTCGCCGCACCATCCAGGGCGGAGCCCAGATCGTTGACCACCACGTGCGCCCCGGCGGCGGCGAAGGCGAGCGCGTGCGCCCGGCCGATACCGCGACCAGCGCCGGTGACAATGACGACGCGCCCCGCGCAGATCTGCTCGGTGTCCATAACCTGTTGTGTCCTCTTCGTTTTCGGGTTCGGTTGTTCAGGCCTCGGCGGGCTGCTCGGCGACATTGGCGTTCGACGCGGCAAGGAATGCCGGACGCTCACCCCCGCCGTGCACCAGCAGCGTCGCGCCGCTGACAAAGGCGGCCAGCGGTGAGGTCAGGAATACGGCGCAGCCGCCGATATCGTCGGGCCGGGCCATCCGACCGAGCGGAATGGTCGCGCCGACCGCGTCGACACCGTCTTGATCGCCGTAGTGCAGCTGACTCTGTTCGGTCTCGACCGGGCCGACGACCAGCGAATTCACCCGAACCTTCGGGGCCCATTCGACCGCGAGCGTGGCAGTCAGACTGTCGATGCCCGCCTTGGCCGCACCATAGGCGGCAGTACCCGGCGAGGGCCGGTGACCGCTGACGCTGGACACCATCACGATCGAACCGCCGCCGGGCTGCTGCTGCATCACCGCATTGGCAGCCTGCGAAACCAGCAGCGGCGCGAGCAGATTCAGTTCGACGATCTTGCTGTGGAAGTTCTTGCTCGCGGTCGCGGCGAGGGCGAACGGTGCGCCGCCCGCGTTATTGACCAGATGGTCGAGGCGGCCGTGGCGCGCGACGATCGCATCGACCAGCCCCTGTACCGCGTCGGCGTCACGCACATCGCAGGGCAGGTACTCGATCTCTCGACCGTCGTGGCGCACGGGCACGTCCGCTGGACGTCGCGCGCAGGCGATAACGGTCGCGCCAGCGGCGAGGAATGCCCTGCTGACGCCCGCACCCACCCCGCGCACACCACCGGTGACCAGAACGACGCTGCCGGTGAGATCGATTTCGACTGCCACCG
Organism: Nocardia sp. CA-119907; assembly: GCF_050955995.1. Taxonomy (NCBI): domain Bacteria; kingdom Bacillati; phylum Actinomycetota; class Actinomycetes; order Mycobacteriales; family Nocardiaceae; genus Nocardia; species Nocardia sp. CA-119907. The sequence continues at coordinate 9,220,925 of NZ_CP192091.1, forward strand.
TGCTAACCTACCAAGCAACTGCTTGCTTTGCCAACCACGAATGGATATGCGATGGGGATCAACCGTCACTCCGAATCAACCGGCATCACCGTGGTCACGGTCGACTATCCGCCGGTCAACGCCATACCGTCCGACGGCTGGTTCACCCTGGCGGATGAGATCCGCGCGGCCGGGCGCGATCCGGAGACCAAGGTCGTGGTGCTGCGCGCCGAGAACCGCGGCTTCAATGCCGGTGTCGATATCAAGGAGATGCAGCGCACGCCGGGCCATCAGGCGCTGATCGACGCCAATCACGGCTGTTTCGAGGCGTTCGCCGCGGTCTACGACTGCCCGGTGCCGGTCATCGCGGCGGTGCAGGGCTTCTGCCTCGGCGGCGGTATCGGCCTGGTCGGCAATGCCGATGTGGTGATCGCCTCCGATGACGCCACCTTCGGCCTGCCCGAGGTCGACCGCGGTGCGCTCGGCGCGGCCACGCATCTCTCGCGCCTGGTGCCGCAGCATCTGATGCGCGCGCTGTTCTACACCGCGAGCACCATCACCGCCCAGCAGTTGCAGCACTACGGATCGGTCTATCAGGTGGTGCCGCGCGCCGAACTCGACGCCGCCGCACTGGAACTCGCCAAGAACATCGCGGCCAAGGACGGCCGGGTGATCCGCGCGGCGAAGCGGGCGCTCAATGGCATCGATGTGCAGGACGTGCACCGCAGCTACCGCTACGAGCAGGGCTTCACCTTCGAACTGAATCTGGCCGGGGTGGCGGATGAGATCCGCGCCCGGTTCGACGACGATCTGGCCGCGCGCAAGGAAGAGAGCAGGGAAAACTGATGCGGGACAAGCGAATGTCGCTCGACGAGGTCGTCGGCGAACTGCGCAGCGGTATGACCATCGGCATCGGCGGCTGGGGCTCGCGACGCAAGCCGATGGCGCTGGTGCGGGCCATCCTGCGCTCGGATATCACGGATCTGACCGTGGTCAGTTACGGCGGACCGGATCTCGGTCTGCTGTGCTCGGCGGGCAAGGTGCGCAAGGCGTACTACGGCTTCGTATCCCTGGATTCGCCGCCGTTCTACGATCCGTGGTTCGCCAAGGCCCGCACCTCCGGCGCGCTGGTGGCGCGGGAGATGGACGAGGGCATGTTGAAATGCGGACTGGAGGCGGCGGCCGCACGACTGCCGTTCCTGCCGATCCGGGCCGGGCTCGGATCCGATGTCGTCAATTTCTGGGATGGCGAGCTTAAGACCGTCGCCTCGCCCTATTCGGACGGCGAAACGCTCGTCGCGATGCCCGCGCTGAAACTCGATGCGGCGCTCGTCCATCTGAATATCGGCGATAAGCACGGCAATGCCGCATACACCGGTGTCGATCCGTACTTCGACGATCTCTACTGCCTGGCCGCCGAGCGTCGCTACGTCTCGGTGGAGCGGGTGGTCGAGACCGAGGAGCTGGTGAAAGCCGTTCCGCTGCAGTCGCTATTGCTCAACCGGATGCTGGTCGACGGTGTGGTCGAGGCGCCCGGCGGCGCGCACTTCACCCTGGCCGCGGACAGCTACGGCCGGGACGAGAAGTTCCAGAAGCACTATGTGGAAGCGGCCAAGACGCCGGAGTCCTGGCAGCGGTTCGTCGACAAATATCTCGCGGTCTCCGAGGACGAGTACCAAGCCGCTGTTCGCGAGTTCGCACAGGAGGTGTCGAAGTGATAGCGACCGAAACAGTTACCCGGGCCGAGGTCTGCGCGGTGGCCTGTGCCGAGATCTTCAGCGGCGCGGGGGAAATCATGGCATCGCCGATGTCGCCGATGTCGATCATCGGTGCGCGCCTTGCCAAGTTGACCACCGAACCCGATCTGCTGCTCTCCGATGGCGAAGCGCTGTTCTTCGCCGACACTCCCCCGCTGGGCGGTAAGTCCCCGATCGAGGGGTGGATTCCATTCCGCAGGGTCTTCGATGTGGTGGCCTCCGGTCGTCGCCATGTGGTGATGGGGGCCAACCAGATCGATCGGTTCGGCAATCAGAACCTGTCGGCATTCGGCCCGCTGCAGCAGCCGACCAGGCAGATGTTCGGTGTGCGCGGGGCACCGGGCAACACCATCAATCATCCGACCAGCTACTGGGTTTCGCGGCATACCCGGCGGGTCTTCGTGGATCGGGTCGATATCGTCTCCGGCGTCGGCTACGACAAGGTCGATCCGGCCAATCCGGCGTATCGGTTCCATCACCTGCACCGGGTGGTCACCAATCTGGGCGTATTCGATTTCGAAGGGCCCGAGCACACCATGCGGGCGCGCAGTCTGCATCCGGGCGTCACCGCCGCCGAGGTCGCCGAGAACACCTCGTTCGAGATCGCGGGCCTCGCCGATGCGGGTGAGACCCGGCTGCCGAGCGCGGAGGAGCTGCGGTTGATCCGGGAGGTGCTCGATCCCAAGAAGGTTCGGGAATCGGAGGTGCCGTCATGAGCGTGCTGCGGACGCCGCTGACCGAACTGGTCGGCATCGAACATCCGATCGTGCAGACCGGTATGGGCTGGGTGGCCGGACCGAGTCTGGTCTCGGCCACCGCCGAGGCGGGTGGGCTCGGGATTCTGGCCTCGGCGACCATGACCTTCGCCGAATTGGAAGCCGCGATCGCGAAGACCAAGGCGCACACCAACAAGCCATTCGGCGTCAATATCCGCGCGGACGCCTCGGACGCACCCGAACGGATCGATCTGCTGATCCGCGAACGGGTCGCCGTCGCGTCGTTCGCGCTCGCGCCCAAGCAGGAGCTCATCGCCAAGCTGAAAGATGCCGGCGTGGTGGTGATTCCGTCGATCGGCGCGGCCAAGCACGCGGTGAAGGTGGCCGCCTGGGGCGCCGACGCGGTGATCGTGCAGGGCGGCGAGGGCGGCGGGCACACCGGTCCGGTGGCCACCACGCTGCTGCTGCCGTCGGTGCTGGACGCGGTCGATATTCCGGTCGTCGCGGCGGGCGGATTCTTCGACGGCCGTGGTTTGGCGGCCGCACTGGCCTACGGCGCGGCGGGTGTCGCGATGGGTACGCGCTTCCTGCTCACCAAGGAGAGCACCGTCCCCGACGCCGTCAAACAGGAATACCTGAAGCGGCAGCTACAGGACACGGTCGTCTCGCTGAAGGTCGACGGTATGCCGCATCGCGTGCTGAATACCGAACTCGTCGACCGCCTGGAACATTCCGGCCGCTGGCGCGGCCTCGCCGCCGCGGTATCGAACGCCGCGAAGTTCAAGGGCATGACCGGCATGAAGTGGTCGACCATGGTCCGCGACGGCCTGGCCATGCGAAAGGCCAAGGACCTCACCTGGTCCCAGGTGATCATGGCCGCCAACACCCCCATGCTCCTGCGTGCCGGCCTGGTCGAGGGCAACACCCGAGCCGGAGTCCTGGCCGCAGGCCAGGTAACCGGCATCATCGACGACCTCCCCACCTGCAAGGAACTCATCGACCGCATAGTCGCCGACGCCGTCACCCGAATCGACACCATCGCCACCCTCACCACCGACCACGGCGCAACCCCGAGCACGTCATAACCGAAGCCGCCGCCTCGGTCTACTACCAAAGGCCGCCCCGAATCCTCCTGGCCGGGGCGGCCTTTCACATGCCCGTCCATCCGCCCATCACGCAACTCTGCCTTTGCGGCCGTGGACGCTCAGCCGATTCGCCGCTGTCCCCTCGAACGAAAATCTCCGACAACGAAAGCCGCCACTACCGCGACCGTGGATTCAGGCGTTCACCGGAGCGACGGAGATATCCAGAAGGCCGCCCCATCGGAAACTATTCCGATGGGGCGGCCCTTGGGTGCTCGGCGACAACTGATCTCGTGAGTACATGGGTAACTCGTCGGGCACGCCCAACAGTCGGTACTCGATGCAGGACCTGTCGAAAAGCTGTGCGGCTCTTAGTTGTATGGCCTGAACATTCGGGGAGGCACAAGCCTCTCAGCTGAGGCGTTCGATGATGGTTGCGTTGGCGGTGCCGCCGCCTTCGCAGATGGTGAGCAGGCCGTAGCGGCCGTTGACGCGTTCGAGTTCGTTGAGGAGGGTGGCGAAAAGCTTTGCGCCGGTGGCGCCGAGGGGGTGGCCGAGGGCGATCGCGCCGCCGTTGACGTTCACTTTGTCCGGATCGGCGCCGGTCTCACGCAGCCAGGCGAGTACGACCGGGGCGAAGGCCTCGTTGATCTCGATGACATCGATATCGTCGATGGTCAGGCCGGTCTTCTCCAATGCCCACTTGGTGGCGGGAATGGGGCCGGTGAGCATCATGATCGGGTCGGCGCCGCGGGCGCTCACGTGGTGGATGCGGGCGCGCGGGCGCAATCCGTAGGCCTCGACGGCCCATTCGGAGGCGAGTAGGGTCGCGCTCGCGCCGTCGGAGATCTGGCTGGCGACCGCGGCGGTCAGCGTTCCGCCCTCGGCGAGCACCGGCAGCGACGCCATCTTCTCCAGCGTGGTCTCGCGCGGACACTGGTCGATCCAGAATTCGCCGACCGGCACGATCTCCCGATCGAAGCGGCCGTTCTTGATGGCATCGCGAGCGCGCTCATGGCTGCGCAATGCCCAGCGCTCCATCTCTTCTCGGCTGATATTCCACTTGTCGGCGATCATCTGCGCGCCGTTGAACTGCGAAACCTCGCCGGTGCCATAGCGATGGTCCCAGCCCTGCGCACCGACGAACGGCGAATCGAACCCGTACTCCTTACCCGCCAGCATGGCTGCCGAGATCGGAATGGCGCTCATATTCTGCACACCGCCCGCGACGACCACCTCGGCCGTGCCGCTCATAATGGCCTGCGCGGCGAAATTGATTGCCTGCTGGGAGGATCCGCACTGCCGGTCGACGGTGACGCCGGGCACCTCCTCCGGATAACCGGCGGTCAGCCACATGGTGCGGCCGATATTGCCGGCCTGCGGGCCGATATTGTCGACACAGCCGACGATCACATCGTCGACCATTGCCGGGTCGATCGAATTGCGGTCCAGCAGACCTCGCAGCGCGGCCGCACCGAGATCGGCCGGATGCACCGCGGCCAGCGCGCCATTGCGCTTGCCGACCGGAGTGCGCACGGCATCGATCACATAGGCATCCCGCAGGGGGGCGTATGGGCGGCGAGCGGATGGTGCTGACATCTAGAACTCCTAGTTGGTGTGCTGCCCGGCCGGAAGCGACGGGCCCGGAGGCGGTGCTCGGATAACCACCGACCGCCGAAATGGACTTACGGCACGGTGAGGCCGTCGAGCACGATGGTCAGGTACTGCTTGGCGAGATTCTCGACGGTGATCGAGCCGCCGGGCTCGTACCACCGCACCGCAACCCACACCGTGTCGCGCAGGAATCGGTAGGCCAGTTCGACGTCGAGTTCCGGCCGGAAGCTGCCGTCCTCGACGCCATTGATCAGTACCCGGTGCCACAGCTCACGGAATTCGCGGTTGTAATCCGCGATATAGGTGAACCGCTCCGAATCGCGCAGCCGCTTGGCCTCGGCCTGATAGATCGCCACCGCCGCATGCGAGCGGTCGAAGGATTCATAGGAGGCGATCACCAAGGCTTCCAAGGTATCTCGCGAGCTCAGCCCGGACGCGACGATCTCCCGGTAGCGCCCGAACAGATCATCGAGGAAGCCGCGCAGAATCTCATCGACCATCGATTCCTTGGAATCGAAGTGGTGATAGAGGCTCCCCGATAGAATCCCGGCCGCATCGGCGATATCGCGCACGGTCGTCGCACGCAGTCCACGCTCGGCGAACAGTTGGGCCGCGAGCGCGAGCAGTTCATTGCGCCGTGCTGATTTCGAGGCGTCTGATGCGGTCACACGGGCCATAATACAACCAAGCATTTGCTTGGGGAACCCGGGAGGTGTCAGCGCATGGAATAGCGCAGCGGCGAGGACACCGACAGATCCGCCAGCAGTCGATCGCAGATCACCACCGGTGAGATGCCCGCACGCGCCATCCGGGCCACCAACGCGAGTCGGCGCTCACAGCTGTCCCATTCGACGGTCAGCGGGCCGCGATCGGGACCAGCGTCGACGGTGGCCATTACCCGCGGCGGACCGAACTGGACCGGTTCCTCGATGAGTTTGAGGACCATGCCGCGCTGCCAAGCGCGGTAGGTGTCCATATCCGCGCCGACGACCAGCTTGTCGGTGGCTGCGCACAGGCCCTGCGCGATCTCATCGGCGAATGCGACGCGATCGAAGCGGAATTTGCGACATTTGCGAACAACGTCGAGCAGATCCGCTCGCACTTCACACAACAATGCCGTCTGCCGTCGCCGTCGACGGTCCTGTTCCGAACCGACACCCGATTCGGAACTGAGTCCGATTCGGCTGGCGCGCGCGTGATCTCGCGCCATATCGGCACGCAACGCGCCGCGTGGATCGCGGGCGACCGCGGTTTCGTCGACGGCATATTGTTCGAGAATTTGGGCCGCCCTGGTCGCGGTCGCGCGTTCGGAGGTGTGGTCCATGAGTTCGGCGCCGAGGGTGAGCGCCGCTAGCACCAGGCTGTCCAGCCGTCGCCTGGTCAGCACGACTTCGCGGACCAACTCGAGTTCCAGTTGTTCGCGGGCATGTGGGCGATCCGGGCCCATAGCCATCGCCCCTTAGAGAGTGCGGGATCCGACCACACCCAGCATGGCACACCTGGCTGCACCACGTCCCGACCTTTTTTACCTGATCAGACGCCCAACCGAGGCCCAAGATCGCAGTGGCCGAAAGGCGATCGCACTACTGCGCTGTGTCGGATTTGCCGCGCATGCGCGCGGCGTGTTCGCGGCCCCCCTAATGTCAGCATCGCCTAGCGATTCGATGAGGGGTGGTGGTCGGGCGACGGGTGGGCCTCGCGTCCGAGCCGTCGAGACTCGCGCCTGCGGCGCATGCGCTTCGACGACTCGGACGCGAGACGGGCCGCGAACGTCGCTCGTAAGGCTCGCTCCGTGGCGGCCGGGTTGGTCAGGCGCGCTGGCTGCTGATCGATACCACTTCGCCCGTGAGATAGGTCGTGTAGTCACTGGCGAGCATGGCGATGGTGGCCGCGACTTCCCACGGTTCCGCGGCGCGGCCGAAGGCTTCGCCCTCGGAGAGGCGGTCGAGCAGTTCGGTCGAGCTGACCTTGTCCAGGAAGGCGTGCCTGGCGATGCTCGGGGCGACCGCGTTGATCCGGACACCGAATTCGGCGGCCTCGATGGCGCTGCAGCGGGTCAGGGCCATCACGCCCGCCTTGGCGGCGGCGTAGTGGGCCTGGCCGTATTGCGCGCGCCAGCCGAGCACGCTGGCGTTGTTCACGATGACGCCGCCGTGGCCCGCGTCGCGGAAGTAGCCGAGGGCCGCGCGGGTGCAGCGGAAGGTGCCGTTGAGGGTGATGTCGAGGACGCGATCCCACTGCTCGTCGGTCATGTCGACGACCGGGGTCTCGCCGCCGAGTCCGGCATTGTTGACCATGATGTCGATGCGGCCCAATGCCGTTGCCGCACCGCGGATCAGCTCATCGACCTGTTCGGTGCTCTGCACATCACAGGCGATCGATGCGACCCGGCGATCCGGGAATTCGGCCTTCAGTTCGACCTCGGTTTCGGCCAGTCGCCGCTCGTGCCAGTCGGATACGACGACATCGGCGCCCTCGGCGAGCAGCCTGCGCGCGGTGGCCGACCCGATGCCGGTGCCCGCGGCGGCGGTGATCACGGCAGTGCGTCCGGCCAGCAGACCGTGGCCCGGAATGGGCTGCGGCGCAACGGAAAGCGGTCCGGGCCCACCCGTCTCCCGACCGCCAGCCCCCATGGAATCGCCTCGCGATGCTGCACTCACGGCCGAGCCTCCCGCGGCAATCCGAGCACGCGCTCGGCGATGATATTGCGCTGCACTTCGTTCGAACCTCCGTAGATCGTATCGGCGCGGGTGAACAGATACAGCCGCTGCCATTCATTGAGATCGTTCGCGTCGGCGACCAGTCCGGCGGGGCCGAGCACGGCCATGGCGAGTTCGCCGAGGCCGCGATGCCAGTTGGCCCACAGCAGCTTGGAGACCGAGGCCTGTCCGCCGTCATCGGCGGTCGTATCGCGCATGGTGCGCAGCGCGTGCGCGCGCAGCACACGCAGGCCGACCCACGCCTTATCGATCCGGTCGGCGATGAGCGGATCGTCGGCCGCACCGGTGCGGCGGGCCAGCGCCTCGATATCGGCGAGTTCGCGGGCGAACCGGATCTGCTGGCCGAGGGTGGAGATGCCGCGCTCGAAGGTCAGCGTGCCCATGGCGATGCGCCAGCCGTCGCCCGGATCGCCGACGACCAGATCCGCGGCGGTGCGCGCATTGTCGAAGAAGACCTCGTTGAATTCCGAGGTGCCGGTCAACTGGATGATCGGGCGGACCTCGATACCCGGCTGATGCATGGGAACCAGCAGGTAGGACAGGCCCTTGTGCCGGGTCGACCCCTTTTCGGTGCGCGCCACCACGAAGCACCAGTCGGCCACATGGGCCAGCGAAGTCCAGATTTTCTGCCCGTTGATCGACCATTCGTCGCCGTCGAGATGGGCACTGGTGGTGATGGCGGCCAGATCCGAGCCAGCGCCGGGCTCGGAGTAGCCCTGGCACCACAGCTCGGTCACATTCCGGACCCCGGGCAGGAACCGTTCCTTCTGCGCCTGGGTTCCGAAGGCGAGCACGGTCGGACCGAGCAATTCCTCACCGACATGGGAAACCCGCGCCGGCGCATTCGCTTTGGCGTACTCCTCGTGGAAGATCACCTGTTGGCGCACCGAGGCCTCGCGGCCACCCCACTCCTTGGGCCAGCCGAGACAGGTCCACCCGGACGCGGCCAGGTGCCGGTCCCAGGCGAGCCGCTCCTCGAAGGCCTCGTGCTCGCGGCCGGGCCCGCCGAGACCGCGCAGCGCGCGGAACTCGCCGTTGAGGTTCTCGGCCAACCACTCGCGCACTTCTGCGGAAAACCGCGCGTCCTGTGCAGCAGTGTCGGAATCTGAGGTCTGGATCGCACCCACGCCGGTAGGATAACCTACCAAGCACTTGCTTTGTTAGAGGCTGACCACTTTGATCGAGCAAAGGCAGCAAAAGACCCCGCCGACGGTGAGGACAACCGTGACAACCCCTGCACAAACGACACCCATGGCACTGCACGATGCCGCGCGCTCCTTCGGCGCCGCGCCCGCCCTCGGCGACGGCCCGGTCCGGCTCGACTGGACGCAGTTGCTGACGGCGGTGCAGGAGGTGGCGCGGGCGCTCATAGCCCGCGGCGTGCAGTCGGGCGACCGAGTCGCCATGTGGGCACCGAACACCTACCACTGGGTGGTCGCCGCGCTGGGCGCGCACTACGCGGGCGCGGCCTTGGTACCGCTCAATACCCGCTATGTCGCCGATGAGGCCGCCGATGTGCTCGAGCGCGTCGAGGCCAAGGCGCTGTTCATCGCCGGAACCTTCCTCGGCCGGGATCGGCTCGCTGAATTGCGCTCCGCCGCACCGGAATTGCGTATCGACACGGTGGTGGTCATCCCGGTGGAGCCGGGCACCGAAACCACCGACGCCGCGGCCGTCAACTGGTCGCAGCTCGCCGGTATCGCCGAATCGGTCTCGGTGGCCGAGGCCGTGCGGCGCGCCGAAGGCGTCGACCCGGAGGATATTTCCGACATCCTGTTCACCTCCGGCACCACCGGACGCAGCAAGGGCACCCTGGTCGCGCATCGGCAGGCGCTGTCGGTGGTGCGCGCATGGGCCGAGTGCACCACCTTGACCGGCTCCGATCGCTATCTGGTCGTCAGCCCGTTCTTCCACAACTTCGGCTACAAGGCGGGCATACTCGCCTGCCTGGTGACCGGCGCGACGGTCATTCCGCAGGCGACCTTCGATGTGCCCGCGACCATGCGCCTGGTCGGCGACGAGAAGATCACCGTGCTGCCCGGACCGCCGACCATCTACCAGACCATTCTCGACTTCCCGGACCGGGACAACTACGACCTGAGCACCTTGCGCGTCGCGGTGACCGGTGCGGCGACCGTGCCGGTGGTACTGGTCGAGCGCATGCGCTCGGAACTCGATTTCACTGTGGTCATCACCGGCTATGGATTGTCCGAGGCCGCCGGATTCGGCACCATGTGCCGGGCCGATGACGATGCCGCCACCATCGCGGGCACCTGTGGCCGCCCGATCGCCGATTTCGAATTGCGGCTGAGCCCAGAGGGCGAAGTATTGCTGCGCGGGCCGAATGTGATGCTCGGCTACCTCAACGATCCGGAGAGCACCGCCGAAACCATCGATGCCGAAGGCTGGCTGCACACCGGCGATATCGGCACACTCGACGAGCGCGGGTACCTGAAGATCACCGACCGGCTCAAGGATATGTACATCTCCGGCGGTTTCAATGTGTATCCGGCCGAGATCGAGCAGGCACTGGCCCGGCTCGACGGCGTGGCCGAATCCGCGGTCATCGGGGTGCCGGATACCCGAATGGGTGAGGTGGGCAAGGCATTCGTGGTGCGCAAACCGGGTGCCGCGCTTACCGAGGAGCAGGTGCGCGCGCACGCGAGCACCGTGCTGGCCAATTTCAAGGTGCCGCGATTCATCGAATTCCGGGACCAACTGCCCTATAGCGCGGCCGGGAAAGTGCTCAAGCGTCAACTACGTGAGGAGAAGTCGTAATGTCCGACGAGAACGGTGTTCCCGATGAGGGAGACGTCGTCATCTATGAGCGGCGCGGCCCGATCGCGATCGTCACGCTGAACCGGCCGGACTACCGCAACGCGCAGAATTCGGTGATGACCTATGCCCTCGATGCCGCGTTCGAGCGTGCCGTCGAAGACGCCGAGGTCAAGGTGATCGTCCTGGCGGGCAACGGAAAACATTTCAGCGCGGGCCATGACATCGGCACGCCGGGGCGCGATCACCATGTGCGCTATCAGAACAAGGCCACGCTGTGGTGGGACCATGTCGACCGGGTCGGCGGCGATCAGCGCTTCGCCCGCGAGACCGAGGTGTACCTGGGGATGTGCCGGCGCTGGCGGGAAATCCCCAAGCCGACCATCGCGATGGTGCAGGGCGCGTGTATCGCGGGCGGGCTCATGCTGGCCTGGGTCTGCGATCTCATTATCGCCTCCGATGACGCGTTCTTCTCCGATCCCGTTGTCCGCATGGGCATTCCGGGGGTGGAGTATTTCGCGCATCCGTGGGTGATGGGGCCGCGCGCGGCCAAGGAATTCCTGTTCACCGGGGATCGCTTCGATGCGGCCCAGGCCAAGGAATGGGGCATGGTCAATCGCGTCGTGCCGCGCGCCGAACTCGAAACCGAAACTCTCGCGCTGGCCGAAAAGATTGCCACCATGCCGCAATTCGGGCTGGCGCTGACCAAGAAGGCGGTCAACCAGGCCGAGGATCTGATGGGTATGCGCGCGGGCATGGATTCGGCATTCGGCCTGCACCATTTCGCGCACGCGCACAATGCCGAGGTCGGCGCGGATTCACTCGGCGGCATGAACGCCAAGTCGATGAAGAGCACCGCGACCACTTCGGCCTCCGCATCGGCCTCGGTGACCACCAAGTCGACGTCCGAGCAGAACGGGACAACGTAGTGGATCTGGATCTCGATCAGGCGACCCGCGAATTCCAACAGGAAGTTCGCGACTTCCTCGCCGCCAACAAACCCGCGAAACCGCTGCCCTCGATGGATACCAAGGCCGGTTTCGAGGCGCATCGCGAATGGGAACGCACCCTCGCCGATGCGCGCCTATCGGTCGTCTCCTGGCAGCGGGAGTACGGCGGACGCGATGCCTCGCTGCTGGAGTGGGTGCTCTTCGAGCAGGAGTATTACGCCGCCGCTGCGCCGGGGCGGGTCAGCCAGAATGGCATCTTCCTCTTGGCACCGACGCTTTTCGAGCACGGCACCCCGGAGCAGCTGGACCGGATCATGCCGCGGATGGCGCGCGGCGACGATATCTGGGCACAGGCCTGGTCCGAGCCGGAGGCGGGCAGCGATCTGGCCGGTATCCGCTCGACCGCGAGCCGCACCACCGGCGGCTGGCTGCTGAGCGGACAGAAGACCTGGAGTTCACGAGCGTCGTTCGCGGACTGGGCCTTCGGGCTGTTCCGCAGTGATCCCGACGCCGAGCGGCATCGCGGACTCACCTATGTGATGTTCCCGCTCTCGGCGGATGGTGTTTCGGTGCGGCCGATCCCGCAGTTGGACGGTGAGCCCGGATTCGCGGAGATCTTCCTCGACGATGTCTTCGTGCCGGATCGCGATGTGATCGGCGAGCCCGGTGACGGCTGGCGGGTCGCGATGAGCACCTCGAGCAATGAGCGCGGCCTGTCGCTGCGCAGTCCGGGCCGCTTCAGCGCGACCGCGCAGCGGCTGATCGACCTGTGGCTCGATACCGGCGATCACACCAATACCGCGCAGCGCGATGCGGTGGTCGACGCCTGGATCGGCAGCGAGGCCTATCGACTGCACACCTTCGGCACGGTCACCCGGCTGAACGAGGGCGGCAAGCTGGGCGCGGAATCGTCGATCACCAAGGTGTTCTGGTCCGAACTCGATATCGCCATGCACGAGACCGCACTGGAGGTACTCGGCGGCGCGGCCGAACGGTCCGGGCCGTGGACCGACGGCTATCTGTTCTCGCTGTCCGGCCCGATCTACGCCGGTACCAACGAGATTCAGCGCAATATCATCGCCGAGCGGCTGCTCGGATTACCGAGAGGGAGCAGCCGATGAGATTCGCGCTCAGCCCGGAACAACTCGACTTCGGCACCAGCCTGCGCAAGCTGCTCGATGCCGGACGCACCCCCGCGGCCGTACGGTTGTGGGCCAGTGGAGATCCGCAACCCGGCCGCGGGCTCATCCGGCAGTTGGCCGGTGCGGGAGCGCTCGGCCTTGCCATCGAGGAGCGGCACGGCGGCATGGACGCGGAGCCGATCGATCTGGTCGTCGCATTCCAGGAGATCGGCCGGTCCGCCGCGCCCGGCCCCCTGGTGGAGACGGCGGCCGCGATACCCGCACTGCTGCAGGCCCTTCCGGATACCGCGCTGGCCGCGCGCTGGCTGCCCGGCTTCGCCGACGGTGCGTCGTTGGGCACGCTGGCATTTGCGTCACCAGCGCACGGCACGGTCGCATTGGATGCGGATGCCGCCGAGGTGGTGCTGATCGCGGACGGTGATCAGCTGCGCACCGCGCACCGGACGGGGCTGGTGCGGTCGGTAGATCCGGCGCGACGGCTGTTCACCGTCGAAGCAGATGAGGTAGTGGCCGAGAGCGATCAGGTACGGCCCGCCATCGCTGCCGCCTTCGATACCGGGGCGCTGGCCAATGCGGCGCAGCTGCTGGGCGCGGGTCGGGCGCTCTTGGCCGCCGCGACCGAATATGCCAAGCAGCGCAAGCAGTTCGGCAAGCCGATCGGGGAATTCCAGGCCGTCAAGCAGAAGTTGGCCGATGTGCTGATCGGGCTGGATCTGGCCGAGCCGCTGCTCTACCGGGCGGCGCTGACCATGGGCGAGACCACACGCGGCCGAGACGTTTCGGCGGCGGTGGTCGCCTGCGGTGACGCGGCCTATCGCGCCGCGCGGGCGGCGCTACAGGTGCACGGCGCCATCGGCTACACCGCCGAGTACGACCTGTCGCTGTGGCTGACCAGGGTGACGGCGCTTCGGTCGGCCTGGGGCACACCGGATCTGCATCGCGCCCGGATCGCCGAGGCTCTGCGAGGTTCCGCATGAGCACCGAGCATCAGGAATTCATCGCATCGGTCCGAGCGCTGCTGACCAAGCACGCGGGCTCCGCGGCGGTGCGCGCGGGCATGGAATCCGAGCTCGGCTACGACGAGAAGCTGTGGCGGCTGTTGTGCGAGCAGGTCGGCGTCGCCGCGCTGGCGATTCCCGAGGAATACGGCGGATTCGGCGCGAGTCTGGTCGAATCCCTGCTGGTGGTCACCGAATTGGGACGCACGCTCGCCGGGGTGCCGATGCTCGGTTCGGCCGTGCTCGGCGCGCAGGCGGTGCTGCTCTCCGGCGACATCGACGCATGTGAGCGGCTGCTGCCGGAGGTCGCCGAGGGCGCGAGGACGATCGCCGTCTGCTGGGCGGGCGCGGACGGCTGGACGGTGCCCGGCGTGCATGCAGATGGCGAAATACTGTCCGGCACAGCGCACTATGTTCTCGACGGGTTGCACGCCGACACCCTTGTCGTGGTGACCCCGACGGGATTTTTCGAGGTCGATGCCGCGGCCGACGGCGTGTCCCGGCATGCGGTACCGACCATGGATCCGACCCGCAAGCTCGCCGAAATCACCTTCACCGGCGTCGCAGGGCGACGGCTCGGGACCGGCGATCCCGCCGCCGTCACCGCGCGACTGCACGAAATCGCCTGGGCCGCCATCGCGGCCGAGCAGGTGGGCGCGGCCGAGCGCTGCCTGGAATTGACGGTCGAGTACACCAAGTCACGGGTGCAGTTCGGTCGCGCGATCGGCAGCTTCCAGGCGCTCAAGCACCGCATGGCGGATATGTATGTGCTGGTGGAATCGGCCAAGTCCACCTCATACGCGGCGACCACCGCCGTCGCGGAGCGGTCGGCGTCGGCGTCGGCGGCCGAGGATGTCTGGGCGGCTCGCCTGCACTGTTCGGAAGCGTTCAGCACCATCGTCGCCGAGATGGTGCAGCTGCACGGCGGCATCGCCATTACCTGGGAGCACGACGCGCACCTGTTCTTCAAGCGCGCGCACGGTGACGCCCAGCTGTTCGGCGCGCCGCACCGACCGCTCGTCCAACCCGCGTAGTCACCCCACCGGCAGCGCCCCGGGCGGAGCTCTCACGCTCCCCGGGGCGCTATCGTTTCCGCAGGTAGAGGGGGTCACGACCCATAGATAGTTAGGTTATGTAATAATATTGGTGTGCAGCAGACTCCGGTGACATCCGCAGAGGACAGCGTCGTCAATCTACTCGTCACCGCCGGTCGGCTGACCCGGCTGGCCGGGGTGATCAGTGGCGAGGACCTGCCGCGGGCCGTGATGCGGGCACTGGCGGTGCTCGATGAACACGGCGCCGTGCGGGTCAGTGAATTCGCCCGCATCGATCGATGTTCGCAACCGGCGGCAACGGCGCTGATCGGGCGACTCGTCGCGGACGGATTCGCCACCCGAGGCAAGGACCCGCAGGATTCGCGGGCCGTCGTCGTCGAACTCACCCCGGCCGGACGTGACCGGCTGCAGCGCGCCCGCCGCGCCTTCGGCGCCGCACTCGCCACCCGACTATCCGAGTTCGATACCGACCGCCTCGCCCGCATGGAGACAGATCTGACAGAACTGCTGGACGCCCTGAAGAAGGCGGCGCCGCGGCAGATCACCGTCGGCGACTGACCTGGCCGGTAACCCGGGCGGAGTACGGTCGGGAGATATGACTGATCAGATGCGGGGCCGGGTGAAGGTCGAGACCGGGCAGAAACGGGTGCGGGTGTACCTGCGCGGACAGCTGGTCGCCGACACCGTACGGCCGGTGCTGGTATGGGAAGGACCGCACTATCCGACGTACTACCTGCCGGTCGCGGATCTGCACGCGAAGCTCGAGCCCAATGGCAAGACCAAACATTCCCCGAGTCGCGGTGAAGCGACCGAATACGATGTGGTGCTCGACGGTGTGACCGCGCCGGGTGCCGCACTGCGCCACCATGATTCGCCGATTCCCGAACTCGACGAGCTGGTGCGGCTGGACTGGAATTCGATGGACGAGTGGTTCGAGGAAGACGAGCCGGTCTACGTCCACCCTCGCGATCCGTATTCGCGGGTCGATATCCTCGCCAGCTCGCGCCACGTCCGCGTCGAGATCGAGGGCGTCACCGTCGCCGACTCCCACTCCCCGCGCATCCTCTTCGAAACCGGCCTTCCCGCGCGGTATTACCTCCCGCTGACCGACGTCCGCATGGACCTGCTGAGCTCCTCCCCAACCCACACCAGCTGCCCATACAAAGGCACCGCCGAATACTGGACCGTCCACATCGCGGACAAGGAATACCCGGACATCGTCTGGGGCTACCGCACCCCACTCCCGGAGAGCCAGAAGATCGCGGGCCTCGCCTGCTTCTACAACGAGAAGGTCGATATCTACGTGGACGGCGAACTCCAGCCCCGCCCCCACACCCCGTTCAGCTGATTCACCTCGAGCTCTCGCGACCACGGGAATCCTTACTGCCGGTCGACCCTGTCGCCGCGATGGCAGGCCCTCCGCGTTACGTCCGACCGATTCGGCAGCGCCGCAGGTCGCGGGGAGGCTCGACGGCGCCGCCAGCCGCACCTTGCCGGCCCTGAGGCCGGGTGAGCTTCAGACCGCGATCAGCGGTGGCTGGTCATCGGCGCGGCGGTATTGGCCCGGCGGCAGGCCGTATTCGCGTTTGAAGGCTTTGGCGAAGGCGAATTCCGAGGTGTAGCCGACCTTTCGGGCCACGGCGCCGAGGGGACTGTCGGTATCGCGGAGCAGGCGCGCGGCAGTGAGCATGCGCCAGCGAGTGACGTAGGCCAGGGGCGGTTCGCCGACAGTGGCGGCGAAGCGGCGGGCCAGGGTGGCGCGGGATACGCCCGCGATATCGCTGAGGTCGGGGACGGTCCAGGCACGGGCAGGTTCTTCGTGTACGGCGCGCAGGGCGGCGGCGACCGCCGGATCGGCGAACGCACCGGCCCAACCGTTTGCCGGTTCCCCGGTGGCCTGTTCGTCGAACCAGGCGCGCAGGATGAACAGGAGCAGGGTCTCCAGAATGGTGGGAACGGCGGCATCGCTGCCCTGTTTCGGTTCGGCGACCTCGGCGGCGAGCAGGTCGACGGCGGCGCGCAGGGACGGATGCCGGCCGAGACGTGCCGGGAGATGGATGAATTCCGGGAGTTCGTCGAGCAGCGGGTGACTGCGCTGCCTGCCGAGTTCATATGCGCCGCAGAGCAATGCGGTGCGGGCGCCGGGTCCGATGATCTCGCGCGGCTCACCCGGCTGCGCCTGCTCGGTGACCGGACTGTCGAGACGGTCGACCAGATCATGGTCGGCACCGCGCGGCATGAACAGGACATCGCCGACACCGAGAGCGATCGGTTCCCCGCCGGACGGCACCGCCAGGCACGAACCCTGCAGCACCACATGGAAACCCGCGCCGGGGACCACCGGATAGGCACGGCCCCACGGCGCGTGCCGGACGAACAGCCCGGAGGTCGGGTTGCCCGTGCGGATGGCCGCGATGGTCTCGCTGAGGATGTCCACCCTTTCTTCCTCAACTGGCTCCGCCGGAGGACTCACCGCGCATGAGCGCTCCGAGGGATTCCCGGTCCGTCACGTCCATCTTGATGCAGGCACGGTAGAGGTGGCCCTCCACGGTGCGGACCGAGACGGTGAGGCGGTCGGCGATCTGCCGGTTGGACAGCCCGGCCGCAACGAGATTCGCGATTTCGCGCTCACGGGAGGTGAGCGGTAACGGCTGGGCGGCTTGGCGCAGCGCGGGAGTGCTCGCGCCGCCGCACGCCGCGGCCAGACGGTTCGCGGTGGCGGCGGATTCCAGCAGGCGGCGGCGGTCTCCGGCGCGCTCATGGGCCGATGCCGCTTGGGCGGCGGCGTCGGCCGCCGAGAGCAAGGCACCGATGCGCTCGAATTGGGCGGCGGCCGCATCCAGGCCGGGTCCGTCGTGGGCGGCCAAGGCCACCGCATGGCTGGCCTGGACCTGCACCAAACCGCCGTCGACCCGAACCGCCAGATCGGCGAGTCGGCCGGCCGCGGAGTGGTCACCGAAGCGGGCGGCCGCATGCAGCGCCATGGCCTCGATGGCGTGCTGATGTGAGCGGGCCGCCGCATCGGCGGCGCCCATGGCCAGTCGAATGGCCGGGGTGACGGTGCCCTCCGCGGCGGCGACGCAGGCCCGCGCGATCTCCAATTGCGGGTCGTAGACCGCACTGTGCCTGCCGCCGCGCGCGATGGCCTCGGCAATGGATTCGGCGGCCTCCGGCGCCCGGCCGAGTGCCGAATACGCCTCGGCCAAACGGATTCTCGCCGGAATGTGCCAGGCCGCGGCACCCTCGGCGGTGAGCGCGGCCACTGCCTGTTCGAGATGTTCGATCCCGTCCAGGAAGCGGCCCTGTGCCACGTCGACGGTCCCCTGCAGGATCTTCGACATACCCCAAGCCAGGTACTGACCCGCCGACGAATAGCCGAAATCCCCTGAGGCACAACGACGTGCGGCCTCGAGATCACCGGTGAAGGTCAGCGCGAGCACCTCCGCGTGGGTCGAGATGTACCGGTTGAGCCCATCGATATGCGACTCCACCTGATGCCCGCGGGCCGCGTACTGTCGCGCCGCCTCGCCCTTGCCCATCAGCGCCAACGCAAGTCCACCGCCGAAGGAGGCCCACCAAACCGCCCACGGCGGTGCGCCTTTGGCCTCCATCACCGCCTCGGCCGCGGAAAACGCGTCCTCGAGCCGATTCTCATTGACCGCGCACGCCGAGGCCAGGCCGTCGAAGGTCGCGACGATCTTCGGATGCCGCGCCTTGGTCCGCAGCATCGCGAGCACCTCATCGGCACGCTCGGCATCGCCCATGGCCCAGAACAGATTCGACACCCGGGTGCTGCCCCAGCGGGCCAGCTGCACCTCGCTCATCTGATCCGGATCGAAGCTGGCCAGGGTGCGTTCGGCCTCGATGCGATGGCCCTGCCACAGCAGCGCACGCGCCAGCAGATCCGCGGCCTCCACCCCGCCCCGACGTTCCACCGCGGCCCTGGCGAATCGCTCACCGAGCGGCAGATTGGCCAACCCGATCGCATCGGCGGCCGCGGCCTCGAAGAGTTCGAGATCGGCGGATTTATCACTGTCCAAGGCCAATTCGGCCAGCCGGATGCGGTCCGGGGCGGAATTGATCGGCCGCTCCTTGAGCGAGGAGTACAGCCGGCCGCGCAGTCGCCGCGCCGAGGCGATGCCGAGCCTGCGCCGGATGACCTCACCGAACAGCGGATGGTTGTAGCGCACGATCAACTGGTTGGCGTTCTCGACAACCCGGATGAGACCACGGGTTTCGGCGGCCTCCACGGCCTCCTCACCCGCCACTTCGGCGAGCACGTCGAGGTCGATGGGCTCGCAGAAGGTGAGCAGTTCGAGCACCCGCAGCACCGAGTCGGGCAGCTGTTCGACCCGATCCTCGAGTAGCGCGGCCAATTCCGAGGTCACCGCGGCCCGGCCGCGCAGCTGCCAGACGCCGTTCACCTGCCGCAGCGAACCCGCCTCCAGCGCGCCCTCCACCAAATGCCTGAGGAACAGGGCATTTCCGCCGGAGGACTCCCACATCAGATTGGCGGTGAAACCCTCGAGCTGTCCGCCGAGCATCTGCTCGACCAGATCGACGCTCTGCTGCTGGGTGAACGGGTTGAGGTCGGTACGCAGCAGGTGGCCGTCTTTCCACAGCGAGGTGACCGCATCGGGTACCTGCACCCCGCTGCGCACGGTCGCGACGATATGCGCGGCCTTGTCAATCGCCAACTGCAGCAATAGTGTCGCCGAGAGCTGGTCGAGCAGGTGCGCGTCATCGACGCCGATGATCGCGTGCCCGTCGGCGAGCAGTGCCTCGCGCGCGGCGGACATGAACGTCACCGGATCGTGTGCGGTGTAAACGCCGACCATATGGGCGAATACGCCCAGCGGGATGCTGCGGGCCGATTCCGTGCCGGCAACCCACCGGATATTGCCGCCCACGGCGGCCGTCGCCTGTCTGGCCAGTGTCGTCTTTCCGACACCGGCGTCTCCGGTCAGTACAGCACCGACATATTCGGTACCGGTGAGTGCTGCGCGGATCGCTTCGAACTCGGTCTCGCGCTCGATCATCGGCCAGTTCCGAGCCATAGCTCTTACTTTAGTTCGTCACGGATCATGATCGACGACAACGAACGATGAACGGGCGCACCGATTCCGCTGTCGCGGCCCTAGCCGAGTACGTCGTGGCGGACAATCGTCTGGTCACGACCGGGTCCGACGCCGATGCAGGAAATCCGGGCGCCGGACAGCTCCTCCAGGCGCAGCACATAGGCCTGCGCGTTGGCGGGCAGTTCCTCGAAGGTCTGCACCTGCGAGATGTCCTCCCACCAGCCGGGCATCTCCTCGTAAATCGGCTTGGCGTGGTGGAATTCGGTCTGCGTGGTCGGCATCTGCTCGACCCGCTTGCCATCGATTTCGTATGCGACACAGATCGGCACCCGCTCCAGACTCGACAGCACGTCCAGTTTGGTGAGGAAGTAATCGGTGACGCCGTTGACCCGGGTCGCGTAGCGCGCGATGACCGCATCGAACCAGCCGCACCGGCGGGCCCGGCCGGTGGTCACACCGACCTCGCCGCCCTGCTTGGCCAGGTATTCACCGAAGTTGTCGAACAGTTCGGTCGGGAACGGACCCGATCCGACGCGGGTGGTGTAGCACTTCAGGATGCCGAGCACCGTGTTGATCTTGTTGGGTCCGATGCCAGCGCCGACCGCCGCACCGCCCGAGGTCGGATTGGACGATGTCACATACGGATACGTGCCGTGGTCCACATCGAGCAGAGTGCCCTGCGAGCCCTCCAGCAGCACGGTTTCGCCGCGCTCCAGCGCCAGATTCAGCTCCAGCCGGGTGTCGGCGATGCGGTGCTTGAAGCTGTCCGCCTGCGCGAGCACCTCGTCGACCACCTGCTGCGGATCGAGCGCGCGGCGGTTGTAGATCTTCACCAGCACCTGGTTCTTGAACTCCAGGGCCGCTTCGACCTTCTGGGTCAGGATCTTCTCGTCGAGCACATCGGCGACGCGCACGCCCACCCGGGCGACCTTGTCCTGGTAGCACGGACCGATACCGCGGCCGGTGGTGCCGATCTTCTTATTGCCGAGGAAGCGTTCGGTGACCTTATCGATGGCCACGTGGTACGGCATGATCAGGTGCGCGTCGGCCGAGAGCAGCAGGCCCGAGGTGTCGACGCCACGCTCCTCCAGTCCGGCCAGCTCCGCGAGCAGAACGCCGGGATCGACCACGACACCATTGCCGATGACATTCGTCACGCCCGGGGTGAGGATGCCGGACGGGATCAGATGCAGCGCGAACTTATCGCCATTGGGCAGTACGACGGTGTGACCGGCGTTATTGCCGCCTTGGTAGCGAACCACCCATTGCAACCTGCCACCGAGCAGATCGGTTGCTTTGCCCTTACCCTCGTCGCCCCACTGGGCGCCGATCAGGACGATTGCCGGCATGGTCGTGTCTCCTACGGTTCGACGCGCAACACCCGGGAGATGGCGGTCGGCGCGGCCGACCGGGTGGGTAACCACCTGTGCTGCAGCTACCTGCCGTACTGAGGCGGTGGCCGGAAGCACAGTCTACCCAAAGCGTTCGAGGCGGCATCGAACCGGATCGCACCGTAGGCTCGACAACCGTGTGGCCGCAGTCGGGCAGGACTATGGTTGCGTGGCACTGGCGGACGAGCAGGGGTCCGACCGGGAAAGTGGCGAGGGTGGCCGACGGGATGTCGGCCGAACCGAGGAGGGTGTACCGCAGTTTGAGTACCCACGTTCTCCGTTGCGACGGCGCACCGGTACCCATCGCCCTCGCGTCACTGCAGATCTCGCGGACGACCGCCATCCCGAACAACAGCGTCATCGATGAGCTACTGCCCATCCTCGCCGCCGACAGCCTGCCCCGGCTGATCGTGCTCGGCGACGACGCCGCCCTGGCCTCGGTGCTGACCCATCTGATGCGCACCGAACGACTCCATCTGGAGATCGGCTACGTGCCCGTCGACAAGACCTACGGCTCGCGCGTCTACCAAACCGGGACCGGCAATGCCGCCGCCAAGCGGGCGGTGGAGGGCCGCGCAGCCGAAGTCCCGCTGATCCGTGACGACACCGGCACGGTGCTGGTCGGACGGGCCGTGATCACCGGCCCCGGCGGCGAGAAACTCGAGGGTGAAGCCTATGTGGACGACGCCCAATTGTTCTCCGGCAAGGTCAACGCGATGCTCGTCTCCCCGACGCTCGAACTGCCCGGTGTGCGGGCCACCGTACCCAAGGGCCTGCGCAGACGTCGCTGGCTGGCGGGCCGGGCCGCGCAACTGGGCACACCGGGAGCGGTGGTGACCCGCGACGGCATTGCCAATGAGCGGATTCTGCCGCGCTCGTCGTTCTATCGGCATCACGAAAACTGGCTACTGGTTCGATGACGATTCCATTCCCGAAGAGCCGCTCCGGACTCGGGGCCGTCCGGCCGAGCCCGGTGTTCCTGCTGGTGATCGCGATCTCCGTGGCGGGCGGGGTGCTGGCCTGGGGTGCCGACGTGCAGTCCACGCGGGCGAAGTTCGGGGTATTTCTGCTCGTCGTCTTCGGCTGGATCGTCACACTGTGTCTGCACGAGTTCGCGCATGCGTTCATGGCCTGGCGGGCGGGCGATCGCGAGGTGGAATTGCGGGGGTATCTCACGCTGAATCCGCTGAAATACAGCCATCCGCTGCTGTCGATCGTGTTGCCGATGGTGTTCATCGCGCTCGGCGGTATCGGATTGCCGGGCGGCGCGGTGTACGTGCACACGCATAACGTCAGCCCGCGCATGCAGCGCATCATCAGCGGTGCGGGTCCCGCGGTGAACGCGGTGTGCGCGGTGCTGCTGTTGGTGGTCGTGCGGTACTTCGGCAGCGACACTTCGCATCGCGCGTTCTGGTACGGCCTGAGCTTTCTGGCGTTTCTGCAAATCACCGCAACGCTTTTGAACATTCTGCCGGTGCCCGGGTTGGACGGGTACGGCGTGATCGAGCCGTCGCTGAGCTATCAGACCCGGCGTGCGCTCGATCAATTCAAGCCCTTCGGCATGCTGATCTTGTTCGCGCTGCTGTTCACGCCGTCGATCAACAAGGTGTTCTTCGACGCCGTCTACTCGCTGTACGAGCTGTCCGGGGTCGACGCGGATTGGTCGCGGTTCGGCAGCTGGCTGACCCGGTTCTGGACGTAGCCACTTTCGAACCGGTCGGTCCGATCTATTCCCAGCGTTGGGATCTCGCTGTTCATCCGTGCCAACTATCGTCCTCGACACCCGCTCAAGAAGTTTGAGCGGTTAGGTTGCGAGAAGGAACTCACCGGTCGATCGCGACGAGCGGCGCATTCAACTCTCGCCTGACGAACACCACGGCGACGACACTCTCCGACTCGCCGCCATTCCCGCGGTAGACAGCGCTGTCCTGCCTCCGACCGCCCGCAAAACCAGGCGGTCGTCATCTCCAGCTGTGCTCGACCCTCTTGGAGTTATGCCATGACTGGCACGCCATCCCCCATCACCCTGTCGGTGGTCATCCCTGTTCTCGACGAAGCCGCGCTCATACTGCGGTGCCTGGACCGACTCGTCGACCAGGAAGCCATCAGCGAAATCATCGTCGTCGACAACGGCAGCACCGACGGCACCGACACGATCGTGCGCGAATACGCGGCCGCACATCCGAAGGTCGAACTCGTCTACGAGGAGACGCGGGGCCTGATCCCCGCACGCAATACCGGACTGGCGAAGGCGCGCGGTGATTTCCTTGCCCGCATCGACGCCGACACCTTCGTCGAACCGCACTGGGGTGCGGCCATCCGCGACTATGCCACCGCACATCCGGATGTCGCCGCGACGACCGGTATCTTCACCTACCACGACTCGCCGGTCCCGTTCTTCCTGAACATCGGTGTCTGGGCGAAGCTGAAGCTGGGCATGTTCGGCGGCCCGGTCGGCAATATGCACGGCGCGAATATGGCCATCCGCCGCACCGCATGGGATGAAGTCAAGGGCGACACCACCATTCGGACCGATATCCACGAGGATCTGGATCTGGCGCTGTGCCTGTCGATAAAAGGGCTGCGCATTCAGCAGCTCCCGGAACAGCGGGTGCGGATCTCGGCCCGGCGGCGCCGGACCAATCCCCGTGAATTCTGGACCTATCAGTTGCGCGGACTGAACGCCATCACGAATCGGGGCTATCCCCTCCTGCCGGCGACCCGGGTCTACGCCGGCTTCGCCTGGCTGGGGCACACCGTGCAATGGCCGATCTATCGGCTGTGGGATTTCGATCGCCGCCGCTTCACCTTGCGCGGCAGTCCGGAACGCCTGTCCCCGGTGGACTGAATCGCGGGTACCGGTCGCCCGGTCCGACCTCCCGGACCGGGCGACCTCTTCGCTCGACCACGCTGCGCCCCTACCCGCCCGGCCACCACACCATATGGCCGGTAGGGCGTTTCGCCATCGTGCGAAGCCGCCGAACCGCGCTACCCCTCGTTACCGCGGTTACCTCTAGAGGCTATGACCGCGGCGATGCGCGAACACGAGTAGCGGACTACGCGATGATCGCCGTTTCGCGCGTCTGGGACCGCGCAGGCGGTCCGCACAATGGAAAATGGCTGAAGTCCGCTGAGTAGTCGGGCTATTGCTCGGGCGGCACATGCGGATTCGGGACGGTCGGGGGCAGCAGCGCCATTGCGGAGATACGCCGCATACCGCAGACCTGCATCAGATCGACCAGCATGGAACGCATTTGCGCGAAGACCACATGCGCCGAAAGTCCCGCGCCGTCAACGAGTTCCGGCCGCGCGGCCTTGGCGACGCCGCGCAGCACCCTGGCGGCCTCGGCCTGATCCGGCTGCTGGCCGGGATCGGCGAGCATCATTCGGCGCACCACATCGACGGCCTGGGCCAGGCGCTCGAGTTCCTCGATGAGTCGGGGATCGAGGATTTCGTCGTCCTGGACCAGCGTCAGCGAACGGCGCAGCAGCACCCTGGTGTTGCGGACGGCGTTATCGAGCGGATCGGCGGTGGCGCGGATGCGGTCGAGGCGCGCGCGCGAATTCCAGTAGAGCGGAGAGATCCGGCTGATCTCGCGACCGCCCTCCAGGGTGGAGCGCAGGCCGTCGATCTGCGGCTGGGTCTTGCGGGAGGCGGTCAGGGCGAGGCGGATCTTCTCCGGGGCCTGTTCGAGCAGTCCGTCGGCGCACTCGTGCAGCGATTTACCCATCACCGCAAGCACTTCCGCGGCCTGCTCGCGGGCCCGGCGCACCGGATGCAGCGGTATCGCGGCGACCACGACCACACCGACCAATCCGCCGACCAGCGCGTCGATCATGCGCGAGAAGCCGCCGCCCGCCGAGGGCGGCAGCAGGGTGGCCACCAGCACGGCCGAACCGGCGGCCTGCATGGTGATGATCGATCCACCGTCCAGGAATACCGCGAGCGCCATGGCCACCGCGACCACGAGGGCGATCTGCCAGACGCCGGTGCCCGCACGCGTGATGAACAGGTCGCCGATGCCGATGCCGACCGCGACGCCGACCACCAACTCCACCGACCTGCGCAGCCGCGCACCGAATGAAATGCCGATCGAGACCACGGCCGCGGTCGGTGCGAAGAAAGGCTGGGTATGCCCGACTATCTTGTGCGCGATGAACCAGGCCAGCGCCGCACCGACCGCGCACTGCAAAATCGGCAGCGCGGACAGCCGCAACCGCGCCCATGAGCTGCGCAGCTTCTCCATACTGCTGGCGCGGGCAACACCAACGGGCGAATTCGGGTCGAGCCCACCCGTCGCCCGACCGCCACCCCCCATCGAATCGCTACGCGATGCTGCTTTCACGTCGTCTCAGTCGAGCCCGAGCTCCGCAGCTGCGCGTGGGTCGCAGTCCTCCAACAGATCTAGGCAGCGCGCGTACTCCTCGGTCTCGCCGACCGCTCTGGCCGCGCGCGCGAGCGCGGCGACGCTGCGCAGGAAACCGCGATTGGGCTCATGGCTCCAGGGCACCGGGCCGAACCCCTTCCAGCCATTGCGCCGCAAGAGATCGAGGCCGCGGTGGTAGCCGGTGCGCGCGAACGCGTATGCGGCGACGATGTCGTGGTTGACCACCTGCGCATCGCCCTCGGCCCCACCGCGCGCCAACGCGGCCTCGGCGAGATGGGCCCATGCGATCGAGGCGGCCGGATGCGCGGCCGCGACCTGCACCGGATCAGCCTTCCCGAGCAGCGCCTCCTCTGCTTCGGAGTCTTCGGGCAGGAGTACCGGTTGCGGTCCGAGCAAGTCACCGAACGAGGTCATGCGGTTCATTGTGCACCGACCGCCCGGACCGCGGCGCGGGGGAATCCTCACAGTTGGACGAATAGCTGATTAGGCTGGCCGTCGAGTTCAACTGTTCCGCCCGACCGAGGGGTAGTAGGTGTCCGACCCGAACGACGAGAAGAGCCCGGCACGAGATACCGGCCGATCCGCCGGAGCGGCCGATAACGCGCGCCCCGGCGCGCCCGCGGACCGGACACCCGCATCGAACCCCAACCCGTCCGCGGCGACCGGCGCGTCCCAGCCCGGTGCTTCCGCAGACCAACGCGCGGCCGCCGCGCCGACCCGCCCGATTCCGGCCCCGCCCGGTTCGAAGTCATCGTCGAGTCCGACGCCGTCGTCCGGTTCGAAGCCATCGCCGGGATCGACAGCCTCATCCGGTTCGACACCGTCGCAGGGATCAACGCCATCGTCGGGCTCGACGCCATCCGGTTCGAAGCCATCGTCGGAACCCGGCACGTCTGGGGCATCTGGCGCAGCCACCGAGGAACGCGCGGCCGCCGCGCCGACCCGGCCGATCGCGACACCACCGGCTCCGAAGCAACCAGCCGGTACCGCGCCGACGCGCGTTCCTGATGCCTCAACAGGTGATATCGCGGCGCTCGGCAAGCCAGCCGAAGCCGCGGCCCCCCGACCGACGCCACCTGCCGCCGCCGCACCCGGCCAACCGGCCGGATCCGCCGGTGCACAGCCGCCCACATCCGCTGGTGGCGGCACCACCAAGCCTTCAGCGGCAGGCCGATCCGCTGGCGGCCCGGGCCGCCCCGCCCCGAGCGCGACGAAACCGTCCACTGGTAGCACTCCGAGTGGTTCCCCCGCTGCGAAGCCGACTTCCGAAGCGAAGACCGTCGCGATCCCGCGCGGCGTCACCGAGGCCGAAGCGACCGCCGAAGAATCGGCTGCGGCAGCTACCGCCGCGAGCACCGCCTCAGCCGCCGCGAACCCCTCCGGCAAGCCGACACCAGCGACCGGCAGCCCTACCAACGCACCGACCACCGATGCCGCCCGCCCCGGCACAGCGGGCACCGCGGCTCCCTCGGGCAGGCCCACACCAACAGCTGGCGCACCCGCAAGCACAGCCGCATCCGCCGCAGCGCCCTCCAACAAGCCGACACCAACAGCTGGCGCACCCGGCAACGCACCGACCGCCGCAGCATCCGGCACGCCGACACCAACAGCTGGCACCCCCACCAACGGACCGACCAACATTGCGGCCCGACCGGGCACACCCCCCGCCGCGAGCAACACCGCACCTGCCGCGCCTCCCACCGGCAAGCCGACACCAGCGACCGGCAGCCCCACCAACGCACCGACCGGCGCGGCTCCCTCCGGCAAATCGACGCCAACAGCTGGCGGCGCCACCGACGGACCGACCAAGGCTGGCGCCGGACCCGACGCACCGACTGCTGCGATCAAGCAGGGCGGTCCTGCGGTCCGATCCGCACGCGCGGCAGCGACATCCGCTGCCACGGGCGGTTCCGCAGCTGGTCGACCGGCCGATGCAGGTAAGGGATCCGTCCCGGCCGCCGCCAAATCCGCACCCAACGAACCCACCGCGACCGCGGCGACGAAACCCGGTGCTCCGGTGGGTGCCGAGTCGGGAGGCCCGGCGGGGCCGTCCGGCAGCACCGCCGCACCGGCTGGCGATGCCGCAGCGTCGAGCCGGACCGCCACTCCGTCCGGCGCCACGCCTGCTCCGGCCAGCGGCGCAACCTCAGCTGGCGCATCGTCGGGCCGCACCACCCCGGCCGGTGATACGGCCAAACCAGCCAGCGGTGCCGCCGCGGCTGCCGCCAGCGCCACCGGATCGTCCGGCCGCGCTGCCACGCAATCCGGCGCAGCCCCATCCGCTGCTACACCATCCGCAGGACCTGCGGAGACCGTTGTGATTCGGCGTGATTCGAATAGCGGATCCACGGCATCCGCCGATGCGAGTGCGGATCAGGTCGATGACGCGGGAGCGGATGCGGCGACCACAGTGATGCCGCGGATCGAACTGGTGAAGCCGTCGGCGGGTACCAAGGATGCGGCCACCGCTTCGACACCCCCGGAGGAGGCGGGCGGCGACGAGCCGGATCTGGCCGGGGCCGATGACAAGACCGTCGCCATGCCGGTGGTTTCGAGGCTGGATGCCGAGAAGACCATGGCACTGCCGATTCAGCGGCCCGTCGATAAAGACGCGACGCAGCGGATGCGGACCGATGCGAAGCCCGGTACCACCGATCGGGTCGTACCATCCGCGGCGCGACCCGGGCCGGTCGCCAAGCCGCCGAGTACGCCGCGGCCGGCGGCCGGGCCGAAGCAGGCGGGAGCGCAAGGACCCCCGCAGGGACCCGGGGTCGAGGACACCGCGCCGTCGCCCCCGCGCCCGCCGGCTCGCCAGCGTCAGGTCGCGTCGGCGCCGTCACCGGCGGATACCCAACTGACCCGGCCCGCGCAGCCGGTCCAGCCGCGGCCGCCGCAGCCACGGCCGATGGCGCAACCACAGCGGATCACGCCGCCCGCCCAACCGGCCGATGCCGCCGCTGCCGAAGCACCGGCCGGGTCGAAGCGCCGGTTGTTCGTGGTGCTCGGGGCGGCCGCGGTCGCCGTCATCGCGGTGATCACGCTGGCGGTCGTACTGATCGGGAATCGGGGCGACAACTCCCCGGAGGCCAAGGTGCGCGCCAGCATCACCGATTACACCGAGGCATTGAAGTCCGGCGATCTCGCGGCGCTGCGCAAGTCCACCTGCGGACAGCTGCACGACTTCTATCAGGGCATTCCGGAGGACCAGTTCGCGGGCGTGCACCGGCTATCGCTGGATCGCAAGAACATTCCGGTGGTGGCGAGCGTCGATGCGATCCGGATCACCGATAAGACCGCGATCGCACAGGCCACCGTCTACACCGATGCGGATCCGTCGAAGCGATCGGCCAGAACCTTCGATCTGGAGCGGACCGACGACGGCTGGAAGGTCTGCGATCCGCCGACCGCGGGGACGCCCTAGACGGTCGCCGCCATAACCAAAAGGCAAGCCCTCTAACCGGTAGTGAACATCACACTTACCTGGTCAATGGACCGATTCGCCAGTAGCATGGCCCGGATCATGGTCAGGGAGCAGACAATCGCACAGCCGGAAAACGATGTAGTTGTGCAGACAGACACAATGGCGGGACGCCGGTTCCGGGTGCGCGAGCACTATGCGGTCGGCCGGGAGAAGGTCCGCGAGTTCGCCCGCGCAACGCAGAGCCAGCACGGCGCGCATCATTTCGAACACGATGCGCGCGAGTTCGGCTACGACACGATCGTCGCGCCCCCGACATTCGCCTCGGTCATCGGCATCAGTGCGACCCGGGCGCTGCTGGAAACGGTGCTGGCCGATTACGACCTGTCCCAGATCCTGCAGACCGACCAGGTCTTCGAGCTGACCCGGCCGATCGTGGCGGGCGATCGGCTCAGCACCGAGGTCGTGATCGAATCGATCCGGCAGTTCGGCGATAACGACTTCATCCTGGTGACGTTCTCGCTGACCAACCAGTACGGCGAGATCGTGCAGTCGGGTTCGACCACCATCGTGGCGCGCCGCGGTGTCGAGGTCGACCCGAATATCGCCGACGCCGTCGAGAACATCATGATGCACTCGCGCCCGGTGACGGTCGGTGATATCACCGTCCCCGACAGCGGGCCACTGGTCGCCTTGGCCGCGGACGCCCCGGCCCCCGGAGCACCCGCGGTGCCGAGCGAATTCGTGCACACCATCCCCGACTTCGACCAACTATCCGTCGGCGATCAGCTCCCGGCCGGAACCGCGCAGGTGACGCGCGGCGATCTGGCCAACTATGCGGGAGTTTCCGGCGATCCCAACCCGATTCACTTCAGCGAGCGTGCGGCCCAACTGGCCGGACTCCCGACGGTGGTGGCGCACGGAATGCTGACCATGAGTCTGGCGGGTGGCTATTTGACCTCCTGGCTCGGCGATCCGACGGCCATCGAGAAGTTCAGCGTGCGGTTCTCCGGATTCGTCCCGGTGACGTCCGAGGCGCCGAGCACCGTCGACTTCAGCGGGAAGATCAAATCGCTCGATCCGCGAAGACGCACCGCCACCATCGTGCTCGCGGGCACCTCGGAGGGCCGCAAGCTGTTCGGCCGGGCCATCGCCGAGGTCCGATTCGCCTAGCGGCGCGACCTCATTCGATGGTCGCGTGCATGAGATACACGTTGTAGTCGCTCCAGGTCGACATAGTGAAGTACAGATCCGAACCCGAGGACCAGGGGTGGATGAATCCGCCGTACAGCTCCGGGTAGTCGGTCACCCGCACCGTCGGTGCGGCATCGGACCACACCCCCTGCGGTGAATTCGATTCGCGGACGACCAGAGCCGCCATCGCGGTATCGAGATAGCTCATCTGCCAAACATTTCGGGCGGCGTCGAAGCGCACCGACAGCTCACCGACCGGTCCGTCGACGATCGGGCTCGCGGAGCCGAATCCGCCCACCGGAGTCCAGTTTCCGTCGCGCCAGTACTGATAGGCCGTGGTGTTGAGCAGCTGATCCTTCGGCACCCGGGCGAGGCCGACCGCCGCGAGCCGAGTATTGGGCGTGCCGAACATGTATACGTAATCGCCCTGCGGAACCATCGCGCTCACTTGGAAATTCGCGAGTCCGAAGATGTTGTCCCAGCGCGCGTAGGGATCCTTGGTCCAGGTCTGGCCGTGGTCATCGGAATAGGCGATGCCACCGTAATTGGTGAAGAACGTGCCGGGAAAGCTGTTCCAGGTGCGAATCGACATATAGCTCAGGTACTGCCGCTCGCCGAGCGCGAATCCGGAGGTCGGAATCGTGGTGACCTCGACATTGTCGAGTTTGCGGCTGGAGAGCACTTCCGCCGCGTGGCAGCGGTCGTCGGTCACCATCCGGTCGTAGGTCATGCCGTCGGACAGATCGCGGTCGGTGCTGAAGGCCAGCACGTTACTGCGCCAATCCATTCCCATTCCGCCGGGTGGGTGGAAACCGCGCCCGATGGTGTCACCGAAGGCGGTGGCGATCTCGCCCGGCGCGCTCTCCCACATGATCCCGAGGTCGGTGCCGTCCACCTGCCAACGCTTATCGGTGCGATTCACCGAATTCGCGCCGGTCTGCTTGGCCACCTCGGTGACCGAACTGATGCGCGGCGTCGACCGGGTCGCGGACAGCGGGGCGGGTTCGGTCGGCGGATCCACCGGCGGCGGGGGCGGCGGCATCGCACCCGGATCCGGCGCCGGTCCGGGGATCGCGAAGTGGAAGGGCTTGGGACTCAAGAGAATTTCCGGAATGCCGAGTCGGCTGGCCAGGCTCGGCGGCGGTGTCGGCGCATCAGTCAGATCCGGGCACGGGTTGATGCACGGATTCGACGGCAACTGCATCTCGGTCCGCGTCGGCGCTGGCTCGGGCCGATCCGGCGGCAGCACGGTGATCACCGGATACGGGACCGGCACCTCGACCGTCTTGGGCACCAGACCCTCATGCTTCGCGGGCGGATCGCTCACACATGGACCGGGCACCGGGCCGATCTCCTCCGGCGTGGCACCGGCGGGTCGACCCGCGTACGTCAGCGCCCCGGCCGTGCACGCGACCGCACCGAGCACCGCCACCCACCGCCGAGTCATCCGCAACCCCTCGATATCTCGCGCAAAATGGACACCCGTCTCCCGGCCACCGCGCCGCATCGAAGCCCTGCGCGATGCCGTGCACCAGCGCGCCCGACCCTACCTTTCGTCTCCCCTCTGCTCCGTCCGACTTACCGACCGAGTCACCATCCACCGCCAACAGCGAGAAATTAACCGGAAACTTCTACTCCATTCTCGATGCCGGAGCGCAACCACCCTGCTACCGTCCACGGCACGACAACTCGAGTCGGGGTGAGTGGCCGTCCACCGGGGGAGCAAAGGGCCTCCGGTGGTTCTCATCGGTCCCGCCGAGCGGCAAAGGCTCCGCCGCATCGCGGCGACCCGGGATATGCATCCCACCTGGACCGCGACAACGATGGAATCGCCTGCGAATAAAGGGCACTGACATCGGGGCGCAAAGCGGAGCAGGATGGAGCATGTGAAAGCTTCACTGATCTGTCGCCACGCTGTGCCCGCGCTCGGTGCCGCCTGTCTGGTGATCGGCGGCCTCGCGATCGCATCGCCGATCGCCGCCGCCGATTCGGCCACCGTCGAATTCGTTGCCGGGCCCGATAGTTCGCTTCCGGTGCCGAGCTATCGACCGGGTCCGAAGGGGTCGAATGTGCCGCCGCCGGAGACGTCGAAGGAGGAGTCGCCGAGGTATTACACCGATTGCGATCAGGTGCGCGCCGAAGGAAAGCTTCCGCTCTACCGTGGCCAGCCCGGTTACGCGCCGTACCTCGATCCGGACGGCGACGGTATCGCCTGCGACTGAGGGCAGACCGCACGAGCCTGCGACCGAGCAGACCCAGCTCGCTACTGAACCGCTTGGAACACCAGCACCGTCGCGCCGATGCGGATGATGTCACCGTCGGCGAGCAGCGCACCGCTGTCGATCGCGCCGTCGTTGACGTACACGCCATTGGCCGAATGCAGATCCTTGATCAGCAGTCCGGCCCGGCTCGGCATGATGTGCGCGTGATAGCGACTGGCCTTCGGATCGTCGAGGACCAGATCGTTATCGGTCATCCGGCCGATTCGCATGCCGCCCTGCGCGATTGCCATGACCCGGCCGTCCGGCATGCGCAGCTGTCCGCTGCGGACCGCACGCGGCATCTCGGTGACGGTCTCGGTCATCGCCGCGGCAAGCCGCTCGGTGCGCTTGAGTTCCATTGTGCTCAGCGGCTCCTGGCGCAGCACCCGCTGCTCCAGATCGACCAGCACCGGCCCCGGATCGATGCCGAGTTCCTCCGCGAGCACCGTGCGCACCCGGCGGCACGCGTCCAGCGCGTCGGCCTGCCGACCGGACAGATACAGCGCGGTGATCAGCTGACCCCATAGCGGCTCGCGCAGCGGATGCTCATTGGTCATCGCGACCAGTTCGCCGATCACCGATGCGGCACGCCCACAGGCGATTTCGGCATCGATGCGGGCCGAGGCGGCCTGCAGCCGCTCCTCGTCCATCGCGGTGGCGAAACCGTCGGCGAACTGCAATCCGGCCAGATCGGCCAGTGCCCGACCGCTCCACTCACGCAACGCATTCCCGAACAGCTGCGCCGCACCCACGTGATCGCCGACCTCGGCGGCGCGCGCGCCCGCATCCCTGGCCGCCTCGAAGCGTCCGAGATCGCAGGCATCCTCCGGGATTTCGAGCCGATAGCCGGATGATTCGGTGCGCAGCACCATGGCCGGGTCCACACCGGAATTACGCAGCGCCTTACGGATATTCGAGACGAATACCTGCAGGCTGGCGGCGTAGGAATCGGGCGGATCCTCGTTCCACACCATATCTGCCAGCGCAGCCGAAGCCACCGCGCGCCGTCGATTGACGGTCAGCGCGGCGAGCAAGGCTCGCGGCTTGGGCCCGCCGACCGCTACCGGTTCACCACCGACCAGCAGTCGTACGGGCCCGAGCACGCGCACATCCAGACTCATGTGCTCAATGCCCCCCGAAGGGTAAAAGGGTCAGGCGCTGATCGAGCGACCCGCGGACTTCAGATCATTGCACGCCTCGACGACACGTGCCGCCATGGCGGACTCGGCCTTCTTGAGGTAGCTGCGCGGATCGTAGGTCTTCTTGTTACCGACCTCACCATCGATCTTGAGCACACCGTCGTAGTTGGTGAACATATGCCCGGCGACCGGCCGGGTGAACGCGTACTGGGTGTCGGTGTCGACGTTCATCTTCACCACGCCGAAACGCAGCGAATCCTCGATCTCCGACTTCAGCGAGCCCGAACCGCCGTGGAAGACGAAATCGAACGGCTGCGCGTCGGCCGCCAGGCCGAGCTTGGCCGCCGCGACGCGCTGGCCCTCGGCCAGCACCTCGGGCTTGAGCACCACATTGCCGGGCTTGTACACGCCGTGCACATTGCCGAAGGTCGCGGCGAGCAGGTACTTGCCGTTCTCGCCAGCGCCGAGCGCGTCGATCGTCCGCTCGAAGTCCTCGGAGGAGGTGTAGAGCTTCTCGTTGATCTCGGCCTCGACACCGTCCTCTTCACCGCCGACGACGCCGATCTCGACCTCGAGGATGATGTTCGCCGCGTGGGTCGCCTTGAGCAGTTCCTTGGCGATCTCGAGGTTCTCGCCGATCGGGATCGCGGAGCCGTCCCACATATGCGACTGGAACAGCGGGTTGCGGCCCGCGTTCACCCGCTCCTGGGAGATGGCGATGAGCGGACGCACGAAGGTGTCCAGCTTGTCCTTCGGGCAGTGGTCGGTGTGCAGTGCGATGGTCACGTCGTAGCGCGCGGCGACCACGTGCGCGAACTCGGCGAGCGCGACCGCACCGACGACCATGTCCTTCACACCCTGGCCCGAGCCGAACTCGGCGCCACCGGTGGAGAACTGGATGATGCCATCGCTGCCCGCGTCGGCGAAGCCCTTGATAGCCGCATTGACGGTTTCCGAGGAGGTGCAGTTGATGGCCGGGAAGGCAAAGGAGTTCGCTTTGGCCCGACCGAGCATCTCGGCGTAGACCTCCGGAGTCGCGATGGGCACTGTGAAGACCTCCGTGTTGTGCGGAAAAAGACAATTCTGTCAGCCCTCAGAGTAGGGCAGCGCGCTTTCGCACGATGTCAGGGGACCTTCCTGCGCGGCGGCGGGACCATACGAACCGGCCGGTCCGACGAGGCGAACTTTTCGCACAGCGAGAGGTTTCTCAGTTGGACCCGGTACTGTTGGCCGCGTAATTGCGCTGGCAGCTTCCGATGCGGTGGCAAGCAATGCAGCCAGCCGTACCCGGGACAGGAGGCCGCGTGATTCTGCTGGCAGCGACAGAATCGGTGACGAGCAACGTCGCATTGACCCAGTTGCTGGACCCGATGCACCTGCTTACGGAGACGTGGCTGAAGAACGCGGTGCTCCCGGCGATCCTGGTGATCGTCTTCATCGAGACCGGTCTGCTCTTCCCGATCCTGCCCGGTGACTCGCTACTGTTCACCGGCGGCCTGCTCTCGGCGACGGACAATCCGCCGGTATCGATCTGGGTGCTTTTGCCCGCCGTCATGGTGACCGCCTTCGCCGGCGACCAGTGCGCCTATTGGATCGGCAGGGCGATCGGGCCCGCGCTGTTCCACAAGGAAGACACCCGGTTGTTCAAGAAGCATTACGTCACCGAGACGCACGCCTTCTTCGAAAAGCACGGTCCGAAGACGATCATCCTGGCCCGCTTCGTGCCGATCGTGCGCACGTTCATGCCGGTGCTCGCGGGTGTGTCCAAAATGGATTACCGCAAGTTCGTCACCTTCGATATCGTCGGCGCGATCCTGTGGGGCGGCGGTGTCACTGTACTGGGCTACTTCCTCGGCAATATCGAATTCATTCGCAAGAACATCGAGCCGATCTTCCTGCTCATCGTCCTGATCTCGATCCTGCCCGGCATCATCACCGTGGCGAAGAAGATCCTGAACCGCGGTGCGGACGAGGCCGGTCAGCAAGACGCCGCGCTGACCGCCTCGACGAACGAGCCGACCCACTGAGCCGGTGTCCACCGCGCAGTTGCCCCTAGCAGTGGGCAGTTTCGATCCGCTGACCTCGGCGGGCCCCGCGCTCGTGTGGACGGTGGTGCTCACCTTCGTCTTCCTCGAATGCGCGTTGATCATCGGGCTGTTCCTACCCGGTGACTCGATGCTGATCACCGCGGGCATCGTGATGGCCTCCAACGCGACCGGCGAGGCCCATGTCTGGGCGCTGTCGGTGGGCGCGATGATCGCTGCCATCGCGGGCAACCAGGTGGGTTATGTCATCGGCCACCGCACCGGCCATCACCTGGTGGCCAGGAAGAACGGCCGCTATATCAACACCCGCAATCTGCAGCGGGTCACCGAATTGCTGCAGCGGCACGGTTTCCTCGCGGTGCTCATTTCGCGCTGGATCCCGTGGGTGCGCACGCTGTGCCCGATGGTCGCGGGCGCGGCGCGGATGGACCACCGCAAATACACCGTGGCCAGCACGGTCGGTGCCATCATCTGGGCGCCGGTGCTGCTGCTCATCGGCTACTACGCGGGCAGTTTCCTGGAGCGCGTGCCGTGGCTGATGCCCGGCGTCATCGGGACGCTGGTGGTCGGGCTGATCATCGGAACGGCGCTGGGCATCCGGCATTACCGGCAGGAGATCGCCAAGCCCGCCGAGGATTTCGATCTCGAAGCCGCGCCGACCGGCGTGGTCGAGTCGGAGTGCTGATTCCTATAGTCCGGCGGCGCTGACCTGGAACGCCGCCTCCATCAGCAGCCAGCCCGACAGCTGTACCGACATATCGCGTTCGGGCACCCGTGACGAGGTCACCGAGCCGCCCGCGGTGAGATATCCGGCGCCGGACCGGCCGCCGGGTAGCTGTGCTGGCTTGTTCCAGTCGTGCCCGAACAGCGGTTCCCCCTCGACATCGAGCCGGTTGGCCCAGGCCGCCGTGGCGCTGGCGCGAACGATCGCCGCAGCGGCGCGCCGATCGGCCACCTGTTGCTGATCGTCGCCGGGCAGCATCAGCGCGACCACCGCCAGATAGCGGGCCAGGATGCCGTTGAACAGACCGCCGTCGCCGCCACCGCCACCGTTGATCACCCCGTCGGTGGTCATGTACTCCTCGACCGCGGCGAGCAGCCGGTGCACCCGCTCGGTATGGCGCGGCTCGCCGGTGTGCACCGCGAGTTCGGCCTCCAGGCCCAGCACCACACCCTGGCAGTAGGTAAAAGTCGGGCTCTCGACCTCACCGGAGGGCAGATGGATGCCGTCGAGGATCAGGTCGGATTCCTTATCGCGCAGCGTCGCATCGATCCAGTCCGCCATCTCCTGCGCGCGGGCGTGGCGGCCCAGGCGCAGCAACGCGATCGCGGTCGGTCCGTTGGCGGGTGCGTTGAAGTAGTCCGAGCCGATGCGCCACGGCACGCCGCCGCCGCGCGCCGGATCCCATGCCCCGTACAGCTCCTTCTCGAGCGCGACCAGACCGCCGCGCACCTCGGTGATGCCCTGGGTTCGCTCGGCGCGCTCCAAAGCGATAGCCAGCCAAGCCATATCGTCGTAGTAGTTATTGGTCCAGCCGGTGATATTGCGGATCCGGTGCGCACGCGCGATGGCGGCGATGCGCTTGCGGCGCTGCGGAGTCGGCACCCGGTTGGCGGCATCGACCGCGCAGTCGATCAGATGCGCCTGCCACCAGTAGTGCCAGGAGGCGAAGACGCGCTCGCGGCGGGTCGCGGGCCAACCGACCACACCCAATTCGGTTCCGGGACAACCCCATAGGGCACGCAGGTGCCTGGAGACGATCGCGGCTTCGGCCATATCCGACCGTTGCGACCACAGCGCGGACGGGGGTGCAGCGTCGCGCCCGGTCTCCGGGCTCCGCGAGGTCATGGGTCAATGGTGCCAGCTTCGACCCGGTTCATAGGGATCTTTTCGTTACCAAGCCGACGTCAAATCGGCATGTTGCCGGATCCACGCGTGCATGGCGATACCGGCAGCGACTCCGGCATTGATACTGCGGGTCGAACCGAACTGCGCGATCGAAACCGTCAGTGCGGCCGCACCCTTCGCATGTTCGGTGACGCCGGGCCCCTCCTGTCCGAACAGCAGCAGGCAGCGTTGTGGCAATTCGACGGTTTCCAGCGGGACGGCGCCGGGCACGTTGTCCACGGCGACCACGGTCAGCCGCTCCCGCTCGGCGAAGGCGATGAGCTCGCCGATATCGGTGTGATGTTCGATGTGCTGATAGCGATCGGTCACCATGGCGCCGCGCCGATTCCAGCGCCGCCTGCCGACAATGTGCACGGCCGCCGCGGCGAAGGCGTTGGCGGTGCGTACCACGGTGCCGATATTGGCGTCGTGCCCGAAGTTCTCGATGGCCACGTGGAACGGGTGCCTGCGCCGGTCGATATCGGCGATGATCGCATCGCGCGACCAGTAGCGGTAGGCGTCCACGACATTGCGGCGGTCGCCGCCCGCCAGTAGCTCGGGGTCATAGCGGGGATCGCTCGGCGGCGCCCCGTCGTGCTCCTCGACCCATGGCCCGACCCCGTGCGGATGCTCTCCCCATTCGGTGGGTCCTGGCTGTTCGGTCGTATCCGGCGGGTGGTTCACGCCGACGATGCTAATTCCCCGGGCGCGGCTAGTAGGTCGAGGACGAGCTGCCCAGGACGCCGACGGCGGCCAGGATCACCATGCCGATGATGAACAGAATGGTCAGGATCAGCAGCATCGAGGAGATGATGCCACAGACATATCCGGCCATCACGCTGCTGCGACCGCCGATCGCGCCGCCGGAGGCATCGATCTCGTTGAGTGCCTTCTTACCCATCACCCACGCGACCGGTCCCAGAAACTGGCACAGCAGCAGGCCGAGAATCCCCAGAATCATGATCGTGATTGCCTGCGGGTGATCCTGTGGCCCATAGGCTGGGTAGCCGTACGGCGAACCGTACGGCGGTGGCGGCGGGTAGTTCATGCGCAGGATGGTAGTTGGTGGTGTAGCTGGCTACACCTCGGATTCGGCGGTCAGCTCCATCGAACGCCGCCGCGATCGCGACAACCATGGAGCCCATGACCGAGACACAAACCCTCGTGCTCGACGCGCCGACCAGCAAGTCCGGTACCGACGCGCGCGATGTGCTGCGCGCGGTACTGCGGGCACCGTTGCAGGCTCGCACCGGGAAGCAACTCGCCTATATCTTCACGGTTTTCGTGATCGGCGTACTCGCCATCGGCTATCTGTTCGTCGGCTTCGGCGGCGGGCTGTACGCCTCGATCGTCCTCATCGGTATCCCGGTGCTGGCACTGGTGGTTCTCGGCGGACGCATCTGGGGGAAGGTCTATCGCGCGCTGGCCCGGGATCTGCTCGATACACCGGTGGACGGGCCGCCGCCCTACGTCTCGCAACCGGGCTTCCTCGGATTCCTGAAGAGCGCGTTCACCGATCGCGCGAGCTGGCGGGCCATCCTGTTCCTGTTCGCACAGGCCGTACTCGGTGTGGTCGGCGGCTATTTCGTGCTCATCACGGTCGTCGTCACCGTATTCACGGCCCTGTCGCCCATTCCATGGGTGCTCTTCGATCCGATAAACGTCGATGACAACGGCGTCGAACACCATTCACTCGCCCAGTTCGGTTCCTTCTACATCGAAACCTGGCCAAGGGTTTTGCTGATGTCGGCGGTCGGCATCATCGGCTGCCTCGCCCTGCCGTGGCTGCTGCGCGCGGTCTGCTGGATCCACGGACTGCTCACCGTCGCGTTGCTTTCCGCGACCGCGCGGGACCGACAGCTGGTCGAGTTGCAGGCGAGCAGGCGTGCGGCGGTGGAGGATTCGGCGGCAACCCTGCGCCGGGTGGAACGGGATCTGCACGACGGTACGCAGGCGCGGTTGGTCACCATCGCGATGGCACTCGGCCGGGCCGAGGAGCGGCTGGCCGCGGGCAACGATGCCCGCGATCTGATCGCCGACGCGCACGCCAACGCCAAGGAGGGATTGACCGAATTGCGCGAACTGGTGCGCGGAATCCATCCGCCCGCACTCGAATTGGGCCTGGAACCCGCGCTGGAGACGCTGGCGTCGCGCTGTGCGGTTCCGGTGCAGCTGCGGGTGCACCTGCCGCAGCGGCCGAATCCGGCGATCGAGGCGATCGCCTACTTCTCGGTCGCCGAACTGCTCACCAATGTGGTCAAACACGCGAATGCCACCAGCGCATGGGTATCGGTGCTGCCGACCGATGCGCGTACCATCGCGGTCTCGGTGCGCGACAACGGAATCGGAGGTGTGCTGCAGCCGATGGACGGGGAATATGCCGCGGGCAGCGGACTCTCGGGGCTGGCAGCGCGGGCCCGCGCGGTGGACGGCACGCTCACCGTGCAGAGTCCGACCGGCGGCCCGACCGTGGTGACCATCCTGCTGCCGATGGCCGGACCGCGATGAGCACACCGTTGCGGGTGGTCATCGCCGAGGACAGCGCCATCCTGCGCGACGGTCTGGCCGGGCTGCTGACCGAGCGCGGCCACGAGGTGGTCGCCATGGTCGGCGACGCCACCACCCTGAGCGATGTGGTCGGCACCCACAACCCCGACGTCGCCGTCGTCGATGTCCGGATGCCGCCGACCTTCACCGACGAGGGGCTGCTCGCCGCGATCGAACTGCGCCGCAAATATCCGCTCACCGGCGTACTGGTGTTCTCGCAATGGATCGAGACCCGCTATGCCACCGAACTTCTCGCCGGTGGCGCGAGCGGCGTCGGCTATCTGCTCAAGGACCGGGTGGCCGACGTACGCGACTTCGTCGACGCACTCGACCGGGTCGCGACCGGCGGCACCGCACTCGACCCGGAGGTGGTGAGTCAGCTGATGGGTGCTTCGCGCCAACAGGATTCGCTCGCCCGGCTCACCCCGCGCGAGCGCGAGGTACTCGAACTCATGGCACAGGGCCTGTCCAATAACGCGATCGCGTCCGCACTCACGGTCACCGAACGCGCCGTCGAGAAGCACATCGGCAATATCTTCACCAAACTCGATCTGCCGCCCTCGGATACCCATCACCGCCGGGTGCTCGCGGTCCTGCGGTTGAAGGGCTGAGTCGGCCCACCGACGCCGCCGAGAGCAGCACGGCGGCGTCGACGGGTGTCGACCGAGCCGCCGATGGCGACGCGGGCGGACCGCCGTCAGGTCGGCGGACACCGATCGATCACCGCGCTGACAGTGCAGTGGATACAAGCCGGTCACAGCTCTGGTCAAGGCGCATTCACGCCGGACCGGGCGGACCTATTCTGGAGATGCAGGGCAGTCGGGGTGGAGGCTGGTATGGACCACGCACGCATTCTCCGCACAGTGCTCGGGGTGACCGCCGGGTACTTGGTGCTGCTCGGATTGTGGCTCGGCTGGGTGCTACCGCATACGCCACCGGGCACCGCGCCCTATCAGATCATCGCGCTGGTCGGCCTGTTCGGTTCGTGCTGCGGTATCGGAATGCTGCTGGCCGCCCGACCCTCGCGCGCGGATCGGCAGCTGTGGCGGCACGGGCTGGAGGGATGGGCAACCATCGAGGGCGCGCACACGCTCCAGCGCACCGATCATCACACCGAGTTGACCGAATTCGATCTAGAGCTCGTGGTGCCGGGATCCGAAAGTTACCACGGCACTATTGTTTTCGATGTCACCCCCGCCGACAAACCACGGCTCGTGGTCGGCGAGACGATTTCGATCAGGGTCGATCCGGCCAATCGCGATCGGATCATTCTCGTTCTGGGACAATAACTTTCGCGCACACTCGAAACGCTCAGCGGTCGGCCTTCGCATGGGCGCGTGGATCGGCGAGCAGGTATTGCGCGGCCGCATAGGTCGACAGAATGACGCCTTCGGTGATCCGCCGCGAACGCGCACCCCGCGCGAAGAGCCTGCGCAGCACGATCAACCCGTCCGAGACGGTGAACAACAGTGCGCCGAGGCCGAGTCGACTGCGCGGATCCACACCCGGAATATTGAGCCCGGCAACGTTTTTCGCCTCCGGAGCCAAACCAGGATCGGAGGCGAGCACCGCCGCGCTGCCCAGAGTCGCACCATAGGCCGTCAGCGGGACCGCCACGGTCGGCGCCTTGGCCCGCATCAGCGCCGCGGCCCCGAGCCAGGCCGCCACCCGTGGCAGCGCGATCTCCGGACGCGGCCGTCCGCCGCGCC
Source organism: Nocardia sp. CA-119907 (assembly GCF_050955995.1). Lineage (NCBI taxonomy): Bacteria > Bacillati > Actinomycetota > Actinomycetes > Mycobacteriales > Nocardiaceae > Nocardia > Nocardia sp. CA-119907. The sequence goes on from NZ_CP192091.1 coordinate 9,262,771, forward strand.
GCCACCAGAGCGCCGAATACCCAGTCTGCATCACCGCGAACGACGTGGCTCCGGTGATCAAACGACGATCGTTATCGGGCTCGATCAGCAGCACGTCGCCGATGGTCGCGGCGCCGAGCGCGCCCAGCAGAACCGTCCGGTCGACCGGGTCGAGCACCGCCCGATCGGTTGCCACATCGGCCGCCAATAGCGGCATCATCAGCGGTTTGGCGATCCACTGCAGTGTGTCGCGGCCGGTGACCGCGCCGTACACGGTCACCGCCGCCGCCGCCAGAAAACCGGCGCGAAAGGGACGCATGATCAGAAGCTCGGCTCTTTCGGGGCGGGTGGCAGGGTGACGACTTGGCCCGCATAGCTCAGGCCAGCTCCGAAGCCGAGCAGCAGCGCCGTCTGGCCGCCCTTGGCCTTACCGGTCACCAACATCTCCTCCATCGCCAGCGGAATGGACGCGGCGGAGGTATTGCCGGTGTTCTCGATGTCATTGGCCACCGGGATGTCATCGGACAGCCCGAGGTTCTTCTTCATCAGCTCGTTGATGCGGGCATTGGCCTGATGCGGAATGAATACCTCGATGTCCTCCTTGGACACCCCGGAAACCTCCAGCGCAGAGGCCAGCGCGCGCGGCAATGTGACGGCCGCCCAACGGAATACCCGCGGGCCCTCCATCCGCAGCGACATCCGGCCGATGGGCTCGATGGCCGGATCGGTGCCCTGCAGCGCCTGCGCCTTCTCCATGTACTCGAGGAAGTCGACATCCTGCGCGATCGCCGAGGCGTTCTCGCCGTCGCTGCCCCAGACCGTCGGAGAGATGCCGTTCTCCTCGCTCGGGCCGACCACCACCGCGCCCGCGCCGTCACCGAAGATCATCGCGGTGCCGCGATCGGTCGGATCGAGTCCGACGGTCATCGTCTCGGCGCCGATGAGCAGCACGTAATCGGCCGAGCCCGCCCGGATCAGATCCGCGGCGACACCGAGGCCGTAGCCGAAACCACCGCAACCGGAGGTCAGGTCGAAGGCGGCGATACCGTTCATTCCCAGGTCATTGGCGACCTTCGGGGCGCCGTGCGGGGTCAGCGTCAGCCAGCTCGAGGTGGCCAGGATGAGCGCGCCGATCTTGGACCGGTCGATACCGCTATTGACGATCGCGCGCTCACCGGCGGCCGCCGCGATCGACTGCAGCGTCTCGTCACCGCTGATCCACCGGCGGTTGCGCACGCCGGTGCGCTCGTAGATCCACTCCGGCGTCGAGTCGAGTACCTCGCACACCTCTTCATTACTGACCAGGCGTTTCGGACGGTAAGCACCGATACCGAGCATCGCGACATTCGCACGGCTCTTATTGACTGCAATGCTCACCACAGGTAACTCACACGACCCTTCACTGTCTCCGAACGCCTCACTGCGTTCGGCGTATGCGTCCCCTTATCGGGTCGTACCGCCACCGACGTTTCAGCTGATCGCAAGCTTCGACCACCAGCGATAGCGACCCCGGGTCCGCATTCGCAGCTTAGCCCAGTGCGAGATCCTTCAATCCGAGGATGGACCGGTACTCCAGTCCCTCGGCCGCGATCACCTGGTCGGCACCTGTCTCCCGGTCCACCACGGTCGCGACGCCGACCACGGTGGCGCCCGCCTCGCGCAGCGCGCGCACGGCGGTCAACGGCGAGTTGCCGGTGGTCGTGGTGTCCTCGACGACGAGCACCCGCTTGCCGACGATATCCGGGCCCTCGATCTGGCGCTGCATGCCGTGGGTCTTGGCGGCCTTGCGCACGACGAAGGCATCGATCGGGCGACCCGGCGCGTGCATGACCGCGAGCGCGACCGGATCCGCGCCCATGGTGAGACCGCCGACGGCCTCGAAATCCCAATCCGCCACGAGTTCGCGCAGCAGCTTGCCGATCAGCGGTCCCGCGCCGTGGTGCAGGGTGGCGCGGCGCAGGTCGACGTAGTAGTCGGCCTCCTTGCCCGAGGACAGGGTGACCCGGCCGTGTACGACGGCGAGTTCACGCACCAGCGCGGCCAATCTGTCGCGGTCGTCGGTCGCGACGGCCGCATTGCTTGCCTGGTCGATCATCTGTATCAAGTCCTTCCGCGTGCGTTGAACATGCCGCGATTCAGTCGGGCCGCCAGGGTCCGCGGGATCATTCCGGCGACGGTGGTGAGCACTTTGTACTGCACTCCGGGCACGCTGAGCACCCGGTTCTTCTCCAGATCACGCAGCGAACCGGCGACCACCTGGTCGACGCTCAGCCACAGCTGCTTGGGCAGCGACGACATCTCGATGCCGGCCCGCTCATGGAATTCCGTGTGCACGAATCCGGGGCACAGGGCCTGTACTCGGACACCGGTTCCGGCCAGTCCACCCGCCAACCCTTCCGTGAAGGATACGACGTAGGCCTTGGATGCCGAATAGGTCGAGCCCCGCCCCGGGATCAGACCGGCGACGCTGGCGACATTGACGACCGAACCCTTGGCGGCCGCGATCATCGCGGGTAGCGCGGCCCTGGTCAGCTGCACCACCGACGTGACATTGACGTCCAGCTGAGCCTGTACCGCCGCGGGCGACTGGGTCCAGAACTCCCCCGACTGCCCGAATCCCGCATTGTTGACCAGGAATTCGATGCCGTCGGCGGCGCGCGCCGCCACCCGCTCCCGATCGGCGGCCTCGGCCAGATCGGCGACCAGCACCTCCGAGCGGGTGGCGAATTTGCGTTCCAGCTCCGCGGCCAGCGCGTTCAGCCGCTCCTTGTCGCGGGCGACGAGAACCATGTCGTAGCCGAGGGCGGCTAGCCGCTCGGCGAATCCGTATCCGATGCCGGAGGTCGGTCCGGTGATCAGTGCGACGGGACGGATGGCGCCGGGCAGGCGCGCGGGGCTATCACTCCCGCCCGTCACCCGACCACCGCCCCCGATCGAATCGCTACGCGATGCTGAGTTCATTGCACAATCCAGGTCGAAGGGACCCCACGGCTGATCTTTTCGAGCGACCTGCAAGCAATCGCTACGGTCATCACTGCGGCACGGGTCCCTGATACGGACGGAATCCAGGGTGGAACGGACCGCCGGGCTGTTCCGGTGCGTGCTCGGCGGATGGCCAATCGTCCTCGTCCGACTCGGGCCGGATGGACTCGGGCTGGGCGGGTTTGCGTGCGGCCGGACGGTCATCCGGCGCCCAGTTGTCCTCCGACTCCGCCGCCCAGCGTTCATCGCGGGCCCGCGAGCGGGAGTCGGGGACGACGGCGAGGCTCGGACGGCGCGGCGGTTCGGGAGCCGCGGCGGCCGGTTCGTCGTCGTAGTCGTCGTAGTCGGAGTACTGCGACTCCTGATACGTCGGCCGATCGAAATCGCTGTCGTCATAAGACGATTCGTCGTACGACGAATCGGAGTCGGCGTACTCCGGATCGTCGCGGTCGCCCTTGCGCGGCGCCTTGGCGGCGCCCCGGGTCGCACCCGTCGCAGGATCGGCCTGGTCCGAAGCGGCCGAGCGCGATTTGCGCGGATGCGGCCGACCGGGATCGTGACCACCCGAATCCACCCCGCGCACATCACTGACCGGCGGCAGCACATGCAACAGACCCGATAGCCGCAGCACCGCGTCGATGGCGGTCTCCCAATCCTTGGCCGCCGTACCGACATTCAGCATGCCGAGGGTCCAATTGCCCTCACTCCACAGCATCTGCACGGTATCGGCCAGCGATTCGATGAAGGCGACCATGCGCTGGTCGACGGCATGCCTGGCGATCTCCGGATTGGTCGCGAACACCACCCGGTCGCCGATCGCGCCGAGTAGCTCCAGATCGGCGTCCTTGGGTGGCGAGGCGGTCTTGAGCCGCATATCCACATCGATATCCGAGCCGATCTGCCTGCGCACCGCGACCAGGGTCGCCGCATCCTCGAGATCGAAGAGGACGAACTTCTCGCCCTTGCGGATTCCGGACACCACATCCACCGCGGACAGATAGCCGAGCTTGGCCAGCGCACCGCGGCGCCAGGTCGATGCGAGCGCCGGTTCCACCGACACATACGTATAGCCCTGGGCCTTCGCCCAGACCTGGCGCGCATGACCGGTCCGCCGTCGCTGGACCCGATCGAAATAGAGCAGCACGATCGCACCAACGAGCGCGATCGCCGCCAACCCGAACCACATTGCCGTCATCGTCGCCTACCCTAATATGCGCAGTCGGACGAAGTCCGCCATAAGCCCCGCGCCGGGCCGAGCGAACGCGAGGCATTCGCCGATCGAGCGATTGTGTGTCACTGGTTGCCCGGAGTTGCTCGGGTCACCCATATTCTTCCCCCGTTGCCGTCTCACCGCGTTCCTCCCGGCAATGCGGTGCTGATGATGATCTTCGCGTCGATCGAGCCGTCGGCGGCCTTATCGCCCTGCACCATGACCATGTCACCGACCGGCAGATCGGCCGCCTTGCCGCCTTTCAGCGAGATCACCTGGGTCTTATCGGTGGTGCGCACCGTGACCTTGGAGCCGCCGAGGGTGTCCAGAGTCAGCTGGCCGCCGGAGTTGGCGGAAATGGTGCCCATGGTCGCGCCGAGGTTATCGATGCCGCCCAGCCCCGGAATACTCGGGATGACCTGGGTCGGCGTCGGCCGACCCGATGGGGCCGTACCGGTCGGGCGGCCCGCGGTCGGCAACGCCGAGGTGCTCGCGGCGGTGCTCGACGAGGAATCCTTACCGCCGAGCACCACACCGGCGACCACAGCGACCGCGCCGATCAACAGGACCACGCCGAGACCGAGGGCAATCCACAGGGCGGTATTGCGCTTACGCGGCGGCTGCTGGTCGGGCGGCAGTGGCGCGCCCGGTGGACCCGGCGGGTACTGCGCGCCCGGTTGGGCATACCCACCGACCTGGGTCGGATCCTGCCCGCCGGCCCAGGGTTCGCCGTACGCGCCCCACTGCGGCTGGCTCTCGTACGGCGGGAATTCCTTGGTGGCGTTGGCGGGCGGCGGCGCCCACGGATCGAATTGTTCCGTGGACGGGTAAACCGACGTCGCACCGCCCTGTCCGTACGCCTCGGGGTGCTCCGTCGTCCGCGACGGCTGCCCGAACCCCGACTTCCCCGGCGGACCGATATGTTCCGTCGGCGCATCCTCCGGTCGCTGTGCCCAAGGATCGTTGGGATTCGTCATGGCCTCCAGGGTAGGCTGTGTCGATTTGCCGCGCCTGCGGCGCGGCGTGTTCGCGGCCCCCTATTGTCTCGCGTCCGAGCCGTCGAGACTCGCGCCTTCGTCGCATGCGCTTCGACGGCTCGGACGCGAGACGGGCCGCGAACGGTCGCACGTAAGACTCGCTCCGTGGTGGTTACGGAAGCGGCCCAGCTGCGGATTGATCGTGGGCCGCGCTGCGGTGCAGGTGCTTCGACGGCTCTGCTGAGTCGATGACCCAACCTTCGCGCGGGTTCAAGACAGCCACCGACGTCGCACACATAACCGGCTCTGTACCGGCTCTGCCGCGGTTACGACAGCGGCCCGGTCGCGGTTGATCGCGAGCCGGGCCGCAGGGGTGGGCGGGCGGTGGGTCAGCCGCGGCCGACTATCAGGCCCTCGCCGTTCGGGGTGACGTTGACCGCGACGGTGTCGCCGTCGGTGATCTCACCGGCGAGCAGTTCCTTGGCGAGGGTGTCGCCGATGGACTGCTGGATCAGGCGGCGCAGCGGGCGGGCGCCGTAGACCGGGTCGTAGCCGCGCACCGCCAGCCAGAACCGGGCCGAATCGCTGACGTCCAGCTTCAGCCTGCGCTGCGACAGCCGCTTCTGCAGCTGGTCGAGCTGGATGTCGACGATGGATTCCAGCTGCTCCTCGTCGAGGGCGTGGAACATGACCACATCGTCGAGGCGGTTCAGGAATTCCGGTTTGAAGGCCGCGCGGACCGCGGACATGACGACCTCCCGATCGCCACCCGCACCCAGATTCGAGGTGAGGATGAGGATGGTGTTGCGGAAGTCCACCGTGCGGCCCTGGCCGTCGGTCAGACGGCCCTCGTCGAGTACGGCGAGCAGAATGTCGAAGACATCCGGATGCGCCTTCTCGATCTCGTCGAACAGCACCACGGTGTACGGCCTGCGCCGCACCGCCTCGGTCAGCTGACCGCCCTGGTCGTAACCGACGTAGCCGGGCGGGGCGCCGACCAGCCGAGCAACGGCGTGCTTTTCGCTGTACTCGCTCATATCGATGCGGACCATGGCGCGTTCGTCGTCGAACAGGAAGTCCGCCAACGCCTTTGCCAGCTCGGTCTTACCGACACCGGTCGGACCGACGAACATGAACGAACCCGTCGGCCGGTTCGGATCCGCGACTCCGGCACGGGCGCGGCGCACCGCATCGGAGACCGCCTGCACCGCCTCGGTCTGGCCGACGACGCGCTTGCCCAACTCCTGCTCCATCCGCAGCAGCTTCTGGGTTTCGCCCTCCATCATGCGGCCGACCGGGATGCCGGTCCAGGACGAGACCACCTCGGCGATGTCGTCGGGGCCGACCTCCTCCTTGAGCATCACCTCGCCGTCACCGGCTGTCGCAGAGGCCTTTTCGGCCTCGGCGAGCTGCTTCTCCAGTGCCGGAATCCGCCCGTACCGCAGTTCGGCGGCCTTGCCGAGATCACCATCGCGTTCGGCGCGCTCGGACTCACCGCGCAGCGATTCCAACTGCTCCTTGAGGACTCGGACCTGATCGATCGCGCTCTTCTCGTTCTGCCAGCGGGTCATCAGCTGGTTGAGCTTCTCGCGGTCGTCGGCGAGTTCCTGACGCAACTTGTCCAGGCGCTGTTTGGAGGCCGCGTCGGTCTCCTTCTCCAGTGCGACCTCTTCGATCTCGAGGCGGCGCACCGCGCGCTCGACCTCATCGATTTCCACCGGTCGCGAATCGATTTCCATGCGCAGCCGCGACGCCGACTCGTCGACCAGGTCGATCGCCTTATCCGGTAGGAACCGGGAGGTGATGTAGCGGTCGCTGAGGGTGGCCGCGGCCACCAGCGCGGAGTCGGTGATGCGCACACCGTGGTGCACCTCGTAGCGCTCCTTGATGCCGCGCAGGATGCCGATGGTGTCCTCCACCGACGGTTCGCCGACCAGCACCTGCTGGAAGCGGCGCTCCAGGGCGGCGTCCTTCTCGATGAACTTGCGGTACTCGTCCAGTGTGGTGGCGCCGACCAGGCGCAGTTCACCGCGGGCGAGCATCGGCTTGATCATATTGCCGGCGTCCATGGCGGATTCGCCGGTCGCGCCGGCGCCGACAATGGTGTGCAGCTCATCGATGAAGGTAATGATCTGCCCCGCACTGCTTTTGATCTCCTCGAGTACGGCCTTGAGCCGCTCCTCGAATTCACCGCGATACTTCGCGCCCGCCACCATCGCACCGAGGTCGAGCGAGACGACGGACTTGCCGCGCAACGACTCCGGCACGTCACCGGCCACGATGCGCTGGGCCAAACCCTCGACGATGGCGGTTTTACCGACGCCCGGCTCGCCGATGAGCACCGGATTGTTCTTGGTGCGACGGCTCAAAACCTGTACGACACGGCGGATTTCGGTATCCCGGCCGATGACGGGGTCGAGTTTGCCGGAGCGGGCCGCCGCGGTGAGGTCGGTCGAATACTTCTCCAGCGCTTGGTAGCTGCCCTCCGGATCCGGACTGGTCACCCGTGCGCTGCCGCGCACCGCGGTGAACGCCTCGCGCAGCGCGTCGGGTGTCGCGCCGTACTTCTTCAGCAGCATGGTCACATCCGAATCGCCCTCGGCCAGGCCGACCAGGACGTGTTCGGTCGAGACGTATTCGTCGCCGAGTTCGGTGGCCAGGTGCTGGGCGGCGGTGATCGCGGCCAGTGCCTCCCGGCCGAGCTGCGGTGTCGTGGTCGCACCGGTCGCGCGCGGCAGCCGGTCGACAATGTCCTGCGCCTCGCGTCGTATCGCCGCCGGATCCACCGCTACGGCCTTGAGCAAGGGGGCGGCGATGCCATCGGTTTGATCCAGCAACGCCACCAGCAAGTGCGCCGGACGAATCTCCGGATTGCCCGCGGCCGAGGCGGCCTGCAGGGCGGCGGTCAGGGCCGCCTGGGTCTTGGTGGTGGGATTGAACGAGTCCACAAGTCACCTTCCTACTAGTCGATGTGCGGTATCGAGCTCGCCTGAATCCACGCGGTTCCACCGCGCGGCTCGCACCGCTTCGCACCGTTCAACGTCCGAAAGGTTGAGTCTGTTCCGCTCAACTTTAGTTTTTTGAACGAACCGCGCAGATTCGCCCGACACCTGAACAGACTCGTAGTGAACGCTACGCCGCGACACTGCCGAATGGCATCAATCACCGGGTCTATGGCATAGGGATGCCTACGATGGCCTTTGCCGTTGGTTTATGCACGACAATCCAGCCCGACTCGAGGAGGATGGATGCGCGCGATCGTGGTACGAAGCTTCGGAGCAACACCCGAATTGGCCGAGTTGCCGGTGCCCGAACCGAGCGCGGGCGCGGTGCGGGTGCAGTTGGAGGCGGCAGGCGTCAACCCCTTCGACCAGAAGATGGCCAATGGCATTCTGGACGGCAAGCTGCCGCACGATTTCCCGATGATCCTCGGCGTAGACGGCGCTGGCACGGTGTCCTCGGTCGGCCCCGGCGTCACCGGATTCGCCGTCGGCGACCGTGTCGTCGGCAAATTCCTGGTCCCGCCCGTCGGCCACGGCAGCTTCGCGGAGTATTCGGTCCTGCCCGAGAACGCCACGCTGGTCCGGATCCCGGAAGCGGTCCCGACCGTGGCGGCAGCGGCCCTGCCGACCGCGGGTGTCACCGCGCAGGACATCGTGGACGCCACCAAGATCGAGCCGGATCAGACGGTTTTGATCATCGGCGCGACCGGCGGTGTCGGCTCCTTCCTTGTGCAGTTGGCGAATATGGCGGGTGCGCACGTCATCGCGACCGCCCGCGGCGCGGCCGCCGACCAGATGACCCGGCTGGGCGCGGCCGAGACCGTCGACTACACCCGGGGCCCGATCGCCGAGCAGATCGCGGCCGCGCATCCCGACGGGGTCGACGTGCTCTTCGACCTGGTCAGCCCGCCCGAGGCGCTGGCCGAGCTGACCGCGCTGGTGCGCGACGGCGGCACGGTCTACTCCACCATCTGGGCCGCCGACGAGCAGGCGCTGCGCGACCGCGGGATCAAGGGCGGCAATATCGAATCCTCCGGCCGCGCACCGGAATTGCGGCGCCTGCTCGATCGCGTCGCGGAGGGCGATGTGGTGGTGCCGATCGACGTCACCGTCCCGCTGTCCCAGGCCGCCGCGGTCATCGGCGCCGCGGGTGCGCGCGGCAAAACCGTACTAGCCATCTGAAACGTCGAAATGTCGTCGTTAGCACCCGCGAGGAGCCATCCCGTCCACCGAATTCGGCCCCTTCCTGATTCCGGAGGCCGATAGCCGCCCGCAGCTCACCGCGCGCCATCCGCCGGGTCTACAACCTTTCCGGCACCACCATCGATGACGGCACCGACCACGGCTTTCTCGAGGGTCCGCCCGGGCGCTGGTCGACGATCTGTCCGCAAACGACCAGCGTATCGATGCGTTCATCTGCTGGCCGACCGCGGGCGATCCCGTCGAACAGGTCCGCCGCTATGCCGAATCGGTCGCCCCGGCGGTGCACGCCAAGTGGCGAGTTGACCCAGCGGTAACCCGCCTGCCAGGCTCTTCGCTTATCCTGCATGTCAGGCCCACAGCAGACCCGATTTGCCCACGGATTACCGTTGGCGCGGGCGTGATCGGCCATACCCACCCGACCACGGGATTTTCAGGGATACTTGACGGCGGAGGACCGCCGGTTACGGACATGTCCCTGGGCAGCACATAGAGGGAAAGGAAGCTCCACCTCGTGGATGCGCGTTCGGCAGCGCTGGTCCGCGCCAACTTCCGCTCGGTGATCGAATCGCCGAACGGACCCGAGCGGTTGATCAGTGCTTTTTATGGTCATCTGTTCGCAGAGAAGCCACAGTTGCGGGAGTTGTTCCCGCCCGCGATGGAGATGCAGGCCAAGCGCCTGGTGACCGCCATCCATTACGTACTCGACAATCTCGAGGACTGGGGACGAGCCCAGAAGTTCCTGGAGCAGTTGGCGCGCGATCATCGCAAATTCGGTGTCATCGCCTCGCACTACGATATCGCCGGACGGGCACTGCTGGCGGCGTTTCGCGTGTTCAACGGGCCGATGTGGAATCGCGCGCTCGAGGAGGGCTGGCGCGATATCACCATCCTGATCTCGGCCTCCATGGCCATCGGCGCCAACTCCGACAAGTCGCAGCCGTATTGGGATGCGACCGTCGTCGGCCATCGCCGGGTGCTCGAGGATCTGGCCATCGTGCGGTTGCAATCCGATAGTCCGATCCCGTATCAGGCCGGGCAGTATGTGCCGATCTCGCTGCCGCAGCGGCCGAAGATGTGGCGTTACCTATCGCCCGCCATTCCCGCCAATCCCTACGGTGAGATCGAATTCCATGTTCGCAAGATCCGCGGCGGCTGGGTGAGCCCGGCCATTGTCAATGAGACCCGGGTCGGCGACCGGTGGATGGTCGCGGGTCCGCTCGGCGGCCTGCACATCGATCGCGACAGCGGTCGCGATGTGCTGCTGATCGGCGCGGGCACCGGCATCGCCCCATTGCGCGCACAGCTGATCGAGATGGGCCAGCGCGGTATCAACCCGCGCGTGCATTTCTTCATCGGCGGGCGCTACCCCTGCGATCTGTACGACGTCGAGAACATGTGGCAGCTCTCGCAGAGCAATCCCTGGCTGACCGTGGTCCCGGTGTGCGAACAGAAGACCAACCCGTGGTGGTATCCGCATCCGCCGCAGGAAGAGCCGTACGGCATGCACCGCCGCCTGATCGGAAATCTGGGCGCGGTGGTGGCCAGCTTCGGTTCCTGGGCCGACCGCCAGATCCAGATCGCCGGGTCGGCCCGCATGATCGCCGATACCCGCCGCGCCCTCATGGCGGTCGGCACCCCAGAGTGGGCAATCAGCTCAGATCCCGTGTGAGAGAAGCAATGACAATAGATCCGAGCCCGCTCGGCAATGGTTCCGCGCCCGAGTGGAAGGCGACGGTGGTCGGTCACCATCGGCTGCGCCACGATCTCGCGGTGATCCGCTTGATCGGCGAGTACGTCCCGTTCCTCGCGGGGCAATCCGTTGAGGTCCGGGTGCCGCAGCACCCCGGCATGCGCCGCAGATTCTCCCCCGCGCTGCCGCCGTCGCTGGACGGCAAGTTGGAATTCCATGTGCGCACGGTGCCCGGCGGCTGGTGCAGCGGCAGCATCGTCACCGACACCAAACCCGGCGACGAATGGCAAATCGGGGCCCCCCTGGGCACTTTCCATGTCGACCCGTACGGCGACGAGGTGGTGATGATCGCGGGCGGCACCGGTCTGGCCCCGATGCGCGCACAGATCCTCGAACTCGCCCGACACGAGGATCCGCCGCCCACCTATCTGTTCACCGGCGGCCGCTCCCCGCGCGATCTCTACGCCGACGACATGCTGTTCCTGCTGGCGAACGAATTGCCCTGGCTCACCGTGATTCCCGTCGTCGAGAGCCCGGAGGACCCGGGGCGGGTCGACGAATGGTACGAGCATTCGCGAGTGGATATCGGATTCCCGCTCGATGACATGCTCTTCGGCACACTCGCGGATGTGGTCGCCTCCCACGGCGCGTTCGAAAACCATCAGGTGCTGGTCTGTGGCTCACCGAATATGGTCCGAGTAACCCTGGATCGTCTTGTCGAAACCGGAACTCCAGCTGCCGCAATACAATTCGAGGGACTGTAAGAAGTAGACCCGACCACCACGGAGCGAGTCTTACGAGCGACGTTCGCGGCGCGCCGCAGGCGCGGCCAAGAATTCAGAACAGCGGGTCGTGGCGGATGTTCTTGGTTTGGGTACCGGCGGCCATCAAGCGGAACTTGGTGGTCTGCACCATCGAGGGCGAGCCGACGATCTGTACATCCCGGTCGGCCCAGGAACCGTAACTGGCGACGACCTTGCCGATCTGGCCGGTCACCCGGGCCTCCAGACCAGGCCAGATGCGTTCGCGCTCGCCGGAATCCAGGTACCACCACGGGTTTTCATCGCTCTCGGTGACCGGGATGACGGTGAGCCACTTGTTGGCGGTGGCCAGTTGGCTCAGGATCTCCAGATCATAGAGATCACAGGGATGGTGTCCACCGACGAACAGGTGCACCCGCGGATTGATGCGCCGCTGTGCCATCGCCATGAGCTGGGCGCGCAGGGGTGCGATGCCGGTACCGCAGCCGATCATCAGCATTTTGCGTTTCACATTGCGCGGGATGCCGAGTCCGCCCAGGGGTGAACCGAGTAACCACTGGTCACCGACGGCGGTGTGGCCGACGATGGCCGGACTGACCCAGCCGCCCAGCACCCCGCGGATATGGAATTCGATCTCCCCGTTCGCATTCGCGGGCACCGCCGGTGACATATAGCGCCACATGCGCGGCCGGGCCGGGATCTGCACGCTGATGTACTGGCCAGCGGCATACTGCATCGGCTGATCCAATTGCAGCCGGACGACGGCGAGATTGCGCAGCACCTCACGGTGCTCGACGACGGTTCCGGTCCAGACCGATGGCGTCGATTCCTGTTCGGCCGCGCCGATCATGGTGTCGCCGATGATCTTTAGGCCCTCGTCCCAGGCCCGGTCGACCTCGTCGGTCCACATCTCGGTGCCCGCGAAGATCCGCATCGCGGACTTCAACGAGGTGGCCACGGCGGTGTAGTGCGCGGCTTGTACACCGTATTTGCGGTGATCGCGTCCGAGTTGGGCGAGGAATGGCAATAGTTTGTCCGGCTCCTCGAGCCGATCCAGCGCGTAGGAGATGGCCTTGACCAATCGGTCACGCTGCGAATCCATGGCTGCCGGAAAAAAGTCCCTGGCGGCGGGGTAGTTGGTGAAAAGGGTCGCGTAGAACGAACTGGCCAGCTTGGCCGGGCCGCCCTCCTCCGCAGCAACCGCCTTGAACGTTGTTCTGATCAAAGCGACCGTCCGCGAATCCATTTGTGTCACAACCCCTTTTTGCGCTCGAACACAATCCGTGGCCGACAAGTGAGGTGCTGCGGGACACTCGACAGCAGCCAATGCGAACGAGTGTAGGCGAGGTTTGCCAGCTACGGAATCAGTCGAGTAAACATCATGCGTGTAATTTCGCTGAAACGGCGGTCAGCACCACGAAAACCCTTGAAAACAAACCGAAAGAACGAACAGGGCGGCGAAATCCGTCACATATCCAGCGGTTTCGCAAGATCCGTTGTGCAAGATTCATCCCATTGCGGCTCCGAGAGCGATCCCTCGGCAATCGGCGCGCCGCAATCGCTTACCGGCTCGGGCAAACGCGGCGCACCAGCCGGGCTGGTGACCAACGGAATCGCGTGGGCGATCCGGCGCATAGTTTGCTGAAACACCGCCCACAGCAAACTTCGCAGCTCGGCACATCATCGGCAACCCTACCGACCGTGGGTCGACGCCGCGCAGCCCGCGAACAACCTGCCGGATACCGAAATCCGGAGTCGGGAGTTTGCCCGAGTACTGCCAGCAGTTATTCACTGCGGCAATGGGTGCCGCGTTACCGCATAACGCATTTACCCATCGGCGAAAACGACAAAGGCCCCGGGCTCGGTTGTGCACCGAATCCCGGGGCCTTTGCTATCGCCGTAGCGCTTTTCAGCGCCGATTGCGCGGCTTCCACACCACCAGTGCGGTACTGCGTTGCGGCGGCGCGAGATCGGGGCGATACCCCGCGCGCAGCCGATCCAGCTCGGCCGACATTTCGGCGACCCGCTGCTGCAGTTCCTCGACCTGATTGGTGAGTTCGATGATGCGCTTGATGCCCGCCAGGTTGACGCCCTCGTCCTGGGACAGCCGCTGCACCTCGCGCAGCAGCTCGACGTCCCGTGCCGAATAACGCCGACCGCCACCCGAAGTCCGTTGCGGCGTCACCAGTCCCAAGCGGTCATACGTGCGCAGCGTCTGCGCGTGCATACCCGCCAGCTGGGCCGCGACCGAGATCATGAAGAACTCGGCCCGTGACGACCCACTGGATGCCTGCTTCGGATTATCGGACATCACGCACCTGCCCATCCCGCACGCGGATCGAACCCGCTGGCCTTCTCCGCCTCCGCGAACCGCTTGAGCGCCTCGGTGGCATTGTCGTCCAGCTTCTGTGGCACGGCCACCTTGACGGTGACGAGCAGATCGCCCGCCCCGCCGGCGGGGCCGCGCTTGGGCACGCCACGGCCGCGCACCCGCAGGATGCGGCCGTCCGCGGTGCCGGGCGGCACCTTGACGCCGACGCGCCCTTCCAGCGTGGGCACGGAAACCGTTGTGCCCAGCACCAATTCACTGTAACTGACCGGCAGCACCAGGGTCAGGTCGTCGCCATTGCGGCCGAAGACCTTGTCCTGGCTGACGTGTACGGTCACATAGAGGTCACCCGAGGGCGCACCACGCAGCCCGGCCTCACCCTGTCCGGCCAGCCGGATCTTCTGCCCGTCACTGACACCGGGCGGAATCCGCACCGTGATGGTGCGGGTCCGATTCTGGATGCCGCTGCCGCGGCAGTCGACGCACGGGTCATCGATGATCGAGCCGGTACCACGGCATTCGTCGCACGGCTCGCTGAAGCCGAACGCACCTTGGTTGCGGCTGATCACGCCGTTGCCATTGCAGACGGGACAGACTCGCGGACTGGTCCCCGGCTTGGCGCCGCTGCCGTGACAGGTGGTACACGCCGACGGACTGGTCATCCGCAGCGGAACGGTGACGCCCTGTGCGGCCTCACGGAACCCGAGGGTCGTCTCGGTCTCCACATCAGCGCCGCGGCGCGGGCGGCTCGAGGTGCGCGTGCCGCCCCGGTTGAACAGCCCACCCAGCAGGTCTCCGAGACCACCGTCGCCCGCATTCGCCTGGCCGAAGATGTCACCGATATTGAAGTCCTGCGAGAAGCCGCCGCCCGTACCGGGAGTGAAGCCACCACGTCCGTATCCGCCACCGGCGAACAGCTTTCGGGTGTCGTCGTATTCCTTGCGCTTGGCCGGATCCGACAGCACGGCATGGGCCTCGCTGACGGTTTTGAACCGCTCCTCGGCCTTGGTATCGCCGGGGTTGGCATCCGGATGCAAGTCACGAGCGAGCTTGCGATACGCCTTCTTGATCTCGTCCTGCGAGGCGCTGGAGGAGACACCCAGCTCCTTGTAGAAGTCCTTTTCGATCCACTCCCGTTGACTCACCGGGCATCTCCTCCTCTCGGATTCTTATTGGTTGTTCGCATTGGCATCATCGGATGCCTCTTCTTCGACCAGATCGGCCACGCCATCGGTTACCCCGACGAGCGCGTGCCGAAGCACCCGATCGCCGAACCGATAGCCCTTGCGCATAACTACACCGATCACCGGATCGTGTCCGTCGCCCTCGTGCTGCACGGCCTCGTGCAGGGTCGGGTCGAAGGGCTCACCCTCCGTACCGAATTCCTGCAGACCCTGCTTGTGCAGCGCGTCGGCGAGCTTGTCCGCGACCGCCTTGAGCGGCCCGGTTTCGAGGTCGCCGTGGGCGCGCGCACGATCGAGATCATCGAGTACGCCGAGCAATTCGGAGACCACGGCGGCCTTGGCCGCATCGATGGTCGCCTGCCGGTCCCGCTCGACCCGCCGCCGGTAGTTGGCGTATTCGGCGGTCAGCCGCTGCAGATCGGCAGTACGCTCGGCCAGCTCCTTGGTGATGGTCTCGGCCAGGACGTCGGCACCCTCATCGTTACCGAGGAGGGGTTCGGTGCCGTTCCCGGCTTCCGGGCCGGGCCCGGCGGCGGGCTCTGCCGCCGCCGGTTCCCGAATCTCACCTGTCTCGGGATCAACCTTGCGATTGTCGACGAAGGTGATCGGCTCCTGTTCGGAGTTTCCCTCGCTCACTTCTTCTCCGTGTCGACCGGCTCGTCCACAACTTCGGCGTCCACAACCTGATCGTCACCAGCCGCGGCGCTGGCGCCGTTGCCGGAGGCAGCGGACTCGGCCGCCGACGCCTCGTAGATCGCCTGGCCCAGCGCCTGCGACTCGGTCGCGAGCTTCTCCACCGCGGACTTCACGGCCGCGATATCGGTGCCCTTGAGCGCCTCGTTCGCCTCGGCGATGGCCGCCTCGACCTTGGTCTTGACGTCCGCGGGGACCTTGTCCTCGTTCTCCTTGATGAACTTCTCGGTCTGGTGCACCAGCGACTCGGCCTGGTTGCGGGTCTCGGCCTCCTCGCGGCGGGCCTTGTCCTCGGCGGCGTGCGCCTCGGCGTCCTTGACCATCCGGTCGATCTCCTCCTTGGACAGGCCGGAGCCGTCCTGGATCTTGATCGTGTTCTCCTTGCCGGTGCCCTTGTCCTTCGCGGTCACGTGCACGATGCCGTTGGCGTCGATGTCGAAGGTGACCTCGATCTGCGGCACGCCGCGCGGGGCCGGCGGGATGCCGGTCAGCTCGAAGGAGCCGAGCAGCTTGTTGTGCGAGGCGATCTCGCGCTCACCCTGGAACACCTGGATCTGCACCGACGGCTGGTTGTCGTCGGCGGTGGTGAAGGTCTCCGAACGCTTGGTCGGGATGGTGGTGTTGCGCTCGATGAGCTTGGTCATCACGCCACCCTTGGTCTCGATGCCCAGCGACAGCGGGGTGACATCGAGCAGCAGGACGTCCTTGACCTCGCCCTTGAGCACACCGGCCTGCAGGGCGGCGCCGACGGCGACGACCTCGTCCGGGTTCACGCCCTTGTTGGGCTCCTTGCCGCCGGTCAGCTCGCGGACCAGATCGCTGACCGCGGGCATACGGGTCGAACCACCGACGAGCACGACGTGATCGATATCGGCCACGTTGATGCCCGCGTCCTTGATCACGGACTGGAACGGCGCGCGGGTGCGGTCGAGCAGGTCCGAGGTGATCTTCTGGAATTCGGCGCGGGTCAGCTGCTCGTCGAGGAACAGCGGGTTCTTGTCCGCGTCGACGGTGATGTAGGGCAGATTGATCGAGGTGCTCTGCGAGGAGCTCAGCTCGATCTTGGCCTTCTCAGCCGCCTCACGCAGGCGCTGCATGGCCATCTTGTCCTTGGTCAGGTCGATGCCCGCGCTGGCCTTGAACTTGTCGACCAGCCAGGTCACGACGCGCTCGTCCCAGTCGTCACCACCGAGGTGGTTGTCGCCGGAGGTGGCGCGGACCTCGACGACGCCCTCGCCGATTTCCAGCAGCGAGACGTCGAAGGTGCCGCCACCGAGGTCGAAGACCAGGATGGTCTGTTCCTTATCGCCCTTGTCCAGGCCGTACGCGAGCGCGGCCGCAGTGGGCTCGTTGACGATGCGCAGCACGTTCAGACCGGCGATCTGACCGGCCTCCTTGGTGGCCTGACGCTGCGAGTCCTCGAAGTACGCGGGCACGGTGATGACCGCGTCGGTGATCTCTTCGCCCAGGTAGGCCTCGGCGTCGCGCTTGAGCTTCATCAGCACGCGTGCGCTGATCTCCTGTGCGGTGTACTTCTTGTCGTCGATGTCCACCGACCAGTCGGTGCCGATGTGCCGCTTGACCGAGCGGATGGTGCGGTCGACGTTGGTGACCGCCTGGTTCTTGGCGGGCTGGCCGACCAGAACCTCTCCGTTCTTGGCGAACGCGACGATCGAGGGGGTAGTGCGCGATCCTTCAGAGTTCGCGACGACGACCGGCTCGCCGCCTTCGAGAACGGCGACGACCGAGTTCGTGGTCCCGAGGTCGATTCCGACCGCACGAGCCATGGTTGTTCCTCCTAGTTGACGTAACTACTTGTGTCGGTGCTGGGTAATCGCGGGTTTCGGGCGATCTGCCCGCCCTGCGACATCCGTCATCGGCTGCCGCGAGACCTCGCACCGAGCACCTCACGGAGCACGGTCCCAGCAACGCTGAGCGTGGTCGGCTCAATCCTGCACCCGATCACCGCCGGGAGTCAACTCAAACTTGAGCCGGACCCACTCAACATTGTCGAACAGCTCAACCGAGGCCCTGCGCGATCTATTCCCGGACCACGCGGCGGGGCACTATCCGCCATTCTCACCAGCCGGATCGGCGCGGAACAGGAACGTGCACCAGTTGTGACCAACCCTGATCAAGATCGCGTGTGCTTGCCCGGCGGTCGGTGCTCCACGAGGATGGCGGGCGGCGGTGCGGCCGATCGGACCGTCGGGAGGAGTGGTCGTGGCGATGAAGACACGGTCGTGGTGGGGTTGGGGCAATGTCGAGGACGCGGTCGTCGGTGCGGAGTTGGACGCGCTGACAGCGCGGGTCGCGGCGGTGCTGCCCGGGGCGGATCTGACTCCACACGAGCCGCCATCGGTCGAATCACTCGGACTGCCCGAACCGCGGGTGACCGCACCGGATTCGCTCGCCGCACTGGTGTCGACGGACCCGGCCGATCGGGCGGCGCACGCGCACGGTCAGGCATTTCGCGATGTGGTGCGCAATCTGCTCGGCGCCGTGCGCGATGCGCCGGATCTGGTCGTTCGCCCGCGCGGCGAAGACGATATCGTCGACGTTCTCGACTGGGCGGCCGGGGCGAATGTCGCGGTGATCCCGTTCGGCGGCGGGACGTCGGTGGTCGGCGGGGTAGAGCCGCGATTGTCCTATCGGTCGTCGACCGATTCGGCCGGGGCACACCGCGATTCCAGCTGGACGGCAGGCGAATTCGAGGGGGCGATCAGCCTGGACCTCGGTGCGCTGGATCGCGTATCGGAGATCGATCGGACCAGCCGGGCCGCGCGAATACAAGCCGGAGTCTTCGGTCCGGCATTGGAGGATCAGCTGCGCGGCGCGGATCTGACGCTGCGGCACTTTCCGCAGTCGTTCGAATTCTCGACCCTCGGCGGCTGGCTGGCCACCAGGGCCGGTGGGCATTTCGCGACGCTGTACACCCATATCGATGACCTGGTCGAGTCGATGCGGGTGGTGACACCGACGGGCATCAGCGAATCGAGGCGGCTGCCCGGATCCGGGGCGGGGCCGTCGCCGGACCGGATGTTCCTCGGATCCGAGGGGATACTCGGCATCATCACCGAGGCGTGGATGCGCCTGCAGAACCGTCCGCGTTGGCGCGCAACGGCTTCCGCGCACTTCGACGATTACGCGAAGGCGGTGGCCGCCACCAGGGCCATCGCACAGTCAGGTCTGCACCCGAGCAATTGCCGACTGCTCGATCCGGCCGAGGCGTTCCTCAATGCCGGTGCCGCCACCAGCGGCGGCGTACTGGTACTCGGATTCGAATCCGCCGATCACCCGACGCGCATCTGGATGGAACGCGCGCTGGAGTTGGTCGCCGAGCACGGCGGCACCCTGCCCGAACCCGCGCGCTACACCGAATCGACCGCGCGCCAACCGGGTTCGGGCGCGGCCGATACCTGGCGATCGTCATTCCTGCGGATGCCCTACCAGCGCGATGCCCTCGCGGCCCGATCGATGATCACCGAAACCTTCGAAACCGCCTGTACCTGGGATAAATTCGACAATCTGAAGGCAGCGGTGACCGAGGCCGCCAACGCGGCCATCCGGTCGGTCGGCGCCACCGGCGTGGTGACCTGCCGCTTCACCCATGTGTATCCGGACGGACCGGCACCATATTTCGGCATCTATGCCGCAGGGCGCTGGGGCAGCACGCTCGCGCAGTGGGACGACATCAAAGCCGCCGTCTCCGAGGCACTCTCGGCCGCGGGCGGGACCATTACCCACCATCACGCGGTGGGCCGGGACCACCGACCGTGGTACGACCGCCAGCGGCCCGACCCGTTCGCGAATGCGTTGCGGGCGGCCAAATCCGCGCTGGATCCGGCCGGAATCCTCAATCCCGGTGTACTTATCTGACGCCGTAGCTCAGCAACTATCCGGTCTGGACAGGCCGGGATGAACATCCGGGATCAGGCCATTCCCCATCGCGGTGCGCTGTAGGAGTTTCACCAGCGTCGCACGCTCCTCGGGATCGAGCGACGCCGTCACATCCGCATCCAATCCGGCGACGATCCCCTCGGCCTGCGCGAGCAGCTCGTGTGCGGCGGGCAGCAGATACACCGCGTGCGCCCGCCGGTCGGTCGGATGTTTGCGGCGCTCGACGAGTCCACGCTTCTCCAGTTCATCGACGAGTCCGACCATCACATTGCGATGGATCCGCTGTGCCTCGCACAGCTGTTGCTGCGATTGGCCGTCGTTCGCGAGCAATATCCGCAGCGTGCCGTAGTGGCGCGGGCTGATACCGAGCGGCGCGAGCAGATCAGTGAACCGGTAGCCGACATGAAAGCCCAGCTGTCCGAACAGGAAGGCCGGATGCTCGGACAGCGGCACGAAGGTCGGATCGTCTTCGGTCACCAACCCAGCATACCGCAATCAACGCACTTTTAATGATTGCACACTTGATTGATAATCACTTCAGGTGCATAGTTTGAAGAGTCGCCACATCCCACCGACCGAAGAGAGCTCCCGTGGATACCGACATCGCCCCGCACGCAGCCGCCCCACCACATCTCGACCCGCGCCGCTGGATCGCCTTCGCGGTCGTGCTGGCCGCGGGATTCATGGACCTGCTCGACGTCACCATCGTCAATGTCGCGGTGCCGAGCATTCAGACCGATCTGGACGCGCAGTACTCGCAGGTCGAATGGATCATCGCGGCCTATGTCCTGGCCTTCGCCGCGGCGCTGATCACCGGCGGCCGACTCGGTGACATCTACGGCCGCAAACGCATCTTCCTGATCGGCATGACCGGTTTCACGGTGGCCTCGGCCGCGTGCGGCTTCAGCACGGATCCGACCATGCTGATCACCTCCCGATTCATCCAGGGCGCGATGGCCGCGCTGATGGTGCCGCAGATCCTCGCGATCATCCGGGCCACCTTTCCGAAGGACGAGCGCGCCAAGGCGATCGCCATCTACAGCGGCGTCGGCGGTTCGGCCTCCGCGGTCGGTCTGTCACTGGGCGGACTGCTGGTGCAATGGGATCTGTTCGATCTGGCCTGGCGGCCGATCTTCCTGGTCAATGTGCCCGTCGGGATCGCGGCATTGATCGCGGCGAGCATCGTCATGCGGGATTCGCGTTCCACGGCCGCGCTGCGCCTCGATCTGGTCGGCATGGCGCTGGCGATCTCCGCGGTCCTGCTGCTGGCCTATCCGCTCACCGAAGGTCGCCGATTGGGCTGGCCCACATGGACTTTCGTGATGATGGCGGCCGCGGCGGCGGTCTTCGGTGTATTCGTCGCCTTCGAGCGGCGGCGCGCGCGGACCGTTGGATCCCCGCTGATCGACCTGGAGCTGTTCCGGTCCCGGCCGTTCACGGTCGGCCTCGCGAGCTGGTTGCTGTTCTGGATCGGTCTCGGCGGGTTCTTCCTGGTGTGGACGCTGTTCATGCAGGCGGGTCTCGGCTGGTCGGCAATGCGGGCCGGACTTACCGCCGTCTTCTTCGCGGTCGGCGCCGGCATCGGGGCCGGGGTCTCGGTGAGTGTGCTCGCGCCGCGCTTCGGCCGCACAGTGCTGGTCGCCGGTGGTGTGGTCAATGCCGCCGGATTCGGGCTCTACGGGTGGATGGCCGCACACTACGGTCCGTCGATCGCCTCGTGGCAGATGGTGATTCCGCTGATCATCACCGGCGCCGGATTCGGGATGGTGGTCGCACCGACCATCGACCTACTGCTCGGTCAGGTGCCAGCGCGCGAGGCGGGGGCGGCGTCCGGACTGCTCAATACCGTCAATACCGGGCAGCAGCTCGGCACCGCACTCGGTGTCGCACTGGTCGGCGTGGTGTTCTTCGGTCAGCTGGACCATGATTCGGCGCGCGGCGTCGAGGTGGTCGCACCGCAGGTGCGCAGTGAGCTGACCACGATCGGCGTGCCGGAACCGGCGCAGGATCAGATCGTCGCGAATTTCCTTGCGTGCGTGCGTGATCGATCCGCCCAGGTCGATCCGACGGCAGTCCCGGCCAGCTGTCAGAGCTCCGATCCGGGCAGTTACGCCGTGGCACAGGTACTCACCGATGCGGGCGAACGGGCCAATGCGATCAATTTCGCCAACACTTTCCGCTACACGCTGTGGTACGGGATCGGCCTCCTGGCCCTCATGTGTCTCGGCTTTCTCGGGCTGCCCAAGGATGCGCGGCTCGAGCACCACGAAATCGATGATCCTTTGGAACTGGTACCGACAGGAGTCTGAGTTGACTTCCTCCCCACACCTAAAGGCGGGGGCTTCCGACCTTCACAGGTCGGGTTTCCTGGTTCACGGGCGACTGCCGCGCCGACGACTGTCGGGTTGGTCTTACACCGCCTCCACAGGCAGCAACCGCCAGCCCGGCGGCCAAAATATTTCTCGCGGCATTGATGTCGCGGTCGTGGGTCACCCCGCACCGGCACACCCATTCCCGCACATGCAACGCCATAGCATCGTTCAGCGACCCACACACCGAGCAGATTTTGCTCGACGGGAACCATCTGTCCACAGCGATCACCTCACGCCCGTACCAAGCGGCTTTGTATTCCAGCATGGAACGCAACTCCGACGAGGCATCGGAGATGGCGCGGGCCAGACTGTGATTGCGCAGCATCCCGGCCACGTTCAGGTCCTCGATCACGATCGTTTGGTTCTCACGAACGAGCTGAGTACTGAGTTTGTGCAGGTGGTCTCTGCGGCGGTCGGTGACACGGGCGTGGATACGTGCCACCTTCCGGCGAGCCTTCTCCCGATTCAACGATCCCTTGGTCTTGCGGGCAAGGGCGCGTTGAGCTTTTACCAACCGCGCGTGCTCTCGCCGCTGATGTTCGGGATTGGTGATCTTCTCACCTGTCGACAACGCCAGCAGCGAGGTGATCCCGACATCGACACCGACGACGCTATCGGTGCGCGGGTGATGCATTACCGCGGTCTCGGTGAGCACGGACACGAACCAGCGGCCCGCGCTGTCACGAGACACGGTGACCGTGGACGGTTCCGCACCTTCCGGCAACGGCCGAGACCACACGATATTCAGTGGATCGGCCATCTTCGCGAGGGTGAGTTGCCCGTCACGATATGTGAATGCCGACCGCGTGTACTCCGCCGACGAGCGAGAGTTCTTCCTCGACTTGAGACGCGGATAGCGCACTCGCTTGTCGAAGAAGCTGGCGAACGCGCGCTGCAGGTGCCGCAGCGCCTGCTGCAACGGCACCGACGACACCTCACCCAAGAACTTCAGGTCATCAGTTTTCTTCCACGCAGTGAGCATCGCGGAGGTTTCGTTGTAGTTGACGCGGCGTTGCTCGCTGTACCACGCGGCAGTCCTGGCTTCCAACGCCTTGTTATAGACCAAGCGGACACATCCGAACGTGCGCACAAGCTCCCGCTCCTGCTGCTCGGTCGGATAGAAGCGGTACTTGTACGCCCGCTTCACCACCGTCTCCCCCATGCCTCACACAGTAACAAGTTAGGTTGTAGCCGATGAAACCATCTGCATCAGCGTCGTTTTCGGCACCGGCATTGTCGGACGCGAATCCGGCCAGCCTCCTCCCAACGGCTGAAGCCTGGGGTCTGCGCGCAACGGCCATCCGATGAAAGTACTAGCGATCGGCCGCTCACAGAACGTCGTCGACACCGCCACCGAAGTGTTGCAGGCCAATGGTTTTGCCGCCGTGGGCACCATCGCCGACGTCGAAGCACTGCGCGTGCTCGATACCGGCGGGATCACCGATCTGATCATCGGCGGTGGCGTGGAATCGGATTCGCGTGCGGCACTGAAGCAAAAGGCGGCGGCACAGCAAGTCACCGTGCACGAAGCCCGCCGCGGCAGACGCGGCATCGAGGAATACCTGAACGATGTGGTGATCCCGACGCTCGAGCGTCAGTGATACGCAGAAGGCGGTTCCCGCATTCACGCGGGAACCGCCGTCATATGCTCGTATCAGCTGCCCCTTCCACATCCGGCTCCGAGTTGCCACCCATGGATCACCTGAGTCCGCCAGGGCATCGATCGACGTAGGCGGGTTCGGATTCGAGCCCGCGAGCCCTCGAATACGCGACTGTCTGATCCAGTCACGCGATTTCGGTTGTGTCCGACGAGTGCGGCAGTAGAGTGGCGGCAAGGGGAGGCTGCAGCCGATCCGAGGAGTTCGCTTATGAGGGCCGCCGTCGTCACCAATACCAAGTTCGCGGTGGAGGAACTTCCGACACCGGTGCCCGGCCGCGGGCAGGTGCTGATCAATGTGTCGCACTGCGGGATCTGTGGTTCCGATCTACATGCCCGCACCCATGCCGACGAGATGGCGGAGCTGGCCGGGCGCACCGGATACGACCAGTTCATGCGTTCGGATCAGAGTGTGGTGCTCGGGCACGAATTCAGCGGCGAGATAGTCGATTACGGACCGGGCTGTCGCAAGCGGTGGCGGCCGGGCACACCCGTGGTGGCGCTGCCGATCGTGCGCCACGACGGCGCACCGCAGCTGACCGGCCTCTCCACGGCGGCGCCCGGCGCCTACGCCGAGCAGGTGGTGGTCCAGGAGTCCATGACGATGCCGATCCCCAATGGACTTTCGGCCGAGCACGCCGCCCTCACCGAGCCGATGGCCGTCGCCTGGCACGCGGTGCGCAAGGGACGAGTCGGCAAGGGGCAGACCGCGTTCGTCATCGGCTGCGGCCCCATCGGATTGGCGGTCATCAGCATGTTGAAGGCGGCTGGTGTGCGCACCGTCGTCGCCAGTGACTTCTCCCCGCGCCGCCGGGCACTCGCCCTCGGCTGCGGCGCCGATATCGTGGTCGATCCCGCGGCCGAATCCCCATGGGACGCAGCGCCGAAACGCGGCCGGATCAACGGTGTCACCGATATCCTCAGCCTCGGTTTCGACACCATGGAACGGCTGCGCCGCATCCCGAATCTGCCGTGGTGGTACGTCTTCCGCTTGGCGCACACGCTCAATGCCGCCCCGGCGGGTCCGGTCATCTTCGAATGTGTCGGCGTGCCGGGCATTATCGACCAGATCATCACGGCCGCGCCGCCGCTGTCGCGCGTGGTCGTCGTCGGCGTCTGTATGGAGACCGACCGCTTCCAACCCGCGATGGCCATCAATAAGGAGATCGAAGTCCGCTTCGTCCTCGGCTACGACCCGGGTGAATTCCGTGACACGCTGCATATGCTCGCCGACGGCAAAGTCGACCCGGCTCCGCTGATCACCGGCACCGTCGGGCTGGACGGCATCGATAATGCATTCACCGCCCTGGCGAATCCGGAGGAGCACGCGAAAATCCTCATCGATCCGGCCAGTAGCGCCACCACACCCTGACCGGACGGGTCAGCCGAGATGGCGGTCGCGGTCGGCCTGCCGGTCCAGCCACGAGGGAGCCGCCACCTCGGTGCCCGGATGGACGAGCGTGGGTTGGCCGTGTTCGAGATAGACGGCGTGGCCCTCCATGCGAGCGCGAAAGGCCTGCCAGATGCGGCGGGCCAGGCTGGGGCGGGCGAAGGTGTCGATGGTGTCGACGCGCGCCCACTGCCAACGTTCCAGTTCACCCGACAACTCGACCGCCGACGCGTCGCCGAGCTCACCGCAGTCGAAGATGTAGATGATCTTGTCGTCATCGACATTCGGTGCCCAGTCGTGCACCAGCAGCCGCTGGGGCGGACGGTCGAGGCCCAGTTCTTCCCGGACCTCACGACGACAGGCCGCAGCGGGTGATTCGCCGGGCGCGACAATCCCGCCCGGAATCTCCCAGTGGCACCTTTCGGCCGAATATACGAGCAGTACGTCCTCAGCGCGCACGAACAGCGCTCCTGCGGCCAGCCTCACCTGGGCGAATTGTTGCTCGTCACGGTCCGGCATCACCTCACGACCTTCCTGCGCTCGGTCCGGAATTACGGCGTGTTCGGCGGAGTTCCCTGCGTGCGGCATCACCGGCTGCGACGATGGGCACGGTCTCTCCACTTGTACACCGTCACTGCTCGAACAGCTCGAGAAGGTGGGCACAGCATGGCCGAGAAGATCTTCGACATCGTGTGGGATGCGATCGATGACACCCCGCGCGATTACGAGAACCTGCGGCTGCGGTCGCAGCTGATATTCGAACTGACCGACTGGATCGCCACCCGCGGCTGGAGCCGGGAAGCCGCCGCCGAGCAGCTCGGAGTGAGCGCCGCCCGGATCTCCGATCTGCACTGCGGTAAGTCGCAGCTGTTCAGCCTGGACGCACTGGTCAATATGGTCTCCGCGGCCGGGATGCGGGTGCAGGTGCGGATCACCTGAGCCTCAGGTCGCGGCGAGGACCTGTTCGGCGATTTCGTTGTCCAGGGTGACGCGGACCAACGCCGCGGCGAGCTCGGCCGTGTGGTTTGCCGGGGCCAGATCGGCCAGGCGGTCCGGATCGGTGGGTAGTTGGACGCGTTCGGCGCCGCGCAGTGCGCGTTCGTCGAAATGCGGCCGGACCCAGCTCCACACGTCCTGCACCTCACGCAGGAAGATATCGCTGCCGGTGGGGCCGATGCCCTGGAACTGCTGCAGCAGTTGGGCGGCCCGGGCCGGATCATGTTCGGCTTCATCGGCCAGCTTGCGCAGATCGCCGTCGTAGCGGTCCAGGATGCGAGACGCATTGGCACCCAAGCGCGACGCCGTACTTTCGTCATAGCGCTTGTAGTGGGCGCGGCCGAGCACATCGACCAGTTCCTGCCAGTCGGCATCGGCGACCCGCTGCGGGGTGCGGTACCCGGTGCCCACCAGTTCCTTGGCCGCCGCGACCGCGATATCGGCGGAGATCCTGGTGCTGAGCAATTCGGCGAGCATGAGCAGTTGGAACAGCGGGGCGGGTTTATCGGCCAAGGCGATTCCGGCCTCGGCCGCATAGCCCGTCCCCGCCCGATCCATCAGTGCGTTCACCACATCCCGCTGCGTCATTGTGTTCTCCCTGCCTCGGTAACTCAGGCGTACCCGCGGGTGGCAGATCGACACAGGCCAGTTGTCACGCAGTTTCCAATACCGCGTTGAGCTGAGTGGTCACCCGAGCGAGCACGCGCCCGGCGGTCGCCAGATCGTCGGCGGAGATATCGGCGTAGGCCCGCGCCATCGCACCATCAATATCGGCTCGGACGCTGCCGAAGCGGGATTTTCCGAGGTCGGTGACCCGGATGGTGCCGCTCTGCTCGATCAATTCGGCGGCGGCCAATTCGGCCAGCGCGTTCCGCGCGGTGGCTGCATCGGTCTTCAGCGCACCGGTCAGCCGGGATACGAGCTGGTCGATCGGGATTTCGCCGCCCGCGACCGCGGCGAGGGTGAGTCCGACCCACTGGTGGTACGTCATTGTGGTGCCGCGCAGGATCTGCTCGAGCATCGCCCGATGGGCGTTCTCGGCCTGGCCGAGGATCTGCGGGTTCAGGGTGACGGTGGTGGTCATGGTGAGTTCGTTCCTTTCCGATGAACTGCTTCACCCCGTTTCGACACCGGATTCGCCTCGGCTGTGACCGGACTGCCCCCGTTCTTCGCTGTGAGGTGCATCACTCAGATGCCCGCGTATTCCTTGGCGGCGACCGTGCGGGCGACCTTCTGCGGGGCTCCGCCGATGAGACCGCGCCACGGCAGGTACGGCAGCAGCCGGACATTCAGATTGCGCATGCGGATCATCGAATTGCTCGGCGGCGCATACCATTTGCCGACCCCCTCGGCGAAGGTCTGGCAGGCCTCGACCATGGGTCGCATCTCCGCGCGATAGCGGGCGAAGGCGACGGTGTGGTCGCCGCCCGCCGCGGCGAGTTCACCGGCCAGAATGTATGCGCCGACCAGCGACAGGTCCGCACCCTGACCGGACAGCGGTGACGCACAGTAACCCGCATCCCCGACCAGTGCCACGCGCCCCTTCGACCAGTCGTCCATATGGATCTGCGCCATGGCGTCGAAATAGAAATCCTCGGCGGCGTCGAGATGCGCGAGCAGCCTCGGCACCTCCCAGCCCTGGCCCGCGAACCGGTCGGCCAGGATCTTCTTCTGCTGCGCGACATCGCGGTAGTCGTAGTCGAGCTGTTCGGAGTCGAATGCGAAGACCGCTTTGGCTTCGGTGTTGTTGCGCGCGCTGTAGCTGCCCGCGATGGTGCCCGGGGTGTTGTAGTCCAGCTCCCAGCGGTCGAGTTCGAGCAGGTTCGGAGTCGTGTAGATCGAGATGTAGTAGCCCATATGCCGGATGAAGTCCGATTCGGGACCGAAGACCAGCCTGCGAGTGTTGGAATGCACGCCGTCGGCGCCGATGACCAGGTCGAAGGTGCGAGGTTCGGCATTGACGAACGTCACGTGCACACCCGAATCATCCTGGGCGAGTTCGGCTATCGAGTCGCCGAAGAGATATTCGACGTTGTCCCTGGTCGCCTCGTAGAGCACCTGGGACAGGTCGCCGCGCTGAATCTCGGTGTCGCCGTTGGCCCCGACGCCATTGAAGACCTCGCTGCTGATATTCGCCTTCACCGTGCCCGCCGCGTCGACGTAGGAGGTGCCGCGCTTGCCGGTGCTCATCTCGTGCACCCGCTCCAGCAGACCCATCCGCCGCACGACCTCGGTCGCGGTGCCGAGTACGTCGATGGCCTGACCTCCCGCACGCAATTGCGGTGCGCGCTCGACGATCGTCGGGGTGAATCCGTAGCGGTGCAACCAAAAGGCGAGTGCCGGTCCGGCGATGCTCGCCCCGGAGATGAGGACGGTGCGGTTCTTCAGGCTCTGCGTGCTGCTCATGCCGGCAACTGTACATTTGTCTTAGGCGATTGCGCAAGACAAATGCCTAAGGCACTTGCGCTACCATGCTGAACATGGGAAATCGTGAGGATCTGCTGGCAGGCGCACGCCGGTGTCTGTTCGACAAGGGCTATACGCGCACCACCGTGCGCGATATCTCGAATGCCGCGGGTGGGGTCAGCATGGCCGCCATCGGGTACCACTTCGGCTCCAAAGAGGCATTGATGAATGCCGCACTGGCGGAGGCGAATCGGGAGTGGGGCGACGAACTCGAACGCAGTTTGAGCACCGTGGCCGAGCCGAATGCCACTGCCCTGCAACGCTTCGAAGCGAACTGGACCGCGGTGCTCGACTCCATTGCCGCCCACCGCGGCCTCTGGTCGGCC
The DNA here is from genome assembly GCF_050955995.1 of Nocardia sp. CA-119907. Taxonomy (NCBI): domain Bacteria; kingdom Bacillati; phylum Actinomycetota; class Actinomycetes; order Mycobacteriales; family Nocardiaceae; genus Nocardia; species Nocardia sp. CA-119907. The sequence goes on from NZ_CP192091.1 coordinate 9,291,888, forward strand.
ACCTTCGACATCCTCGCCCAATCCGGACTGGACGAGACGACCCGCGAACAACTGGCGAGCGGCCTCGATGAGGCCCGCCACGGCCTCGCCCGCCTCTTCGAGGGCATCGATGAATCCGATACCGAGGGCGGCTACGCCATCGGCTCCTTCTACCAGGCGCTACTGACCGGCCTGGCCGCACAGGTGCTGATCGATCCGGACCACGCACCGTCGGGCAGGGAACTCGCCGACGCGCTGCGCCGGATCACCAGCTAGGTCGCGCATCCGGTGCGCACCCTTGATCACGACTGCCCACGGCGTACGGCGGGTGTGCGGACGAAACACGATGCGACGCCCGCCCTCCGATTGCCCGGCCGCGGTGACGAATTCCGCATCCTGCGGCGGCGTGCGGCCGGCTTCGATCCGCATGATCCGGCGACCGGTCGCGCGGGTTCGTCGCATATCGCCCCGGCGCGGGCGGCGATCCCCTGGGCACCGGATCGCGCACACCGGATCATTCCGGCAGCAGGCTGAGCGTCCCCTCGGCACTGCGCGCGGCGGTCAGGCAGGCCGTGGTGGTGAACTGGTCGGCCAGCGGGTGCCGGGCGCGGGCGCGCCATTTGCGAACCGCGGCCAGCGCCTGGGCACGCTGGAGGGCGGGGTCGGTGCCGAAGGGCAGGCCCAGTCGCAGGTGGGTGGCCACGCCGGAGCCGCCGATCAGGCGGTGCAGTTCGGCGAGATCCGCTGCGGGCAGCGCCAATTCGTCGGTGCGCAGGCGGCCGAGCAGGCGGAGTTCAGCGAAGCCGTGGACATCGGCGAGCAGGGTGCGGACCCGCGGCAGCAGTTGGTCGGCCTGAGTGCCCGGGTACACGGTGAGCACGCGCGCCAGGGCGGTCAGCGCCGAATGCGCCTTGAGTTGGTCGGTGCGCTGGCCGAACTGCACATCGAGCACCGAGCGCAGCTCGTCCACCCCGCTGCGACTGGTCAATTCCGCTGCCAGCGTGGCGGAATCGCGCACACCGAGCCGAATCAACGTCACCGCCATGCGAATTCCGAACAGGCCGAAGCGCTCGGCGAGCTGGGCGCGTAGTTCCGGCGGGACCGGGAGCGCGATATCGGGACGCGCGAAGCGATCCGCCGAAAGCAGCGCGGCGCTCAGCTCGTCCACCGGAACCCGGGCCAATGTCTCGAACGCGGTGAATTCCTGCTGACGCAGGGTCGCCGCGGCAAAGGCGAGCAGACCGGCAACGGGAATGACGGCCTGGCACAGTCCGGTTCGCTCCAGCTCCCCCGCGAAACGCACGGCGACGTCGCGGGCGGAATGCAGTGCGTCGATTCGCCCCGCCCCGATCTCATCGGCGCGCGAGACCACCCCGATCACCCCGAGCGGTCCCGAAATACCCTGTGCCCCGGCGGCTCCGGCACCGACCTGTTCGAGGAACCGAATGTCGGCGTCGTCCAGCCGACGCAGCAGATACACGACGGCGTCCGCGCCGGGGACCGAAACACTCGCCCCTGCCCGGTCGTCGTCCGCATCGCCCGGTGTGAGCAGTCGGGCGGTGCGCATGGACACCTCCCGCGACAGCGATGACGTGCCCGGGGTGTCGATGATGGTGGTATTCGCCAGCGCGGCGGCGGGCCACTCGACCTCGAGATGGTCGACCGGACGCGGGCCGGGCGCATTCCAGTTCAGTCGTTCCAGATCGAAGGTCAGTCCGTGGGTGCCGCTGCCGCGGCGCACCACCACATTCGCCGTCGCCCCATCCGGTGCGTAGGCCGTGACGCTCGGGGTCGAGCCATTGCGGTACCAGGTGACCACACGCGTGCACTCGGTCGCATCGGTCGGGGCGATGTCCTGTCCGACCAGGGAGTTGAGCAGGGTCGACTTACCCGCCTTCAACGAACCGGCCAGCGCCACCCGCAGCGGTTGATCCAGGCGACGGGCACAGTCGGCCAGCAGTGCGCGCGGGCGCGGCTCGCGCGGAAATGCCTGCCTGGCCGCGGCGACCAGCTGATGCGCCTCGGCGACGATGCCGGGCGCCTGCCGGGCATCATGCCGGGTCACGTCTCTTCTCACGGAGCTACCGTACCGGCGGCCCCTGCACCGGGCGCGGCGATGGCCGGTTACATGGCATCCGCATAGCGCCGCAGCTCGGCGACCATGTGCAGCTGCCGGTCGAGCACCGCGCAACGCTCGGTGCGCCGAGCCGTCTCCATATTCGCCGCCTCCTGCGCGGCCCGCAGCGAATCGTCGATCGAACGCAGGGCGCGTTCGGCGATGCCGGTGTAGTGATCGCGCAGCGACCGATGGATGCGGTGCATGCGGTCCTTGGACTCTTTCGACGCTTGGAAGGCGACATCATCGACGAAACGCCGGATGGCGACCTTGGCCTCGTTGCGCCGCCGGGCCAGTCTGGCCTGCTTGTCATCGCGGAATGCCTTGCCGCCCACCAGCACACCGGCGCCGATGGAGATCGGATTGAGCATCGCGAGCCCGGCGAAGGTGGTGGCGAGCCCGACCATCAGCACACCACCGTAGGAGCCGCGCATGCCGACCAGGATCTTGCTGCCGAAGCTGATATCGGGCTCCAGATCGGCAAGGGTGCCGGTGCCGGTGCGGCTGTCCGCGCTGTGCAGTCCAGAGCTGACATCGGGCAGGTCGACCGCGCCGAGTTCGGTGAAGTGCTCGGCGACCCGCTCGGCCAGTTCGATCGCCCGGGTGTGGGTCCAGAGCAGATTGTCGCCGAGCGCGGCGTCGATATCGCCGGTGAGCCATTCGGCGATCCGGTCCCAATGTCGGCCCGGATCGTGCTTATCGATCCACTCCTCACCGGTTCTGGCGATCTCGCGCAGGCGTTCGCGCAGATCGTGATCGATATCGCCGGCCAGATCGGTTATGCCGTCGGACAGGGTCAGCTGCCAGGCCGAGGTGCGCCGGTGCAGATCCTCGGCGGTGGTCTTGGCCAACTGCAGCTCGCGCACCGCCATCGCGCCCTGGCGCGGATCGCGCAGCGCGACCAGTTCACTGCCCAGCGCGAGCGCCAAATGCTCTGCGGCGGACTGGATATCGTGGGCCACCGCGAGCCGGGTCGCGGCCTGATCGCGGGCCACCACCTGATCGCGCAGGAACTGATACAGCACGCCGAAGCCGGATTCGACGCCCAACTGCTGGTCCTGCAGCAGCATCGCGTGCCTGCGCAGCACCGCGGAGACCGGGATGATCGGGACATCGACGCGGGCTCGGTCCAGATGGTCCAGATCGGCCTGATGCACCTGGCGCCAATGCGGATACAGGTCGATCTTGGTGAGCAGCAGTGCGGTGGTCGGGCACAGTTCGCGGACCTGCCGGACGAAGGCGAGTTCCGGTTCGGTGAGTTCGGTGGAGGCGTCGGAGAGCACCAGCACCGCGTCGGCGGTGGCGACCATGCCGAGAACGCCTGCCGCATAAGAACTCGCGTGTCCGCCGACGCCGGGGGTGTCGACCAGGACGATGCCGTCGGCGAGCAGCGGGTTCGGGAGCTGGATCTCGAGGCGCAGCACGCGACGGCCGTGCGCCTGCGGTGCGCGTGCGTGCACCGAGCCGATCTCGTTCATCGGCAACGGAACTCGCGCCTCCTCGGCACCGCTCGGACCGGCCAGCACGAGTTCGGCGCGCGGTTCCGGACCGTGCGCGAGCAAGGTCGGGACATCGGTGGTCGCATCGTCGCCGACCGGGCAGATCTCGAGGTTCAACAGCGCATTGACGAAACAGCTCTTGCCCTGACCGAGCTGTCCGGTGATCACGATGCGGCGCCGCGGATCACGGACCCGGTCGGCCGCCATTTCCAGGCGGTCGACCAGATCATCGCGACCCGCGGCGCGCGCCGCGGCAATGGTTTCACCCAGTACCGTCAGCAGCGGTACTGCGGGCGGTTGAGCGTGCACTGCGGGTGTCCCCATCGAACCTCTTTCGTACGGATATCTGCCGGGGCAGCTACCTTCTTAGTGCAGGAAGGCGTCGCCGCCGAGATCGCCGCCCGCGTGTCCGCTCAGGTCGGTGCCCGCATGCGAATCGGTGAAGAGCCCGGAGTCGCTGTGTCCGGTCACCGAGGTGTCCAGATGCGAACCGGCCGAACTGTCGAGCCCGGAACCGAAGGCACTCGAAACATCCAGCGACGACCAGGTATTCGCGGTGGAACCGACGGTCGAGGACGCGCCGCCGGTCAGCGCGGAACCGGCGTGACCGCCGAGATCGGCGGCGCCGCTGGCAGCACCCTGCGCCGCACCGGCGGCCGAACCCGCCGCACCGGAGTGCACCGTGCTGTCGACGCCCGACGAAAGACCGCCGCCGAGACCGGCATTCGCCGATCCGCCGAGATCCGTGGCAAGTCCGGTTCCGGCGTGCACGCCGCTGTCGATGCCGCCGCCGAGTCCGGTTTCCAAACCGGTTCCCGCGTGCGCGGCGCCGCCGAGCCCGGTCGCCAAACCGGTTCCGGCATGTGCACTACCGCCGAGCCCCGTTTCCAAGCCCGTCCCGGCCTGCGCACCGCCACCGGCGGCACCGCCGATTCCGGTGGAAAGGCCGGTGCCCACATGCGTTCCGGCATCGACCGCACCCTGCGCACCGGACGTCACGCTGCCGCCGACACCGGTGGCCGCGCCGATCCCGGTGGACAGACCCGACTGCAATCCGGTCACCGCGTGGCCCCCGGCATCGACAGCACCGCCCACACCAGTGGACAGACCCGACTGCAATCCGGTCACCGCGTGGCCCCCGGCATCGACAGCACCGCCCACACCACCGGACAGACCCGCACCGAGCTCCGAACCCGCGTGCGCGCCAGCACCGAACGCGCCATGCAAACCGGACGACAGACCCGCGCCGAGATCGGCACCGGCCTGGGCACCGCCATTGAGCGCGCCACTCAAACCGGACGACAAACCGGCGCCGAGATCGGCACCCGCCTGGGCACCGCCACCGAGTCCGGTGGTCAACCCGCCGTTCGCGGCACCGGAAAGCCCGGTCGTCGCATGCGCACCCGCATCGACAGCGCCACCCAGACCGGACCCGACCTGTCCGCCGCCGTCAAAACCACCGCCCAGGCTCGTCGACAATCCGCCACCGAGATCGGCGCCCGCACCGAGCGCGGCACCGGTGGCCAACGTCGACTCCAGCCCGGTCGTCACCTGACCGGCCGCACCGACCCCGGACGACACACCAGAAGAAACTCCAGAAGAAACTCCGCCCCCAAGCCCCGTACCGGCATCCACCACACCGCCGACACCGGTAGCCAGCCCCCCACCGAGCTCCGACCCCGCCTGCGCACCAGCGCCGAACGCACTCTCGATCCCCGAGGTCGCCTGCGCCCCAGCATCGACAACCCCATTCAAACCCGTGGACACACCGCCCCCGGCCTGCGCGCCGCCACCGAGTCCGGTGGACAGACCGCTCCCCGCCTGCGCACCAGCGTCGACAGCACCACCAAGGCCTGCGGACAGCCCTGCCCCGAGATCACCCCCGGTGTGCGCACCGCCACCGACCGCACCACCAAGTCCCGTCGACAGCCCGGTTTCCAGACCCCCTGCCGCCTGCGCACCAGCATCAACCGCACCGCCAATTCCCGCGGACAGCCCGGCACCAGTATCGACACCGCCTCCGAGCCCACTCGACAGCCCGCCACCAAGTCCAGCACCAGCATCAACAGCGCCACCAATTCCGGTGGACAGCCCGGTTTCCAAACCACCAGCTGCCTGCCCACCCGCGTCGATCGCGCCACTCAGCCCCGAGGACAGTCCCGCACCAAGGTCGCTACCGACCTGCGCACCACCACCGACAGCACCACCAATTCCGGTCGACAGATCCGCACCCGCGTGTGTCCCGGCGTCGAAGGCTCCGCCGAGTCCGGTGGACAGCCCGCCACCAAGACCGGCGCCCGCCTGCGCACCAGCATCAACCGCACCACCGATTCCCGTCGACAGCCCGCCATCAAGTCCGGCACCGGCCTGCGCGCCAGCGTCCACGGCACCACCAATTCCGGTGGACAACCCCGCGCCGAGATCACTACCGGCATGTGCACCAGCATCGACCGCACCGCCGAGCTCAGTCGACAAACCACCGCCAAGACCGGCACCGGCGTCGACCGCACCACCAATTCCAGTGGACAGGCCAGCGCCGAGATCACCGCCGATCTGTGTCGCGCCGCCGAGGGCGCCGCTGAGACCAGTGGTCAGGTCCGTGTTCACGTCGGCCGTGGTGCCGATGGCGCTGGAGAGACCGGTGGACAGGCCGCCGCCGAGCGCGGCGCCGAGGTCCGCACCGGCCTGACCGCCCGCACCGACCGCGCCGCCGATTCCCGCCTCCAGGCCGGCCGCCGCATGGGTGCCGGCATCGACCACACCGCCGAGACCGGTGGAAAAGCTCGTGCCGAGGTCGGCACCCGCCTGGGCACCGGCACCGATGGCGCCGCTGAGGCCAGCGCCGAGGTCGGCACCTGCGTTGATGACGCCGTTCAGCCCGGCACCGAGGTCGGCACCCACTTGGCCGCCCGCGCCGAGGCCGCCGGACAACCCGGTCTCCAAACCGGAAATCACCTCCGCACCGGTGCCGACGGCACCGTTGAGGCCCGCGCCGAGCGCACCGTTCAGGCCGGTGCCCACCTGCGCACCGGCATCGATCGCGCCCGACAGCCCGGTCGCCAGATCGGCCCCGGCCTGCGCACCGGCGCCGAGCGCCCCTCCGAGTCCAGCCGTGAGACCGGTCACAGCCTGTACACCAGCATCCACAACGCCGCCGAGACCAGCGGTCAGACCCGCACCCGCATTGACAATGCCGCCGAGGCCGGTGGCCACACCCGCGCCGAGGTCGGCGCCGGCCTGCAGGCCGGCGCCGATCGCGCCATTGAGGCCGGTGGCCAGGTCGAGGCCGGTGCCGACGCCCAGGTCGGCGCCGAGATCGATATCGGTGCCGAGGTCGACGCCCGCGTCGGCGGCCGCGCCGACACCGACCGCCGCGGCGGTATTCGCGCCAGCGGCGGCATTCGCGTCGGCCGCGCCAGCGCCACCGGCCGCCACGATCGCCGACAGCTGCGAACCGCCCGCGATCAGGGCCGATTCGGCGACCATCGGGGCGACGGCGGCAATGTCCTCCGGCGTCACCGCGGGCAAACCGGCAGCAGCCAGTGCCTGTCCGGGGTTGGCGCAGTAACCCACCGCTGCCTCATGGTCGCGCAGCAGGTTGAGGATGAACTCCAGAATCGCGTTCGGTGTCATCGAAATCATCTCCCTGGATGAGCGGACCCTCGCGATCCGCGGTCGTTGGAATGCATTTCACGCTAGGGACGTCAAGCGTTACTTCGAAACGGGGCGCACCCCTACTGCGCACCGCACGTCATCGTTAGGGGCACCCGAACCATTAGGGGAATTTCCCCGCAACTTCCCCGCCTCAGTAACGGCGGACGCCCAGCAACCGACAGAAGTGTTGCGGTTGGCAGGGCCACTCCGCCCCTTCCAGAACTACAACAGCGACTACCGGGCCACACAGTTTTCGAACGGGGTTCTCGAATGACAGAGCGTCTGGCGCTCGGCATCAATGTCGGAGCGGCGAATTCGGTCGCCGTGGCGACTGCGGGGGACGGCAGCGATTTCGACAGGGGCCACTCCGGCGGCACCGTCATAACCCATCCGAGTGTGTTGCGCCTCACCCCGGAGGCGGCGCCCGCATTCGGGGACGGCGCCCGACCGACCGGCAGGCACTCCAATGACGTCGTGCTCGAGGGCTTTCTCGCGCGGGTCGGCGATCCGGTGGATATTCTCGCCGAAGACGGAACCGCCCACTCCGCAGCGGATCTCGTGGCCACCGCGGTCGATTGTCTGATCGAAGAGACCGGCGCCGACGCCGCGCAATCCACGGTCGCCTGCCATCCGGCGTGGTGGTCGCGGCACACCGTCGATGTGCAGCGGGCCGCGTTGGATCGCGCGGGCCTGCGCGAGGTGACCTTGGTTCCGGAACCGACCGCGGCGGCGCGCTGGCTCGAGGCCGCACACGGCCCGCTCGGTGACGGCACGGTGGTCGTCTACGACCTCGGCGCATCCGGTCTCACCGTCTCGGTGGTGCGTACCGGCGTTGCCGCGGCAGTGCTCGGCACACCACTGCGGACCACCGATGTCGCCGGCGCCGAATTCGATCTGCTGACCATGCGCTACGTCCTGGCTAATGCCCTGCGCGGAAATGATTTCGATCCGTTCGATCCGGTCGTCGAACGAGAATTATCGGCATTGCGCGATCGCTGCCGATATGCGAAAGAAGAGCTTTCCACAAATACCGCGACGGTCGTCCCGGTTCGTTTGAACCCGGCCGATCACCATGCCGAAAACATCCGACTGGTCCGCGGCGAACTCGAGGATCTGCTCCGCGGGCCATTGCTGACCTCGATCGATCTCATTCGCGACGCGGTACATCGCGCCGGACTCGATATCGGCGATATCGGCCGGGTGCTGCTCACCGGTGGCGGCGGCGCGATCCCACTGGTCGCCGAATTGGTCTCGACCGAATTCGGGCTCCCCGTGGTCGCGGCGCCGGAGCCGAAGTTCACCAGCGCACTCGGCGCCGCCGAGCTGGCCGCGGATCTGCTGTCGGCGACGGTGGATCGCACCCCCGGGGCGGCCATGGCCGTCGGCATCGCGAAGACCACCGAATTTCCGACGGTGCCGCGACGCGTGCAGCCACCCGCGCCCAGCTCCCGCATGACCGGCCGCACCCCCGCCGACGACAACGCGACGGTGCCCAATCAGACCTTGCCGAAACGCCGCGACCGGTCCCGCCGCAGGCTCTCCGGCCGCCAGCGCGCCGCCATCATCGCGGGCGCGGCTCTGATACTCGGCGCACTCGCCACCGGTACCGTCGCCATCGGAACCGGCGCGCAGCCGGGGCCGAACCGACCCGCGAGCCCCGACCCGACGACCGCGCCGGGCGCAGCGGTCGTCGCGGTGACCAATAGCGGCAACACCTCCGATACCGCGACCACCTCCGCCAAGGACTCGCCCGCCGGAACCACAGATAAGCCGAAACCTGTTGCAGGACAACCGAGTTCCCCGGCCACGAACACCGCCGCCGCGAACGGTCAGTCCGCGCCGGTCCAGACCACCGATGGCCAGCCCGCCCAGAGTCAATCGGCACAGAGCCAACCGACGCAGAGTCAGCCGGCACCCGCCGCACAACCGACGACGGAGGCACCGGCACCGCAGCCACAGCCACAGCCGACAACGCAGCCACAGCCGACACCGCAGCCCGTACCGCAACCGCAGGTCCCGACCGTGCACCTGCCCCTGCCGACCGACACCACACCCCTGGGCGACACCGTCGGCGGCGTCGTATCCGCCCTGCCGAAGATTCCCGGAGGCAGATGATGAGTGACATCGCCTTCGACACGCTGCCCTGCGCGCGGGAGATCTTTCGCGAATTGGACTCCGCCGACCGGCAACCGGTCGTCTATCTCATCCGCGGCCGGTCCGGCTCCGGCAAATCCACCCTGCTTTCGGTAATCCGGGCCCGCCTGCGCGCGCACGGCATTCCGTTCCAAGACGATCCGGTGATGACCGAATACCTTGCACCGCGGGTCAGCTCGGTCGACGGCGGGCATGCGATAACGGACGGCCACGATCCGAACCGGCCGCACACCGATACCGATGCGCACGCCAACCGCATCCGCGCGAACAGCGCGGACCATGTCAGCGGCGACGGCCACCGCAGCGGTCATATGGTCCGAACCGCCGAAAAGCCCAGTACCGGGCCGGGCATTCGCTCCAACAACGGCGCCCATCCGCGCGGCACCGCCCCGCGCCCCGCGCTGGTCATCGACAATGCGCACACCCTCAGCGCAGCCGATCTCGAATCTCTCTGCGCGACCATCGAATCCGGCCGCTACACGGTCATCGTCGCGACCCAGCCACGTCCGCACGATCCGCGCCTGCGCACACTCGCCGACACCGTCGCCCGCCGCGGCCGGGTGGCCGATCTGCGCGCCCTCGGTGTCTCCGATATCGCGCCGTTCGCCCGCGAACTCGGCATGGCGGTGCCGCGCCCGGTCGCCCAGCACATCCATCGCCAGACCGCGGGCAGCCGTGGCGGTGTGGTCGCCGCGCTGACCGCCGCCTGTTCGGCCCGTCTCGATGCCGGGATCAGCGCCGTCGACGATGCCGTCGCCGCATGGGCCCGTGCCCTTTTGGACAATCTCGAGCCGGATCTGCTGGAGACCCTGGTGGTCGCCACGACCGGCACCGGCCTGGACTCCACCGAACTCACCGAGGTCCTCGGCGTGGATTCCCCCGCCGCCCAAGACCTTATCGACCGGGCCAGGGCCAGTGCCCTGGTCACCGATGCCGATCTGCTGCTCGAGCCCGCCGTCACGCCGCTGCGCACCCTGCTCGGCGATCGCCGCTTCGTGGCGGTGCAGCGTCGCTTGCTCAACGCGCGACTGGATGCGAACCTGCTGCGCGGTCACACGGCGCTGCTGCTCGCCGAATCCGGCGTCCGCGATCAGCGGCTGGCCGAATTCCTCTGCGCCGCGGCCGAAAAGGCGGGCCGGGAGGCCATCCGCTACTACGCCGCCGCGGCGGCCAGCGGCGCCGATCCCGACCTCATCGCGCTGCGCTGGGCGGAGGCGGCCGCGAATACCGGCGACGGCGATACGGCCATGCGACTGGCCGAACCGCTCTTGGCTCGCCCGGGTGTTTCGGGCGCGGAATTGGCCGCGGCCGTGCGGATCTGCGCCGCCGTGCTCACCCGACGCGGTCTGGTCGGCCGCGCCGCCCAGCTGTATTCCTGGCTCGGCGCGCATCGGGTCGGCGCGGATTGGGCGGTCGGCGCGACCGTGCAGTACCTCGCCGGTGACGTGACCACGGCGGCGGAGCTGTCCGAATCCTCGACGCAGTGGCCGCCGACCGAGGCCACCGCACACGCGCGCCTGATCGCCAGCGCGCTCGCCCGCACCATCCTCGAACACCGAACCGGCACCGCCGCAGCGGTATCCGCACTCATCCAGGCCGCGCAGGCGGATGCGAGCAGCGATCGGTTCCTGCCGTGCACCGCGGTCTCCATCGCGACGCTGCTGTGCCTGAGCACCGGTGAACCGCGCCGCGCCGGTGAGGCACTGCGCCGGGCCGGCACCAGCGGCCTGCGCTGCCATCAACTGCAGGTGCTCACCGCATGGGCCGCGATGCTCGGCGGGGACGAACAGGCCGCCGCGGCCACCGTCGCCGCGCTGCAACCGGATTCGCTCGATATCCGCGACCGCCTGCTCGCACACGGCGTCGCGGTCGGCTTGGCTCGCCGCGGCGGTGATCATGCCGCGCTCACCCGCGCCTGGCAGGCCGCCTATCCGCTCTTCGACGATGTCGATGCCGACCTGCTCACGCTGCTGCCGATCGGTGAGTTGTGGCTGGCGGGCATCCGGCTGCGCGATGAACGCCGGATCGCGCCGCTGGTCGATGCCTCCCTGGCACTGCTGCACCGGCTGGACCAACCGCCCGCCTGGGCCAATGCCTTCCACTGGTACGGCGTGCAGGCCGCGATCGCGCACGAAAGTCCGGAGGAACTGCTCCCGCACGCCCGGCTGCTCAAGGCCGCGGCCGAGGCCGGGGACCGGCACGCCGCGATCCTCGCCGACGCGGGCCGCACCTGGGTACTCGTGCTGCGCGGACAGGTCGCCGCGGCCCCGGTGCAGGCCGCCGTGGCCGGACTCAGCGAGATCGGCCTGACCTGGGACGCCGCCCGGCTGGCGAGCGAAGCCGCACTCGCGGCCGCCGATTCCGCCACCGCCACGGCACTGCTCAAACTGGCCAGGACCGTCCGCGCCGACGCCCGGCCCCAGGAACAGCCGGTCCGCCCGGCCGCACCCGCCGCGACCAACGGCGATGGGCCGACGCCGCCGCCGGAACCGGTCCCGGACGCGGCGATCCTCAGCGACCGCGAACGCGAGGTCGCCGAACTCGTGCTCCTCGGTCTGACCTATCGGGAGATCGGCGCTCGTCTGTATATTTCGGCGAAGACCGTGGAGCATCATGTCGCCCGTATCCGACGCCGGATCGGTGCCCGTTCCCGTTCGGAGTTATTGTCGATGCTCCGCGCCATGGGACACGGCTCGCTGCTGGTGTGACCGGGGTGCCAGCCGATCTGTGACGCCGAAGCGAGGTATTTGAGGATGGCCACTGGGGTGGGCCTGCGCATCGCCGAGGACAACTGCACAGCGGCCATCGTGACCGATAGCGGCGAACCACAGTTCATAGTCCGTGAGTCGATCCTGCACATGTCCGATGACGGTGACACCGTCCTCGGCGGTCCAGCCCCGGCCGGTCATACGCATTCGATCACCGGTTTCGCCTCCGCGGTAGGCGATCCCGCCGGTATCTCCGTCGACGACGGCGAGGCCTACCGGGCCGAGGACCTGGTCGCGACGGCACTGTTCTGCCTGATCAATCTCACCGCCGAACATTTGAACGGCGCCGCCGAGTTCTACGCGACCTACCCCGCCGAGTGGCCGTCCCAATACGTGCTCTCGCTGCGCGAAGCCCTCGACTACCTCGGTCTGCGTTCGGTATTGCTGGTCAGCGAGGGTGACCTACCCGGCAGCGACGCCGTCGCACCGGAGCAGTCCTACGCCTACGACGCCGCTCGGGCGGCCTTGGCCGCGGTGCTGGCGACACCCGCCGGCGCGACACCGCCGGATCCGAGCAATGCCGAGAATTCGACCGTGGTCACCGACGTCATCCCGGCTGTGCCGGCGCCCGATGCCCAGCCGCAGGCCTATTCGGCGGCGATTCCGATCGGCGAACCGCTCGTCGCGCCGGTCGGCGAACCGCTTGCACCGACCGCCGTCGAGGTGCCCGCGGCCGCGGCCGCCGCCGAAAAATCCAAGGCACCGCGCGTCACCCCACTGCTGATCGGGGTCGCCGCCGTCATCGGCTTGGTGCTCGGGGGCTTGGGCATCTCGGTGCTCTTCCACGACCCGGCGACCCCGGTGCCGCCGATGCGTGATGCCAAATCCGATCAGGTATCGGTGAGCCCGTCGCCGCAACCGCCGGTCAACCTCCCGACCGCGCCGGCCACCACCACCGAACCGCCCGTCGTCATCACCAGCAGCGAGCCGGAGACGACCACCGAGGCGCCGACCACGACGCCGCCGCCGACCACCACCACCGAGCCGCCCGCCACGACGACATCGCCGACCACCACGCGGCCGAGCCGAACCACGACAACACGCCCATTCCCGATGTGGACCGCTCCCGGCTGGACTCCGCAGCCGTGGGAACCGCAGTACACGTTCGACTTCCCATCTCCTCGATGATTTAGTGGGGCCCGACACAGGTTTGTGCCTTAAAGTGATCGGCTGACCGATGTTGTCGGAAAATTTGCGAACAACAGGTCTGTTGCTGGACGAAGACTGTGCGCCAAGCGGATGGCCCACGGACGTAGCTGGCACACCTCGTGCCGACGAAGGGACTTCATGCGCAAGTTGGTGGCGCGTAGCGCCGCGGTCAAGGCGGCCTCGATCGGATTCGCCGCGACCGTATTCATCGCACCCTTACTCGTCACCACCGCCGCTTCGGCAGAACCGACAGCACCAGGGCAGCTGAGTGCGGAGAACCTGCCGCCCGAACTGGTGCAGGCCATCTCCCGCGATCTGAAGATGACGCCTGCGGAGTATCTGGAGCGCTCGGCCAAGGCCCAGCAGCTCAGCGACTACGCGCGCTCGTTCCGCAGCGAACGCCCCGATACCTACGCGGGCGCCTGGATCGGCACCGACGGCAAGCCGGTCGTCGCGGTCACCTCGGTCGATGCCGCCAAGATCGCCGCGGCCGACGGCTATCAGACCCGGCTCGCCCCGGTCTCGGCGAACAGCCTGGAGAACTCACTGATGCAGCTCAATCAGTGGATCAATACGCTGCCGAAGGAGATCTCCCAGTCGATCAACTCCGTCGCGATCGACTTCCTGAACAGCCAGCTGATCATGTCGGTGGCCAATACGCCGGTCGGCCACGCGCTGAACCTGCCGACCCTGATCGCCAACGTCAAGGTCATCCTGTCGCCCAATAGCGGCGGTCCCGTCGAGCGCCGTCCGATGGGCGGCGACACCTACATCACCGCGCCGACCTCGCTGAAGGACACCTCGCTGCGCGGCGTCGATGTCTGCTCGTTCGGCTTCAACAGCGTCGACGCGGCGGGCAACGCGCTGAATATCAGCGCGGGCCACTGCGATCCGAATATCGAGAAGAGCGATCAGCAGGCCGCCGTCTACCTGCCCAATATCCGTGACATCCCGAACAGCATCGAGCTCGGCAACTTCGTCGCGGCGCGCCTGGGCGGCCCGAGCGCGCTCGACTACTCCGTCATCAAGCTGAACGAACGCTCGGTCAACGCGGGTATGGACCAGCCGTCGGTGCGCGGGTCCAATGGCACCACCCTGACCATCACCGGCACCGCCGAGCCGGTCACCGGCGCTCCGGTCTGCAAATCGGGCCAGTCGTCCACCTTCACCTGTGGGTTCGTGGTGGCGGACCGGGTCGAGACCCAGCTCTACACCTCCGAGGGCGTGAGCAAGACGGTGCGCGGCTTCGCCAGTTCGGCCTGCACGCTGGGCGGCGACAGCGGCGGCGCGATCGTCTCCGGCACCCTCGCCCTCGGCATCACCAGCGGTTCCAACGCCGCCGACGCACCCGACTGCAATGAGGCCAATATCGCGCTCGCGCAGTACGGCGGCACCGCGACGCTCGGCATTCCGATCCGCTCGATCCTGGCCGATATCGATGCGTCCTCCGGCGGCGGCGTCGGCAATGGCATCACGGTGCGGACCCGGCTGAACGCCGGGTAACCCGTTGCCGGACACCGGTTCTGCGCGGCGCGGTCCGCCGGATCCACAGTGGGCAGCACAACATCCCGACATGAGTAGGCATAACCGGCCGGACACCTTAAGGTATGGGCATGCTCCTGCCACGTATAGGTCAGTTCCGATCAGCTGCGCGACAGACCCGAGTCCGAAAATCAGTAATCGCCGCCTCGGCGGCGATTCTGCTGTTCGGTCCGACGGCGGCAGTAGCGAACGCGCAACCCGATCAGCCCGCCCTGCCCGCCGAGCTGATCGCGGCGGTCGCGCGTGATCTGAAGATCTCCCCCGAGGAGTACCTGCACCGCGCCGATCTGGCCCAGCAGGTCGCGGCCTTCGCCACCACAGCGCAGCGCCAGTTCCCGCAGGTCTTCGGTGGCGCGTGGCTCGATGACGGC
Organism: Nocardia sp. CA-119907; assembly: GCF_050955995.1. Taxonomy (NCBI): domain Bacteria; kingdom Bacillati; phylum Actinomycetota; class Actinomycetes; order Mycobacteriales; family Nocardiaceae; genus Nocardia; species Nocardia sp. CA-119907. The sequence goes on from NZ_CP192091.1 coordinate 9,307,120, forward strand.
GGCAAGGCCGTGGTGGCGCTCGCGCAGGGCTCCGGCGCCGACGAGGCCCGCAAGGCCGCCACGTCGGCCGGATTCGAGGTCCGCAACGTCGCCAAGAGCGAGGCGGCGCTGCGTGGTGAGAAGAGCGCGTTCGAGCGCTGGCTGGACGGGCAGCCCGAGGCCGTTTCCGCGCTGGTGCGCGGCGTGGTCGTCGACACCGTCAACAACAGCATCGCGGTGCGGGTCGAGCAGGCCGGTCTGCCGATGCCGAACTTCATCGATCCGTCACGGGTCATCGTGATGGCGCCACCGGTCGCCGGTGAGCAGCTGCAGACGACTCCGGTCGCCGGCGCGATGCAGACCGGCCCGCTGGCCGGTGGTGACGCCTATGCCTCGATCGCCGGGAAGACGTCGCTGCGGTGCTCGTTCGGCTTCAATGGCACCGACCGGGCGGGCAATGTCGTGAACATCACCGCGGGCCACTGCAACCCCGACATCGCGTCGGCGGGTTCGGCGAATGCCTCCGGCGTCTTCGAAATGGTCGGCGACCGGCCCGGCGCGCAGCTGGGCACCTTCCAGAAGTCGGTGCTGGGCGCGCAGGACTACTCGATCATCCGGATCAACGACCAGGCCAAGGATCGGTTCACGAACAACTTGGTGCGCCAGCCGGGTGCGCCGGTCGCCATCGAGGGCGTTGCCGTTCCGGTGGTCGGCGCTCCGGTCTGCAAGTCCGGTGCGCGCACCGGCTTCAGCTGCGGCATCGTCAACGCCGTCGACCAGACCGTGCAGGTCGGCGAACGGGAGCTGACCCAGGCCTTCTCCGCCAATATCTGCGCCCTGCCCGGTGACAGCGGCGGCGCGATCGTCTCCGGCCGGATGGCGCTCGGCATTTCCAGCGCGTCGTCGGTTGCCGACTTCCCGATCTGCGAGATCCCGAATCTGATCGGCGCCCTTACCGGCAATGCACCGCAGCTGTTCGCACAGCCGGTCAGCGTGGTGCTTTCGGACAACCCGGGTCTCAAGGTCAACAACTGAGCCCGAACCGACCGGTGGGTACCGGCTAGCCAAGGGCTCGAAAAGGCCGGCAGCGGCGACGCTGTCGGCCTTTTTGCTGTCACTGTGGGCGATCTACTGACCTTGCGCAGCCCTAACGCCCCGAAAGGCCCTTTGGGGCGCGGCCCTGTTCCGGCATCCTGGACTGCATGTGTTTGGTGTTGATCGGTTGGCGGGTGCATCCGGAATTTCGGTTGATCGTCGCGGCCAATCGCGATGAGTTCTACTCCCGCCCGACCGAGTCGATGCGATGGTGGTCCGAGGTGCCGGGACTGCTGGCCGGGCGTGATCTGGGGGCGATCGGCAAACACGCGGGCGATCCGCCGGGGACCTGGCTGGGCCTGACCCGGGAGGCGAAGGGGCGCAATCGATTCGCCACGGTTACCAATGTGCGCAACCCGAAAGCCGAACGCGGTGACGCCCGTTCACGCGGGGCGCTGCTGATGGACTTCCTGCGCGGCACCGATGCCGGCGACGATATCCCGGGTCCGGAGCAGTACGTCCTCGACGTCGCCGCCGCTCCGGATGACTACAACGGCTACAACATGATGGTCTCGGACCTCGAATCGCTGTGGTGGCACTCCAACCGCAGCGCGGTTCCTCCGCAAGAGCTGACACCGGGCTTCCATGGCGTGTCCAACGGTACCTTCGTAACATCGGCCGCACCGGGCTCCGCGGCGGCATTGGGAGCGCCCCAACCCATGTGGCCCAAGGTGCGCAGCGGCGTCACCGATCTGCGCACGGTCGTCGAATCGGATCCGGGAAATCTGGCCCGTTACTTCGAGGTGCTGGCCGATCGCGCCGAGGCGCCCGATGATCTCCTGCCGCGCACCGGAGTCTCGCTGCGCCGCGAGCGCACGCTCTCGGCCAGATTCATCGCCAGCGCACTGCACGGAACCAGGGCGAGCACGGTATTGCTGGTGCGCGAGGACGGCTCGTTCGAAATGGCCGAGCGTTCATTCGGGCGGTTCGGGCGCGGTAAGGGCGAGGAAGTCTTCAGCGGCAGTCTGGATCTGCGCGAGCGCCAGGCCTGAAAAAGCACAACCGGCCTGCCCTCCAGAGAGGACAGGCCGGTTGCGAGTTCGGTTCGAACTAGTTCGGCTGCTGCGCCGGGGCGGGCGCCGCGGCTGCCGCCACCGGCTTCTCGGCCCACTTGGTGGTGCCGTCCGGCGCCTGCAGGGTGTTGAGCAGGTCGATGCCAGCGGCGACCAGCGTCGGACCACCGACGGCGATGGTGCCGAGGATGCCGCCGATGCCGGCACCGATCGGCAGACCGGCGATGCAGCCGACGCCGAACAGCGGAAGCCCGAAGATGCAGCCGACAACCGCACCGATCGCGGTGCCGATGAACCCACCGACCGCGGTCGCGATGCCGAAGTTGCTCGCGAATTCGTTCTGCGCGCGCTGGTTTTCGATCGGCGACGCGACTTCCTTGGCGACGACCGGCTTGGCGACGACCGGCTTGTCCGACACCGTGAGATCCGCGGGCTTCTCCGGGGTGACCTCGAGCACGGTGCCGTCGTTCTTCATATCCGCTTTGACCGGCACGAGCTTGCCGTCGACGTCCACGTTCAGCGGGAAGGAGACGAGGGTGTTGCCCTTGCCGTCACGCACGTTCGCGACCGTGGTCTTCGGGTCGTCGACAGTGGCGCCGGGCTCCTCGGTCAGCGAGAAGGTCCCCCCCTTGAGCGCCGCCACAACGGTCTTGTCCACCAACTTGACGGAATAGGTGACGCCGGGGTCAGCCGGTGCAGCCGGATCGGCATGCGCGGTTCCGAGACCGATGGTCATCGCACCAATGGCCATAACGGCAGCCGCGGTGGTGCTGCGGAGTTTCATTCAGTATCCAATCCATCATCAAGGTTGTCTGCGAGCTGCCTCCGTACACGCGAGAGCGCTCATCAACCCGGAGTGGTCGGCCTCCGGATTCTCCCCGAGCAGTGTGAAGAGCAGGCACAGCAGACAGAACGTCGTGAGCGTAATCCAACCGACATGAAGATGCGAGATCCGTTGGTCATTCTGTGATCTCCGCGTGACTAAGCCTGTCCTTAGCGTCAGAACGGCATTGCCGACTGTTTACGGTGGTTGTCGCCCGAACTCACATCCGAATTGTCGGATCTTCGTGAGATCCATCACAGGCAGAATGCAGGTCAAGCCCCAGGAAGAGGGGGCACTGGCCAACTGCCGATCGTACGATAGGCAGGTAAGTTACCGGTGGGTAACTTACCTGCGGTTAGGATACGAGCCAACTGGGTGGCTGAATCGCCGCCCACGCTCGTGTTGCCTCTAAAGAAAGGTCGCGACATGAATGCCCTGACACTGACGCTGGGCACGATTGGTGTGGCGTTCAGCCTCCTGGGTTGGGCTTCATTCGTCGGCGGCGTCGGCAAGATGACCCGCGCGATCATGATCGGCCAACCCGCGCCGGATCGCTGGCGGCCGTTCTTCCCTCGGCTCAAGACGATGATCGTCGAATTCCTCGCCCACACCCGGATGAACAAATTCCGCACGGTGGGCTGGGCGCACTGGCTGGTGATGATCGGCTTCCTCGGCGGTTTCATCCTGTACTTCGAGGCGTACGGGCAGACCTTCGATCCCGAATTCCACTGGCCGATCCTCGGCAGCTGGGGCATCTACCACCTGTGGGACGAACTGCTCGGCATCGGCACCGTGATCGGCATCCTCGTGCTGATCGCCATTCGCCAGCTCAACCACCCGCGGGTGCCGGAGCGGCTGTCGCGATTCAGCGGTTCGCAATTCGGTCCGGCCTATGTCATCGAGGCGATCGTCTTCCTCGAGGGCATCGGCATGGTCATGGTCAAGGCGGGCAAGATCGCCACCTACGGCCACTCCGAGGCGTGGACCGACTTCTTCACCATGCAGGTGGCCAAGCTGCTGCCGTCCAGCGTGGCGATGGTTGCCGTCTTCGCGTTCATCAAGATGGTGTCGGGCAGCACCTTCCTGCTGCTGGTCGGTCGCAATATCAACTGGGGTGTGGCCTGGCACCGGTTCGCGGCCTTCTTCAACATCTACTTCAAGCGTGAGGACGACGGCAGCGTCGCACTCGGCGCCGCCAAGCCGATGATGTCCAAGGGCAAGCCGGTCGATATGGAGACCGCCGACCCGGATGTCGACACCTTCGGCGCCGGCCGGGTCGAGGACTTCTCCTGGAAGGGCTGGCTGGACTTCACCACCTGCACCGAATGCGGTCGCTGCCAGTCGCAGTGCCCGGCCTGGAATACCGGTAAGCCGCTCTCGCCCAAGCTGCTGATCATGTCGCTGCGAGACCACGGCGTCGCGAAGGCGCCGTACCTGCTGGCCGGTGGCCGCAAGGATATGGGCGGCGACGAGGTCGGTCTGGTCGATGCCGACGGCAAGCCCGATGAGCGCAAGCTGGCCAAGATTTCCGCGGCGGCCAAGGCCGAGGCCGAGCGTCCGCTGGTCGGTGGCGAAGATCTCAACGGCATCATCGATCCGGAAGTGCTGTGGTCGTGCACGACCTGTGGTGCATGTGTCGAGCAGTGCCCGGTCGATATCGAACACGTCGACCACATCATCGATATGCGCCGCTACCAGGTGCTGATCGAATCGGAGTTCCCCTCCGAGCTGGCCGGGTTGTTCAAGAATCTGGAGAACAAGGGCAACCCCTGGGGACAGAATGCCAAGGACCGGTTGAACTGGATCAACGAACTCGACTTCCAGATCCCGGTCTTCGGTCAGGACGCCGACTCCTTCGACGGCTATGAGTACCTGTTCTGGGTCGGCTGTGCGGGTGCGTACGAGGATCGCGCCAAGCGCACCACCAAGGCGGTCGCGGAACTGCTCGCCACGGCCGGGGTGAAGTTCATGGTGCTCGGCGCCGACGAGACCTGCACCGGCGACTCCGCCCGGCGCGCGGGCAACGAGTTCCTGTTCCAGCAGCTCGCTGCCCAGAACATCGAACTGCTCAACTCGGTTTTCGAAGGCGTCGAACAGTCGCGCAAGAAGATCGTGGTCACCTGCGCGCACTGCTTCAACGCGTTGAACAATGAGTACCCGCAGGTCGGTGGCAGCTATGAGGTGGTGCACCACACCCAGCTGCTGAACCGGCTGGTGCGGCAGAAGCAGCTGATCCCGGTCGCGTCGGTATCGCAGAACGTCACCTACCACGACCCGTGCTACCTGGGCCGCCACAACAAGGTCTACAACGCACCGCGCGAGTTGATGGAGGCCTCCGGGTCCACCCTGGTCGAAATGCCGCGCCACGGCGAGCGCTCCATGTGCTGTGGCGCCGGTGGCGCCCGCATGTGGATGGAGGAACAGCTCGGCAAGCGCATCAATATCGATCGCGTCGACGAAGCCCTGTCCACCCTGGGCGGCGGCAATGAACCGTCCAAGATCGCGACCGGCTGCCCGTTCTGCCGGGTCATGCTCACCGACGGTGTCACCGCACGCAAGGACGGCGGCGAGGTCGGCCAGGGCGTCGAGGTCGTCGATGTCGCCCAGCTCATGCTCGATGCCATCGACCGCGTCGATCCGGCCACCCTGACCGAGAACCTGACCGTGGTGCAGGAACCGAAGACGGCCCCCGAGCCGGAACCGGCCGCCGCACCCGAACCGACCCCGGTCGCCGAGGCCGCGGCCGAGCCGAAGGCGGCACCGGCCGGTGGCGGCCTCGCGATGAAGGGCGGCGGCAAGGCGCCCGGTGGTCTCGGCATGAAGGGCGCGGTCAAGGCACCCGGCGGCGGGCTCGGGATGAAGGGAGCCGCGAAGGCACCCGGAGCCAAGGCACCGGCCGCGGACACGGAGGCGACTTCGGCTCCGGCCGCACCGGTCAAGGGCCTCGCGATGAAGGGCCCCGCCAAGGCACCCGGCGGTCTCGGTATGAAGGGTGGCGCGAAAGCCCCCGGCGCCAAGGCGGCCCCCGCCGCTGCCGCGAACGAAGCGGCCACGGCCGCCGAGGCACCGGCCACGCCCGCGGCCCCGGTCAAGGGCCTGGCCATGAAGGGCCCGGCGAAGGCACCCGGCGGTAAGGGCCTGGCGATGAAGGGCGCCGCGAAGGCACCCGGAGCCAAGGCACCGGCACCCGCGGAAGCGACTGCCGCTCCTGCCCCGGCCGCACAAGCACCGGCCGCCGAACCGGTTTCGGCCCCCACCGAAACCAAGCCGTCCATCCCCGCCAAGGGCCTGGCCATGAAGTCCGGCTTCAAGCGCCCCGGCCCGAAGGCTCCCGGCGCGGCCGCACCGTCGACCCCGGTCGAATCCTCACCCGCCGCGGAAACCGCTGCGGCCCCCGTGGATTCGACCCCGGAGCCGGACCAGCCCACCAACGGCACCTCCGGCAACGGCGCCCCCGAAGTCACGCCCCCGGCCGCCAAGCCCGGTGGCCTTGGCTTCAAATCCGGGGCCAAGGCTCCCGGCCGCAAGAACTGACGGGTAGCGGAAGCCAATCGGCCCGGGTGCGCAGTGCGCACCCGGGCCGATCGCTGTTCAGGCGCTGAACGCCGTCATTCGGTCTCCTTCGGATATCCGGTCGAACAGCGTTCGAGCAAGACCCGCCCGGCCGTCTTGCCGCCCTTCTCCCCGGGCTCGACGAAGTACCAGAGTCTCCCGCCATCGGTGAACTTGTACTCACCGCATCGCGTCGTCGGCTCACTCGCCACCCTCGGGAGGTGGCACCGACACAGGCACTTCCAGATATTGCAGATCCGAGCCGTCGACCCGGATCCTGGGATCCGCATATGCGGCAGCGGTGTCCCGCCACGCCGCCAAGGTTGTCGTCAGTCGATCAAGCCTGCCAACAGCGAGACCACCGCGGGCGTTGTTGAGGAAGTCCGCAACGAACTCAGGTCGCTCCGAAGCGGGAAGTAGCTCGATCCACGGGAAAGCGATCGTGAGTCGACCGACCAGTCGCTCCAGCGTCTCATCGTCCAACGCGATCGCGAGCAACTGGGTAAGCGCCCCGAGCGTCGCCTCCTCCGCTGCCGCGGCGGCAGCATCGGACAGCCGAACCGGAGGCGCGGAACGGCGCACGAGGACCACATCTCCGTGCTCTTCCATCGCCTCGATGACCCGGTTGGGGTCGCGTAGGAACTCCGACCAGGTTGCCGTCACGCTCATGTTTTCATGATATCAGAACTAGTTCTGATATCGGCCGGTGATCGTCGGGTGCCATACCTGCCGCATACGGCGGAGACGAGCAGTTCGACCATGGCGGTGGCCTAACCCGGTCCTATGTCAACCAGGCGTCGAGGGACGGGAGTTCGGTGGCGACCTTGCCGGTGAATGTGGGTGGGCGCTTTTGCAGGAAGGACATGATGCCTTCGCGCAGGTCGGCGCTGGAGAAGGCGTAGGAGATGAGGCGGGCGTCGAGGGTGAAGACGTCCTCGGGGGTTTTGTCGCCGGACATGGCGACCAGACCGCGCCGGATGGCGGCTATCGAGACCGGGGCCACCTGAGTGGCCAGTTCCGTGGCGAGGGCGTGCGCGGCGGGAAGTAGGTCTTCAGGGGCGTGCAGACTGGTGACGAGGCCCGCGGCCAGCGCCTCATCGGCACCGAAGACGCGGCCGGTGATCATCCATTCCTTGGCCTTCGCCAGGCCGACAATGCGGGGGAGGAACCACAGCGAGCCGCCCTCCGGAAAGAGGCCGCGGCGGGCGAAGACGAATCCGAAGCGGGAATCCGTTGCGGCGAGGCGGAAATCGGCGGCCAGCGTCATGGACAGGCCGACGCCGACGGCGGCGCCCTGCATGGCGACGATCACCGGTTTATCGAGGTCGGTCATCGGCCGGACCACGTGGGTGGACCACTCGACCCAACCGGGTGCGGTGACATCCTCATCGGAGCCGCCCGCCGTGAGATCCATGCCGACGCAGAAATCCTTTCCCGCCGCGGCGAATACGACGGCGCGCACGTCATCGTCGCGATCGGCGACGGTGAAGGCGGCGCCCAGTTCATCGGCCATTTCGGTGGTGAAGCCATTGCGGGCGTCGGGTCGGTTCAGGGTGATGGTCGCGACCGCGTCCGTCACGCGGTAGGTAATGGTGTTGTAGGACAATTCGACTCCTGGAAGGTTGGGGCGGCGGAATCAGCGCTTGCCGGATGCGGCCGAGACGAGCAGCTCGACCATGGCGGTGGCCTTTTCCGACCGCGGCGGATCGCCGGTAATGACATCGCTCCAGACGAAGGCCTCGCCGAGACGCACAATCGCGTAGGCGAGATCGCGGATCTCGATGCGCGGATCGAGATCGGGCAGTCCGGCCAAACGTGCCGCGGCCCAGTCGATCATCCGGCCCTGGACGACGCTGTAACCGGAGGTCAGCACGCGCAGGCCGTACTCCGGATCGTCGGCGACGAATCGGGACAGCGGTTCGAAGGTGCGCACGGTATCGGCCAGCCTGCCGAAATTGCGGACGAAACGTTCGGCAGGCGCACCGTATCCGCGGGCCTCGACCCGGGTGATCGCCTCCTCGATGATCCGCCACACCACCTCGCCGATCACCACTTCCCTACTGCCCCACCAGCGATACAGCGTGGCACGGCCGATGCCCAGCTCGCGGGCAAGCTGGCGCATATCGATGCGGCGGCCGTCGAGGAACCAGCGGTGCGCGAGGTCGATCACGTCCTCGCGCGCCGGCTTCGGCGATACCGCCACCGATGAGCCCGCGGCGTCGGACACGGTTATGGCCTCGTCAGCGCGGCGTAGCGGGCCAGATGTTGGTCGCTGGAACCGAATTCGTGCTCGATAGCGGTCAGGCGCTTGAAGTAGTGGCCGATCGCCAGTTCCTCGGTCATACCCATCGCACCGTGCAATTGCACCGCGTTCTGCCCGATGAATCGCGCGGCCCGGCCGATGGTGACCTTCGCGGCCGAGACCGCCCGCGCCCGGTCCGCCGCGGTCGCCCCCAGCGAATAGACGGCCAGGTACACCGCGGCGATGGCCTGCTCGAGTTCGATGTACATATCGACCATCCGATGCTGGAGCACCTGGAAGCTGCCGATCGGCTGGCCGAACTGCTGGCGCTGTTTGGTGTATTCGACGGTGTCCGCCAGTACCTTCCGCATGCAGCCGACGGCCTCGGAGGCGATCGCCGCGATCGCCTCGTCCACGGTGACATCGATCGCATCCCACGCCGCGCCCTCGTCGCCCAGCAGCGCGGCGGCGGGCAATCGGAAGCCGGTGCAGGTGATGTCGGATCCGACCCGGTCATCGATCGTCCGGTAGGAATGCACTTGCACACCGGCGGGCGGGTTCGCGGCGTCGAATTCGGTGAGGAACAGCGAAATGCCGTCCTTATCGCGCCGAGCACCGGCGGTGCGCGCGGTAATGAGGAGATGGGTCGCCAGCGGCGCACTGGTCACGACCGTCTTGACGCCGTCGATCAGCCACGAATCACCATCGCGGCGCGCGGTGGTCGATATGTCGTGCAGCGTCTGCCCCGAGGTCGGCTCCAATGCGGCGAAGGCGATCCGCGCGGCACCGGAAACGATCTGTCGCAGTACGGAATCGGCGAGTTCACCGCCGCAGCGATTCAGCAGACCCGCGCCGACGACCACGGTGTCGACAAAGGGCTCGACGACCAGCGCACGGCCGAGTTCCTCGGTGATGATCATCAACTCGACCGGACCGCCGCCCATACCGTCGACCCGCTCGGGCAGCATGGCCCCGAGAATGCCCAGCTCCTCGGCGAATCCGCGCCAGACCCCCGGCTGCCAGCCGATATCGGATTTCGCCGCGCTGCGACTCTTCGCCAATTCGTAGCGGGCGCCGAGAAATCCGGCCACCGCATCGCGGAGAAGTTCCTGCTCATCGGTGAAGGTGAAGTCCATCAGAGCCCCAATGCTGCCTTGGCGAGGATATTTCGCTGAATTTCATTGCTGCCCGCGTAGATCGAGCCGGCGCGGTCGTTGAAGTAGCGCAGCGGTGCGACCGCCTGCCAGTCCTCGCCGCTGTGATAGCCATCCGCGGGCGGGGTGAATTCGGCGATCGGCCCGCCGGGTTCGGTGGCATGCGGCTGATAGACGCGACCACGCGGACCGGCCGCCTCCAGCGCCAATTCGGTGAGCTGCTGACTCAACTCGGTGGCCAGAATTTTCAGCATCGAGGAGGCCGGGCCGGGATTCTTGCCCCGCGCCATCGCCGAAAGCGTGCGGTACTCCAGGATTTCGAGCACCTCGGCGCGAATTCGCGCCTGTGCCAATTTTGCCGCGAATGCCGCGTCATCGATCAGCGGATTGCCGTCGGGTCCGGTCTGCCCGGCCGCCGCGGTCGCCACCTCCTGGGCCATGACCTGCAGCATCGGCGAGGCCGCGCCGCCGCGCTCGTGGACCAGCAGATATTTCGCGACGGTCCAACCGTCATCGATGCGACCGAGCACATTGCTCTTGGGCACCCGGACGTTATCGAAGAAGACCTGGTTCTGCACCTGTTCGCCGGAGGTCATCACCAGTGGGCGGATCTCGATGCCGGGCGTGGTCATATCGATCAGCAGGAAGGTGATGCCCTGCTGCTTCTTGCCCTCGCGCGAGGTCCGCACCAAGCAGAAGATCCAATTCGCCTCTGTCGCATGGGTGGTCCAGATCTTGCTGCCGGTGCACACGAAATCCGCGCCGTCATCGACGGCGGCCATGGTCAGCGATGCCAGGTCCGATCCGGCCTCCGGCTCCGAATACCCTTGGCAGAAGAAGATTTCCCCGGTCAGGATGCGCGGCAGATAGAAGTCCTGCTGCTCCGGCGTGCCGAAGGCGATGATCGCGGGCGCGACCATCCGGATCCCCATCGGTGACAGCGTCGGCGCACCGGCGAGCGTCGATTCGCGGTTGAAGATGTAGTGCTGGGTGAGGCTCCAATCGCAGCCGCCGTGTCGCACCGGCCAGGCGGGCGCGGCCCAGCCGCGCTCGTGCAGGATGTGCTGCCACCGCATGCTGGCCTCATGGTCCGGATACACACTCGTCGCCAAGCGCCCGGCCCGCCGTAGTTCCGGTGTCAGCTTCTCGTCGAGAAATGCGCGAACCTCGTCGCGGAAGGCCAGATCGGCCGCTGACCAGTCGTAATCCATCTGCCCTCCCGGAGGGATATGCGTCTTCGCATCCGTGCGGCCATACGCCCCACGAGACACAATGTACGACTGTCTCACTCCGAAATCAAACTGAAGTCACCCGACAGCACTTGATGCCCGAGCCATGTCGAACGAGCCGCGCAACCCCCGATAACGCGGCGCTAGCAGTCTTCGAACAAGGCCTTGAGGTAACCGGCGGATTGATAGACGTAGTCGTAGACCCAGCGCCGAATCGAGATATGCGGTTGCGGGTCCACCATGAGAAGCTCACCGTCCCAGCATTTTCCGAGGACGTACCGGGCCCGCGAAATATGCGGGGTGAAGGTGATGACGATGACGCGGTGCCAGTTCTCAGCGGCGGCGAGTCGGGCGAGTTCACGCCCCTCGCCGCGGGTGGTGCGCGGCGACGGATCGAAGCAGGTGACCTGGAAGCTGTAGCGGCTGTGGCAGATTCGATTCATCAGTGCGCTGTCCTCATACGGATCGGAGAACAGCACCCGGGGTGCGTAACCCGCGCCGGCCAGCCGCAGCCCCAGCTTTTCGCGCCCGTCGTGCGCGCCGCCGAGCACCAGGATCGCATCGGCCTGCGCGGGCGCGTCGACCCGAGGTCGGACGTACACCGGCCACAGACCCGCGATCAGAACCACCAACGCAACGCCGAGCACCAACCAGACGTTGCGTGCCCGGTTCTTGCGGCGGCCTCGCACAAGATCGATGGTAACTGGCGCTTCGCCAGAGCAGTTCGCGCATGTCAGCGGGGCCATCGACGATTCTCGTCGCCACCTGTACATCTGCTGTTGCCGAGACCCTTGCCTCACTGACCAGCGGTGGCCATCGTCGGGTCCTATCAATCGATCATGCGATGCACAGTCTTCGGAACCGGGTACCTCGGGGCCACGCACGCTGCGTGCATGGCCGAACTCGGGCACGACGTGATCGGCGTGGATATCGATCCGGGCAAGGTCGCGAAGCTGTCCGATGGCGTGGTGCCGTTCTATGAACCAGGGCTCGAGGAGGTGCTGCGGCGCAACCTCGATGCGGGTCGGCTGCGGTTCACCACCTCGTACGCGGAGGCGGCGGCCCACGCGCAGGTGCATTTCCTCGGGGTCGGGACGCCGCAGAAGAAGGGCGAGTACGCCGCGGACCTGAAATATGTACACGCCGTGGTCGATACGCTAGCGCCGCTGCTGGAGCGGCCGTCGGTGATCGTCGGGAAGTCGACGGTGCCGGTCGGGACCGCGGCCGCACTGGGCGAGCGGGCGCGGGCGCTCACCGACGCCGAGGTCGAGGTGGCGTGGAATCCGGAGTTCCTGCGTGAGGGCTTCGCGGTGAAGGACACACTGCGCCCGGATCGACTGGTACTCGGCGTGGACGGCGAGCGCGACAGCGCCGCCTGGGTCGAGGAATTGGTGCGCGAGATCTACGCCGACCTGATCGCGGCCGAGGTGCCGTTCCTGCTGACCGATCTGGCCACCGCCGAACTGGTCAAGGTCTCGGCGAATGCCTTTCTCGCGACCAAGATTTCGTTCATCAACGCGGTTTCGGAGGTCTGCGAGGCGACCGGTGCGGATGTGACGATGCTGGCCGACGCACTCGGCTACGACGCGCGCATCGGCCGCCGATTCCTCAATGCCGGCCTGGGTTTCGGCGGCGGCTGCCTCCCCAAGGACATCCGCGCGTTCATGGCGCGCTCCGGTGAACTCGGCGCCGACCACGCAGTGGCATTCCTGCGCGAGGTCGACAACATCAATATGCGCCGGCGCACCAAGATGGTCGATATGGCCACCCGGGCCTGCGGCGGATCGCTGCTCGGCGCCAATGTCGCGGTGCTCGGCGCGGCGTTCAAACCCGAATCCGATGATGTCCGTGACTCGCCCGCACTGAATGTGGCCGGAATGATCCAGCTGCACGGCGCGGTGGTGACGGTGTACGACCCGAAGGCAGCGGAGAACTCGCGACGGGTCTTTCCCACTTTGAATTACGCGACATCGGTGACGGAAGCCTGCGATCGCGCGGATGTGGTGCTCGTGCTGACCGAGTGGGACGAGTTCGTCACATTGCGTCCGCAAGACCTCGATCCGGTGGTCCGGAACCGGTCGATCATCGACGGCCGCAACTGTCTCAATCGTGCCACCTGGAGAGCCGCTGGATGGGTGTACGCCGGACTCGGCACACCGTAGAGTTGCCTGCGACGCGGGGGCGATGCCGGAGCGACCAGGTCCTGCCTTCGGCACTGTCGGACGTCGGCGGTATGGTCCCGAGGGCGGGCCAATCCACCGGCGAGCGGCGCAGGCTCGCATGTCGTGATGTGTGAAACGGGATGGGCAGCTGATGAGTTCGGTTCTGGGTGTTTCGGTGGGGGCCGGTGCCGTTCGTATGGCACGACCACACGCCGGGAACCCCCACGGCCCGGTTGCGCCGCATTCCTTTGATCTACAGACCATTCCGGTTGTCGAACATCAGGTGGAGGAGCTGGCGGCCGAGGCGATCGGCGTCACACTGGAGTCCATGCCCGGCATCGCGGCCACCGCGATCGCCTACCGCAGTGAGCAGCATGCCAGGGCGCTGCGGGCGGCCATGGCACGTCAGCAGCTCACCAATTACGAACTGGTGCCCGAAATCGTCGCGGCGCTCGAATTCGCCCAGTCCACCGGGGATATTCGCGGCATCTCCTCACTGGTCGTCTACGACCTCGGCAGCTCCGGACTGACGGTCAGCGTCGTCGACACCCAGACCCGCGAGATCCGCCACAGCGAACGCACCAGCGATATCAGCGGCGACTACCTCGATTCGCTGATCCGCGAACAGCAGATCGCCTCCGGCCGGATCGCGCATCCGCCGGATTCGGCGGGACTGGCCGCCCTGGACGCGCTGTGCCGCGAGGCCAAGGAACAGCTGTCGACGAATACCGCGGTGGCCCTGCCCAGCGAACAGGGTCTGGTGCTGCTCGCCCAGGAGAATTTCGAAGCCCTCATCATGCTGGCGATCGAATCGTCGGCACGCATGGCGCGTGATGTCATCGTGCGCTCCGACCGTCCGGTGCACGGTGTGCTCGCGATCGGCGGCTGCGCCCGAATTCCGCTGATCGCCAAGGTGCTCGAGCGGTGGATGGGTGTACCGGTCATCGTCCCCGACAGCCCGGAGACCGTGGTCACCCGCGGCGCCGCCATGCTGGCCCGTCCGATTCGCACCGTCGTCGCCACCCCGCAGCACCACGCACCGGTCGCGGGTCGGCTGCTCGATGACGACGAACTCTCCCCCGCCTGGCTATCCGCACCGCCCAAGGGCCGCCGCAGCAAGCGGGAGATCAATGGCGCGGTTTTGACCGTCAGCGCACTGGCCGTCGTCGCCGCCATCGGACTCGGACTCGGCTACGGCCCGCAGGTCCTCGAGCGCGATTCGCAGAGCAGCGACCACCCCACCTCGGTCGCCCCGACCAGCGCGCCGCGCACCACCACCCTCGACCCGCAGATCGCCGTCGCTCCGGGCAGCACCACCGAGACCAGCGAATCGCTGGCCGCACCGCCGCCGCGCCGGACGACGTCGACAACGGAGCCGTCCCCCACACCCGGCCCGAATACCATTGTCGTGCCAGGTCTTCCGCCGATCGTGGTGCCGACCATTCCGCCGGAGATCTTCCCCTTCCCGCCGCCCGGGCCGCGCTGAGCCCGGTGCGGCAGGGCGGACGATCGGTTACCTGCGAGGACCGGAACTGTCGTCGCCCCAGTGGTCTTCGTAGCCGCTGGGATCGGGGGTGCGATAGCCACGGGGGTCCGTGTCGTAATCGGGTTCGTACTCTCGCGGATCGCTGCGGTAGCGGCGATTGCGTTCGTATTCCTGGGGTTTCGGTTGCTCGTCCCAGGAGATCCGCCGGTGCGAGCCGGTGCCCGACTCGTCGATCCGCTGACGTCCGATATCTCTCGTATCGGTGGCGACCGCGGCACGGGACGAGGTGGACGCCGCGGACGAACGCGACGACCCCCCGGAGCGGCGGGCCGGTCCCGTCGACTCGGACTTCGCATGCCTGGAGTGGCGGCGGGCGGGGGTCACCGGTTCGGGCTTGCGACCGAACGGACGGGCGAGCATGACGGCAATGGCGGTGGTCAGCGGAACCGACAGAGCCAGCGCGATGCCGCCGACGGAGGAGCGAGCGATTTCGATGGCGACCGCGTCACCGGTCAGAACATCGCGGATGGAGCGGCCCGCGACGCTGAACAGCAGCAGCAGCGGGAGCGCGCCACCCGCGTAGGCCAGGACCAGGGTGTAGACGGTACTGGCGATATGGTCACGGCCGACGCGCATGGCGGCGGCGAAAACTTCACGGCGCGAGGCGGACTCGTCGATGGCGGCGAGTTCGAATGCCGCCGACGCCTGGGTGATGGTGACATCGTTGAGCACACCGAGCGAGCCGATAATGAAGCCGGCCAGCAGCAGACCGGTAATGCTGACGTGCTGAATGTAGGTCGCGACGTTGGTGTTCTGTTCTTCGGATAGCCCGGTCAGGTTCGTGATCTTGATGGCCACCCAGGACAACACCGCCGCCACGATCATCGACGTCAGGGTGCCGAGCAGCGCCGAACTGGTTCGCAGATTCACACCGTGTGCGAGATAGAGCACGGCATACAGGATCAGCGCACCCGCGACGAGCGCGACCGGAATCGCGGGCTTGCCGTCCAACAGTGCGGGCAGCATGAACAGCACCAGCACCGCGAAGGCGAACACCAATCCGAGCAGCGCCCGCAACCCGCGCCAGCGCGCCACCACAATGACCACGACCACGAAGGCCAGCACGATCAGCGTCAGCGGCAGCCCGCGCGAGTAGTCCTCGAACGAATACAGCGGCATTCCGCTCGGGTCGGTCTGGCGGACGATCCGGATGTGGTCACCGGCGTGCAGATCGGGCTGCCCCGGGCCGGGCGCGATTTCGAACAGGGTGCGATTGCCCTTGTGCGGACCCGAATCGATGCTGATCAGACTGCGCTGGCAGGTGTAGCCAGCGGCACGCGGCTGTTCGGGTTTATCGATGAACACCTTGCCCATCGAATTGCTGCCGCACGCACCGACATCCTGGAGCACCACGGTTCCGGCCTCGGTCTGCACCGCGCCGCCGCCCGCATTCTGCATCGGCAGCGGGATATCGACGTGCTGGCTGCTCGGCCACAGGACGATGGCGGCGATGACGACGACGACACCGATCGCGGCGAGCAGCCCGACTACAACGCGGGCGGCGGTCGCGCCGATGGCAATGGGACCCGAATGGTCGTGGTGATGGTGGTGATGGTCACTCATGACGCCGCCTCGGCGCTCGTCCCCGCAGTGCGCGACACGCGCGGTGTTGTCGGTCGCTGGCTCACCGGACTCCTGCCTTTTCGTCTGTCGTCCCGGGTGCGAGCTTAAAGGATTTCATTTTCAAGATCGGCTTCGCGGCCCGCACATCAAACGACCCAGCGTCGGGGTAAAGCTTCCGAATGGAAGAAGCGGGAGGGGGCGGCGGAGAGCAGGGGGATGTCTCCGCCGCCCGCAGGTTGGCGCCCAGGGGGGTAGGCAGCCTAACCCGAGGTCAGGTTGTCCAGGGGGGGTAGACAACTTGACCGGGCACTCGAAGTGCCAAGAGACACTGTACACAAAAAGTCTCGTTTAGCGCTAGCTAGTAACTAAAACTCCCAACTATTCGTACGCAGAGTATGTTTTGGCCCCTGAAGCAGGGCGGCACGGTTGCTCGAGACGCGCTAGACCGGGGCATTTAGCGACCGAGCGGTCGGTATTCCCCTATTGCCGATAGCTCGACAGGAAGTTTCCGAAGCGCTCGATCGCGACCGCGAGGTCGCGCGCCCACGGCAGCGTGACGATCCGCAGATGGTCATGATGCGGCCAATTGAATCCGGTCCCCTGCACCATCAAGATCTTCTCCTGCAGTAGCAGATCGAGGATCAGCTTCGAATCATCGTGGATCTCATAGACGTTCGGATCCAACTTCGGGAACGCGTAGAGGGCACCCTTCGGCTTCACGCACGACACGCCCGGGATGATGTTCAACCGCTCCCACGCGACATCGCGCTGCTCCAGCAGTCGCCCGCCGGGCAGGATCAGATCCTCGATGCTCTGATGTCCACCGAGCGCCACCTGAATCGCGTGCTGCGCGGGAACATTCGGGCAAAGCCTGGTCGAGGCCAGCAGATCGATACCCTCGAGGAAACCGGCCGCATGCTCCTTGGGCCCGGTGATCGCCAGCCACCCGGAGCGGTAGCCCGCGACCCGGTAGGCCTTCGACAGTCCGTTGAAGGTCAGGCAGAGCAGATCGGGCGCGAGCGTCGCCAGCGAAATGTGCTTGGCGTCGTCGTAGAGGATCTTGTCGTAGATCTCATCGGCCAGCAGCAGCAGCTGATGTTTGCGCGCGAGGTCGACCAGCTGCTGGAGCACCTCGGTGGAGTACACCGCGCCGGTCGGGTTGTTCGGATTGATGACCAGCAGCGCCTTGGTCTTGGGGGTGATCTTGGATTCGATATCGGCAATATCGGGCTGCCAACCATTGGACTCGTCGCACAGGTAGTGCACGGGGGTGCCACCGGCCAGGCTGGTCATGGCGGTCCACAGCGGATAGTCGGGCGCCGGGATCAGCACCTCGTCACCATTGTCGAGCAGCGCCTGCATGGTGATGGTGATCAGCTCGGAGACACCATTGCCCAGGTAGACGTCGTCGACATCGAGCACGGGGAAGCCGGGGACCAGTTCGTAACGGGTCACGATGGCGCGCCGGGCCGAGAGGATGCCCTTGGATTCCGAATAGCCCTGGGCGTACGGCAGCGCGGCGATGATGTCGCGCATGATCACATCGGGCGCCTCGAATCCGAACGGCGCGGGATTGCCGATATTGAGCTTGAGGATGCGATGCCCCTCCGCCTCCAGCCGTGCCGCATGCGCGTGTACCGGTCCACGAATTTCATAGAGGACGTTCTGCAGCTTGGTGGACTGCTCCAGCGTGCGCGGCGGGTGATGCGGGAGATGGCTTGGACTCACCCGTCCTATGGTGCCATCCCGTGCAACGGTGTTTTTGGCCGCGCGGGCGCGGCGTGTTCGCGGCCCGGCGGCAATCGCCACTCAGGTCGTTGAGCTACCCGGTGGGATGCCTTTGGCCGCAGTGGATCCGCAGAATTCTTCGATCCGTTCATCGAGGTAGCGTGCCTCCACCGCATCACGGAACGCCGGTCCCGCGATCCGCCGCCGTACGCCGATGAGCCGTTCTTCGAGTTGCGCGATGCGCTTGTCCTCGGCGAGCCCGAGCACCGGAACCAGGGCGGCGGCCGCGCCGTCCAGACTGCCATTGATCAGATGCGCCGCGGCATTGTCCACCCGGGCCAACGCCTCGGCGCCGTAGGAGCGCTGCTCCGAGGGGCCGTTCGCATACAACTCGATGGTCCGCTGGGTCGCGGCCAGTGCGGGTTCGGCCTGGCCGAGATGGATATAGGTCGCGCCCGCGTAGTAATGGGCCTTCGCCTCATTGAAGCCGAAGACGCCGCCGACCTCGTCGTGCAGGCTGTCGCTCTCGGACGCCTCGCGGGCGTCGTCCGCGGCCCGAATGCAGCGGTCGGCATCGGCATGACTGCCCAATCGAGACCAGATTCTGGCCTCGATATTCAATAGTCGAACCTTGGCCGTGGCCGATTCGGCGAACTCCTGTCCGCTCTGCGCGAGCAGTACGCCGCGGCGCGGCCGGTCCGACCAGTATTCGATGAGCGCGTGCATGCCGCGGGTCCAAGCGCGCAATCCGTTGTGACCGCACAGTTCCGAGTAGGCCCAGGCCGCTCTGATCTGCTCGCCCGCGGCATCGAAGTACCCGAGGTCGGTACTCGCGTTGGCGAGTAGTCCCGACAGTGTGCCCGCCAGCAGGTAGAGATGGCTGGTGTCGGCGGGGCGCTGATGTCCTTCCAACAGCCGGTACACCCGGCGTCGGACCCGCAGCATCTCCACCATCATCGGCACCGGTGGGATGTGCACATAATCATTCGCGATGCGCGTGACATCGGCGTCGAGCTGTTCCAAGGTGGTGGCACCCACATTGGTACTCTCTGCCTTCCCGGCGTGCTCGCTCGCCTCGTGGGCAGCCGCCATGATCAGATCCCTCTCTGAAATCGCCGCTAACGCATCACCTCTCACCGCACCGGCGTCTATGAGAGCCAAAAGATCCGCGTCACTGGAATAGCTGGCGCGGGCCGATGCGTCGGCCCGCCTGTCGAATCCGGGCTCGGCCGGTCGATCGACTACCGGCTGATCGATCATGGCTGCGAACCGTGCCCGCACAACATCGTCGGACCTGGCCAGGGAGGTATCGAGGGCGGCTTGGTTGATCGGCCGTGGATGGACCCGCGCGCCACCGGCCTCCCACTTCGAGACCAGGCGCTCGTGCACTCCCAGATGTGCCGCGAACTCCCGGATACTCATCCGCCTGGCATCGCGAAGCGCACGGGCCTCTCTGCCTGACCAGTGCCGGACCACGATGTCATCCCTTCCGATCGAACTCCTTCCCAGGGTACGAGCGGTTTGTGAGTGCGGCCACATCCAAAAGCATTCCGCTATCAGGGGCAGCGGAATGGCAGCAGAAGTTGGGCAGGTGGGCAATAGCCGAATCGCCGTCTCGCACAGGACCCTTGGACGGAGGAGGCAAGGAGTGGTTGTGAATGTGGACAAACTCAGGACGGTCGACGATTGGGTGGCCTTCTACCGGCACGAATTCGGACTACCGGTAACCGAACGTGGCGGATTCGTGATGCTGCCCATCACCGGCCGAGTCTGCGTTGTCCACCTGCCGACGGCTCGGGCCGAAAAGGTAAGGGCCGCACTGGAACAGCAGGGGACGAGGGGCCCCATGCTGGCCCGGCAGATCCGCTGGAGCTTCCTTGCCGAGCCGGACAGTCGGCCGGGCGCGCAGGTATTGGAGGTGCTGAACCGTCTGGATATGGGCATACCCGCCATCGGCAGTGCCGTGATGTTGCCGACCGGGCTCGGTCGGTGGACCCGGGAAGGGTGCTTCTGGGTCAATCCACCGAGTCGCGGCGACACGCTCCCACCGCTATCCGTCATCATCACGACGGCCCTCGCGGTGGGGGCGGGCGGCGGGGACTGAATGCGTCGTCGGTCCCCGCCGCCGCTCGGCGCCGAACCTACCGGGTCCGCCCCTCAACTGGCAGTCGACAGGGGCGGATTCGGTCAGGTGTTTTCGGGTCGGTTCGAGCGTTCTACCGTGGGCCAATGGGCAGTGAAAGGGCGGCGGATTTGCGTGGGAATCCGGCTGGAGTCGAAGGCATTTCCGCAGACGATTCACCGAACATGTTGGGCTGCCACCGAAGACCTATGGATCACTGATGCGTTTTTCGGGTGCGTTTGCCGCCCCGACGACTTCGTCTGCGGTCGAAATAGGCACTCTGACCAGTGATTTCGGATACTACGACCAATCCCACCTGTACCGAGACTTCCCGCGCTACGCCGGAACAACACCCGGGCACCTACTCGGCCTTGCCAATTCGTCTGGCGCCGATTCGTGAGCGATAGCGCGCCGGACTCCTACCGCCGCGACTCCCCGGTGGCGACTGCACCCGCATCCCCGCGACGACTCGTCCACAGTTGCCTCCCGGAGGACCGATCGCTTCAGGCAGCACCGCTGCGGCAGCCCGACGCGGGAATCATTCGAGTGGCAGCTTCGCCGGTGGCCGTTTTGTCCAATACCGTGCCGCGCCGGCTCCGTAGCCGTTCCGGACATGTCCGGGACTCCGATAACCGTGCGTATCGCCGCCCTCGGGATCGGCATTCACGCGATCGATCACATCATCGTGCTGTTGTGGCCGCCGTTCGGTTGGCATATCGGCACGTGTTCCACCTGATCAGCGGGCCGGTCTATGCGGCACTGGTACTGCCGGTGGTGCGCGGGCGGAATTGGGCGCGCGTCACCATCTCGTTCCTGCCGGGCGGCCAGTTCATCGGCCGGTTCGTGGTCTGGGTTTTGTTCCACACCAGCGGAGCCCACGCGGCGCTGCTGGCGGGCTGGACGCTTTCGGTGATCGTGCTGGCGCTGCTGTGGATTCCGGCCGCATCTCGCCGCCACTTCCGACCCGCGAGAACCTGATGCTAGGTGGGCAGCGGGAAGTTGAGGTAGGACCTGGAGGGGGTCGGGCCGCGCTGCCCCTGGTACTTCGAGCCCGCGGTGGCGCTGCCGTACGGATGCTCGGCCGGGCTGGTCAGGCGCAGCAGGCACAGCTGGCCGATCTTCATACCGGGCCACAGGGTGATCGGCAGGTTCGCCACATTCGACAGTTCCAGCGTGATGTGACCGCTGAAGCCCGGGTCGATGAACCCCGCTGTCGAGTGGGTGAGCAGACCGAGCCGGCCGAGGCTCGACTTGCCCTCCAGCCGCCCGGCCAGATCATTGGGCAGCGTGCACACCTCGAGCGTGGAGCCGAGCACGAATTCGCCCGGATGCAGCACAAACGGCTCACCGTCGGTGGGCTCGACCAGGCTGGTCAGCTCGTCCTGGCGTTGCGCGGGATCGATATGTGTGTAGCGGGTGTTGTCGAATACACGGAAGAATCGATCCAAGCGCACATCGATACTCGACGGCTGGATCAGATTTTCCAGCAGCGGCTCGACGCCGAGACGCCCAGCGGCGATCTCCGCACGGATGTCACGATCGGAAAGCAGCACGCCGACGAGCGTAGCGCCTGCTCGATGACGCTTCGCAGCCACCGCAAGGTGACCGGTCGAGACGCCCGCCCCGCACACCACCCGAACAAGTTCGAGCCGCGCGTAGTTCAGTACTGCCGCAGGAACTCTCGAACGGCCTTGGCGAATCCGGTCGGGTCGCCCTTGTGCACGAAATGATCGGTATCGAGCGTGACCAGGGTGGAGTTCGGCCGCCGGGCGATCATCTCCGCGACGAGGCCCGGATCGACGCACGGCTGTCGGCTGCCCGCGATCAATAGGGCAGGGCAAGCGCTGCCGAGCCACGCGGCCCAATGATCGCCGGTCACCTCGGCTTCGGAATCGACCATATCCCGCGGCACGAACGGCAGCCGCCAGCTGCCATCCGCATTCGGCCGCAACACATTTGCGAACATCGGGGCAGCAAACCCGAGCGCATCGAGCAATTCTTGTCTGCTCGGCATCTCATGCGGCCAGCCCAGCACGAAGTCGAGCGAACCGGTGCTCACATGCGTCGCCCCCATCTCCTCGACGATCAGCGCCGAGACCAGCTCCGGATGCCGCGCCGCCAATTGCATGGCCGTGATGCCGCGGCCCGAATGTCCGAGTACCGGCATCGGACCGAGGTCGAGGTGCTCGAGTACCGCGACGGCATCGGCGACGTAGCCGTCGAGCGAGTACTCGCCCGCGCGCTCCGAATCGCCATGTCCGCGCTGATCAGGGGCGATGAGCCGCCAGTCGGGTGCCAGCTCCGCCGCGAGATCGGCCCAGGTCGCCCCCTCTTCCAGATGCCCGTGCAGAGCCAGCACCGGACGACCGGCGCCGCCCGCATCGAGGTAGGAGATCCGGCGGCCGTCGACGCTGAGTTCGTTTCGCTTCATGCACATGACATTAGAGCGATTTAGACATTTGTGCAAGACATTTGTCTAAACCTGAGCGTGGCTCGGCCGCTGTGCCGTGCCCCCGCGGCATTCGCCCAGGTAGGGCGTGACACAGGCCATCGCATCACTGCAAGGGGCAAGCAAGCGCTGCTCGGAGAGATCGCGGCCGATGCCAAAGCACAGGGCGCGCAACATCATCGGTTCGTCCCCGACGGCAAACAGATCGTCGTCATCGCCGAATGGGATACGCCCGAGTCGTTCCAGACCTTCTTCACCGACAATGCCAAGATCGCCGTAACCAAGGATGCCGGAATCCAGGTGGGAGCTTGTCTAGCCGCCCTCGTCCGGTGCACCAGGGCCCCGGTCGCCCGGCTGGCCGGGATGTAGCGCCTGCCGACGCACCGCGATCAGCAGGGCCACCGCCTCGAGCCAGCGGGCGAAGAGGTCGTCGCGGGCGACGTCGGGGTCGGGGCCGGTGTGGGCAGCGGACATCCATTCCCGCACCAGCTGGGTCGGCTGGTCGCCGATGAGCGGCTCGGGGAGCTGCAGCGCGCCGTCGAGACCGAGCGAGCGGACGCAACCGGCCAGGAACCGCACTGGATGCGGACCGACGCCGAGGTCCTGGGCCGCCAGTGATGCGGCGATGGCGGCCTCGGCGAAGAGGATTCGGCGAGCCGGTCCCGGTTCGGGCATGCCCGCCACGATTGCGGCGGCCACGTCGATGCCTCGCAGCTCGTCGTATGAGTGGCCCGTGCGCCAGCTCATTGCGGCACCTGCACTTCATAGGGAGTGGGCATGCCGCCGTCGGGGGAGCCGTCTGCCGAGGTGAGCGCGCCCATTTGCCCATCGACGAACTGTTGTGTCGTAACCCACTGGGTGTAGCCCCACGGGTTGTAGACCTCCAGTTTGTCGTCGTGGGCGCCGACGATCACCATCTGGTGGGCTGCCGTCTGAGAGTAAATCTCCGGCCTGTGGTGTGGAATCGACCGGTCCACGACTACTTCTGTGCCATATACGTCGACCGGTACCGGCTTGCCCGCGCTCGCCGCGGCCTGGATGCCGGGCAGGGCGGCCTGACGGGCCGCCGGGTCGTCCAGCGACTGGGTCTGGTAGCTGCTGCCAGCGGCAGGGGAGAGCAGAGAGCCGTCGAGGGCCTCTTGGCCCTTGACGCCGATGCCATTCGTCGTGTTCGGATGGGCCACACCGTCGGCGGTCTGCCCGACCTCGTAGTTGTCGAGGTAGAGCTTCTGCAACCGGTTGCGCACAGCGCCGAGGCCGTCGTCGCCGACAGGGGCACCGGCGACTGCGGCGGGCCCCTGACCGGTCGTGACTCCCAGCATCTGCACGGGATCGGCGCTCAGTTTCGCCACCACGGTCGACGCGGCGACGCAATCGTTGTAGTTGCCCTGACTGTAGAAGTTGTAACCCACGTTCGCGCCCGGCTTGTCCGGCATCCAGTCGACGCCGTCATAGCTCAACACCTTTCGATTATCCGATCCCGGAGTGGTGTTGCCAGAGTGGACCTGGGGATTGAGATGTTTGGTCAACCAGGGGAGGTCGTTCCCGAACGGGTGGATGACCTGGTCGAATGCGGCGATCTGGCTGGTGTTGTAGCCCGCGGCCAATGCTTTCCAGAGATAGGCGGCCTCCTCCGGCGACTGCGCGTCGGCCACGAGCTTCTCGAATGCCGCACGGTCGGCGGGCGACATGGTGGCGAGTTGCTGGGAGGCTCTTGCCATCGCGGACGGACTCAGAATGCCGGGGTCGGCGTTGGTCCCGGCACCATCTCCGGTGTAGGCCAGGCTGACGGCGCTGAGCGGGTCGACCCCCGGGGCGGTGATCTGGCGTGCCCGTGCCGCCAGGGCGGACTGCTTCAGTGCCTTGATCGCGTCGTCCGCAGCGCCGTGGGCCAGGTTTGCGGCGGTGAGCATGTCGCGACAGCCTGATTTCGCCTGCCCCAGGGCCTGCATCAAGCCCTGGGGCCGCAATGGCCCGAAGCGGGGGTTGGCCGGGGGCAGCGACTTCACCAGGTCGTTGGCTTCGTTCAGCTGCTTGCGGCCGTCCCCGTCGCGCTTCTGGGCTTCACCCAGTTTGCCTGCCCACGTGGTCAGCGCGTTGTGGCCGTCCTGGAACCCGGTGAAGATATTCGTGCCTTGAAAGGACACGGCGCGGAGCGCTTGCGCGGCAGTTTCGGCGGCTGCGCCCCGCCACGCCGTGGGCAACGCCGACGAGACCACATGCATCAGGTCCGTCGCGGCGGTCTGGGTAGTGCCCATGGCCGCCTTGTAGATTGCCGCCTGATTGTCGACCGTGCCACGGTTGCCGGCAGGCGCCGGAACCAGCAGGGCGGCCTTGATCAGCCCTTTCAAATGCGCCGGTGTGCAGTATGCGCCGGATATCTGGTCCAGCTGGTCCAGCACCAACTTTAGGGCTGAGGCCCCGTCCGAACTCATAGGTCCGGCCGGTGCCCGAGGCGGTGGGGTCCCGGAGGGGTCGTCGGATTTCCGGAAATGCTGTCATCGTGCCCGGACCGGTCGTTGGTGTTCGCCCCGTCGCCGATCGGGTCGCGGGTGATGGTCGCTGCGCCGCGGTGGTCGGTGTGCTGGTAATCGGTGCTCGCCGCGGGGAGCAACCCCACGAGCGCTCCCAACGCCTTCATGGCGCACACGGCCTCGCCGGCCCAGGCCTGGTGGAACTCCAGCCACGCCTGCCCGACGGTACCGAAGTCGCCCTGGGAGTGGCCGGGCGTCTTCGGATTCGTCGCCACCACCGTGGACATGTGATCGCAAGCGCTGGCCACGCCCGAGACGGTGTCCGGGAAGGTGTCCGGGTCGAAGTACAACGTGGGTGTGCCGTCGCCTGCACCGTCGGGCGGAATTTGTGGCGGCATACTCGCTCCTTGCGCAACAGGGTGGACTGGACGGTATTTTCCACGGAGATGCGCCCCGGCGCTCGCCGAGCCTTGCCGGTCCTGGGAGCTTGCCGCTGATCCAAAAACCCTGGGGGCCAGGCCGAACCATCCTGGTGGGGCGAAGCGTCCGTCCGGCGACCGCGTGCCAGGTGCGGAGGGGGTCGCCGAGTTCCGCGCTATCGCCGCACCCGACGCGCTCATCCAGGCACACTCTTGGCCTGCATCGCCTCACGTAATGCTGTCCGGGACTTCAACCTCGCCCGATAGACCGCGAGGTCGCGCACTGGTCCGGAATCGCGCTCGGACTCGACGAGGCCAGTTGTCACCTTTCAGGCGATCAGCTTGTTTCACGAGTGGCCACCTACCGCGACAGGGTCGTGCACCGTTCTGTCGAAAGGCGTTCAGCGTCACGACCAGGCGGCACTACGTCGAACCTGCTCGCGAAGGCCCCGATGCCCGCAAGCACCTCGACGACTTCGCCGACCTCAGCTGAAAATCTGGAGTAGATCCGGACCTGGGCCTCGAACAGGCCCGATCCGGACTCTGGATCAAGGGAGTTGACCGGCATAGTGCCTGGTCTGATAGAGTCGCGGACGCGCATAACGCACTGCCGATGTAGTTCAATGGTAGAACTTCTGCTTCCCAAGCAGACAGCGCGGGTTCGATTCCCGTCATCGGCTCAACACAGAAACACCTTCTGACCAGCACCGAAGCGCAAATCGGGCAGCCCTTTCCAACTAGCCACTGCGGCCAATAGTGCGGACCTCTATCGCGCTTCTGTCCTGTCCGGCGGATCGGCTGCCGCCCGATTGCCCAAGAGCGGCAACGCATCTCGAACAGCCGATTTCGGAATCGCCGAAACCTCCAGACACGCCACCGATTCGAGCATCGGGGGCAGCGATGAGCGGCAACCGTTCCCGCCAGGCGTGGCGGCTGGCGCAGCTGCTCTCCGTCCGCACCGGAGTGCGCGTCGACCGCAACTGGCTCGGCAACCGCAAAGACTCCGGGGGCGGTTGGCATCTGGGAAATGGTGCGACAGCCTCACCGCCGCCGAGATGCGCGTCCACGTCGCCGAGTTGAGCAGCTGCGATCGCCGAGGCCGACCTCCGATACTCGCGGCACTACACCGACGAAGGGCGAGCGGTCGCGCTGCTGCTGTGGCTCTACGCCAACCCGCACGAGATCCAGTACGCCGCACCATGGTCGGCTGACGAAGCCCACCGCGCAGCGAGCCAGCCCGAACGCGCAGAGGAGATTTGGCAGGCACGTGCCCGCGCCCTCATGGAGTTGAGCGGAGGCCATAGGCTGCTGCCCAGCTCGGCCATCGGCGAGCGGGCCGCAGGTGGGATGTTGTCGATGGCCAACCGAGGGCGTGGGTTCGGGCAGAGCGGAGCCGAGTGGGGTGGGTGTGGGTTTGCGGTATTGCCTTGACGTCGGCGACAAGGTTTACGGTTGCCGCGGCAGTGTCGAGAGGAGGGCCACATGCTGATCGGAGAGCTGGCCGAGCGCGCTGGCACGAGTACACGCACGGTGCGCTACTACGAGCAGCACGGACTCGTGCGGCCCCAGCGCTCGGCCAACGGTTACCGCGTCTACGACGAGCACGAGCTCGAGATCGTGCGGAAAATCCGGGCATTGCTGGAGTTGGGTTTCGACCTGGTCGATGCCCGTCCGTTCGTCACCTGCTTGCGCAACGGCCACCGGTCCGCCGACGAATGCCCGGAATCGGTCGAGTCCCTACGGCGCAAGCTCGCAGAGATCGACGACGCGATCGACAGGCTCTCCGCTGCGCGGCGACACGTGAGCGCGCGAATCAGCGCCGTGGCCAGCTCGCCCCCGAAGTGTGAATTCTCCCTCTAGCACTGTTGTCTACGGTCGAGCCCGCACGGCGATGACCGGCTTCCCATCCGTACCAGGAAGGATTCTCGTATGCGGTTTGCGACCAGCTACGGCACGGCGTTCAACGGCACCGATCCCGATCGCCTCGTAGCGTTCGCCCAGCACGCGGAAAACCTCGGGTTCGAGGCACTGTATGTCCAGGACCATATCGCGCTGTATCCCGGCGCCGACTACGGCGCGGGCGAGCTGCCGCCTACGTTGCCGTATTTCGATCCGCTGGATTGCCTGAGCTTCGTCGCCGCGACCACACATCGGATTCTGCTCGGCACCGGTGTGTTACTACTGCCGTACCGGCATCCGGTGGTCCTGGCCAAGCGGCTGGCCACCGTCGACGTGCTGTCCCGAGGCAGGATGCGGCTCGTCACCGTCGGCCTCGGCGCCTTACCCGGAGAAGCCCACGCGATGGGCGTCGACTTCCGCAGCCGTGGCCGCCGCGCGGACGAGGCCATCGATGTGCTGCGCCTGCTGTGGGCGGGCGGCCCGGACGGCGTCAGCCACCACGGCGAGTTCTTCGCCTTCGACAATCTGTGCAGCTATCCCAAACCGCACCAAACGACCGCGCTACCCATCCACATCGGGGGCTCCAGCGCGGCAGCAGCCCAGCGCGCCGGACGACGCGGTAGCGGCTATTTCGCCGGCGGCATGCTGACCGAACACGAGCGTGACCGGCAGATCGAACTGGCCCGCAAGGCCGCCACCGATGCGGGACGCGATCCGGCCGAAATCGAGTACACCCGCTGGGGATCAGCCGACATGTCCCCCGAGCAGGTCGAGGAATTCGCCGAGCATGGTGTGGATCGGATCGTCGTTGGCTTCGCTGGTGCCGACCCCGCGCAGCAACACGACCAGATGTCGGAATTCGCCGAACGATTCGACCTTTCACCGCGACGACTATCGACACAGCCGCCGACGATTTGAAACAGCAACATCTCGAGGCCGAAAGGCCGCACCCCCTGCACCACCTCCGCCGCCGACCGCTACCTCATCGATCTCACGGTCCCACCCCCTCGGCGCACTGCCCAGCCTGACCAGGTCCGCCAACGATGTCGGTGCCCATCGCTACAGTCGCGGAGTGACCGGCGCGCGATACTCCTTCCACGGCGGAGGTATGGGAACACCATGGCCAGGGCGCATGGCATTTCATCGATGTACCCGAGGCGATCGCGGATGAGATCGAGGAAAAGTACGCACCACGTGCCGCCGGTTTCGGCTCGGTGAAAGTCGAGGTGGCCATCGGACGAGCCGAACACAACCAGCGACCGACCGGTGCCCGGCGACCTGCACTCGCTGCTGGCAGATCCCCGGGCCGCCACGGGAGCCCATCAGACTGACGGACCGACACCACCGCGCAGTGATCAGCTCAACTCGCGCGGCATTCGGTGAAAATCTTGGAGTTGGCCTCACGGGCCTTGTCCGCATCGGACTGACTCATGCCGTAGTTATTCGGGTCGGCGGCCTTGGCATCGTATTCGTCACTGATCATCTTGCGCAGGCCCTCTTGCGAAATCCCTTGGTCCACATAGAGTTTCGCGGCACAATCGGCCAGTGCCTTGCTCTTGAGGCCCTTGTCCTGCAGCGACTTGGCGAGGTCGGCCTGGGTTACCGCGGGCTGGTCCGCGGCCTTGTCGTTACCGCACGCCGCCAATACCGGCAGCGCGACGAGCGCTGCGGCGATAAGGAAGGTCCGCACCTGATTCCTCTTCTCAGTTCAGTCTGCATATGTGACGGCCACCGCGTGGCGCCGCAACGATAATGCCGTACGGTGCCCGGCGGTAGGCGAGTGATCGTCTTCCCAGTCCGGAGGCGCACTCGCGCACAGCTGGATCGAGCGGGTCAAAGATCCATGGCCGCACGCAACGCGGTATCCAGCCGTTCCAGCGCGTCCGATTCCATTTCATCGATGGGCTCGGCCAGCCAGCCGCGATAGATGCGGCCGATATTCCCGGCGTGCACCCATCCGTGCCGCTCGACGGGTACGGCCAGGATGTCCTGCGGATCGGCGTCGACGACCTCGGCGGCGATCAGCCACTGTCGCGGTGATTCGTTGATGCCATCACTGCTGATGAGCACGACGGTACGGCGCCGCGGCGAACCGTGTGGGTGATAGATCCACAGTTCACCCCTGCGCACGCATCTCCTCCTCGGCGGCGGTCAGCTCCGCCTCGTCCGCCGCGGCCTGGGCCGTCACATCGCGCACCGGACCGACGCCGGTCCGCACCGCTTCGCGACGCGCGGCCTTGGATATCCACGCCGAGGGTGACATCCCCGCGCGGGCCGCCGCCTGTTCGGCGAAGGCCCAGGACGCCTCGTCCAGCGAAAGGGTGACCTTACGCGTTGCCATACCATTTATCGTACCCACGTTTGGGCCGGCTGCCAGCGGAAATCCGGTCGAGGTCATGGCCGGAAATCTCGGTCCGATGACCGGTCACGGCTGTTACGGTCACAACATGACGACGTTGAACCACCATCGGGTCGGCGCGGGGGAACCACTGGTGCTGGTGCACGGGGTCGGCAGCCGCTGGCAGGTGTGGGAGCCGATCATCGACACCCTCGCCAAATCCTTCGATGTCATCGCCGTCGATCTGCCCGGCTTCGCCGGTTCGGCACCGATCGCGCACACCACCGTCGACACCCTCACCGAGGCGCTGCTCGACTTCCTCACCGAACAGGGCATCGAGCGGCCGCATCTGGCGGGCAATTCTATGGGCGGGCTCATCGCGCTGAACCTCGGCGCGCGCGGGCTGGCCCGCTCGGTCACCGCCTACTCCCCGATCGGATTCTGGGGCACCCCGGGCCGCGTGTGGTGCCAGCAGTCACTTGGCAAGTCCCGCCAACTCGCGCGTGCGCTGCGCCCGATCTGGTCGGCCGTCCTCGGCACGGCCGCGGGCCGCACGGCCTTCCTGTCCCTGGTCTTCGGCAAGCCATGGGCGATCGATACGCAGGTGGCCATCGACACCGCGCGCGGCGCCGCCGACGCACCCGGCTTCGAACCCGCCCTCGCCTCCTTCACCGATGCCAAACTGCACGAAATCGGCGCGCTGACAGATATTCCCGTCACCATCGCCTGGGGCAACCGCGACATCCTGCTGACCTACGTCACCCAGAGCTCGCGCGCACGCACCGTGCTCCCGAACGCCCGCCACATCACCCTGCACGGCAGCGGCCACACCCCGTTCTTCGATGATCCGGCCGGATGCGCGAAGGTTCTGCTCGACACGATCAGTCCGCATCCCTGACCGGTCGCGGCTCGGTCAGGGTGGCCGGATCGGCCGTGCCGAGCAGGATGCGCACCGCATTTCGCCAGCGGTGCTGCAGGATTCGGTTGCGGTCGAGGTCACCGGTCAGCAGGACCCGCAGCGCGAGCCCGGTCATGATCTCGATGGTGAATTCGGTAATGGTCGGTACCCGCGGGTCGTCGGGAAACTCCTGACGGAAGATGTCGCGAATGCTGTTGTGCATCAGGTCGAACAGCCGATGTTCCAGCGGCAGGAATGCCGCGAGCAGTTCGGGATCGGTGCGCGCGGCGACCCACATCTCCAGTGCCGCCCAGAATGTCGGGCCGGTGAACATGCGCATGGTCAGCTCGACCGCCGTTTCGAGCCGGTCCGCCTCGGCCGGAATCGCCTCGAATTCCCTTGTCAGCTGGGCGAATCGGCGCTCGGCGAGATGTTCCACGGCACCGGCGAGCAGATCCGCCCTGGTCGGGAAGTGGTGCTGGAGGGTGCCGCGCGGCACCCCGGCCCGCTTCTGCACCTCGAGTGTGGTGGTGCCCGCGTAACCGACCTCGACCAGACTGTCCACCGCCGCGTCCAGCAGCCGCGTGCGCATGCGCGAGCGGCGCTGCGCCTGGGTCTCCCGGACGCGTTCGCCCCCGCCTGTCGCCCGGCCACCGGGGTCGCCGGGCGACGCTGAACGCCCACCCGTCGCCCGGCCACCGCCCCTCATGGAGTCGCGCTGCGACGCTGAATTCGATTGGTCACTGTCCCTGCCACTGGGGTTCGCGCTTCTGTGCGAAGGCCAGCGCACCCTCGGCGGCATCCTTGGAGAACAGTGCGGGCAAGGCGATTTCGCCCTGCTTGGCGAAGCCCTCGGCGACCGACCAATCCGGCGACTCGTCGATGATGCGCTTGCTCGCGGCCACCGCAAGCGGCGCGGCCGCAACGATTTCGGCCGCCATGGCCAACGCACCCGCCAGCGCACCACCGGGTTCGGTGATCCGGTTGATCAGGCCGAGCTGGTAGAGCCGTTCGGCGTCGATGCGCCCGCCGGTGAGCGCCAGCTCCGCGGCGATGGGACGCGGCAGCCGCTGGGTCAGCCGCAGCACACCGCCGCCCGCGGCGACCAGGCCGCGCTTCACCTCCGGAATGCCGAACTGGGCATTGCTCGCGGCGACGATGAGATCACCGGCGAGCGCGAGCTCGAAACCACCGGCGAGCGCGAAGCCCTCGACGGCCGAAATCATCGGCTTGGCAGGTGGTTTCGCGGCGATGCCGAGCGGGCCGCGCTTGGCGGTCATCGGCATCTCGCCCTTCGATGCGGCGACGAGATCCATTCCGGCACTGAAGGTCCCGCCCGCACCGGTGAGCACGAGCACCCGTGCATCGGCGTCGGCCTCGAATTCGTCGACGGCGGCCTCGATGGCCCGCGCGGTGGCGAGGTTGATGGCGTTGCGGGCGTCCGGACGATTGACGGTCAGCACGGTGATCGCATCGCGCCGTTCGACCAGTACCAGGTCGGACCCACCGCTGACGGAATCGCCTTGCGCTGCTGTACTCATTGGACGGTCCTCTCGGTGGTGAGCAGGGTGAGCTTGTCGGCGGCGGCCACATCGGCGCTCGCGCCGATCGGGTCGCCATCGGTGAACGCCGCGATGGTGTCGGCATCGGACGCCCGGACCAGTATGCGGGCACCTGCCGGGGTCAGTGCGCTGATCACCACGGCCTCGGGTTCATCGGCGTGGTCCGGCGCGGGGCCCTTGCGATAGGCGACGGTGTACGCCTCAACGGTGACCGGTCCGCTGTACCCCGGATCCGTATCACGCCGTGCCGCAGGCACTTCCGCTTCGACGGCGCGGAAGAGTCGCGCGGGCGGGCGCGCCGAGTAGACGCCGATACCGTGTTTGGTGATGTACCAGCCGAGTGCGCTGGCCAGGCCGTAGGCCGACGGGTCGGCGCGCAGTCGGTCGGCCAGTGTCGCGATCGAATGCGTCGCGTAGTTATTGCCCGGACCGCCCGCGAAGGTGAGCCCGCCGGTGACCGACAGCGGCCGCGCCGGATCGTCGATCGGCAGACCGAGCGCCTCGGCCGCGACCTGTACCGCGACCGGGAAGCAGGAGTACAGATCGATATGCGCGACCTCGTCGATGCCGATACCCGCACCGGAGAGCGCGGCCCGCCCGGCCGCGGCAATGGCGGGTGAGGTGGACATATCCGCGCGTTCGGAAACGAACCACTCGTCGGTCGCGGTGGCGCCGCCATGCGGAAAGACCCAGCGGTCGCGCGGCACGCCCGCCGCATCGGCCGCCACCGCGCTGCACAGGATGAGTCCCGCGCCTTGGTCCACCGATAGGTTCGCGACGAGCAGCTTCGGATACGGCGTCGACACCATGCGATTCGCGCGCGTCGGCGTCAGCACATCATCGACGGATTGTTCGCTCGGCTGCCACGCATACGGATTCCGCGCCGCCACCGCCGAGAGCCGCGACCACAGTGCGCCGATCCGCTCCCGATGCGCGACTTCGCTGAGACCGAGCCGCCCGCGCAGCGCGGTCTCCATCAGCGCGTAGAAGTAGACCGGACCCCACAGTCCCGCCGCGGTCTCCATCTCGGTATTGGGTCCGCGGTCGGTGCCGATGATCTCGGTCGGCCGCACCTCCTCGGCCTGCTCGGGCCAATCGAGTGCGGCGCCGGTGCGGGTGGCCGCATTCCAGGACGCGACCGATTCGGCCCCGGTGATCAGCGCGACCTCGCAGCGTCCGTCGGCAATGGCCTGCGCGACGTTATTGACCAGGCGTTGCGGTGCGTCACCGCCGAACCGCACCGATTGCAGGGTGCGCTTCGGCGCAGCGCCCAGTTCCGCGGCGACCAGCGCGCCGAGGTCCGGATACGGCCTGCTGACCGGGGCCGCGGCGGCGATCAGATCGGCCGATCGCAAGAGCCGGTCGCCGGTGCCGCTGTCCGCGCCCGCCCGGCGCAGGGATTCGGTGGCGAGTTCGACGGGTCCGGGCAGACCCGGCTCACCGCCGCGGTGCACGACCTGTCCGACGCCGACGAGCACCGGCGTTCGCGGATCCAATCCGGGTGGCAGCATCATTCCTCCACTCTTTACCGTCAGCATTGACGGTAACTTGCGTTCGATTAGAACAGAGCGCAGGTGCGCGGGCAATGCTCTCGACACGAACTGACTCACGAGTAAGATCTGCAGAATGGGCTCTGACATCGCGCTTGGATTCGACGGCGATCGCGCCTACGTCACGCTGAACCGGCCGGACAAGCACAACGGCCTCACCATCGAAATGCTGCGCGACCTCGTCACCACCGCGCACACCATCGCCGGTCGCAAGGACGTCCGCGCGGTCATCCTGTCCGGCAACGGCCCGAGTTTCAGTAGCGGCCTCGATGTCGCCAAGGCGACCAGCGACCCACTCACCGTCGTGCGCAACTTCATCCCGCTGCCCTGGCGCGGCACCAACACCTTCCAGGAGGCGTGCTGGGCATGGCGTCGACTGCCCGTGCCGGTGATCGCCGCGGTGCACGGCCGCTGCTTCGGCGGCGGACTGCAGCTCGCGCTGGCCGCCGACATCCGCTTCGCGACCCCCGACGCCGAGTTCTCGGTCATGGAGGCCAAGCACGGCCTGGTCCCGGACATGACCGGCGCGGCGACGCTGTCCCGCCTCATCGGCGTCGACCAGGCGCTGCTGCTGACCATGACCGCCGATACCGTCGACGCCGCCTATGCCGCGCGCATCGGTCTGATCACCGAGGTGACCGCGGACCCGGTCGCGGCGGCGAAACAACTCGCCAATCGCATCGCGACCCGCTCCCCGCACGCGGTCGCGGGAGCCAAACAACTCTTCGATCGCTCCTGGCACGCATCGGCCCGGCGCACCTTCGCGATCGAACGGGCCACCCAGCTGCCATTGATCCTGCGGGCGGCCTTATCTCGTGGCAAAGCTTCGGCAAGTTAGATACCGGAGTATTCACAACTTTCACTACAAATCGCACAAGCCACAAATTTCACCGGTTTCGCTGTTAGCATCTTGAACGATTTGCCAGCCCGCCGAAATGTGGCGCGACACACACGGTAGGTAGTGCCCATCGCGCCGCTTCGGCCAGAAACCGGAGGGCTCAGAGACTTTGAACAAGTCCGCATCCGCCTTGCTCTCGGCATTGGCAGGAGCATCGGCCGTGCTCCTCATAGCGACTACCCCTGCCTCGGCAAACCCAAACGCGATCAATCCGATCCCGGTCCTCAACGGCAGCAGCGGTCTGCCCAACCTGGGCGGGCGCACCAGGGCGGTATTCCAGATGACCGGACTGGCCAGCCCGAACAACACCCAGAGCTATAACGTACTGGGCACCGACCTCGGCATCATGTGGGACAACGGGGACGGTGAGATGCTGACCGCGTTCGGCGATACCGCCGGGATCGGTCTGCCGAATCTGCTGGCTGGCAGCACCTGGGCGTGGCGCAGCAATATTCTGGTGCGCAGCCACACCCATGATCCGTCCAATGGCATCTACTTCGACACCGTCGTGCGCGATATCTTCGGCCAGGCGCGCGACCTGATCCCCAGCCCGAAGATCCCATTCCTGGAGATCAGCCGCATCCCGACCGCGGGCATTTCGGTCAACGGCGTGCAGTTCATGAGCATGATGTCGGTGCGGACCTGGGACGATGTCGGCCAGTGGACCACCAACTTCTCCGGACTCGCCGCCTCCGGTGACAATGGCGAAACCTGGGCCGATCTGACCAACGCGCGGCGGCCGAATGAGGGCGCCAATGCAAATTTCCAGATGAACGCATTCCTGAAGAACGGCGGGTACGTCTACGAGTACGGCACCCAATCCGGCCGCAATCGGGCGGCGTACCTCGCGCGGGTGCGCGAGGGCGATATCGCGAACCTGGGCGAATACGAGTACTGGGACGGCGGGCACTGGAGCAAGAAAGGCGATGTCGATGCGGCGGCGCCCATCATGGGGGGCGTCGGCGAGCTGTCGGTGATGTACAACGAGTACCTCGGTCAGTTCATCTCGCTGACCACCGATCCGTTCAATTCCGTGGTCATGCGGCGGGCTTCCTCGCCCCAGGGGCCGTGGAGCGATCCCGAGGTGCTGATCGATACGCGGGAGCTGCCGAGCGCGTACGCGCCGTCGATCTTCCCCTATCAGACCGGGCGTGATCTGTACTTCCTGACGACGGTGCATTCGCAGTACAACGTGATTCTGATGCGCACAACGCTCTGAATTCACCGGAATCAACGGGGCACGCCCGCGGTATCGGCGACCATGCCCCGCTGAACTTTTCGAGTTCGACTTGACCTCAACATCACTTCAGGTATGAAGCTGATCGCGTCGGATCGTCGAGCTTCGGGAGAAATCATGGGCAGCACCGCCGCAACCAGCGAATCAGTCACCGCCGCATCGGATCTGCGGATATGGCTGCGAGCGAATGCGCGGCTGATCTCCGATACCGAGGCGAACGGCACCGGCCGCGACCTCGCGCCGCTCACCGATCGACTCGCATCGGCGACCGTGGTGGGCCTCGGTGAATCGACCCGGTTCTCCCGGCAGACCTTCGGAGTGCGCGAGCGCGTATTCCGAAGGCTGGTCGAGGAATACGGATACCGGGCGCTCGCGGTACAGGACAGTGCGCGCTCCGGCGAGCGGCTCGACGCATATGTGCGCGCTGGCGCGGGCGATCCAGAAGCAGTGCTCGCCGGTGCGTGGCGGCCGAACCGGACGGCCGAAATGGCGGCGACGCTGTCCTGGATTCGCGCGTTCAACCATGAGCATCCCGACGATCCGGTCCGGATCTTCGGCGTCGAGCCACCGCGTGCGGAATCATCGGACTACGAGGTGGTGCTGGACTACCTGCGCCGGCAAGCGCCGGATCACTTCGCCGCCATCGAATCTCACCTCGCTCCGATTCGCACCGCACACCGAGTGGATGAACATGTGCAGCGCCATCAAGGAATTCATCCGGGCCGCCCGTTCATCGATGACGCCCGTGACGCCCTCGCGATATTCGAAAACCTCCCGGCGACAACAGAATTCGACAAAGCACTGACACATTTGCGACTTATCGTCGATTTCCACGAGAAAAGCGTTGCCGGACAGGGCGGTTTCGCGCGCGATGAGCGACCCGCGGCGGATCGGGTCATCGAATGGCAACGTGGCACCGGCGCGAAGATCGCCTATTGGGACGGTATCGGCCACACCGCCGCCCTCCCCCTCGGGGACGGCCCAGCCGAAACCTCCGAATTCCGCGGCACCGGCAGCTATTTGCGCGCACACTTCGGCGCACAATATGTATCGGTGGCCATCGGCTTCCACCACGGAGATCTCGGCATGGCGGAAGCCCCGGAACCACTACCGGACCTCATCGACGCCACCCTGGGCGAACTGGATCTGCCCGCCTTCTACCTGGATCTGCACAACACCGCCCCGGACTCGGTTCGGCAGTGGCTGCACCGCCCCGCGAAACTGCGCACGATCAGCGGCATCTACGACCCCGCCAAGGACGCCACCGCCCACACCCCGGTCCGATCCCTCATCGACGCATTCGACGTACTCATCCACATCCGCGAAACCTCCCCGCTGCACTGGCTGCCGGAAGCCAGCGCCTAGGGCTGTCGGCTACGAACCGCAGGTGTTGCGGCGCTTCTGTAGTACGAAGCGGTGGCGCAATGGTTGCGCGGCGGGCTGCCGCATGCGGCAGCCCGGAGTACGCGACAGTCGCGGCATGCTCAGCAGCGGCGCATGGGATGGCGCCGGCGGGGTGTGCGGGGTCAATAGAATCGCGGGTATGGACGCGACCGATTGGGATACGCGGTATGCGCAGAGTGAATTGGTGTGGGGCGCACCGCCGAACAGCACCGTGGTGGAGCATGTGTACGGGCTGGAGCGGGTTGCTCCGCTGATGCCGGAGGCGCCCGAGGGCGAAGCGCCCGGTCTGCCGCGGGCGCTGGACCTCGCGTGCGGTGAAGGTCGCAACGCCTTGTGGCTGGCCACGCACGGGTGGCAGGTGCATGCCGTGGACTATTCACAGGTGGGGATCGATAAGGGCCGCACCATCGCGACGCGATTGTCCCGCTCAGTTCGCAACCGCATCAGCTGGCAGTGCGCGGACGTCACCGACCTGGACGCCGCGGGCATCACCGGACCATACGAACTGGTGCTGATGGTCTTCCTGCACCTGTCCGCCGAACACCGTCGCCCGCTCGTCCACCGCCTCCCCGACCTGCTCGCCCCAGGCGGCACCCTGCTGGTCCTCGGCCACGACAGCACCAACCTCACCGACGGCTTCGGCGGCCCCAAGGATCCTTCGGTCCTCTTCACCCCCAGCGACATCATCACCGATCTCGGCCCCGACACCGACCGCATCCGCGTCCACATCGCCGACCGCGTCTACCGCGCCACCGAGGAACGCGACGCCATCGATGCCCTCGTCGTCGCCAGCAAACCCACCCCACTCCCACAAGCCACCGAACCTGCCGCCCCACTGAGCTGATCCGAACAGTCCGCAACACCTCGCACGTTGGCATGGACTTCCGGTCCAGACGGCGAGTTCGGCGGGCGTTCCCGTGGTCGTGTCGACAATCGTGTCGCGTGGGTAGCCGTGGTCGTGGACGGTGCGGAGATGGCCGGCTCCCGATAGCGCAAAAGGGCCTAGCTCCAGCGCTCCAACCAGGGCTTGACCGTTTCCGCGATGATGTCGAATCCGGAGCGGAAGGAGTGGGGCTGACCAGGGATAACGCGGACCTCGGCGGCGTCGGCGGGGTCGGGGATGCCGAACGGGTCGTTCGCGCCGTTGATCACGACGACATCGATATCGCCCGGGGCGAGCAGTTCCTCGCGCCGGGTCTTCTCCGGCTTACCCGGCGGATGCAGCGGAAACGACAGTGCGAGCACCCCACGGGCATCGGCGTCGATAGCGGTGCGGCAGGCGACTCGGGCACCGTTGCTGCGGCCGCCCTGGATCAGCGGCACCTTGCGCACCCGCCGACGCAGGTCGGCGACGATTTCCAACCAGGCCTCGTCCTGTTTGACCACCGACCCGGGCGCACGCCGCCCGGCAACCCGATACGGCTGCACCACCCGTGCCACCGCACCTCCCAGTTCATAAGCGCAGTCCCGCACCGCGAGCAGGTCTTTCGCGTCCACGCCACCACCGGATCCGTGCGTGAGCAGCAGCAGAAACGCCGCCTTGCGCGGTTTGTCGAGCTCGATCTCCGCGGGCCCGGCGCTCGTCTCGATTCGCACAATCCCACGGTAGTCCCCGGCTACCCCCAAACCCCCAGCCACCTGCACCGCGTCGCCCATCGGAACCCACCGGCAACCCGCACACACCCGCCACGCTGAACACACACTGTTCCACCGAATACACCGGCCACCAGGAAACCCACCCACCACTCAGAGCACACCGACAACCCGAAACCACCGGCACCCCAACCGACGGGCCACCCAGCAACACCCGCACCTCTGACGCCCAGGCATCCACGCTCGAGCAACGCCGAACCGGCTGCGCGGTTGGTGCGCTTCGAGTGGCGGGTAGGTTCCGAGGGGCCGGTGCGTATTTCGCCCGTTCGGCGACGCACAGCCCCTCGAACTCACAGCCGCCAGGGAACGCACACCTGCCACTCCACGCACACAGGTCACTCAAAACCCACCAGCCACCGAACAATTCGTCTACTACGCGAACCGTAGACACACGGCAACGTCGTGGGGTGTTTTCCGCGTCACATTGCCCGCTCGAGTCTTTGCGAGCCCATTACCGACCGGTAATATGGCTCATAAGTTACCCGCGAGTAGCATGCGGAAAACCGGCATGGCTCGGTGGACGACAACGGGCGGGAACGGCAACCAACCGACCGCACCAACTCAACGGAGAGTGAGTACTGACATGGGCCACTACAAGAGCAACGTCCGCGACCTGGAGTTCAACCTCTTCGAGGTACTCGGCCTCAGCACCATCCTGGACAGCGACGCCTACGGCGACCTCGACACCGAGACCGTCAAGGAGATGCTCAACGAGGTGCGTCGCCTGGCCGAGGGTCCGCTGGCCGATTCGTTCGTCGACGGTGACCGCAACCCGCCGACCTTCGATCCCGAGACCCACACGGTCACTCTCCCCGAATCGTTCAAGAAGTCCTACCGCGCGCTGGAAGACGCGGGCTGGGCCAAGGTCGCCGTCCGCGAGGAACTGGGCGGCCTGGGTGCCCCGAGTGCCGTCTCCTGGGCGCTCGGCGAGATGATCCTCGGCGCCAACCCGCCCGCGCAGATGTACGCCGCGGGTGCCGGTTTCGCGCAGGTCTTCTACAACAACGGCACCGACGAGCAGAAGAAGTGGGCGCAGACCATCGCCGACCGCAACTGGGGCGCCACCATGGTGCTGACCGAGCCGGATGCCGGCTCCGACGTCGGCGCCGGCCGCACCAAGGCGCTCGAGCAGGAGGACGGCTCCTGGCACATCGAGGGCGTCAAGCGCTTCATCACCTCGGGTGACTCCGACGACCTGTTCGAGAACATCATGCACCTGGTGCTGGCCCGCCCCGAGGGCGCCGGCCCCGGCACCAAGGGCCTGTCGCTGTTCTACGTGCCGAAGTGGCACTTCGACTTCGAGACCCAGACCCTGGGCGACCGCAACGGTGTCTTCGTCACCAATGTCGAGCACAAGATGGGCATCAAGGTCTCGGCCACCTGTGAGGTCACCTTCGGCGGCCATGGCGTGCCCGCCAAGGGCTGGCTGGTCGGCGAGGTGCACAACGGCATCGCGCAGATGTTCGACGTCATCGAGAACGCGCGCATGATGGTGGGCACCAAGGCCATCGCGACCCTGTCGACCGGCTACCTGAACGCACTGGACTACGCCAAGCAGCGCGTCCAGGGTGCGGACCTGACCCAGATGACCGATAAGGCCGCCCCGCGCGTCACCATCACCCACCACCCGGATGTGCGTCGCAGCCTGGCCCTGCAGAAGGCCTACGCCGAGGGTCTGCGCGCGATCTACCTCTACACCGCCGCGCACCAGGATGCCGATATCGCGCAGCTGGTCTCCGGTGCGGATGAGGATGTGGCCTTCCGGGTCAACGATCTGCTGCTGCCGATCGTCAAGGGTGTCGGTTCCGAGCGGGCCTACCAGTACCTGACCGAATCGCTGCAGACCTTCGGTGGCTCGGGCTTCCTGCAGGACTACCCGATCGAGCAGTACATCCGCGACGCGAAGATCGACTCGCTGTACGAGGGCACCACCGCCATCCAGGCCCAGGACTTCTTCTTCCGCAAGATCGCCCGTGACCGCGGCGTCGCACTGGCCCATGTCGCCGGTCAGGTGCAGAAGTTCATCGACTCCGAGGCCGGCAACGGTCGCCTCAAGGGCGAGCGCAAGCTGCTGGCCACCGCGCTCGAGGATGTGCAGGCCATGGCCGCCACCCTGACCGGGCACCTGATGGGCGCTCAGGAGAACCCGTCGGAGCTGTACAAGGTCGGTCTCGGCTCGGTGCGCTTCCTGATGGCGGTCGGCGACCTGCTGATCGGCTGGCAGCTGCTGCGTGGCGCCGAGGTCGCCATCAAGGCCCTCGACAACGGCGCCACCGGTGCCGATGAGGCGTTCTACAAGGGCAAGGTCGGCGTCGCGCAGTTCTTCGCCCGCAACGTGCTGCCCGAGCTGACCGCGACCCGCGCCATCCTGTCGAACCTGGACAACGACATCATGGAGCTGGACGAAGCGGCCTTCTGATCCGACAGCGTTCGGACACAATCGAATACGAACAGCGGCGGCCCGGAGCGATCCGGGCCGCCGTTGTCATTTGCCGCGACGCGACAGATCTCGCCGCGGGGTGGTGGGCGCGGTGTCCGGAACGTAGATCGGGGGCTCGGCCAGCACAACGGCATTGCCGCCCAACTGTTTCGCCTCGTACATCGCGGAATCCGCACAGCGCAGCAGCAGCTGGGGCCGATCGGTGTCCGCACCGCCCTCACAGACGGCGACGCCGATGCTGGCCGTGATGGCGACGGGCACGCCGGCCGCCGCTTCGACGGCGCGACGCAACCTCTCGGCCGTGGCGAGCGCACCATCGCGATCGAGTTCGCCGACCACCGCGAATTCCTCGCCGCCGGTGCGGGCGACGATGGCATCGGGTTCGACCACCGCCCGCAATCGTTGAGCCGTCGAGGCGAGCACCTGGTCGCCGACGATATGACCGAATGTGTCGTTGACCGCCTTGAAGCGGTCCAGATCGAGGGCGATCACCGATAGACACTGCCGATGGCGGGAGCGGTACAGGTAGTAGTCGAGACCGCGTCGATTCAGCAGCATGGTCAGCGGATCCGAGAGCACGTCGGTGCGCAGCACCCAGTAGCAGAATTGCAGTCCGGGCAGCACCACGACGATGGCCGCCATCATGATCAGCACCATCGCCGCCGCCAGCGCGACATCGCCACCCACGGAATCGGTCACCACATAACCGGCGAGGACGCCGATGGAAAGCAATGACCACGCGGCGTGCACGGCCAGCGCCCGCGGGCTGTGGAAGAACGTGATGTAGGCCCCGGTCACCACCAGCAGCATCGCGCTCAACGCTCCGTACACCCGATTGCGGTCCACCAGACACGACGCGGTGATGGCGATATCCGCCCAGGTGCACAGGACCAACGAGGTGAGCGCACCCGGCCACGGAAACAACCACCAGCGCACCGTCCATACCGCCGCGGTGAACCCCGCGAATGCGAAGATCGCACGATCGACCGTTCCCGATGGACCTGCGGGCGACAGCGACATCAACATATTGATCAGCAGCATCACCGCGCCGCCCGCACCGATGATGAATTTGACCGGACCTAGGGCGAAATGCGATTCCAACGTTCGCACGAGCCAGCGGTAGTGCACCGGATCGTGCCACCAACTGCGAAGCGTTGCGCGACTATCACCCATGAGCCACCGCCTAGCGTTCACCAATCCTGCTGGATGTAATGGAACAGCTGTGCCCTCGCGAGCGATGCGGCAAACCGTCACAAACCGAGCGACCGAGCCCGCGGCCGAAGAAGCTGTATCGGACGACCTATGGTCGCCCGCGGTGACAGGTCAGCCACTCCCTTAGCCCCGCCTCCTGATGATCTTCAGTGTAGCTACGGGCTGGCGTCCGGTTCCACATCACACGCGTCCGGACATGGGGCCGGAAAACGGGCACAATGGCCGGGCAGACCGCGCGCTAGAAGGGATCGTCCGGATGAACCGATCGCTGTCCGCACTCACCAGAGCCGGTGTCCTCGCCGCCGCACTCTCGATCGCACTGGCCGGACCGGCCGTCGCCGACCCGAATATCGTGATCCCGATCCCCGGCATCAACCCCATCCCCGGCATCAACGGCCAGCCGCGCGGCCTACCACGCTTACCCGGAGTGACCCAGGCCGTCTT
This sequence comes from Nocardia sp. CA-119907, assembly GCF_050955995.1. Classification (NCBI taxonomy): domain Bacteria; kingdom Bacillati; phylum Actinomycetota; class Actinomycetes; order Mycobacteriales; family Nocardiaceae; genus Nocardia; species Nocardia sp. CA-119907. The sequence continues at coordinate 9,350,205 of NZ_CP192091.1, forward strand.
CCAGATGACCGGCATGGACAGCCCCAATCGCACCCAGAACGTCAATGTGCTCGGCACCGACCTCGGCATCATGTGGGATGACGGCAATGGACGGATGCTCACCGCCTTCGGCGACAGTGCGGGCCTCGGGTTCCCCAATCTGCTCGTCGGCAGCGTGTGGGCTTGGAGCAGCCAGGTGCTGTTCAGCAGCACGACCAAAGATCCGTCACAAGGGATTTCGTTCGACGGTGTCGTGAGCAACAATCCGCTGCCCAGCCCGAAGATTCCCGGCATCGAGATCAGTCTCATCCCGACAGCGGGCATTTCGGTGGGCGGCGTGCAGTACCTGAGCCTGATGTCGGTGGCCAGCTGGGGTGAACACGGCAAGTGGGCAACCAACTTCTCCACCCTCGCCGTCTCCGGTGACGGCGGACGCAGCTGGGCCCCGCTGACCACCACCCGACGCGCGAATGTGGACGGGTATCAGAACTTTCAGCAGAACGCCTTCCTGAAGGACGACGGTTACGTCTACCGCTACGGCACGCCCGCCGGGCGGCAGCATCCCGGATTCGTGTCGCGCGCAAGGGAAGCCGATATCGCCGATATCGATCGTTACGAGTACTGGGACGGCACCGAGTGGAAGTCGGACGCCAAGGTCGCCGCACCGATCGTCGACGGGGTCGCCGAGCTGTCGGTCATGTGGAACGAGCATCTCGGCAAATTCGTCATGCTCACAACGGATTCGACCAATTCGGTGGTCATGCGCAGTGCAGAGAAGCCGGAGGGGCCGTGGGGCGAGCCGCAGGTGCTCGTCGTTGGGTCCTCCCTGCCGAGTGCTTATGCGCCGATGATCTTCCCGTACCAGACCGGGAGCGACCTGTACTTCTTGCTGTCGGTGTACAACCAGTACAACGTGCTGCTCATGCGCACGCCGCTATAGGATGCCGAGTGGATTCGGGCCACACCGGTTCGCGACGCGGCACGGGTGGGTCCGCAAAGCGAAGTGCCCCACCTCATTTCGAGGTGAGGCACTTCCAACATCCGATTACTGCGTCTTGGCGCCTGTCGAGCCGGTGGACAGCACTTTCACCAGATCGGTAATCGCCGAGCTGGAACCGGTCCCATTCGGGTTCGGCTCGCCGGGGGCGATGGTTCCGATCGGCTCCAGGACGATGCCTTGATCGGCAGCCGATGCCATACCCGAACCGACCAGGAGAATGCCCGCGGTGGCCGCGAAGGCGACACCGAGCACGCGCACTTTGCTCATTGAGAACTTCCCTTTGAACCCATGGAGAAATATCCAGCCGGTAACCGATTATTACCAGCCGAAAGAAGTTTCATCACCGCACGCAGAGGCGACAAGCCCCTGAGATTGTGGGCGGATCGATCTGATTTGCCGAACGATCGCGGTTCACTCGAATTGATATCCCCCGGAACACGCTTCCAATGGGAGCGATTCACCGAAACCGTACCAGCGTGGCGACATCCGGGCCACATAGCCGCCGAGCCGTAACCGCGGCGTACCTGGTACGACGGGTCGGGCACCGCCGAATCCGGCCCAGACAGGGTCGGATCCTGTTGTGCAGCATTCCAAACGGAATGAAGTGACCAAGCCGATGTGCATCGGTCGCTAACTGTAATTATCCAGCAATTCGCAGATCGAGCTGAGATCATCTTCACGCGGTTTTGGCGTAACATACACGCGCACCTGACGATTGGTCTCGATCGTATCTCATGATGCGACACCTGGTCAGTTCGCGTTCGCAATGCGGGTCTCGATCAGTTGGGGACAACGTCGCCAGGATCGACTGATTCGGCTCCGCCGAGGATGGAATCGAGTACTTCGGCGGCGTCCAGGGTCGGACGGAACGTCTGCTCGCGGGCGCTGGCGACGACTGCGTAGAGAACCGTCGCATAGATGCGTGAGCGCGGCGCGGTGAGTTGCCTTCCGCTGCGTTCGGTGGCGCAATAGGGCTTCCTCGTGCGCGGCGTCGAGGGTCGATTCGTCGGACGGAACGCTGCAATCCAGCGGTGGAAGGTCATGCGCGGCAACCATTTCGGCGCACCTCGGGCTGGAAGGGACAGGATGCACTCGGATCCAGGGCGCGGGCGAGGCCACCTGGCGGCGCTGCTCGGCGGCCGGAACCGGGCGCGCTATCCGATGCCGAGTTTTCGGCGATTCGTCGCAGCCACCCCGGTCCCGGGTGCACAATCAGCACACCATCGCAGAACCGTTCTGAGCTGCGAATATAGGTGATCCACAACAGTTTTCCCGTTTGCCCAGCGGATCACCCACCGCGAGTACGAAGCGTCACCCACCGACCCGACTACGCGCCACGCACATTTTGGAGCAAGCCATGGGCACACCGAGCAAGGGCGAACCCTTCGCCAAGGTCACCGGAAACCTTCCCCGCCGTCAGTTGGGGCGGTATCTGCGGGATCTACGGCAGCAGACCGGGCTGTCCATCGTGCAGGCGTCCCGAGCCATCGGGCGTGGGTCGGGGACGCTACAGCGCCTCGAGACGGGCGAGGCCAACCGCATCGAGCTCGATGACATCGAGGCGTTGTGCCATCTGTACGACGAGCCGAAGATGCTTCCCGCTCTGAAAGGGCTTGCTCAGCAAGGGAACGAGCGAAGTTGGTGGCACGAATATGGCGACCTCATTCCCTCGTACTTCAACCTGTACGTCGGGCTGGAAGCAGCCGCACAGCAGTTGGCCATCTACCGACCGGACATGGTGTCGGGTTTGTTCCAGACCGCCGACTACGCTCGCGCGCTCGACCGCGCATACTTCGTGCACGAAACCGCCGACGAGATCGAACGACGTGTCCGGCTAAGGATCAAGCGGCAGAGCTTGATTCGACGCAGGTTCGATCCTGCGTCGGTACATCTCATCCTCGACGAGGCGGTTCTGCGCCGGGTCGTCGGCAGCCCGCGAGTCATGGCTGATCAGTTGCGCTACTTGGCGGACATGCCGTCGAACGTCACCGTTCAGGTACTGCCGTCCGCCGCTGGCTTTCCTCTCGGCATCTCGACCGGCCCGTTCACCATTCTGGACTTCGGGCTCGACAAAGAGGGTCAACCGTTCGAACCGACCGTTATCTTCGTCGAAAGCTACACAGGCGATATATACCTGGAGCGCCCAGACAGCGTGCGCCGCTATCGGGAAGCGCACACAGCACTCCAGCCGGTAGCGTTGAATGTGGCAGACAGCAAGCACCTGCTGCGGCGGGTAGCGAAGGAGTATGCACCGTGAGCATCGACCTATCTGCGGCCCGGTGGTTCAAAAGCAGCCGCAGCGCAGGCGGAAGCGACTGCGTGGAGGTAGCCCACCTCGCCAACGGTCAGGTCGGCGTCCGCGACTCCAAAAACCCCACCGAACCGGCACTCATCTTCACCCCGCACGAGTGGGATGCCTTCACCGCTGGCATCAACCACGGCGAATTCGACCCCTCGTAGGCAACGAAGCCCCGCCCTCCCAAAGACATTCCACCGTCGCACTCCGGGGTGGCGGATAGAGACCCGCACTTCGACATCGCTTGTAAGACAGGACACCTGCCGGGCATTCTCTCAGCCTCCAGACCAGCCACACACGCGGCCCCAGCCCGCTGATTCCGAACCGGGCAAAGGTGCCTTTGCCCTGGCGCATATCTACTGACTACCTCGCACAAATTGCAGGCTATGCGAGGCAGTCACGCGCTATGCGACGGCTAGGCGAGGATTACTCGCACTTGACGACTGGGATGGGGTCGTATTTGACGGTGCGGGTGGTGCGGGAGATTTCGCGGCCGGTTTTGCGGTCGGTGATGACTCGGGTGTCGGAGATGGTGAAGCCGGGGGCGCCTTCGGTGGCGATGCAGTCCTTGCCCTTGGGGAGTTTGATGGTGGTTGGTTCGGTGGGCTTGGTTTTCTCGCCGGTGATGGATTCGACGTTGACGGTCTTGGTGCCCCAGAGGCGGACGGTGACCTCGGAGTCGGTGGTCGACGTCTCGATGTAGACGCCGGTTTGGCCGGTGTTGCGGAATTTGAGGTCGATGGCGCCGTCGAAGACGGTGGCCTCGCGTGCCGCGGGATAGCGCGAGATGTAGTAGCTGTGCTCGGTGTGGCCCGCGTCCTCCATGCCCGCGAAATAGGCGGCGTTGTAGAGGGTGGTGGCGAATTGGCTGATGCCGCCGCCGACCGCGGTGCTGGGGCGGCCGTGGTCGATGATGCCGGATTCGACGTAGCCTTCGGCGGTGCCGCGGGGGCCGGTGAAGTCGTTGAGCGAGAAGGTTTCTCCTGGCTTGACGACGGCGCCGTTCACCTTCTGCGCGACCACGCGGATGTTCACGCCGGACGGGCCGCTGAAGCCGCTGGTGGTGAACTGCCCCATCATCTCGTTGACGCCGAGTGCGTTCGCGGCCTCGGTAGTGAGCTTGGGGTCGACCTTTTCATAGACGGCCTGCGCTGTGCGTTCCTGTGGCGCGACCACCAGAGTGGGCAACTGCTCCAATGTCTTCGCCCAATTGATCTTGTCGCCGACAATGGCCGGAACCACGGTGGGTTTCGCCCCGGTCAGCGCGAAGGTCGCGTCCTTGGCCTCGACTTCCGACGGTGCCAGCTGTGGGCCGAGCACACCTTGCGCCACATCCTGTTTGAAGCTCGCGGCGAGGCCGCCGTGGCCATCGGGCGCGAAGGACAGCAGGGACGCGATCTGCTCCGGTTCCAGCCTGCCGGTCGCATTGTTCTTGCCCGCGAAGACAATCGGTGCGCGCACCGCGGGTTCGGCGACCTCGTGCAAGGCCCGCTCGACCGCCTCCCCGCGCACGGCGATCGGCGCCGCGGTCTCCGGAAGATCGAGCAGCGCACCGAGATACCAGTTGTCGATGAGCGCGGTACGCGCGGCGGGCACGTCGAGGACGCGGCCCGGCACCGGCGGCACCGCGACCGGGCGCGCGCCATCGAAGGCAATGGTGCCCTCGACCGTCGCGCGGTCGTGCACGCGCAGCGCGGTGAGCTGGGCATCCAGCGCATTGTCGTCGACAGTGCTCGTGACCGACACGGTATGCGTGGTGAACAGCGAGGTCAGCCGGGTGATCGGATTGAGTGGCTGGGAACCGACGTTGGCCCAGGTGCTATCCCAATCAATCGCCAGACCAGCGATTTTGGGCGTCAGCCTGGTCTGCACATCACCGATCTGCAGCGGAAGCTCCCGATCAGCGCGCGGACCGAGCGCGCTGTGCAGTTCCGCATCCGCCGCCCCCTTGTCCTTGCCGCCGATATCAATACCGGCCACCACAACCCCACGCGGCACGTGTCCCGACGAAAACACCAGGTCCGCAACATAAGCCAGCCCCGCCAGCACAACAAATGCACCAACGCCGATGCCGATCCGCTTGACGAGAGGCGATTTCAACCCACCCGCCTTCACCGGCCTCTCCGGCACCCGCCGCCCCCGCCAACGCGCACCCGCCCCCGAAGCCTCGTCCCCCTCGGACGCTCCCACTTTCGGTCGCCGAGCAGTCCGCAACGGCGCAGTCGGCATGGAATCACCAACCCACTCCGATGCCCGCTGCCCCACCTCGATCTGATGCTGCGCCGCCGACTGCCGTTCGGCCAACGAATGATGCTGGGCCACTGTCTGATCAGCCAGCGCCCCGTACTCCGTCACCGACTGATTCGACGAAAGAAGCTGGGCCACTGTCTGATCGGCCGCCGCTCCGTACTCCGCCACCGGCTGATTCGGCATCGGCCGATGCTGGGCCGCCGCGGGCTGAGGCTGGTTTTCGTCCCCCGCCCGATGCTCGGCCCCCGACTGATACTCAGCTGCCGAATGATGGTGCGCAGCCGATTGATACTCGGCGGCCGCCCCATATCGCGCCGCCGAGTGGTGCGGCTCGGTCTGCTGCTCGGGTGAATGAGGCTGATACGGGGCCGCCGGTTGACGTTCGGCCAACGCATGATGCTGGGCCATTGTCTGATCGGCCGCCGACTCGTACTCGGTCATCGACTGATACGACGCAGGCCGATGCGGGGTCGACTGAGGCTGATACTCGGCCCCCGACTGATGGTCGGCCGCCGCCTGAAGCTGCGCAGCTGAATGATGGTCGGCCGCCGATTGATACTCGGCGGCCGCCTCGTACTGCACCGCCGAATACTGCAGCCCAGTCTGCTGCTCGGGCGACTGCTGATATGCCGCCGCCGATTGATGCTGCTGCGGGGACTGATGCTGAGCAGCCACCTCATGCTGGCCGACCTCGTGATGCGGAACCGTGCGCGGCGGCGGTGGCTGATGCCGCGCCGCCGACTGGTGCCGCTCCGATTGATGCTCAGGCGACTCGGGGTGAGCCTGATACTCGGCCGCCGATTGGTATTCAGCTGCCGAATGATGTTGCGCAGCTGAATGATGTTCCGTCGCCGATTGACGCTGCGGCAAAGACTGCTGCTGGCCCGCCACCTCGTGCGGACCGGCCTCGGGATGCGGATCCGGCTGGTGCCCGAACGACTCAGGGGGGGACTGATACGCGGCCCCCGGGCGATACTCGGCTGCCGAATGATGTTGTGCCGCTGAATGATTTTCCGCCGTCGATTGATACTCGGCTGCCGCCCCATACTGCGCCGCCGAATGGTGCGGCACAGTCCGATCCTCGGGCGAATCAGGCTGATATGGGACCGCCGGTTGACGCTGCGGCGAAGACTGGTGCTGTCCCGCCGCCTCGTGCGAACCGGCCTCGGGATGCGGATCCGGCTGGTGCCCGAACGACCCGGGGTGGGACTGATACGCGGCCCCCGGGCGATACTCAGCTGCCGAATGATAGTGATGTTGCGCCGCTGGCTGATGCTGTGCCGCCACCTCATGCGTGCCAGCTGCATGGTGCGGAAGCGTGTGTGGGGGTGGAGGCTGGTGTCGCGCCACGGACTGCTGCTCGGCCGCCGAATCGTATGGCGCCGCTGACTGATGCGGCACCGGCCGATACAGGGGCGACTCGTGCTGAAGCGCATCAGCGTCCGCCGACTGCCGGTCGGCCGCCGAATGATGTTGGGGCACCGACCGATCCTGGGGCACCGGTTGATACTCAGCCGCTGAATGATGTTGGTCCACCGGCCGGTACTCGTTCGCCGAGCGACCTTGGGCCACTGACTGGGGCTGCGCGGCCGAATGATGTTGGGCCACGGGCTGGTAATCCGGTGCTGACTCGTACGCTTCCGCCGACCGATGCGGCGCTGGGCGATGCTGGGGTGACTCGGGCTGCGGCTGATACTGCGACCAGGATTGATGCGAGGCAGCCGCAGGATGCGAGCCCGGTGCCTGCTGCGGGACCGTACGCGCCGGCTGATGCTGTGCGGCTGCCCGATTCGGATCCCCCGCCTGCGGGTCTGCCGCCCAATTCGGATCCTCAGCCTGACTCGGGTCTCCCGCCTGGCTCGGATCCCCGCCCTGACTCGGGTCCGTCTGGTACACGCCCGACGCCTGCTGCGGATCCGATGACTGGGGATCGGGGCGGGATGGTAGGGGCTGACGGGGAGCGGATCTAGCTGAGTCGAGGAGCTGTCTCAGTCCGACCTCGCCGTTTTCGTGTCGGTCGCGTCGCCCAGTGCTCGATTCGCCCGTCACGAACCGTCCTCCCCGCTCGATTGAAAGGAGCTCGCACGGTGCGAGTCTCCGCCAACGATAGTGGTCGCTACCCACGTCGGCAGCACAGCACGGTCCAAGAGCAAATCCCGTGCAACGGACCGCGCCACACATGGAAGGGCCCCGCGCAGTTGCCGGGTCGGGGGTCTGGCAACTACGCGGAGCCAACCCGTTTATCGGTGCAACGCAGCGCGCGTTACACCCGCGCGAGACAATCGAGCAGAACTCTCACCACCAGGGCCCCGACACGATGAGGGAGATGGATGGAATGCAGCTGGGAATGATCGGCCTGGGGCGGATGGGCGCCAATATCGTGCGCCGGATCGTCAAGGACGGGCACACTGCCGTCGGCTACGAACGCAAACCGAATACCACCGTCGCACTCGCCGAGGAGTTGGGCGGCGACAGTTTCCAGGGCACCACCGACCTGAAGGACTTCATATCCAGGCTGGAGACGCCGCGGGTGGTCTGGGTGATGATCCCGGCCGCGGTGACCGGCCAGGTCATCGACCAGGTCGCTGACCTGCTCGAACCCGGCGACATCATCATCGACGGCGGCAACAGCCGCTATCACGACGACATCGCCCGCGCCGCCGCGCTGAAACCCAAGGGCATCCACTATGTGGACATCGGCACCTCGGGCGGCGTATTCGGCCTGGCCCGCGGCTTCTGCCTGATGATCGGCGGCGAGGCCGAGCCGGTGGCGCATCTGGATCCGCTGCTGAAGTCCATCGCACCGGGGGTCGAGGCGGCCGAGCGGACCCCGGGCCGCACCGGCGAACCCTCCCCTGCCGAGCACGGTTATCTGCACTGCGGTCCGGCCGGTGCGGGCCATTTTGTGAAGATGGTGCACAACGGCATCGAATACGGCGCGATGGCCGCCTACGCCGAGGGTCTCAACATTCTGCACAAGGCGAATATCGGCGCGGATCACGACGCCGTGGCCTCGGCCGAGGAGACCCCGCTCGAACATCCGGAGTGGTATCGGTACGACATCGACGTGCCCGAGGTCACCGAGGTGTGGCGGCGCGGTTCGGTGGTCGCTTCCTGGTTGCTGGACCTGACCGCGAGCGAGCTCTACGCCGATCCGACCCTCGCGTCCTTCGACGGCCGCGTATCGGACTCCGGCGAGGGACGCTGGACCCTCGACGCCGCGATCGATACCGGCGTCCCCGCACCGGTGCTCTCGGCCGCCCTGTTCGCGCGGTTCTCCTCGCGCGGTGAGGCGCTGTACGCGGACAAGATGCTCTCGGCCATGCGCAAGGCCTTCGGCGGACACAACGAGCTGCCCTCGAAGTAGCCGCCCCCATACGGACTATCCGTCTCAGACAGAAAAGACTTCGCCGAAGTTGTCCACGAATCCGGCCTTCGCCAGTCCGATGCGGCTCACGCCGGACCTTGTCTGTCGCCGAACGCAGATTCGGCTCGCAGCCGGACTAGTCCGATGACCGTCGGCGGAGTCGGCTCACACCAAGCCCTGATCCGACACCCGAACACGGACTCGACTCACACCCGGACCGTTCCGACGACCATCGCGGACTCGACTCACACCCGGACCGGTCCGACGACCATCGCGGACTCAGCACACACCAAGCCCGATCCGACACCCCAACACGGACTCGACTCACACCCAGACTGATCCGATACCCGAACACCGACTCGGCTCGCACCTGGCCTGGTCCCATACGCCGCCACCCTGGAGTTCGGTGCACTGACACCCGCGGTGGGAAGTCGTTACGGTGGAAGATATGGAGTTCGCGACGTCTTCCTTCTCCGAGAGCCTGCGCCGGTATGCCCCAGAACTCTTGCCCAGCAGCCATTTCGGCAATGCCAAGGTGAACGGCCAGGACATCGCGCCACACGGCACCACGATTGTGGCGGTCACCTACCGCGGCGGTGTGCTGCTCGCCGGCGATCGGCGCGGCACCATGGGAAATCTGCTGGCCAGCCGGGATATGGAGAAGGTCTTCATCACCGACACCTATTCGGCGGCGGGTTTCGCGGGCACGGTGGGCATGGCCATCGAGATGATCCGGCTGTTCGCCGTCGAACTCGAACACTACGAGAAGATCGAGGGTGTCGGGCTGACATTCGAGGGCAAGGCGAACAAGCTGTCGAAGATGGTGCGCGACAATCTGCCTGCCGCACTGCAGGATATGGCGGTGGTCCCGGTCCTGGTCGGCTACGACCTGAGCGCCACCGATCCGGAGAAGGTCGGACGAATCTTCTCCTACGATGTCGTCGGCGGGCGCAGCGAGGAGCGGTTCGGCTACACCGCGGTGGGCTCCGGTTCACTGTTCGCGAAGTCCTCGCTGAAGAAGACCTACAGCCGCGGTATCGATGAGGACGAGGCGCTGCGGATCACCGTCGAATCGCTCTTCGACGCCGCCGAGGACGACACCGCCACCGGCGGGCCGGATCTCACCCGGGGCATCTATCCGACCGTGGTCGTCATCAATTCCGATGGCGCCGTGGAGGTTCCCGCGGACCGGCTCGCCGAGGTCACCCGCGGACTGGTCGACAAGCGCGCCACAATGGCGCGCGATTGATCGCATTGCGCTGAAAAGACTGCGGGTGGTAGTCGGTCGAGGGGAACGACCGAATACCACCCGCGGTCAGTTGTTTTCGCGCTCGGCGCGAGGTCAGCGCTCCAGGATCGCGACGACGCCCTGGCCGCCAGCGGCACAGATGGAGATCAGTACGCGGCCGGATCCCTTCTCCGCCAGCATCTTCGCCGCGGAGGCGACGATGCGGCCGCCGGTCGCGGCGAACGGGTGGCCCGCGGCGAGCGAGGAGCCGTTGACATTGAGCTTGCTGCGATCGATCGAACCGAGCGCGCCGTCGAGGCCGAGGCGCTCCTTGCAGTACTGATCCGACTCCCACGCCTGCAGGGTGGCGAGCACGACCGAGGCGAAGGCCTCGTGGATCTCGTAATAGTCGAAGTCCTGCAGGGTCAGGCCGTTTCGGGCCAGCATGCGCGGCACCGCGTAGGTCGGCGCCATCAGCAGCCCGTCCGGGCCGTGGATGTAATCGACGGCGGCGACCTCGGAGTCGACCAGATGCGCGAGCACCGGCAGGTTGTGCTCGGCGGCCCATTCGTCGCTGGACAGCAGGACCGCGGAGGCGCCGTCGGTGAGCGGGGTGGAGTTACCGGCGGTCATGGTGGCATCGCCCGCCTTGACGCCGAAGACCGGCTTCAGGGTGGCCAGCTTCTCGATGGTCGAGCCGGGACGCAGGTTGTCATCGCGGGTCAGGCCGAGGAACGGGGTGATCAGGTCGTCGAAGAAGCCACGGTCGTAGGCGGCGGCCATATTCTTGTGCGACAAGTAGGCCAATTCGTCCTGGGCCTCGCGCGCAATGCCGAATTCCTTGGCGGTAATGGCGGCATGCTCACCCATGGACAGGCCGGTGCGCGGTTCGGCATTGCGCGGGATTTCGATGCCGAGCATGCCGGGGCGCAGTTGGCCGACCAGCTTGAGGCGGTCCTTGGTGGTCTTGGCGCGGTTCGCGTCGAGCATCCACTCGCGCATGCCCTCGCTGACCCCGATGGGGGCATCGGACGTGGTGTCGGTGCCACCACCGATACCGGCTTCGATGCGTCCGGCAGCGATCGCGTCACCGACGGTGACGATCGCCTGCAGGCCGGTGCCGCAGGCCAATTGGAGGTCGTGGGCCGGGGTGTACGGGGACAGCTTGCTGCCGAGCACGCTCTCGCGGACCATGCCGTGCTCGCCGACGCGCTTGAGCACCGCGCCGCCGACGACCATGCCGAGGCGTTCGCCCTGCAGGCCGAACCGGCTGACCAGACCGTCCAGCGCGGCGGTGAACATGTCCTGGTTCGAGGCGTGGGCATAGGCCTTATCGGAGCGGGCGAACGGAATCCGGTTGCCGCCCACGATGGCGATCGGGCGCGGGGCCTTCTTTGCCGTGCTCTTCGCTGAACGGGCTTTGGTTGTCACTCGAGTCTCCAAGGTCTCGTCGGGTGCCCGGTGGGCCGTTCGGCACGGAAGTGTCCGCGCAGATCGGCGCCCCGTCGCGGTTGGTTTACTTTAAACTTACTCTGGAGTAAGTTTATTGTCGACACCGTACCCCCGGAAGTCTGCGTAAATTCGCGCCGGGGCATGTAGTGAGCGAGCAGACCATTCGGTAGCGCAGCCACCGGCGAGCCGAAACCACGACACACGAGACACAGAAAAGGGAGAAACAGTGGCAGCCAGCAAGAGCAAGGGTGCTCCCAACCTCTACGGATCGTTCGTACACTCCGCTCCGGGTCAATTCCTGGCGAGCAGGCTCGGGTTGCCGCAACCGGAGAATCTGCGCCGCTACCAGGCCGGTGAGCCGCCGCTGCCCGGTCCGGTACTGCTCGGCGGCAAGGGTCGGGTCGCCGAACCCGTGCGCACCCTGCTGTCGGACTACACCTTCGCCGACGCGCCCGCCGCCGGGCAGAAGTACGGCGCGCTGGTGTTCGACGCGACCGGCGTCGGCTCGATCGAGGACCTGTCGCAGCTGTTCGAATTCTTCCAGCCCGCCATGCGCAGCGTTGCCGCATCCGGTCGCATCGTGGTCATCGGCACCACGCCCGAGCTGACCGCGAGCGTCGACGAGCAGATCGCCCAGCGCGCGCTCGAGGGCTTCACCCGCAGCGTCGCCAAGGAACTGCTGCGCGGCGCCACCGCCCAGCTGGTGTACCTGCACCCGGAGGCGTCCGCGACCGCGTCCGGACTGGAATCCACACTGCGCTTCCTGCTTTCGGCCAAGTCGGCATTCGTCGACGGTCAGGTCATCCGGGTCGGCTCGGCCGACGCGGTGGCCCCGGCCGCCTGGGACAAGCCGCTCGACGGCAAGGTCGCCGTGGTCACCGGTGCCGCGCGCGGCATCGGCGCGACCATCGCCGAGGTATTCGCCCGTGACGGCGCGACCGTGATCGTCGCCGATATCCCGGCCGCCGGTGAGGCCCTTTCGGCCACCGCGAACAAGGTCGGCGGCACCGCGCTCGCACTCGATGTGACCGCGTCGGACGCCGCGGAGAAGTTGGCCGAATTCGCCACCGAGCGCTTCGGCGGCATCGACATCATCGTGCACAACGCCGGTATCACCCGCGACAAGCTGCTCGCCAATATGGACGAGGGCCGCTGGAAGTCCGTCATCAACGTGAATCTCGCCGCACCGCACCGCATTACCGAGGGCCTGGTGGCGCGTGGCGCGCTGAAGGAGGGCGGTCGCGTGATCGACGTTTCCTCCATCGCGGGCATCGCGGGCAACCGCGGCCAGACCAACTACGGCGCCTCCAAGGCCGGTGTCATCGGCATGGTCGATGCCGAGGCGCCGAAGCTGGCCGAGAAGGGCATCACCATCAACGCCGTCGCGCCCGGCTTCATCGAAACCGCCATGACCGCGGCCATTCCGCTGACCACCCGTGAGGCGGGTCGTCTGATGAGCTCGCTGCTGCAGGGCGGGCAGACCGTCGACGTTGCCGAGACCATCGCCTACTTCGCCAGCCCGGCGTCGAATGCGGTGAGCGGCAATGTGGTTCGGGTCTGCGGGCAGAGCCTGATCGGAGCATGATGACGGAAATGATCACGCTCACCGAACCTCCCAAGAACAGCAGCCTGTTCGTCAAGGCCGCGCTGGGTGCGGTACCGGTGCCACTGATCTCGGCGCGCAAGTCGACCGTGCCCGATCGCGTCGTGCGGCTGGACGGGGTGCGGGTGGATCCGGATCACCTGGCCGCGTACTGCCGGGCAACCGGGCTGCGGTTCAGTGATTCGCTGCCGCTGACCTACCCGTTCATCCTCAGCTTCCCGCTGGCGATGCAACTGGTTGTGGCGCGGGACTTTCCGTTCGTCGCGGTGGGTGCGGTGCACGCGCAGAACCTGATCGAGCGCACTCGCGAGATCTCGGTGAGCGAGCCGCTGGACTTCAAGACTCACATCGAGAACCTGCGTGAGCACCCGAAGGGGCTGCTCGTGGACGCGATCACCGAGGTGAACGTCGGCCGGGAACTGGTGTGGCGTCAGGTCACCACCTTCCTGCACCAGCAGCGCACCTCGCTCTCGGGTGAGAAGGCAGAGCCGAAGCCGGAAGAGGTTCCGCCGCCGCCGATGCGGACCATCCGGGTCGATCAGAAGACGATCACCCGGTACGCGGCCGCCTCCGGTGACCACAATCCGATCCACACCTCGGCTCTGGGCGCCAAGGCATTCGGATTCCCGAAGGCGATCGCACATGGCATGTGGTCGGCCGCGAATATTCTCGCCAATGTCGAGGGGCGTATCCCGGAAAAGGCGACCTACACGGTCAAATTCGGCAAGCCGATTCTGCTGCCGTCCACGGTGAACGTATACGCCGACAAGGCCGAAGGTGGTTGGGATCTGGCATTGCTGCACCCGCAGAAGGGCTACCCGCATCTGACGGCCACCCTGCGCTGAATTCGATCGCTCGCGGAGCCGCATCCGATTTCGGGTGCGGCTCCGCGCGTTTCACGATGCTCGAATTGCGACGGAATCGGCCTCGATGCGCGACGGCTGCGGGGCAGTATTCGTGTTCTCTCCGGCGGGAGTGATCAGCAGTCGCAGCCGCAATCGCAGCAGCAGTCGCCGCAGTCGCATCCGCAGTCACAGCAATCGCAGCAATCGCCGCAGTCGCAGTTCTTGATCCAGGCGTCCTTGCGTTGGCCGTTGCAGGGGTTGGTGTGGTCGGCACAGCAGGCGTAGCCGGTGCAGTAGACACCCAAGACCAGTGCGAGGGCCTCGCCGAGGCCGGGGCGGCGGACCGGCGGGCGCTTCTCGAAGTCCGGCGGTGGGGCCGGGTATTGCGCGGTGGGTGTGTGGCGGGACACGGTGCAGGCGTGGACGGTGGCACCGATGCCGCGTCCGACTCGGCGGACCAATGCGTGTAGTGGGTCGAGCAACATCCAGCGGATGGTGGGGATCTGGTCCAGTTGGGCCTCGGCGACCGCCTCGCGCAGGTGCGAATCGGATTGCCGCAGCAGGTCGTAGGCCTCCGGCATGGTGGTGCCGGTGGCGGCGAGTGGGTTGAAGCGACCGCGCGTCTGATCCTCATCGAAGTCCTGGACCGCGTCGGCGAGGTGCGCGATGCGGCCGAAATGCCTACCGGCCTCGCGCAATGCGGTGATGTTCGCCGGACGATCGGCCAACACCGCGGTGTGGGCGAACAGTTCCGCGGCGCAGATCTGCGTCGGTGCGGTCAGGTCGTCGAGAGAGACCGTGGGAGTCAGAGTTTCGAGATGCGCCTGCGAATCGATGGCGACGACAAGCGGTTCCACATCCAGCCCGATCAACGCTGCCTGCGATCGTGCGCGGTCCGCCCAGCGGCTGGACACCTTCGTCATCGGACGGCGGGTGAGTGCGGAGCTGTCACCGTCATCGACGTGATCGCGAATCTTGGCCGAGCCCAACAACAGTGACGCCGTGGCCGCCAGCAGTACACCCGGCGAATCCGCCGCCGCCACCTCGGCCCGGCGCATCCCCCGCAGCGCACACGGCCCCGCCGTGGTCCGCGCCATCGGACTCGACAGCTGTGCCTCGGTCAGCACACTCAGCACAATCGCATCGGTATTGGTCGCCGCCCGCGCCAACTGCCCATGCCCATCCCGCAGCCCCAAACACAGCCCGCACATATGAGTGCGCCACTCCGCCGCATCAATCCCATACTTCTCGGCCCCATGCGAACACGGCCGCAACATCCCGAACAATTCCGCCCCGTTCCCCGACCACTCCGCCGGTCCATACCTTTGACCACCCGCACTCTCGCAGCCCACCAACACAGCCGCAAGCCGAGCCACCCCCGCACCGACCTGTCCATCCCCGACCGGCCACCACCACGCGAGCCACCCGCAACCAGCAGCCCCGCACCCCAATAGGACACACGCGTCTGGCTGACAGACTGCTTTGCGCCCAACCGAACACGCCGCACCGAATACTGTGCACCACACCGCCATTTGCCAGACCTCGGACGACGGGCCCCGTGAACAACTCGACGAGCGCGCGGCGTCGATCCGCCGCCGCCGGACAGTGCCCACGATGGTGAACGCATTGCCCCATGGACCCGCTTCGGGCCAACCGGTCGCATTCCCCCTTGTGGCATGCGAGACCGCACCAAGCCAGATCGTCGAGGAGGTCTACCGCCCCGGCCACCTCGATCCGCCCACTGGCTACGCGGCCAGCGATTACCGCACCGAGCCCCGGCGGCTAGTCTGCACCGTCCCCGCCAGCACCAGCGGGTGCTACTCGGCCTTCTTGCGGCCTGCGAGACCGCGCCAGGCCAGGTCGTCGAGGAGGTCTACGGCCTCGGATACCTCGATGCGGCCGCTGGCTACTCGGTCGGCGATTGCTTCGCCCGCGCCGATTACGGCTACCGCGACCACGTCGAAGTTGGTGCCGGGTTCGGCGTGCTTTGCACTGGATTCGAGGAGTTTGGCGGTGAGTTCGATGACCCGTTCGCGGGCATTCTCGATTTCCGAGGCGAAGGCTTGCTGGCCGATTGCCTGGCGGTAGAGGACCTGCCAGGAGTGGCGGTTGCGGTCGACGAAGCCGAGGAAACCCTCGAGGGCCGTGCGGACCTGCTCATGTGGGGACAGCTGGGGGTTGCCCGCCGGTGCCACCGATTCGATGAAGCGCAGTCCCTCCCGCTGGATGCAGGCACGGAACAATTCGTCCTTGGAGCCGTAGTAGAGGTACAACATCGGCTTGGAGATTTTCGCCTCGGCGGCGATCGCGTCCATCGACGTGTCGTGGAACCCCTTACGCGAGAACACCTCGACCGCGGCGTCGAGCATCTGCTGCTCACGAACCGCGCGAGGAAGTCGCTTCGTCCCGCCCGCCATTCACTCTCCTACCATGGTGAAGCTTTTATATTACTCCAAGGTAAGTTCGGCGGGTCGGATTGCGCGTTCGCAACTTCACCACGCTGGGCGACGCTGAGCTCCTTCCTTCGGACCGCGATGTCCTTGGATTTGCTGACACAGCTGTTCAACCGTCCAGCAGAGCGATACTACGGGCACCCGCCGACAACACGGCTGTACAACATACGACGACGGCCGCAGCGACTGCTTGCCGGTCGCTCAAAAGGGGCGGCAGCGGCTACTTGCTGGCCACTGGAAAGGCAGCAGCGATGCTTGCAGGTCACCTGGAAAGGCACCAGCGACTGCTTGCAGGTCACCCGGACAGGGCAACAGCGACTGCTTGCAGGTCACCCGGAAAGGGCAACAGCAACTACTCGCAGGTCACCCGGACAGGGCAACAGCAACTGCTCGCAGGCCACCCGAAAGGGTCAGCAGCGCCTTGCTTGGAGTGGAGCTCCAAAAGACCAGCTCAGCAGGTCTGCAAAGCACCCTTGTACCGCGCCATCCGCAGCACCGACTCGTCGACCCGAGCCGTGCTCAGCCGACCACTCGACACCGCCTGCTCCAACCGGTCCAGCACCTGAGGCACCGCATCGGTGGTGATCCAGAGCGCGTTGTCCGCACCGGCGACCAGCGCGGCCTCGACGGCATCCTCGATGCTCATCCGGCTGGTGATGGCGGCCATACCGCCGAGGTCATCGGTGAAGATCGGGCCCTGGAACGGCGCGGCGCCATAGCCGGTGCCGTCGCGCAGCAGCGACATGGCCTGCGGGCTGATGCTGGCGGGCACATCGGGGGTGGTCAGGCCGGGTACGTCGAGGTGGCCGACCATGACGGCGGCGCCGGAATCGACGAGATTGCGGAACGGAACCAGGTCGACATTCTGCAGCTCGGCCAGCGCCGGGGTGCGCACGGCGCCGGTATGCGAATCGCCCGATCCAGAACCGTGCCCCGGGAAGTGCTTCATGACCGTGCCGACGCCGACCTCTTTCATGGCGCGGATGTAGGCGTTGGCGTATTCGGTGACCACCGCGGGGTCGTCGGAGAAGGAACGGTCACCGATTACCGAATCGTCGGGCTGGCTGCTCACATCGACATCGGGTGCGAAGTCCACCGTCACGCCCAGATCCTTCAGTGCCCGGCCGCGGGTCACGGTGGCGTCGTGGAACTGCTCGGCGGTCATGGTCTGGACGGTCGCCCGCGCCGATGGCGCCGGACCGATCAGGTCCTTGGCCCGGGAGACGCGGCCGCCCTCCTCATCGATGGTCACCATCAGCGGCACCTTGGCCACCGCCTTGACCTGGTCGATCAGCCCATTGCCCAGCAGTGACCTATCGGTCCAGCCGCCCACGAAAATGCCGCCGACCTGCGAGGTGCGCACCACATTGGTGGCATCGTCGGCGCCGGTGACACCGACCGTCAGGAGCTGCCCCAGCTTCTCGCGCAACGTGAGTTTCGCGAGGAAGTCGGCATCACAGCCGCGCTTCACCGGGGTCGTGGCGGGTGTGGTGGCGCCCGTCGCAGCCCCGGTCGTGGCGCCGGGGGTCGCTGATTGCGACGGCGCGGAGCTGGAGTCGCCGCCGGAGCAGCCGGTCGCGACGGCGGCGAGGATTGCGAGCATGACGAGAGGCGTCTTTCGCATGTGTCCACGGTAATCGGCGCGTTCGGATCGGTCCGACTCAGGTAGTGCTAGCGGCGAGTCGCCGAGTCCTGCGGGCCAGGTCGGAGATGCGGCTGCCGTCGTAGCCGAAGACCGCACTGTGCAGCCGGTCGTGAAACGGGTCGGTCCAGTGGGCCGGGATCGCGGTCCCGGCGAGGATTCCGGCGACCGAGCCCGCGGTGGCGCCGTTGGAGTCGGTATCGCAACCGCCTTGCACGGTGAGTCCGATCGTGCGGGTGAAATCGCCTGCGCCCCAGAGTAATCCGGCGGTGACGAGGCAGGCGTTCGGAATGGCGTGCACCCAGTTGTAGTGGTCGTGGCGGCGGTGGATGGCCGCGACGGCCTGCTCCCAGGACATGCCGCCTTCCCGGTCCGCGATGACCTGCGCGACCGCGGCGGACAACCTCGAACCTTCCGGAACGCACTGTTGGGCAAGGGAAAGCGCGGACGCTATGCCGTCGGCGGTGAAAGCGGCAGCGACCAGCGCGGCCGCCCACATCGCCGCGTAGACACCGTTGCCGGCATGCGAGAGTCCGGCGTCGCGCGCGGCGAGTGCGGCAGCGCGAACCGGATCACCCGGATTGATATAGCCGAAGATATCGGCGCGAATCATCGCACCGATCCACTCGCGATAAGGATTTCGATACCGAGCCACTCGCGGCGGGGCGAGGCCGTCGATCAGATTGCGATAGGCGACCCGCTCCGCGGTGTAGGTCTGCAGGAACGGCAGATGCTCGAGCCACGCGTCCGCGACATCGGACCGGGTGAAATTCTTTCCACACGTTTCCAATAGGTGCAGTCCGAGCACGGTGTAATCGATATCGTCATCGCGCGGAGCGCCGTCGATACGCCCCTGCACCGATACCGGCCAGCTCGGATTCAGCGGATACTCCGTCAACGGCGGCAATAATGCGGGCACATAGTCGGTCAGCGGATAGGCGCGGGCGCGTTCGAGATAGCCGCGTATTCGCGCGGGCGTCCAGACGAAACCATTCTCCAGCGGTTTACCGAGCGTGCAGCCCACACATCGCCCGAGCCAGCCGCCGTGAATCCGTTCGAACAACTCGGCATCGGATAAATCCGAGGCCACCGACTCGAATGGTTGCGGCGCAGTCGGTTCGGGCAGATCCGACTCGTCATAGCCCCAACCGGGATCGCGCTCGGCGGTTTCGAGCCGGTCGAATAGCGTCCAGCACGCCGCAGGGTCGGCATGCTCGGCGGTGACGAGCATGCGCACATCCAACTCGAACTCGGCCACCAGATAGCCCGATTCGAGCCGCTGCCGCCATTCGTAATACAGCAGTGTCCGCGGCTCGATCTCATGCCTGCCGAAGAAGACCAGTTCGTTCGCATTGAACATATGCGCAGATTATCCGCGCGCGGCAACACCTCGGGGCACGCTTGTCCGGAGTAATGTTGTGGCGTAGCCATGTGACTCCCATCAGGAGGTCATCGTGCCGTGCGATCTAATGCTCATTGCCTATGACGGCTCCGAGAATGCCAAGCGGGCCATCGAATACGCAGGTCGGTTCCTGTCGGCGAATAGAGCCGTGGTGCTCACCGCGTGGGAACCGATGGTGCGCCAGGCCGCTCGGCTGTCCGGACTCTCGGGTGTGATGCAGCCGGAGTGGGTCCCTGATGAGGAGATCGAGGACATCGCCTACGTCGACGCGCGCCATATCAATACCGAGGGCGTCCGCCTCGCCAAACTCGCCGGGCTCAATGCCGAGGCGCGCACCGCCGAATGCACTTCCACGATCTGGAACGCCATTGTCGAAGCCGCCGACGACTTGGACGTCGACATCATCGTGGCGGGCACCCGCGGCGCCACCGGCATTCGCGCCCTGATGCACAGCAGCGTTGCCGACGCCGTGCTCAAGCATTGTCACCGTCCGGTGCTCATGGTGCCGCCCGGCAGGGAGCCGCGCCGCTGAGATTTGGGTCGCTCGGGTAGCTTCGCGCGGGGTTTGCGGGGTTAGGGTCGAGGGATCATGAACGGATTCTTGCTCGCCCAGCCCGGTGGGGTGGTCCGCGCCTCGGGGACCCGGGTCGCCTTCGACGAGGTGGCGCGGGCAGTGGCGGCGCTACGGGACGGGGCCGCGGAGCTGATCGTCGGGGCATTGCCGTTCGATCCGCGGAATCCGGCCGCGCTGAGCGTGCCCGAGCAGGCGCAGCGCACCGTCGGTCCGTGGCGGCCCGCGGCGCTGCCCGAACTGCCCGCCGTTCGGGTCATCACCGAAATACCCAGTCCGGCCGAACATGTCGCGCGGGTGACGAAACTGGTCGAGCAATTGCAGGATCCGGTGCAGCCGCTGCGCAAAGTCGTCGCCGCCAGATCGGTACTGGCCGAAGCCGATACAGCGCTGGACCCGGAGCTGGTCGCGGGGTATCTGTTGACCAGGCATCCACACGCGAATGTGTTCGCGGTCGATCTGACCGCCGCGGGTCGCCCCGGTGCGACGCTGGTCGGCGCCACCCCGGAGGTGTTGGTCGCGCGGCACGGCGCGACCGTCACGCTACATCCGCTCGCCGGCACGCTGCCGCGCCTGGCCGATCCGGAGGCCGATGCCGCGCAGGCGCGAGAGTTGTTGTCCAGCACCAAAAATCGCGATGAGCACGCCTTCGTCATCGAATGGATCCGGGAGGTGCTCGCGCCCGTCTGCGCGGAACTGACCATCCCGGACAGCCCGCAACTGCTCAATACCCACGAGGTCTGGCATCTGGCCAGCCCGATCACCGGCCGCCTGCGCGATCCCGCGACAACCGCACTCGACCTGGCCATCCGGCTGCACCCCACCCCCGCGGTCTGCGGCACGCCGACCGATCTCGCGCTCGACACGATCGCCCATATAGAAGAGGAACGCGGCTTCTACGGTGGCGCGGTCGGCTGGTGCGACGCGCACGGCGACGGGGAATGGGTGGTCGCGATCCGAAGTGCGGAACTATCCGCCGACGGTCGCTCGATCCGCGCCTTCGCGGGCGGCGGGATCGTGGCCGCCTCGGATCCGCATGCCGAACTGGACGAGACCACCGCGAAGCTGCGCACCCTGCTGGGCAGTCTGCACTGCGCGATTCCGAGCGACTGAGATCATTCGATTCGGCTATAGGTGGGCTGAACGTAGGCGATCGGGCGCCGTCCTGCTAGGTTGGCCCAGAATGTGCCTGCATCGATGTATTGGAGTGCCGCGATGAAGTTTGCTGTCCCTGGTGTTGCGAGTGCGGTCGCTGGCGCCGTTCTGGGCGCGGTCGCGGTGTTCGTCATCACGATGGCGGTACAGCAGAACACGCGGCCGAATATCGAGCGCTCCGACTCCAACTCCTCGCTACTCAACAATGTTGAGTACGGCAGCCGCTGATCCACAGCGGTTCGGACGACCGTCGCGGAGGCGGTAGTACGGCGCGTCGGCTCGACGGTTCCCCGCTCGGCAGGCGCTGGTTCGTCGGGACCGTGGTCGCGGCGTTCCTGCTCACTTTTCTGCAGGCGCCCGGCCTGACGGTCGCCGACACCAAATACGATCTCGCGCAGAATCCGCTCGGTTTCCTCGAACGCGCCGCCCATCTGTGGAGCAGTCAGGCTCCCATGGGGCAGGTGCAGAACCAGGCCTACGGATACTTCTTTCCGCACGGCGCATTCTTCTCGGCCGGGCATGTGCTCGGCCTGCCCGCCTGGGTGACCCAGCGGATCTGGTGGGCATTGCTGCTGCTCGCCGGGTTCTGGGGCATTGTCCGGCTCTGTGAAGCGCTCGGCGTCGGCAGTCGCGGGTCCCGGGTGGTGGCCGCGACCGCGTTCGCGCTCTCACCGCGGGTGCTGACCACGCTCGGGTCGATCTCCTCGGAGACGCTGCCGATGGTGCTCGCGCCATGGGTGTTGCTCGCGCCCGCCGCATTGGGCACCGCCTATCGCACGCACAAGCGCGGCGGTGCGGCCTCGCCCGCGGGCAGTGCGCTGGCGCTGGCACTCATGGGCGCGGTGAATGCGGTGGCGACGGTCGCGGCGTTCCTGCCCGCACTGCTGTGGTGGGCGTCGTATCGGCCGAACCGGCGCTGGTGGCGATTCACCCGGGCCTGGATTCCGCTGCTGGTGCTGGCCACGTTCTGGTGGGCGGTGCCGTTGCTCGTGCTCGGCAAGGTCAGCCCGCCGTTCCTGGACTACATCGAATCCTCGGGGGTGACCACGCAGTGGGCGTCCCTGGGTGAGGTGCTGCGCGGCACCGACAGTTGGACACCGTTCGTCTCACCGGAGCGCATCGCGGGCGCGGTGCTGGTGACCCAGCCCGCGGCGGTGCTGGCCACCGGACTGCTCGCGGCGGCGGGTATGGCCGGATTGGCGATGCGGTCCATGCCGTATCGGGGGCGGCTCGCGCTGATCCTGCTGGTCGGATTGGTCGGGATCTGTGCCGGATATGTCGGTGAGCTGAGTGGGCCGTTCGCGGATTCGGTGCGAGTATTCCTGGATTCCGGCGGCGCGCCGCTGCGCAATGTGCACAAGCTGGAGCCGCTGATCCGAATTCCGCTGGTGCTCGGCCTGGCCCAGCTGCTGACCAAGGTGCCATTGCCCGCGTCGGTCCCGATGCCGATGTGGCGCGGCGCCTTCGCCCATCCCGAACGGGATAGGTCGGTCGCGGTCGCCGCTTTGATCCTCACCGCGCTCGCGCTGTCCACCTCATTGGCCTGGACCGGGAAACTGGCGCCGCGCGGTGCGTACGACGAGGTGCCCGGGTATTGGCAGCAGACCGCGCAGTGGTTGTCCGACCATGCCTCCGACACCCGGGCCCTGGTGGTGCCCGGCGCGCCCTTCGGCAGCCAGGTGTGGGGGCTGACCCGTGATGAGCCGCTGCAGGCGCTGGCGAGTACACCGTGGGCGATCCGCGACGCGGTGCCGCTGAATCCGCCGGGCACCATCCGCGCGATGGATTCGGTGCAGCGGTTGATCGCCGACGGCAGGCCGTCGAGCGGTCTCGCGGCGACGCTGACCGAGCAGGGCATCGGAATCCTGGTGTTGCGCAATGATCTCGATCCGGAGACCGCACGGTCGACCCGGCCGATGCTGGCGCATCAGGCGATCGACAGTTCGCCCGGATTGCACAAGGTCGCCGAATTCGGTAACCCGATCGAGACGGCCGTCATCTCCGATGATCTGGTCGCCGACGGCGATCTGCGGCCCGCCTATCCGGCGGTCGAGATATACCGGGTCGAGGCACGGTCACCGGGCACGCCCGTCGAAATACACAGCGGCACCGGCGCGCCGACGTCGTTCCCTGGCGCCTACACGGTGCCGCTGGCCTCGGTTGGAACGGTTCAGGGCGGCCCCGAGGTGCTCGAACGGCTGCATCGTGATGGCGATACCGCGCCGAAGCTGCTCGCATCCGATGCGGCCGCCGCCGGACTGCCGACCGGGCCGTTGACCGTCACGGATACGCCGATGGCGCGGGAGGCCGATTTCGGCAAGGTGGACAACCACAATTCGGCGCTGCGCGCACCGGACGATGCGCGCCGCACCCATAATCTGGTGCCCGACTATCCCGTCCCCGGTGCGGAGTTGGTCCGCGGGGAATGGTCCGGCGCGACGATCACCGCGTCGAGTTCGGCCGCCGACGCCACCCAGTTGGGCGGATCCGCGCCGGGCAGCTCGACCGCCGCGGTCGTCGACGGCGATCCGTCGACCGCGTGGATCAGCAATGGCGCCGAACACGCACTGGGGCAATGGCTTCGGCTCGATCTCGACCATCCGATCAGCACCGGACTGCTGCAACTGACCACCAGCGCGGCGGCCATCGGCGACCCGGTGAAATGGGTCGAGGTACGCACCGCGCACGGCAGTGTCTCGGCCCGGATTCCCGAACCCGGTGCGCCGGTGTCGATTTCCCTGCCCGCAGGGCAGACCGACTGGCTCAGCATTACCGCCATCCGTACCGAAGACGGCACGCGGGGCGGACAATTCGGCATCAGCGAGCTGACCCTGGACGATTACACCGTCCGCACCGCGCCGGTCCGGGTCGATATCCGGCATCGGACCGTGCTGCCGCCTACCCCGGCGGGCGCGCAGGTGCATGCCTGGGATCTCGGACAGGAATTCCCTGGTCGCAGTGCTTGTTTCGATGCACCGGACCGGGTGCGGTGCAGTAAGGGACTCGCGCTTGCGCCGGAGGAGCCCGGTGCGTTCGAGCGCACACTGTCGGTGCCGGAGCCGATGACCGTCACGCCGGAGTTGACGGTGCGAACTCGACAGGGTCCCGAACTGGAGGCGCTGCTCACCGACCGCGCGCGTCCCGTGGCGCGCGGCAAGGCCGATGTCGGTGACCTGCGCGGATCGGCCTTCGCGGCAACCGATGGGGATCCGCGGACGAGTTGGACGGCGCCGGAGAATTCGGTGCGGAACCTGGCAGGCGGCAAACCGACACTCGAGCTGGAACTGCCCGAGCCCGCTGTGGTGACGGGCCTGGAACTGACACCGTCACTCGGTGAACTGCCCGCCGCACCGCTCGCGGTGGCGATCAACCTCGGCAATGGCCCCCAGGTTCGCGAACTCGATCCGGGCAAACCGACTCGAATCTCATTGCAGCCCACGGTGACCGATCGCATCGAACTGAGCATCCAGAGTTGGCGGCCGGTACTCGATCGCACCGCGCTGGGTTTCGCCGTCACACAGCCGCCCGGGCTCGCCGAGGTGTCGGTGCTCGGACCGGAGTATCCCGCGCCCGCCGGACCGGATCGATTGATCACCACCCCCTGCGCACAGGGGCCGACGATCGCGCTCGGCGGACGGTTCGTACATACCACCGTTACGGCGACCGCTGGTGAATTGCGTTCCGGTGCACCGGTTTCCGCGCGGGTGTGCGCGAATTCGGAACTACCTCCCGATCTCGCCTCTGACTCTGACTCTGACGAGATCGTGGTGCCCGCCGGGCGAGCCGATGTGACGGTGGCGCCGACCTCACTCTTCTTCGTCGACCGACTTCGCCTGAACCGCACCGATTCCGCCCCCGCCGGTATCGGGCCATCCGATCACGCGAAACAGCTGCTGGCCCTGCCACTCAGCACCAATGTCGGATGGCGGGCCACCGCCGCCGACGGCAGTGCACTCGAACCGATCGTGGTCAACGGCTGGCAACAGGGCTGGCTGCTACCGGACGCGGAATCGACCCCATCCGGCCCCATCACCGTGTCCTTCCCCATCGACCGCTGGTACCGCCTCAGCATCTTCGGCGGCCTGCTGCTACTGATCCCGCTGATCCTGCTCGCCATCCCCCGAACCCGCCGGACCCCGACGGCCATCGGCTCGGCCCCGAGTTCCCGCACGAGCGCAGCCGCCACTCGAAATCCAACCGGCGCACCCAGCCGCGCCGATTCGCGCGTTGTCGACTCCGATGCGGACGCAGCCCAACCCAACGCGAACGCAGCGGCCCCCCACGCGAACATTCCCGACCCCAACTCGAACACTGGCGACTCCGATGCCGATGCAGCCAACCCCCATCCGGACGCAGCCCAACCCAACGCGAACGCAGCGGCCCCCCACGCGAACGTTCCCGCCCCCACCCCAAACGCAGTTGACTCCGGTGCGGCCACAGCCGGCCAGACTGCGGACAGCGAGCCGCCCCCGACCACATGGGGCAACCGCATCCTCGGCGCGATCGGAATCGGCGCTGTCGCGACGGTTATCGCCGGACCGGTCGGCACCGCGCTCACCGCAATCGTGCTCGCCGCGACTCGATTCACCACACGGATAACGTCGAAAGTCCTTGCCACCGTTGCCGGCCTCGGCACCGCCACCGCCGCGGCAGCCCTCTCCACCGGCCCATGGCGCGCCGCAGGCGGATACATGGGCGGCTCCCTGTGGGTCCAACTACCCGCACTACTGGCCGTAATCGCCGTCGGCGTCGCCGCACTCCCGGCACGGCGCGAAGACCCTTAACGCGTCGAAAGTCCATGCTGCCGTTGCTGGCCTCGGCACCGCTTCCGCAGCGCTGTCCACCGGACCGTGGCGGCTGCAGGCGGATACATGGGCAGCTCGTTGTGGGTCCAACTGGCCGTAATCGCCGTCGATCCCGCCACGGCGCAAAGACCGTTAGCGGACACGGAATACTCTCCCGGCACTGCTAGCGTCGGATGTGTGACGGCGTGCGTGGAGTGCGGATTCGACTACGAAGCCGCGTTGGTTCCCGAGGTGTCGGCGCTGGCCAGGGTGCACGCGGCGGAGTACGCGACACTGCTCGGTCAGGATGAACAGCGACTTCGACGGCGACCAGCACCAGCGGTGTGGTCACCGTTGGAATATGCGTGCCATGTGCGGGATGTCCTACTCGCACAACGGGAACGCGTGCTGCTCGCCCGCCGCGCCGACGCACCAGCGCTCGAGCCGATGGGTCGCGACGAACGCGTCGAACACGATGGCTACAACGACCAGGGCCTGGGGTGGGCGGGGTTGACTGGGGAGTTCTCGGATCGAGGGCGGCTGCTGGGGCTCGCTAACCAGCGCCGACCAGCTATGCGGCAGGGGTGTGGCTCGTGGATGCGGTTGCGGCTGCTTCTTTTGTGCGGTCGCGGGTGCGGGTGAAGCGGCGGGCTGGTTCTTCTATCAGGGCGTAGCTGGCGGCGGCGATCGGGAGGGTTAGGGCGATGGTCAGGATCAGGACCTCGGTGAAATCGCCGCTGAACGGGAGGATTCCGAAGACCGGGAAGACCACCGACAGGACTGCGAGGTGCCAGAGGAAGATGCCGTAGGACCAGCGGCCGATGGTGGCGGCGGGCGAGGATTCCAGCCAGCGGTGCGGGCGGGCGCCGGGCGGGCGCAGTACCAGTGGGGCGAGCAGTGCGAATCCGATGATCGCGCCGAAGCCCATCTTGGCCGCGTACTGCCACGGCTCGGCGCGGGTCAGGCCTGCGGGGCCGCCCAGGTCGGTGGCGGAGAGCAGGAAGGCGATGAGTGCGATGGTCCACATCAGCGGTTGATTGGCGAGGAACCGCAGCCGCGGTGATAGCTGATCCCTATTGTCGATCAGCTCGGCCAGCAACATGCCCACCGCGAACCACGGCAGATATCCGGGCAGCCAATTATCGGCGTGGATGGCGTCGGGCGTCGGTACCGGAATGAAATTCCAACTCAGGCTGATCACCGCGAGCGCGAGGATCGCGGGTATGCGCCAGCGGGCGGCGTCGCCACGCAGCCGCACCACCGCGAAGGCCAGCAGTGGCAGCACCAGATAGAACGCCACCTCGACGGACAGGCTCCACATCTGGGTGAGTCCATCGGTCAGCGTCAGTGGCACGAAGACCTGCGTCAAGGCCAGATTCGAAACCCATACGCGCAGGCCAGCGGTGTCGGCCGCACTCGGCACCAAGATCAGCACCGCGGCCACCACAACCCAATACGCGGGCAGAATGCGCGCCGCTCGGTGCCGCAGGTAGTAGCCGACCGAGGGCGCGGTCCCCAGCCCGCGCGCCTTCGCGGCATGCGGACGCCACAGCAGGAAACCCGACAGCGCGAAGAACACCGCGACCGCCATATCGAACCGTTCCCAGATCCGCCCCAGCACCGGCGCATTCGCGGCGCCGGTCTGGAACGCGACGTGGGTCAGCAGCACACCCAGCGCGGCCATGCCACGCATACCTTCCAGGGCGGGCACGAAACCGCGCGTCCGAGCGGGCGCGGCAGTGGTCGACGTGGGCAGGGTGGCGGTCATCGACCTCCAGTCTGCCGGTCCGTTCGAGCGACCTGCAAGCAATCACACCTACCAGCTGGTAACCCGACGTTTCAGATTTCGCGTTAGACTCGGGCGATTTCTGGGTCGATTCCGGCCTCGGCACCGCATGGTACGACAACGGACTGTTAGTGTCGGGGCTCACGAGTGCCGCGGCACGCCCGCAGTACTCGCCGCACAGACCCGTGTTCTATGACGAGGAGAGTTTGCATGGCACTGAGTGCCGGAACCAGAAGGACGGTGGCCTGCCTGCTCGTGGGTCTGGGTGCGTTGTTGATCGTCGCCGCGGTGATGATCCCGACCTACACCGTCAGCAGACTGGCGAAGACTCCCCTCGATCTCGAGATCACCACAATCGCGACGAACCAGCCGGGCGAGGACAGCCTGGTCCTGGACTCCAAGTCGCTCACCGCCCCCGAGGGCGCGGCCAAGATCGACACCAATGTGCCGCTGGTCTCGCAGCGGTTCCTCACCGTCGAGGACCCCTCCGACGCCACCGAGATGACCGTCCAGGCCGGTCAGACGCTGCGGCGCATCGATAAGCAGGGCGACACCGGCCTGCTGACCGCGACCATCGACCGGGTCACCATCGACCGCAAGTCCGGCGAGCCGGTGGCCAAGAACCCCAACGGCTCCATTGCCGTCACGGTGAACAAGGACCTACAGAGCATCGCCGACCCGGTGCAGCACACCGGCCTGCAGTACCGCTTCCCGATCGGCACCGAGAAGAAGACCTACCCGTACTTCGATCTCAACGTGCGCAAGACCTTCGACGCCAAGTTCATCGAAGAGACCGAGATCAACAACACGAAGGTCTACCACTTCCAGATGTCGGTCCCGGCGACCAACCTGTGGGACGTGATCCAGGCACCGACCAACCGGCTGAGCCTGCCCGCCGCGAAGTGGGGCCTCGAGGGTGACGAGCCGGTCACGATGACCCGCTTCTACACCAACACCCGCGACCTGTGGGTCGAGCCGCAGACCGGCACCGTGGTCAAGGGCGGTGAGCAGCTGCACCTGTACTACTCGCGCAGCGCCGACCACCCCGACGTCACCGCGCTGAAATCGCACCTCGTCTTCGATGAGAACACCATCGAATCGCAGCTCTCGGTGGCCAAGGAGAACATCGACAAGCTGTCGCTGTACGGCCGGATCATGCCGATCGTGCTCGGCGTGCTCGGTGTCGCCGCCCTGGTCGGCGGTCTGATCCTGGGGATCCGCGGTGGATCCGCCGGTGCTGGCGTCGGTCGGCGCGGCGGTCCGGTCCGGGGCGGGGATGACGCTCCGACCCAGCAGATCAGGATCCAGAAGAATCTCTGACAGCAGTTCCGATACTCGGCTCCCCGGCGTTATGCCTGGGAGCCGAGTTCGTTTCGGGGCGGTTCGATTCGCGTGCGGTCAGGTCGCGGACGGACCCGAGGAATATGCGACGGGATGCGACGGCTGGTACAGCAGCATCGACCCCGCGCCCGGGATCCTCATATCGATGCAGCGCCCGAAGCTCCGCTCCGCGACGTCGCCCTCGAATCGCGCTCCACGCCCGGCCAATTCGGCCATGGTCTGCTCGATGTCATCGCACATCAGCGAAATCTCGTGATGCGGCGGCCCCTCGGCGGGATGCACCCCGAGTTCGCTCGGCCCGGTACCGAAAATCAGCCACCCACCGTGGGCGTCCACATTCGGCCAACCGAGAACGTCGCGGAAGAACGCGCGAGCCGCATCCGGATCCTCCGCATAGACCAGTGTGTGCACAGCGGTGATCATGCTGGTGATCGTAGGCGAGCTGATGCGGTCCCGCGGGTGATCGCGAGTCGGTGCGCTCGGGTGGGTGGTCGTAAGCGGGCCGGTGCGCCCGAGCAATTGATCGCAAGCGAACCCGAGCGGTCAGGTGGGTGATGGGGAGCGGTCGGCGGTGCGCAGGACGATGAGTGCGACCAGGACGGTAGTGGCGGCCGCGACGCAGACGGCGGTGGTGATCAGGGTGGGTACCGAGCGGGCGAAGGAGATCATCAGGACCAGCTCGACCGCGAGGCCGAGCCACGTCAGTGCGGCGAGGGCGGTGCGGTCTACCGCGATCGCCGAGAGCAGTGCGCCCTGGAGCACCGCGAGGATGGCGCCCTGCAGTGCGAACAGCCACAGCAGGCCCTGGATCGGCGCATAGTCCTGTCCCGCGAACAGCGGCGCCACCGGTGCCGCCACCGCCGCACCCACTACCGCGACGATCCCGATGCCGGACAGCACGGCGAGCGCATCCCGGATCGCCCGCGCCGAATGCGTCGGCTGCGCCATCCGCGGATACAACACCACCCCCACCGCCTGCGGCAGCCAGAACGCGATCTTCGCGGCAATCGCCCCCAGCGCATACCGACTCGCATCCGCCTCCCCCAAAACAACCCGCGCAACAATCAAATCGGCCGACGACAACGCCATCAACGCCGCCTGCACCTGCGCCGCCCGCAACACCGGAACCACCCCAACTGCGTGGGCGCCCCGATCCGCGGCAGCAGATGCACCCCAGGCCCACAACCGCACCACCCACCGAGTGGCGCCACGCATTCCTTCGGACCGGATCGCACGCGTCGATCTATCGGGGCCAACTCCCTGCGTCGATCGGCCGGCGCCAGCCCCGCGCATCACCTCGCCGGAACCGACCCCACGCTTCAGCTCGTCAGAGCCAACCCCATGCGCCGCCTCGCCAGAACCAACCCCACGCGCCACCTCGCCAGAACCAACCCCACGCGCCACCTCGCCAGAACCAACCCCACGCGCCACCTCCCCGGAATCAACCCCACGCTTCAGCTTGTCAAAGCCAACCCCATGCGTCGGCTCGTCGCCGGAACCGATCCCATATTCCGGTGGTTCGGAGCCATCGTGGGGAGGCGGTGCCGTTCCCGTATCGACTGTGGGGCGAGGGCGGGGTGGGGGTGTGGATGCGGTGTAGCGGGCGAGGGCGGCGGCGGCGATGATTCCGAGTGCTGCGGCCCAGAGGGCGGGTGCGGCGGAGCCGCCGAACGCGAGGACCACGAGGGCCGGAGTTACGCGGGCGATACCGGCCGTGCCGAGGACTATTGCCAATGCGCGAAAGCGTCTGCCGCCCTGCAGGATGCCCTGTCCGCCGGAGAGCAGCACAAGGGCGGGGGCCGCGCCGAGTGCGGCGGCGCAGGCGACCACGCCGACATTCAGCACCGCGGTCACCAGCGGGACCAGCGCCGCGGCGACCACCGCGACGATCACCGCACACCGCCACTGCAACCGACGCAGTGCCGAAACGCTCGCGCCGCGCACCAATTCCCGGGCGACCACATTCTGCAATGCCAGCGCCGGCACCGCGCACAGCAACTGCACCGCGAGCAGACTCGCGAACTCGCTGTATCCGCTGACCCCCAACCACCGGCTGGCCAGCATCTGCAGCAGATACCCCGCCACATTCGCCGTCATCGCCCCAGCCGTCACCAACGTCAGATCCGCCACAACAGGTAGACGACGGACGGCAGGCACGTCGCAATCGTCCCACCCACACCCCCGAGCCCCGCACACACCCATCCCGACAACTCCCAGGCCACACACCCCAGCCGACAGATCCACCCCGCGCACACCCCCCACCTCAGGCTCTCGCGTGCGAGATCCAGGCACGGAGACGCATCCGAACACGGTAATCGGAACAGCGGCGCATCCCGCAAGTCCCAGGCCACACACCCCGCCAACAGACCCACCCGCACACACCGCCACCTCAGGCTCTCGGGTACGAGATCCAGGACAGAGACGCATCCGAACACCGCAATCGGAACAGCGGCGCATCCCGCAAGTCCCAGGCCACACACCCCGCCAACAGACCCACCCGCACACACCGCCACCTCAGGCTCTCGGGTACGAGATCCAGGCACAGAGACGCATCCGAACACCGCAATCGGAACAGCGGCGCATCCCGCAAGTCCCAGGCCACACACCCCGCCAACAGACCCACCCGCACTCACACCCCCCACCGACAGGCTCTCGCGTGCGAGATCCAGGCACGGAGACGCATCCGAATACCGCGATCGGCGCAGCGGCGGCCGGCGCGCTGGTACGCACTTTCCGTAGGCCCGGAGCCGGGGTGGGTATGGCCCGGGGGCGGGTGGGTTCGGGTATGGAACGTAGGGTGCACGCGTGAGTGACTGGCCGGCTCGGTGCGCACGGTGGGTGCGGTTCGCGCCGGCCGGGTACAGCGGGGTGTTGTCGCTGCTCATTGCCGGTCCACTGCTCGGGCCGGGCTATCTATTGCTGCGCGATGCGGTGAGTACGCCGCGCTCCTATCCGACGGATTCGGCGCTGGGGCTCGGTGCCGCGGCCCCGCGCGCGGTGCCGCAGGACGCGCTGCTCGCCGCGCTGTCACCGATCGTCGACGGCGGACTGATCGTCAAAGCGATCCTGGTCGTCGCGCTGTGGGCGGCGGGATATGGCGCGGCGGTGCTGGCCCGCGAATTGCTCCGGGTATCGACCGGACCGCAACTGGTCGCGGTCACCGTCGCCCTGTGGAATCCATATGTGGCCGAACGTCTGCTGCAAGGCCACTGGAGTCTGCTGACGGGCTACGCCGCACTGCCGTGGACCGTGCTGGCCGCCTACCGAATTCGCCAACGCAGCGCGCCGAATATCGCGCCCGGCAATGAGGCGCTCAACCAGCCTGACGCGGACAAACCCAACGCGCCCGATGCCACACCCAGCAACACGGCACTCAACCAACCCGACGCGCCCGACGCCACACCCAGCAACACGGCACTCAACCAACCCGACGCAGACAAACCGATCGCGCCGACCGACACAAACCGCGCCGACCCAATCGGCGGTGCGGCACCTCGGAATCGCACTCCCGCACCAGCTGCGGTCGGTCGCCGCGCGCGATTCCACCATGCGAACAGGAAGGACACGACGAGGAGTACGGCCGCCGCGTGGGCCGCACTGGCCGCATGCTTCGCCGCCGCAGGACTCACTCCGACCGGCGCATTGCTCGCGGGCTGCACCGCTGTCGTGCTGATCGGACGTCGAAACCTCCTCGGCGCACTCGCCCTCCTGCTGGCCGCATCCGCGCCGTGGCTGACCGCGACAGCGCTGTCCGGCGCCGGCTCCGAACCCTCCGACCCGGCCGGAATCGCCGCCTTCGCCGCTCGCGCCGAACCCGCCCTCGGCACCCTCGGCAGCCTGGCCGGACTCGGTGGCATCTGGAACGCCGACTCGGTCCCGATTTCCCGCACCACCCCACTGGCCCTGATCGGCACCGCCCTACTCCTGATCCTCGTGGCAACCGGCATCCGCGCCGCCTGGACCAAGAAGACGTCCACGACCGGCACCATCCCGCCCCACTCTGCAGCCGCCACTGCCCCGAATACCGAATCAGCCACCGCCACAACTCATTCGACACCCGCCGAACCCGAGCCGAACACCGCAACGAGCGACAACACCCGAACCCGGTCCACATCTCCCACCGATATCGAACCCGGCAGCACAGCCCCGACCGGCCGCGCCGCCCATGTCGGATCCGAATCAGCCACAGCCCATTCGACGAAACTCGGGGGCGAGACCACCGCGACCGATCGCGCGAATATCCGAATTCGCCGCGCCTTGCTGATACTCGCGGCCGTCGCCGTCGTACTACCCACCTTGGGCGCGACATCGTGGGGCATGAGCGCCATGGAATGGCTCGTTACCACCGTGCCCGGCACCGGGCTGCTGCGTGACACACAGAAGTACGTGGCACTGGCAATGCCCGCCTACGCGCTGTGCGCCGCGGCCGGGTGCCGAACCGTTGCCATGTGGTTCACCCCAGACGCGTCGACCGAACCGCCCGCCCAGAACTCACGAACAAGCGCAATGTCGCTGACCGCAGCGCTGTTCATCGCACTGCTCGTACTGCCGCTGTTCGATCTTGCCTGGGGCGTGGGCAATCAACTGCGCCCGGTGCACTATCCAGTGAGCTGGCAGCGAGTCGCCGACCGGATCGATGGCCCGGGCGATATCGCGGTGCTGCCCGGGGGCATGTTCCGGAAATTTCCGTACAGCGGCAGAGCGCCGGTATTGGATCCGGCACCGCGAATGCTGCCTCGTGACGTGCTGCAGACCGGCGAACTCCCGGTGCACGGTCGAACGGTCGCCGGTGAAGGAGCCAAAGCCCGGGAAGTGGAATCCATACTGCTGCACGGGGGTTCGGCACAGCAGCTGGCGGACCTCGGTGTCGGCTGGGTCCTGGTCGAGCGCACCACTCCCGGACCACTCGACGAGTCGAAAGCAACACTCACCCAATTGACGACGGTCTACACCGACTCCGGACTCGCACTGTATCGAGTCCCCGGCACCACCGACCGGCCTGCCGAATCGCACACCACCCAGCGGGTAATCGCCTATGCCGCCCACCTCATCTGGGCCGCACTGCTCGTCGGCGGACTGCTGCTGGCCGCCCTACTGCGGCCACCCTCCTGAAAACCGCTGGCACGCATCAATCCCGGATTGCGACACTCTGTATCCGCCAATGGCACAGCGGAATTCCACCGCCTAGCGGAACACGCCGCCACTGTCCACCGAACGGGAGCAGCGGGCGATCACACGCGCACGAGAGCACCGTCACCATCGCCGAGATCGCGTGCCGAGGGCCGATTCGCCGATATTCCCGACGGCTGGCCGCTGGCACGCTCATCGAACTCGCGGGCCGATCCGAATTCCTCATCCGCGACGGCCCGGCCCTGGCACGCACATCGAACTCGCAATCCGATCCGAATTCGTCGTCCGCGACGGTCCGACCGCCGCGATCATGGACCGCGGCTGCTCAGGGTCCCGGCGGTGTGAGGCCCGAGGTGTACTCGCCTCGGGCCGCGGCCGCGAGCACCTCGTACACACCGTTGCCCGTTTGCTCCCAGGAGAATTCACGCGCGCGGGCCCGCGCCTTCTCGCCCATCTCGGCACGCGCCTCGGTGTCGTCGAGCAGTTCCCCGACGGCGTCGCCGAGCTGGCCGACATCGTCGACGAGCACCCCGGTCACACCGTCGACAATGGAATCGGTGAGTCCGCGCGAACTGCGGTAGCCGATGGTCGGCACGCCGTGCTGGGCCGCCTCGATCACCGCGAGACCCCAGCCCTCTTTGCGCGAGGGCAGCACATGCACCCAGGCGCGGGCCAGCAGTTCGTGTTTACGCCGCTCATCGACGTGGCCGTGGAAGGTGACCGCATCGGCGATGCCGAGGTCGCGGGCATCGGCCTTCAGATTGTCCGCCCACCAGCCGTCACCGATCACATCCAGCCGCAGGCCGGGGATCCGCTCCCGGAGTCGGGCCACCACGTTCAGCGCGTCTTCGATCTGCTTGTGCGGCACCAGCCGGGACAGCACCACAATGCGCGGATCATCCGTGCGGGTCTCCGCGCAGCCGGTCGGCGCGTCGGTAGGAACCGGTTCCGCGCCATTGCGGACCACCGCGATCCGCGACCCGTCCACGCCGAGCGTGGTCAGTTCTTCGGCCGAGGGCAGCGAAACGGTCAGGTATTGGTTGTGCCGATGCACGCGGGGCGAGAGCCGCGATTCGATCCACCAGCCGATGCGCCCGACGAAACGTCCGGCGACCGGCCACTGCTCCCGATGTCCGTGATGCACGAGCACCACCGATGGGGCGTCGGCCGCGACGCCAGCGAAGAAGGGGATCCCGTTCTGGGTGTCGATCACCGCATCCGGGCGCAGCCCGCGCAGCGGCCCGATACCGAGTCGGCCCAGGGCGATCGCGATCAGCGCGCGCGGATAGACCGAGAATCGCCCGCCCGCCCGGCTGATCTCGATGCCGTCGATCCGCTCCCGTTTCGGCGCACCCGGATAGCGGGCGGTGCGCAGGGTGACCTTGACCCCGCGCGCGGCGAGCTGGGCCCCGACCTGCTCCAGGTATCGTTCGCTGCCGCCGCCTTGCGGGTGCCCGGAGTCACGCCAGCACAGCAGGAGGACTTCGCGCACGGTGGAGCTTCTCTCGGTCGACAGGTCCCGGCCGGGACGACGGATATCGCCGTACACCCTAACCCGTGCACCCGTCCAGCCAGCTCGCACCGCATCGACCCGCCGCACGATGCGGAATTCCCACCCGGGGCAGGCGGGACAGCAGCGGCTCATCGGCTCTGTGCGAGACTCTGCGCCGTGCCGAGAGCTGAAAGCGAGCCAGCCGAGGCCGTGGCGGCGCACGCCCCACGGCGCACCAGGCCGTCCCTGTCCCGGTTCGCGCGGCGGGCGACATTGCGCCGGTCGCTGCGACTGCTCGGCAGTTTCCGGTTCGAGCAGACCGATCCGGCAGTGTTCTACGGTGACATTGCCGCCGACAGCGCCGCGATGATCGGCGATTTCTATGCCGATATCACCGGCAGGAGGCTCGACGGCGCGACGATCCTCGATGTGGGTGGCGGCCCCGGCTACTTCGCGGATGAATTCGTCAAGACCGGTGCGCGCTACATCCCGGTCGAACCCGATCCGTCGGAGATGCATGCCGCCGGACTGTCGGTGCCCGGCGCGGTGCGCGGCTCGGGCATGGCTCTGCCGTTTCGCGACAACGCCGTGGATATCTGCTTCTCCTCGAATGTCGCCGAACATGTGCCGCAGCCATGGGTCATGGCCGATGAGATGGTGCGCGTGACCCGCCCCGGCGGTTTGATCGTGTTGTCGTACACCGTGTGGCACGGCCCGTTCGGCGGTCACGAAACCGGTCCGTGGCACTACCTCGGCGGCGAGTTCGCCGCGCGCCGGTACCGCCGCAAGAACGGCCGGGAACCGAAGAACCGCTTCGGAAAGTCGCTGTTCGCGGTCGGCGCCGCCGATGGGTTGCGTTGGGCGGCAACCACTTCCGCCGATGTGCGCACCGTATTCCCGCGCTACCATCCGCGGTGGGCCTGGTGGGTGGTTCACGTACCGATACTGCGAGAGTTACTGGTGAGCAATCTGGTGGTAGTGGCAACCAAGTAGGGTGCGACTACTTTTCCAGCCAGCCCCGTCGCCAGCTCCTACGCCCGCACGCGTTGGCCGTTGCGGCCCAAGGCGATTCCTGAATCGCCAGGCCGACCGTCTCCAGGGTGGTTAGTCCGACTTGATCGGCTAGCAGACCGACAACCGCCACTGCCTCGGCGGCTTGCATCGCCGCGGTTGCCTGCTCGATGGTCAGCGTACGGCCCGGCAGGAAGGAGACCACCCACCCGCCCGCGCCGACGCTTTTAGCCTGATGCTCGGTCTGGTCACTGGTCATCAGCGACCGGCCGATTACTTGCACCGCCATGACTCGGACTCCCCAATTGCGTAACGAATCGAGCGAGCTGAACTGTTGCTACAGCATGACCCTTGCAGCAACAGAACGCAATAGTGCGTTCTCTGGAAAGCGAACCGACAGGTTGGAATTCGCCCTGTTCAGAAAGCTGTCCGAACAGAAAACTGAAACAGGTTACAGACAATCGGGCCGCAAAACTGTAACGTGTTCTCATGCATTACGACAGCTTGTTCATCGGCGGCCGCTGGACCGCGCCAGCCTCCACCGAGCGCCTCCAGGTCATCTCACCCGCAACGGTCGAGACGGTGGGCAGCGTCCCGGTGGTGGGCCGCGCCGACGTCGACGCGGCCGTCGCCGCCGCCAGGCACGCCTTCGACAACGGTCCGTGGCCGTCCACCCCGCCCGAAGAACGTGCCCAGGTCCTGTCGCGTGCCGCGCGTCTGATCGAGGAGCGTTCGGCCGATCTGCTCGCCACGCTCACCGCGGAGATGGGCGCACCGCAGATGATCGCCATGACGCTCAACCAGATTCCGGCGGTGGCCGCGCTCGACTCGTATGCCGGACTGGCAAAGTCCTTCCCCTGGAACGAAACCCGCACCGGCATGTTCGGCACCTCGCGGGTCTCGCGGGAGCCGCGCGGTGTCGTCGCGGCCATTACCGCCTGGAATGTGCCGCTTTTCCTCGCGGCCAATAAGCTCGCGCCCGCCTTGCTCGCCGGGTGCACGATCGTGCTCAAGCCCGCGCCGCTGACCCCGCTGACCGCCAATAAGATCGCCGATATCTTCACCGACGCGGGCCTGCCCGAGGGTGTGCTGTCGATCCTGCCCGCCGAGGCCGACGCCGCCGAATACCTCGTCTCCCATCCGGGCGTCGACAAGATCACCTTCACCGGTAGCACCGAGGTCGGCCGCAAGATCGGCGCGATCGCGACCGGTCAGCTCAAGAGCGTGTCACTCGAACTCGGTGGCAAGTCCGCGGCAATCCTGTTGCCCGATATGGATATCGCCGCCAACATTCCGGTGCTCGCCTTCTCCGGCCTGATGAACAGCGGCCAGGGCTGTGTCGCGCAGACCCGCATCCTCGCGCCGCGCAGCCGCTACGACGAAATCCTGGACGCGCTGGTCGAACACGTGAAGACGCTGAAGACCGGCGATCCCACCGACCCGGCGACCACCTTCGGCCCACTGATCTCCGAACGTCAGCGCGATCGCGTCGAGGGCTATATCGCCAAGGGCAAGGAGGAGGGCGCGCGGCTGGTACTCGGCGGCGGACGTCCGGCGGATGTGGATCGCGGCTGGTTCGTCGAGCCGACCATTTTCGCCGATGTCGACAATAAGTCGACGATCGCACAGGAAGAGATCTTCGGCCCGGTCCTGTCGGTCATCCCCTACGAGACCGAGGACGAGGCGGTGGCCATCGCGAACGACTCCGTCTACGGCCTGGCCGGTTCGGTCTGGACCACCGATATCGAGCACGGTGCGGAAATCGCGGCGCGGGTGCGTACCGGCACCTATGCGATCAACTGGTACGCGTTCGATCCCGGCTCCCCCTTCGGCGGATACAAGACCTCCGGCCTCGGCCGGGAGAACGGGCCGGAGGGTCTGGACGCGTTCTGCGAACAGAAGTCCCTGCTGATGCCGCTGGGGTGGACCGGGTAACTACTGATCCGGCATAACCACCCGGAGAACGGGCTGGCGACCGCTACCCGGTGCACTGTGGACGCCCCGCGCACCGGGCGCGTCGACTATTTCGACGCGCCAGCCGGGCGGCAGTACCGCCTGCAACCGGCCGGCGGCGCGCCGCAGCGGCGTACTCGCCGTCGCCAGCTCGATTTCGGCTACCTGGGGCATCGCGAATGGGCCGGTATCCAGATCGGTCATTGCTCCAACCACCTCTCGCGCGTCGATCTCATCGTTGGCCGCGACGATGCGGGTTTACGAGTCGAAAAGGGAAGTAGTTCAGTCGATATCAGGTCACGCAGTTAACGTTAAGCAATCGCACTGGTCGGTTATGAGACGGAGTACTCGCAAAGCATAGGCCACTACCGGGCACACATCGCATCCCCGGCACCGACCCCGAAATGTTGTTCGGGCAAATCAACGGTAGCGCACCCCGCCGCCCCAGGTCCGGCGATCTGGAACACTGCCGGCTCGCAGCCCGGCGATTGCGCTCTCACCCTCGATATCGACCCGACTAGCGACGCAGGGACCGGCGATATCCGGCGGGCGTCGTACCGGTGGCCGCGCGCAGATGCACCCGCAGCGCCGTGACGCTGCCGAACCCGGACTGCGCCGCAACGACTTCGACAGGCAATTCGGTGGTCTCCAGCAATTCCCGAGCGCGTACCGTGCGCTGCGCCTCCAGCCAACGCCGCGGCGTGCTGCCGACCTCGGCCTTGAAGCGGCGAATGAAGGTGCGCTCACTCATCAACGCATGCCCGGCGAGCGCCGAAACATCCTGCGCCTGTGCCGGATTCGCCGCCGCCCAGGCCATGGTGGCGGCAAGCGTGCCGGGGAAGTCATTGGCGCCCAAGGCATCCGGGATGTATTGCGCCTGGCCGCCCTCGCGGTGCGGCGGCGTCACATTCCAGCGGGCCAGCTCCGCCGCCGCGCCCGCGCCGAGTTCGCGGCGCACGATGTGCAGGCACAGATCCATCCCCGCGGACAGACCCGCCGAGGTGAGCACGTCACCGTCGTCGACATATAGCGCGCCGGGGTCGAGCTTGACCGCCGGGAACAGCTCGGCGAATTCATCGCAATACGCCCAGTGGGTGGTGGCGGGGCGTCCGTCGAGCAGTCCGGCCCGCGCCACAATGAATGCGCCGGTGCAGATGCTGGCCATTGTCGCGCCCCGTGCCGCGGCGGCCCGCAGCGCATCCAGC
The DNA here is from genome assembly GCF_050955995.1 of Nocardia sp. CA-119907. Taxonomy (NCBI): domain Bacteria; kingdom Bacillati; phylum Actinomycetota; class Actinomycetes; order Mycobacteriales; family Nocardiaceae; genus Nocardia; species Nocardia sp. CA-119907. The sequence continues at coordinate 9,390,150 of NZ_CP192091.1, forward strand.
ACCTCCTCGGGCGGCGGCCAAGTGGGCAGTCCGATCCCCGGCACCACCACGATGTCGGCGCTCTCGAGCGCCTCGAGTCCGTCGTCCACCTCGAGCCCGAAACCATTCGGCGTCCACACCGGCCCCGGCCGCACCCCGCACGTCCGCATCTCGAACCCCACCGGCTCACCGGTCTTGCCCGGACCGTGCCGAAACGCCTGCACCGCGCACGCCAGGTCGTAGGTCATTACCCCGTCCAGCGCCAGCGCGACTACCTGCTTCACATCCTCAGTCTGGCATGAATCCGAGTATTGCTGCTATTCCCGCCAGGCGGCCCTCGCCACCATGAACAAGCCACGCCTTGGCGGCCGAGGCGCGCAGCCGGTGGGCAACACGCAGCTCACATCCTGTGCGCTAGCCGCTGCCGCAGGCAGTTCTTATGCCGCGAACCGCGGAGCCCGAGACGCTGCGAACGCACTCGACGATCGGCCTGTTGTCCTGCTACTGAGCGTGGACCGACTCGCGATCGAAGGCGGCGGCTCCCGATTCGCCGAGATCACCGCACCCGGCGAGAAGTACCGCTACGCCACAGATCTCGACCGCGGGTGTGGACGCTCATGGCGATACGGCTCGGCAACCGCGAAAGCGACTGCGGCAGTGTCGAATTCGCGAAACTATCACTTTTGCCGGTCGTGGCGGCGCTGGGCGGCCATGACCTCGACCGTGTTCTGCCGGATCCAACCCAGAAACTGCTGCAGCGACTCGGCGAGACCCTGACCGAGTGCGGTCAGTTCGTAGCTGACGCGAGGCGGGGTGGTCGGCTCGACGGTGCGTGCGATCAGTCCGTCCCGCACCAGCGTGCGCAGCGTTTGCGACAGCATCTTCTCGCTGATCCCGCCGATCATGGCGTTCAACTCCGAAAACCGCAGTGGCCCATTGCCGAGGCCGGTCAGGATGAGCATTCCCCAGCGGCTCGTGATGTGGTCGAGCACCTCGCGGGCCGGGCAATCGCTGTTAAATGCGTCACTTATGTCAGGCCAGGCATCGGGGCGAACCTGCGAACGTACCGTCATATCCGGAGCTTACCTTAAGGTATGTCCTTTCTAGAGGTAAGCTCATCGGCCTACGCTGCCGCCATGATCACAGTCATTTTCGGAGCCAGGGGCAATGTCGGCCGCCACGTCGCGGCGGGGCTGATTTCGCGGGGCGAGCAGGTCCGTCTGACGAGCAGGGAACCCGCCGCCGCGGACTTCCCGCCGGACGCGGAGGTCGTCGCGGCCGATCTCGAACACCCGGAGACGTTGCCCGCCGCACTCGAAGGCGCCGAGCGGGTATTCCTCTACGCCAAACCCGACGGCATCGACGGTTTCGTCGCGGCGGCCGAATCCGCCGGAGTGCGGCATGTCGTATTCCTGTCGTCCGGGGCCATCCTGCTGGCCGATGCCGCGGACAACCCGATTGCCCGGATGCACGCCGTCATCGAGTCCGCCATCGAAAAGTCCGGTCTGGACTGGACATTCATCCGGCCGGGCATGTTCGCCACCAACGCACTGTGGTGGTGGCAGCGGTCGATTCGCGACGAAGGCATCGTCCGGATGCCGTATGCCGACGCCCGCACGGCACCCATTCACGAGAAGGATCTGGCCGCACTCGCGGTGACCGCACTGACCGAACCGGGGCACGAAGGCCACGCCTACCCGGTATGGGGACCGGAGGCTCTGACCCTGCGCGAACAGGTCCAGCACATCGGGACGGCCATCGGCCGCGAGATCACCCTCGAGGTGATTCCCGTCGAACAGGCGCGTGCCGAACTCGGCAAGACCATGCCATCGATCGGCGTCGATGCCGTCCTGGCCGGATGGGAGGCCGGGCGCACCGCGGCACCGCAGGTCTCGACCATCATCGAGGAGGTCACCGGTCGCCCCGCGCATACCTTCGCGCAGTGGGCACGAGACCACGCGGCCGACTTCCGCTGAACAGTCATCTCGGCCGCCGCGTCCCGGCAGAGCCCGGTGCGACTCGGCAACCTGCCGTTCGGGCTGGCAGCCATCCGGAGAATCGGATGCACCAGGTAAAGTGCGCTTCTGCCCCTCGGATTGGCGGAAATCCGAGCGTTACTGGCATATCTGCCACTCGTCGCCGATCGACCAGGGCGCTTCACTGAACAGCGAGCAGCGTTCGAGAGAAGGAGAACGACGTGGGTGCGCCTGCTGGCATCGATTGGGAATGGGCGACGCGGACCGGAGGGAAGCTCTCCGGCGCGCAGCACCGGCAACTGGCGGTCGAGGTCGCGCGCACGCTGCCGAAACTGGGCGGCGCGCAGCTCAAACGGATGCTCGGAAGACATGGCACCGGGCGTCTGGAGTTCGCGGGACTGCGGGTGCCCGATTCGAAACTCGCCAAGGCGGCGGAAACCGAAGCCCGCGAATCGCTGTCGATCCATATGCTCGAGCATTCGTATCGCACCTATTTCTTCGGCCGGGTGCTCGCCGAACTCGACAGCGCTCGCTACGACGACGAATTGGTCTATGTGGCCTCCCTGCTGCATGACCTACAGCTCGAAAGCCCCACCCCGGGAAGGTGTTTCGCGGTGGCCGGTGGCGAACGGGCAGCGGCGTTCGCGGTGCGCGAGGGCGCGGAACCGGAACGCGCACAGGCGATCGGGGCCGCGATCGCCGCGCACATCACCCCCGGCGTCGCCGATGATCTGAGCGATCCCGGCGGATTCGTATCGGCGGGTGCATCGGTGGATGTGATGGGGGCGCGCTATCCGGAACTGGACCCGGACTGGGTCGCGCAACTGTTACAGCGGCATCCACGCCACGATGTCAAGCGGCATCTGGTCGCCGCGTTCAAAGCCGAGGCCGAGGCGATGCCGAAGGGCCGTGCCGCCCTGCTGAACAGTGTCGGATTTCTGCAACTCGTCCGGATGGCTCCGTACTCCGAATAACCTGCTGGATAAACGAATTCGCCCGCACCATTTCAGAAAATGGTGCGGGCGAATAAGTTTCAGGGGCGCTATCAGCCCAGGCGCTCCTTCAGCGCCTCGAACTCGTCGCGCACTCCGGAGGGCAGCTTATCGCCGACGAACTCGAACCACTCCTCGATGAGCGGGATCTCCTTGCGCCATTCGTCGGCGTCGACGGCCAGCGCCTCGTCGACATCGGCGGGGTCGACCTTCAGACCCTCGAGGTCGAGCTGCGCGGCGGTGGGCACATTGCCGATGGCGGTCGGCTCGGCCTGCGCCGAACCCTCGATCCGGCCGATGATCCACTCCAGCACGCGGGAGTTCTCGCCGAATCCGGGCCACAGGAAGCGGCCGTCGCCACCGCGACGGAACCAGTTGACGTAGAAGATCTTCGGCAGCTTGTTCGCATCCGCGTTCTTGCCGACATTGATCCAGTGGTTCAGGTAGTCACCGACGTGGTAGCCCATGAACGGCAGCATGGCCATCGGGTCGCGACGCACGGTGCCGACCTTGCCCTCGGCCGCGGCGGTCTGCTCGGACGACAGGGTGGCGCCCATAAAAACGCCGTGCTGCCAGTCGAAGGACTCGGTCACCAGCGGAACCGTGGTCTTGCGGCGGCCGCCGAACAGGATCGCCGAAATCGGCACGCCCTGCGGGTCGTCCCATTCGGGGGCCAGGATCGGGCACTGCGACATCGGCGTGCAGTAGCGCGAGTTCGGGTGCGCGGCAAGCGTCTCGGTCTCCCGCAGGAACCAGTCGTTGCCCTTCCAGTCGATCAGGTGGTCGTGCTCGCCCTCCAGGCCCTCCCACCAGATATCGCCGTCATCGGTGAGCGCGACATTGGTGTAGACGGTGTTGCCCGCCTCGACGGTCGCGATGGCGTTCGGATTGGAGCTGCGGTTGGTACCGGGCGCGACGCCGAAGAACCCGAACTCCGGGTTCACCGCGTACAGGCGGCCGTCCTTGCCGAAACGCATCCAGGCGATGTCATCGCCGAGGGTCTCCGCGCGCCAGCCGGGAACCGTCGGCTGGATCATCGCGAGGTTGGTCTTACCGCAGGCGCTCGGGAAGGCCGCGGCGATGTAGTACGCCTTGTTCTCCGGGGAGATCAGCTTGAGGATCAGCATGTGCTCGGCCAGCCAGCCCTCGTCATGGGCCATGGCCGAGGCGATGCGCAGCGAGTAGCACTTCTTGCCGAGCAGGGCGTTGCCGCCGTAGCCGGAGCCGTAGCTCCAGATCTCGCGGTCCTCGGGGAAGTGGGTGATGTACTTGGTGTCGTTGCACGGCCACGGCACATCGGCCTGGCCGTCGGCCAGCGGCGCGCCGACGGAGTGCAGCGCCTTCACGAACGGCTTGTCGGTGCCGAGCTTCTCCAGCGCGGCGGTGCCCATCCGGGTCATCACGCGCATCGACACCACGACGTATTCGGAGTCGGTGATCTCCACACCCAGTTTGGGGTCCTCGGCACCGAGCGGGCCCATGCAGAACGGCACCACGTACATGGTGCGGCCCTTCATCGAGCCGCGGTACAGCTCGGTCATGGTGGCGCGCATCTCGGCGGGGTCGACCCAGTTGTTGGTGGGGCCCGCGTCGGCCTCGGTCTTGGAACAGATGTAGGTGCGGGATTCGACACGCGCCACATCGGAGGGATCGGAGAGGGCGAGGTAGGAGTTCGGCTTCTTCTCCTCGTTGAGCTTCTTGAAGGTGCCCGCCGCGACGAGCTGGGTGGTCAGCCGATCCCACTCCGCGTCGGAACCGTCCGCCCAGACCACTCGCTCTGGCTGAGTGAGTTCTGCGACTTCCTGTACCCAGGCGAGTAGTTCGCTGTGCTCGGTCGGCTGCTTGCCGTCGGAATCGCGAAGACCAGGAATGGTCGCTGAGGTCATGAAAACTCTCCTGAGATGGGCGGTTCACGGTGTCACCGCCTGGGCTGACCATTTCGAGCGACCTGCGAGCAGTCGCTACGGTAAGGCCCATGACCAGCGCGAACACACCGAGCGCCACCGTTGGCGGGAAGGCACCCGCTACGACCAGTCGAAAGCGCGCCATGGCTGGACCGCGTACAAGGACGGAGCGGACGCCCAGGTTCCTGCTTTAGAGGTTAACGCGATGTGACGACCAGTACGGAATCGGGTTCCCCCAGGAGTACCCACTAATTACCTAATCAAAAGATGTTCGATACCGATCGAGGATGGTGATGTCGCGTTCGCAGGCCGCAAGCTGTCCGGGTTGCTCCGCCGCGGCCCGGCGCAGTTTGGCCTCCAATTCGGCCACCTGACGGTCGATTTCGACGATTCGCTCGGTGCTCGCGCGCATTACCCGATCAGATAGCGCGGTCTCCGACTCCACCAGCGCGGTGGCCACGCGCTGCTCCAACTGGGCCTTCACGTTCACCAATGCGTCGGAGACCCATTGACGCAGATGGGCGCGGTCGGCCACCTGACCGCGGGCACGCACCACCCAGGCCGCCGCACCGGCTCCGAGCAGCAGCGTCACCGGAACGGTCGCGAAATCCAGCGCCTGCACCAGCGAGAACGGGGCGACCAGTAAGCGTCCGATGCCGACTCCGGCGGACGCGCCGAGCGCGATCATGAGGTGATCTTCGACACCCCGGTGCCTCGGCTCCGGATCCGGGCCGACGCGGGGTGCCGGATCGCGCCAGCGCGGTGGTATGCCGCGGTCTTGTTCCGGTGCCGCGCCGAGCCGGGAGGAGAGTTCCGAGAGCCGCTGGTCGATGGTGCCGTCCAGGGCGGTGGTCAGCTCGTTGACCGCCTGCTGCAGCCGTTCCGGATAGCCACCGAATTCGGCGCGGCGCAGCCGATCGAGTTCGCCGCGGGCGGCGGTGTGCAGTGCCCGCACCCTGGCCCCGACATCGGTCATCAGATCGACCCGAGCCAGGTGGAGCTGGCTGCGCAAGGTGGACATGGCCGTGGCCCGGCCGCCGTCGCGCCCGGCGAGCAGGACCGCGCGCTCCTCGCGCCACTGGATCGGCGCCGCACCCGCGCGCAGCACCGCGACCTGTTCGGCGACCCGCCTGCGGGTATCGGCCAGCACCCGCGCGGTGACGGCGGTGACGCGGTCATCGGATTCGGCGCCCGCCGTCGCGGCGACGAGTTCGGCGTGCAGTGCGCCGAGTCCGGAGCGGTCGAGCAGACTCGCGTCCCCCGCCGCGCGGCCCGCCACCGCGAGCCGTGCCGAAACCGGCACGACCTCCAGATCGTCGATGCCCTGCCCGGCGAGCAGCTCGAGATTGTGCGCGTGCACCGCCCGCCAGTCCTGATAGGCGTGAATGCCGTTCATGGCGAGCAGGATCCAGGTGCCGTCGGTCCGCAGGCGATCCACCAGGTGCAGCGTGTCCGCGCCGAGGGCGCTACCGGCGTCCAACAGGATGAGCGCGACCGCCGATGGCGCGGTGCCCGACGGCGAGGTGGTTTCCACCGCGGCACTGGCATCGGGCACCGGATCCGACAGTGCGATCCGCGGCTCGAAGCGCGCCAACTCCGTGCGCAACAAGCTGGTATTCGCGTCATCGGGCCCGATCAAGGTGACCGCTGACGCCACCCCCGTCCCCCGCACCGCCCGCAACAGCGCCGTCCCCTGCGGATTCCACCGCGCGACGACCGCCTCGACCTCCGGTGTCAGCGTCGGCTTCTCCGCATCGGGCGGCGTCACTGCCGCGGGCGCACCGACCGGCGCACCCGCGTCCGGTTGTTCAGAGTCCGGCACTGCTCATCCGTTCCCATAGGCGGATGTAGCCGTTGTGGACGCGCAGGGCGGCGCGGCGGGCGCCGGGCGACATATCGCTGGAGACCACGGCACGCCAGCGGGCGGCTCGGGCCAGGGCATCGTCGGCATCGGCCGGTGCCGGCGTGCGATATCCGGCGGCGAGATGGGCGACCTCGGGATAGGCCAGGCCCGCGCAGAGACCGAGCCAGCGGGCGTCATCGCCGAAGAGGTAGTCCTCCAGCACGTCCCGGGTGTTCGCGCCGTCGACCGGGACGGCGCGTGCGGCCAGCCGGGTCAGTTCGTCGAGCAATTCGCCGCCGCGCAGCGCGGAGACCTGGTCGTAGCGGCGGTGCAGCAGGCGGTGCAGCGGATCGATACCGCTGGCCGCGTGCATGATCTGCAGCAGCGCGTGCGGGCCGAGATCGGGGTCCTGGCGCAGCGCGGCCAGCGCACAGGTGATGCCATAGAGGTCCCATCGCTGTAGCAGTTCCTCGCGTTCGGCGACATCGGGACCGGCCGAGGCCGCGACGAACAGATCGGGCGAGAGCGTCAGCGCGGGATCCGCGGTCTCGGCGAGGCGGCGCAGCGTGACCATCTCGGCCTCGCTCAGCGCACCGGCCCTGGTGCGCACGGCCAGGGAGGCGACCACCGGCAGTGTGACGGTCCCGAGGCCGCCGCTGTACTGCTCGGCGGCGGCCACCGCATCGCCCCACCGGGATCCGATCGCATCGGCCTTGTTCAATACCGCGACCGTGCGCTCGGGCGGCAGTTCCGCGAGTATCCGCCGGTCCGCGGGCTGCGGCGCGCCGGAGAGGACGTAGACGATGATGTCGGCGTCGAGATCGGGATCGGCTACCCCCGGCTCGTCCACCGGCGCGGTCTCCACCGCCGACATCAGCGCCAGCGCGTGCAGCACGGTGGTTCGACCGGCGTGCGCGCGGCCGGTCACCTGAATGCGCGGCGGCCGCCGCCATCGTGCGATGGCGGCCCCCACCTGGCCCACGATCCGTGGATCCGCCCCCGAGCGCAGCGTGGCGAGCAGTTGGTCGAGTTGGTCGAGTTCCCGCGCGGGTCCCCCCGGTCGGATCCGGGGCCCGTCGGATTCGGTGGCTATCGGCAAAGCTGAGCACCCCCTTTTCGGTGCGCAATTCTTGCAGACTCAGGGCCGCGGTATCGCGCGGACGCAGCGACTGCTCGACCGGGTCGGCACGCCGCGGCGACCGCGTCGCCGATCGCTGGAAAGGATCAGCTGCCGCTGAAGTATTTATTCGCGGTGCGCACGGCCCAATTGGGCGCGTATTTGGCGGCGGTCGCCAGTACCTTTGCCTGCGTGCCGATTTCGTAGTGCACGCGCGGCAGCCGACCGCGCTTGCGGGTCGCGTCCCAGATTCCGTTCGCGACATCCGTGGCGGTCAGGCGCACGCCGAGCGATTTGGTCGAGGCCGTCTCCACCCCGTCCACCATGGCGGTGGACACGAACAGCGGCCACACCGCGATCACCCGGATATCGTGCTGTTCCCATTCGAGATCCAATGCCTCCGTGAGGCTCTTGACCGCCGATTTGGTCGCGCCGTAGCTGGCCAGTTCCGGCTGACCGTAGATGGCCGAGGCCGAGCACAGATTCACCACCTGCGCACCCGGCGTATCGCGCAGATAGGCGAACGCCGCATGGGTGCCGGCGATCACCCCGCCGAGATTGACATCGACAATCGCCTGGTGGGTGGCGAGGTCGATCGATTCGAACGGACCCGCGCGCAGGATGCCCGCGTTATTGATGAGGATGTCGAGCCGCTGCTCATCGGCATGGAACTCGGCGAGACGTTCGGTCCAGTGCGTGTCGTTCGTCACATCCAGCACCCCGGTACGCACGCTGCCGTCGGTGGCGTGGATATCGGCGGCGAGCCTGGTCAGGCCCACCTCATCGATGTCGTAGGCGCCGACGTGGTACCCCTGTGCAGCGAAAAGTAGGGCCGTGGCCCGGCCGATACCCGCCGCCGCACCGGTAATGAACACAGTCGGTCTGCTCATGCGCGCAGTCTAGTGCGATGACAAGCCCCCTACCTCGGGGTTCCCACAGATACCCGCGGTCACTTAATCTGACCTGATGGTCGTCACCACAATCGGTGTGCGGCTTCACTTTTCGAGCCAGCGGCACGAACGACGGTCCCAAAGAACAAAACTTACATAATCACGCAAAGCCTCAGGGAGCGCCGCAAATCGAATAGCCTGCCGACCGGCGGAACGCGTTCCGTACAGGTTTTGATGAGGAGGTTGCCGTGGCCGTCGATGTCGTCGGTGCTGGCGAGCCGGACGCGTCCGGCAAACCGCTGCTACCCAGTGCCGATCCGTTCCTGCGGCCGCCGAAGGGCTTCGCGTCCCGTCCGCCGGGCACCATCCTGCGTAGCCGCCGTGTCGAACTCGCACTGTTCGGCCTTGTGCCGCAGCAGGTCTCGGCTTGGCAGCTGCTCTACCGCAGCTGCGATCTGCACGGCGCACCGGAGGCGGCGATCACCACGGTGCTGTTGCCGCTGGACGCCGAGCCGGACGAGGACCGCCCGCTGCTGGCCTTCCAGACCGCCATGGACGCGGTCGCCGAGCGATGTTCGCCCTCGTACGCATTGCGCCGCGGTTCCCATGCGCTCGGCTCGGTCACCCAATTCGAATGGATGCTGCTGGCCAATGCCCTGCGCCGGGGCTGGGCGGTGAGCATCGCCGATCACGAGGGTCCGCACGGTAACTTCGGCGCACCACGCGAGCCCGGCTACCGCGGACTCGACGGGATCCGCGCGGCACTGCGCTTCGGGCCGCTCGGTCTGCGGCCCGACACCCGGGTCGCGGTGTGGGGCTATTCCGGTGGCGGCATGGCCAGTTCCTGGCTGGTCGAGATGGCGCCGACCTACGCACCGGAAATCGATATCGTCGGCGCCGTGCTCGGTGCGCCGGTCGGCGATCCCGGACAGGTCTTCACCAGGCTGAACGGCGGGCACTACGCCGGATTGCCCGCGATCGTGGTCGCGGCGCTGCGCCGGTTATATCCGGCGCTGGCCGCGGTATTCGACAGCGACTGCGATGCCGAGGGGCATCGACTGATCGAACGCGCCGAACGGGCGACACCGTTCGCGGCGATACTCGGCCTCATCAATAGAGATGTCGGTCACCATCTGACCCGACCGCTCGAGGAGGTGCTCGCCGCACCCGATCTGCAGGCCATGCTCGCCGATCTGCGGCTCGGCCACTCCATCCCGACCTGTCCGCTGCTCGTCGTGCAGCCGGTGCACGACCAGATCATTCACATGGACGGCGTCGACGGCCAGGTCGAGCGGTATCGGCGGGGCGGCGCACAGGTCACCTATGTGCGTGATCGGCTCAGCGAGCACTTCTCACTGCTCCCGCTGGCCACCCCGATCAGTCTGGACTGGCTCAGCGATCGGCTGGCCGGGCAACCGGTGCACGAAAAAAGCGACAGCACGGTGTGGTCGGTCGCGGCCTCACCCGCCGGGGTGCGCGGGCTGGTGGAGATGATCGGGACCGCGCTCAAAGTGGCACTGGGCAAACCGCTGCGCCAGGAGACCGCGCCGACGAGGCGAATCCGCCGCGTGCGCGCCGCCTGAGCGGGGCGAGTGGGCCAGCCGCGAACAGCTGGCTGGCCCGTGCGAGCAGGTCGCCGACGGCGCCTTTCGAGCGACCTACAGGCAATCGCCAGCGGCCGCTTGCCGCCCTGATCATCCGATGCTGGACAATGGACCGCGTGAACGACGCCGCGAACCACACTGCCGAGTCAGTTCCCGGACCGCCGTCCACAGCTTCGGCTCCGGCGGACCGTGGATCCCGAAAGGGCTCGGGCTCCCGCCTGTACCCCCGAGTAACGAGCTTCCGCTCGCGCCGGGGTGCGCTGACCGCGACCCAGCAGCAATCCTGGGATCGCACCTGGCCGCGCATCGGCCGCGATGTGGCCGATGAACCTTTGGACGCCACGGCCTGGTTCGGCCGCCAGGCCCCGCTGGTCATCGAGATCGGTTGTGGCACAGGCACCGCCACCGCCGCGATGGCACAGGCCGAACCCCATTTGAACCTGATCGGCATCGAGGTCTACCAGCCCGGCCTCGCCCAGCTGGTGCAGCGCATCGAGCGCGAGCACATCGACAACATCCGCCTACTGCGCGGCGATGCCGTCGACGTGCTGGAAAACATGATTGCTGAGCAGTCGCTCACCGGTGTCCGGGTCTTCTTTCCTGACCCGTGGCCGAAGGCAAGGCACCACAAGCGACGGCTGCTGCAGCCGTCGACGGTGGCGCTGATCGCGAATCGCCTTCGCCCGGGCGGCGTATTGCACGTCGCGACCGACCACGCCGACTACGCGGAGTTCATCGCCGCGGTAGGCGCGGCGGAACCACAGCTCATCGGCCTGAACGAGACTACGGGCGGACACAGCGCGGAGCATCGCGACAGCGCGCCGATCGGCTTCGAAAGGCCGGTCACCAAATTCGAGGGCAAGGCACATCGCGCAGGAAGCGCCATCAACGAGTTCATATGGGGGAAGATCGGATGATGAGCGAGCGCAGCGAGCGAGTGATTAGCTCTGCCGTCATCACGGCCATGCCGGAGCCGAGCCCCAGCGAGGCGAAAGCATGAGCATCAGTGACGTCGTGGATGTTGCCGGGGAAATGCACGGCACCGGCACCGAGGTGATCGGTGCCGCGGGCCCCGATGTGCGTCGGGTGCTGCTGGTCTGGGACGCCCCGAATCTCGATATGGGACTCGGCGCCATCCTCGGCGGCCGTCCGACCGCCGCCTATCGACCCCGCTTCGACGCGCTGGGCCGTTGGCTGCTCGCACGCACCGCCGAGCTATCGGTGGGCAGCGTGACCCGGGTCGAGCCGGAAGCCACCGTCTTCACCAATATCGCGCCGGGCACCGCGGATGTGGTGCGGCCGTGGGTGGAGGCGCTGCGCAATGTCGGCTACGCGGTCTTCGCCAAGCCCAAGATCGATGAGGACTCCGATGTCGACGCGGATATGCTCGCGCACATCGAGCTACGCAGTCGCGGCGCCGGACTGGCGGGCATCATGGTCGCCTCCGCCGACGGCCAGGCGTTTCGTGAACCACTCGAACGATTGGCCGCCAACGGAATCCCTGTTCAGATACTCGGCTTCCGTGAGCATGCGAGTTGGGCCGTCACATCCGATACCCTCGAATTCATCGACCTCGAGGACATCCCGGGCGTGTTCCGTGAACCGCTGCCCAGGGTCAGCCTCGACTCGCTGCCCGACGAGGGTGCCTGGCTGCAGCCGTTCCGGCCGCTGTCGGCGCTGCTCACCTCTCGCCCTGCCCAAGGAGTCGCTTAGTGTTCACACGCTGGGGCGATCTGGTCTACCGACTGCGCTTCGCCGTCATCGGCATTGTCGCGGCCGGACTCTTGGCACTTGGCGGCTATGGCCTCGGCCTGGAAGACCATCTCAGCTCCAGCGGGTGGGATGACCCGACATCGCAATCGGCCACAGCGGCGAAGATGTCCGATGAGGCGTTCGGACGCGATCACAACAGCGATGTCATCGTGCTGTACACCGCGCCGAACGATAAGACGATCGACGATCCCACATTCCGGCAGAAGATTGTCGACAGCCTCAACAGCCTGCCGAAGAACCATCCCGACGAGATCTCCAAGATCAACGGCGCCTACTGGCAGACCGAAACCGGTCCGGCGTCACCGTTGACGTTCGGTTCGAAGGATAAGAAGTACACCTTCGCCTCGATCGCCATCAAGGGCGATAACGACACCGATATGGTGCGCAACTTCCGGAAAGTGAAGGACGCCTTCGCCATTCCGGGCGTCGATGTGCAGGTCGCGGGTCTGCAGGCGGTGGCGGGCACACTGAACGACACCATGGCCGCCGACCAGAAGCGGATGGAGATCCTGGCCATCCCCGCGGTCGCGGTGCTGCTGTTCTTCATCTTCGGTGGTGTGGTCGCGGCGGCGCTGCCGCTGATCGTCGGTGGTCTCACGGTGATCGGCGCCTGGGGCATCGTGCGCTTCGCCACCGAGTTCACCGAGGTCAACTCATTTGTCTCGCCGGTCGTTTCGATGATCGGCCTCGGTCTGGCCATCGACTACGGCCTGTTCATCGTGAGCCGGTTCCGCGAGGAACTCGCCGAGGGCTACAACACGCGCGCAGCCGTGCGCCGTTCGGTGATGACCGCGGGTCGTACCGTCGTGTTCTCCGCGACCATGATCATCGCCAGCCTCGGCGGCATGCTGCTGTTCCCGCAGGGCTTCCTCAAATCGATTGCCTACGGCTCCATCGCGACCGTCTCGCTGGCCGCGCTGACCGCCATCACCATCCTGCCCGCGATGCTCAGCATTCTGGGGTCGCGGGTGGATATGCTCGGGCTCAAGCGATTCCGCAAGACCAAGACCGCCGAGGAAGTCGAGAACGGCTTCTGGGGCAAGTCGACCCGCTGGGTGATGCAGCATCCGCTCAAGATCGCCATCCCGATCTGCATCCTGTTGCTGCTGTTGATCATTCCGGTCAAGAATCTGGCATTCGGCGGTATCAACGAGCGGTATCTGCCGCCGGACAATACGACTCGGCTCGCGCAGGCGAAGTTCGACTCGATCTTCCCGCTACGCAAATCCGATCCGATCCAGCTGGTCTTCGTCTCCGACAACAGCAGTAACGTCGGCAAAGTGTGGGCTGCGGCCAAACAGGCGCCCGGCTTGAACGGCACCTTCGACGTGCCCGCCCAGTCCAACACGGACAAGGAAGTGTTCCGCACCAGCGCGACGCTCGCGGATTCGGAGAACGCGGATCCGACCATCGAATATCTGCGCTCCCTCGAAATTCCGGACGACGTGCAGATGTATGTCGGCGGTCAGCCCGCGATCCAGAAGGACAGCATCGATGCGCTGCTGCATCGGATGCCGTGGATGATCGCGCTGGTCCTGTTCGTGACCACGCTGCTGATGTTCCTGACCTTCGGCTCACTGGTGCTGCCGATCAAGGCCGCGTTGATGAGCGCGCTCGGATTGGGTTCCACGCTCGGCATTCTGACGTGGATCTTCATCGACGGGCACGCCGCGAGCCTGCTGAACTTCACCCCGCAGCCGATCATGTCGCCGGTGCTGGTGCTGATCATCGCGGTCATCTACGGTCTGTCGACCGACTATGAGGTATTCCTCTTGTCGCGCATGGTCGAGGCGCGCACCCAGGGGGCATCGACCACCGAGGCGGTGCGCATCGGTACCGCGCAGACCGGGCGGATCATCACCGCCGCGGCGCTCATCCTGCTCGTGGTCACCGGCGCGTTCGCGTTCTCCGATCTGGTGATGATGCAGTACCTGGCCTACGGCATGATCGCGGCGCTGTTCATCGACGCCACCATCCTGCGCATGCTGCTCGTCCCGGCCACCATGAAGCTGCTCGGTGACGACTGCTGGTGGGCACCGGCGTGGATGAAGAAGGTGCAGCAGAAGGTCGGACTCGGCGAGCCGATTCTCGACGATGAGCGGCCCGGTGGCGGTGAGGTCGTCGACCTGGTCAAGACCACGCCGATCACCGATCCGCCGACGATGCAGATGCCCGCGCTCTCCGATAACGCCACGACCCGAACCCGCAGCCCGCGCCGTCCGCGCACGATCGAGGAGATCGAGGCCGAGGCGCCGACGCAGCATCTGACCAAGATCCCGGCGGATCCGCCGGCGCCGCCCCGGCCGGCCGCCGCGCCGCATGATCCGACGCGGCCGCGGGCGAATCCGGCTGCGCCTCCCGTACCTTCGGTGCAGCCCGCGCCGTCCGTGCGCCCGGTGGCCGATCCGGTCATTCGACCGCGGCCGCTGCCGAGGATTCCGGGGGCGTCCGAACCGACGTATCCGTTTCCCCCGACACCTGCGCCGATGCCGCCACCGCCGCCGGCCCAGCCCACACCGTTGCCAACGGCGTCGTCGGACCACCCGGCCCACCACGCCGCGCCCGAACAGCCCGCCACCCCGCAATCGAATGACGACGCCCCGGACCAGAGCCGCAGCAGCATCGAAAACTGGATGGCCGAATTGCGCTCCAACCGCCGCGGCATCGGCAAACCCGACGAAGGCCGCCACCACAGCAGCGATGGCCGCACCGTAAGCGTGAACGAACTGCTGCGCCGCAGGGGTCGCGAGTAATCGACGTTCGGCGGGTCGAGAGACTCGGCGTGACCGTCGAATCGACGTTCGGCGCGTCGAGAGGCTCCGCGTGACCGTCGAGAAGTACACCGGGGCTGCGATATTCAGAGGCTCGGGCGCGGATCGTCGACCGGCATCGAGTGCCGCCCAGTCGTAGTGCGCGACAGAAGTACGCGACCGACGCCCCATGCCTGCTGGGCCAGCGCGGGGAATACCGTGATCCAGTCGCTGAAGGAACCGATCCGCTCGGCTGCCGCGCAGACCTCGGCCGGGCGGCGGGGCCGATCCACTGCAGGAAGCAGTTGGGCTGGAATTCCATACCCCGCTCCGCATGTGGTCGGTGGTAACCGTCAGACTCTGCGGTGGGCGCGATATCGATGGTTTGCGCATCCCAGTCGGCTTCGAGCAGTCCGGCGCGCCGCCCAAGTGGCGGCAATACCGGATCACGAGATTGCCTCGGCTATCGACAGGAACTACTGTGCGGCGCAACTTTGGGTTGGGACCGCGCAGCTGTGGCAGCGGAGTGTGATGCCGACCGGATTCCGGGCGGGGATGCACGATCCAGCGACTGGGTAGCCAAGAGGTCGCCCATGAGAAGGCGCGGATGCGGTGTGTTGTCAGTTGGTTGGGGCGTCGTCTGAATTTCGTTTCGGGGTACCGGCTTCGGCGAAGGCTCGGGCGTAGCGGGTGCCCGCGAGCAGGAGCAGGACGCCGACTATCAGGAAGGCGGCCACTCGGACGAGGCCGTCGAGGGTGGCGAGGTCGAACAGGAACAGTTTGGCCAATGCTGCTGCCGTGACGAGGAGTCCGGAGCCGAGGGCGAGTTTGGCCACCGCGGCCGAGCCGGACAGGCTGCGCAGGCCGAAGAGCAGCGCGGCGGTGGCTGCGGCCATCCAGATAATGGTGGCGGCGCTGTGGCCGACGATGAAACCGTCGGCGGCACCGGTGGCGATGCCGATCGAGACCGTCGCCGCGGTCACGGCATACAGGCCCGCGATGCTGGCGACGACGAACAGCGTCGATTCATCGGTGCTACCCCTGGTCATGCCGGGGAGTCTCCTGGCGCACCAGACGCCCGCGGCGATCACGGCCAGTGCGAGGACTGCGCCCGATGCGGTCGAGATACCCATGCGCTCCTGCGCGATCCGTTGTGTCGCAAGCGCTTCCGGTGTCACGGTGACGAAGTACGTCATGGCGCCGACCACTGTGTAGGCCGCACCGAAGGCGGCCGTGACACGTGAGCGTTGCTGACCCGCCACCCCCAGGAAGCACAGCGCGACCAGGAACAGCGCGATCGGCAGGGTCGACACCCTGGTAACCCCGACGCAGGCTTCGAGCAGTGCGAACGCACCGGCTATCGCGGCGACGAGTGCGATCGATTTCGGAATCCGCACCAGCTCGCTCAGTTTCGGCACCATTGACAATGCCGCAACGGCCAAAAGCACCGCCGCATAGATCCCAGCGACCACAGCAGCCGAGTGCCGCTCGAACAGCGCGGGTGCCGCCAAGAGCGGGACGGCCGACAGGGCGAAGGCCAGCGCGGCGACAATATCCCCGGATCGCTTGCGCACCATAAGGACACCGCCGACCAGCCCGATCAATGCGATCGCCACCGCGGCGGTGAGCAGCCAGTAGACCCGGCCCGCTGTCGGATCACCGACCGCGGCCACCGCAATGGCGACCGAGGTCGCAAACGCAACCGGCACCGTGCGCACCACGTGCAGGAACGGCCAGTCGCGTGCCAATTGCACCGGCACGCAGGTCAACTGCAGCACGATCAGGAAGGCGAGCAGTACCAATTCCGAGGTCACGAACGGCGACAACACCGCCGCGCCCGCGACCACCAGCACCGCGAGCGGCTGCGACTGCCAGCGCATCGCCACCCCGACCCCACCCGCGGCAACAGCCAGCGCCACCCCGAGTCCGACCACCGGATGCAGCCACCCGTAGATAGCGGTAACCGCAACCACATCCAGATATGCCCCCGCAATACCCGTGGCCGCCAACGAAATTCCGCCGATCCGACCTCCGGGCCGCCCGAACACCCGAACCCCGGCCCCGACCAATGCCGCCGAGAACACCACCCCGGCAACGACTCTCGGCACCGGACCGAAGAATCCGGCCTGCGCCGCGAGCACCAGCAGCATCACCACCCCGATCAACGTCACCCCCACCCCGGCCACCGCCAATACCCGACTGATCATCCCCTCCTGCTGCCACCACGGCGTCCGCACCGCACCCGCCCCACCCCGCCCCGGCGGCCGCATCCCCGGCGGAATCACCCCCGAACGCTGCGGCATCCCCGTCGGCCCGTACCCACCCGGAACTCCCGCCGTCCCAGGAGGAGCTGTCGCGGCCGCCCAACCGGACACCGCTGTAGTGGCCGGTTGCATATAGCCGCCATATGCGGGCACAGGCCGTCCCCAACCCGAAGGTGCAGCCGGCGGCACCGGAATTCGTCCCACCCCCGTGACCGGAACCGATGGGGACCACTCCGCCCCCACCGCGTACGCGGCAGACCCCGCTGCTGAAGCAGGCGCACGAAGCGCAGGCGCACCAGGCACCTCACCCGAGGTAGGCACGACTGGAGCATCGGGGACAGGACCCGTCGCAGGCGTAGCGCTGCGCACCTGTTCGGCCAGCGGCCCTATGGGAGCACCCGACGGCACCTGCTGTGGGCAACCACCCGTTCCTGCGGCTCCGGACCGAGTATCGGACTCTGAGAGCGCTGCTGCCGCGGGTGCGGACATCGGCTCGGCCGACTGCGTTCGGGAAGCGCCCGACGATTCCGTCGACGACACATCCGCCGGGCTACCAGCAGTCCCCAAAGTTCCAGATCCGGCATCGGTCCTCGAGACCGCCGCCGATGCGCCGGGGACAGTCGGTGACGAACTGGATGCCCCGGGAACGGAATCGAGCGGCGAATCCACGGCAGTCGGTGCCTCCGCCGCATATTTCGAAACATCAGATGCCGCAACCGAGCTCGCCACGATCTGGCAGCGCAGCAGATCCAGGTCTCGCCCCAGAACGCCCATTTGCGTCCCCAACGCGGTGAACTCCCCTGACAACCGCGAAATCAGCGCGGGATCGATCGACGTAGTCATGTCCCCCATGCTGATTCGCGCACCACGCCGAGACATGAGTAGAAATCCTCGGTGGACCACAGATATCTACCCGACTTGCAGCGCCGGGTCGGTCGAAGGGCCCAGCAGACCGCTACCCGGCGGGTCGCGTGACCGGCACCACCGCTAGCAGCCGCTCCAAGCCGACGAAATGACTGGGATTGGTAGTGAACAGCGGTAATTCACTGGCAATCGCCGTCGAGGCGATCATCAAGTCAGCAAGTCGCCTGCGCGGCTTGCGTCCGACGGCAACGACCGCGGCCGACACCCGACCATATACGCGGGCTGCTTCCACATCGAAGGGAATCGGGTCGAACTCGCTCTCGGCCCGTTGCAGGACATCCAGCCGACGCGCGCGCTCCTCGTACTCGTCGTACTCACCCTGCTCGGCGTTGTTTCGAACTTCGTGCGGTCCGGCGGACAACTCGGCCAGCGTGATGGCACTGATGGCCATATTCGTCGGGAGCTCGGCGGGGTCGATATACCGGCGCAAGATCAGGATGTTGGTATCCAGTAGCCCGAATTCTGGAACCTCATCGGTCATACGGACTGCTCATCTCATGCTCGACCACGGCATCCTGATCAGCGCGAAACGCCGCCAGGTCAATAGCGGGAGGCGCTGCGCGACATCGCGGCAAAGTCGTCTCTGCTGACAAAGCGCCGACGCCGCCGGAGCGGAATCAGCTCGCCGATCCGGTGCCCGTCTCGAGTGACCGTGAACGATTGGCCGTGCTCGACGGCATCCATGATCTCCTTGGACCTGTTCCGCAGGTCCCGCTGTGTGATCTCAGGTTGACCGGACATACCTCAGCCTGCCGCTTCGGTAGCACGAGGTGCTACAGCGTGACACACCGACTGACCCACACCGGGGACGCAGGTGGGGTCAGCCGGGGCGCCGCGGATTACCTGGTCGGGGTCCGCATTGTGGTGACCTGGTGGACCGCGTTGATCACCGCTGAGCGGGGTGGCATGCGCAGGACGCCGGGGGCCGGTTCGCCTGCCCAGTGCCAGCCGAGTTGGGAGTCGGTGGTGGGGAGCATGACGTAGCGGCCGCCGGGGATGACGGTCACATGGTGTCCGGCCAGGCAGCGGCGCACGCTGATTTCGACCGGACTGGATGGGCCCGGGGGTGCGACGAGGAAGGTCCAGGTGCGCTCGCCGGGATCGGCGACCACGGGGGCGGTATAGCTCCGCTCCAGGGTGGCGAGGACCTTACGGCCCAGGTCCGGTGGCATCACCAGGGCGCCGAGGATGGAGCCGGTGGTGATCATCGGGCGACCTGCCAGCAGCTGAACCGGCAACCCGTACCTATGTCGCAGCAAATGCGCGACTTCATTGGGTGAGTGACAGCGCTCGAACATGGCCTACCCCTTGCCTCCCCAGCGAACCGGGCGGCCCCCCGCGCGTAGCGGGCCGTGCTGTTCGCGTACGTGCCGGATGCGGCGAGCGAATCTATTGGTGTGTGCACCCGGCTCGAGCGCGCGATCGGCGCGGAGAGCTCGCACGGTGGTATTCGGCATGGTGTTCATTGCCGCCGCCCTTTGCATTCTCAAAGTTGCAGAAAGGCAACGGTATTCCAACTGAGCGTGAACGAGTCGTACGTAATGTCCCACTTCGGGTGAGCGCAATCACTTAACGTCGTACGCTGAAACAAGGATGTAACAAAGGACTTGGCTACATGGACGATTCCTCGATCGGCGTGCGGATACGGCTCTTCCGCGGAAAGGCGCTCACCCAGCGCCAACTCGCCGACCAAGCCGGTGTCAGCGTGGACCTGGTGCGCAAACTGGAACAGGGTGGCCGCCAGACCGCATCGATAGCCAGCCTCCAAAAACTCGCGCGCGCACTGGATGTCGACATCTCCGACCTGGTGGGCAAGCGGCACGGCGTACCCTCCGGCAATCCGGACGCGGGCATCGTCGCGATCCGGCGCGCGCTGACCCCGGTCGACGATCTGCTCGGCGAATTACCCGACGAGGACGCGATCGGCCTCGACGAGGCCGGTCGCGCCGTCGATTACGCGTGGGGCGCCTACTGGACGGGCCGCTACGAACTGCTGACCTCGATCCTGCCGTCGGGGCTCACCCAGCTGCGTGCCACGGTGCACGCCGCCCGCAACGGCACGGTCGCCCCCGCGAATGAACTGCTCGCCCGGATGTATTGGGTCACCGGCTGCACGCTGGTGCACCTCGGCCAGACCGATCCGGCGTTCCTGGCGATCCGGCAGGCACTGGCCGCCGCCGAACAAGGCAACGACCCGCTGCTGCTGGCCACCATCCGCGGCTCGGTCGCCTGGCAGTTGCTGGTGCAGGGCCGCTATGACGAATCGCGCAAGGTCGCGCTGCGTGCGGCGGCGAGCCTGGAACCCGAGGGCGACGAAACCCTCGCGCATCTGTCCGCCTACGGGTCACTGGTACTGCAGGGTGCGACCGCGGCAGGCCGCGCACAGGACGTGTCCGAAGCGCTGTCGCTGGTCGAGGCGGCCGGTGAGGTCGCACTGCGCATCGGCACCGATCGGCACGACTACGAAACCTATTTCGGCCCTTCACAGGTCGTCATGCAGACCGTCGATGTGAATGTCAGCTCCGAACGCTATCCGGAGGCGCTGGCCGCTGCGAAGGATATGCCCGCGAATTGCGGTCTCCCGCAGGCCTCCCGGGCCCGCCACCTCACCGACACCGCCGTCGCCCTGACTCGCACCGGCCAGCACCAGCGCGCCCTCGACGCACTACTCAATGCCGAACGCGTCGGCGGCGCCGACTGGATCAAATACCAGACCCTGCCGAGGCATATCGTCTCCGAACTGCTCGACCATGACCGCCGAGTCCCGCTGCGCGCCTTCGCCCGCCGCATCGGCGTCAACGACTAGACCGACGATCAGCTGCCCATCAACTTGCGCCACTGGGCGCGCAGGGTGTGTTTGGCGGTCACCGAGCCGAAGCGGATCCGGCCCTGGACGACCAGGTGCAGCGGGCCGAAGGGCGGGCCGGTGCGGACCTTGTTGTTGACGCTGGAGCCGATCAGGTCGACGCCATTGAGGTCGACGGTGGCCTCGGCGGGGACGATCAGGGTGAGCGAACTCAGATAGTCGTCGACATTCACTTCGACGACCTGCGTGGACATGATCGCCTCGGTGAAATCGAGGGTGACGCCGGACAGCCAGTTGTTCAGGTGCAGCGATGGCGCGACCTGCCATGGCCCGCGGCGATTGACGCCGGACAGGCGGCTGCGGATCACATTGCCGGGCGTGGCATGCGACGGGACCGACGGCGGCGGTGATACCGGCCGCTTCACGAAGCCGGGCGTGGCGTTGACGAAGGTCGACGGCGGTGCGGCAGGGTGACCGATGAGCCGGACACCGGGCAGATCGACCAGTACGGCATTGAGCTCACCGCGCGTCTTGGCGGCCAGTGCGGTATCCATCCGCTCGGTGAACTCCCCGAGTGAGAGCATGCCGAGCCCAACGGCCCGCTGCAGCAGTTGGCCGACGTGCTCGCGTTCGGCGTCGGAGACGCGCAGTTCACGGTCGCCGACCGCATCACCGGAGCCGACGCCATTGGATACCGATTCGGGGCCGCCCATGAATTCGAGATTACCGAGCCCCGGGCGCTGGGTGCATCAGGGCAAACCCCGATTCCAGCGCCGACCCAACCCGAATCCACCGGCCCCCATCTCGCGTCCGGGCATTACGGGCATCCGATGCCGACGGTCCGTAGCCCGAGCCCTTCCGGCATGAATCGCCGGAGCGAGTACGCAATCAATGGCCGAACTCTCCTAACGGTCGCCGAGCCGATATCGCGCTATTCGAGCCCCTGCTCGATCGCATAGCGGGTCAACTCGACGCGATTGGCCAACTGCAACTTGCGCAGTGTCGCCTGCACATGGTTCTCCACGGTCCGGTGACTGAGCCCGAGCCGGGAGGCGATCTGCTTGGCGGACAAGCCCTTCGCCACCATCCGCAAGACCTCGGTCTCGCGCTCGGTGAGTGCGGGCCGATGCGGTTCATCCGGTTGCGCGGGCGCGGTCGCCATTCGCCGGTACTCGCCGAGCACCAACCCGGCCAGTCCGGGTGTGAACACCGGCTGCCCCGCCGCGGTGGCCCGCACGGCCTCGATCAGCTCGCTGGCCGACGCGCTCTTCACCAGATATCCGCAGGCCCCCGCCTTGATCGCGTCCAGCACATCATCGCGCTCGGCCGAGGCCGACAACACGAGCACCCGACTCTGCGGCGATACCCGCAGCACCTCCGCGGTGGCCTGCGCCCCGTTCCCATCGGGCAGCTGCATATCCATCAGCACCACCGCGGGCCGCACCGCCGCCGCCCGCCGGGTGGCCGATCCGACCCCGTCCGCGGTGGCGGCCACCTCGAATCCGGCCTCGGCCAGATCCCGCGAGACGCCGTCCCGCCACATGGGATGGTCATCGACCACCATGACCGAAATAGTCTCGGCCGCATCGGCATCGGTCACACCGCACCTCCTGTACGTGGTACCCGGAACTCCCATTCGGTGCCGAATCCGACACCGCCCGCCTCCTCGGTCAGCAGCACCGCCGTCCCGCCCAACGTTTCGATCCGGCCGACAATGGAACGCGAAACACCCATGCGCCCTTCGGCTTCCGCCTCGGCCAGCCGACCCGGCGCAATACCGACGCCGTCATCGCGCACACTGATGATCAGCTCGTCGCCGGTGTCCTCCAGCAGCACATAGGCTTTCGCCTCGGGTCCGGCATGCAGCACGACATTGGACAGTGCGTTCGCCACCGCCGCCGCGATCTCACCCGCCGTCCAACGCCCCACCCGCACAGGCTCACCGGGTGTCGAAACGAATACCGATGGCGTCGCGTGCGCGGTGAGCAGCGGTCGCAGATCGATATCGGCGCCACCGATATCCCCGTGTTTGCCCTGTTCGGAAATCAGCACCCGCAGCGCCACTTCCTGTTCCGCGGCCCGCTGTGCCAATTCCTCGGTGGGCCCGCCGATCTCGTTGCCGCGCCGTTTGATGTAGCTGAGCACCTGCAGTACACCGTCGTGCACCTCACGGGCCAACCGCTCCCGCTCCGCGGCGGCCGCTGTCAGCCGCACGGCCCGTTCCAGCTGGCCTTGGGCGCGCCGCGCGGTATTGGCCGCGAGTCCGAGCGCAAGACCGATGGAGACGAGCACCGGTGCGGTCGCATCGGCCCACACGTCCTGCCCCCATTGTTCACGCACCGTCATGATCACCGCCGCGATGAGCAGGCCGGAGAGCACACCGGCCAGCGGCCCGCGCAGAATCGCCGCCGAGACCACGGCATTGGCGACCCATAGCGTGGTCGGCAGCGTCTGATGCCCGTGGTACCAGCTGTAATCGGCGACCAAGCGGGTCGAGGCGATGAGTGCGACAACCACCACGTGGTCGCCGATCACCACCCACCACCGCAACCGCGCCACATCGGGAAAATGCCACTGCGACAACATGAATGCCGAGGCGCCGGACCACACCGCCATCACCGCGATCAGCACCCAGCTCAGCTGCTGGTGCTGGTAGTACTGCACCGAGGCGAGCTGCTGGCCGACCGCGTAGAGCAGTGTGACCAGCCGCAACGCCTGTACGGCCCGCCACAGCGGCGCGGTCGCCGCTTCGGCCGCGCTCAGTTCGGCAGGTCGGACCTCAGTCTGGTCCGGCCGCGTCATCGGTCTTGTCCCCACCCGGGTGCTCCCTGGCCGCCTCCCGCGCCGATATCGCCTCCACGTCGAACCGGCCCGGTTCCGGTTTATCCGGCTCCGCCGAATACATTCTGTGCCCTTCGCCGGTGCGCAGGTCCTCGAACGTCTCCTCCGGGTGCTCGGACAGCAGTGACCGGATCGCGGTGTTCATCACCGCAACGAACGGCACCGCCAGCAAACCACCCGCGATCCCGCCGAGCACGATGCCGGCGGCAATGGCCAGCACCACCGCCAGCGGATGGATGCTCACGGCCCGCCCGAGCAGCAACGGCTGCAGCACATGGCTCTCCAGCTGCATCACCGCGATGATGATGCCGAGCACGATCAGCGCGGTCACCCAGCCCTTGGTCACCAACGCGATGAAGACCGCGATGGTCCCGGCCAGGAAAGCACCGACGATCGGGATGAACGCGCTGATGAACACCAGCGAGGCCAGCGGCAGCGCCAGCGGTACCCCGAGAATCGCCAGGCCGGCACCGATGCCGATGGCATCGACGAGCGCGACGACCACGGTGGCGCGGACGAATCCGACCAGCGTGCCGAAACCGAGTTGCCCTGCGGTGCGCACCTTTTCCCGATGCGGTGTCGGCACGATCCGGGTGACGAAGTGCCAGATCTGATCGCCGCTGTAGAGGAAGAAGATCAGAATGAACAGCGTAAGGAACGCGCCGGTGAGGACGTGCCCGATCACTGTCGCGGTGGTCAGCGCCCCGCTGGTGAGTCCCTCCCGGTTCGATTGGATCGTCTTGACGATCGTGTCGCCCGCATTCCGGATCTGTTCATTGCTCAGATGCGGCGGACCATTGATCAGCCAGTCCTGAATCTCGTGAATGCTGTGGGTGATTTCGTCGGACAGCTGCGGCACACCCTCGACGAACTGTTCGACAACGAAGGTCATGATGCCCGCGACCACGCCGATCGATCCGACGAGCGCGACGAACACCCCCACCGCCCTCGGCACCCCGAGCCCTTGCAGCCAATCCACCAGCGGCGCCAGCAGTGCGGCGGCCAGCAACCCGATGGCGAGCGGAATCACCACCGTCCCCAACCGCTGCACCACCGCCGAGATCGCGAGCAGCGCGGCGAACATCACCAGTAGCCGCCACGACCACTCCGCGGAAACCCGGACGAACGGGTGCACAGAATCAGCAGCCGACCGCACTGCAGTGGCTTTCCCCTTAGCACTTACCCTCTGGTCGGTCACCTCCGCGAGCCTAATGGGCGCGGACCGCCGCGGAAATGCTCGCATGATCGAAACGCTAGATTGGTCATCGTGTCAGCGCCTTTGGAAGCGGTCAAACAGACCATGCGAACGCGCTGGCCGCTGTACCTGACATCGATGCTGTTGGCCAATGCCTTCGGTGCGGTCCTGGTGTGGGCGTTCATCCAATATGGACTCCCGGTTCCCGAGGGTGAGGCGGCCAGTGCGCGACGCACTGGCCTGGTGATTCCCGGTCTGGTTTTCACCACCGGCGGTCTGCTGAGCCTGGCCGCATCCGCGCTGATGCTGCGTCCGGTCATGCGCTGGCAGATGCGCGGCGGGCCACCGAGCCGACAGGAGCAGATGGCCGCACTGCACGCGCCGCTGCGACAGGCGATCCTGCATCTGGTGCTGTGGTTGATCGGCGGCGCCATTCTGGCGGCCACTATCATCGCGGACGCGCCGGAACTGGCGGGCGCGGTCATCGTCACCGAATGTATGGCCGCGACGATCGTATTCGGCTTCACCTACATGCTCGGCGAACGGATTCTGCGCCCGGTCGCCGCCGAGGCACTGACCGAGGGTTCGTTCGACCGCTCGCTGACCCCGGGCGTCGGCACCAGAATGGCGATGACCTGGGGCATGGGCACCTTCGCCCCCACCATCGCCATTGTGCTGCTGTGCGTCACCCAGATCTCGTCGGATGTGAAGTTCTCGGCGCAGTCGCTGGCCATCTCCATCCTGCTGCTGTGCGGTGTGGTGATCATGCAGGCGCTCGCGCTGTCCATGCTGGCCGGATCGAGCATCTCCGATCCGGTGCGCCAGCTCAGCCAGGCCATCGACCGGGTGCAGGAGGGTGCCCGTGACGTGCAGGTCGAGGTATTCGACGGCAGTGAGATCGGGCTGCTGCAGGTCGGCTTCAACCGCATGATGGAAGAGGCCGCCAAACGCCGCGAGCTGCAGGAACTCTTCGGCCAGCATGTCGGCGAGGAGGTGGCGCAGCGCGCCCTCGACTACGGCACCGAACTCGGCGGGGAGACCCGCTTCGTGGCCGTGCTGTTCGTCGATATGGTCGGCTCCACCGCGACCGCGGCGGAGCGCCCGCCGACCGAGGTGGTCAGCCTGCTCAACGAGTTCTTCCGCATCGTCGTCGACGTCATCGACCGGCACCACGGATTCGTCAACAAATTCGTGGGCGATGCCGCGCTGGCGATCTTCGGTGCTCCGCTGGACCGGCCGGACGCACCGACCGCCGCCCTGGCTGCCGCGCGTGAACTGCGCGAAGCCCTGCGCGAGGTGCCCGGACTCGATATCGGTATCGGGGTATCGGCGGGTCTGGCGGTCGCCGGAAATATCGGCGCCGCAAACCGATTCGAATACACCGTGATCGGCGATCCGGTGAACGAGGCATCGCGGCTGACCGAACTGGCCAAGGATCGCCCCGGCCGCGTACTCGCCTCCGGCAGCGCGCTGTATTTCGCCGATGAAAGTGAGCAGGACTTTTGGCTGACAGGGGACGAAGTCCAGCTGCGCGGGCGGCGGCGCAAGACCGGGTTGGCCTGGCCGAAGGATCCGCACGTCGATGCAGGCATCGAAACGATC
Source organism: Nocardia sp. CA-119907 (assembly GCF_050955995.1). Taxonomy (NCBI): domain Bacteria; kingdom Bacillati; phylum Actinomycetota; class Actinomycetes; order Mycobacteriales; family Nocardiaceae; genus Nocardia; species Nocardia sp. CA-119907. Next base: position 9,416,610 of record NZ_CP192091.1, read on the forward strand.
GGTTCGTTAGGCTGACCGCGTGACGGCCAACGGGGAACTAGCAGGCGATCCGGCACCGCCGCCGCCTGAGGACCCGACCGACAGACCGACGAAGCCGGGCCAGCGGGGGAGATTCTGGTGGGTCAAATGGGTCGCCGGTATGGCATTGCTGGCATTGCTCATCGGCGAGGGCTACTACCTCTGGCCACGATTGCACGATTCCTGGAATAAGCTCACCGAAATTCACTGGGGCTGGGTCGCCGCCTGTATCTGGATGGCGGCGCTGTCGATGAGCGGGTTCAGCCGGGTTCAGAAACAACTGCTGCACGCGGGCGGCGTCGATGTCCGCCAGCACAAATCCGTCGCCGTCGTCTACGGCGCCACCGCGATGTCGGTGACTCTGCCTGCCGGACAGGTGTTTTCCACCGCGTTCACCTATCGCCAGACCCGCCGCTGGGGCGCGAATCCGATCGTCGCCTCCTGGCAGTTGGTGATCTCCGGCGTGGTGGCCACCGCCGGACTCGCCCTGCTCGGCGTCGGCGGCGCACTGCTGGTCGGCAACCAGGTCGGGCCGTTCAAACTCATTCTGTCGGTGGCCGGTGTGATCGCGCTGGTGTGGGCGGGCAACCATCTGTCGAGGAATCCCGGCGCGCTGGAGGCCGTACTGCGCCGCGGCCTCGCGCTGCTCAATCGAATCCGCAAAAGGCCCGCCGACCAGGGCATGAGCAAGATCGCCGATATGCTCTCGCAGCTGGAATCGGTGGATCTGGGCAAGCGCGACGGCGTCCTGGTCGCGGGCTGGGCGCTGGTGCACCGCTTCGCCGATGTGGCCTGCCTCGGCGCGGCCTGCTACGCGGTCGGCGCCGATCCGAAGTTGGCCGGCCTGCTCATCGCGTTCACCGCGGGCAAGGCCGTCGGTTCCATCCCGTTCGCGCCCGGCGGCATCGTCTACGTCGACGCGACCCTCATCTACGGTCTCACCGCGGGTGCGACCCTGCCCGCCTCCCAGGCCGTCGCCGCCGCCTTCGTCTACCGCCTGGTGAGCTTCATCCTGGTCGCGATCATCGGCTGGATCGTCTTCGCCTTCCTGTTCCGCACCCCGCAGGCCGACGACGCGGAATTCGAGAAGGAATTCGAGCAGCGTCGGACGCTGTGACCTCAGGGAGTACCGAGCCGGGCTCGACCGGCAGGTTGCCGCATCCGAGCGACCGAAACGGGCACTACTACGCTGGCCCGCGTGAAGAAACTGGTGCCGTTGCTGGTCGATGCACTGCTGGTGGTCCTGTTCTGCGCGATCGGCAGGCGCAGTCATGATGAGGCGATACTCACCGGACTGCTGAAGACGGTATGGCCGTTCGGGGTCGGACTCTCGATCGGCTGGGTGGCGGCCCTCGCGGTCGCGAGCCGGACGCGCCACTTCGACGGGACCGCCCTGTGGCCGACCGGAGTTCTGGTCTGGTTCGGCACGCTCTGCGGCGGCATGGTGCTGCGCGTGATCAGCGGTCAGGGCACGGCGTTCAGTTTCATCATTGTCGCGGCATGTGTGCTCGCGCTGTTCCTGCTCGGCTGGCGCGCGGCCGTCAAAGGCGTCAAAGCCATCAACTGAGACTTACTTCTCCGGGGTGGCCAAATACTGGAACAGCCTGGCCGCCATGCGCGCAGTCGCATCACCGCTGTCGGCATCTTTAATGTGGATCGCAAAGGCCAGGTCTCCCGCATTCGCGATGAGCCAACCGTCATTGCCCGCGGTGGCCACGAATCCCGTGACATCGCGGAACGGCCGCAGCGGCGCGAATTCCGGTCGGCCCGCGCCCTCGCGCAACAGTCCGCGCAGCCGGTCGGTCAGCTCCGGTGACATGCCGCCGACCTGGGCGTCGGTGGTGCTCGGCCGGCCGGCCTCGATCATCGGCGCCGGCACCTGTCCGCGCGCGATGGCGGCGGCGGCGATCGCCATGCCGAAGGGGCTGGCCAGCACCGCATCCGTACCGCCGCCCTGACGGACCTGCTCGGCACTGCGCCCCGCGACCGCGACCCGCCCGGTGACCTCATCCAGTCCCGGCACCTTGTAATCGACGCCCACACCGAGATTCGGCGCGGCCTCGGCCGCATCCGGCACCGAAACGTCCTGCGGTGCCTTGTTCTTCTGGACCGAGGCGACCGTGCGGAACAGGTCGATATTGGTGCCGACCGGATACAGCCCGGTGAAGGCGACCGAACCGTGCTCGCTGGCCTGCGTGTTCTGCGCGACCGCGACGACCGCGCCGCTGGAAGGCTGGATCGCCACGATCGAGGCGGGCGTGCCCACGCTCACCACCGCATCCTCGGCGGCCCGCTGCAGGCGCTGATCCATGGTGGCCGCGATATCCGGACCGGGCGGTCCCTGATAACCGGCGATCTGCCCGACGAAGCGACCGTCCTGTTCGAAAATCTGCACACCCCAACCGGAGTGCTGATCCTGACTGTCCTGCCACACCTTGCGCAGCGCGTCCAGCATCGGCGACCAGGTCCGGCGGTCGGCGGAGATGAGCCGCGGCTGCTTCTCCATCACCACGCCGGGCACCCGGGCCATTGCGGGCTCCAGGATCGCGAAATCGGGTTCACGTAGATTCACCGCGACAATCGGCTTGCCCTGCGAACTCGACAGTTGCTGCAGCAGCGACGGTCCGGTGATCAGCGGCGCGACCGGTGCGATGGCCTTGGCCAGTGCATCGGTCGAGGCGACCGGATCGGTCGTCTTGGCCGGGTCGAGCTTGATCACATTGATGACCTGTTCGGTCATCAATGCGTCGCCGACGATATCGCTGACCCGGGGTGGCGGGGTGGGTGTGGTGCGCACGAGGCGAACCGTGCGGTTGTGGTCCAGTTGCGGCATGACGACGGCGGGATCCCAGGAGATCCGCCAGCCGATCGCCAACTTCCGCACATTGCCCTGCAGGCTGTACTTCCAGGTCTTGTTCTCGCCGAAGTTCCAGGCGACGTCCATGCTGAACAGTCCGCCCTCGGGGCCGAGGCCGATGAATTGGGTCTTCTGATAGTCGACCTTGCCCGGCTGCAAGCCCGCGAACATTTGCTTCAGCGTTGCTGAAGCAGCCGTGGGATAGGAGGTCAGCTCCGCCGCCTTGGCATAGTTCTGATCGTCGAGAAGTTCGGTGAAGCGGTCTACGACACTTTCGGCCTCATTGCGTTTCTGGTCGGTTCCACACGATCCGATCGTGATAGCCAATGCCGCCGCCCCCGCGAGTGCGATTGCGCCCCGGACGCGATAGCGGCGGGATCCCCACACATCCATGTCGCCCACTCTTTACTCTTGTCACTCCAGTAACAAGACCACCGTACCTGAAATTAGTTGTCCGCCGTGCCGCCGCAGCCCGGACGTTACCCATGCTCAGCATCTCCGATTGTGCCCGAAACCCTTGCTTCGAGGGGCTGATCATAGGCGCTCCCCGGTCCCGCTGCGAACCCGGCGCCGCAACCGTACCGGCCGGAACGCAAAGTCGGACGAAAACGGCGTACGTCGGCGTTTCGGGGCGAAGGACGCCCGTTGACCAGCACACACCCTCTCTCGGGCGTACCCCTACCGCCTTCCCCCGAAACCGTTCGCACAGAGCGGAACCATGCACATCATTTGCGAAGTAATCTTGTAATCAATGAAAGACAAACTGCACAGTAAGTAGGTGATTCCCAAATGAGGCACGATCATCGGGGACGGGGTTTCGGACGACCGGGCGGCTGGCAGCAGGCCGATCTACCCGACCCAGCGGATGCCCCCGACTGGTTCGCCGGACGGTTGCCGAGTGACTGGTTCACCGGACAGCCCGTCATCGAAATCGACCGCGACGAAATCGTGGTGATCGGTGAACTGCCGATCCCGCAGCCGGAGAAGCCGGCGGTATCGGAGCAGGCCGACGCCGACGCGCCCGCCGAAGCGGTGCCGGCCGCGACAAAGGAGGGCGCCATCGCCCGATTCCGCGAGACCACCCGCCCGGCGCGGATGCGGATCGCGGACGAGGCCCAGCGCCGGTACGGGCGCAGCGTCGCCTGGGGCGTCTCGGTGGATGGTGAGCGAACCATGTTCACGCACTTGGCCGTTCCGGTCATGACCCGGTTGCGTCAGCCGGAGCGCAAGGTGCTCGACACACTCGTCGATTCCGGTGTGGCCCGGTCGCGGGCGGATGCGCTGGCCTGGACGGTGAAGTTGGCGGGCAAACATGCCGAGGCCTGGCTCGAGGAGTTGCGCACCGCGATGCGGAAGGTAGATGACCTGCGGTCGGAAGGTCCGCAGGGGCTCTAGATCGGCTCGTCGCGCGACCTACTGGCAGTCGCTGCGGCTAGGGTCTTGTCCATGTCGACACCCGGTCCGATCCTGGTTCTCAACGGCCCCAACCTCAATATGCTCGGCACCCGCCAACCGGAGGTCTACGGGTCCGCCACGCTCGACGATGTCGTCGAGCTGTGCAGGCAGACCGCCGCCCGGTACGGCCGCGAGATCGATGCGTTCCAGTCGAATTCCGAAGGAGCGCTGATCGATCGGATCCATCGGGCACGCGGCATCGAATCCGGCATCGTCATCAATCCCGGTGGGCTGACGCACACTTCGGTGGCGCTGCGTGATGCGCTGGTGATTCCGGAACTCCCCATCGTCGAGGTGCACATCAGCAATGTGCATGCGCGCGAGGAGTTTCGGCATCACTCCTACATCTCCCCCATCGCCACCGCGGTGGTCGCCGGAATGGGCATCCAGGGCTACGCCGCCGCCATCGAATTCCTGATCAAACGCTAGGCGGCGGTCAGGCCGGACCCACTAGGCAAGCCGGAAAACCGGGAACCCCGGTGCGATCTCGGCCAACTGGGCATCACTGGCGTCCTTGGTAACCCCTTCGAAGAACTTCCCCACCTCCCAACCCCACTTCTGCAGGTAGAGCCGCAACAACGGCACCTTGTCCGCATCCGCCACCTCGGTCGCGGTAAACGCCTCGACCTTGCGCCCCAACCGCAACTCCCCACTCCCCGCAACCCGCAAATTCCGCACCCACTGCGTATGCCCCCGCGGCGCAACCAGATACCGAGTCCCGTCGGCGTCGGTCAACAGATTCACCATCGTCGTCCGCCACTCCCCACTCTTACGCCCCCGCACAGCCAACAACCGCGACCCCATAACACTGATCCCGAGCCGGGGCAGCCAGTTGGCAATCCGATTCATAATCGGATCCAACCCAGCAGGACCGATGTACCGAGTGCTGGCATCCATTGTTCTCTCCTTCGTGAGCACTGCTCTCTATTGAGATCAGTGTTCCACGCCCCCTTCCCTAAGTCAAGAGCACTGCTCTCCCTTCCCGGAATAATGCGCTCATGCAGGGGTCTTCTCGATGTTTGCCTGCACCGGCGCATGGTGATCGCTTGTCCAGACCGGGGGTCAGGGAGTGGGGAGGGGGTTTCCGGTTTCGAGGAGGGTTTTGAGATTGGAGAGGATGGCGGGCCAGCCGCCGCTGATGCCTTCGAGGACTTGACTGTCGGAGCGGAAGCCGTCGTGGATGACGGTCAGCTTCACGAGTTCGGTACCGGCGGGTTCGAGTTCGAAGGTGACCTTCGAGCGGGGTTCGCGTGCCCATGACGCGACGTCGTCCGGGTTCATTTCGAAGGCCGTGGCGAAGGAGGGGTCGAAGGTGTGCCAGGTGTAGGACAGTTTGCTGTACGGATCCGATTCCAGGACGAGTTGTTCGGGGTCCTTGCTGGTCCAATCCCGTTGGTGCCAGACCATTTCCGAACCGGGCTGCCAATCGGTCTCGAAGCTCGCGCCCCAGTAGCGGTTGGTGAAGATGGGGTCGGTGAGTGCTTGCCAGAGCTTTTCGGGGGTGGTCTTGATGTAGGTGGTGTAGACGAATGCGTTGTCGCTCATGGGGTTTGCCTCCAGTACTCGTTTCAGGTCGGCGAGGGTGTGGACTCGGGCGCGGTGGTAGCGGGTGATCCAGCGGTCGGCTATCGCGTTGATGGGTTCGGCGTTGAGGTAGTGCAGTTTTTCGCGGCCACTGCGGCGGGTGGTGATCAAATTGGCCGCCTCCAGGACCGCGAGGTGCTTGCTCACCGACTGGCGGGCCATATCCAGTTCGGCGCACAGCTCGCGCAGGGTTTGCCCGTTGCGCGCGTTGAGACTGTCGAGCAGCCTTCTGCGGCTCGAGTCGGCGAGCGCCTTGAATACCTCGTCCATGCCACCTTCTTCGAAATATGCAGCCAGCAAGCTGCATATCTAACGATAGGCATCCGATTGGCTGCATGTCAATGAAGACCGCCGGCAACAGATTGTCGCTGCGGTATGTAGTAGGTATGCTACGAATCATCCCGATCTCACAACGGGAGGATGAGATGACACTGGGTGACGGCGTCGCGCTCGACGTCGAGAAACTGCGCATGCGCTACGGCACGACCGACGTCCTGCGCAATGTGACGTTCCAGGCGCGACCGGGCGAGGTGCTGGTACTGCTCGGACCGAATGGCGCGGGCAAGACCACCACCATCGAAATTCTGGAGGGCTTCCGCATGCGCTCCGCGGGCCGCGTCGAGGTGCTCGGCATGGATCCCGCGCACGGTAACGAGGCCTGGCGGGCCCGGCTCGGCGTGGTCCTGCAGTCGTGGCGCGACCACGCCAAATGGCGTGTGCGCGAATTACTTTCGCACCTCGGCACCTATTACGCGCCCTATCGGACCGAGACGATCCAACGGCCTTGGGACACCGACGAACTCATTGCCGCCGTCGGTCTCACCGAACAGGCGAACAGCAAGATCGGATCGCTGTCCGGCGGACAGCGTCGCCGCATGGATGTCGCGATCGGCATCGTCGGCCGTCCCGAACTGCTGTTCCTCGACGAACCGACCGCGGGCTTCGATCCACAGGCCCGACGGGAATTCCACGATCTGGTCCATCAGCTCGCCGACGACCGGACCACCATCCTGCTCACCACCCACGATCTCGACGAGGCCGAGAAGCTCGCCGACCGCATCATGATCCTGGCCGGTGGCCGGATCATCGCCGATGGCTCGGCCGACGAACTGTCGCGGCGCATCGCGGGCGAGGCCGAAATCCGTTGGACCCACCATGGACAGCGATTCGTGCACACCACCACCGAGTCGACCAAATTCGTCTACGAGCTGTTCGGGCAGCACGGCGAGGAGATAGGCGAGCTGGAGGTGCGGCGCGCCTCGCTCGAGGACACCTACATGAAGCTCGTGCAGCAGTACGAATCCGGCAGGCTCGAAACCGAGGTCCATTCACTGGAGGAGGTCGTGCGATGAATCCGATCGACACCGCGGCCCGGGCCGGAACCCGACGCGGACTGATCGAGCTGCGCCAAATGCTCACCACTCCCCAGGACCTGTGGGGCATGCTGTTCTGGCCGGTCACCATGGTCATCGTGCTGTTCTTCATGCGGGATGCGAAATTCCAGGCGAGCGGCCTCGGGCTCGGATCACTGGCCCTGCCGAGCATCCTCGGCATGCTCGTTGCCTTCAACGGCATGTTCGGCATCGCCCAGATGCTCACCATGGAGCGCGAGGACGGAACACTGTTGCGCGCCAAGGCGACACCGAACGGCATGGTGGGCTATCTGATCGGCAAGATCGTTACGACCGCGGGTTGGGTGGTCGTCCCGTTCCTGGTGATATTGATACCCGGGCTCTTCCTGGTCGACGGCACGGCAATGGACAGCGTCGGCTCCTGGCTGAGCCTGATCGGCATTGTCGCGCTCGGCATGATCGCGACCATGCCGGCCGGCGCGGTGCTCGGATCGCTGTTCAGCAATCCCCGCAATATCGGGTTCCTCTCGCTGCCGATCATGGGCATTGTCGCCATCTCCGGCATCTTCTACCCGATCACCTCGATGCCGGGCTGGCTACAGGGCATTGCGCAGGTGTTCCCCATCTACTGGGTCGGCATCGGCATGCGCGCGGCAATGCTGCCGGGTGATGCGGTCGCCGTCGAACTCGGCCACTCCTGGCGGCATCTGGAAACCATTGCCGTGCTGGGCGTCTGGGCGGTGGCCGGATTGCTGTTGGCCCCGGTGGTGCTGCGTAGGATGGCACGGCGCGAGTCCGGGTCGAGCGTGGCGGCGCGCCGCGAGAGGGCGATTCAGCGTGCCTACTGAGGTCATCTACAACCGCATCGCGATGTTGCGGGCCGAGCGCGGCATTTCCCGACGGGAGTTGGCCGAGGCGCTCGGCGTGCACTATCAGACGATCGGTTACCTCGAACGCGGCGAGTACAGTCCGAGCCTGCATCTCGCATTGCGGATCGCGGCATACTTCGAAGTGGCGGTGGAGGTCATCTTCTCCACCACGCCGTTCCCTCGTCTGGGCTCCCCGGTCGAATCAGCCCGCGCCGCAGGGGATTAGCGCGTCCGACCCGGGCTGGTCGTCCCTCGGTCCAATGGCCGCGGTCGACCCTGACGGGCAGGGGTCGCCGCCGCACATGGACCGGCACCGGTGGCGGACGACGAGGATCCGTGGCGTGGCGGAGTGCGCCGCGGATTCACCTCGTGCCGCCGACAGTCCAGCTCACCGACCGGTGAATACCTGGTAGACGGGAACCACGTTGCCCGCCTGCTCGCTGGCCGCGATGGCACGCCGCCACAGCCCCTGCGATGCGTGCGAGAGTGTCGCGTCGACGCCGACCTCCTCGCTGGCCTCGATAATGTGCTGCGCGCCAGCGTCCATCATCTTCAGGCTGGCCAGGGTGCCCCAGCCGCCCGCCTTCGCCGCGGCCGCGAAGTCCTCGATGAAGTACGGGTACGCGGCGGCCGAGCGCAGTGCGAAGGGCAGGAACTGGTCGATGCTGTGACCGGACTTCTCGATCACCGCGAGCGCCTGGTCGAAGGCGAGCATCCACGGATGGAAGATGATCAGTCCGGCCTGGTAGAAGACCTGGGCGAGCCCGTCGTCCACACCGAGGTATTCCTGTGGGCTCAGCGGACGCAGCAGTTCGGCGTGCGCGTCGAAGACCTGCTGGGGACCGCTGTAGAAGATGAACGACGCGGGATGGACGATATTGTCCCCCGCCGACATGACGCCGCCGGAGATGAACTCCGCACCGTGCTCGCGCACCCAGGCCGCACCCTTGCGGGCCTTTTCCGGAGAATCCGAGGACAGGTTCGCGATCACCTTGCCCTGCAGGTGGTCGGTCGCCTGGCCGAGCACGTCGTACATGGCGGCATAGTGGGTGAGGCTGAGTACGGTCACCTCATTGGCGTCGAGCGCCTCGGCGACCGTGGCGGCCCGCTTCGCGCCGAGTCCGACCATGGCGTCGACCTTGTCGGTGCTGCGGTTCCACACCGTCACCTCGATACCGGCGTCGAGGAAGGCCCGGACCATGGCCTGGCCCATCGGCCCGAGGCCGAGCACGGAGACGGATCCAGTGGTGGTCTGTTCGGACATTGTGTGTCCCTTCGGTTCTCGTTCGATCGGTTGTCGGCGCCAACGTCCATGGTCGTTATCGCAGGTAGGGTCGGGAAGACCGAACGTTGAGGTGTGGTTGCTTACCTCGAGGTTCGAATTCAGCTCAGAAGGAGTGCGGTGGAGATGAGCAGTGACGCAGATCACGATGTGTGCGGCATGTCGGTGGCGATCGATGTCGTCGGCGGCAAATGGAAGCTGCATCTGATGTGGGTGCTCGGCGCCGGCCCGCAGCGCTTCGGCCGGATTCGCAAGCTGCTCACCGGCGTCAGTGAAAAGGTCCTCGCCGAGAACCTGCGCCACCTCGAAGCCAGCGGTGTGGTCCACCGCGAGGTCTTCCCCGAAGTCCCCCCGCGCGTCGAATATTCCCTCACTCCACTCGGTGCAGAACTCGCGGTGGCCCTGCGCCCGCTCGAGGCCTGGGGCGATGCCCACCGCGACGAACTGCTCGGCAACCTGCTCGCGGCGGCGGGCTAGCGGCCGCCCCCGTATCCAGGGCTCGCGCGGATCACATTCGGATGTTGTCCACCGCTATTCGTTCGCCGACGCGGGCGAGCAACTGTGCCGCGTCGGCGATGCAGCGGGCCGGATCCGGCTCCATATCGGCCAGGGCGTAGCAGGCGGTGAAGCCCGCCGCTCGGATCTCATCGCGCGTCAACCGCGTTCGGCCGACGGCCGCCACCACCGCGACGCCCGCCTTGCCAGCCACCTCGCAGACGCCGATCGGGGCCTTGCCGTGCAGACTCTGCGCATCGAGGGAACCCTCGCCGGTGACGACGAGGGCGGCACCGTCGAGAAGTGCTGGGAAATCGAGAAGTTCGAGTACCACCTCGATGCCACTGCGCACCTGCGCGCCGAGCGCCGCCAAGGCGCCGAAGCCGGTGCCGCCCGCCGCGCCCGCTCCCGGGACAGCCGCGAATTCCGGTGCGACGACGGCCGCCCAGTTCGTCAGCGCCGCCTCGAGGATGGGCAGATCCGACGGCGTCGCCCCCTTCTGGGGCGCGTACACCGCGACCGCGCCGGTCGGGCCGAGCAGGGGGTTGTCGACATCGCAGGCCAAGGTGAAGTTCGCAGCCGAAATGCCCGGATGCAATCGGGTGCGGTCCACTCGCGCGGCCTGCACCAAAGCGGCTCCACCCGTGGGCAATTCATTGCCGTCGGCGTCCAGGATGCGCGCGCCGAGGGCCCGCAGCATGCCCGCACCGCCGTCGGTGGAGGCGCTGCCGCCGAGGCCGAGAACGATATCGGTGGCGCCGCGATCCAATGCGTGTGCGATGACGACGCCGAGTCCATAGGTGTGCGCACCGAGCGGATCGGGTTGTCCCGCCGGTAGTTTCGTCAGTCCGACCGCTGCGGCCAATTCGATGACCGCCGTGGTCCCCTGCACCGCATAGGCCGCGGTATCGGCTACTCCCGTTGGACCCGGCGCATCGACCTCGATCCGCTCCCAGCCCGCCGCCACAAATGCGTCGACGGTTCCGTCGCCGCCGTCCGCGACCGGCACCCGCCGGATCTCGGCCTCCGGGCACGCGCGCGCAATGCCAGCGGCCAGCGCCGCCGCCACCTCGGGCGCGGTCAGCGAGCCCTTGAACTTATCCGGAGCGAGCACCACCCGGAACGCGGACGTCATCCCCACATTGTCCGGGGTGGTTCCGATGGGCGCACGTCGGGCAGTGCGCAGTGCGCGGGTGATGGGGTGATCTCTACCGCCTACCGCAACGGCGCTTGATCTGCGTGGTCGATGGTGACCTGGCCGGTGCGCAGGTAGGTCATCACGGCCTCGTCGACGATGGTGTTGCCGCGGCCGAAGGCACCGTGGTCACCGCCCTCGACGGTGATCAGCGCGCCGCCGATGGCGCGGGCCATGGCCGGGCCGCCCTCGTAGGTGGTCAGCGCGTCGCGGCGGCTCTGCAGCAGCAGCGGGCGGGTGCGCAGGTCCTTGCCGTTGATCGGCACCGGTTTGGTCACCGGTTTCCAGTTGCCGCAGGCGGTTCCGGAGCGGACCAGATCGGCGCGGGCGTCCATGGCATTGCCGCCCGATGCGATGGTGGCGAAGGCCGAGCCGATCAGCTCGAGCCTGCCGCGCACGCCGTTCTCATTGCAGGTGATGGCGGAGAAGACGAACCGACCGGTGGGATCGGTGCTGGTCGCGCCCTCGATGGCGAGCAGCTGGCGGACATTCTTCGGGTCGATATTGGCATCGGCCATCGCCCTGGCGAAGGTCGGCCAGAACGTGCGGGTGTAGGTGGCGACGGCGGTCGCACCGACCAGCGGCACCTGCGCGGACGCACCGCCGGTGAGCATGAGGCGCACCAGATTCTGCACCTTGCCCGCCTGCTCCACGCTGCCGTTGAAGCCGTCGCGGGCGATCTCGGCGAGCGGTTCGGGCAGCGCGCCGGGCAGATCGGCGACGCTGGCCGGTGGCGGGGTCAGATTGGCGTACCAGCCGCCGCCCTGGTCCGCGACCAGCCGCACCCAATTCTGGTACACCTGCAACGCCGTATCCCCGAGCCGGTATTCGCCGCTGTGCTCGGCGATCCAGGCGAACAGATCATCGAGGCGCTGCTTGCCAGCGACCTGCTGCTGCGCGAACTCCTCGGTCCACACCCAGTCGGGATTCACATTGGAGTCCAGCACCATGCGATCCACCCGGTTCGGGAACAGCGATGCGTACACCGCGCCGAGATAGGTGCCATAGGACGTGCCGAGATAGCTGATCCGGTCGACGCCGAGCGCGGCGCGCACCTGGTCCAGATCGCGGGCGGTGCTCTCGGTGGTGATGGTGTCGAGGTAGCCGGGCAGTGCGGCGTCGCAGGCCTTCTTGATATCGTCGCGGTTACCGCCGCCGAGCGAAACCTGTTCGCCGTCAGCCGATTCCGAGGTATCCGCCGGAGTATCACAGCGCAAGGGCGTGGCCCAGCGCAGTCCGCGCGGCTGCACCGCGACCCGGTCGTAGTGCTCGTTGAGTTCGGCGGGCAGCGAGTCGATGCGGCGCGCCCAGTAGTCCAGCGCGTCCGCGCCGGGTCCGCCCGGATTGGCGATGATGACGCCGCGGCGCTGCGCGGTGGCGGCGATCCGGCTGACGGTGAGTTCGATCCGCGCACCGTCGGGTTCGGCGTAGTTCATCGGGACGGAGATCACCGCGCATTGCACGCCGTGTCCCTCGGTCACCGAGGAGTCCGGGCAGGCGCCGAAGGCGGCACCGGGTGTGGCCGCGGCCTCCGCCGTGATGATCGATCCGCTGATCAGGGTGGTGGCGGCCACCGCGACCAGTACCCGGGAAAAACCCAGCACCCGCGAACTGCCCAGCGCCCTCATCATGTCTCGTACCTCCGCCCGGCCTGCCCCTCACTCCCGGTGGAGGCGTTCGGCGCGACCAAGAGCATTCTTGCCAGCCCGGCACCGGTAGACAAGTCGAGCAACCGATCGGAGCCGATTAGTGTTGCGGTACACCGCCGCCCACCCATACCGAGTAGCGTCGAGCCATGTCGACTGAGGTCCGTAACAACGCCATGCTGGAACGCTTCGAGATCTATGTCGACAGTGCGATCGCCGGATACACCGAATACCAGGACACGGCCTCCGAACGCGCCTTCGTCCACACCGAGATCTATCCGCAGCACGAAGGCCAGGGCTATGGCCGGGTGCTGGTGCAGGCGGCACTGAACGCCTCGCGGCGGGAGGGTTTCGGCATTCTGCCGATGTGCCCGATGGTCTATCACTTCATCGAGTCGCGACCGGAGTACATCGCGCTGGTCCCGCAATGGGCGCGCCAGAAGCTCGGCCTGCCCCAGTAGGCAGGGGTTCAGTACGCGGCGACGGCCCCGTCGAGCGCCTGCTGCAGATCGGTGCGCACCAGCCGGGCGATCTCCGCGGGCTTGGCGGGCAACTCGGTGATCGGAACCCCGAAATAGACGCTGGCCGCCTTGGCCTCTTCCTTCGTGACCGGCACGGTCGGATCGGCTCGGGGTCCATAGCTCAATGCCATGCTGACCAGCACCGGCTGCGCACCCAACTTCATCGCCCGGAACGCGATGTGACCGATTCCGCTGCCCACCGGCTGTACCTCGGTGTGATCGATCTCATTGCAGGTGCCCTCCGGAAAGACCGCGATTCCATCGCCATCCGCCATGCGTTCGGCACAGATATCCATCATTCGCTGACCGGCCGCGTTCACCGCCCGCAGACCGTGGTCCTTGCCGCGGAACACTGGGATCCCGCCCATCATGTCGATCTTGCGACGCTGGTCGTCATCGAGGAACAGCTCATCCTTGGCCAGTACCCGCACCCGCCCGATCACCCGGCGCAATTCGCTGCGCCAGGCTGCCGCGGCGACGGTGTACGGATCGGATTCGGAGAGGTGGTTGATGGCGATGAGCAGTGGTCTGCGCTGGCCGATCACCTCGTGCAGCAGCTTGCGCGCACCCTCGGCGTACGCGACGCTCGGATGGTATCGACGCCCGAGAATGGCGTAGGCGCCCCACGCCTTCAGCCGGTTCTGCTGGTGTTCGCGATAGAAGTCGTAGACAGTGTCCGCATTGTCGAGGAGAACCTCGGGCCGTTCCATGGCCACACAGTAACGGAATCCGCCACGCCGCTTGACCGACGAACGGCCCCCGACGGTGCGATGATGTCGGGGTGGCACGCGGAGATGACCCGGACGATCGGAAGACTCGCGGCGGACAGGGTGACCGCAGGCGACGCGATTCCCGGCACGGCGAGCAGGTGGTGCGCGCCGGCACCCTGCTGGTGTCGGCGACCGACCTGGTCGAGCCGACATTTCGGCGCACCGTCGTCTACATCATCGAGCACAACGAGGCGGGCAGTCTCGGTGTGGTGCTCAACCGCCCGAGCGATACCGCGGTGCACGACGTGCTGCCACGCTGGACCGAGGCGGCGGCGCCGCCGCGCACGCTGTTCATCGGCGGCCCGGTCAAGCGGGACGCGGCCCTATGCCTGGGCACGGTACGGGTCGGCGCCTCGATCGCCGGTGTCTCCGGACTGCGCCGCATCGACGGCCGCGTGGTGCTGGTCGACCTCGACGCGGATCCGGAACAGATCACCCCGCTGATCGAGGGTCTGCGCATATTCGCCGGCTACGCGGGCTGGACCTTCGGCCAGCTCGAAGGCGAACTGCAGAACAACGATTGGATCGTGCTCTCGGCGCTGCCCTCGGATCCGATCAGCACCGGCCGCCCGGACCTGTGGGCCCACGTCCTGCGCCGCCAGCCGCTTCCCCTGTCGCTGCTCGCGACACACCCGATTGAACTAGAACGCAACTAGCTACGTGATCTGCATGGAGGAGGAAATACCGACATGCGACACGACAGCTGATCCGGCGAGCACATGGATAACTCGTCGAGGACGTCCAGCAGCCGATCACCCCAACAGCCGCCAGCCGACTACGAAGCCAACCGAACACCCCACAACCGGCACAAGGCGCGAGGCAGCGGAGGAGCAGGTGACATATGCCCGAAGAACAGGCCGAGCTCATGCGGGCGCTCTATCAGGAACATGCCGCGGCGCTGTGGCGCTACACGCTCGGTTTGGTTCGCGACCCGGGTCGGGCCGAGGACATCGTGCAGGAGACGTTGTTGCGGGCCTGGCAGCGCCCGAATGTGCTCGATCAATCGACGACATCGGCGCGGGCGTGGTTGTTCACCGTCGCGCGCAATCTCGCCGTGGATGAGCATCGCAGCGCGCGCAGCCGACGCGAGTTCCGCACCGACAATCCGCCGGAGCGGGCCGCGCCGGATCAGGCCGATCGGGCCCTGGACGGCTGGCTGGTCGCGGACGCGTTGGGGCGGCTCAGCGCCGATCACCGCGAGGTGATCGTGCGTGCCTACTATCGAGGTCTTTCCACGCACCAGATCGCCGAGGAACTCGATATCCCGGCGGGCACGGTGAAATCCCGGTTGCACTACGGCATGCGGGCGCTACGGCTGGCACTACAGGAGATGGGGGTGACGAACCGATGACGGATATTGCCGACGACTACTCGACGTGGGACGCACCCTATGTACTCGGCTCCCTGACCCGACTCGAGCGGCAGGAGTACGAGGAGCATCTGGCCGGCTGCCCGGTCTGCCAGGCCGCGGTGGCCGATCTCGCCGGACTCCCCGGTCTGCTCGCCCTGGTCGAACCCGAGACCGCGCTCGCGATGATCGAGCCGCTGGAAGCACCTGCGGCCGAACCCGAGCCGCCCGCACAACTGCTACCCCGGCTCGCCGCGGTGGCCGAAAGGCGCAGGCGGCGCAGCCGGTGGGCTACCGTCGGCGCCGCGATCGCGGCGGCCGCCGCGGCGGTGGCCATCGCGATTCCGGTGGTCACCTCGATGACCGCGACGGAAAAGCCATCGAGCACCGAACAGGTTGTGGCCGAACGCAGTATGCAACCGGTCAAGCCGAATCCGGTGACGGCCAGCTTCAAAGTCGTTCGCGCCGACAGCAAGACGCGGATCGTGATGACGTGCAGTTATGGGCCGAGCGAGCAGCGCTACAGCTGGAATCTCAACCTGTACGTCATCGGCACCGATGGCAGTCAGAGCAAACTCGATGAATGGCCCGCCGGGCCGGGGACCGAGCTGACGATCGACCGGACCATCGATAAGGCACCGGACCAGATCCGGGAGGTGCAGATCCGGTTGGCGTCGACGGGCGATGTGCTGCTCTCCGGCACGGTCTGACACGATTCGATCCCCTCGCCGAACTCGGCGAGGGGATCGAAGGTGATCGGGCGCAACGCGATTCAGCGCTGCCCCTGCTTGCGGAAGACCGAGGTCGACCAGAAATATCCGACCACCCCGAGGCCGATGCACCAGGCGACGGAAATGATGGCGCTATTGCCGATCTCGGTACCCATGAGCAGGCCGCGGATGGTTTCGGTGATCGGCGTGAACGGCTGGTATTCGGCGAACTGACGCAGGCCGACCGGCATGGTGTCGGTGCCGACCAGGCCGCTGCCGAGGAATGGCAGCATGATCAGCGGGAAGGGCATATTGCTCGCGCTCTCCGGAGTCGACGCGACCAGACCCATACCGACCGCGAGCCAGGTGAGCGCGAGTACGAGCATGGCGAGCAGTCCGAATGCGGCGATCCACTCGATCGCATTCGCCGACGGCCGGAAGCCGACGAGCAGTGCGACACCGACCATCGCGGCGATGCCGAGCAGGGCCTGGATCAATGCGCCCACCACATGTCCGGCGAGGAACGAGGGCTGCGAAATCGCCATTGTGCGAAAACGATTCACAATGCCCTTGGTGGTATCGGTGCAGACCGAGACCGCCACACCCGCGGTCATATAGGCCGGGATCAGCAACAGCATGCCCGGGGCCAGGTAGTCGATGTAATTACCGCCGGACGACTTCTCCAATGCGCCACCGAAGACGAAGTTGAAGATGAGCAGCAGCAGGATCGGCATGATGATGATGCTGATGGTCATGCTCGGGTACCGCTTCGCATGCAACAGATTGCGCCGCAACATCGTCTTCGAGTCGGCGAGGGCGTAGGCCGTAGCGCTCATCGCACGGTCTCCTTTTCCGCGGTGGGATGTCCGGTGAGGGTGAGGAATACGTCGTCGAGGGTGGGCGTGTGCACCGAAAGGCCGGCGACCTCGATCTGCTCGTAGTCGAGCCGGTCGAGTACCGCGCGCAGCGATGTGACGCCGCCATCGCTCGGGACCGCGAGGGTGAACTCCGCCTCGCCCGCGTCATCGACAACGCGCGCCTGCGGCCCCAATGCCGTGGCCGCGGCACTGAGTCCGATCTGATCGGCGAACTCGAGTCGGATATGTCCGCCGGGCACCCGCCGCTTCAATTCGGCGGCCGTCCCCTCGGCGACGATGCGGCCGTGATCGAGTACGGCGATCCGGTCGGCCAGCTGATCGGCCTCCTCGAGGTACTGGGTGGTGAGGAAGACGGTCACGCTGTAGTCGTCGACCAGTGTGCGGATCATCTCCCAAATGGCCCGCCTGCTGCGCGGATCCAGGCCGGTGGTCGGCTCGTCGAGGAAGATGATGCGCGGATCGCCGACCAGCGTCATGGCCAGATCCAGCCGCCGGACCATACCGCCGGAATAGGTGGCCGCGGTCTTATCGCCCGCCTCCACCAGATCGAAGCGCTCGAGCAGTTCGGCGGCGAGGCGCTTGCTCTCCCGACGCGGCAGATGGTGCAGATCGCCCATGAGAACCAGGTTTTCGCGACCGGTCAGCAATTCGTCGACCGCGGAGAACTGGCCGGTGACACCGATCGCGCCGCGCACGGCATCGGGTTCGGTGCCCAGATCATGGCCGTCGACCCGGATCTCGCCCGCATCGGGGCGCAGCAGCGTGGTGAGGATCTGCACGGTGGTGGTCTTGCCCGCACCGTTCGGACCGAGCAGCGAGTAGATCGTGCCCTCCGGGACGGTGATGTCGATGCCATCGAGCACCACCTGCTCACCGAACGATTTACGCAGACCCAGCGCCGAAATGGCGGCGGCGCGATGACCGTTGGTCATGGTCTTCCTTTCATGGAAAGTTTCATAAAATAATGCGAATGACAGCATGCGTTACCCGCACCGCTCCCGGAGTCCGGTGCGGCGATTCATGGTGGTATTCGGTTGTCCGGCCGAAGGATTCGGCTAGATGTCGAGTTCCTCGACCGGCGGCCGGTCGGCGATCTGGGCCACTCGCTCATAGAGCTTGTCCGGAATCTTCCCCTGCAATTCGCCCAGCGAATCGACGACCTCGAAGAGGAAGTCGCCCCAGTCCTGATCGCCGACGCCGAGCATGCGACGCCAGTTCGTCAGATCCTTGATCCAATTGGAGTTCTGCGGGTATTCGTCCCAGTTCGAATACTGGGCGTGCATGACGAATTTGCCCTTCCGACTGCGATATACCCGGACGTGTTCGATGCGCTCCTCGTTCACGTCACGATGTTCGCCGAGCAGGGCGCCGGAGAAGCGGACCTGACGCACGCCGTTGTGGCCGACCCGCAGCACTACCTCGTCGTAGCCCTCCAGCCTGCCCTCCTCCAGTTCGATGAACCGCCGCAGCGCGGTGGTCACCGCCCCCGAGAGATTGCCGCCGACCAGTTCCTGCGCGCGTTGGAACAGGGGTAGATCGTCATCGGCAACATAGATCGTCTTGTTGGGCATGCCATCACTATACGTAGATGTATACGTACATGCAAGCGCCGCCCACACGGGCATTTTTCGGGGTGCATCTTGCGCGAGCCATTGAACCGCTCCGCAGTCCGACTCGTAGTTCACGTGTACGCGATGTGCGATCACGCCGTGCCCGGTGCACCGCGGGGTCGCTACGAGAGGAGTGCCGATGCCGAGCAGGGTCGTTGATTATCTGGTTCGAGCGGTTTCGACCCTAGGCGTGCGACATATCTTCGGAGTCGACGGCGCGAATATCGAGGATCTATACGACGCGCTGTTCGACGCGCCCTACGACGTCACCGGAATCGTTGCCAAACACGAGTTTTCGGCCGCGACCATGGCTGACGGCTATGCCCGCTCGACCGGCGGGCTCGGCGTCGTCGCCGCCACCTCCGGCGGCGGCGCGATGAATCTCGTTGCCGGACTTGCCGAATCGTACGCATCGCGGGTGCCGGTGCTGGCGCTGGTCGGACAGCCGCCGACCGCGGTGGAAGGGCGCGGTGCGTTCCAGGACTCCAGCGGACTCGCTGGCACCATCGACGCGGTCCGGATGTTCGACGCGATCACCCAGTTCTGCGCCCGTGTGGAGACCGCCGCCGACCTGCCCGACATGGTGGCCAGGGCGGTCGACGGCGCCCGGCGCGGCGGGCCCGCCGTACTGCTGCTGCCCAAGGATGTGCAGCAGACTGATATCGGCGATATCCCGCCGCTCCGGTTGACACCGCCGCAGTACCGGCGCGATGAAAGCGGCCTGGCCCGGGTGCGCGCGGCGCTGATCGCGGCCCGCAAGGTCGGCAAGATCGTGATCATCGCGGGTGACCAGGTGGCCCGCGACGACGCACGTGCCGAACTCGCCTGGCTGGCACGGGCATTGGATGCCGCGGTCGGCGTCGCACCGGATGCGAAGGACACCTATGACAATGCCGATCCCGCGTACTGCGGTGTCGCCGGGAGCATGGGGCATGCCGAGCTTTCGGCGGCGCTGCGCTCCGCGGCCCTGTGCCTGATCATCGGCACCCCGATGCCGGTCACCGCGCGCACCGGGTTGGACGAGTTGCTGGCCGAGGGGACCGTCGCGCATATCGGCGTTACCGCGCCGTACGTGACCGCGATCCACGCCACCAGCACCGATCTCGCGCTCGATCTGGCCACGCTCGCCGATGAATTCAGCGGTGATATGGAGATCTCGCGCCACGACCACCCGCATACCGCGTTGACACCGCTGAGCGTGCCCGAGGCGACCGGTCCCGGTGTGCGCTACCGCGCGTTGGTCGAGACCATCGAAGCGCTATTGCCGGAGGGCACAGACGTATTCGCCGATGCGGGCAATACCGGCGCGGCGGTGGTGCACCACCTGCGGGTGCCGCGCGGCGGCCGATTCGTGGTCGCGCTCGGTATGGGCGGAATGGGCTACGCTTTCGGCGCCGCAATAGGTTCGGCATTCGCGCGCCATCGCGGGCCCTCCGGCACCAGGCGCACCGTTGTCGTGGCCGGTGACGGCTCGTTCTACATGCACGGCATGGAATTGCACACCGCGATCGAACACGAGCTGCCGGTCACGTTCATCGTGCTCAACAACAACGCCCACGCCATGTGCGTCACCCGCGAACAGCTCTACTACCAGGATCGCTACAGCTTCAACCGCTTTCGGCCCGCGCACCTGGGTGCGGGCATCGACGCGATGTTCCCTGAACTTCCCGCGTACTCCGTACGTACCACCGAAGACCTGGCCATCGCACTGGGGCGATGTGTCGAAACCGAAGGGCCGTCGTTCATTTCGATAGACGTCGACCCCGACGAAGTTCCACCGTTCATCCCGTTCCTCGCGACATTGGAGAAGATGCAGTGACGATCAGCGCCCTGCCCGCCCTCAGCGATATTCCCGACGCCGTCATCCCCGGAGTACTGCGGATCGAGAACTCCGATAAGGACGCCACCACCCCCATCATCATGGACATGTTGCGGTCGGTGTATCCGCACGACCAGATCTTCGGCGAATACTGTCCGGTGCAGGCGTATATCGCCGCACCGCCGCAGGATGTGTTCGAGTACCTCGCCGATACCCGCTGCCTGGAGGAATGGACCTACAGCCTGCGCGGATTCGTCGAAACCGAGGAACCTGGGCTGTGGCTGGCCTGGGACCGGCTCGGCCCGGAGACCAAGATCTTCACCCGCACCGTCGCGCACCGCGAGGCCATGACCGTCGACTACCACTGCGCCTGGGACCAGAGCCAGCACCTGTGGATGATCTACCTGCTGCGGGTGATCGATGCCCAGGTGGTGTTCAACAAGCCGGGTTCGGTGGTGTTGTGGGTCAACTGCCGTCACCCGTTCTACGAGGAAAACCCCTACCCCGAAACGGCTCCCGAAAAGCGGCCGGTGTGGGTGGGCGACTTCTGGGACATGTTCTCCGCCGGGCACCAGCTCGAGATGGACAACCTCAAGGCGATCTGCGAATACCGTGCCGCACACGGCCTTCCGATCAAGCCCGACTGGATGAAGTGAGGCCACACCCATGATCTCGAACTACGACGGACCCGCCGACCCCGCTGCCACTGGACTGCCGACGGTCAGCCTGGTCGATGTGGCGAGCTATCTGCCGGGCGCGCCGGTCGGCACCGAATACTTCACGCAGTACAGCCGATCCGATCGGATGGCCAAGAATGTCATGTTCCGCTCGCCCAAGGCGCGTCACCACGTGGCCGAGGACGAGACCGCGGTCGATATGGTCGAGCGCGCCGTCGCGCCACTGATCGAACGCCATGGCGCACAGGCGATCGCCGATATCGATGTGCTGATCACCCACACCCAGCTGCCGGACAATCCGGTCATGGGCTGCGGTCCCGAGGTGGCCCGCCGACTCGGTATGAAGCCCCGATTCGTCTACGACGTGCACAATGGCGGCTGCGCGGCGTTCGTGCACATGATGGCGATGGCCAGGATGATCCTGCAGACCACCGACGCGCGCACCGCGCTCATCGCGGCATCGCAGAACTGCGCGGGCCCGGTCTTCACCCAGACCGAGATCCGCAAGCTCGCCCAGGCCCCGGTACCTGGCGACGGATGCGGTGTCGGACTGCTGGTGAAGGACGATTCCGCGCCGATTCTCGATATCGAATGCCGCACCTATCCCGAATTCGCCGGGGATATGGAGTTCTCGACCAACGGTGAGCGCAAGTACTGGCAACCGGGCGAGGGGCAGGGCTGCGTCAGCTTCACCGAATCCAAGATCACCAAGGTGTTCGCGCGCGGCAATCGCCTGGTGCCCGAGGTGGCCTTGGCGGTGTGCGAGCGGATCGGAGTCAAGGGCCGCGATATCGACACCTTCGTCACCAATCAGCCGAACCGGCTGTTCCTGCGCAACTGGCACGATGCGCTGGAGCTGCCCCCGGAGCGCCATCCCGACACCTTCGACCAGTGCGGAAACCTGTTCGCCGCGGGCATTCCGGTCACGCTCGATACCGAGAACCGGGCGGGTCGGCTGCGCAATGGATCGGTCGTGCTGCTGTCGGCCTTCGCACACGCCGGTGACTTCGCCGGAGCCGCGGCGGTGCGCTGGGGCGCGGCCGGATGAGTGTGCGACTGGCCGACGAGTCGCGGCCCTCGCAGCAACACCGGAGTCAGCGGCTGCAACTGCGGTTCGATCTGAGCCTGAGCGAAAACCCTTTTCCGCCACTGCCTTCGGTGCTGCACGCGGTGAACGGTGTACTGGCCCACGCCAACCGCTATCCGGAATTCCTGCCGCGGCGGCTGCCCAAGCTCATCGCCGGGCATGTCGGCGTGCATTCGGATCAGGTGGTCGTCGGGTCCGGCGCGACCGGGGTGGCCATGCAGATCATTCAGGCATTGACCACGCGCGGGGCCGGAATGGTCTACGGGGCACCGACCTTCGACGGTTATCCGATCATGGCGGAGATGGCCGATCTCGAGGTCGTCCGGGTGCCCCTTGATGCGGCGGGCAATCAGGATCTCTGGGCGATGGCAAGGGCCATAGACAAGCGGACCGGTCTGGTGGTGGTCTGCCGTCCGCACAATCCGACCGGCACGGTGATCCCGGCCAGTGAGTTGAAGGCGTTCCTGTGCTCGGTGCCGCGCCGGGTGCCGGTCATCCTCGATGAGGCGTATGCCGAATTTCTCGATCTCACCGATCGGGTCGACACCGTGGCACTGCTGGATCGACATCCGAATCTGCTGGTGCTGCGTACCTTTTCGAAGGCGTACGGGCTGGCCGGACTGCGCATCGGCTACACCTTCGGCGGACCCGAACTGATCGGGCGGGTGCGCAGGCTGCAACTGCCGTTCGGGGTGAGTTCGGCGGCGGTGGCCGCGGTCGCCGCGTCCTACGCCGCCGAACCCGAACTCGCCGCGCGCATCCTGCGCATCACCACCCAGCGCGAGGCCCTGCGCAGCGCACTGCGGCGCGTGCATATCGAGGTCCCGCGCAGCTACGCCAATTTCCTGTACCTGCCCGGGCCGGGCGTGGCAACGGCGCTACGCCGGGCGGGCATCGCAGCCAAGGCGTATCCCGACGGCAGCGCCCGCATCGCCGTCGGAGACCCAGCAGCGGACAATGCCGTCCTAGAGGCACTGGGCTCCTTGCGCTAGCGGATCGAGATCAGGTGGAGACCGGCCGGGTTGGTCGGCTTCCACCTGATCTCGATGGTTCCATGGACTGGTGAGCTGGCGAGATCGGAAACTTCGACCGAACGCGGCACCGGCATACCGGACCGCAAGCCGAGTGCTGTTCCGCTTCCCCCTGGGCCGCCGCCGCACCGTAATCGCCCGCCAAACCGTCATCGAACCCGGCGGCACCAGCGGCTGGCACTACCACGACGGCACCCTCTTGGTCCTCGTCACCCGGGGCACCCTCGACCACCCCGGCCCTGACTGCGTCCCCGTCACCTACCGCCCCGGCCGAATCTTCCGCGAACCCAGCGGCCCCACCCACCCCCACGTAGCCCGCAACCTCGGCCCAACCCCAGTAACCCTGTTCGTCCTCTACCTAACCCCAACCAACAGCCCCCTCTCCCACCACATAACCCCACCAGGCTGCGCCGACAAATAGCTCGAGAATGCGCTCACAGGAAGTCCCGGCACTTCCCTGCATCAGCTCATAGTGATCACCAGTCCAGAACTACACCTCAACGCGGACGGCTCGCTCGCCGTCAGCA
Organism: Nocardia sp. CA-119907; assembly: GCF_050955995.1. NCBI lineage: Bacteria > Bacillati > Actinomycetota > Actinomycetes > Mycobacteriales > Nocardiaceae > Nocardia > Nocardia sp. CA-119907. The sequence goes on from NZ_CP192091.1 coordinate 9,440,341, forward strand.
CGCCCCAGCACTCGCCCTCTCCCCAGCACCTACTGGAGAATGCGCTCATGCAGGGACTTCCCGGCATTTTCCTGCGTGAGTGCATGGTGATCGCCGGTCCAGGAGTGTGCCTCGGGCGTGGAGGCCTGGGCACTCGCACAGTGCTCAGTCAGGAGCTACTCGAGAATGCGGTCATGCAGGGGTCCCGGCGATTGCCTTCGTGAGTGTGTGGTGATCGGTGGTTCGGGATCGGAGGTCGAGTTTGCTCGGATCCTGTTGATCCGCATCGGGCCGAACCCGGGAGCAACCTAGCTGGTTGGTGCGCAGGTGTCGCGTAGGGAGCAGGCGCCGCAGGATGAGCCGCAGCCGCCGATCTCCTGGGCCGGGACGAGGGCCTCGACCGTGCGGGCGGCGGCATTGGCGCCGGCGCCCAGGGTGAACAGGGCGACGGCGGCGGTGAGTGCCGCGACGATTATCGCGGGGAAGCCGCCTGCGGCGAGGGCGACGAGTCCGCCCGCGAACAGCAGTGCGCCCGCGGCCACGGAGGTGGGAGCGGCGACGCGGTTGGCGATGCGGAAGGTGTCATCGTCGTGCAGTGCCGCTTCGGTGTGCACGCCGACGAAGCGGTTGCGGGGAAGACGGCCGGTCAGTCCGAGCACGCCGGTTGCGATGGCCACGAGGGCCAGCACGAACAGGGTGAGAGCGACGACGAACACCCAAGAAGGCTAGCGCACCGCGCCGAGGGGTCGAGCCCGGCCCGATTTTCGGTGCACGAGCCCGGACGTTCTACCCTGATAGACACATTTATGACGGGATCGGCGAGAACAAGAAGGCAGGACCGTGGCGGACACTCGTGCAACCGAAAGCGATGTACCGGAGCACAGGTACAACGCTGGCCTCGCCGGCCGCATCGAGCGCCGGTGGCAGCGGACCTGGGATGAGCGCGGAACCTTCCACGCGCCGAACCCGGTAGGCCCGCTCGAGGGTGCCACTCCGGCGGACAAACTGTTCGTCCAGGACATGTTCCCGTACCCGTCCGGCGCGGGTCTGCATGTCGGCCATCCGCTCGGCTATATCGCCACCGATGTCTTCGCCCGCTATCACCGGATGCACGGACGCAATGTGCTGCACGCGCTCGGCTACGACGCGTTCGGCCTGCCCGCCGAACAGTACGCGGTGCAGACCGGCGCGCATCCGCGCGAGACCACCGAGGCGAATATCGCCACCATGCAACGCCAGCTGGACCGGCTGGGTCTGGGCCATGACCGTCGGCGCTCGTTCGCGACCACCGATCCGGAGTACTACAAGTGGACGCAGTGGATCTTCCTGCGCATCTACAACGCCTGGTACGACGAGGAGCTGGACCGCGCCCGCCCGATCGCCGAACTGGAGGCGCAGTTCGCCTCCGGCGCCCGGCCGACCCCGAACGGTCGGACCTGGAACGATATGCCCGCCGACCAGCGCGCGGCGGTCCTCGACTCGTATCGCCTGGTGTACCAGACCGATTCGGTGGTCAATTGGTGCCCCGGCCTGGGCACGGTGCTGTCCAATGAGGAGGTCACCGCCGACGGCCGCAGCGAGCGCGGCAACTTCCCGGTGTTCCGCAAGCGGCTGTGGCAGTGGATGATGCGCATCACCGCCTACTCCGACCGGCTGGTCGACGATCTGGATCGCCTGGACTGGCCGGAGAACGTCAAGGCCATGCAGCGCAACTGGATCGGCCGATCCCGTGGCGCGCAGGTCAAGTTCACCGCCGACGGTCAGCACATCGAGGTCTTCACCACCCGGCCCGACACCCTGTTCGGTTCCACCTATGTGGTGCTGGCGCCCGAGCACGAGCTGGTCGACCGGCTGACCGCCGCGGAATGGCCCGCCGGCGTCGATCCGCGCTGGACCTTCGAGGACGCCGGAGATCCCGCGGAAGCCGTTGCGGCATACCGCAAGGCGATCGCGGCCAAATCGGATCTGGAACGTCAGGAGAACAAGGAGAAGTCCGGCGTCTTCCTGGGGGCCTACGCGACCAACCCGGTGAACGGCGCCCAGGTGCCGGTCTTCATCGCGGACTATGTGCTGTCCGGATACGGCACCGGTGCGATCATGGCGGTGCCGGGACACGATCAGCGCGACTGGGAATTCGCCTCGGTATTCGGTCTGCCGATCGTGGAAGTCATTTCCGGCGGCGACATTACGACCGCGGCCTACACCGGCGACGGCACGCTGGTGAACTCCGACTACCTCAACGGCCGGTCCGTCGAGGAGGCCAAGGCGACGGTGATCGCCCGGCTGGAGGCCGACGGCCACGGTACGGGCGCCGTCCAGTACAAGCTGCGCGACTGGCTGTTCGCCCGGCAGCGCTACTGGGGCGAGCCGTTCCCGATCGTCTACGACGAGGACGGCGCACCGCACGCGCTGCCGGAATCCATGCTGCCGGTCGAACTTCCGGAACTGGACGACTTCGCGCCGGTGACCTTCGATCCCGAGGACGCCGACTCCGAGCCGTCGCCGCCGCTGGCCAAGGCGACCGACTGGGTGCACGTCGAACTGGATCTGGGTGACGGCCCCAAGCAGTACCGGCGCGACACCAATGTCATGCCGAACTGGGCGGGCAGCTCCTGGTACCAGCTGCGCTACGCCGACCCGACCAATCCGGACGCGTTCTGCGCCAAGGAGAACGAGCAGTACTGGCTCGGCCCGCGCACCGCGGAGCACGGCTCGAACGATCCGGGTGGTGTCGACCTGTACGTCGGCGGTGTCGAACACGCGGTGCTGCACCTGCTGTACGCGCGGTTCTGGCAGAAGGTGCTGTTCGACCTGGGCGATGTGAGCGGTTACGAGCCGTACCGACGCCTGTTCAACCAGGGCTATATCCAGGCACACGCCTACAAGGACGCGCGCGGTGCCTATCTGCCCGCCGCCGAGATCATCGAGCGCGACGGTAAGCACTACTTCCCGGATCCGACCACCGGCATCGAGATCGAGGCGTTCCAGGAGTACGGCAAGATCGGCAAGTCGTTGAAGAACGCCATCTCGCCGGACGAGATGTGCGATACGTACGGCGCCGATACCTTCCGCCTCTACGAGATGTCGATGGGGCCGCTCGACACCTCACGGCCGTGGGCGACCAAGGATGTCGTCGGCGCGCACCGGTTCCTGCAGCGGGTCTGGCGACTGGTGGTGGACGAGGAGTCCGGCGCGACGCGGGTCACCGATGAGAAGCCGTCGGAGCAGACACTGCGCCTGCTGCACAAGACGATCGCCGGGGTCGACGACGATTACGCCGCGCTGCGCGATAACACCGCGGGCGCCAAGCTGATCGAGCTGACCAACCATCTGACCAAGAGCTATCCCACGGGTGCGCCGCGCTCGGTGGTGGAGCCGCTGGTGCTGATGCTGGCCCCGATGGCACCGCATATCGCCGAGGAACTGTGGGAACGGCTGGGACACGAACAATCCCTCGCGCACGGTCCGTTCCCGGTGGCGGATCCGGCGCTGCTGGTCGAGGAGTCGGTGGAGTATCCGATCCAGGTGAACGGCAAGGTGCGCAGCCGCGTTCAGGTGCCCGCCGACGCCGATAACGCGACCATCGAGGCGGCGGCGCTGGCCGATGAGAAGATCGCGGCCGCACTCGGTGGCAGTGCGCCGCGCAAGCTGATCGTGGTGCCGGGGCGGTTGATCAATATCGTCGCCTGAGCCTTATCGACGCTTCGCCCGGGCATCGTGCCCGGGCGAAAGTGTCTCTGAGCGAAGATGTCTCGAAGCGCGGCGGCGCTGTGGGCAAGGCTCTGACCTGCCGGAGCGCCGGTTTCGACGCTCCGGAGAACGGTCAGCGCGGCGGCAGCAGCACGTCGTTGAGGGTCACCATGGACAGATTGCGTTCCTTGATGATGTCCACCAGCTGCCCGTAGACATGGGTAACCGCGGGCGCGTTCGCATGGCCGATAATGATCGTCTGCGGATTGAAATACTTACGCGCGCACTCCACCAGGTACTCCTCGGTGATCACACCGGAGTCCGACAGCGAGCCGTACCACATGGTCGGCACCGTGTAGCCGAGATCCGCCGCCACCTTGTCGACCGTGGCATTGTGGCGGCCGAAGGGTGGACGGTAGTACGGCGTGCCGTCCACGCCGAAGTTGTTCCACAGGTAGGACTTCGCCCGCTCCAGCTGGGAGGAGATGCCCGATGCCGACTGCTTGGTCAGATCGGCGTGGTCCCAGGTGTGGTTGCCGAGCTGGATCTGACCGGAATCGACCAAGGGCCGCAACGCATCTCGGTGAATCGCCCAGGAATCGTAGTACGCGGTCACGAAGAAGGTGAATCGGGCGCCGGTATCCCTGGCGAACTTGATGTAGGCGCCGACCACCTCCGGACTCGCGCCGTCGTCGACGGTGAGCGCCATGCTGGTGCCCGCTCCGGGCAGCGCGGTGATCGTCTGCGCCGGAATCGGCGTCTTCGGTCCGATCGGGGGCGGCGGCAGCAGCGGCGCCGGGGCGGGCAGAATGGGCCCGCTGCCCGCCGAACCACTGTTGAACGGCTCGCCCTCCGCCTTCACACAGCCGGTCAATGCCGCCGCGGTCCCCGTAGCAAGCAGCGTCAGCAGCCGACGTCTATCCACGATCCAAACCCTTTTACTTCACTCGAACAGCACCCGCCGCCCCGTCGACGTAATGCGCAGGTAACAGTCGGCACTGTACCGAGTGAAACTGTCCGCGAGCTGAACCTCGGAACAACAAGTCAACAAAATGACATCAACTTGCCGTCTTATCCGGGGTGCGCACCGGCCGGAATCACGGTGCGCCGAATCAGTAGGGTCGCAGCACGATCTCGGTGGGATGGCCGTCGCGCGGTGTGTCGATGGCGGCACGGACGGTACCCGCGACGGTCTCCGGGCGCAGGAACTCCTCCGCGCGGTATTCGCGGCCCTCGCCCGCGATGATCTCGCGCTGCATATCGGTATCGATGCGGCCCGGATGGATCGAGGTCACCCGTAGCGTCGGCTCCTCCAGCCGCAGCGCGTCACCGAAGGCACGCAGTCCGAACTTGCTGGCCGCGTATGAGGCCCAGCCGGGATTCGCCCGCAAGCCCGCGCCCGAATTGATCAGCACCACATGGCCATTGGCCGCACGCAGGGCGGGCAGCAACAGTCTGGTCAACTCCGCGACCGCTATTACGTTGGCTTCCAAGGTATTTCGCCACTGTCGCACCGACGACTCGGCGATCGAACCGAGGTCGGCCACACCGGCATTGTGTACCAACACATCCAGGCGCTGAATCGGCGAAACGGCCTCGGCCACTGCGGAATAGTCGGTCAACTCGACCGGCCATCCGGTGGCTCCGGGCAGTTCGCCTAATATCGCGCGCAGCGCCTCGGTCGAGCGGGCGCCGAGCAAAAGATCGTGGGTCGGTGCGAGTTCGCGAGCGATCGCGGCGCCGAGCCCGCGGCTGGCGCCGGTGATCAGCGCGGTCGGCTTCGGTGTGCTGGTCACAGCGGTGGTCATGGGGCTCACCGTATCCGGCCGTCTCGGAAACCCAGCGGGGGCGGTAGCAGGACCAGCGCGGGTGGCGATGGACGCATATCGGGAACACAGAGATTCACGGACGGGGCATACCAGAGTGAGATCCGCCGCACACCAGTCGACGATGAACCGATCGCAAACCACTGCCGACTATCTGCCGGTGGCCCGCGACACCCAGCCCGAGACGGACGTCACTGAGCGCGCGTATCTGCGGGTGCCATCGCAGAATAAAGACATGGCACACCCGGGTTTCACCCCAACACAGCTCGCGGCGCGCGCCGCCTATCTGCTACGGGGCAACGACCTGGGCACCATGACCAGTGCCGCGCCCCGACTGTATCCGCACATGTGGAGTTGGGACGCCGCCTTCGTCGCGGTCGGGCTCGCCCCGCTGAGTGTCGAGCGCGCGGTCATCGAACTGGACACCCTGCTCTCGGCGCAGTGGAAGAACGGGATGATCCCGCACATCGTCTTCGCCAATGGCGTGGACGGCTACTTCCCTGGCCCGGCCCGCTGGGAGTGCCGCAGACTGGCCGCCAATGCCCCGGACGGTCCGGACACCTCCGGCATCACCCAGCCGCCGGTGCACGCCATCGCAGTGCAGCGCATCCTGGACCATTCCCGCCGCCACGGCCGCAGCACCCGTGCGGTGGCCGAGGAATTCCTGAACCGGCGCTGGCCGGATCTGGTGCGCTGGCACCGCTGGCTGGCCCATGCCCGCGACCCCAAGGAGAGCGGCCGGATCACGCTGTACCACGGCTGGGAGTCCGGGATGGACAATTCGCCGCGCTGGGACCGGGCCTATGCGAATGTGGTCCCCGGCGACCTGCCGCCGTACCAGCGCGAGGACGTGCTGATCGTCTCCGATCCCTCGCAGCGGCCCAGCGATCGCGAATACGACCGCTATCTGTGGCTGGTCGAGCAGATGCGCCGCGCCGGATACGACGACTATGTGCTCGCGTCGACCATGAGCTTCGCGGTAGAGGACGTCTTCGTCACCGCGATCTTCGCGCTGGCCTGTGAGGTACTGGCCAATATCGGCGAGGAGTACAAGCAGCCCCACGCCGATGTCCGCGACCTGTATTCGTGGGCGGAGCGCTTCCGCGCCGGCGTGGTCGCGACCACCGACGCCCGCACCGGCGCGGCGCGCGACTTCGACGTGCGCCTGCAGCGCTGGATCAATACCGAAACCCTCGCGATGTTCGCCCCGTTGCTGTGCGGCGGCCTGCCCCGTGATACCGAGCGCAGTCTGCTGCGCCTGTTCGAGGGACCACGCTTCTGCGGCCACCCGGACCTGCGCTACGCCCTGCCGCCGTCGACCTCGCCGGTCTCCAAGGACTTCCGTCCGCGCGAATACTGGCGCGGCCCGGTCTGGCCGGTCATGAGCTGGCTGTTCTCCTGGGTCTTCGCCCGCCGCGGCTGGGCCGAGCGCTCCTTCATGCTCCGCGCCGAGGGGCTGCGCCAGGCCAGCGACGGCAGCTTCGCCGAATACTACGAACCCTTCACCGGCGAACCGCTCGGCAGCATGCAGCAGTCCTGGACCGCGGCCTCGGTGCTGGACTGGCTCGGCTGACGCCGGGAACGGTCCGCGGACGGACGCTCGCCCGGCCACGGACGGCGGCAATGGCTTGGCACGCGCGCTGCCGACGTGACGTCGAGCAGCGCTATCTGGTCAATACTGCGCAAATGCCACATTTGTAACACTGGTCACATAGAGCGCTAGTCGCTATCGTCGAATGGCATGGATAGCACTCGTTGGAGATCGACTCGCGCTGCGGCGCTGTCCGCGATCACTTTGGGCAGCATCCTTGCCGCAACTTCGTCCGGAACGGCAGTGGCCGAGCAGACCGGGCCGGATGTGTCGTCATGGCAGCATGTCGACGGGCGGTTCATCGACTGGTTCGCCGTGAGACGGGCGGGACATGATTTCGCCATGGTCAAGGCGACCGAGGGATTGAGCTACATCAATCCGTATTTCGTACCGGACAGCTTGCTGATGCGCGCGGCTGGCGTCGCGCGCGGGACGTATCACTACGCGCGGCCCAATCTGCCGCCCGAGCCGCAGGCGGCGCTGTACGCGACGGTTGTGCTCGGACAGAACGGGCCGCTGGATCTGCCGCCGGTACTCGATCTGGAGAATACGGGCGGGCTGAATCCGGCCGGGCTCATCGACTGGACACATCGGTATCTGAATACCGTGCAAGCGCTGACCGGGCGGGTGCCGATCGTCTACACGTATCCGAATTTCTGGAAGACGGCGATGGCGAATACCAATCAGTTCACCCGGTATCCGCTCTGGATCGCCGACTACCGCGGCAATGAACAACCCGAGGTGCCCGGCGGCTGGCCGACCTGGACCTTCTGGCAGATGACCGATGGCGGCAGCATTCCCGGTATCGCGGGCGGCACCGATGTCAATGTGTACAGCGGCGCCCAAGGCGATTTCGCGCGGTACGCGAATATGCCGAGGTGAACAGCACGAAACCGCTACTCCCTGCAGGTCGAGTAGCGGTTTCGTGTGCCGCGCGGCCTCGGCTAGGTGCCGATCCGGCCGCCACCCTTCTTCCACACCGAAACGACGGCGGGCCGGGGCAGACTATCGCCGCCATCGGGCCAGTGCGAGGCGGGCTTTTCGGCGGTCGCGTCATCGCGCTCGCCCGGGTGCTGGACGCAGACGGTGACCCGATGCTCCGATACCGTCGGACCACAGGTCTCCGCGCCGAACGGGACGGTCAGGAATTGTTTGGTCTCACCGCGATTCGGCCCGTCGAGCACCACCGAGAACAGGCCGTCATTGGCGCCGTTGGCGCGTGAGGCATCGGTGGAGATCCACAGGTTGCCGTAGTCGTCGAAGGCCAGGTTGTCCGGTGCGGCGATCGGGCTGACCTTGCCCTTGTCGAATCCGGCGAAATAGGTGTCGGTGGTCTTCGGATCACCGCACAGCATCAGGATATTCCAGGTGAATTTGGTGCCAGCGTGGTCGTCGTCGATTTCGAGGACCTGTCCGAACTTATTGATATTGCGCGGATTCGCCTCGTCGACGCCGGGCTTGCCCTCCTTGCCGCGCTGCTCGTTATAGGTCAGCGCGACATAGACCTTGCCGGACTTGGGATTCGCCTCGAAGTCCTCGGGACGGTCCATCTTGGTGGCGCCGACCTTATCGGCCGCCAACCGGGTGAATACCGAAACCTGTTCGGCGGTGAAGCCGTCGACCTTCGAGGTCGCCTTGCCGTCTTCGCCGGTGACCAGCAGCGGAATCCATTGGCCGGTACCGGTGAAACCCTTGTCCGATGGCACGGTGCCATTGCCGTCGATCTTGTCCGGGTGGTCGCCGGTGAATTTGGCGACGTAGAGCGTGCCCGCGTCCAGGATCGTCAGATTGTGCCGCATGCTCGCCTGGCCGGTGCCCGCCTGCACCTTTCGCGAGGATACGAATTTGTACATGTAGTCGAAGCGCTCATCGTCGCCCATATACGCGACCACGGTGCCGTCCTTGGCGACGTGAATGGTCGCGGCCTCGTGCTTGAACCGGCCCAGCGCGGTGTGCTTGATCGGCGCGGCGGTGGGATCCCACGGATTCACCTCGACGACCCAGCCGAAGCGGTTGGCCTCGTTGGGTTCCTTGGCCAGATCGAAGCGGGGCTCGTGGATCTCCCACTTGCGCTCCGAGGTATTCGCGAAACCGTAGCGCTTCAGCCCGGCCTTCGCGGCCTCGTCGGTGACCTTGTCCGCGTTCGCGAAGTATTGGTTGATGTTCTCTTCACCGGAAAGCACGGTGCCCCAGGGGGTCACACCGCCGGAGCAGTTGTTCAGGGTGCCCAGCACCTTGGCGCCGGTCGGGTCGGCGGACGTCTTCAGGAACGCGCTGCCCGCCGCGGGACCGGTGACGGTGAACTCGGTAGTGCCGGTGATGCGTCGGTTGTACTTGCCGAATTCCGGTGTCAGCTTTCCGGTTTCGGATTCACCCTTGACCTGGACCACCGAGAGTCCGTGCGCGGCAAGCGCGGTCTGGTAGTGCTCCAGTGACGGGTTCGCCTTGTCGTAGCCCTTGAACATCTGCGGCTCGGTGGTGTACTCGTGATTCACCACCAGCAGATAGGTGTTCGCCTGGCCTTCGATGGGCAGCAGCGCCGCGAAGTCGTTGTTGAAGCCGAACTGCTTGCTTTGCGCGGCCGCGGTTTGCCTATCCGGGTCGAATTTCGGCGCGTCCGCGAAAAGCGGGTCGCCCCAGCGGATCACGACATTGTGCTCGTAACCCTTCGGAATGACCAGCGCGTCATCGGAATTCGCCGCGACCGGCTCGAAGTTGGTGCCCACCGGCACGCCGTCGACCAGCGAGCCGCCCGCCACCAACTCGACCTTATCGTCGTCACCGCAGGCCGCGAGCACACCGGCCGCGCCGACCGCGACCACCACCCCCGCGCTGCCTTTGAGTAGACCGCGCCGGGACAGGGCCGCGCGCACCACATCGCCGAAGTATTCGTTGTCCGAGGTGTTGGGTGCCTCGTGGAAGCAGGCGTTACCGCACTTGTACTGGCAGGTGATGGCCGACCGCTTCGGCTGGCCGTCCCTCTTCACGAACAAGGCGAGGGGCTTGGGGGTCACGATGTACTCCTGACTAGTGCCGACGGCCCGCACGCTAAGCCTCTCAGGCAATCCACAGGAAACGCTGAGATGAACGTCCGACCAATTAGGTCACCCTCAATTTCCGACCGATCACATAGCGCTACGCGGGCCTCGTTGCGCTTCCGGCCCGAGGATCGATAACTTGGAAGTAGGTATCAAGTCAGGAGCAGTGCGATGACTCGGTCCGCAGGAAAAATCCATCTCAGCCCAGAAGCGCTCGACTATCTCGATTCGATTCTCGCGGGGGCGATGGACGAGGCACGCCTCGTGCTGATCGACCACGACGATTTATCCATAGAGGGTGACGGCGGCTGCAACAGGTGTACCCATCCCACCTGCGTCGGCTTCATTGCGGGCGGCGGCGCGATGTGCAAGCGTCCGACCTGCCACCACAGTTTCTTCAGCCATCGGATCTTCTAGGGTTGTGCACAAACGAACATTGCCCCCGTTCCAGATGAACGAGGGCAACATTTGCCGCGCGGGCTAGGCATTGACTTGCAGGGCGATCACGACCTCTTGTTCGTTCTCCGGCAGATAGTGCACCTGGAGTATGCGGCCGACCTGGACTTGACCGACGCTGGCGGGCGGCAGAAATTTCTCCACACCGGTCGTAAAAGTCGTTCCGTCCGGGCGGGTTACGACGAGCCCGAGCTCGATTTTGGAGTGCCCGTTGCGAATTTCGCCGGGAACCGACAGCGACTGCACGACGGCCTGAGCGGTGATACCGCGCTCGGCGATATCGAGTTTGGCCTTGGTGGTGAAGCCCTTTCGGATCATGGACTCGTTCATGGCGTGCTGCGCCGCCGACATATCGCCGGAACGGTCGACCTCGACCTTATCGGTGCGATCGGGGAGATAGCGCACCGGCAGGACGACGCCGGGTTGCAGCAGGGCGAGTTCGGTGAGCGGCACGATCATCTTGGCGTACGAGTCGAAGATCTTGCCGTCGACGCCCTCGACGCTGAAGTCGATGCGGATCTGCGGCTGGTCATTGACGGTCAGACCGGTCTGCCGGAAGGACTTGACGGTGCCGATGCCGACTAGACCGTCGCGGAAGGCCGAGCTGTTGGTGCCGGTGAAGGCCGCCATGATGCCCTCGCCGGTGAAGGCGAAGACCATCGGGACGATGGTGATGGCGATGATCGGCAGTGCCATCTGCGGTCCGACCCAGGCCAGGGTGCCGTCGTCGAAGGGGCCCGAGCTGGTGTAGGTGAGGCCGTGCCAGAGGTAGTAGCCGATCGACAGGGCGAGGAAGGCGAGGGCGAGCGAGCGGGCGATGTTCTTCATGGTATTCCCTTGTGCGTGAACGGGTTCGGGTCGTTTGGCCCGCTCACACCCCATAGTCGGGGGCGTGAGCGGGCCGCGGGTGTTCGTCCGGATCAGCCGCCGACCACGGTCGAGCAGGCGAAGGTGATGTCGAATTTCGAGGTCTTCGGCCCCGCGGTCGGATTGGTGAGGTCGGGCGCGCCGACGCCCTCGCCGGTGACCTTGTAGGTATTGCCGTCCTTGACGACCTTGGCCGAACCGCCGGGCATGCCATTGCCGAAGCCCAGGGCGTAGGGCAGGCCATTGCTGCCGCCCTTGCTGCCCGCGACCGCGACGGCCTGGACGTTATCGGTGCCGGTGATGGAGGCGCTGACGCTCAGCGTGCCGTAGGTGGCGTTATTGGTGTCGCTGAGCGCGAGGGCGATGGTGTCGCCCTGCTTGGCGCAGGTGGTCTCGAACTTGCCGTCGAGCGCCTTGCCGTCGACCGCGGCGACGGACTTGCCCGGTGCCGGGGCCGGGGCGGCCGAGGTGACCGGCTTGGCCGAGGTGGGCGACGAGCTGCTGGAGTTATCGCTGCACCCGGTGACGAACAGGGCGAGAGCGGCGGCAGCGGCGGTGAGGGCGGCGGCGGAGATGCGGACCGACTTGGTGTTCATGACTTGTTCCTTTGCTTCGTTCGGTCCCGGTGTTGGGCCGATACGAGAAAGGTAGAAATCGAACGCGTCCTACCGATCCCAGGTTTTTCGGAGTCTGAAACGGACAAACTTCCGTTAACCTGGTCGAATGCGACGGCCGCGCGCGATGGTGCTGGACGAGGTTTGGCGCCGACTGGACGGCGTCGAACCGCTCAGTGGACCCCATGGCGGGCCGCTGCGGCGGACCGTGAAACTCATTCTGGATCCGCTGGTGATCCGTCCGGTTCAGCATCCGACGTGTGCGGGCCCGATCCTCACCGCCGACGGCGCGACCCTGCTCGCCACCCGGATACACGCCGCCGCCGATGTGCTCCGCGCGACGGCCGCCTGGTTCTCCCTGCTCAAACAGGTCCGGCGGGCGCTGCGGATCACCGAGGGCAATCCACAGGACCTGTACTTCCAGCGGTCATTCGAACTCGCCACCACCTCGGGCATGCCGGATCCGCACCGCGACCGGGCCACCGCCGAGGCAACGCTGCGCGACGTGCACGAATTCGCGGCGGGACGCACCACGCAGGCGCTCAAGGAGCACCTCACCGCGGGTGCGCGGATCACCGAACTCACGGTGTTGATCGATATCGCGTGGCGACGCCGTCCGGTGGGCGGGCCGACCGGCGATCATGCCGAAATATTCACGGCACTGCTCGACGCGTGCGCGGCGGCCCGCGTCGGCGGGCAGGCCGACGGGCAGCCGACATTCGATCAACTGGTCGAAACCCATGCCGGAACACACGGCGGAATTCGGCTCTGGAACCACACATCCGCGCCGACGGCACACCAACTGGGTCTCACTGCGCACTCGCTGCCGCAGTCACCCACGCTCGGTGCCTCGGCCTCGAAGGCCAGTCTGGGGCTGCCGTTCGATCGCAGCATCTATGAGCGCGTATTCACCGTGCTGCAGGCGTCGAGTGAGCGAGCCGAACTTCCGCCCATTCCGGAACTGGTGACCACCGAAATCGCCCGAAGCTGTGCGCCATGGGCACTTTTGGACGAATCACTGCGGGTCGCGGCGACGGCCGGAGCCGCGCTCGCACTCGGGTTACGGCCGATCGCCGCGCGTGTGAGCACCAATGGCGCGATCCCGGCCGTGGCGGAGGCGGCCGAAACGGCGGCGCATCGGCTGATCAATGGCCGCTGGCAGCGCGAAGCGTATGTATTGCAGGCCCGGCGGCTCGCGGTGCGCACCGATATCGACCTACTCGATGGCCCGCTGGCCGCCATTGCCGCCGAACTGCGCACACCGTGGCGGCCGTATCTGCGGCGACTGTGGGTCCGGCTGCACGGCCGCGATGTCCGCGAGGTCGGCCTCTACGAGCCGGACGAGCTGTGGGATCTGCTCGATGGCGTGGCCCGCTCGGTAATGCTGGACCACAGGATGCGGGTCAAACAGGCGCTGAGTGCGAATTCCCTGGTCACCGAGCCGGATTCGACGGAATCGAGGGCGAGCTGATGAGCGCGACCGTGCGGATCGGACGGACCGCGGACGGCATCTGGACCGTCGTGCCCGAGGGCGCGCCGACCGTACTCGATGCCGCGGCGGCGATCGATGCCATGGCGTTGGAGGTGGTCGGCGGTCATCTGTCCTGGAGTCTGCTTGCCGGACAGATGATTCCGGCCGCCGTCATCGACGATCTCGACCTGGCACACGACTGGCTATGGGCGGTGTACGGCGAACAGATCGCCGTGGCCATCGCCGATACCGGATTCACCGATGGAGCCGAATTCACACCCGAACCCGCGGTGCCCGAACTCGTGACCGCCGCCTGGCGACTCGGGTTCGCTCATTGGGCCACACGCTGGTGGCCCGCATCGACGATCGACGGCATCACCCCGCTCGACGACCGACTGCTCGACCAAGAGATCACCGCATTGCGCGCGGAGTGCGAACTGCTCCTCGATGACGAGACCGCACCGGACGACGAGACTGTGGATATCACCGTAATCGACGAAGTATCCACTCGCGCAGCGGATTACGCGCTGGCCGCCGGTGGCGGGGCGGACCGTCCCGCCGGAGCACTGTCGCTGGGGCGCGGTACCGGTGGCTGGGATTGGCGGCGGTGCCCGCCGGGGCTCATCGATGCGTCCGAGCGGGCAGTGTCCTGGGAGTCGATCTGGAATTCCGGGACCACGACGGTCCGCGTTACCGCCGTCGCCGCACCCCAATTGGGTTCGGCGGCACCGGCACATCTGCGCCCACGTGCGTTCATCACCACGCCCGTCGGTACCGCGGAGGCCGAGCTGAACCTGATCGGCGATCTCTGGACCGGCGCGGCGACCACCTCGTCGGATTCCGTCTCGGCGGTGGATGTCTACGTGCCCGGCGTCGGGGCGATTCCGGATCCGGAGCTGGGCGGCCCGGAAATGCGTCGGCGGATCCGCGAACTCGCGGCGACGCGGTTGCGTCGGGCCACCGGTTCCGATGATGCGGTCGACGCGCCACTGTTGGCCGAGATCGCCGCCGCCGCATCGGATTCGGATTTCTGATATGTCCGATGACGACGGCCGCGCGCGACTGGCCGAAGGGGCGGCCGCTTACCAGCGCGGCGATGTCGGCGAGGCCAGGCGGCTGTTCGAGGAAATAGCTCGGACCAGCACGGACGGCCTGCGGATCAGCGCGCTGGTCAATGCCGCGAGCATGTGCGATGAACTCGGCGATCATGCCGCGGCGATCGTGATGTTCCGCGCGGCGCTCACGGAGATGCCCGACGACGCGATCGAAAAGCGGACCGCCGCACTGATCAATCTCTCCCAGGCGCTCCAGCACGTCGGCGATCTCGACGGTGCACAGCAGGCGCTGGAACAGGCGCGGGCGCTGCTCACCGAACACAATGACGAGAGCATGCAGCGCGTGGCCTGTCTGCTGTCACTGACCGCCGTGGCGTTCCATCGCCAGAATTGGGCCTACGCCATCGAACTCGCCACCGAATCACTGGACGCCGCGGTCCGTTTCGCACCGCATCTGGCCGGACATCCGCTCTCGACACTCGGCGGGATCTATTTCGAGACCGGACGGCGCGAACTGGCCATCGACTTCATGCGCCAGGCGCTCGCGGCATTCGGCGCGGCGGGTGACCGCAATGCCGTCGCCGAGACGGAACAGAATCTGGCTGTCATGTACGTCAGGTTGGACCGGTTCGGCGAGGCCGAACAACCGCTGCGGTCCAGCCAGGAGTATTTCGAGCGGGCCGGACTCGGCTACCGGGCCGGTATCGGCCTGAAGACCATGGGCTTTCTCGCCGAGAGGCGCGATGACATCGACGCGGCGGCGCTGCGCTACGACAGCAGCCTGCGCTACTTCCTCGAATCGGGCGCGGTGCTCGATGCCGCCGATGTGCGCGTGCGCCTGGCCACGGTGGCCTACGCGACCGGCCGCTACGACGAGGGCGCAGAGCTCATCGCCGAGGCGTTCGCCGCCTATGCCGAGCGCGGTCTCGGATTGCATTGCGCCCAAATCGATTTCTGGCATGCAGCGCTGCTGGAGTCGGTCATCGAGGCCGCCGAAACGCCGGATGGCGCGCTGGTGGCGCGGGCGATCGAACTCGCGGTTCCGTCGGCGCTGGCCATCGATGCCGTGCGGCACACGCTGCCCAATGGCAATCAGCGCGAGCAGTGGAACCGTCAGATCGCCGATCCGGCGGTGCGGCTGGCATTCCGGTTCGCCTATCTGTCCGGCAATGGTCCGCTGATCGTGGATCTCATCGAAACACAGTGCGCGGGTACGACATTGGATATCGCCAGATCAACGGCCGGTGCGCCGCCCCGGTTGCCCCTCGAATTATTCGATCCGCCAGCGGTTTCGGTCGAGGAGACGCCGAGTGTGCAGGTCGGGACCGGACCGCAGAGTGGGTCGGCACCGCAGCTCGGCACGGCACTGGCCGAGGTCGCGGCCAGTGCCGGACTTCCGGTCGCGCCGCCGCCGCGGGTGGCCGTAGCACCGGATGGCCATATCGCATTGGCCGCCTATATCGATGCCGCCGAGCGACGCTACGGACAGCGGGTGCGCGACAGCCGGGTATTGCCCGCATGACCGCACCGGAACAACCGACCGTCATCGTGCGAATGGCGGACGCGGGCGATCTGTACATGTCCTGGCGCTGGCTCGGAAACGTCTATGACCAGGGCGCGAGTATGCTGCCCGGTACCGCGGTCGACGAGGCCGTCGCACAGTTGGCGGCGGCGCTGCCCAACCCCGCGGAACCGGGCGGACTCGAGCGCGCCATGACCACGGGCGCTTTCGCGTCATATGACTCGGAATATCTCGTCGCGCAGGCGCTTTCCCGCGCACTGCTGCCCTATGGTCTGGGCGCGCAACTGTACGACCTGCATGTGCGCGGAATACGCCCGCATATTCGGTTGCAGCCCTCGCCCCGAGTGGCCCAGATCCCCTGGGAGATCATCGCTCCCGATCCGGATCTGCGCCTGGTGGATATCGCCGATATCAGCTTGCTCGCCCCGGCCAGCATTGTGCACGGCCCGGACCGGACGGCACGCACTTGGTCCGCGACGCGACAATTGCCGGTGGTTGCGGTCCTCGACCCGCGCGTCCCCGGCTTCCGCGCCGACTCGGCGCTCGGGTCCGTGCTCGGGCGGATGGATCCCGAAGCGCCACTGGCCCAACGTGTCGCCGAATACCGAGCACAGGGCAGGCTGGTGCCCGCGGTCGACGATCCGATCGAAGTATTCCGGCGCACCGATATCGATCGGAGCTGGTTGGGCGAGGCGCTGCGCGGCGGCGCCAGCCGCCTCACCTATGTGGGACACGTGACCGCGGCAGCCCCCGAATCCGGCCAGAGCGAGGCCTCCGAACTGCATCTGGCCTGCGCTGCCGAGGCCATCGGCTTCGCCACCCCCATTCGGGCGCACCGCCCGCTCTCGGCCAAGGACCTGCTTCTCGGCACCCATACCCTCGCCACGGAACCCACTGCCGGACCACAACTCTGGCCCATCCCCAGCCGGGTCGCGCTGATCGCCTGCGAGAGCGGCGGCGATATGCGCTTCAGCGAGGCCCTCGGCCTGGTCGCCGCCATGATCAACGGTGGCGCCGAACTGGTCACCGCCAGCCGCTGGCCCCTCCCCACCGACCTCGCCTTCCAACGCCTGGCCGGAGCGCCCCCCGAAGCCCACCCCCTACAAGACGCCATCTGCGCCATCGACACCGCCCACGAACACCCCGACCCCATAACCACCCTCGCCACCTGGCAACGCACCCGCCTCACCACCTGGCGCACCCAACGCACCATCGAACACTCCCCCCTCCTCTGGTCCGCCTTCGCCACCGTCCAAACGTGACCAGCGGCTAGCGGTAGGCGTCCGAGCGCTTCGCGACGGTGAAGACGGTCACCACCCGCTCGGTATCGTCGATCCCGTACACGATGCGGTACTGTCCGATACGAATGCGCCAGTCCTGGTTTCCGACAAGCTTTTTCGCGCCGGTGGGTCGCGGTTCCTGACTCAGCCCGACAATGGCGTGCAATGCGACCTCGAATACCTCGCGAGGAAGCTTCTGCAGTTGTTTCAGAACATCCGGATGGAATTCGACTCTCACGAGGCCAGCACCGTTGCCGGGTCCACACCCAGAGCATCGAGCATCTCCGACATCGTCATCGTCTCGTACGACTCACTACGCAGCTGACGCAGTCGCAGTGCGTCCACGAGATCGGCGTGTTCGTGCAGCCGCTCGTAATCGGCCATCGAGATGATGACCGCGACTTCACTGCCGCTGTCGGTAATGATCGCCTCTTCACCGGTCGCGGCGACCCCGCGCACAATCGCCCCGAGTTGCATCCGAAGGTCTCGCAGGCTGTGTGTACTCATGTTCAACATGTTACACATTCGGCGCGATCGGCGAGCTGGACGGGTAGCGGTAATTGGACCTAGGAGCGGTGAGTGAGGAGGTGTTGCATCAGTAGGCGGGTCAGGGATTCGGGGGCTTCTTCGGGGATCCAGTGGGAGAGGTCCTCGAGCATTTCGAAGCGGTAGGGGGCGGTTACCTGGTTGGCGGTGGTCAGGGCGGCGGTGGAGCCGATGGCGGTGTCTTCGGTGCTCCAGACGTAGAGGGTGGGGACGGTGATCGGGGCGGTCGGACCGGCGAGCGGGAGGGCTCGGTACCAGTTCAGGGCGCCGGTGAGGGCGTCGGGGCGGGTGAGGCGGTGGATGTAGTCGTCGATGCGCTCCTGCGGGATTTTCCAGTCGAAGATCTTGCGCAGGGCGGCGGCGTCATCGGCGAGTAGGGCGCGTTCGGGGGTGCGGGGCTGGCGGAAGTAGGAGAAGTGCTGGGCGCGCTGGGCCTGATCCTCGTCCTCGGCCATGGCCTGCAGGAAGGCGGTGGGGTGTGGGTGCGATACGGCGGTCAGGGTGCGGATTCGTGCCGGCAACGCGGCCGCAACCGCCCAGGCGACATGCGCGCCCAAGTCGTGGCCGACGAGATCGAAACGCTGCCAGCCCAATTGGTCGGCCATGGCGACGACATCGCCGATCAACTCTTGCAAGTGATAGTCGGCAACCTTGTCGGGCCGCACGCCGGCCGAATAACCGCGCTGATCGGGTGCCACGACATGGCAGCCCCCGCCGCCGAGCGCGGTGAGCTGGAACTCCCATGCGATGGCCGCCTCCGGAAAGCCGTGCAGCAGCATGACTTCGCGGCCACCGGGTGCGCCGCTGGTCAACGCGTCGAAGGTGCCGAACTCGGTGGGTATCGTGGTTGCCTCGAGCACGGGCTCGACTCTAGAGGGCGGTACCGACCACAAACGCCGAACGCGGCATCGGCGCTGGTGCCGATGCCGCGTTTCGCGGAGTTGGTCGGTTGGTTCCAAGATTCAGCGGGCCTGGCGTATGCCGAGGTACTGCAGGGCGGCGAAGCCGCCGACGGTGGCCGCCTGCATGACGGTCCAGATCGAGCCGACCAGGTTCAGTTCGAGGACGCCTTCGACCAGAGCGGCGAGACTGACCACGACCCAGGCGGCATTCGCGGCGGCGACGACAGCCTCGGCCTTGGTACTGATGCTCTTGGCCATGCCGACGAGGGCGACGCCGATGCCGTAGAGGGTCAAGAAGATGCCGATCGGGATGCCGATCTCCCGGTCGAGGCCGAGCAGCGATTCCAGTGGGCCCGAAAGCGCCAGGTAGGCAAGGCCGTTGACGCCGGTGATGACGGCATCCAGACGCAGCGCGACGCGCAGCAGGTTCTGGCCGGGGGCGAGCAGGGTGGACACGTAGGTGGGGGCGGTGGTGGTCATGGCTGTATTTCCTTCTGGGGTAACGATTTCGGATGATCGGGGGCCGCGGCCACCGGTAGACCCGATGGCAGCGGCGGGGAGCAGGTCAGGCGGCGGCGGGAACCTTGTCGAGGAAGCCGTAGACGTTGGCGATGCGCCCGTCCTCGACGACCGCGACATCGAAGCCGATGACGACCGCGGGTGCGTCCGCGGGGCCGAGTTCCCAGGTGAATCGCACCTGGTCGTGGTGGGCGTCGACCGGTCCGGCGAGGGTGAACACCCAACCCGGGAACTGGGCCTGGACTCCGGCGATGGCCGCGTCGAGCTGGTCGTGCCCGGCGACCGCGGCCAACGGGTCGGTGTAGGTGGCGTCGGCGGTGAACACGGCTTCGATTCCGGCCTTGCGGGCGGCGGCGTCGGTGGTGTTCCAGACTTCCAGGTACTGTGCGACGAGCTCGTTCATGATGGCCTCCTAGGCTTCTGATCTGCGGTTTCTCTGTCGTTCCTGCTGACAGGAACTACGTTATGGGCAGAGCAGGGTGCGCCGAATCAGTCATCTATAAGTACTTTTCGCCGCCCTATACGTATGCGGTCGGCGCGGTGCCACGGCGACCCACCGCGAGCAGCACGACACCGGTGCCGATTCGCCACCCGACGAAGGGATCGATGGCCAGGCGTTCGGCCGCACCGGGCGCGAAGTTCTCGCTGGTCAGCGCGGCGACCATGCCGAAGATGCTCACGGCCAGTAGGGCGAGAGTGAAGGCGGTGTAACCGCGGTGCGACCGGTACAGCCAGGCGATGATCGCCATGATCGCGATGCCGGAGAACAGTTCCAGGTATGCGCCGGTGGGATGCAGCACGGCGCGAAGGTGACTGCCACCGGGCACCTCGCTGGCACTGCCGGGGAAGACGCCGACCAACGCATTGCCGAGGCAGTTGATCATGGCGAGATACGGAATCGACCTGGCCAGCCCGGTTTTCGGCAGCAGTGGCGACAGCAGCACCGCGGCGGCGAGCACGAGGATACCGAGAACCACGAATTCCGTGGACATCAGCGCGTGCCACGGCGAGCAGATGAACCTGTCCCGCGCAGTGCCGTATCGGTGCATTTCACCGAGGCATTCGGGGACACCGAGATCGCTGATCATGTTGTGTGACCAGCTGTAGGCATGCGGCGCGGGCCAGCGTGCGGCCACGATCAGCTCGACGACGTAATACGAGATCGACAGAACAAGCAGTGCGGCACCGGTTTTCAGGCGGGGTGTCATCACAGCTCCAACCGCATCTCGAATTCCCGCCGTGGATCATCGGGCCCGATCACCCCGTGCACCCCCGTGTGCATGAATCCGTGTCGCAGATACAGCCGCTCGGCCGCCGTGTTGCCCGCCGCGACCTCCAACCACACCTGGCGATGCCCCGCATCGACCGCCCAGTCGACCACAGCTCGCACGAGGCGATCCGAAACCCCTGTGCCCCGCGCCTTCCCGGCAACCCACATAGAAATCAGGTGCGCCCCTGACCGTTCGGGATCAGCCAGCCCAGCGGCCGTCCCGACATCGCTGCCGTCGACGCTTGCCAGGAACTGCGCTCGATGGGCCAGCAGCTCCCGCCAATCCTGCTCGGTCCTGGCCCGCGCATGCTCCAGCGTCGACGCGAATGCCTGCGGCGCGTCGGCCAGGGCACGCAGCCGAATACCGCGGAATGCAGACCAGTCGTCGGCCGTCAGCAGCCGCACTCGGAGCCCTGAATCACCCATCCGCCATGTCTACGCGAGCCCGAGTCTGCTGGCGAGCCGTACGAACACCGATCCTCGGCTGTGTATCGATCGAACTCAGTGGTCGTCGTAGTGGCCGTTGTGGGCGGCGTGGCGATGGCCATCGTGCAGGTAGTCGACGTGGTCACCGTGCTGTACGGCTTCGTGGCCGCAGTTGGGACCGTGGACGTGGTCGTGACCTGGGTGTTCGACGTGAGCGGTCGGTTCGCATTCGTCGTAGTGGCCTGCGTGTTCGCGGTGCAGGTGGCCGTCGTGGGCGTATTCGACGTGGTCACCGTGGACGACCTTGGTATGCCCGCAATCGGGGCCGTGGACGTGCTGATGTTCGGTGTGCTCCCTATGCGCTGTGGCCATCGGACCTCCTCGTTCCCATCACTGGACGTGTAGCACCGAAAGCGTCGACCCATTAACAGGTGCGCATCTATCGAGTTTACTAGAAGTGTGCTGCACGTCAGAGAACTTGCGAGAGAAAGCGCTGCAGGCGTGGGGTCTGCGGATTGTCGAACAGCGCGTCGGGTGTGCCGGTTTCGACAACCTGACCTGCGTCCATGAACAGCACACTGTCGGAGACGCTGCGCGCGAAACCCATTTCGTGGGTCACCACGATCATCGACATGCCCTCGGTTGCCAGATCGGCCATGAGCGCGAGAATGCCCTTCACCAATTCCGGATCCAGCGCCGAGGTGGCCTCGTCGAAGAACATGATCTCCGGCTGCATGGCCAGCGCGCGGGCAATCGCGACGCGCTGCTGCTGACCGCCGGACAGATTCGCCGGACGCGTATCGGCCTTCTCGGCCAGGCCGACCACCTCGAGCTGCTCGACGGCCAGCGCACGCGCCGCGTCCTTGGACAGCCCGCGCAACTTACGCGGCCCGAGCGCCACATTCTCGGCGACCGTCTTGTGCGGGAACAGATTGAAGTGCTGGAACACCATGCCGATGCGCTGGCGCAGCTTATCGGGATCCCCGGTGAGCACCGATTCGCCATCCAGCAGCACATCGCCCCGATCGGGTTCGTGCAGGCGGTTCAGCACGCGCAGCAGCGTCGACTTGCCGGAGCCGGATGGCCCGATAACGGTGGTGGTCTTCCCCGCGTCGACGTGGATTTCGACGCCGCGCAGCACGTGGTTGTGGCCGAGGGTGAGATGCAGACCGGTTCCGGTGAGGGAGGCACTCATCTTTATCCGCGCCCTTCCGTGATCGTGGCCGCCTCGACCTGGTCGATGGGTTGGTCGGGTCGGCCGGTGCGCATGCGGCGGTCGATGTAGTTGACCAGGTGCGTGAGCGGAATGGTCAGCAGCAGGTAGACCAGGCCCGCGGCGACCAGCGGCGAGAGATTTCCGGTCTGCGCGTTGAGATCCCGGCCGACCGCGAACAGTTCGCGCTGGGTGGCGAGCAGGCCGAGGAAGTAGATCAGCGACGAATCCTTGATCAGCGCGATGAACTGGTTCATCAGCGCGGGCAGCACCCGGCGCACACCCTGCGGGATCACCACCAACGTCATTGCCTGGCGGTAGCCGAAGCCGATGGCGCGTGCGGCCTCGAGCTGACCCGGCTCCACGGACTGGATTCCGGAGCGGAAGATTTCACCGATATAGGCCGAGGCCAGCAGGGCGAGCGCGATGGCGCCGAGCCAATACGGGTTGTTGCCGGTGATATTTCGGACCACCGGGCCGATGCCGAGGCCGATGATCAGGATGATCACCACGGCGGGCAGGCCGCGGAAGATGTCGGTGTAGACGCGGGCGGGCCAGCGCAGCCAGCGGGTCCGGGAAATGCCCGCCACCGCCAGCAGCATGCCGAGTACGGTACCGAGGACACCCGAAACCACAGCCAAGATCAGGGTATTCGGCAGACCTGTCTTGAACAGGTCGGGAAAGGCCTTGCGGTACAGCGACCAGTCGAAGAAGGTCTCCTTCAACTGGGTCAGTGTGGATTTCGGCGCATTCGCCGCCGCGTCGGTCGGCTTCCTCTCGGCCGCGATGGCGGCGAAATCCGGAAGCTGCGGTGCGGGTGCGGCTTTCGAGCCGGGCTTCCACCCGGGCGGCAGCTGCCGCGGCACCCAGTCGGTGTAGAGCTTGGCGTAGGTTCCGTCGGCGATCACGGCGTCCAGACCACTATTGAGCGCGTCGATCAGCGGCTGGTTGTTCTTGGCGACCGCATAGCCGACGAAATTGTCCAGGCTGAACGTGTTCTGGATGATCGAGGTGCCGTCGCCCGGCTTCACCTGGCCCTCGGCCTGCGCCGACGGCGCGACCCAGGCGTCGACCTGACCGGACTTCAGATTCGCGTACGCGGTGGCGTAGTCCGGAAATTTCACCGGATCCAGATGCAGCTGGTTGACCACGTAGTCGTCCTGCACCGTGCCCTGCACGACGGCGATTCTGGTACCGCGCCCCAGATCCGAAAAGCCCTTGATGGCACTGCCATTCGGGACGACCAGAGAGAAATAGCCGAAGTCGTAGCCATTGGTGAAGCCGACGCGCTCGCGGCGCTCGGCGGTGGTGGTGATATTCGACGAGCCGATATCGAAGCGGCCGCCGGACACCTGCGAGAGCAACGGCGCGAATTCGGTACCCGAAAACTCCACCTGGAGGCCGAGTTTCGCACCGATCGCGCGCAACAGCTCATTGTCGAAGCCGGTGAACGAGCCCGCCGAATTCAAGCAGATGCTCGGCGGCGCGTCCGAAAGCGTGCCGACGGTGAGTTTGCCGGGCGTGATCAGCCGCAGCTTGCTGGTATCGATCGCCGACAGTGGCAGGGTGCTCGCGGTGGTGTATTTGTCCGCACCCGCCGAGGCGGCCGAGCCCAGATTCGTCGGCGCGGCCGATGCGGCACTCGGTCCGGGTGGCGTGCATTGATTTCGATCGGTCGAATCGTCGCCGGAACCGCAGGCCGTGGCCGCAAGACCGACGGCAAGCAATATCACGGCGATCAACGCACGAGACCGCACAGCGGGCAGACAAGCCATGACGGCCAACCCTAGCGTCCGATCGGCGCTAATCCACAGCTACCCCGGCGCGCTTGCGGGCCACCGCAGCACGCCGTCCCAGCTCACAGTCGCCGGGGCGTGCGCGGACGCGGCACCATCGCCCGATCCCGGAATTCGGATCACGATGATTCGAATCAGACCATCGACCGGCGTTCCCAGCCGCCTACGCCAAACCGCTGACCGGCTCCGGATTGACCTCATCACGCCACCGGATCGCCCGCTCGACCTCGCTGAGATCGAACTTCGGCCCACTGACCCCGACGGTGAACAGGGTCACCCCGGCCTGGACGAAGGTCGCGGCCTGCTCCGTACCTGGCCACTGCACCGAGCGCTCGATCCTCGCCTGATCGGCGCCGACGGCCGCGCAGTGGTCGGCGAGCACCTTGTTCTTGTGCGTGATCGCCTCGAGATCGGCGAAGGTGTGCCAGATATCGGCGTATTCCGCGACCAGCCGCAGCGTCTTGCGCTCGCCACCGCCGCCGATCAGGATCGGGATATCGCGGGTCGGGCGCGGATTCAGCTTCTTCAGGCGGGCGCTGAGCCTGGCCATGTTCTCCCTCAGCAGCGCCAGCCGGGTTCCCGCCGTACCGAATTCATAGCCGTATTCGTCGTAGTCCTTCTGGAACCATCCCGCGCCGATGCCGAGAATGAGTCGGCCGTCGCTGATGTGGTCCACCGTGCGCGCCATATCGGCGAGCAGATCGGGATTGCGATAGCCGCCGCCGGTGACCAGCGCGCCGATTTCGATCCGTTCGGTCTGCTCGGCCCAGGCGCCGAGCATGGTCCAGCATTCGAAGTGCGCGCCATTGGCATCGCCGGTCAGCGGGTAGAAGTGATCCCAGTTGAAGGCGATATCGACGCCCGCGTCCTCCGCCCGCAGCACCGCGTCGCGCAGCAGTCCGTAGTCGGGCGCGTGCTGCGGCTGTAGCTGTACTCCGATTCGAACCGGTCGGGTCATCAGATTGCTCCTCGTCGCTCGATCTGGTTCCCCGATCGAGGCTACCGGCTGACCCCGTCCGGCGACCGTAAGAAGTCGCCGATCTTCGGGCGCTTACCATTTCATCGTCGACGCGGTATCCAGCCCGAATTCCTGCGCGAACTCGAGCACATCGTGTGCGAAGCGAGCACATCCAGTAGTATCGCCGGTCAACCCTTACTCGGATCGTCCGGCACGTTCCTGCCGGTGATGGGATGTGATCTGTCATGGCCACCGTGACCTTCGATAGCGCGACCCGGCTGTACCCGGGCTCGTCCAAACCCGCCGTCGACAAGCTGAATCTGGAGATCGCCGACGGGGAATTCCTCGTGCTGGTCGGTCCGTCCGGCTGCGGTAAGTCGACCTCGCTGCGAATGCTCGCCGGACTCGAGGACGTCGACGACGGGCGCATTCTGATCGGCGACAACGATGTCACGCATGCCGAACCCAAGGAACGCGATATCGCGATGGTGTTCCAGAACTACGCGCTCTATCCGCATATGACCGTCGCGGAGAATATGGGCTTCGCGCTCAAACTCGCCAAGGTCGCCAAGGCGGAGAAGGAGCGGCGGGTGCTGGAGGCGGCCAAACTGCTCGACCTCGAGCCGTATCTGGACCGCAAGCCGAAGGCACTGTCCGGTGGTCAGCGCCAGCGCGTCGCGATGGGCCGGGCGATCGTGCGGCAGCCGCAGGTATTCCTGATGGACGAGCCGCTGTCGAATCTGGACGCCAAGCTGCGGGTGCAGACCCGCACGCAGATCGCGCAGCTGCAGCGTCGCCTTGGCACCACCACCGTGTACGTCACGCACGACCAGGTCGAGGCGATGACCATGGGCGATCGGGTCGCGGTGCTCAAGGACGGGCTGCTGCAGCAGTGCGCGACACCGCGCGATCTGTACCGGAATCCGGCGAATGTATTCGTCGCCGGATTCATGGGGTCGCCCGCGATGAACCTGTTCACGCTGCCGGTCGCCGACGGCGCGGTGGAACTCGGCGGGGCCGCGCTGCCGGTGCCGCGGTCGGTCGCGGATGCGGCCGAGGGTTCGGTGGTGGTCGGCGTCCGGCCGGAGCACCTGGAGATCGGCGCGGCGCTGGACAAGTCGGGCATTCAGATGGAGGTCGATGTGGTGGAGGAGCTGGGCTCCGACGCGTACATCTACGGCCGCACCATCGCCGAAGGCGCGACGAACGGCGCTGGCGAAACCATTGTGGCGCGGGCGGATTGGCGTAACCCGCCGGCGAAGGGCGTTCGGGTGCAGTTGACGGCGACGGCGGAGCACACATACTTCTTCTCCACTGTCGACGGTCGTCGGCTGGCCTGAACTACGCTGCGGAGTGTTGGCGCTCGGCATGCACCGCCGCTCTCGCCGGGGCGGCGGCCGTTCGCCCACGGCGGAAGGCCACGCGAAGACCACGCCGCATTCGTAAACTCGACGCTCGAACGGGAATCGGCGCGAGGAGCGGACGTTGAAGGTAGCGGTGCTGGGGACCGGACAGGTCGGGCGCAGGCTGGCGAGTAAGTTGGTCGAACTCGGACATGCGGTGACGCTCGGCTCGCGCACCGCCGATAATGCGGCGGCGACCGAATGGGCACGCGAAACCGGTGGCGCCCATGGCACTTTCGCCGATGCCGCCGCCGATGCCGAACTGGTGATCAATGCGACCTCCGGCACCGTCTCGCTGGCCGCGCTCACCGCCGCGGGCGCGGCGAACCTGAGTGGCAAAGTCATTGTGGACGTGTCGAACGCGCTGGATTTCTCCGCCGGATTCCCGCCGAAGCTGGCGACCCCCGAGGCGGGCAGCGTCGCCGAGCAGATCCAGCAGGCCTTCCCGGACGCCCGCGTGGTGAAAACCCTCAACACCATGAACAATCAACTCATGGTCGACCCGTCTCGAATCCCGGGCCGCCACAACGTCTTCCTCAGCGGCGATGACGAATCCGCCAAATCCGAGGTCGCCACCCTACTGAAATCCTTCGGCTGGACCGAGGACCAGATCATCGACCTCGGCGGCGCCATAACCGCCCGCAGCACCGAACCCCTCGTCCTGCTATGGGTTCACCTCTACAACAAGCTCGGCACCGAGGACATCAACTACGCGGTTGTCACCGGCTGAGCCGCCCTCGGCCGATCAGCGCTGGAGCGCCAGCGGATCAGGGGTGCGCAGCACCAACCGGCGGTACGGGACCAGCGCGGGTCAGCGATACAGCGTCAACGCGGATCGACGCTGGGGCTCCAACGCGGTCAGTGAATGGCACCAACGCGAGTCAGCTGTAAGAGCACCATTGCGGTCGGCGGCACAGCACCAACGCAAGTCAGCGGCACGGCACCCAACGCGGTCAGCGGCACGGCACCGGCGCGGGTCAGCGGTGTGAGTCCACGCCCGCTCGGCCGCTCGAACGGCCTGCGCGCGATCACTTCGCTGATCGGGCGCGTGCATAGTCGGGGTTGAGCCTGACCCCGAGTTCTTCCAAGTCGATCTCACGTCCCTTTTCACTGCGGACCTGAACACGAACCGGCGCGCCGCTCGACTCCTCGACCAGCAGTAGCGGCGCGGGCCCCGGCTGGAGGTACGTGTCGCCCCACTGCATGAGCGCGAGCACAACGGGCAGCAGGTCACGGCCCATATCGGTGAGCACGTACTCGTGTCGGGTGCGTTTGCCCTCTTCCTGGTACGGCCGTTTGGCGAGCAGGCCCGCTTCGGTGAGCCTGCGGAGCTGGCCGGAGGCTGCCGCGTCGGTAATGCCGACGCGCGCCGCGAAGCCGTCGAAGCGCGTGGTGCCGTAGTAGGCCTCGCGCAGGATCAGGATCGCCGAGCGGGTGCCGACGATATCCATCGCCTTCGCGATCGAGCATTCCGTGGGCTTCCACGCGCTCAGATCGGCCAACGGTCCTTCCATTACGGCTGCCATGACGAACATCATAGCGATCTCTGGCTTGAGTCGACTATACCCAGGCGTTAACCTGACTATAAGCCAATAGAGCCAGACGAAGGAGTCCGGCTCGCGGTTCGAAAGGAACCACCATGAGAGACGCGGTGATTGTCGAAGCGGTACGCACACCGATCGGCAAGGGCAAGCCGAACGGGGCGCTGCATAACGTCAACGCGGTGGACCTGCTGGCGCACAGCCTGCGCGCGGTCGTCGACCGCAGCGGCATCGATCCGGCGCTCATCGACGATGTGATCGGCGGCATCGTCACCCAGGTCGGCGAGCAGGGCGCCAATATGACCCGGCGCGCCGCGCTGGCCGCGGGCTATCCGGAATCCGTTCCCGCGACCACGGTCGATCGCCAGTGCGGCAGCAGCCAGCAGGCCATTCATTTCGCCGCACAGGGCGTGATCGCCGGTGCGTACGACATCGTGGTCGCGGCGGGTGTCGAGTCGATGGGCCGGATTCCGATGGGCGCCAACCTGATCGGGTCCGAGGACATCTCCGGTGTCGGCTTCGCCGAGCGCTACCCGGAGGGTTTGGTGCCGCAGGGCATCAGCGCCGAACTGATCGCGGCGCGCTGGGGGCTGACCCGCGCCCAGCTCGACGAATTCGCCCTCGGCAGCCACGAAAAGGCCGCGCTGGCGACGAAGAACGGCTCGTTCACCCATCAGCTCGCACCGATCGCCGGACTGGAAACCGACGAGGGCATCCGGGTCGGCAGCACCCTGGAGACCCTCGGCACACTGCGCCCCGCCTACTACGACGAGGCCATGGCCGCGCGCTTCCCGGAAATCGGCTGGCAGATCACCGCGGCGACCGCGAGCCAGGTCAGCGACGGCAGTGCCGCGGTGCTGATCATGACCAGCGAACGCGCCAAGGAGCTCGGCCTGAAGCCGCTGGCCCGACTGCGCAGCTTCGCGGTGGCCGGTGACGATCCGCTGCTCATGCTGACCGCGGTAATCCCCGCCACGCGAAAGGTACTGCAGCGCGCCGGTTTGCAACTCTCCGATATCGATCTGGTCGAGATCAACGAGGCGTTCTCGCCGGTGGTGCTGGCATGGGCCCACGACACCGAGGCGGATCTGTCCCGGGTGAACGTCAATGGCGGCGCCATCGCCATCGGACATCCGCTCGGCGCCTCCGGCGCCCGCCTGATGACCACCCTGGTCCACGCCATGCAGGAGCGCGGCGCCCGCTACGGCCTGCAAACCATGTGCGAGGCAGGCGGTCTGGCGAACGCCACCATCCTCGAACGTCTCTGAGCACGGCGTCCCGCTGCGAGCCGGGCACCCCGCATGCGGGGTGTCCGGCTCGCGGCAAGTTCAACCGGCCGAACTCAATTCGAACCCGGCACACCGCGTGCGGTGTTCATTCGCGGCGGGCCGGAAGTCCGCGGCGGGCTGTGCCGATCGCTCGGTGCCCGACTCGAAGCACCAGAATTCCAGCCGAACTCAGATCGAACCGGGCACCCCGTGCGATGCGCATTCGCGGCGGTTCAGAAGTTCAAGGCCGGCTGTGACGCGGTCGGTGCCCGGCTCGAATCACCGGCACCCGGCCGAACACTCACATCGAAACCAACACCACCGCGAGCAGAAACCCGAGCAACCACGACTCGGCTACCAACGGCACCGCAACCAATGGCACCCACGCGATCCGCCGACGGTACCGAATCCTCTCGACCACCATAACCCCGACCACCACCACCGAAAGCGCGATACCAACCCACGCAACGCAATACGCCACCGGCAGATACCGCACACCCCCACCCGGATCCGCCCCCCGCCCAAGGAATTCGTACAGCGGCACGAAAGAAGCCACCACCCAGGCAAACCCGACCGCAATAACCGACCCGAGCACCGCCCGGACAGCATTCGCCACCCGCGCCCCCCAAGGCCCCGATCCCATACCTCCAGCATGACGGCTCCGATCCGAGCACACACCCTCTGCCGCACCGAACAGCCGCCCCCACCGATCCACCACAGATCACTGCGCGATCGGTCCCGCGGCTGACGTTCCTCGCGATCGCGGTCGGCTTGTTCGCCTTATGCCATCCAACCGGCGGTGTCGATGGCCTCTAGGCTGCAGGGTGATGACCGATACCTTCGTATACGCCATTCCGATGCGGACCAGGTTCCGCGGCATTACGGTGCGCGAGGGGATGTTGATCAGGGGGCCGCTGGGGTGGGGGGAGTTCTGTCCGTTCCCCGAGTACGACGATCGGGAGGCGGCGGGGTGGCTGGCGACTGCCGTCGAGCAGGTGACGGTCGGGTGGCCGGAGCCGGTGCGCGAACGAATTCCGATCAATTGCACGGTGCCAGCGGTTGATCCGGAGCGGGCGCATGCGATCGTGGCCGGATCCGGGTGCCGGACGGCGAAGGTGAAGGTCGCCGACCACGCCGATTCGCTGCACGAGGATCTGGCGCGGGTCGAGGCGGTGCGGGATGCGCTGGGGCCGGATGGATTCGTGCGCGTGGATGCCAATGCGGTCTGGGATGTCGATACCGCTGTCGCGCATATCGAGCAGATCGACCGTGCCGCAGGCGGTTTGGAGTACGTCGAGCAACCGTGCCGCACCATCGAGGAGCTGGCGGCGGTGCGGCGGCGGGTCGATGTGCGGATCGCCGCCGACGAATCCATCCGCCGCGCCGAGGATCCGCTGCGCGTCGCGGTGGCCGGGGCCGCCGATATCGCGGTACTCAAATGCACACCGTTGGGCGGCGTGCGCCGCGCACTCCGGGTCGCCGAGGCCGCCGGACTGCCCTGCGTGGTGTCCTCGGCCCTCGAAACCAGTATCGGCTTGGCCGCCCAACTAGCCCTCGCGGCCACTCTGCCCGACCTCGAATTCGCCTGCGGCCTGGGCACTCTGTCCCTCCTCGACGGCGACCTCGTCGCCGACTCCCTCCGCCCGGTCAACGGCTACCTGCCCGTCCCGAAAACTCCCCCGACCCCCGACGCGGCTCTACTGGAGCGCTACCGCCACCCCGACCCAGCACGAACCCGCTGGTGGGAAGACCGCCTAACCCGAGTCCGCGCACTTCCCCCGCCCCGGTGATCGAGGCCATCGAAACGGCTGCCGACACATTCGAACCGCCTTTTCTCTCGCCTCGCCGACCCGCGCCGCATGTCGGCACGGCACCGCCGACGTAGCGCGCACCCGAACGGACGAGGAACGCGAATTCGGCAGCGCGCCGGACTCAGCGGAGACGGACGTCCCAGCCGCACCACCGAAGCGGCGCTGCGCGAAACTCACATGAGGCATGACAGGCGTCAGTTCAGGCGGACACCGCAGCTGAGCATGGACGAGCGCAGGACCAGGCCCGCTTCGGGGCCGATTATGCCGTCGACGAGTTCGAGGTAGCGGGTGCAGAATTCGGGGCCGTGCGGGGCGACGGATGCCGCCGCTGGTTCGAGATGGTGGGCGAGTTCGTGGAGGATCACCAGCTCGCGTAGCGCCCATGCGGTCGCGCCGGTGTGGAGAGGGACCGCGAGCACCGCCTCCGCGGCCTCGTAGTGGGCAGCGGCAGTTCCGGCGCGCGATCGGACTCGCACCGGCGTGGCGGCTCGCTCCCATTCCGCCCGAACCCAGTTGAGATTCAGCACTTTATCGGCGTAGACCTGCACCGACTCAACCGACGCGAAACGACGCTCGATCGGCAACGTGAGATGCGAACCGTAGATCTCTACCGTGCGGTTGCCGAACTCATCCGCCCGATCGAACACCCCCCGCACCAACTGCTCAGCGTCATACACCTTGGCGCGCTGGCCATCTCGCGCACTCACCGCACCCAGCTTATCCGTTCACCGAGACAGCTGATCCCGTACCACCCGAACGGACACCAGTTCGGAAATGACTCGACCGCGCGGCACGCAACCGCCCCCGACTCACTCACCTCGACCCACCCCCAGGCAATTCCCCACGCGCAGCCCCCAACTCCGCAGACGTCCCCAACCGCGCAGCCCGCCCAGCACGATCACCCTCCCGCCGCGCCGCCGCCGAATGCCCGGTCGATGCCTGTGGCCCGCGCCAGGTGCCGCGGGCGTCCGAGGTCCGTCGGTAGAAATCGGTGAGTTCGATCTCCTTATTGCGCAGGGCAAGTGCGGTACCGGCGGCGGCGGTGGCCGGGACCACCTCGGCCTCGACCTCCGCCTTCACCTCGGCCAAGCGGCGGCCGATTCGGGCGGCGAAGGCCATCTGGAAGTTCAGGCGGGCGGTCACCGGGGCGACCGGGGCCTGGATCCGGCGCTGCACCTGGCGGCCCCAGCGTTTCTCGGTGACGATCTTTTCCACAGTGGCCGAACGGTATCGGCCCGACTTGATGTACTGATCCGACGCGCGCACCATCTGCACCAGCAGACTCGTGTAGAGGGCTTCACACGCATCGATATCGGAATCGAAGCCGTACGCGTAGACCTGGGTCGAGGTGCGCGCAACATCGCAGCGCACATCATTGGCCGCGGCGATCGCCACGAACAGCTGCACATACGTGCGCAGCCCCTTCTTGCCCGGTTCGCCGATCGGAATCATCCGCTGCACCGGGGTCGGCCTGCGCTCACGTCCGGCGATATGCGCGCGGGCCACCGCGAGATCGATCGAGGACCTGGTCGCCAACCGCTGGGCCGCGGCGAGAAACGCCTCGGCCTCGTGCTCGTTATCGGTCGATTCGGCTTGGCGCAGCAACCCACCGATCCGGGTCAGCATCCGGTCGGGAACCGCATTCGGCGAAGTCATCACGGTCAGCCTAACGAGCTGGTACGACAGTGGAACCGTGACGTCGTACCCGGCCCGCTTACGGGCGCAATCGCTGCGTCACATATAACAACCATGTATCTTGCCTTGTGCACCGGCAGGGTGTGCTGCTGCTCACGTCTCGACCTTGGAGTGTTCGCGATGGCTTTGAAGAAGGTGTCGTCCCTACGTTCATCGCTCGTACCTCGAGCGACAGTGGCCGCCGCCTCAGCGGCGCTGCTCATGGCGACGTTCACCAGTGCCTGCTCGAGCGATAACGGTGGTAACCCGTCCAGCCAGAACCTCACCGGTCGCGGCCCGATCACCTACGTCGAGGGCAAGGACACCACCGAGACCGGCGCGGTCAAGCAGTTGATCGAGCGCTGGAACGCCTCGCACCCGGATGAGCAGGTGACGTTCAAAGAGCAGTCCAACGACGCCTCGCAGCAGTACGACGACCTGGTCGAGCACATGCGTTCCAAGCAGTCCACCTACGACGTGGTCGCCCTCGACGTGCCGTGGACCGCGGAATTCGCCGCGAAGGGCTGGATCCAGCCGCTGAAGGACACCTTCAAGATCGACACCTCCGCCCTGCTCTCCCCGACGGTCGCGAGCGCCACCTACAACAACACCCTCTACGCCGCACCGCGAAACACCAACGGCGGCTTGCTGTTCTACCGCAAGGACCTGGTGCCGAATCCGCCCAAGACCTGGAGCGAGATGCTGGCGCAGTGCCCGATCGCCAAGCAGAACAACATCGGCTGCTACGCAGGCCAACTCGCACCGTACGAGGGCCTGACGGTGAACGCCGCCGAGGCGATCAACGCCTACGGCGGCACCTTCGTCGGCGCGGACGGCAAGACCCCGACCGTCAATACCCCGCAGGCGCGCGCCGGACTGAAGGTGCTGGTCGACGCGTACCGCAACGGTGATATCCCGAAGGAAGCCATCACCTTCAAGGAGCCGGAGAGCGCCAACGCCTTCAATACCGGCAAATTGCTGTTCATGCGCAACTGGCCGTCCACCTTCGGTGACGCCGGTTCGGAATCCTCTGCGGTCAAGGACAAGTTCGGGGTCGCACCGCTGCCCGGTGAGAACGGCGTCGGCGCTTCGACGCTGGGCGGCTACAACGCGGCCATCAGCGCCTTCTCGAAGAACAAGGCCACCGCGCTGGACTTCCTGCGCTACCTGATCAGCGAGGACGCGCAGCACATCGTCGCGGCCGGTGCGCTGCCGTCGGTGCGCGCGTCGATGTACGACGATCCGGCGCTCATCGCGAAGATGCCCTACCTGCCCGCGCTCAAGGATTCGATCGCCAACGCGGTGCCGCGTCCGGTCACCCCGTTCTACCCGGCGGTGTCGAAGGCCATCCAGGACAACGCTTATGCTGCGTTGAACGGAACCAAGTCCGTCGACGACGCGATCACCGGTATGCAAAAGGGCATCGAGACAGCCGGATCGTAGGCTGAAGAGCAGCGGACCCGACCACCTTGTAGGAGAGTAGAAACGGTGTCGGATCCTTCGGGAACGGCCACTCCCGTGCCGAGCAAGCGCGGATTCGGTGGAACATTGGCGTTGGAGCTGCGACGTTCCGGTAAGGCGTGGCTATTCGTCACGCCCGTGCTGATCACCCTCGCGGTGGTCGTCGGCTATCCGGTCTTTCGCGCGCTGTACATGTCATTCCAGAAGGACGCCGGGCTCGACCCGGCGACCGGCATGTTCGTCGAGGGCGGCAGCGCCGGATTCTCCAACTACACGCACTGGCTGCTGCAGCAGTGTCAGGCGGCCGGCGAGACGGTCTCCTGCCCGACCGGCAACCTCGGCTCGCAGTTCTGGCTGGCCATCGGTGTGACGCTGTTCTTCACGGTGATCACGGTGACCCTGGAGGCGACCCTGGGCCTCGGCATGGCCATGGTGATGGGCAAGACCTTCAAGGGCCGCGCCCTGCTGCGCGCCGCGGTGCTGGTGCCGTGGGCGATTCCGACCGCGGTCACCGCCCGGTTGTGGGAGTTCATGTTCCAGTACGACGGTGTGGTGAACCGGATCTTCGGCACGCACATCCTCTGGACCTCGGAGGCCTGGCCCGCGCGGTTCGCGGTGATCGCCGCCGATGTCTGGAAGACCACGCCGTTCATGGCATTGCTGCTGCTGGCCGGTCTGCAGGTGATCCCGGCCGATGTGTACGAGGCCGCGCGGGTCGACGGCGCATCGGCCTGGCAGCGCTTCACCCAGATCACCCTGCCGCTGCTCAAGCCCGCGCTGCTGGTCGCGGTGCTGTTCCGCACGATGGACGGACTGCGCCTCTACGATCTGCCCGCGATCATGACACTGGGCAACCCGGCCACCCGCCCGATTTCGGCGCTGGTGGTCGAACAGGTTCGCCAGGGCCCCAATAGTGCGGCCGCCCTCTCGACGATCACCTTCCTGCTGATCTTCGCGGTGGCGTTCCTGCTGGTCAAGGTCTTGGGCGCCAATGCCGTTCGGACCCAGGAAGAACAGCGGGAGGCGCACTGATGACCACGGTGATCACCAAAGAGCCTGCGGCCCAGAAGAATGCGGCACCTACACCTTGGACCAAGCGACTGGGTCCGGTGCGGCTGTACCTGGGTGCGCTGATCGTGCTGGTATGGGGCCTGGCCCCGTTCTACTGGATGGCCGTCACGGCATTCCGCGATCCGGACTACACCTTCGACAACACTCCGTGGCCCACCCACGTCACGCTCGAGAACTTCCGCAATGCCTTCGACACCAGCCGCGGCAACGATTTCGGCAAGGCGCTGACCAATAGCGTCATCATCGGCGCGGTGACGACGGCGGCCGCGCTGGTGCTCGGCGTCCTCGCCGCGTACGCGCTGGCACGGCTGACCTTCAAGGGCAAGTACCTGGTCTC
This sequence comes from Nocardia sp. CA-119907, assembly GCF_050955995.1. Taxonomy (NCBI): domain Bacteria; kingdom Bacillati; phylum Actinomycetota; class Actinomycetes; order Mycobacteriales; family Nocardiaceae; genus Nocardia; species Nocardia sp. CA-119907. The sequence goes on from NZ_CP192091.1 coordinate 9,475,926, forward strand.
CGGACTGATCCTGTCCGCGTCGATGTTCCCGGTCGTCGTGCTGGTCACCCCGCTGTTCCAGCTGTTCACCAATCTCGGCTGGATCGGTGAATACCAGGCGATGATCATCCCGAACATTTCGTTCGTGCTGCCGATGACCGTCTACATCCTGGCCTCGTTCTTCGCCGAATTGCCCTGGGAACTCGAAGAAGCCGCGCGCATCGATGGCGCGACCAAGATGCAGGCGTTCCGACTGGTCATGCTGCCGCTGGCCGCGCCAGCGGTCTTCACCACCGCGATCCTGGCCTTCATCGCCTCGGTCAACGAATACCTGCTGGCCCGGCTGCTCTCCAGCGACCGGACCGAACCGGTGACCGTCGCGATCGCCCGCTTCTCCGGTAACAACCCGCTCGTGCAGCCCTACGCCGCGATCATGGCGGCGGGCACGATGGTCACGATCCCGCTGGTCATCATGGTGCTGCTGTTCCAGCGCCGCATCATCTCCGGCCTCACCGCAGGCGGCGTGAAGAGCTAGCTCACAACTGCGATACGAACCCCGCCCGGTGACGGCACCTTAGAGTGGTAGCATCCCGGGTCACTTCAGCGTGGAAAGGTTTGCACCCGCAGAAGTCCCGATTTCCGGTCGTATCAGTGCAGGTGAGTTTTACCGACGCTCCGGAAGGAGATGATCGTGAGCTCGTTCGGCAAGCGGCGAAAACGCGGCAGCGGCCGCCGGAGCAAATCGGTATCGGCACCGTATGCATCAGTTGCCGGGTTCAACGAGCACCGCACCGACACGGCAGGGCGCAGGAACAGACCCGAGAAGTCGCTGCGCGCACCGTTGTCCACGCCGACCGACAAACCTCGGCGCACCCGCGCCGAACGCTTCAGACGACTGGTGCTCGCGCTGTTCATCACCTTCGTCGCGGTGCCGTCACTGCTGTTCGTGCTCGTCTACTGGAGCGCCGAGATTCCGGATCCCGATTCGGTGCAGACCAACCAGATCGCCACCATCCTCGCCGCCGACGAGACCACCGTGATCGCGAAGGTCGTTCCGCCCGATGGCAATCGGGTTCCGATACCGCTATCCGATGTGCCGAAACCGGTGCGCGCTGCGGTGCTCTCGGCCGAGGACCGCAACTTCTACACCAATCCCGGCTACTCGACCTACGCCTTCCTACGCGCCGCCCGCGACAACATCCTCGGCAAGGAGGACGCGGGCGGCGGCTCCACCATTACCCAGCAGTATGTGAAGAATGCCTTCCTCGGCTCCGAACGCACCCTGACCAGGAAGATGCGCGAGCTGATCATCGCCGCGAAGATGGCGCGGCAGTGGAGCAAGGACGATATCCTCGCCGCCTACCTCAACACCATCTACTACGGCCGCGGCTCCTACGGCATCTCAGCAGCGGCGAAAGCGTATTTCAACAAGCCAGCGCCGGAGTTGACCCTCGCCGAGGGCGCGGTGCTGGCGGCGGTCATCCGCACCCCGTCGATCCTCGATCCGGAAACCCATCTGGCGGATCTGACGGCGCGCTGGAAGTACGTGCTCGACGGCATGGTCGAGATGGGTGCGCTCGCCCCCGGCGACCGCGATGCGACGGTGTTCCCGCAGATCGTCCCGATAAACGAGATCCCGGATGTCAACGAGGCCCGCGGCCCCGAGGGGCTGATCCGCACCCAGGTGCTGCGGGAATTGCGCGCCGCAGGCATCAGCGAGCGGGAACTGAATACCGGCGCATTGCGGATCACCACCACCATCGACGCCAAGGCCCAGCAGGCCGCGCTCGGCGCGATCCGCGATCGGCTCGACCCGCAGCCGCCCGAATTGCGCGGCGCGGTGGTTTCGATCGACCCGCGCTCCGGCGCGGTGCGCGCCTACTACGGCGGATCCGATGGCATCGGCTTCGATTTCGCGCAGGCACCGCTGCAGACCGGCTCCGCGTTCAAGGTTTTCGCGGTGATCGCGGCGCTGCAGCAGAACATTCCGCTCAGCCGCGTGCTGGACAGTTCACCGGTGACCGATCGCGGCACCAGGATCACCAACGTGGAGGGCGAATCGTGCGGTAAGTGCTCGATGTCCGAGGCGCTGAAACGCTCACTGAACACCAGCTTCTACCGGCTGACCATGTCGATGTTCGACGGGCCGAAGGCGATCGCCGATGCCGCACACCAGGCCGGGATACCGGAGGAGATTCCCGGCGTCGCCGGTAAGGCGCTGACCGAGGAAGGCGGACGGCCGCTCAATGGAATCGTGTTGGGCCAGTATCTGGTTCGCCCGATCGATATGGCCTCGGCCTATGCCACGATCGCGAATTCCGGTGTCTACCACCAGCCGTACTTCGTGCAGCGGGTGGTCGCGGGCGACGGCCGGGTGCTGCTCGACCGGGGCGCACCCGATCAGCAGGTCGGCAAGCAGCTCCCACCGGGTCAGCAGCGCATCCCGCGCGTCATCGCCGACAACACCGCCGGGGCGATGATTCCGATCGCCGCGTATTCGAACGGACACGGCCTGTCCGACGGTCGGCCCTCCGCCGCCAAAACCGGCACCACCCAACTCGGCGACACCGACCAGAACAAGGACGCGTGGATGATCGGCTTCACGCCGTCGCTGTCCACCGCGGTCTGGGTCGGCACCGAACAGCCCGAGCCGATCCGCACCGCGCGCGGCGCGGATATCTACGGCTCCGGCCTGCCCGCCGATATCTGGAAGCAGGTGATGGACGGCGCACTCGACGGCACGCCGATCGAGCAATTCCCGGTGCCCGCACCGCTCGGCAGCCAGCCGAATACGGGCAAACCCTCCAGCGGCGGCTACGACATCCTGAACCCGCCGTCCACCACCTCGACCGCACCGGTCATCGTGATCCCACCCGCACCGCAGCAGCCTAAGGAAGTCGAAATCTTCCCCGGATTGAGCATTCCGGTCCCGGGGTGACCGATTCGCTATGAATGTTCGTTTACCGGGGCCATGGGAACGCATGACGTGGCAACATCGTTGGCCATAGTGCAGGGTGATCGGCATCGGCGCCAACTTGGAGCGCGGTACGCCGAGGACCGAAACCAGGCCGACGCCGACGCCCCAAGATCGATGAGAGAGGATATGCGCACAAGCGACGACACGGCGGCGTGAGCGGCGGGCCCGCACGAGGCAGCGTGCGCGATCGGGCACCGCGAACGCCGCCGATCGAATACAGCGGCGCGATGGGCCCGGAGCGCCGCCAGATGGAGACAGACTAGACATAGGGGCTACGCCGGTGGATTTCAATGTCGTTGACCGTCCCGAGACGCTCGTGGCGGGCACAGTGCTTCGCAGCCCGGCGCTCGCGGTCGAGGGGCCGCGGCGCGCGAAGGTGGAGGAGGCGTGGAAGCGCAATCTGGCACGCACCCTGCCCGGGCCGCCGACGACCGCATACGTCGACCACGCGCCGGAGATCAACTCGTATCTGACCCATATCGTCGGCTACCGCTGCCACACCCTCGCGGACCTGCTCCCCGGTGACGTGCTGGCCCGGGTGCCCGCCGGCCGGTTCGCGCGGTTCATCCTCAGCGGCGACAACCTCGGCGACACCATCGTGACCATCTGGCGCGCGGTGTGGGATGCCGAGGCCGCCGGACGCTTCGTGCGCTCGTATACCGGTGACGTGGAACATTATCCGGACGCGCGCACCGCGGAGGTTTTCGTGGCGCTGGCAGAAGAACCGGTCGACGGGTAGGAACAGCTGTGGACTTCGAAATTGTCACATTGGACGAAAGCCTGGTCGCCGGACTCACCGTCCCGCTGGCCGGACGCGAGGTGACGGCCCGCGACCTGGACCTGGTGAATTTCACCTGGGACCGATACCTGGCGCGCGAGAAGAACGTGCCGCGCGTGGCGGCCTATATCGGACAGAACGATCACGCCGTCGCCGTCCTCGGCTACGAGGTCGCCGAGATGGACGATATGGACGCCGGTGACGTGCTGACCCGCATCCCCTCCGGCCGCTACGCGAAATTCGTTGTCTCCGATAAGCCCTACGACCTGCTGCGCACCGCATGGGCGCAGGTCCGCAAGGCGGAAAGCGCCGGCACCATCACCCGCTCGCACACCGCGGAACTCGAGCGCTATACGGGGCCGACATCGGTAGAGGTGTACGTCTCGTTGGACTGAGTTTTCGGGGGTGCGCAGGTTCGTCTGGGCAGCCGAGGGACGGAGTCTGGACGGGTCGAGCAAGTCTGGACGGGTCGAGCAAGTCTGGACGGGTCGAGCAAGTCTGGACGGGCCGAGCAAGTCTGGACGGGCCGAGCAAGTCTGGACGGGCCGAGCAAGTCTGGACGGGCCGAGCAAGTCTGGACGGGCCGAGCAAGTCTGGACGGGCCGAGCAAGTCCGGACGAGCCGAGCGACCGAGTCCGGAGCGGCCGAGCAACGAAATCCGAACCAGTCGAGCAACGGAATCGAAAGAGGGCCGGGCTTACGGAATTCCGTGGCTCGGCCCTCGGACGTTCCCACTCACTACAGATCAGCGAGCTGCTACACCACTCTGCCCGACAACTTCGGCTTGCCCGATCCCCGACGTCAGTGCGTTCAGAAGTCGGGTCTGTCGAGCCACCATTTGGAGTGATCTGCTACCGGGCCCTGGATACCGCAAAAGCCGGGCCGGAGAGTTGCTCCGGCCCGGCTTTCGTGTGAGGTGACTACTCAGCTCCGATGATGAACGCTTCCAGCTGCGCGCGGGCGATATCGTCGGCCAGCTGCTTGGGCGGGGACTTCATCAGGTAGGCCGAGGCCGGGAGGACGGGGCCGCCGATGCCGCGGTCCTTGGCGATCTTCGCGGCGCGCACCGCGTCGATGATGATGCCCGCCGAGTTCGGCGAGTCCCAGACCTCGAGCTTGTACTCCAGGTTCAGCGGCACATCGCCGAAGGCGCGACCCTCGAGCCGGACGTAGGCCCACTTGCGGTCGTCGAGCCAGCCGACGTGATCGGACGGGCCGATGTGCACATCGTTGGCGCCCAGTTCCTTCTTCAGGTTGCTGGTGACGGCCTGGGTCTTGGAGATCTTCTTCGACTCCAGCCGCTCGCGCTCGAGCATGTTCTTGAAGTCCATATTGCCGCCGACATTGAGCTGCATGGTGCGGTCGAGCTGCACACCGCGGTCCTCGAACAGCTTGGCCATCACGCGGTGGGTGATGGTCGCGCCGACCTGGCTCTTGATGTCGTCACCGACGATGGGAACGCCTGCCTTGGTGAACTTTTCGGCCCACACCGGATCGGAGGCGATGAATACCGGCAGCGCGTTGACGAAGGCCACATTGGCATCGATGGCGCACTGGGCGTAGAACTTGTCCGCCTCTTCCGAGCCGACGGGCAGGTAGGAGACCAGGACGTCGACCTTGTGGTCCTTCAGCACCTTGACCACGTCGACCGGCGCGGCCTCGGACAGCTCGATGGTCTCGGCGTAGTACTTGCCGATACCGTCCAGCGTCGGACCACGCTGCACGACAACGTCGCTCGGCGGCACGTCGGAGATCTTGATGGTGTTGTTCTCGCTGGCGAAGATCGCCTCGGCCAGGTCGAAGCCGACCTTCTTGGCGTCGACATCGAACGCGGCGACGAACTTGACGTCGCGAACGTGGTACGGGCCGAACTTGACGTGCATCAGACCGGGCACGGTCGAGGTCTCGTCCGCGTCCTTGTAGTACTGCACGCCCTGGACCAGCGAGGAAGCGCAGTTACCCACGCCGACGATGGCGACGCGGACTTCGGTGGCGTTTTCAGCCTTCTTGTCTTCACTCATGGCCGATATTTCCCTCTTTCTGTGGTGCCGCCTTCGTCGATTGCTCCGCCGCAATCAACTCGTTGAGCCAGCGCACTTCGCGCTCGCTTGATTCCAGACCGAGCTGGTGAAGTTGGCGGGTATAGCGATCCAGCGAGCCACTGGCCTTCTTGATCGCCTCCCGCAGACCCTCTCGGCGCTCCTCGACCTGCCGTCGCCTGCCCTCCAGAATCCGCATCCGCGCTTCCGCGGGGGTACGGCTGAAAAACGCCAGGTGGACGCCGAAGCCGTCGTCGGTGTAGTTCTGCGGTCCGGTATCGGCGAGCAGTTCGGTGAAACGCTCGCGCCCGGCCGGAGTCAGTTGATAGACCCGTCGCGCGCGACGGGTGACGCCCGCGACGTTCTCCTCCGCGATCAGCCCATCCGTCTGCATGCGCCGCAGCGTCGGATAGAGCGACCCGTAGGAGAAGGCCCGAAACGGCCCGAGCAAACCGGTCAGCCGCTTGCGCAGCTCGTACCCGTGCATGGGCGCTTCGAGGAGCAGCCCGAGGATTGCCAACTCGAGCATCGGGCTTCACCCCCTGACTGTGTGTACAGACCTAACCGATGGATGCGACTTCTCACTATATCGGAGCGATATAAACGTGCATAGTCGTCGGCGATACATATAGCTGTTCCCGCAGGTAGAAGCGGTTAGGTCATACCCATCCGACATGAAAGAAGCCCCGCCACCTCGAAACACGCACGAGAGACAGGGCTTCTCAGCGCCTAGCTAGGACCGGTCGAACTCTCCGTCCGCCACCCCAGCGGTAAAGGCTTCCCACTCACTGGGTGTGAAGACCAGCGCCGGGCCGGTCGGATTCTTGGAGTCACGAACGCCGACCATGTTGGCTTCGAAGAACGCCACCTCCACGCATTCCTTGCTGCCACCGCTACGGCTGCTCTTGAACCAACGGGCTTCGGACAGGTCAACGTTCACTCTTACTCCTCGCCTCGCCCAGCAACAGATTTCCCTTGCATCGCAAACAATTTCTGCTGCCGCTCCATCCAGCGCTGGGTGCTGGGATGTGTTCGCACGGTCAGTGACGATCGAACTCGCCATCCTGCACGCCAGCTGTGAAGGCTTCCCACTCACCGGGCGTGAAGACCAGCGCCGGGCCGGTCGGATTATTGGAGTCACGAACGCCGACCATGCCCCCGTCCAAGTGCGCGACCTCCACGCAATCTTGCCCCCCACCGCTGTGGCTGCTCTTGAACCACTTCGCCCCGGACAGGTCAACGCCCACGTTCGTACTCCTTCGCACCTTCACGTAACAAGTCTCGGCTCGGTTGGGAATCGAGCGCGGTGCGCTGGATCACCCCATACGCCTCACGGTACCTGTCCAGATCGATCAACCGCTCCAAGAAGATTCCGCCAGTGAAACTCTCGACGTAGACCACACTGGGTTCTTCGGGGCTTGCCCTTCTTATCGACATCGAAATCAAGGATGAGGAACGGCCCTGTCGATAAGCCGACCGGCAACCCAGCCCTGAACGGCAGTACACGGATGTCGACATTCGGGTGGGCGCTGAGGTCGGCAAGATGCCGGAGCTGTGCCGCCATAACCTTGCGCGAGCCGATCACAGTGCGCAACACCGACTCATGCAGCACAGCCGTGTAGATCGCTGGTTTGTTCCTCCGAGTGAGCAGCCCTTGACGGCGGGTGCGTATCTCAACACGTCGGTCGATCCCTTCCGGAGAGTCATTCGGGAAGTACAGAACGTCGAGCGCGCGAGAATAGTCGGCAGTTTGGAGCAGTCCAGGAACCGCTGATGGCTGAAACTGTGTCAGCCCTCGCGTTGACGACTCCAACCCCATGTACACATCGAACGCCGGAGTGATCAACGCTCCGTAGTCGTGCCACCACGACTTCACCGCAGTTTGCTCGGCGAGCGCGATCAGATCCGAGGTTCGCTCGGCGCCTAGCTGATACTGCTCACACAACAGCCGAATGTCATGCGTTCGAATCTTCTCCGTCTGCCCCTTCTCCAGCCGCTGCAAGCTGCTCTTGCCCCACTCCATGAGCTTCGCGGATTCGATCAGAGTCATGCCGAGCGCTTCACGCGCCTCGCGCAGATGACGGCCGAGCTGGCGACGCGGCAGCGTGCTGCCGCCTTCCTCTTCGGACAAGCCTTCCCCCTAAGGGCAGTCGAATTTCCCAGGCGGGGAAATGCTCCCACGTCGATTGGTCAACAACCTGGGGAATCGAGCAATTCGCTGGGTTCCCAGATTCTCCTTCCCGACAACAGCCGAACGGAGTGTGCTGAATATGCGCCAGGCAGGGAGAACGGCCAGCTTGCCCCTCAGGCAGTCCACTTCCGCCCCAGGGACATTCAGGGGTTGCCGGGACCGGGCGCACTCACCGTCGTCGAGGTCCGGGAGGTCGGCAGATGCCGAAGCGAAAGCTTCCACAGCGAGACCCGTTCGTAGGCCCGCCAGCCGAATATCGCGGCGCCCCAGCCGAAGTGGTCGAGCGTTTCGCGAACGCCATCCACGAATGGGCAGACCACACAGAACCACCCATGTGCCGGGGCAACGATTCCCTCGGTATCGCCACCGGAAAGGGGCCGTGATGCGCCGAGATTCCCTGCGAACCACGCGAACTCACGATGGCCGCAAGCTCGCCGTATGGCAACTGATCCAAAATTCCGCCCGCATCCTCCGCGTGCAATTCCCCCACGAATCCTTCACCGCCCACCGCCTCCCCTCCCGCACCCCACTCCCCGACGCCCAACCTGGCACCATCCTCTTCGACACCACCCCAGACCTCGTCGACGCCCGCCAACTCCTCCCCACCCACAACGACCTATGGAACGCCCTACGCGACGACTACTGGACCGCCTTGATGTACCCCTCAGACCCCCCAACCCCACTGGGGCGCAACATAAATGACTGAACCCCACGCCCACCGATCAGTCATCGATCCAACAGTCGCCGCCCTACTCGCCGCCTTCCACGAAGACACCCCCCTCAAACTCGACCGCGCCCCCCTAGACAGCCACCCGCTATACGAACACGCAGACGGAAAGCTATACGAACTCACCAAGGACGGAACCCTATACGAACTAAGCACCGAAAGCTGACCCCCAAACCCCCACCCCAACCGCACTTCTGACCGTTCGATCACCACGCACTGACGCAGTGCAAACACCGAAATCCCCCACACCAACCCATTCTCGAGCGGGCGCCATGGCTACCACCACCTGAGCACGCGGGACTGTAAATACAACGGTGTAACTCCCAATTAAGGAGTGGCACTTGATGTCTGATGTGGTGGCGGCCGATGTGGTCGATACTGCTGCGGTGGCGAAGCGTAAGGACGCGAAGGCCTCGGCGGTGGATGCCGAGTTGGTCGGTCAGTTGGTGGCGTCGGCTCGGGCCAACGGTCTGCAGTTGACTGGTGAGGGTGGGCTGCTGGCGCAGCTGACGAAGATGGTGGTCGAGTCGGCCCTCGACGGTGAGATCACCGATCATCTGGGCTATGACCACGGCGACCCGGCTGGACGTGGAACACCGAACTCTCGCAATGGAACTCGCTCGAAAACGGTGGTCACCGACGTTGGTCCAGTCGAGATCGACGTCCCTCGTGACCGGGATGCCAGCTTCGAGCCGCAGATCGTGCGTAAACGCCAGCGCCGGTTGAACGGTGTGGAGAACATGGTGCTGTCGTTGTCGGCAAAAGGGCTCACGCATGGGGAGATCTCGGCGCACCTGCGGGAGGTCTATGGCGCCGAGGTCTCCAAGCAGACGATCTCGGTAATCACCGACAAGGTGCTCGACGGGATGGCCGAATGGCAGAACCGTCCCCTGGATGCGGTGTATCCGGTGATCTTCCTCGATGCGATCCATGTGAAGATCCGCGACGGCAAGGTCGCCAACCGACCCATCTACGTTGCGTTGGCGGTCACGGTCGATGGCACCCGTGACATCCTCGGGTTGTGGGCCGGAGACGGTGGTGAGGGCGCGAAGTTTTGGCTGCAGATCCTCACCGAGCTGCGTAATCGTGGTGCCGGAGATGTGTGCATGCTCGTCTGCGACGGCCTCAAAGGCTTGCCCGAGGCCATCGAGCAGGTCTGGCCGGCCGCAGTCGTGCAGACCTGCGTGGTGCATCTGCTGCGGGCCTCGTTCCGCTACGCGGCCCGCCAGCACTGGGACGCCATCGCCAAAGCGTTGAAACCGATCTACACCGCCCCCACCGAATCCGCGGCGTTGGAACGGTTCTACGAGTTCAGCGAGACCTGGGGCACGAAATACCCGGCCATCGTGAAACTGTGGGAGAACTCCTGGTCGGAGTTCGTGCCGTTCCTGGCCTTCGACACCGAGATCCGCCGAGTCGTGTGCTCGACCAACGCCATCGAAAGCGTCAACGCCCGCATCCGCCGCGCCGTGCGCGCTCGCGGCCACTTCCCCAACGAGCAAGCCGCCCTGAAATGCGTCTACCTGGCGATCATGGCCCTCGACCCCACCGGCGCCGGACAGAAACGCTGGGTCACCCGATGGAAAGCAGCGTTGAACGCCTTCGACATCACCTTCGACGGACGCCTGTCCGCTGGACGAAAGTAACCAAATCAAACCGAGTTACACCGTTCACTGGACAGACCCGAGCACGCCGCGCTCCCCCCATGGGGAAGTCCTGGACGGGTGATCACCATGCACTGATGCAGTGCAAACGTCGAGAAGACCCCTGCACCAGCGCATTCTCGAGCGGGTGCCATGGCTGCCGCCGGCTGAGCATGCCGAGTTCCGGCCCTGTGGGGAAGTCGTGGGCGGGTGATCACTATGTACTGGTGCAGGTGAACGGCGAGAGCGGCCTGCATCAGTGCATTCTTGGGTTGTCGGTGGTTGGGGGGAGGATGGGGGGTATGGGGGATGTATTGGGGCGGCCGTTTTGTGGGTCTTCGGCGGTGGCGGCTGGGCTTATTGGGCGGTGGGAGTTGAGTCGCGGGTTTGTGCGGTTGCTCCCGGATGTTTACGCGCGGCGTGGGAGTGTGCTCGGGGCGGTTGAGCGCGCGGTGGCGGCTGGGCATTGGGCGAAGGGGAAGGGGGTGTTGGTTGGGTGGTCGGCTGCGGCGTTGCATGGGACGCGGTGGCTGGATCCGAACCAGCCCGCTGAGATCGCGCGGGGCGACTGCACGCGGGCGCCGTGCGGAATCATCCTGCGGCAGGATGTGATTCCCGAAGTGGAGTGCTGTGAGATCGAAGGCTTTCGGGTCACGACGCCCGCGCGAACAGCCTTCGATCTCGGACGTCGGCTGCCACGCGAGAGCGCACTCATCACCCTCGACGCCCTCTGTGCCGCAACCGGTTTGGCCGCACCGCAGGTCAACGAGCTGTGCGATATCCACAGCGGCGCCCGTGGCATCACGAAACTGCGTGCAGTACTTCCCTTGGTCGACAGTGGAGCCGAATCCCCCCAAGAAACCCGCACCCGCTTACTACTGATAGACGGCGGCCTACCACGCCCTGAAACCCAAATCGTAGTCCGCGACAACTATGGATCCTTCATCGCACGAGTAGATCTCGGCTGGAAGCAATGGAAAGTAGCCGTCGAATACGACGGTGCCCAACACTGGACCGACCCAAAACAGCACGCCAAAGACATCGACCGCCTAGCCGACCTCGCCGCCCAGAACTGGCAAATAATCCGAGTAAGCGCCCACCAACTCCGCACCCGCCCCCACACAATCCTCACCCGAGTCCGCCGAGCCCTCCACACCCAAGGCGCCCCCCTGAACCACTGACCACCAAGCGCTCACAAACGCAACCCTCGAAAGCCCGTAAACGCATTCTCGAAGGCGCGGCGGGGATGCACCTGCCGCGAGCACACTCGACAGCGCCCGGGCCTCCAGCAAACAATCCTGGACCAGTGATCACCATGCACTCATCCATGCAAACGCCGAGAGCACCCCTGCGTGAACGCATTCTCGAGAAGTCGTGAGGCGTGGGGATGTGGGGGGCGTGGATGGGGGCGTGTGCCTTGTCTGTGGTGGCGAAGTGCTAGTCGTTGATGTGGAGCATGGCCTCGATTCGGCGGCGCGGGGGCTGTCGACGAATCGGCCGAGGTGGACTTGCCCCGCTGCCGCTCCACCGCTCGATGTCACCGACATTCGGGCACCTTAGGTCGATACCCGGTCGTTGGGATGAGGGAATGTTCGTATCTGTCAACTTGCGAGCGGCACAAATGCGCCAGATCCCATCGGAAGTCGACACGACTACTCGGACGCAGCAATCGGTGGTCTAGAACGGCGCGTACGTGGATTGGACCTGGACCAGTGGCTGGACACCGCACATCACGCAGACCCATTGCTACCGGCACGCGGTAACGGTGCGAGACGGCACCCACCCTCATGGATCGGACTGCTCGGCGGCTGGGCACCGCATCTTGCACACGGTCCTGCTCAGGTCTGCCGCTACCAGCCCGTGGATCGGGGGTCAGTGGCTGGGTGGGGAGACTCGTATGGGCTCGCCTTTGACCGTCGCGGTCAGGTATCCTGAGGCGTTTGTTTTGTCTGCGGCGTAGATCTCGACGACCGGGGATTTGTCGGATGAGCTGCCTGGGGGGAATTCGATCGAGGCGTGGGTTATTGCGCCGTTGGGGACCTTGATCGTTGTCGGTGCGCCTGCCAGGAGGCCTGCGATGGCGGGGAGATCGATGGTGGTGAGGTCGAAGGTGCGGACATCGGGTTTGCGGCCGGTGTTGATATTCGGATTGCGGAAGTTGCCGTTGTAGTAGCCGTCCGCGGTGGCGGTCGGGTTTCCGGTCGCTGGCCGCTTGAAGATCACGTAATCCGGGTACAGCGTGACCTCGTCGACAATGGTGTCGCCGAACTCGGCGCGGTATTCGTCGATGAAGTACGCCAGGCCGGCACCGGTGGTGAGGGTCGGCACATGTTCGGACGGTCCGAAATCGCCTGCGCAGCTCGCTATGCCGCCCGCCATTGCGCCGACCACAAATGCGCCGGTGATGATCGCGAGCGGTGCGAGCCACCGGCGCGGGCGACGCCGATCCACCCGGACCACGGGTGTGTCGACCAGATTGTCCGGGATCTGTAGATCGCCGACGATCGCGTCGAGCTCGCCGAAAGACTTGGCGGACATGGCCTTCGCGGTCCGAGACGTGTGTTCGTCCGCGGTGAGCTGACCGTCGGCCAGTGCCGCGTCGAGCATGCCGCAGACGTCCGCGCGGTCGGTATCGCGGGCCCGGATGCCGCCGTATCGAGTTGTCGCCATTATTCGGTCATCCTTCGAACGGCCAGGCCCGCACGACCTCGCCCGCGGGAGTCAGCAGCAGGCGGCCGGACTCATTGAACTTATTGCCCGCGTATATCTCGATATACGACTTGTCCTTGCCGATGCCGTAATAACTGGTCGAACCCGAGTCGTTGACCTCGACGCCCATATGCGTCGGCACGCCATTGGGTACCTTCAGCCTGGTCGAGGCGCTCGCGAGCACATCGGAGATGGCCGCGATATTCAGCTCGCCGAGATCCACGGCGGGCTTATCGGCCTTGCGCCCGCTGATCGCGCCCGACTGCTCGAAACCACCGCGATAGTCGTAATTGGCCTGACGATTCGGTTGGCCGGGGAGCGCGCGAGTCACATGGACGTATTCATCGAATACGGTCAGCTGGTCGGCCTGCAGATCGCCGAACTTCTCCTTGTACCGCTGCAGGAACAAGGTAATGCCGTCGCGAGTCAGCAGATTCGGCGTCGCCACCACGACCGGTCGTACTGACCCGAGATCGACAACGGGTGCGGCGCGCGGTGCCGGTTCGGGATCCGACACGCCACTGGTGAGTACGAATGCGATAACGGCCGCGCCCACCGCCGCGGTCGACACAGCGGCCCGATACCAGCGCCGTCGATTCGAGTGCGGTGGTCGCGGCGCCGCCGGTGCGTCATCGGGGCGCTGCAGATCATCGACCAGGTCACCGAGGTCGCCAAGCGTCGTCGCGGATTCGGCCAACTCCGAGAGCGCCTGGTGTTCCTCCTCGGTGAGCTGACCGTCACTTCGGGCGCTGTCGAGCAACTGCCTCGTCGTATCGCGATCGGCGTCGCGGGCTCGGGTGTGATCGGGATAACGGCCCGTATTCCCGGAGCGGCGTAAGGGGTTTCGCGTCGGCGTCGGCGCACCGGGTACGAGATCGCGCACGGCCGAAGGGAGCTGCAGATCACTGGTGAGCCGGTCCAGGTCGGCGATTGTCCTGGCGACCTCGGCCTTGGCCGTGCGGTCACGATATTCGTCTGCGCCGAGCTGCCCTTCCGCATACGCCGCATCCAGCACACTGGACGCATTTGCGCGGTCGAGGTCACGCGCACGCAGACGACCGGATGCTGCGGGGGACACAGGGAAATCGTAATGGGCCGACGCCCGGATTGTCCCAGTTCGGCCACTGATACCGGTCGGTCGATCCAGCACGGGCCAGCGCGGCCCGCGTCCGGCACCGCTACTCTGGTTCTCGTGCGAATTCAGCGGCAGGTGGTCGACTACGCCCTCCGGCGTCGGTCGCTGCTGGCTGACGTCTATGCGGGCCGTGTCGATGTCGCCGAGGTTTGTGATGCGAATCCCTATCTTTTGCGTGCGGCGAAGTTCCACGGTCGGGGGAGCGAGGTCACATGCCCTATCTGCCGGAAAGAGCAATTGACGCTCGTATCCTGGGTCTACGGCGACGGCCTCGGCCCGATGGCGGGTTCGGCTCGCACACCAGAGGAACTGATACGCCTCGCGGAGACTCGCGAGGAGTTCTCGGTCCATGTCGTCGAGGTATGTCGGAGCTGCAGCTGGAATCATCTGGTGCAGTCCTATGTGCTCGGTACCGCTCCGTCGCCGACGCGACGGCGCTCGGGCACCAGGGCCAACCGGCGCACCGCAGCCGAATGATGTGCCAGGTCATCTGCCCGCCGGGTGACACGCGGAGCCTCGACGTGTCCGCCGCGGCGACGATCGCCGCACCGCTCCCCGCAGACCGATACGAGTTATGGAGATCTTGTCAGTGAATTCGCCCTACGAGACTTCCCCCTACGGCGATGAACCGCACGGCGGCCGCACTCAGCGAAGTTCACCTCCTCCGAACCCGTACCCCGGCCAGCGCCCGCCCGGTCCCCCACCCGGGCGTGGACCCGGTGGCCCGGGCCCACGCCCGCCGCAGGGCGGCCAGCCGCCGCAGGGCGGCCAGCCGCCGCAGGGCGGCTATGGCGAGCCACGCGGACCACAGCCGCCCCGGCGCCCCGGTCCGCCCCCGCAGGGTCGCCCACCGCAGGGTCGCCCGCTGCCCAATAACGCACCTCCGGGCGCACAGTCCACGCAGAAGATCGAGCGTCCGCAGGACGGGCGCCCCGGTTCGCTGACCGATGCCGTCGCCGAACGCAATCGGCGGTCGGCCCCGCCCACCGGTCCCCGTCCCGCCACTCCGCGTCCCGGCCAGGACCGCCCCGGCGCGCGCCGCACCAATGGCTCGGGTAGCACCACCGGTGAGCGCCGCGTGACCGCTGGCGCACCGCCGTCGGGACCACCGCCGCGTCGCAACGGCGCCGATGGCGGCTCCGGCGGACCGGGCGGGCGTCGCCCCGGTGAGAAGAAGAAGTCGCCGTGGCGAATCGTGCGCCGGGTGATCTATGTGCTGCTAGCCCTGTCGATCGTGCTGCCGAGCGTGGTCTTCCTGATCGCCTATTCGACGGTTTCGGTACCGCAGCCGGGCGACCTCAAAACCAACCAGGTCGCGACCATCCTCGCCAGCGATGGCACCTCGGTGATCAGCAAGGTCGTACCGCCCGAGGGCAACCGCACCGATGTGACCATCGATCAGATTCCGCCGCATGTGCGCAATGCCGTGATCGCGGCCGAGGACCGGGACTTCTACACCAACCCGGGCTTCTCGGTCTCCGGCTTCGTGCGCGCCGCCAGGGACCAGGCCCTCAACAAGGAGAGCGCGGGCGGTGGCTCGACCATTACCCAGCAGTACGTGAAGAACGCGCTGGTCGGTGACGAACACTCGCTGACCCGCAAGCTGCACGAGCTGGTCATCTCGGCGAAGATGGCGCGCCAATGGAGCAAGGACGAAATCCTCGCCGCCTACCTCAACACCATCTACTTCGGTCGCGGTGCGTACGGCATCGATGCCGCGGCCAAGGCCTACTTCGGCAAGCCGGTCCAGGATCTGACCATCGCCGAGGGCGCCGTGCTCGCCGCAACCATCCAGCAGCCCTCCGGCCTGGATCCGGAGAAGAATCCCGAAGGCGCGAAGACCCGCTGGAACTATGTGCTCGACGGCATGGTCTCCGGCGGCAATCTGAAGGCCGAGGAGCGCCAGGCCCAGCAGTTCCCGCAGGTGGTCCCGGTGGCCACCACCAAGGACAAGGGCCTGGACGCCGGCCCCGAGGGCTTGATCAAGACCCAGGTGCTCAAGGAGCTGTCGGCCGCGGGCATCAGCGAGCAGCAGCTCAATACCGCTGGCCTGTCGATCACCACGACGATCGATCCGAAGGCGCAGCAGGCCGCCGTCGACGCCGCGCAGAAGAAGATGCAGGGCGAGCCGGACAAGCTGCGCGCCGCGGTGGTGTCGGTGGATCCGAAGACCGGTGCGGTGCGCGCATACTACGGCGGTGACGACGGTCAGGGCTACGACTTCGCCAATGCCGGTCTGCAGCCGGGCTCCTCGTTCAAGGTCTTCGGTCTCGCGGAGAACCTGGAGCTGGGCAAGCCGCTGTCGGAGATGTACGACAGCTCGCCGATCACCGTGAACGGCATCAAGATCACCAACGTGGAAGGCGAGCAGTGCGGTACCTGCACCATCGCCGAGGCGCTGAAGCGCTCGCTGAACACCAGCTTCTATCGCATGGAGCTGGATATGCAGAACGGTCCGGCGAAGATCGCCGATATGGCGCACAAGCTCGGCATCCCGGAGACCATCCCCGGCGTCGGCAAGTCCCTCGTCGAGCCGGACGGTTCCCCGCCGAACAACGGCATCGTGCTCGGCCAGTACCAGGCCAGGGTTCTGGATATGGCCTCCGCCTACGCGACTTTGGCCGCCTCCGGTATCTACCACGCACCGCACTTCGTCACGAAGGTGGTGACCGCCGATGGGCAGGTGCTGCTCGACCGCGGTGACGTGGCCGGCGAACGTCGCGTCTCGGAAGCGGTGGCGGACAACGTGACCGCCGCGATGAAGCCGATCGCCGCCTGGTCGCGCAATCACAACCTGGCCAACGGGCGCGAATCGGCGACCAAGACCGGTACCGCCCAGCTCGGCGACACCGGCGAGAACAAGGACGCCTGGATGGTCGGCTACACCCCGTCGCTGTCCACGGCAGTGTGGGTCGGCTCCATCGATAACTCGGCGCTGCGCAACTACAGCGGCGGCATGGTCTACGGTTCCGGCCTGCCCTCGGATATCTGGAAGGCCACCATGGACGGCGCCCTGCAGGGCACGCCCAATCAGACCTTTCCGAAGCCCGCGCCCATCAAGGGCCAGGCCGGTGTGCCCGAGTGGTCCGCGCCGTTCACCCCGCCCTCGACCACCGAGGCACCGCTGCTGCCGCCGATCCAGATCGTTCCGAACACCATCGACACCCCGTTCGGGCCGATCCAGATTCCGGGCGTGCAGCCGCAGACGCAGCAGCGCCAGCCGCAGCAACAGCAGCAGCCGGAATCGACGCCGCTACCCGGGCAGCCGACGGTGAACTCCGATGGCTCGCTGTCGACGACCACCGGGTCACCCCCACCCGGCGGCGCCGGCAATGGAAACGGCAACGGCAACGGCAACCAACCGACGCGCACCCGGTAGCCTCGGGTGCCGTGACCGAACCGCATCTCGTGGACGAGCGGACGAACGGAAGCGCGCCGCAGCCCAATGGGATGCAGTCCGGTACAACGCATTCCGCCGCCGCGCAGAACCCCGATGTCCCGGAGCGGGCGCGCGGCGCGACGCACTACATCGCGCCCGCGCCGCTCGCACCCGATCTGCGATCGTGTGATGGCCGGGATCGCCCCAGCCGAAACGATTCCCTGACCACGCAGCTCAGCACCGTCATCGGCGGTCCGGTCGGTGACCACGCGCTCATCGGCCGGGTCCGGTTCTGGACCCCGATGCGGGTATTGCTCGCCTTCGCGCTGGTCTTCCTCGCGCTCGGCTGGGCGAGTAAGGCGGGCTGCATTCAGCAGACGACCGCCTCTGACGGTTCGCTCACCCTGGACTGGAACAACGGCCGCCAGTACGTGGCCATGTGCTACTCGGATACGGTGCCGCTCTACGGCGCGGAACGCTTGAACGAGGGCGCGTTCCCGTACAAGAAGCAGTGGACCGAATCGACCCCGGACGGCGGCCGGGAAACCAGGTACATGGAGTATCCGGTGCTGTCCGGGCTCTATCAGTACGCGGCGATGCAGGTCGCCAAGACCTGGGACGCGTCACCGCTGCCCGGTGCGTTGCAGGTGGTCATCTACTTCAATGTGGTCGCGGTCGGCCTGGCCATGGCCTGGCTGGTCACCATATGGGCCTCTGCGCAACTCGCGGGGCGGCGGATCTGGGATGCCGCGCTGATCGCCTGCTCACCGCTGGTGATCGTGCACATCTTCACCAACTTCGACGCACTGGCAACGGCTTTCGCCGCCACCGGCCTGCTCGCCTGGGCGCGCCGCCGACCGGTACTTGCGGGTCTGCTGCTCGGGCTCGGCGGCGCGGCCAAGCTATATCCGCTGCTGCTGCTCGGACCGATCCTGGTGCTGTGCCTACGCGCCGACCCACTACAGCGGGTGCCGAGCGCACGCCTGGGCCTGCGCCCGAGCGATATCACCGGATGGCACACCGCGCTGACCTGGCTCCGCGAAACCCCGTACCGCCTGCGGTTTCTCAGCGCCCGCCCGCTCGGCGCGGCCACGCTCACCATCGCGTCGGCGGCCAGCACCTGGCTGGTGGTGAATCTGCCGATCCTGCTGCTGTATCCGAACGGCTGGCGAGAATTCTTCCGGCTCAACACCACTCGACACGCCGATCCGGACTCCATCTACAACGTCATCACCTCGTTCACCGGCTGGGACGGATTCGACGGCCAGATCGGCCACGCCGATCAGCCGACCGTCCTGAACCTGGTTTCGCTGCTGGTATTCGTCCTCGCCTGTGCGGTGATCGCCTATATCGCGCTCACCGCCCCGCGCCGTCCGCGCCTGGCCCAGCTGTGCTTCCTGGTGGTTGCCGCATTCCTGCTCACCAATAAGGTGTGGAGCCCGCAGTATTCGCTGTGGCTGGTGCCGCTGGCCGTGCTCGCGCTGCCGCATCGCCGCATTCTGCTGGCATGGATGACCATCGACGCGCTGGTCTGGGTGCCGCGCATGTTCTACTACCTCGGCCTGGACCGCAAGGGCCTGCCCGAGCAGTGGTTCACCGGCACCGTGGTGCTGCGCGATCTCGCGGTACTCGGGTTGTGCGCGTTGATCATCCGGCAGATCTACCGGCCGGAAGAGGATCTGGTCCGGCGCGATTTCGTCGACGATCCGATCGGCGGCATCGTCGACCGCGCTCCGGACCCGCTGCTGCCCTGGCTGCCCGAGGCGCTGCGTCCGCGGGTGGCGGCCCTGCGCTAGCGAACGCGCTGGAAAAGCCCGCTAACTGGTGCGCAGGAAGCGCGCCTGCCTGGCCGGTTCCCTCGGCAACAGGTCCAGATCCAGCTGCCACGCGCTGCCGGTCCACGGATCGAACAGCGGGGTGCCGTCCATTGTCGGCAGATGGCGGCAGGACTGCGACAGCATGGCCAAGGTGCCGTCACTGGAATCGGATTCGTCGGTGCCGACGATCACGGTGGACAGCCCGATCAGATCGCCGCGCATCAGCAGTACGGCGATGCGCTGCGCGTCCGAGGCCTGGTAGCCGTGCGGGAAGTCGGCGGCGAGCAGCACCCGGTGTTCGGTCGGCGGAGTGAAATTTCCACTGGAATAGGCCAATTCGGCCAATTCGGCGGCGTCGACCAGGGCTTGCAGCCGCGCCGAGATCTCACCGAAATCGGTGATCGGCGGGCCGTTCAGCACCGGGGTCAGCGGACCGACGAGCTGAGCGAACGCGCCGGTCAGATCGATCATGTCGACCAGGGTGCGCCGACCGGGATCGGCCGCGAGCAGCCGGGCCAGCACTGCGCCGACGATCGGGGTCGCCGCGGCCGTGGTTTCGGTATCGATCCACAGCGGGCGGGTCAGCGGCACCGGCACGCAGTACGGAATGCGCAGCGGCCCACGTTCGATCGCGTAGAGCTCGCCGAGTCGGATGCCGTCGCTCGGTGTCGGCGGGCGGTCCCAAGCGGGTGAATCCCAGGTGGCCAGCGACGGCGGCAGCTGCCGGTCGGCATCGGCGAGTTCGCGCATGAGCTGTTCGCTATCGCGCAGGTGGTTGCTCTCGGCGGTGGCGATCAGATCGTCACAGCGGCGCTGTGCGGACTGGCGCGCATCCTCGGCGGCCGAGGTGTTCCTGGTGGCCGGATCCGAAACCGCCGCGGACAGTTCCTGATCCAACCGCTGCATCGCGTAATCCCGCGACGAGATGAGCGCCGCGGCCGAACGCGCGGCATCCTCGAAGATCATCCACAGCCGTTCGAGTCCGTGCGCCACCTCGAGCGGCGCCGGACCGCCCGCGCGGGAGTCGTCGGAGCCGGGACCGCTGATGGTGTCCTGACCGCTGGCCCGTCCCGGAGCGCTGACCGGTTCGGCATCGCGCAGACCGGCCGCACTGCGCTGCCCCGGTTGGCCGGACTGCGGCGTCGCCGGTTCGTCCACCTCGACGCCGTGCGCGGTGAGCAGCACGGCCAGTCCACCCGCATAGCCCTGACCGACCGCGCGCAGCTTCCAGTCGGTCCCGCGCCGGTACACCTCCAGACAGATCAGCGCGGTCTCCCCCGCGGACGGATTGATCGCGAATTCCGCTGTCGCGATGTCATCCACGGCGAGTGTGGCAGTGACCGCACCGAGTCCACCCGGCGCTGCCGGTGCGGCCGGATCGGCGCTGACCACCAGCAGTACCGCCTGCGCGTCGGCGCGCACCTCGGCGAGCCGGATGGTGACGCCGTCCTCGGACAGCGTCACCCCCGCCGCCTCGGTCTGGTTGTAGAACACGAAATCGCCGGTATCGAGGACCCGCAGGTTCTGCGCCACCACGAGCGCGGAAACATCCAGGGCAGCCCCGGCTTTCGCGCTGAATCGAACGATATCGCCGGTCAGCACTGTATTCTGACCGGCCTTCAGCTGAATCACGTTGTCCGCCCCGTTATTTCGTGTTCTGGTTTGTTCGAGCGCAGTGGCTGCGCCTATCGATCAATTCCCGAGGAACCGGCCCAGCTGCGGAACCGCTTCGCCCGGGTGTTTGGCCTGGAAACCCTCGCCGAGGGCCTGCATCTTCCAGTCACCGCCGACCCGGAAGACCTTGGCCATCGCCATCGCGGTGAACGGCATGCCACCGGCGAGGGTGTACCTGGCCAGCTCGGCATTGTTGGAGCCATCGACCAAGCGGCAGAACGCATTCTGGATCTGCTCGAAGGTGTGGCCCTTATAGGAGGTCACAATGAACAGCAGCGAGCTGACATGGGCCGGGATGCGGGTCAGGTCGACCAGGATCACCTCGTCGTCGCCCTCGCCCTCACCGGTGAGGTTATCGCCCTGGTGCCGGATCGAGCCGTCCTTGGAGGTGAGCTGACCGTAGTAGGCGACATCCACCACGTTCATATCGGCGAACATCACGACCGACGCGTCGAGATCGACATCGACGGTCCGATTGCCGAACATGCCGCGGTTACGCACCGGATCCCAGCCGAGACCCATCTTCACGAAGGTCAGCGCGGCGCCACCCTCCTTGCGCAGGGTGACCCGCTGCCCCTTGACCAGGCTGACCGGACGGTCCTTGCTCAGGCTGACCTCGGCGGGCGGCGGCTGCTGGGCCGCGGGCTGAGCGGGCGGCGGATAGCCCTGGCTGGGGGCGGGCTGGCCGGGCGGCGGCGAGTAACCACTGGGTCCGGGCGGCGGCGGGTAGCCCGCACCGGGCGGCGGCGGGTAGCCGGGTGCGCCCTGCGGGTAGGTCTGCGTCGGCGGGTACTGCGGCTGCTGCTGCGTCGGATACGCGGGTGGGGCCGGCTGCTGGTAGCCCTGAGTGGGCTGCGCGGGCTGGTAGGTCGGCGGCGGCGGAACCTGCGTCGCGGCCGGAGATTCGTCAACGGTCACACCGTGATCGGTGACCAGCGCCGCGAAACCCCCCGCATAGCCCTGGCCGACCGCGCGCACCTTCCATTCACTCTGCCGCCGGTACAGCTCGAGCGCGATCACGATCGACTCGGTGTTCAAACCGTCGATGCGGTACTCGTACAACTGATTACCCGCCGAATCCGAGACGACCGCGGTCGGCGCGGCGAAGCGGCCGAAATTGCTGGTCGCGTCATCGAGGGTGATGACAGCGCGGATCTGCGCGATATCCGCTGGCACCGCATTCAGCGCCACCGCCAAGGACGCGGGCTGCCCGGCCGGTGCGGGCTGCAGATTCACCCCTGGGCCACTGGGCTGGTTGAAGAAGACGAAGTCCGCGTCGGAGCGGACCTTCCCCGCCTCGGTGACCAGCAGTGCGGACAGGTCCGCTGGTGCGGTCAGCTGAACGGAGATCACCACATCATTGGCGACCAGCGGGCCATTCTGACCCTTGGCGAGTGTTGCGGACAAGTTCGACCCTTCGCTTGTCGGTGCGTACGGTGCCACTCTACGAGAAACGTGCCGAACGCGATCCGAAGTAACCGCCGCTATGGCCCGGATCGTTGCCCGGAGATCGGTTAGGGTGACGAAACGCAGTTGGAATATGGGCGATCAAGACCATGTTCCCGAACGAGACGGCAGGCAAACTCCCCCATGGCGCAACTGTTCGAGCAGTCGAAAAAGGTGATCGAGGCACACCTCGACGGAACGAGTATCCGCGCGATTTCCGGCTCGATGGTCGCCTATGAAGGAAACGTGCAGTTCAAGTCGGCCGGTTTCGGCGGTGGCGACGGCGTACTCGCCGGACTCAAGCGACGTGCCACCGGCGAGAAACTGTCGTTGATGGAATGCGGCGGCAATGGCCGGGTCTTCTTCGCGGTGAACGGTCAGCACGTCACCGTGGTGAATCTGAACAACGAGACGCTGCAGGTGGAATCGCAGCAGCTGCTCTGCTTCGCCGGAAACCTGCGCACCGACGTACGTTTCGCCGGTCTGCGCGGCGCGTCGTCGGGTGCCGGCCTGTTCACCACCACGGTGACCGGACAGGGGCAGGTGGCACTGCTCTCGGCCGGTGGGCCGCTGATCCACCTGGAGGTTTCACCGCAATATCCGCTGATCGTAGATCCGGATGCCTTCGTCGCCTGCCGCGGCAACCTCAATCAGTCATTCGTGACCGATGTTTCGTGGCGCACCTTCGTCGGCCAGGATGCCGGGGAGGCGTTCTCATTGCGCTTCGACGGTCAGGGCTTGGTACTGATCCAGCCCGCGGAACGGTAAGGGGGCCTGCGATGTTCGAGAAGGTCAACGGCAAGGTCGTCAAGGTCGATGTCGGCATGGCGGGCGGTGTGGTCGCGCGCAATGGCGCGATGCTGTTCTACACCGGCGGTATTTCCTTTGCGCCGCACCAGATTCCGGGCATGGCCCCGGGCATGGGCGGTGGCGGCATCATGCGGATGGCGGGCCGGATGATGGCCGGTGAGCACGAACGCACCATGCTGGCGACCGGCAATGGCCAGGTGCACTACGGCTTCGCCGGGCTGGAAGTGCACGTGGTGCAGATGCAGCCGGGTGCGGTGCTGCGCGTGGAGGCCTCGCGGCTGCTGGCCAATACCGCCGCGCTGCAGAGTTCGATTGTGTCCGTCATGAGTTCGGGCGGCGGCGGTGGCGGCGGGCTGATGGGCGCGTTGCGCGGGGCCGCGAGCGGCGCGCTGACCGGTCAGGGCATGTTCACTACGCAGCTGTCCGGACAGGGTGCGGCGGTCTTGCTGGCACACGGCGGATTCCTGGAACTTCCGGTGGGCGGGCCGAATCCCATCGTGGTGGATCCACAGGCCTTCGTCGCCGCCTACGGCAATGTGCAGACCGAGTTGAAGACGGCGCTGAGCTGGCGCGATGCGGTCGGCCGTGGTTCCGGGGAGGCCATGCAATTGCATTGCGTCGGACAGGGTGTGGTCTATGTGCAGGCCTCGGAAGAGAAGTTGTGAGACATGACCGATATTTTGAATCCGCTGAATCTCGTTGAAAGCGACAATATTCCGGGCAACAGCTACGCCTACTGCATCGACCTGAACAAGCCCTGGTTCATGCGCAAGGGGGCGATGATCGCCTACTACGGCGATATGCGGTTCCAGATGCTCACCCACGGGCTGCAGGGCGGACTGCTGCACATGGTCTCCCAGCAGTTCTCGGCACCGCTGTTCACCGGCGACTATGTGATCGCCGAGGGCCACGGCAAGCTGATCATCGGCGACCGCGGCTACGACATCAATTCCTATGACCTCGAGGACAACGGCAACCTCACCATTCGCGCCGCCAACCTGCTGGCCTTCGAACCCGGCCTATCGCTGAACCAGTCGATCGTCCCCGGCTTCCTCACCCTCATCGGCACCGGCAAGTTCCTGGCCTCGTCCAATGGCCCGGTCATGTTCGCCGAACCGCCGCTGCGCGTCGACCCGGAAGCCCTTGTCGGCTGGGCGGATTGCCCTTCCCCCAGCCATCACTACGACCAGCGCTGGGTCTCCAACTTCCTGGCCGCCGGTGCCGCCCGGTTCGGCGTGAATTCCGGTGAGGAGCGCCAGTTCGACTTCACCGGCGCCGGAACGGTTCTCATCCAGTCCAGCGAGAAGATCCTCAGCGATTCGGCGCTGGTGCGCACCATCGAGGGCCAACTCCAGAGCGGTATGACCGTCGGCGGCCTACAGCGGCTACACGGCGTCATCACCCAGCAGTTGGGCGCTCAGCAGCAGCACCACTGAACCGGATGACCTGCGGATCATCCTCGTAGTCCTCCCTTCGGCGGACTCGCGGCACACGGCGCGCTCAGTAACTTTCCCAACAGCAGACATCGTGTTGGGAGGCACTCATGAGCATCGGACTCGTGATCGCGATCGTCGCGGTCATCGCGGTGGTGGTGAAGCGGTTCTCCGGCGAACCGATGAACGCCCGCGACACCTTCGGGCCGCCGGTCATCCTGGTGGCGATCGGCGGCTACGGCCTCACCAAGGTTGCCGACCTCAGCGGCACCGACATCACCTGGCTGGTCATCGGCGGCATCGTCGGCCTGGCCTTCGGTGCGATGCGCGGAACCACGATCACCATCTTCACCCGCGACGGCCACCTCTGGCAGCGCTACACCCGCTGGACCGTTGTCGTATGGGTCATTTCGATGGCCGCCGGCTTCGGCATCAGCACCCTCGGCACCGCGATGGGCATGCACCACGCTGCCCGCCCCACCACCCTGTCCATCGGCATCGGCATGTTCGGCGAGATGCTGACACTGGGCCTGCGCGCCCTGTCGACCGGCGTCCCCTTCGCCCCCGACAAAAACACCTCCGCCGCCCCCCGCGGCGGCTCGATACTCGACCGCTTTCTGCCGCAGACCCAATCCACCCGGCCGCAATCCCGCACCCCGAACCTGCCTTTCCCGACCGATCCCGCCTACCCGCGCCCGAACCGCACCCGCCTCGAGCAGGACGAACCCCGGCCGCATCAGCCCGCGACCGACCCGGCATCCACGTCAGAAGATCGCGACTACGCCCCGCCTCCCGGCATCGACCACTCCCCCACCCTCCGCGACGCCCTCGCCTGGCTCAACCGCACCCGCAACCGCTGAGGCGGACATCGCCCGGAACCGGATCGCGTCGGGCAGTTTCTACGCCACTATCCGGCATCCGATCGAGGAACTCCGAGACGCCAATGCCTACCGCGACATTGCCGATGCCGCCGACGTCCTGCTGCTCTGCTTGCCACCGGGTTGGTAGAACCACATGGCCTCCGGCGCACTCGATGCCTACCAGCGCGCCGGTGATGATCTGCTCATCTACATCGGCGAACCGCCCGGCGGCCGCACCGCTTCTTCGATGCGCTGGAAGCCAACTGGGAATTGATCGATCAGGACCCCGACTACGTCGCCTGGAGGAACCTGGCCGATGCGGCCCAGTGCTACGGATCCCGTCCCGCCTCGACCGCCGTGGCACGGGCGAGATCCAGCTGAGCGGCACGTTCGGCGGGCATCAGCATGCCACCCGGGAAATAGCCGTCGCCGCGACGGCCGACCCGGCGGGCCGCGGCGCGACTGGAGCCACCGATATGGATCGGCAGCTGCTGTGTCTCATGCGGTTTCGGGTAGACGCACAGGTTGTCGAAGGAAAAGAACTCGCCGTGATAGCTGACCCCGTCCGCACCGCCGGACCACAGCAGCCGCAGCACATCGATCGCCTCATCCGCGCGCCGCCCGCGGCTGGCGAAGTCCACCCCCAGCGCCTGCGCCTCGCTCGGCAGCGTCCCGAGTCCAACGGTCAGCAGCCGCATGCGCCCCTTGGACAGCAGATCGATGGTCGCCAGCCGTTTCGCCAGCACCACCGGATGCCGGTACGGCAGTAGCAGCACCCCGGTGCCGAGCAGAATGCGCTGGGTCGCGGCCGCGACAAAACTCAGACAGTCGAGCGGATCGGGAAATGGCAGCGTGGACGGCATTTCCATGGCGCCGACCTGCGCACCCGGATACAGCGCGATGTGGTCGGGCAGATAGATCGACTCGAATCCGCACGCCTCGGCATGCTGGGCGAAGGCCATGAGGCGATCCGGATCGGTGCCGTAATACGGTGTGCTGTAGCTGATTCCGAACTTCATTCGACCTCCTTCGAACCATCACGGCAACGCTAAAGGTTGCCGCCGGTGACAAGGCAAGTCCTATTCGGCGGATCCCGGCGCGGCCTTGATGAACCAGTTGATGATCTCCTCGCCCGCCAAAATTCCCGACGCGCGGGTAATGGTGAGGTTGGGATGGGTCCAGTTGAGTTGTTCGAGTTCGCCGTGGCGGGGGCGAATGGCCGAATCGGCGGTGCGCAGCATTTCGGCGTCGAGCGCGCCGTCGCCCGCGGCGAGCGTCATGGCCGCATCGGTGAGTTCGCCATTGTCGAGCAGGCGGCGGCGGACCTCGCGGACCGCGTGGCTCTTGCAGACGGCCATGGGCATGGTGTAGATCTTGCGGCCCTGCTGGGAGGCGGACCAGCCGCGCGGGCGACACCACGCGTCCCATTCGGCCAGGAAGCCCTCCGGCACCTCCTTCGGCTTCACCACCAGATAGGTGAACAAATGGTCGGCGACACGGAATTTGGTGACCCAGGAGTCGTCGATGCGCGCACGCAGTTCGGTATTCACCTCCGACAGCGTCGCGCCGCTGGCCCGCACCTGCGCGTCGATATCGATGCGCCAGCGCATATCCGGTATGCCGTCGACCAGAATATTGCCGCCGTTGCTGGTGATCGCGTACCGCCACGGGGCGCCGGGTAGTCGGATCCGCTCGAATTGCTTGATGGTCCGAGTGGTCGTCGGGATGACGGCGGCGGGTTCGGTCAGGGTTTGCATCCGCAGGGCGGCGGTGGTCGTCATGAACGACAGTGGCGCGCCCTCCAGATGTTCCACACAGACCGTCGGCACATCGGTCGCGGCATGGAAAGCATTGCGCGAGTAGATCATCGTCCGGTCCAGATCGGTAGCGATCAGAGCCTGCCTTCGTAGCCTTCGTAGCTGCATTATTGCTGTACGTCCTTGATCAATCCCATGCACGAATAGGCGAGGTCGGGTACGACCTCGACCGGAACACCGCGAGCCGCGGCGAGCAGTCGAATATGTGCGTGCTCGGGCGCGTCCGCCTCGCGCACCAGCACCCGCCACGGCAGCCGCCGCAGCAGCACCCGAGTCGTCTCGCCGACACCGGGTTTCACGAAATTCACACTGGCCACGCCGTACGCCTCGCGGACCTGGTCCACCGAGGCCCAGCCGGTCCAGGTCGGCGTGCGGTCGCCAGCCAGCACGGCGGCGAGTTCGGCGGGCACGCGATCGCGGACGGCATCGAAGGCCGCGCTCACCGTGTCGAGCAGGCGGCCGGATACGTCGTCATCGGCCAGGTCGCGGTAGAACTTCGCGCCGTGGAACTCGCCGGGGCCGATCAAGGTGTCGTTCAGCACGGTACGCGAAATCAGTCCGGACACCGTCGAATTCAGACAGGCCGAGGCGATGAGGAAGTCGTCGCGGGTGCCATAGGTGCGCACGCAATGTCCCGGATCGGCGAGTACGGCGAGTTCGTCATTGAATCGCGCACCGCCCGCGGCGTGATAGGCATCGAGCGCTTCGGTGAGTTCACGGGTGATCGCGCCCTTGCCGGTCCAGCCGTCGACGAATACCACCGACGCCGGATCATAATGGCGCGCGAGGTAGTCCAAGGCCACCGCATCGATGCCGCGATCGCGCACGATCGACACCGCGTAATGCGGCACATCGAGGCTCGGCAGATCCGGCCCGCGCCCGTCGCGCAGCCAGCGCCGCATCAGGATCCCGATCGGCGTCCCGGCCCTGGCCAATGACACCAGCACGATGTCCTCGCCGCGTTCGGCGACCACCAGTTCCGATACCGTCGCGACGGCGAGTGCCAGCCGCTCGGCACTGTCGGCGAGCACCTCGTCGAACAGCGAGCGATACGCGGCGTCCGGCTGATATTCGATCGGCAGCGATTCCGCGTAATGCGCCGCACCGGACTGGATCCGGCGCTCGCGCTCGGCGACATCGGCCTCCAGATCGACCTCGGACAGATCCTTCAGCAGCCAGGAAACCTCGTGGGCCGCATACGATCCGAAGGCTGGGCCGTGCAGCGGCACCGGCGGCCGCAATGTCGTTGGGGGCGAGATATTCGATTCCGACACAGCGTTCGACCTCACAGCACTCTCGGTTCGGATACGTCGGCGGCGGTGGGCGCGGCATCGCTGCGCTCGGCGTGCAGCATGCGCGGATCCGCACCCGGCAGTACCGCCAGGACGACGTCGGCGCCGGATGCGGTCAGCACATCGATCAGACCGCCCTCAGCGCGTAATTCGGCGGTATCCGCTGGCGCGTCGATGATGACGACCAGAACCGGATCGTCGACATCCGCACCGAACGCCGCCAGTTCGGACAGCGCATCCTCGATCCAGTGCGCGTTGTACAGATACCGCGGTTGCTCCTCACCGGGTTCGGGAGCGATGAACCGAAATCCGCGACGCAGTGGATAACCGGGTTCGTCGAGTACATACGCGGGCGAGCGCGTGGTCGTCTGGAATCGTGTCGCGATCCCGGCGTCGGCGAGTTCGGCCGCCAGCCGCAGCGGCAGATACATCAGCTCTTCGTGCCCGAGCACGATCACGGGCCGTTGGGCGAAACCGTCGGCGAGCCGAACCCGCAGCACCTCGGCCGCTTTCGCCAGCGCCGCCTCGTACGCATCGGCATCCGAGCGCAGAATTCCGTGCCTGCCGCCCTCGGGTACCGAAGCGGGCCAGGGCAATTCGAGCTGCTCGAATGAACCACGGTGCTCCGCGGTCGGGTTCAATACCGGGTCCGGCATCGCCGATACCGTCTCGACCAGACCATCGGGCAGCAGGGTGCGCCCCGAAGCCAGGCATACGGTGTCGATCCGCGCACCCAATTCCGCGGCGGCCGCTTCGAAGCGTGCCCGATCGTCCGCGGTCCGCATATCCACCAGCGACGCGAGCACATAATGCGAACGCGGTGCGAACGCGTGCAGTGCCCGCACCGCGTCGATGGCGGTATCCCCGGTGGAGATTTCGTCGTCGACGAGCACCAGCGGCAGATCGTTGACGAAGATATCGGCGGGCGCGGGCTGGAGCATATGCGAGGTGGCGTGCGAATGCCCCTCCTCGAATCCGGTCAATGTCGTGGCGGCGGGCACCTCGCGACGGGTCGAGTGCAGATAGCATCCGGCCCCGATCCGGGCCGCCACGCAATGCCCCAATCCCGTTGCCGTCTCGGCGAATCCGAGCACCACCGCCTCGCGTGCACCCAATGCGTCACGCACCAGGTCACCGAGTCGATTGCCTGCGCCGAGTACCACGCGGGGATCGGTCGGCAGATGTTTGCCGAGCACCGTGGACACCAGCAGATGCGCGCGGCGTGGGTTGCGCCGCAGGCCGGGCTGGATCAGTGTCGCGATGGGCAGTTCGGCGGGCAGCACGTCCACCGACGCACCAGCGCCGTGCGAACGCTCGTGCCGCAATTCGATTCCCAAATTCGTGGTCGCCCAGGCATCGGTGCTCATTCGGTCACCAACGCCGTGAGCAGATCGACGAAGGAGACCCCCTTGTTCGCGACACCGAAAACCCTTGCCCGCAATAGCGTCTGGCGCGCCCAGCTGCGATGCGGCCGCATTTCGTTCATCTTGTTCCGATAGCCCGATGCCGCCACCCCGCCGACGTCGACCTGCAGAATATCGAGCGCATCGGAATATTCTTCGTGCGTTACCACCGATAGCGCGTGCACCGCCGCCACGTGCGACGGATGGATCACCGTCTTGCCCTGGATCCCGTTGGCCCGGTCCAACGTGATCTCACGTAGTAGACCGTCCAGATCCCGGCTGACCAGATAGCGCCGGAACGGCACCGCATCGGACTCCTCGAACGGCGCGCTCCGCAGCAGCGGCCGGAACATCCGCTCATGGTCGGCGAAGTACTCCCAGACCGGCCCGGTGATCACGAAACCCGAACCGTCCGAACGGCCGAGATAATTCACGATATCGGCGATGACATCGGCGACCACCCGCACGTCGTAGATCGTCAGATCCCGATCGCGCCGAATGCCGAAGGTCGAGCACATATCCGTGGCCCCGATACGCACCGCGAGTATCCGCTCCCGGTGCTCGGCGAGCAGCGCCGCGATCTGCGTCAGCTCCTGATCCCGGGTCTGGCGATGCACCAGCGCCGCCGATTCGAGTACCGGCATGCCGTACACCGGCCTGCTCAGCCGCTCCCCGGCCGCCTCGAGCGCCGCGAGATATTTCGGCCCGCTGGCACTGTCGAACTTCGGGAAGACGAAGCCGGTCAATACCGCCGCACCGGTGCCGAGCTGCTCGACGATCTCGCAGACGGTGTCCGCGTCACGCACGCGGACGAACAGCAGCGGATTCGGATCATCGCTGCCCGCAAGCAGATTCAGCGTCGCGACGGTCTGCTGTTTGGCGAACTCCACCTCGTGGTCGGCGACCGCGTCCTCGAGATCGATGACCATCGAGCACACCCCGCGCGCGGCCCGTCTGCTGATGGTCACGGCGAGATCCGGCCGGGTCGCCGGTGCGTACAGGGTGGCGCCGAGTGCGATCGCCAACAGTTCCCGATCGGCGTGATCGCCGAACGGTTCCGGTTGTCGATGGAAAAGGCGCCGCGCCTCCGGGCCGTGCAGCTGCCGGAAATGGCGCAGTGGCAATTGCTTTCGCAGGGAGATCTGTTGCTGGACGGCGATGCCCGCGGTCATCGTTGCGCTGTCCTCATCCCTTGTGGCGGTGGCCGCATACCCCTGGCCTCATTCTCGTCGTGGTCCTGCTTGTTTTCTCATTCGATCCACTACCCCGGCTACGAACTCCGCGACGGCATCCAATTCGGCCACATAGGCCCAGTAGTCGGGGTGACGTCCCGACAGGTTTTCGGTGATTCGATCGATTCGGTCCACCTGTGCATCGAGCACAGATCCCCATTCGCCGACGAGCCCGCGGCTCACCGCGAGCATTTGCGCGTCCCGCAGCCGAAATCGTACGGCCTTGGCCTTTTCTTGCGGATTCGCACGGACCTCGCGCAGCAACGTCAGCCGTTTGGTGACGGCGTCGACCTTCTGTTCGGCCTCGGCGAGGTAGCCCCGTGCGGATGTGGTCAGCTCAAGTGCAAACTCCGGATTGTTCTCGGCCGCCGCCGCACGTGCCCGGACCAGGGCAGCGTCGGCGGCATCGATGGCCCGTTGACTGTCCTGCCCATTGTTAGCCAGATCGGCCGAACTCGCAGCATTGAACTCGCGGAGCAGCTCCGAATAGGCCGGCGCCAACCGTTCGCCACGGGTGCGCACGGCGGCGATTCTGGTGCCGACCGAGGTGATCGCATTGGCCGCGGCGCCAGTGCGGGATGGGGCCTGCGCCAATGCTTCTGCCAGCGCCTTCGTCGCCGATTCCAGGCGGCCGGCGGCCTCGCGGACGGTCGCCGCCGGTACCTCGGAGCCGAGGGCCTCCAGTGTGAGCAGCGACTCATCCACCGCCGCCGCACATTGCCGCACCGAGGGGTAGTCGACGTATTCCGATTCGGCGGCCTGCCCGCGGACACCCGCCGCCGCGACCTTCACCTGCTGAGCGAATTGCGGCACCGTGCCGAGCACCACGACCGCGTGCTCGAGTTGCGATTGGTTGCCGCGATAGAGGTCATCTACTGCCCGGGCCGCATCGGTCAACTGCCGGACCAGGGTGTCCACCCGCATCTGACCCTGCGGCACTGCGGTGCCGTCGCGCTCGGCATTGTCCAATTCCTCGGTGAATGCCAGATATGCGCCCGCGGCGTCATAACACCGGCTGCGCACAGGTTCCCATTGCGCGCTCATCCGCCGCTCCGGAAACACCTGCGCGCTGGCATGCACCGCGGCCTCGGCGGCGCTCTGGCGCTGATCCATATCGAGAAACGCGGCCGCCAGCGTCGACCGGGCTTGCGAAATCCATTCGGTGTTCCCGGACGACCGGAACCATCCACGCCTGCGGCCTGTCACGCCCCGATGTTAGGCGGTGTACCACTTCGCCGTGGTTAGCTCAGTTCCTACGCAAGTCCGGGGAAACCTACTACTGTCGTATGGCGTACCCGGCGATTCGGACATGCTGGGAACCACAGACGTCTATTGAAAGGGAACCCCGAATGGGTGTCAGTCTGTCCAAGGGCGGCAATGTCTCGCTGACCAAAGCGGCGCCGAACCTTACCGCTGTCTCCGTCGGGCTCGGGTGGGATATTCGTACGACCACCGGAACCGACTTCGACCTGGATGCCAGTGCGATCGCGACCGGTGCGGACAAGAAGGTTGTGTCCGACAAGCACTTCGTCTTCTTCAACAACCTCAAGTCGCCCGAGGGCACCATCGAGCACACGGGCGACAACCTGACCGGTGAGGGCGAGGGCGATGACGAGGTCATCAAGGTCGACCTGGCCAACACGCCGCCGACCATCGAGAGCATCTTCTTCCCGGTCTCGATCTACGACGCGGACACCCGCCAGCAGTCGTTCGGCCAGGTGCGCAACGCCTACATCCGCGTGGTCGACCAGGCCAACGGCACCGAGCTGGCCCGCTACGACCTGTCCGAGGATGCCTCGACCGAGACCGCCATGGTCTTCGGTGAGCTGTACCGCAATGGTGCCGAGTGGAAGTTCCGCGCGATCGGGCAGGGCTACGCCTCGGGTCTGGCCGGTATTGCCCGCGACTATGGCGTGAACGTCTAGGACATCAGCAGCAACAGGGGGCTCGGCAACGAGCCCCCTGTCCGCGTGTCCACGGAACGATTTGCCATAGCGCACCGTTGGACAATCGACGGTTCGGCGTCCACGCTGGAACCATCATGGCCACCGCGGGTTGTACGGCCCTCGGGTTACATCAGCTAAAGGCGCGCTCGGACAACGATTCGACCGCCGCACGGAAAGGGTCTCCGCGTGGTTCTGCGAATTTTCGGGATGTCCATCGGCGTCACGGTGATATCGCTCATCGTCGCGTTCCTCTACGGCGGGCCGACCGCGCTGGCGCTGGCCGCGATCCTCGGTGTGCTCGAGGTCTCGCTGTCGTTCGACAACGCCGTCATCAACGCCACTGTGCTGGAACGCATGAACGAGTTCTGGCAGAAGATCTTCCTCACCGTCGGCGTGGTGATCGCGGTATTCGGTATGCGGCTGGTCTTTCCGCTGGCGATCGTGTGGATCACCGCGGGCCTGGACCCGGTGAAGGCCTTCGACCTGGCACTCAACCCGCCCGCCGATGACGCGCTGGTATTTCCGGACGGCAGCCCGAGCTATGAGAAGCTGCTGACCGATGCGCATCCGCAGATCGCCGCATTCGGCGGCATGTTCCTGCTGCTGCTGTTCCTGAACTTCATTTTCGAAGAGCGCGAGATCACCTGGCTGTCCTGGCTGGAGAAGCCGCTGGCCCAGCTCGGCAAGCTGGACATGCTCTCGGTGGTGGTCGCCAGCGCCGGATTGATGCTGACCGCGGAGTTCATCGCCACCGACGAGCAGCGCGCCACCGTGCTGGTCGCCGGACTGCTCGGCATGATCACCTACATCGTGGTCGACGGGCTCGGTTCGCTGTTCCACACCGAAGAGTTCGAAGAAGGGGCCGACGGCGGTCCGTCGCAGCTGGTCAAGGCCGCGGGCAAGGCCGCGTTCTTCCTGTTCCTGTACCTGGAGGTGCTGGACGCGTCGTTCTCCTTCGACGGTGTCATCGGCGCCTTCGCCATCACCTCCGACCCGATCATCATCGCGCTCGGCCTCGGTTTGATCGGCGCCATGTTCGTCCGCTCGATCACGGTGTACCTGGTGCGCAAGGGCACCCTGTCGGAGTACGTGTTCCTGGAGCACGGTGCGCACTGGGCGATCGGTGCGCTGGCGATCATCCTGTTCGTCTCGATCGGTGTGCACATCAACGACATCCTCACCGGTCTCGTCGGCGTGGCGTTCATCGGCGCGGCGTTCATCACCAGCATCATCAAGAACCGGCGCGAGGACACCGACGAAATCGAAAGTGAACGAGAGCCCACCCCGGTCGGCTGAAAGTCCGGCGGATAGCCGAAGAACTCGAGCGGCAGCGGCCCTGAAGGCCGCTGCCGCTGTTCTTTTGCCCGCAAGTAATTCACCGCACGGGCACCGGCTGGGGTCGCGCGACCACGGGTGTGGGGCGGCGCGATGCGAACACCATGCCGATCAGTCCGACGCCGAGTCCGGCGGCGGCCATGGGACGCAGCGGCTGATCGATGAACAGCCAGGCCAGGATCGCGGTGACCGCCGGGGTCGCGAAGAACAAGCGGCCGACCCGCGTTGCCTCCCAACGCTTCAGCATCGCGTTCAACAGCAGGAATGCGACCATCGAATTCACCAGCACCATCCAGGTGAGCGACTCCGCGAAGCGCGTTGCATCCCAGATATGCAACTGTCCGGTGGCCCATGCGAATACGCCCGCGACGGGTGCGCTCGCGGCCATATGGATCGCGGTCGCCGCGCGCGAATCGACCTGCGGGACGAAGCGCTTCTGGTAGATCGTGCCGACACTCAGGCCGAGCAAGCCGACCACGCACAGCAGCAGACCGACCAGCGACATGCTCGATTGATCGAGCACGGCCAGCCCGACGCCGATACCGCCGATACCGAAGCCGAACCACTGGCGCGCGGTGACGGTTTCGCCGATGAATCCGGCCAGCAAGGCGATGACCACCGGATTGAGGCCCTGCACCAGGGCGATGATCGCGGCCGAGACGTGCAGGCTCATCGCGGTGTAGAAGGCGCCGAACTGCACGATCTGCATCAGCAGTCCGGCGATGACGACATGCTCGACCTGGCCGCCGCCGGGCCAGCTGGCCCGAATCACGGTGGCGTACACCGCGAGTAGCACCGCGGCGATGGCGAACCGCGCGAACAGCACCATCATCGGCGGGGCGGCGCCGACGCCGACGACTCCCGCGATGAACGCGCTGCTCCACAGCACGACGAACAGTGGTTGCATACCCGCCGCGAGCGATGGCTTGCCGGTCGCTCGGAACAACGGGTCCAAGAGCTGCGTCTTCACGTGCACTCCTCGATCGACCATGACAGGCCGGATAACCATCTAGGTAGGTTACTAACCTCGCACCTTTGCACGTAACCTGTCAAGGTGGTTACTATGAGAGGGTGTTCGCCTTTGTGAGCGGTAACCTCGCCTTGGATTTCGCCGGCACGGTCAAGGCCCGTGCCACGACCTTCGACGACTTCCTCACCACACCAGCGGATCTCGATACCTGGCTGCTCGCCGCCGACCTCCTCGACACCGCGCCCCATTGCGATCTGGCGACACTCGACCGCGCCGTGCGTCTGCGCGAAGCGGGCTACCGTCTGGCGCTGGCCGCCGCCCGCGACGAACCGCTCGCCGATGCGGACCGCGAGACCGTCAACGAGTTCGCCCGTGGCGTCCTCCCCCAGGTCACGTTGCGCGCCGATGCGACGATCGCCCGCCACGGCGATCCGGACGCGGCACTTGCCGCGATCGCCCGCTCCGCCATCGAAATGCTCGGCGGCCCCGAACGCGGTCTGCTCAAGGAATGCGGGCGCCTCGAATGCACCCGCCTGTACCTCGACACCTCACGCGGAAAGTCGCGGCGCTGGTGCGATATGACCATTTGCGGCAATCGCGCCAAAAGTGCCGCCTTCCGCGCCCGGCAGGCCGACTGACCCGATCCGCTCAGCCGCCGAGGCCGATGCGGTGCGCGTAGGCGATGGCCTGGGCGCGGTCGCGGACCTGGAGCTTCGCGAACAGCGAACCGATATGGGTCTTGACGGTGCTGATGCCGATGAACAACTCCTTGGCGATCTCGGAGTTGTTGTGGCCCTTGGCCATCAAGGTGAGCACTTCGAGTTCACGGGCGCTGAGGCCGATTTCCGGACCACTGCGCCCCGGCGACGGCGGCCCGACGGTGTGCGCCGCGAGCGCGGCGACGAGCCGCTGCCCGACCTCGGCGGCGAAGGTCGACTGGCCGCCCGCGGTCATGCCACTACGGTGCGCGGATCGTGGCGCGCGCAGTACCACCCGTGGGTGGAATCCGGTACTAGGCCACAGGTACCAGGCCGCCGGTTTCCAACCGCGGTATCGGCGGCGGCGCGAGCCGGGTTCCGCGCGGCACCGCCCGCACGAATACGAAGAAGAAGACCACAAGGAGAACGGCACGCCCCCACACGCCGAACTGCACCACGTTCTCCATCAAATCCACCGAGGTGCCGGAAACGATGGAATAGAAGTACCGGAACACCCCGATCCCGATGGTCGCATCGGCGACCAAATAGGCCCCGATCACCGGCCACGGCACCGCGAGCAGCACCAGGAACGGCACCAGCCACAGCGTGTACTGCGGCGAATGCACCTTGTGGAACAGCAGGAATCCGCACAGCATCGCGCCACTCACCCCGATCCACGGGAAGGTGCCGGTCAGTGTGAATCGCTTCCAGCCCAACCACATGGCCAGCGCGAACGAGATGAGCACCAGCGTCGGCGAGGCGATCGACACCGCATGCTGAAATGCGGTCTCGCTATCGGCGTCCTGACCGAACATCTGCCGAAGTCCCCAGTACCAAATGGAATTCGTGGTGATATCGGCCTGCCGCATTTGCTGGAAGGTGATCGATGCGCGCCAGCCCTCATAACCGGCAAGGGCGAAAGGCAGATTCACCAGCACCACCGTGCCGATGGCGGCACCCGCGGTCATCAGCGCACCGCGCACATCCAGCCGGGACCGCGTCGGACCATCCATATCGCGCGGGCCGCCCGTCAGCACATAGACCAGCAGCGGCAGTACGAAAATACCCGGATACAGCTTGAGGCAGAACCCGATGCCGAGCAGTACGGCGGCCAGAATTCCCCTGGTACGCAACGAATATCTGGTCAGCGCGGTCACCACGTACACCGCGGCGACGGCCATGCACACCACGGGTAGTTCCCAGTTGTGGAACGCGTAGAGCACCAACGGCGGCCCCGCCGCCCACAACAGCGCCGCCCGACCGGCCAGCCGCACCAACAGCCAGGCGGTCAGCAACGCGAACGGCGCCAGCAGCAATGCCGAGTGCAGCAGGAATTCCGCGTCATTATCGGCGCCGACCGCACCGAGCCACATCAATACGCCGCTGAGCACCGGGTATTCGACCGCACCGCCGGTCAGCATGCCGTCATCGGTGATCCCGCCGTCGATATAGGGAAAGACGTGCTGGTCGATATCGCGACCCAACCACAGGAATTGGATATCGGAATAGCAGACATCCGAATCCTTGATCACATCGAAAATCGCACTGCGGCCGTCCGCGCCGAACGGCGCACCCGCGCAGCGTGCCTTGTTCAGATAGGCCAGCGCCAG
Organism: Nocardia sp. CA-119907; assembly: GCF_050955995.1. NCBI lineage: Bacteria > Bacillati > Actinomycetota > Actinomycetes > Mycobacteriales > Nocardiaceae > Nocardia > Nocardia sp. CA-119907. Next base: position 9,513,826 of record NZ_CP192091.1, read on the forward strand.
CGTCAACCCGCACAGCAACACCACCACCGCGGCCAAGGCCGCGCTGCGCGTCACACCCCCCGCGATCCTGTCGTGGGTAGCGAGTCCGGTCGGCATGGGCACCACCCTAGGCCGCACCGCGCGCAGACGCCCTCGCTTCCCCTGGGAAGGACCGGCGTGGCACCGCGCCGGACATCGATTTCGCTGGTTAACGGGCGTTCATGTAGCCTTGTCGGGTTGCTGACGCAACGACCCTCCTGCCACGGACCGTCCGTGGCCGTTTCCTAGTCCACAGGAGGTGATTGGTCCGTGCGTCATTACGAAGTGATGGTTATCCTCGACCCGAGCCTGGACGAGCGCACTGTTGGTCCGTCGCTGGACAACATGCTGAGCGTCGTCAAGACCGAAGGCGGCAAGGTCGACAAGGTCGATATCTGGGGCCGCCGCCGTCTCGCCTACGAGATCGCCAAGCAGGCCGAAGGCATCTACGCGGTGGTCGATCTGACCGCCGAGCCCGCCACCGTGAGCGAGCTCGACCGCCAGCTGGGCCTCAACGAGTCGGTGCTGCGCACCAAGGTTCTGCGCCACGGCAAGTGACCCTCGATTGCGTCGGTGCCTGTCTCTAGGCTCTACGCAACAGGTGCACTGCGGACTGCATACCGAGCAGGAGGAACCACATGGCAGGCGACACGGTCATCACCGTCATCGGAAATCTGACGGCCGACCCCGAACTTCGATTCACGCCCGCGGGCGCTGCGGTGGCGAATTTCACCGTCGCATCGACTCCCCGCGTGTTCGACCGTAATTCGAATGAATGGAAAGACGGCGAAGCGCTGTTCCTGCGCTGCAACATCTGGCGTGAAGCTGCGGAGAATGTCGCCGAAAGCCTGACCCGAGGCGCCCGGGTGATCGTGAGCGGACGACTGAAGCAGCGCTCCTACGAAACCCGCGAGGGTGAGAAGCGCACGGTCGTCGAACTCGAGGTCGACGAGGTCGGTCCCTCGCTGCGTTACGCCACCGCGAAGGTCGCCAAGGCCAGCCGCGGCGGCGGGGGCGGCGGCGGATTCGGTTCCGGGGGCGGTGGCAATTTCGCTCCTGCCGGTGGTGGTGGCGGCAGCCGTTCCGGCGGCGCCGACGACGACCCGTGGGGCAGCGCACCCGCGGCGGGCTCCTTCGGGGGCAGCCGCGTAGACGACGAACCGCCGTTCTGAGAACGGCTCACATCGGCCCGAATTACTTTGGGCCATCATTAATTACGGAGTAACCATGCCTAAAGCGCCCGCGCGCGAAAAGGTGCTGAAGAAGAAGGCTTGCACCTTCTGCAAGGAGGCCAAGTCCGGCCTCGTCAGCATCGACTACAAGGACACCGCCCTGCTGCGGAAGTACGTCAGTGATCGCGGCAAGATCCGCGCTCGCCGGGTCACCGGCAACTGCGTGCAGCACCAGCGCGACGTCGCCGTTGCCGTCAAGAACTCGCGTGAGGTGGCCCTGCTGCCGTACGTGTCGACGGCTCGCTGAGAAGGGAGGCATCGCAAATGAAGTTGATTCTGACTGCCGATGTGGACAACCTCGGTGCCCCCGGTGACACCGTGGAGGTCAAGGACGGCTACGGCCGCAACTACCTGCTGCCGCGCGGCCTGGCCATTGTCGCCACCCGTGGCGCGCAGAAGCAGGTCGAGGGCATCCGTCGTGCCCAGGACGCGCGCAAGGTGCGCGACCTGGACCACGCCAACGAGCTGAAACAGGCCATCGAGGGCCTGGAGTCGGTTTCGCTGTCGGTCAAGACCGCTGGCACCGGCAAGCTGTTCGGCTCGGTCACCCAGTCCGACATCGCCGCCGCCATCAAGTCGGCCGGTGGCCCGGTCGTCGACAAGCGCAGCATCGAGCTGCCGAAGTCGCACATCAAGACGGTTGGCAAGCACAACGTCGTGGTGCACCTGCACCCCGACGTGGTCGCGAAGTTCGACCTGCAGGTCGCCGCGAACTGAGTTCATTCGAAGGCCACTCTTGTGTTCCGACACAAGGGTGGCCTTCGGCTGCGCGGCCTCGGGCCACTGCTCGGTCGCAGCGTGAGCCATGGGCATTGTCCTGCAGATAGCCAAATATTTGCGAGAGGCCGGAACGGTGATCTGGACCATTCTCGGCAAACTCGGCTATCGGCTCTACCACCTGTTATTCGGCTTGTGGATCGTCGAGAAAACCAACCGGCAGCAACGTGATCCAGGACATACCCGTAGTACACGCTCTGTTTACCCAACACGCCCGGCTGTTCAACTGGACCGACACGCCGACACTTGATTCATCCACACGTGGATAGATTTGGAAATCGATATCTATCTGCGCGTTTGAGCGAGGTGACCTGGGTTTTCCCCAAGTAGTACACAGGGGGTGCACATCGTTGGGTAAACAGTCCCCAACTTATCCACAGCTGTGTGCACAGCGCGGTTTGGCGAGTCTCCATCCGGTCGCCTAGGTTCGTCGCATTGTCATGATCGAACCTCCGGATCGTCATGATCCGGGAGCTGTCACACCGGTTTGCTGGAACCGCGGGTGAGCCCGTCGACGGGGGACTCGCACACCGTGGTTCGACGCCGGATGTGTCGGTACCCGGGAGTACAACGAGTGATCAATAGGGTCAGCCGGCAGGTTTCGAGCGATCTGTACGCGGTCGCCGTTTCCGAGCGGCCTTAGATGTATGTCGCTAGCGGCGAGAGAGGACGGTCGAGTCTGGTGACTACCACCGATGACCGCGGGCATACGGACTACCCGCCCGAACCGCCCGGCGAAGACTTCGGCAGGCAGCCGCCACACGATATGGCGGCCGAGCAGTCCGTACTGGGCGGCATGCTGCTGAGCAAGGACGCGATCGCGGACGTCGTCGAGGTGCTGCGCCCCGGCGACTTCTACCGCCCGGCGCACCAAGCGGTCTACGACACCATCCTCGATCTCTACGGCCGCGGCGAACCTGCCGACCCGGTCACCGTCGCCGCCGGTCTCGACCGCCGCGGCGAACTCAAGCGCATCGGCGGTGCGCCCTATCTCGTCACCCTCACCCAAACGGTCCCCACCGCCGCCAACGCCGGTTACTACGCCGAAATCGTTGCGGAGAAGGCGATCCTGCGCCGGCTCGTCGAAGCGGGCACCCGCATTGTCCAATACGGCTACGCGGGCGCCGACGGCCAGGACATCGCCGAGGTCGTCGACCGCGCCCAGGCCGAGGTCTACGAGGTCACCGAACGCCGCACCACTGAGGACTTCCTCCCCCTCGAGGAACTGCTGCAGCCCACGATGGACGAAATCGACTCCATCGCCTCCCGCGGCGGCATCTCCCTCGGCGTCCCCACCGGCTTCACCGAACTGGACGAACTCACCAACGGCCTACACCCCGGCCAGATGATCATCGTCGCCGCGCGTCCTGGCGTCGGCAAATCGACCCTGGGAATGGATTTCATGCGTAGCTGCTCGATCAAGCATGGCTTGGCGAGCGTTATCTTCTCGCTCGAGATGAGTCGCACGGAAATCGTGATGCGGCTGCTCTCGGCTGAGGCGAAGATCAAGCTGGGCGATATGCGTTCGGGTCGGATGAGTGATGACGACTGGACCAAACTCGCTCGGCGGATGAGTGAGATCAGTGAGGCTCCGCTGTTCGTCGACGATTCGCCGAACCTGACGATGATGGAGATTCGCGCCAAAGCGCGCCGTCTGAAGCAGCGCCACGACCTGAAACTCGTTGTGGTGGACTACCTCCAGCTGATGACTTCGGGAAAAAAGGTCGAATCTCGTCAGCAGGAAGTCTCGGATTTCTCGCGAAATCTGAAGCTGCTGGCCAAGGAGTTGGAAGTTCCGGTCATCGCGATCAGCCAGCTCAACCGTGGTCCCGAACAGCGAACAGATAAGCGCCCGATGGTGTCCGACCTGCGTGAATCGGGCTGCCTCCCGGCTTCGACGCGAATCCTGCGTGCCGACACAGGTGGTGAGACCACCCTCGGCGAGTTGATCGCAAGCGGGGAGCAGCCGCTGGTGTGGTCGCTGGACGATCGCATGCGGATGGTTGCGCGGCCGATGGTGAAGGTCTTTCCCAGTGGGCGCAAGGAAGTGTTCCGGCTGCGGCTGGCTTCGGGGCGAGAAGTTGAGGCCACTGGCAACCACCCGTTCCTGACGGTCGATGGTTGGATCCCACTGGAAAAGCTGGCCGCAGGCGACCGTCTCGCCACTCCGCGTATGGTGCCTGAACCAGTGCACACCAAGCGGATGGCGGACGCCGAGATAATCCTGTTGGCGCACATGATCGGTGACGGCTCGTGCGTCGAGCGCCAGCCGATCCGCTACGCCAGCACCGACGAGGAGAACCTCGACGCGGTAACCACAGCGGCCCGGCACTTCGGTGTGACGGCGGTGCGGGACCAGCACGCGGCTGCCCGCGTGACAACCCTGCGATTGCCCGCGCCCTATCGACTCACCCACGGCAAACGCAATCCCATTGCCGCCTGGCTCGATGAGCTGGGACTCTTCGGGTTACGCAGCTACGAAAAATTCGTTCCGCAGCAGGTGTTCTCGCTGCCGAACGATCAGATCGCACTGTTCCTGAAGCATCTGTGGGCCACCGACGGCTCCGTGCGTTGGGATGCCGAGGGAGGCCAGGCTCGCGTCTACTACGCCTCCACGAGCCGCCGCCTGATCGATGATGTGGCACAGCTACTGCTACGGCTCGGCGTGCACGGACGAATCAAGAATGTCCGCAAGGCGGGTTATCACGACTGCTGGCACCTCACCATCGATGGGGCGGACAATCAGACGATCTTCCTGCGTGACGTCAGTGTTCACGGCGCACGCGGACGGGCCGCGCAATCGGCCCTCGCCGAACTGGAACCGATGGTGCGCAATACGAATGTCGACACCGTCCCCAAGGAAGTCTGGGCCCAAGTCCGCACCCTGCTGGCAACCAAGCACATGACTCACCGAGAGTTCTCGGCCGCCATGGGCTCCCGCTTCTGTGGTTCCACCATGTGGAAGCGCTCTCCCAGCCGCGCCCGTCTCGCCCGCGTCGCCGCCGTCCTCGACGATGCCGACATCGAAATGCTGGCCACCAACGACGTCTTCTGGGACGAGGTCGTCGAAATCACCAGCCTGGGCGAACAAGACGTCTACGATGGCACCGTGCCGGGAACGCATAACTTTGTGGCACAAGGGATTTCGGTACACAACTCACTGGAACAAGATGCCGACATGGTCATCCTGTTGCACCGCCCGGACGCCTTCGAGCGGGACGACCCGCGTGGTGGTGAGGCGGACCTGATCGTAGGTAAGCACCGTAATGGCCCGACTGCCACGATTACCGTTGCGCACCAACTGCATTTGAGTCGGTTCGTGGATATGGCGCGCGGCTGACCAGCCTTGCGGGCGGCGCGCCTGATCGCTTTGACCAGCAGGCCCCTTACGCCGGTGAGCAGGACGTCGCGCTCAGACGCTGCTTTCGATGTCGAACTCGTTTCCGCGGATCTCGACGGTGGAAGATCGAGGATGTCTTCGCCCCGGAGTTGCTCGACAGCTGAAAGTTGTCCCGGCAGTGTGGCATCGAATACAGAGCAGCTGCCTGCTCCGCGGGGGTCTCAGCGTGCCCAGTCCGGTGTCCAGATGTCATCGCTTGATGTCGTTCGGTATCTGGTCTCGAGGTAGTCGAGGAAGTTTGCGAGGACGGGGTGGGGGTTGTCTGCTCGCCAGATCACCGAAAGAGGGTAGACGGGGGTCGGGTTGACGACGGGGATTCGGCGCAGGTCATAGCTTTCCGGCCAGAGGTATCGGGAGCCTTCGCCGGCGAAGGTGGCGAGTTGGGTCGAGTCGGCGAGTTCGGCGAGGAGCGCTTCGATGCCGAACATCGGGCCGATCGTGTCGATGGTGAGTCCGAAGGCGGTCGCGAGATCGTTGTAGTAGCCGATCGGCTCCGGATCGGACATGCCGGGCATCCAGATGGGGTGGTCGGTGAGTTCGGCCAGCGTCACGGATTTGGCGTTCGCCAACGGATGTTTCGGGCCGACCAGGAGTTCGTGTCGGTCGTCGATGACACGCGATGAGCGGAGTCCGGTCGGGACTTTGCGGGCGGAGTCGCGTAGGGATCTGAAGGTGGCGTCAAGGGTACCGGCGCCGATCTCGGCCAGCGCCGCTGCGGCGTCGGCGTTGGGTAGGGCGACGACATCGAGTTCGATATCGGGGTGCTGCTGGTAGAAGGCGTGCAGGATATTGGACGGTGCGATCCTGCGGCTGACCACGTCGATCCGCAGCGCCCTGCGCCCCGGTGTCACGGCCGTGGTGGCGCGTTCGGCGGCGCGGAGCAGTTCGCGGGCATGGGGCAGCAGTGCTTGTCCGTCGACGGTGAGCCGCACGCCCCTGGCGGTCCGCGCGAACAGCTGTACGCCGAGCTCTCGCTCCAGGCTCGCCACTCGTTTCGAGGCCCCCTGCTGGGTGATGCCCACATCGTCGGCAGCGGCTTGGAACTGGCCCGTCTCGGCAACGGCGACGAAGGTACGAACCGCATCGAGATCCATGAGGGGAGAACCTAATCGCACAACGATGCGTTGTGGCACGCCGCTCGATCTGTTGTTGGTGTCGACGTCCATCAACCGGCTTCAATCCCCGTGGCAACAGAGCGTTGTCCGACGAGGTGTGAAGCGGAGCGAGCGAGTGTCGAATATCAGGCGGAGGACGAGACCGGGGCGGGCGTTCGGATGGTTGTGGGCCGCCTACGCGGTCAGCGCCTACGGGACCGGGCTCGGGTTCGGGGCATTCTCGGTCGTTGCCATTACGGTTCTGAACGCCAGCTCGGCAGAGGTAGCGGTGCTCTCGTCATCCGGGCTGGTGCTCGGGGCGCTGCTGGCGGTCCCGCTCGGGCCGTGGATGGAGTTCCGCGCCAAGCGGCCGGTCATGATCGCCATGGATGTGGTCCGCTTCGCGGCATTGGCATCTGTACCGCTCGCCTACTGGCTGGGTGTGTTGTCGTTCGCGCAGCTGTTGGTGGTCTCCATTGTCACTGCGACAGCGAAGATCGCGTTCACGGCCGCCAGTGGCGCCTACCTCGAGACCATCGTCCCTGCTCACGGACTGCTGGTGGCCACCAGTCGTTTCGAGTCCACCACTTGGTCGGCAACGGTCATCGGACCGCCGGTGGGCGGTGCCGCTATCGGGCTCTTGGGTCCGGTGACCACCGTTGTCATCGATGCGGTGAGCTACCTTCTCTCGGCGCTCGGCATTGCCGCGATCACCGAACCCGAGCAGCCTCCGCAGCACACCCGAACGCGTCGGTGCAGCGATATCGCCGAGGGGTGGCGCTACATCCTCACCCACGACACACTGCGTCGATTCTTCTTCAACGCCATGCTGGTCAACGGGCTGATCATGGCTACCGAGCCACTGCTATCGGTGCTGATGCTGTCCCACTTGGGATTTCCGGTCTGGGAATACGGGCTCGCGTTCGCCGTTCCGTGCATCGGTGGCCTGATCGGTGCACGACTCGCCCGCCGCATCGCCGCCCGCCTCGGCGAACGGACGGTGCTGCGCGTCTTCGGCACACTGCGCGCCTGCTGGCCCCTCGGGCTGGCGTTCATCCGGCCCGGCCTGCCCGGACTCGTGGTCGTGATGGTCACCGAACTCGGCCTGATCATCTGCGCCAGCATTTTCAACGCCGTCTTCGCCGCCCACCGGTTGAACACCACCGCCCAAGACCGCCACGCCCGGGTACTGACCGCCTGGTCGATCACCACCAGCACCAGCATTGCCGCTATCACCGTGCTCTGGGGCCTACTGGCCCAACTCACCAGCCCGGGCACAGCCATTGCGCTGGCCGGGATTCTGCTCCTCGGCACACCCTTCCTGCTGCCACGCCATGTCAAAACCCCCGAACCGGCCAGCGCGAATCCGTCCCATGAGGAGCCGGTGTCCTCCAGTGACAGGGCATGACCCATGACACCATCTACGACCAGCGGATCCGGGTCATCAGTGGGCAAGATCGCGAGGCCGAAGAACTTCGTACAGATTGCGGAACTGCTCGAGGAATTGCCGGAGGGGACCGCCATGCTCCCGCTGGTCGAGTACCTCGGGAAGGTCAAGACACCTGAATCCCGCAATATTGGGTTGAAATACCTCGACGGCCCCGCCCGCGGGAGAGCGATCAAGGCGTTGGTCCAGATGAAAGCCACTGGGGTGCGGCACCTTGTCGAACCGCTCATCCATGACCGAGCTCCCACAGTGCGCAAACAGGCCCAACGCGCCATGGCGAAGCCGCCTCGCCTCGGCGAGTGAATCCTGGTGCGGCGCAACATTTTCCGCCAACCGATCCGCGCATCGGCTATCCGCTGACTTCAGCGGCCGATGGACCCGGGGGTTGGAAGGTTCGGCGGTAGTTGGAGGGGGTGGTGGTCATACCAGCTCGGCACGATCGCGGCACCGCGGGATGGCAGCTGCACCGCACGGTGGCCGAACGGCATTACGACCTCGCCCTGGAAAAGACCGTGCCGCGGCGGAGATCCACCGCGTGCTCAATGTGGTGATGCATTCCCAGTTCGCCGCCGTCAGCACCACCGATCAGTGGATCGATAACGTCGGCAACGCAACGGCAACACCGATCGGCAATCTGTCCGATTCCTACAACAGTTCTTTCGCCGCGGCGACACCGCGGTAACGAAAACATCCCGGTCACCGACACACCTCGTGACATATGGCCTGTCGGGGGGCCTGTCCGCCCATTTGTCGGATTTGTTGGATTGGGGATCTGGACATGGCTCTTCGGGAGTTCTTCGCGCGCCATCGCATGGCTTCGGCCGTTGTCGCGCCCGCCACGCTCGGGGTGGTGGCGATCGTCGCCACCTCGTGGGCGCTGACGTCGACGTCGCAGACCGTCGATACACAGCTCAGGGCCTCGGTGACCGAGTGCCACGACATGGTGACCATTTCGGTGGCCGGACGTCGTGACACTCCGGTGGCGGGCACCACGAAGCTGCTGGTCGGGGCCAATGGTGAGGAATTGCCCGCCGCGCTGTCGGATGATTATCACAGTGAGTGGGTCGACCCCGTCGTCAACGCACCCGCCGATAATGTCGATCCCGGCTCGTATGCCGCTGTGTACATCGCGTATCCGGCGAATATGGCCACCTACGAGGACGCCGTCAATGCCGGTGTCGCGAATACCGAACAGGTGATGCGGGAGATCAGCCAGGCCTGCCCGGACACCAAATTCTCCATCGTCGGCTACAGCGAGGGCGCCGATGTCGTGCGCCGCGTCGCCATGACGGTCGGACATCAGACGCCCGACCAGAACGGTGGCTACGGAGTCGTCGATCCGGCCGACGTCGTCGGTGTCGTCATCCTCGCCGATGCCGGGCGCTCGGCGGGCGACGGGCCGTTCCCGGGTGCGAAGGATCCGTACAGCAATCCCGACGGCTTCGACCAGAAATATCAGAGCGGCACCAAAGCGGTTGCGGGTCAGGGTGCGCTGCCCGGCACCAGCGGCGACTTCGGGGCGCTGAACGGCAAGATCGCGTCGTTCTGCTCCGATGGCGATCTCACCTGCTCGGCACCGCAGAATATTTCGCTGCTGCAGTTGGTGGTCAATGTGGGTCGACAGTTGAATGTCGACGCACTCGAACGCGACGGGCTCACCCCGGCGACCGGGCAGGATGTGGCGGTTGTCCTCGGCCGGATCGCATTGGCGGCCTTCGCCGATATCCAGTCGCAGCCGAACTGGATGCAGAGCGACGAAACCTTCCTCCAGGTGCTGCTGCGGGTTTCCGATCCCGAGTACAAGCCGGGGCAGACGCCCAAGCCCGCGACGCAGGCGACGGCGATCGCGACCAACGACATGTCGCCACTGGCCTATCTGCCGCAGAAGGTGTTCAACGAGATCATCGGTCTCATCGTGACGAATCAGAACACCATCCCCGTGATCATGAGCGACCCGTACCAGCTCACGCTCGGGCCGAACGCGACCGGTCACCACTTCGACTACTGGCGCGACGCCGCCGACGGCAAGCCGCTGACCTCCGCCGAATACGCGGCCGCCTGGCTCACTCATCTGGCGCAGCAGGCGCAGGCGGGTAAGACGGTCGATACCAGCGCGCAGCCGACGCCAGCGGATCTCGCCGCCGCATACCAGGCGGCGACCTCCACGACCAAGACCAGCGAACCGACCAAGACCACGACGACCTCGCCGACGACCACCAGCACGTCACCCGCGAAGTCGCCCGCTGCCAGCGCACCGCCGACGACCACGACACCGCCCACCACGACGACGAGTGCGGCGACCACCCCGCAGGTGACGACAACGCCACCGGCGCCGACCACCACCCCCGCCCAGACCGCAAAGCCGACCACCACCGAACCGACCACCACTACCACGACGACACAGTCCGCGGCACCGACCATCACCGCTACGCGGTAGCAGTCACCGCCGGTTTTCGATACGGGCCGCGGCGTCGCCGCCGGTCGCGACATGCGGCCAGGCATGCAGCGCCCGCTGCGGCGATCGCACGGATGGCCCCGTCTCGCTCGCCAGAAGACTGGAGTTCGGTCCGCCTATCGGATCCGGATGACGCTCTTGCCTCGGTACCGCAGTCGGTGAGATTCGCGGCGGCGGTACCGAGACCGGGGATATGCAGCGGTGATATCGATGCGGACCGAACCGTCGATGCGGTGATCGTTGCCTGCCGCGTCCTTCGTGGCATGGGCGCAACGATGCCGACCGCCGCTGACACCGCGCTGACACCGTGGCGGATTCGCTAACCGCGCAGGCTGTCGACCAGGGGGATGCCCAGGTCGGCGAGGAGGTTCTCGACGCGGGCGGCGATATCGTCGCGGATCGGGCGGACCTCGGTGAGGCCGAGGCCCGCCGGATCTTCGATGATCCATTCGTCGTAGCGGGGGCCGGGGACGATGGGGCAGGTGTCGCCGCAGCCCATGCTGACGATGACATCGGCAGCGCGGATGATTTCCTCGGTCCACGGCTTGGGGTATTCGTCGGCGATATCGATGCCGATCTCGGCCATCGCCTCGACCGCGGCCGGGTTGAGGGCCACGCTCGGTTCGGAGCCGCCGGACCAGGCGATCGCCCGACGCTGCGCCAGATGGGTGAACAATCCGAGCGCCATCTGCGAACGTCCGGCGTTGTGGGTGCACAGGAACAGCACCGTCGGCTTGGGCTGGGCGACCTTGCCCTGCACCTTCGCCAGCGCGTACAGCCGCTGACGGCCGAAGCGTTCGGCCAGCGTCGGCAGAAACAACGTCACCGTGGAGCGAGCGACGAATTCGTCGTACGAGTCGTAGAGGTAACAGTGCACCGTTTCGAAGTCGAACATGGTCGCGAACTCGTCCTGCAGCCGGGCCTCGGCACTTTCGAGGGCCGTCTCGTGGTCGAGTTCGAGCAGGCGGTAGTTGGGCGTCGCAGAGGCGGCTGAGCGTTCGGTCGCATCCGACTGTTCAGGCTGAGACACTCCTCCAGCCTGACAGTCCGGCGAATGCACCGCCAAACGAACATCCCGTGAACCGGCTCGCAGGCCACTACGGAGCGGAGTACAGTCCCTGCGCGAGAACCGGCCATGAGGTGTGCAGATCCTCCTGCCAGTAACCCCAGGAATGCGTGCCGCTGTCGCGGTAGACGAAGGTGGCGGGGATCCCGAGCTGGTCCAGCCGGTTCTGCAGATTGTGCGTCGACCAATTGACCCCGGCCTCGATCGCCGCGCCGACCGCGACCGTCTGCGCATTGTCCTCGGGCTTCTCCAGCCGGAATTTCCCTCCCGGCTGGTCGTAGACGCCGGGGATGCCATTGCCGGTGGAGACGAAAAGGTTTGGCCCACGCAGCTTTTCGGCATTGAGGATGGGATCGTTCGCAGCCCAGAGCGGACCATCGGACGGGCCCCACATATTTCGTGTATCGCCACCGCCGTAGGTCTCCACGGTCACTTTGACCATCCGCTGACCGATCGGGTCACTGGTCTGAGCGATCCCGCTGTAGACCGCGACGCTGCGGTAGAGGCCGGGCTTGGCAATTTCGAAGTTGAGCACCGAGGTACCCGCCATCGACAGTCCCGCAATGGCGTTGACGCCATTGGTGCCGAGCGCGGTATCGATCAGCGGTGGCAGTTCCTCGGTGAAGAAGGTCACCCACTTGTTGGTGCCGAGCACCGGATCCGGCGCGATCCAATCCGCGTAGAAGCTCCAGTGCCCGCCGATGACATTGACCACATTGACGTTCTTGTCCGACAGGAACTCCATCGCGTCGGTATTGCGCTTCCACGTCGCATCGTCCTGCCCGCCGCCAGCACCGTTCAGCAGATAGAGCGTCGGGCGCGGCACCGAGGTGTCGGTCGGTCGCAGCACATCGACCGGGACAGTCGAATTCATTGCGGCGGAATGGATGTAGAGGCGAACGTTGCGGGCGTCCTTGGCCTCGACCTTTTCGATGAACGAACCGTCCGGCGACTGCACCGACGACGGCAGCACAATGGCGGGCTGCGTCGATCCCGTTCCGGAGCCCGTATTCGGCTCCGCATGCGCCGGAATCGCACCGAGACCGAGCAATACCGCAATCGCCGCCAGCATCACGCGTTTTGTTGGACGGTTCAACACCCATTCCTTCGTTAAGGCCCGGACCCGAATACACATCGGCCCGGCCAGTTGATCGAGAACCGGACCGGTCTCGTTACGACAATCTGTCGTGGGACAGCCGAAGCTGTTGTGCGGCAGGCCGATTGAAACCGATGCCGCGGACGCCGTCGAGCCCCCGGTTCCAACGGCTCGGCCGGTACAGCTCGCCCTCGAATCATGGGATGAACCCATATAAGCTCCAGTGCGAGGAATGGATCGGAGGTCCCACGGATGACCAGGCGTGGCTGGGTGCTGTTCTTGGCAATGGGCGTCATCTGGGGCGTGCCCTACGCGATGATCCGGATCGCCGTCGAGGATTTCGACCCGATCGTGGTGGCCTTCGGCCGAACCTTGCTCGGCGCGCTGATCCTGCTGCCGATCGCGCTCTACACCAAGGCGCTGACACCGGTATTCCGCCACTGGCGTCCGCTGCTGCTGTACACCCTGGTCGAGATCACCGGCCCGTGGCTGCTCATCGGCTTCGCCGAGACCACATTGAACAGTTCCACGGTCGGCCTGCTGATCGCCGCCGTACCGCTGATCGCGGTGGTCATCGTGACCAAACTCGGGCACGACCGCTTCGACGCGCGCCGGACCATCGGACTGATCGTCGGCTTCGCCGGGGTGGCGGCGCTGGTCGGCTTCGATATCGACCTGACCTAGCCCGCTGCCATCGGCGCGATCGGGCTGACCACCATCGGATATGCCGTCGGCCCGATCATCATCAATCGCGCACTCGCCGAACTGCCGCCGCTCGGCGTGGTCACCGGATCACTGATCCTCGCCGCGGTGATCTACGCACCGTTCGCGGCTTGGCGCCGGCCGGCACACTTCACCGCCGACGCGTCGTGGTCGGTGCTCGGCCTCGCCATCATCTGCACGGCCGCGGCGTTCCTGGTCTTCTTCGCGCTGATCAGCGAGGTCGGCCCGGCCCGCGCCACGGTCATCACCTACATCAATCCGGCGGTCGCCATCCTGCTCGGAGTGACCCTGCTGGATGAGCCGCTGACCATCGGCATGGGCATCGGCTTCCCGCTGGTCATCCTCGGCTCGATACTCGGCACCGCGCGCACCCGCGCCGCCGAGCAACCTGATTCGACGCCGGTCCCGCAATCACCGAGTCAGGTGTGAGTCCCACACTCATTCGCCGCGCGTCACCTCGGTCGCGCCCGCACTGAAGGTCAGACCCGCACCACCGATGATCTTCATCAGCACATCACGCAGCCGAACCACTTCGGCCGCACCGATTATCGCGTCGAGGTGCGCGTCGAATCGCGCGAACACATCGAATCCGGTCTCCAGCACGGACGAGCCGAGCGGGGACAGGCGCACCAGCCGCGCCCGCCGATCGGTCGGGTCCGGAGCCACCTCGACATAGCCGCGCGATTCCAGGTGCCGCACGAGTTCGCCCATCGCCTGTTTGGTCATGCCCGCCCGAGCCGCGAGGTCGATCAGCCGCGTGCCCTCGGGATCGATCACCTGGAATACCGGAGCGTGCGCGGCGCGCAGGTCGGTGAATCCGGCTGCGGCCAAACCCGCATCCAGTTCGGCCGCAAGCGTTCTCGCCGCGGCGCTGAGCAGATTCCCGAGCGGCGGCGGGCGATCGGCCAGTGAATTAGTCAGGCTCTTGACCATTCTATGACTCCTTCGTACCTTTAGTCAGGAACCTTACTACTTTGGATGGTGCACATGCCTAGACCAGCTGTCGTCGGACTCTCCGTACTGGCCCTGGTGATCGAACTCGGATGGCTGCTGTTCGCGCACGGATCCATTGGGTCGATCACCGCCGCAGTGCTCGTGAGCGTCGCGGTGCTGACGGTGACCGCGGCCCGATTCGTGGCCGTCGACACGGCGGTGCGAATCCTGTTGGGCGCCTTGTTCGCCGGATCGGTCGCGGATCGGTTCGGACTGCTCGGCGCGCCGGGCACGAAAGGTGTCTCCTGGGGCAGCTATTCGGCGTTCGTCGACTACACCCGAACCTTGGTACCCCGGGCGCTGGACTGGTCCGTGCCGACCCTGGCCGCCGTCGCGACGGCACTGGAAACCCTGATCGCCATCGGTCTGCTCCTCGGCATCGCGGCGAAATCCACCGCACGCCTCGCGACCGCGGTACTGATCGCCTTCGCGGCGGCGATGTGGACATCGGTGGGTTTCGGCGAAATGTCTTCCTACGGTGTTCTTGTCGTCGCGGGCGGCACCGCGATACTCGGTACCTGCGAGACCACGCTGCGGCTCGACCACCTGCTGCGCCGCCTGCCCTCGCGACGCCCGGCGGTGGAATGATGGCCGGATGGCAAGCACCGATTATGCCGATGTGGCGCACACCCGCACCGCCTACGACGACCTCGCGGACCGCTACGCCGAGCACGTCGACGGGCACCTCGAATCCCAGCCGTTCGACCGCGCCATGCTCGGCGTCTTCGCGGAACTGGTGCGGGCCAACGGTTCCGGTCGAGTAGCCGACCTCGGATGCGGCGAGGGCCGGATATCCGCGCACCTGGCGGGGCTCGGTCTGGATATCTTCGGCATCGACCTGTCACCGCGGCTGATCGCACTGGCGCGGGCGCGACATCCGGAACTGACCTTCGGTACGGGTTCGCTCGAGCACCTCGACCTCGGCGACGACACCCTCGCGGGCGTCCTCGCGTGGTACTCGCTCATCCATCTGCCACCCGAGCGGATTCCCGCGGTGTTGACGGAGTTCCATCGGGTACTCGAAAACGGAGGACACGCGCTGCTCGCCTTCCAGGCCGCCGCTGTCCAGGATGTGGAACCGTTCGACCACAAGGTGATTCGTGCCTACCGGTGGTCGCCGGATCGGCTCGCTGTACTGGCCGACCAGGCCGGTTTCACGGCGACCGCCCGAATGGTACGGGAACCGGATCCTGGCGAGCGGGGCCGCCAGGGCTACCTGCTGCTGGTCAAGGATCACTGATTCGGCGAACGCCGATCCGGACCTTTCAGTAAGGTTGAGGCACCGCGCAGGGGACATGGCTGCGCGAGCCCTTCCGACATCGTGGTCGATACCTCTTGTTCAAGACCTCCACACCACACCGTCGTCAGGGGGCGACTCACCAATGGAGCTCATTTCTCCGATAGATGCCGTATTTCTGCTGGCCGAATCCCGCGAGCACCCGATGCACGTCGGTTCACTGCAATTGTTCGAGGCACCGGAAGACACCGGCCCCGATTACGCCCGGACAATTCATGAGAAGTTGTTGGCGGACAACGAATTCCATCCCACCTTCCGCAAACGACCGGCAAGTTGGCTCGGCACACCGCAATTGGCGTGGACGCAGGCCGAGGATGTCGAACTCGCCTATCATCTGCGCCGGTCGGCGCTGCCGAGTCCGGGCCGCTTCGACCAATTGCTCGAGCTGGCCTCCGAGCTGCACAGCGCCCTGCTCGACCGGCACCGCCCGCTGTGGGAGATCCACCTGGTGGAGGGGCTGAGCGACGGCCGCTTCGCCGTCTACTCGAAGATGCACCACGCGCTCATCGACGGCGTCGCCGCGCAGCGAGTGCTACAGCGCACACTCACCGACGATCCAGCGGCGAGCGACATGCGCGTCCCGTGGAATCTGCCTCGTTCGCGGCGCCTACCCGAACCATCCGGGTCCCTGTTCGGCGGGATCGCGCGAAACCTCCTGTCGGCGGCCAATTCCGCGCCGGCCGCGCTACGGGTGGCCCGCGCCGCATTGCTGCGGCAACAGCTGACCATGCCGTTCGATGCGCCGCGCTCGATGTTCAATGTGCCGATCGGCGGCGCTCGGCGCTGCGCGGTGCGGTCCTGGCCGCTGGAACGCGTCAAACAGGTCAAGAAGGCCACCGGCACAACCATCAATGATGTGGTGCTCACGATGTCGGCCGGAGCCCTGCGCGAATACCTGATCGAACAGAATGCGTTGCCTGACAAGCCCTTGATCGCCATGGTCCCGGTGTCGCTGCGGGCCGATGACGATGCCGCCGAGGACAGCGGCGTAAAGGTCGGCGCCATCCTGTGCAACCTCGGCACCGATATCGCCGATCCGATCGAACGACTGCGCGTGGTGAGCGAATCCATGCGCCGCAGCAAAGAGGTCTACAACTCGCTCTCGCCGATACAGACCATGGCACTGTCCGGACTCATGCTCAGCCCGCTGGCCCTGACGTTGCTGCCCGGCATGGTGTCGCTGGCCAATCCGCCGTTCAATGTCGTCATCTCCAATGTTCCCGGCCCCAAGGAACCCCGGTACTGGAACGGCGCCCGCCTCGACGCCTCCTACCCGATGTCGATCCCGTTCGACGGACAGGCCGTGAACATCACCCTCACCACCAATGGCGACAATCTGGACTTCGGACTCGTCGGCTGCCGCCGCACCGTACCGCGACTGCACAGCCTGTTGGACCACCTCGAGAACTCGCTCGCCGACCTGGAACAGGCCGCCGTCTGAAACAGCTATCCCTAAAGAAACTAGAACGTGTTACATTCGAATTCAGGCGTCCGCGCCTGCCGACAAAGCCGTCCTCGCGTCATGGCGATATCTGCGGTAGGCGGTCGAATCGGCGGCGCGGACCAGCGACCAAATATGTAACCCGTTCCAGCACTCCTCGGCCGGTCGCTCCGGCCGTGGGGCGAGTAGGGAGACCAGCACGCCATGCGTACCGAAATCTGCGACCGGCTGGGGATCGAATTCCCCATCTTCGCCTTCACCCACTGCCGCGATGTGGCGGCCGCGGTCAGCAATGCCGGTGGTCTCGGCGTGCTCGGTGCGGTCGGCTTCACGGCCGAACAACTGGAGGTCGAACTCGCGTGGCTCGATGAGCATGTGCACGGCGTCTACGGTGTCGACCTCGTCATTCCGTCCAAGTACGAGGGCAAGGGCATCGACGATCTGACCCCGGAACAGCTGGAAACCAAACTGGCGGAACTGGTTCCGCAGGGCCACCGAGATTTCGCCGAGAAGCTCCTCAATGAGCACAATGTGCCGCACCTGCCCGAAGAAGAGCACCACAACCAGCTGCTCGGCTGGACCGCGACGACCGTCGCACCGCAGATCGGGGTGATCCTGCGCCACCCCAAGGCCAAGCTGGTCGCCAATGCCCTGGGCACCCCGCCGGATGACGTGATCGAGCAGATCCAGGATTCCGGCCGCCTCATCGGCGCGCTCTGCGGGTCGGTCAAGCACGCGCTCAACCACAAGCGGGCCGGGCTGGACTTCGTGGTCATGCAGGGCACCGAGGGCGGCGGCCACTGCGGTGAGATCTCCTCGCTGGTGCTCTGGCCGCAGGTGATCGACGCGATCGGCGATATGCCAGCGCTCGCCGCCGGTGGTATCGGCAATGGCCGCCAGGTCGCCGCGGCCATGGCGATGGGTGCGGCGGGCGCGTGGACCGGCTCGCTGTGGCTGACCGTCGAGGAGGCCAATGTGCCGCCCGCACAGATGCAGACCTATATCGATGCCTCCAGCCACGACACCGTGCGGTCACGGTCCTGGACCGGCAAGCCGTGTCGCATGCTCAAGAACGACTGGACCGAGGCCTGGGAGTCGCCGGAGAACCCGGACCCACTGCCCATGCCGCTGCAGATGATGGTTGCCCTGGACGGCGTCAAGCGCGGACACCGCTACCCGGAAGCGGCCAAGGACGTGAATTTCAATCCGGTCGGCCAGGTCGTCGGCATGATGAACAAGGTGGAGCGCTCCGCGGATGTGATCGCGCGGCTGATCAACGAGTACGTGGAGGCGTGTGACCGCCTGAACAAGCTCAACAGCGAGCTCTAGGAGTCGGATCGGTGCCGTCGCCCTGGCGCGCATGCCGGGGCGACGTGCCACCATCGCCGAAATGCGGTGGGCTTCGATTCAGCTCATAACGCCGCCCCTGTTGTCGCATCCGATCCTGCGGATTCCGCCACCGCTGCGGCAGGCACCCGGGGCCGAATCCGACCGGCGCCGAGGTGACATCAGAGGTCGCACGGCGTCCGCCTCCCGACCGAGCTGCTGGCGACGGGCGATCACATCGCCGAGAACTCGTATCGCACGCCGGTGAGCTGCTCACTGAGCTGCCACAGCCTGCGCGCGGTCCAGCGGCTGTGGGCCAGTGGATTGCGCGGAGCCCGCCGTGGATAACCCGCCAGCTCGAATCCCGGTCCGACATAAGAGTTTCCGCGCAGATCCGGCACCGTCGCGGCATACAGCTGCGGCAGCGCGCCCATTCGGTCGGACTGGGCGATCGCGAACAGGATCGTCTGCGGGATCGCCGCCAAGAGGCCGCCGACACCCTTCTCACCGTTGCGGTCGTACAGATGAGTCGCCGAAAGACCCGGATGCGCGGCAACGGCGTGCAGGGCGGTCCCGGCCGCGCGAGCCCGGCGATCGAGTTCGGCGGTGAAGAGCAGATTGGCCAGTTTGGACTGGCAGTAGGCGGGCCAGCGCAGGTAGAGCCGCTCCCAATTGGGATCGAGCCAGTTGATCGCGCCACCCCACGCGGCCACCGAGGATACGGTCACCACCCGCGGCCGCTCGGCACGCAGGAGCGCGGGCAGGATGGCACCGGTGAAGGCGAAGTGCCCGAGGTGGTTGGTGCCGAATTGGGCATCGAACCCGTCGGCGGTGCGCGAGCGCGGCACCGCCATCACGCCCGCATTGTTGATCAGCAGATCGACCCGGCCGATGGTGTCCACCACCGTTGCCGCGGCCTGTCGGACCGAAGCCAGATCGGCCAGATCCAGCGGCAGCACTTCGGGTTTCGGCCCGGCGGCCACCGCGGTGACGGCGTCCAGCGCGGCAGTCGCCTTCTCCTGGTTGCGGCAGGCCAGCAGCACATGTGCGCCCCTGGCCGCCAATGCCTCGGCGGTGCGCAGGCCGAGACCGCTGTTCGCGCCGGTGACCACCACGGTCTTTCCGGACTGATCCGCGATATCGGCAATGGTCCAGCGGCGCGGCAGAATCGGTATGGATGTCACAGGGCACTCCCGGTCACTCGCGGAAAGGGAATCGGTTGGCAGCCTAGGCCGCCTCATCGTCGCACGCGGTGCACCTCGCCGATGCTTGCCGCGGCAGCCGACGGATCGCCGGATTCGGTGCAATGCTCTCGCCGGCGGACGCCGAACTCGCGATGCCCCGGCCCGCCACGATGCCCAGTGGCGAGCTTCGCCGAGCCCTGACGCCTGCTGCCTGCCATCGTGTTTCCTAGTCCGCGCCCATTCGAGCACGCGGCCTTGACCCTAATATGTCTCAGACAGATGGGCGATCGGCGTCAAGCTGCTGTGCTGCCGCAGCACCACACCCCTCGGGCGGCGTTGAGCAGCGTTGGGCCAGCAATGGCTCAGACAGTGGAATCGAAGAAGTCGAGCCGATCAGGCCGTCGCCGCGTGCTCCGCATCCTCGTGGCCGTCGTCGGCGATATCGAGCAGCTCCTCGAAGCGGGCGATCACCTTCTCGTGGTACAGCCCGAACAGGTCCTCGAACAGCGCGAGCTGCGCATCGGACGGGCCGGAACCGGAGTCCCATACCGCGACCAACGCACGCCATACCAATACATGAAGGTCGGCAGCGCCCGCGAAGAAGGCCTCGACGGCCTCGGGTACGTCGAGCACCATCTCCCCGATGGAGTTCACAATCGCGCGCTGCATGCTCAGCCCGAGTGCGGTGAGCAGGCGGCGGACCAGTCCGACCTCGATGGCCAGAATCCGGCGGAAGTCGGGAACATCCTGTCGGGCAAGCGTTTCCAGTTCATCGATCTCGGCCTTGAGTTCGGCCGGGTCGATCTCCTGGTCGCTGCCGGTGTAGGCGAGCAGCGCCTCCATGACGATGCCGCGCTCCACCTCGACGATGTCGCGGAACATCTCGATGGCCACATCCGGCATCGGAATCGAGAAACGGAAGAGGTGCCGATACACATCGATGCCGCCCGCCTCACGGACATCGCGGATGGTGAACCCCTTGCCGCGTCGCGCCTCGACGAATCCATACGATTCCAGCCGACCGAGGGTCAGCTGTGCGGTCGCGCGGTTCATATCGAACTCCTCCGCGACCTGCCGAACCGACGGCATCAAATCCCCTGGCTGATACTCCCCCGCGGCAACCCGGCGTGCCAGCTCATCGGCAACGTCGGCGACTACCGTCTGGGATCCCATCGAGATGCCACCTTTCGACTCGGTTCCGAATACGTCCCAGACAGTCTAAGCCCTCCTGTGCGAGACTGCACCTGTGTAACACTGGTCAGCGTGCGGTGTGAGGTGAGTCATGACAATTCAGCGTGGCAGCGGTCGGCCGACCGAGAGTTCGACTACTAGACGCGCACGCCTTTTCGCGGCGAACCCCAATGGCAAACCCCCAGTTCGCACCGCAGTCCGCAATGCCAAACTGGCCGCGATTCCGGTCGCCTTCGCGGGTCGGCGGGCCGCGGGCGTCGGCAAGCGCGCGATGGGCAGATCGGCCGGTGAGGTCGATCGCGACATTCAAATGCGCACCGCCCAGCACATTTTCGAGGTCCTCGGCGAGCTGAAGGGCTGCGCGACGAAACTCGGTCAGCTGCTCGCCATTTACGAACTCGCACTGCCGCGGGAGCTCGCCGAACCGTACAAGATCGCGCTGAGCCAATTGCAGGATTCCGCGCCCGCGATGCTGCCGCGCTCGGTGCACGCGGCGATGGCCGCCAGCATGGGGGAGAACTGGCGTTGGCACTTCCGGGAATTCGACGATCGGCGCGCGGCCGCGGCATCGCTGGGGCAGGTGCACCGCGCGGTATGGCGCGACGGCACACCCGTCGCGGTGAAGGTGATGTATCCCGGTGGTAGGCAGGCGGTCGCGAACGATCTGGACCAGCTGCGCCGCATCTCCACGCTGGCAACGGTTTTCGTGCCCGGTGCCGACGTGAAGGGGGTGACCGAGGCGATCTGCGCCTGTGTGCTCGACGAACTCGACTATGCCGCCGAGGCCGACCATCAGCGGGCCTTCGCGGCGGCCTATGCCGACGATCCGGATTTCTATATTCCGCGCGTGATCGAACAGCGCGGCGACGTGCTCATCACCGAATGGCTCGACGGCACACCACTGCCGCGCATTATCACCGCCGGTACGCGCGCCGAACGTGATCGGGTGGGCATGCAGCTGGTCCGGTTCATGGCCTCCAGCTGGATCCGCAGCGGTCTGCTCTACGGTGATCCGCATCCGGGCAATTTCCGGGTGCTGCCGGACGGTCGACTCGGCGTCGTCGACTTCGGCGCGTGTGCGCCGTGGCCCACGGAAGGTTTCGAGGAGTGGGCGTTCGACTATTGCGACGCGCTGTTCAACGGTGGGCCAACGGATTTGGAGGCCGCGGCCCGACGGCACGGCTTCTGCGAACCCGGCCGCACACTCGATGCCGAGGACCTGTTCAACATCGTTGTGCCGTGCATCGAACCCTTCCAACACCCGACCTACCGGTTCACCACGCGCTGGCTGCGCAAACAGGTATTGCGCGTGACGAACCCGAGGCTGTCCAACGCGTTGCGGCAGGCGACCATGCCCGCGCACTACACACCGTTCGCGCGCTCGATGCTCACGCTGGTCGGCGCGATCGGCCAGTTGGAGACCGAGGGCCCGTTCCGCGACGAGGTCGGCCGCTGGCATCCGACGCTGCACGAGTTGGTCACCCGGCCCGGCGAGGAGGACGCGGTACCGGTCGACCTGGCGGTGGCGCGGCGCAAGCGAGCCGAGCAGGCCGCACGTCGGATGTCGGTCGGCTGATCCATAACGACGCCCTGACCTGCCCGGGCGCGCTGCCCTACAGCGGAGACATATCGTCTCAGACAGTTCCCCGCCGCTTCGGGTAGATGATCACCCGGACGACGAGCCACGGGTCCTCGTAAGTACCGGTCAGCGCGCCAACCACTCTCGCCAGTGCGGGCGGATGAGTGCGGCCAGCTCGTCGTAGCCGGCCGCGCCCGGATGCGCGCCATCACCCGCACGCACCTCACGCATCCATACCGCGCTGTCGCGCAATGGCTGATGGGCGCGCACGTAGGGGACCGCGGCAGCCGCGCAGACGGCGGCGAAGCGTTCGTCGAGCCCGGCGGTCCTGGCATTGTGCTCGGCGTCATCGATGGGCGGCGGCGCGACGACCAGGACCGGGAGCCCGCGTTCGGCCGCCTGCGCGAGCAGTTCGGTCAGGTTGGCCGCCGACCGTTCGGGTGTCACGCGCGGTTGTCCAGCTATCAGCGTGGTGTCGTTGACACCGAACGAGACGACCAGGCGCGCATCGGATCCGTCGGGGCAGCGGGGCGTGCATTCGGCCTGCCAGCGGCCCAGGATCTCGGTCGAGGTCTGCATACGCGCACCGAGGTTGTACGCGGTGAGCGGCTGACCGGTCGCATAGGTCTCGGCCGCGAGGCGGCCCACCCAACCGAGGCACCGCGGGTCGCCGACACCCGCGACGAAGGAATCACCGATGAAGCACACGCGAAGGTCGTTCCACACCCGGCGATCTTCGCAATCGCTCGCCACCGCCCGGGACCGGGTCCGGCCATCGCACAGTCGAGGCATGGATGGCGGCGGTACCCGTTAGGATCGCGATGGTCGTTCGGGAGGGATTTGACGTGACCGGGGTAGCTGAGTCCGCGGTGCCGCAGTGGTTCGCCGAGCTGTTCGCGCATCGGCACTGGGTTCGCCGGGTGGAGCCGTTTCCGCATATCTATGCCAGGGATGTGTTCGTGCCGGAGTTCTACCAACGGCTGGCCGAGGAGTTGGCGCGGGTGCGCCGGGAGCGGCCGGCGGCATTCGGAGCGGTGGCCGCCGATTACGGTGCGGTCGGGGCCCAGCTCGCCGGACTGCGGGACGGGCCGTTGGCGCTGTTCCTGTCCCGGGAATGGCACGATCTGATCGCCCGCGTCGCCGGGGTCACGACGACCGGTGACGTCGAGGGATCGGTGCACCACCATCCACCGGGCAGCCCGCCGGGCTGGCCGCACAATGATCTGAGCCCGGCCTGGTTCAAGGGTCCGGCGCCCGGTCCGGACCGGGTCACGACGGTGGATCCGGAGGTGGACCTGAAGACCGGCGCGCGATCGCCGGAGGTCTTCGCACGGGAGACGGTGCGCGCGGTGGCGGTGCTGTTCTATTTCGGCAATCCGGACTGGCGACCCGGCGACGGCGGCGAGACCGCACTGTACGACCAGCTCGGTCCGAATCCGGTTCCCGCACTGACCATTCCGCCGATGGACAATTCGCTGCTGCTGTTCGAATGCACACCGCGTTCGTGGCATACCTTCGCCGGCGGCAATACCGCGGCACGCAATAGCGTGGTGATGTGGCTGCACCGGCCCAAGGAAGATGTGGTGCGGCGCTGGGGAGGAGACAGCATTGCGCAGTGGCACTGAACGCCGGGTTTGTCTGCTGACCGGAGCCGGTGGCGGACTCGGCGACGTCTTCTGCCGCGGTCTGTACACCGATTACGACATCATCGCGGTGTGCCGCAACCGCACCCCCGCCGCACCGTCGCAGCTGGAATGGTTCGTCGACCCCTTGGCACCGGAACTGCCGGTGCCGGAGAACGGCTCGCGAATCTTCGTGATCAAGGCGGATCTGACCACGCAGGGCGAAATCGAGCGCGTCGTCGATCTCGCGCTCGCCCGGTTCGGTCACGTCGATCTGCTGGTCAACAATGCCGCGTACAGCCGCTTTCAACCGCTCGGCATCGTCGACGGCGACGCGACACTCGACGAATTCGAACCGCATTTCGCGGTCAATGTCGGTGTGCCGCTGCGGTTGTCGGCCCGACTGGCACAGCGCTGCTGGGTGCATGCCCTGGATGAGAATCGGGCACGTAATCGCAATATCGTGAATGTCTCCAGCATTGCGGGCTCGCGGGTGTACCCCGGTGGACAGGCGCTCTACGCGGCGTCCAAGGCCGCGCTCAACCAGCTGACCCGGCATATCGCGGCCGAATTCGAGGAGTTCGGGGTGCGGGCGAATGCGATCGCGCCCAACAGCTTCCCCGCGGCAGTGCCCACCGAGCAGGTCGTGCGGGCGATCGTCGAACTCGACCGCGGCGATATGACGGGCGAGGTCTTCAGCGTCGGCGCCGAAGCCGAGGATGCGGCCGGCGGGCGTAACGCACTCGGTGCGGACACCCGCTGACCCACCCTGACCTACGTCGCCGAACTCGTCACGCCGGTGATCTCCTCGGACATCACCCAAAGACGCTGTGCGAGATCCGGATCCACCGCCTGCCTGTTGCGCGGCTGCTCCACCTTGAACCGATGGAAGTATTTGCCGTCGATGTCGTCCTGCGTTGTCGCCAAGTGCACCAGCGGATCCGCGCCCTTCTCGGGCCGGATGAAGAAGGGCCGCGACAGCGGGGAGCGAATGAACGCGCCGAGCCCGAGCGGGGCATTGTCGTAGACGTGGGTGGCGACCACGCCGGGATGGAAGGCGGCGGTGACCAGCCCGGTGCCCTCGGTGCGGCGGGCCAGCTCCCTGGTGAAGACGATATTCGCGAGCTTGGAGGTGCTGTAGGCGGCCAACTGGTTGAACGAACCGGTCGAGGCGTTGACGGTATCGAGATCCAGCTTCGCCATCCGGTAGGTCGTGCTCGCGGTATTGACGACCCGGGCCCGTGACTGCACCAACCGCTCCAGCAGCAGGCTGGTCAGCAGGAACGGCGAGAGGTGGTTGACCTGGAAGGTCAGCTCATTGCCGTCATCGGTGACGGTGCGTTTCGCCCAGGCACCGCCCGCGTTATTGGCCAGCACATCGATGCGCGGATAGCGGTCGAGGAGTTGATCGGCGAGCTTGCGCACCTCGTCGAAGCGGGCGAAATCGGCGATGAACGATTCCGCACCGACCCGCGCCGCCACCTCGGCGGTGCGCTCCGGCGAGCGCCCGACCACCGCGACCGTCGCCCCGCGCGCCACCAGCTTTGCCGCCGCCTCCGCGCCGATGCCCGAGCTGGCGCCGGTCACCACCACCGTCTTGTCGGATAGATCTTGTGCTGCCATGTGCTACCTCCAACGCCATTGCCTGGTCCGTCCCCGATCCTCATCGGATCGGCGGCATTCGGCAAGGCCGTCTACTGGCCGGTAGGCCGGCGAAAACGGCGCGGTGTGTATCGTCCCCGCAGACCCCGTCGGCCCGCAACGGTACGTTTATCGACACCCCGACGACCGGCCACAGACGCGGAGAGGCGAAGGACCCACGAGATGCGAGTCGATGGGCGGGACATCCCGGTCACGGGGAGCCTGCTACAACCGCTGAGGCGGCGGACCAGTGACATCGTCCGCGTGGTGCTCGCGGCCCTGTGGGTCGGCGTCGTGGTGGCCGCCTCGCTGATCACCCGGCCGGAATGGCTGGAGCTGGAGAAGTCGGTCTCGAAGATCGTCGGCTTCCTCAATCCGGACCAGTCCAATCTGGTGTATCTGGTCTACGGCACGGCGATTCTGGCGCTGCCGTTCGCGATTCTCATCGAGCTGATCATCGGCAGACAGTGGAAGCTGCTCGCGGGCTATGCCGCGGCCGGATTGGTCGCCGGACTGCTGCTCTCGATCACCGGCACGGGATTGTCCGCGCCGCAATGGCATCTGCACGTGCCGGACCGGCTCGATACCTTCCTATCGCAGTTCCTCGACGATCCGCGCTGGATCGCGATGCTGGCGGCGGTGCTGACCGTCTCCAGTCCCTGGCTGCCGACCCGGCCGCGGCGCTGGCTGTGGTTCCTGCTGCTGGCCTTCGCACCGATCCATCTGGTGGTCAGCACGGTGGTGCCGGCGCGGGCCATGTTCGGACTCGCGGTCGGCTGGCTGGTCGGCGCGGTCATCGTGCTGGTGGTCGGCACACCGGCGCTGGAGGTGCCGCTGGACGCGGCGGTGCGGGTGCTGGCCGGACGCGGACATACCGTTACCGCGTTCACCGTGGTCCATCCGGCCGGGCGCGGTCCGCTGGTGCTCGCCGCCGCCGTCGACGGTCCCGAGCGCGAATTGACCGTCGAGATGTACGGCAAGAACCAGCGCAGCTTCGGCGCGCTGCGCCAGCTGTGGCGCTGGCTGACCTTCCGCACCAGCGAAACGGCGGCGTTGCACGGTTCCATGCATCGCGCCGTCGAACATCGCGCGCTGATGGCCATCGCGGTCGGCGAACTGGGTCTGGCCGCCACGGAGCAGGTCGCCGTCGCGGCGCTGGAACGCGGCTGGATGCTGTACGCGCACACCATGCCCCGGGGTACGCCGCTCGACGAGCACTCCGACGAGGTGCTCACCGAGGTGTGGAAATCGCTGACGGCACTGCACCGCGGCCAGATCTCGCACGGTGACCTGCGGCCGGTGGAGATCCGAATCGAGAACGGCGCCACCCTGTTCGGCGGCTTCGCCAGCGCGGAGTTCGGCGCCTCGGATAAGCAACGGCAGTCCGACGTCGCCCAGTTGCTGGTGTCGACCACGGCGGTCTTCGGCAAGGAAGCCGCGGTGCGCACCGCCATCGAAACCCTCGGCGAACCGACGGTGCTGACCGCGGCGAGCCGACTCACCAAGTCGGCCATGCCCGCCGGGATCAAGAAGTCGATTCCGGACTGGGGCGAGGTGGTCTCCGCGGCCCACGACGAGGTGCGCAGGCAGACCGGGCAGGACAAGATCGAGGCCGAGCGGATCACCCGGTTCAGCCGCAACCAGATCATCCAGCTGGTGCTGCTGATCGGACTGGTCTACGTCGCCTATCCGTTCATCAGCGCGGTGCCGACCTTCTTCTCCCAGCTGCGCACCGCCAACTGGTGGTGGGCGCTGCTCGGCTTGGCGGTCTCGGCGCTGACGTATGTCGGTGCGGCGGCGGCACTGTGGGCCTGTGCCACGCGCCTGGTCAGCTTCCGCGATCTGGTGATCATGCAGATCGCCAATACCTTTGCCGCGACAACGACCCCGGCCGGGGTCGGCGGGCTGGCCTTGAGCGTGCGCTTCCTGCAGAAGGCCGGACTCGGCGCGGTGCGGGCCACCGCAGCCGTCGCATTGCAGCAGTCCGTACAGGTGATCACCCACATCGGCCTTTTGATCCTGTTCAGCGTGGCGGCGGGCACCTCGGCGGACCTTTCGCATTTCGTCCCCGACGCCACGGTGCTGTATCTAGCGGCCGGTGTGGGTGTCGGCATCATCGGCGCCTTCATGTTCGTGCCGAAACTGCGTCGCTGGCTGAACGATTCGGTGCGCCCACAGTTGCAGGAAGTACTCGGCGAACTCGGCGAACTCGTCCGGGATCCCAAGCGCTTCCTGGTTATCGTGCTCGGCTGCGGTGCGATCACGCTCGGCCTGGCGCTCGCGCTGTGGGCCAGTGTCGAAGCGTTCGGTGGTGGCGCGTCGTTCATCACCGTCACCATCGTCACCATGATCGGCGGCACCCTGGCCGCGGCCGCGCCGACACCCGGTGGCGTCGGCGCCGTCGAGGCCGCGCTGATCGGTGGTCTTGCCGCCTTCGGTCTGCCCGCGACCATCGCCGTGCCGTCGGTGCTGCTCTACCGTGTGCTCACCTGCTGGCTGCCGGTGTTCTGCGGCTGGTTCACCATGCGCTGGTTGACCGCGAAGGACATGATCTAGGCGTTCTTGGTCGCCACCAGCACGCCGGTCATCGGCGCGATCGCGGTGAAGTCGACCGTCCCGAATCCCACTTCCCGCAACGCTTCTCGGTAGCGGCGGATATCGATGGCCGATAGCGGATCCGCCTGGTGTCCGGCCGCATGCGGGTCGTCGGTGCGCCGTGCCGCGAATCGGGACATGAGCCGGACCACCGTGGGCAGCACCAGTCCGGTTGGATGGGTATCGGCGAGCAGCAGTCTGCCGCCGGGACGGAGTACGCGGAACATCTGCGCCAGGGCCGCGGCACGTTTGGCCTCCGGAATGTGATGCATGACGAAGGTCGAGGTCACCACATCGACCGAGGCGTCGGGCAGATTCAGCGACTGCGCGGTACCCACCTCGAACCGACAATTGGGCAGGGCCGCGGTGCGGGCGGTCGCATAGTCGATCATCTCCGCCGACGGGTCGATGCCGAGCACGCGACCGGACGGACCGACTCGCTGGGCGAGCGCTCGGACGAGTTGGCCCGGGCCGCAACCGATATCTACGGCCTGCTCGCCCGCGGCGGCATCGGTCAGCTCGACAAGTCGAGCGTCCAGTGCGCCGACTCGGCCGAACAGGAAGGCCGATTTAACCACGAGATAGCCACGCGGTTTGGTGATCAGGGCGCCGATCTCGGAGTTCGGGTCAGTAGGTGCGGCAGTGGACTGTTGTCTATTTCCGGTCATGTGTTCATAATCGGACTCGATACCCGGAACGACCAGAAGCAAAAAGCGAGATATGTTCTGTTCGGGACGGATTCGCACCATCTGTACGGGAACGTGAGGACGAGATGACCGGCAGCACCGATCGCCGGGTTCGGCGCACCAAGAGTCTGCTCCATCGGGCCTTGATCGAGCTGATGATCGAATGCGGCTACGACCGGATCACCCTGCAGGACATTCTGAATCGCGCCGATGTCGGACGCTCCACGTTCTACGCGCACTTCCGTGACAAGGACGATCTGCTGCTGGTGAGCAGTACCGAGTACCTGCGCGCAGCGGTCGCGGATGCCGGATCGGCGGCGCACGACCCGCAGGTCCCGCACGGTTCGACACCGCTCGCACCGCTGTACACGCTGTTCCGCCTGGCCTCGGCGAATCCCGAGGTCTATCGGGCGCTGTTGGGGCGAAGGGCGACCGGTGTGCTGTTGCGCTCGACGCGGCGCATGGTGGAAGAGATTCTCACCGAACAGCTCTCGGGTCGACTGGATATGGACGACGACGAATTCGCCGTGACGATGACCTTCCTGTCCTGGGGTGTCGTCGGACTACTCGGCTCGATCGCGGACGCCGATCCACCGCTGCCCGCCGCCGAGACCTACCAGCGGCTGACGGATTTGGTCGGCCCCGGGCTCGAACGCCGGGTCCGGCGACCGGCCGACCCGTCATCCACGGAAGGACGTCTTCCCACGGACGGCAAGGCCGCCTTCGGCTGAACGGCATCAGTTGGCGCGCGGGCCGATAACCAGACCGATCGCCGTCTCGGCCGAGGGGCTTACCACGAAGTCCGGTCAGCGCGAACCGATCAGATCCAGTACCTGGTCGGCGGTGCGGCAACCGGCGGTGGTCAGTTCGAGATTCGCCAGCGATCCGGTATGCGTTTCGGGGTTCGCCGCGGCGACGCAGTCCGAGACCGGATGCACGGTGAAGCCGAGATCGGTTGCGTGCCTGGCGGTTTGCTCGACCACCAGATTGGTCGCGACACCGGTCAGGAACAGCGTGTCGATGCCCTGCTCATCGAGCCATTCGGGCAGCGGACAGCCCGCCAACCCGGACAGCTTCTGATTGTCGAAGACCGCGGTCGGCTGCTCGGCCATCTCCGGGATGAGCTGTGTGCCCGGCGACTCCGGCCGAAAGTCGGTCTGCGCCGCCGCCACCGAGCGCATGAATCCGGTGTTGCGGACCAGCCCGCCCTCGCCGACGGGAATCGTGAAGCGCAGGAATGCCACCGGCAGCCCGCGTTCGGCCGCCGCCGCGTGCAAGCGCATCGCGCGCGGCACCACCCCGCTCGCCGTGACCGGCGCGGCCAGCATCGGTCCGAAGAATCCCTCGGGCCGAATCACATTCACCTGCCAGTGCAGGGCGAGGACGGCGGCGCGAATACGTGGTATCGCCATGGGGCGATCTTGACGCACCGCGTCGCCGCTGTCCACGATTTCCGCATTCAGGACGAATAGTCCTTGCGCAGCTGCACTTTCACGACCTTGCCGCTGGCATTGCGCGGCAGCTCGGGCACGATCACCAGATCCTTGGGGTGCTTGTAGCGCGCCAGATTCTCGTTGAGGAACGGTGTCAGCTCGTCGAGGGTGAGTTCGGCATCCGGATCGATAAGGGCGACAACGGCAACCGGCACCTCGCCCCACTTCTCGTGCGCCCGGCCCACCACGGCGGCCTCGCGGATCTTCGGATGTGCGAACAGCACATTCTCCACCTCGGCGCAGTAGATGTTCTCGCCGCCGGAGATGATCATGTCCTTCTTGCGGTCCACCACCCAGAGGAAGCCCTCCTCATCCGCGCGGACCAGGTCACCGGAGTGGAACCAGCCACCGGCGAAGGCATCGGCGGTCGCCTCCGGCTTATTCCAGTAGCCCTGCATGAGAGTCGGTCCGCGATAGACGATTTCGCCGATCTCACCGGGGGCGACATCGTTCATCTCATCGTCGACGACGCGGGCCTGGATGGTCGGGATGGGCTTGCCGATCGAGCCGAGCTTGCGGATCGCGTCCTTGCCCTCCAGCACACAGGTGATGGGCGACATCTCGGTCTGGCCGAACACCGCGACATTCACCGCGTCCGGGAAGCAGTCGGCCATGGCGCGCAGCACGCTATCGGAGGCGGGGGCGGCACCCCAGCTGAGCATCTTCAGCGCCAGCTTGCGCTGTTCGACCGTCGGCTCCTCGCAGATCAGCTGCCACTGCGCGGGCACACAGAACGCGGCGGTCGCCTGCTCGCGCTCGACCGCGTCGAGGAATTCGGTGGGATCGAACGCGCCGAGCGGATGCAGGACGGTCTTGGCGCCGAGCAGGAAATACGGTGCGAGGCTGCCGAGTCCGGCGATGTGGAACAGCGGCGAGGTGCAGAAGCCGATCGCATCGGGTCCCAGATCCATGGCCCGAATACAGGTCAGCGCCTGGGCATTCATATTCGCGTGCGAGAGCACCGCACCCTTCGGGCTGCCGGTGGTGCCCGAGGTGTACATGATCAGTGCGGGGGTGTCCTCGGGGATATCGAGCGGCGTATGCGGTGTGCCGCCCTCGGCCAGCACATCGTCGTAGCCGAATACGCCCTCGGTGCTCCGGCCGCCGATCACGATGCAGGTTCCCAGTTCCGGCGCCTGGCCCTGAACGGCTGTGGCCAGCGGCTGCAGCATGGTGTCGGTGACGATCGCCTTGGCGCCGGAGTCGCTGACGATATACGCGACCTCGGGTGGGGTGAGCCGGAAGTTCACCGGGACCGCGATGGCGCCGAGTGCGTTGATACCGAAGACGGCCTCGAGGTATTCGGGATAGTTCAGCGCCAGGATCAGCACCCGATCGCCGAAGCCGATGCCGCGCCGGGCGAGTGCGTCGGCGAACTTCAGCGAACGCTCGTGCAGCTGCTGCCAGGTGGTGTCCACACCACGGAACCGCACCGCGACCGCGTCCGGGCGCATCTGCGCATGCGACGCGATCTGGTTGTTCCAGTGGTTGCGCCGCGACCGCAGCGGCTCGTCGAGCGCCTGTGCACCGGTGGTCATGCCACGAACTCCTCTCGGACCGCCGAGCGCGCGCCGGTGTATCCGACGGGTCGACGGACTGAACTGACAGCAGAATAGCAACTAACTTATTGCCAGAGCAAGAGAACAAGATAGGAATCGCTGTTAATTCTCTCAGCGCAAGGTTTGTGGGCAAAAATCCCACTCAAGCTGGGATTATGTCGACTATTGCAGCAATCCTCCTTGCAACCAGAGGGCGTCCACCCCGCATGACAATGCGAATCCTGGCTTACTTACGAGTTGAACAACGGACGATTCTCGTGTCACCATCACTGCGTAAGGGCGGACTGGCGCGCCCCGCGACGCAGAGGAGAAGCGCAGTGCTTCGTACCAGGTTCACCGAGATGTTCGGCGTCGAACACCCGATCGTGCAGGGCGGCATGATGCATGTCGGCCGGGCCGGACTCGTCGCGGCCGTTGCCAATGCGGGCGGCCTCGGCTTCCTCACCGCGCTGACCCAGCCCACCCCTGATGACCTGCGCAAGGAAATCGCGCGCACCAGGGAGCTGACCGATAAGCCGTTCGGCGTCAATGTCACGATCCTGCCGTCGATCAACCCGCCGCCGTACGCCGAGTACGTGCAGGCGATCATCGACAGCGGCATCAAGATCGTCGAAACCGCGGGCAGCAATCCGGAGCCCTTCCTGCCGTACTACCGGGAGGCCGGAATCAAGGTGCTGCACAAGTGCACCAGCGTGCGGCATGCGTTGAAGGCGCAGAAGATCGGCGTGGACGGCGTGAGCATCGACGGCTTCGAATGCGCGGGACATCCGGGTGAGGACGATATTCCCGGCCTGATCCTGATTCCGGCCGCCGCGCGGGTCCTCGATATTCCGATGATCGCCTCCGGCGGCATCGCCGATGCCCGCGGTCTGGTTGCCGCACTCGCCCTCGGTGCCGATGGCGTCAATATGGGCACCCGCTTCCTGTGCACCCAGGAGTCGGCGATCGATCAGAAGGTCAAGGAGCAGATCGTCGCCAATTCCGAACTCGACACCCAGCTGATCTTCCGGACCATGCGTAATACCGCGCGCGTCGCGGATAACGAGATCAGCCGCAAGGTCGTCGAAATCGAGAAGGCCGGTGGCACTTTCGACGATGTCCGAGATCTGGTCGCGGGCGCGCGCGGACGCCGCGTCTTCGACGAGGGCGATCTCGACGCGGGCATCTGGTCCGCGGGACTGGCCCAGGGCTTGATCCACGACATTCCGACCTGCGCGGAACTCATCGACCGGATGGTTTCCGAAGCGGCGGAACTGATCACCGCCCGACTCGCCGAAACGGTCGTCGCCTAGCGGCTATTCAGCCGTCGCAGTCCATCGAGGGGTGACCGCGACCATCGGCTAACGTGCCGCCAGCGCTTCGACCGCCGCGTAGTCATGGGCCGCGACGATCTCGATACCGTCGGGTAGGGCGTGCAGCCGGTGGATAGTGGTGAACGCCGCATCCCGGTCGGCGTCGAACAGCTGGCCGGGCATGGGGGCCTTCTCGCGGATCAGCTCCACCTGCATCCGGTGCCACACCGCATCGCCCGCGAGCAGTACCCGGGTGCCGTCGTCCACCGCGAGCAGTACGCCGATGCTGCCCGGCGTATGTCCGGTGAGGTCGACGAGCAGCACCGAACCGTCGCCGAAAAGGTCGAGGCTGCGCGGGAAGGTGAGCACCGGCGGACCGTCGAGTTCGAAGGTGTCGAAGGTGCGCCCGCGCAGCGGTCCCGGGGCCACGCCCACCGGCGCATGCGGGCCGTCGAGCGCCCATGCGCGTTCGACGGCGGGCAGTCGAATGGTCACCGAATCCGGCAGTTCCAGCAGACCGGAGATGTGATCCCAGTGCAGGTGGGTCGGGAGCACGAAATCGATGGCGTCGACGGCGATATCGCGGGCGGCGAGGGCGTCGGAGAGGCCGAGCACCGGCTTGTCCGGGGCCACCAGCAGCGGAATCGGAAACGGCAGCTCCGGCACGACGCGAGCGTGCACATCCGAGCACAGGGCGGGGTCGACCAGGAATCGCGCCTTCGGATGCTCGACCAGATACGCGGCCATGGTCATGGGCAGTTCGCGCAGGCTGCGCACACCCTCGGCGACGATCGTGGTCGGCGCGGCCATCCGGGCCTGCATCAGCACGGTGAGTCCGACGGTCGCCTTCGTCTGCGGCAGCGGCACCGGATCGAGTCCGGCCAGCAGCGCGGCATCGGGACGACGTGGGCGCAGCAACCGTCCCGGGGTGGCCGCCAGTGCCGCGCAGCAGCGCAGCACGGTGGGCAGGGTCGGCGTCCGCTCGGTTCCTGATTCGGGCACGGTGTCACCGTAAGCGATCACGCCGGTTGGCGAAAGAACCGGGCAGCCAGGGCTATTCCGGACAAATGCGGACGATTCAGCCGCCTGTCATGGTCGTCGCAGAGGCCTTGCTCACGTCGATTTCTACGGCATAATCGCAGTGGGTACGGCGCGGGGGCACCAGCCCTCGGGGCAAGGGGTAGGAGGACGGATGGGGCTTGGTCTTCCGCACGGGCACACTGTTGTCCCGCGGCGCACGGCGCTGTTGACCGCTGCCGTCGACGCCATCGCCGACCTACTGGATGTCGACGCCGCCGCGGTGTCCACCAGTGCGCCATTCAGCGATCTCGGCCTCAGCTCGCTCCAACTGGCCAGGCTGACGGCGCATCTGGAAGATGCCATGGGAGTCGAGGTTCCGCTCACCGCCCTATACGACCATCCGGACATCGAGCAGCTTGTCGAGCATCTCGCGATGCGATGACTACCCCGCCCACAGATCAGAAAGGCCAGCCCGCTTCCGTCCAGCCCTATCCACCGGTATCGATCGTGGGAATCGGCTGCCGGGTGCCCGGCGCGGCCGGGGTGACCGAATTCTGGCGCATGCTGCTGGCGGGCCTGGATGCCACCGGCGCACCACCGCCCGGTCGGCTGGGCACTCGCCGTGCCGGATACCTCCCGGATATCGACGCGTTCGATAACGACTGGTTCGCCATCTCCGGCCGAGAGGCCGCGCTGATGGATCCGCAGCAGCGGCTGGCGCTCGAGGTCGCGGTCGAGGCCATCGACGATGCCGGAATCGGCTACCGCACCAGGGGTTCCGGGGCCGCGGTGGTATTCGGCGCCTGCGCCTACGATCACGGCATCGCGGTGCTCGGCCGGGGCGGGCATGATGCGCCGTACGCCGTGACCGGATCGGCGCTCAGCATTATCGCCAACCGGCTCTCCTATGTCCTCGACCTGCACGGACCGAGTCTGGTGGTGGACAGCGCATGCTCGTCTTCACTGGCGGCGGTGGATCTCGCGATGCGTCTGCTGGCCGATGACGCGGTACCCTTCGCGATCGTCGGCGGGGTGCAGCTGACGCTGCTGCCGCACACCTCCGAGTACCTGGCCGACAGCGGATTCCTCGCGCCGGACGGGCGCAGTAAGCCATTCGATGCATCGGCGGACGGATATGCCCGCAGTGACGGTTGCACCGTGGTGGTGCTGCGGCGCACCGCCGATGCGTTGCGGGACGGGCACCGGGTGTATGCGGAAATCCTCGGCGCGGCGGTTGGGTCGGACGGGCGATCCAATGGTCTGTACGCGCCGAATGGTCGCGCCCAGCAGGACACCATTCGGGCCGCATGGGCCAGGGCGGGACTCGAACCGCGCGATAGCGGATACTTCGAATGCCACGGCACCGGAACGCCTTTGGGTGATGCGGTGGAGGTCGGCGCGCTCGCGGCCGTGGCCGGGGACGACACCGCCCCGACCTGGATCGGCTCGATCAAATCCAATATCGGCCATCTGGAGGCGGCGGCCGGTGTCACCGGAATGGTCAAGGCGGCGCTGTCCATCCGGCACGGTGTGATCGCTCCGACCATCAACTTCCACACCGAGAATCCGCTATTGCGGCTCGCCGAGCACGGTCTGCGGGTGCCGACCGAGCCGATCGACTGGACCGCGACGCCGGTGGGTGCGCGGTACGCCGGGGTCAGCTCATTCGGATTCGGCGGGACGAACGCGCATGTGGTGTTGCGCGGGATCGAATCCGAGCGGCATCGGGAATATGAAACGCCCGTGTTGATTCCGGTGACCGGCCGCGATGTCGCGGAACTGCGGGCGCGGGCGCAGCAGTGGGCCGAGTTGCTCGACGGCGCCGACGCGAGCCCTGGCGCGGACCCGGATGCCGGTGCTGTCGAGACGGGGCGCAGCGGTACCGACACGCTTCGGCAATTCACCTCTGCCACATCCCGATTGATACCCGAACTCGCTCGCGCCGCGATTCTGGCCCACGATCGCAGCGACGCGGTGACGCAGTTGCGCGCACTCGCGGACGGCGACTCCGGTGCGGGAGTGATCGGCACGAGTTCGGTGCGGCGACGGGGCCGGATTCTGTTCCTGTTCTCCGGGCAGGGCGGTCAGCACACCAGGATGGGGCGGGCACTGGCGGCTCGCTATCCGGTATTCGCCGAGGCCGTGACCGCCGCCGCGGACGCGATCGTCGCGGCGGGCGGAGCACGGGTGTGGACGCCGCGCAATGGATTCGCGCTCGGCGGTGCGGCCGCGAACACTGGCCCCAGCGCCACGGAACTCGTCCAACCGGCGATCTTCGCATTTCAGGTGGCACTGGCCGAACTGCTCGCCGCATGGGGCGTCGAGGCGGATGCGGTGGTCGGGCACAGTCTCGGTGAGGTCGCGGGTGCGGCGGTGAGCGGTGCGCTATCGCTCGCGGACGCGGCCCGAGTCGCGGTGCAGCGCAGCCGGATTCTGGCGCGGCTCGATGGACACGGCGCCATGGCGCTGCTGGAGGCGACACCGGATGAGGCGGCGCGGCTGGTGGAACCGCTGCACGCGACGGTGGGGATCGCGGCGATCAACGGCCCGCGTTCGGTGGTGATCTCCGGTGCGCCGCGCTATATCGACGCGCTGATACGGCGGGCCGGGCGGCGAAAGATGTTCGCGCAGCGGATCGCCGTCGACTTCGCCGCACACAGTCCACAGGTCGGCGCACTACTTCCGGAATTCGTCGACGCGCTCGGCGAAATCACCGCGCGGGTGCCATCCGTGCCGGTCTACTCCACGGCCCGTCGAGGTGAAACCATCACCACGGCCGCGATGGATGCCGATTACTGGGCCGAAAATGCCTCGGGGACCGTTGAACTGGCCGTGGCACTGGAACAAGCCGCTCAGGACGGTTTCACATCGGTACTGGAGATCGGCCCACATCCCGTGCTGATACCCGCGATTCGGGAATACCCCGATTTCGCCGACGCGGCCCATGCGGTCACCAACCGCGACGACGAGGCCGCAACCTTCCTGACCTGCCTCGCCCAGCTCTACCTCGAAGGCCGACAGGTGAACTGGGCCGCGAACGGACCATTCACGGCGGCGCCAACACCGAGGCAGTGGGTCAAACGCCAGTTCCCGCTGGTCACCACACTCGATGCCGGGATTGCCGGATACCAGGGCACCGCGACTCGTCCCGGTGTAAGAGGCGGCACCTCTACCCGCACCGGTACCAACCACAGCACCGCTAACACCCCCGGCATCAACGACCGCACGACCTCCAACCGCGATATCGACGGCGGCACTACCTCCAGTCGCGATATCGACGGCGGCACTACCTCCAGCGGCCATATCGACGACCGCACCACTTCTGGCGCCGGTCCCGACTACAGCACCGCTACAGACCCTGGTGGCAACACCGGCACGACATACGGCCGCGATACCAACAGCGACACGACATTCGGCCCGGCTGCCCACCACCGCACCGTTATCGACTCCAGTAGCAACAGCGACACCGCCAGCGGCCGCGGTATCAACGGCGGCGCAACATTCCGCCCCGATACCGACCACCACACCGCTACAGACCCCGGTGGCAACACCGGCACGACATACGGCCGCGATACCAACAGCAGCACGACATTCCGCCTCGATACCGACCACCGCACCTTTAGCAACTCCGATAGCGACAGCGGCGCCGCCAGCGGCCGCGGTATCAACAGCGACACGACATTCGGCCTCGCTGCCCTTCACCGCACCGCTAACGACCCCGGTGGCAACACCGGCATCGCCAGCGGCCACGGTGTCAACGACGACATAGCTTCGGGTGCTGTCAACGACGACACCACTGACCAGCGTCTCGACAAGCGCACCACTTCCACCGTCGGCGTCAACGGCAGCACCACTGCGGGTCCCGCCGTCAGGCACGGCACCGCTACGGATACCGGCCGGCGCACCGTCGGCGACTCGGGCACCGCTGGTGTCCATATCACGGGCAGACGAGATTTTGATGCGAGCGCATCCGACGTCGTCCTCGCCGAATCCGAGTTCCCCGCCGATGATCTCGACGATCACGTGGTGCGGGGCGTACCGACGGTCCCGGCGGTCTTCTGGCTGCGCAGGTTGCTCGAGCTGGCTCGGGCGGAGCACATATCGACCGCGATCACTGATTTCGTGGTGCGCGAGCGGAGCGATCTGGCGGCGCTGTCGGCGGTCGCCTACCGGAAAACCGGTGGTGGAAAGCTACAGGCGGAGGTCACAGGCGCCGGGACGCTGGCTTCGGCACGGCTGGCCGGTGACCCCACACCCGGGGATATCGTCGCATGGATGCGGGTGGTCGACGCAAATCGGGCCGCGCGCAGAAGGATGCGAACGCTCGCGCCCGCCGCTTTCTACGATTCATTGCGCGCGCATCATCTCGAATACGGTCCCGGCTTCCGTACGCTGCGCGAAATCGAGACCGGGCCCGATTGTGCGGTGGGCTCGTTCGCCGCCGCAGCCCCGCACGATGCCGCATCACCCCACCGATCGGCGATCCTGGACGGCTGTCTGCACCTGCTGGCCGCCGCAGGCCACGATCACCTGCCCGACGATGCCGTTCCATTGCCGATCGGCATCGAATCCGCCTGGCTTTCCGCCGAACCGGAGCTGGTGCTGCTGGAAGCCCACGCCTTCGTGCGCGATCGATCGGCCCATGGACTGACCGGTGACATTATCGGCACCGATCAGCACGGGGTCCCGGTGCTCGCACTGTCGGGTGTGCAGATCCGTTTCGCGACCTTGCCCCCGCGGCCCGAATCGACTACCCACGTCGGCCCACTCCGCCACGAAACGTGGACGCCGTTCGAGATTCACCATTCCTCCGATGGCAACGGTGACCGAATCCAGCGCCACCCTGACCCGCAGCGCGCCCTGGTGATCGGCGAATCCCCGCTCGCGGTCCGGCTGGCCAGGGCACTCGACCGCACCGTGCCCACCGAACGGATCGCCCGCGAACCGGATGCCGCCGGTCCGATCGTCTCCGCCGTCCTCGCCGCCCGCACCGGCGCCGCCCGCACCGCGGTGATCGTTGTCTGGCCCGCCGGCTTCGGCGCGACCCACGAGTTCGACCGTGACGGACACGCGAACACCATCGTGACCACCACCGCGCGGGTGCTCGATCTGCTGCAACGCGTCCGATCCGAAGACGCCACCGCATCTGTGACGATCGTGCTCCCCCGCGACGGCTCCGCCCACCGCACAACATCGTCGGCTGACCGCCAGCTCGGGTCGACACCACCGGGCACCCTGCCCATGGCCGTAGCCGGTCTGGTTCGCTCGATGCAGCTCGAATCGGGTCGCGAGGTGCGGCTGATATGGACCGATGCGGCGGAGAGCGCAGTGCCCAGCCTGTGCGACCTCATCGTCCACGCGGCCACGGCACCGTCCACCGCGCCTGCGCTTCCCGATGAACTCCGCATCACCGATGGTGCTATCGCCACACGCCGTTTCGTACCCGCCCGCCCCGGGTCGGCCACCCCGATATCCATCGACCCCAACGGGACCTACGTGGTCACCGGTGGCCTGGGTGCGCTCGGCTCGGTCGTGGTGCGCTGGCTGCTCGATGCCGGTGCCCACGATGTGGTGGTACTCACCCGCGCGCCCCGCCCGGTGCCCGCGCTCTTGGACGGACTCGAGGACCGAATCGTCGTGGTGCGCTGCGACGCCGCCGACCGGAGCGATCTCGCCAACGCCCTCGATGATGTCCGGGAATGCGGATCCACCATCCGTGGCGTCATCCACGCCGCGGGAGCGCTCGAGGATGCCACCTTCGAGGCCGTCACCGCCGGTCAGCTCGCCCGCATGTTCGCGCCGAAAGCGATCGCCGCTGGCAACCTCATCGAACTCACCGCCAGCGATCCGACCGACTTCGTACTGCTGTTCTCCTCGGCCACCGGCGCATTCGGCGCGCCGGGTCAGGCCGCGTATGCCAGCGCCAATGCGGCGATGGACGCACTCGCCCGCGCATATCCCGGCCGACGCGTGCTGAGCATCGGATGGGGAATCTGGGATTCGGGACTCGCCGAAGCCGCGGGTGGCGCGGCACATTTGCGCCGCGCCGGGATCTCGGCGTTCGATATTCCGCGCGGCACCGAATTGTTCGCTCAGACAATGTATTACAACCAGCAGTACCTGCTCGCAGTCGATTACACACCGACCACGGATCCGGGTCCGGTCGCCACCCGACTGCGCAACCTGCTGACCGATCGGCCGACAACCCCGGCACAGCCGAATCCAGCACCCCCGCAACATCCGGCCGAACCGCTCATCACGACCATCCGCACCGTGCTGGCCGCCACTCTCGACCTGACGGCCGAACATCTCGACCCCGAAGCAGATTTCAACGAATTGGGCCTGAGTTCCCTGCTCGGCATCCAGATGCGCCGCCACCTCGAATCGCGGCTCGATATCCGGATCTCCACCGCCGAACTGTTCCAACACCCCACCATCACCGCGCTCAGTATCATGCTGGGCGAACGCATCGCCGCGAAATCCGCTGAACTGCCATGACTTCGCCACACACCACCGCACCCCGCAACGCACTCGCCGCCCGAACCGGCCGAAACCGAACCGTTCCAACACCCACCATCACCGCGCTCAGCGCCGTGCCGGCCGAGCGCATCACCGCGAAATCCGCTGAACTGCCATGACTTCGCCACACACCACCGCACCCCGCAACGCACTCGCCGCCCGAATCGCCGAATGGGCAGGGACAAAACCCGACAGCGCCGCCTATACCGAGTTGCGCTATCACGGACAGCACTGCGAGCCGGTCACGCTGA
Source organism: Nocardia sp. CA-119907 (assembly GCF_050955995.1). NCBI lineage: Bacteria > Bacillati > Actinomycetota > Actinomycetes > Mycobacteriales > Nocardiaceae > Nocardia > Nocardia sp. CA-119907. The sequence goes on from NZ_CP192091.1 coordinate 9,554,823, forward strand.
CCTACCGACAACTGCACGCCGCGGCGGGTGCACTGGCTCAGAGCCTCAGGACAACCAGCGATCCCGGCGACCGAGTGGCAATCCTGTGTGCCCACGGAATCGACTATGTCCTCGCCTTTCTCGCTTGTCTCTACTGCAATCGCATTGCCGTACCGCTGTTTCCACCCAGCTCGGGCCGAAATCGGTCCCGGCTCGACGGGGTACTCGCCGATGCCCGCCCGGCACTCGGCCTGATCTCGGCGACCGACACCACTACTGGCGATATCTTCGGCCCGGCACTGGGCCGAGTCCTGGAGGTCGAGCCGGATGTCACCGCATCGGCCGACCCGATTGTCGATGCCATCCGAGCGGATCCGGCCTACCTGCAGTACACCTCCGGATCGACCAAGGCCCCGGCCGGAGTCGAGGTGACGCACGCGAATCTCGCCGCGGCACTGGACCAATTGTGGACGGCGGTGCCCGCGGTACGCACCAAACCGATCGTCTCCTGGCTGCCGTTCTTCCACGATATGGGTCTGGTGCTGGCCCTTTCGCTACCGCTCTACGCGGGCGTACCCGGCGTGACAATGGCGCCAGCCGAATTCGTCAAGCGCCCCATCCGCTGGCTGCGCGCGCTCAGCGACTACCGCGCCGGTACCACCGGCGGCCCGAATTTCGGCCTGGCCCTCGCGGTCTCGGCGACCACCGCCGCCGAACGCGCTGACCTGGACCTATCCGGTCTCGACGCACTGATCAACGGCGCGGAACCGATCCGCGCCGATGTGCTGACCGCCTTCACCGAAACCTTCGCCGCCCATGGCTTCCGGCATCACGCCCACACTCCGGGATTCGGTCTGGCCGAGGCCACGCTTCCGGTCACCATCTGCGGTGCGCTCGATGAGCCCGTCTCGCACCGCTTCGATCGGGTGGCCCTGGCGCAGGGCATCGCGCGCACCGCGCGCACCGGTGTCCCGCTCGTGGGCTGCGGCATTCCCGCTGGCCAACAGGTCGCGGTGGTCGAGCCGAGCGAGCGCATCGAGGTGGCGACGGGCACGGTCGGCGAGATCTGGGTTCGCGGCCCCAATGTCTGCGCCGGGTACTACCACAATCCGGACGCGACCGCGGCGAGTTTCGGTGCCACGCTATCCGGTGGCCGCGAATCCTGGCTGCGCACCGGCGATCTGGGCTTCTGGTACGAGGGCCAACTCTATATCGCGGGCCGACTCAAGGATCTGATCGTCATCGACGGCCGCAACCACTATCCGGCCGATATCGAGACCACCGTGACCGACTGTGCGCCCGAGGTGCGGGCCGGGCATGTGACCGCGTTCGGGCACGATGACGGTCGCCGCGAGGATCTGGTGGTGGTCGCCGAACTCAGCGATCCCGCGGCCGGATCACTGGAGGTGGCCGCACTGGCCCGCCGGATCCGCAATGCCATCGCGACCGCGCACGAGGTGACACCCGGCGACATCGTCCTGGTGCAACCGGGCCGGATCCCCAAGACCTCCAGCGGCAAACTGCGCCGCGGCGAATGCCGGGCGCTCTACGGCGCCGGCCACCTGACCCGGCCCGAGCACCGCGGAGACACCCCGCCGATGTCCCCCTGATCGGGCACACCGAGCGCGATGATGAGCGCCATGGCGACCGAAATCCTCCCCGTGACATGGAAAGACCAGCCCGATGAGCACGACTATCCGGCAGCCGCCGACTATCTGGAACTGCTCGCCGAACCGGATGTCGTCGATGCGGTGGTCACGGATCTGCGCGCCGCCCCGATCGTGCACAAGAAGGCCAAGGACATCCTGCGGGCGGCCGGACTAGAGCTGCTCGCGCCCGAAAATCCGTATGTCCGTCGCGATCTCATCAAGATCAACAACCGCAAATCGCTCTCACCGATTCTGTTGGTCCGCGGCGACCTCCGCACCGAGGTCCCCCTGGTGATCGCCGACGGCTATCACCGTGTCTGCGCGGTCCACTGGGCCGATGAGAATATCGCCATTCCGGCGAAGATCGCCGCCATGCCGCGATGACCTTCTCCACCCTCGCCCTGGTCATCACGCTCGGACTGTGCGGCCCGCTGCTCGCGCTGCGGCAGGCCTGGCATATACCGGTGATCCTCGGCGAACTGTCCGCTGGCATCGTCTTCGGCAGCACCGGATTCGGCATTCTGCACGCCACCGACCCGCTGTTCACCTTTCTCGCCGATATGGGTTTCGCGCTGGTCATGTTCGTGGCGGGCACCCATGTTCCGGTGCGTGATCCGGCCGTCCGTTCCGCACTCGGCAGCGGCACGATCCGGGCGGTGCTGGTCGGATTGCTCGCCACCGCAGCCGGTTTCGGCATTGCCCGCTGGTTCGATACCGGACACGGCGCGGTCTACGCGGTGCTGATGGCGTCCTCATCGGCGGCGCTGGTGCTGCCCATTACCGATTCGCTCGGCCTGCGGGGGAAGCCCGTGCTGGCCCTGACCGCCCAGGTCGCGATCGCCGATACCGCCTGCGTGGTGGCGCTGCCGCTGGTGATCGATCCCGGCAACGCGGGTCGCGCGGCACTCGGCGCCATCGCGGTCGCGGTGGCCGCCACCGTACTGTTCCTGGTGCTGCGCCACCTGGAACTGTCGGGTACGCGGCGGCGGGTGCATCGGTTGTCCGAGGATCGCGCGTTCGCATTGGAGCTGCGGGTCAGCCTGGCGGTGCTGTTCGCCCTGTGCGCGTTGGCAACCCGAACCCACGTGTCGATCATGCTCGCCGGATTCGCCGCCGGATTGGCTGTCGCCGGGATCGGCGAGCCGCGCCGGGTCGCCCGCCAGCTCTTCGCCATCAATGACGGCTTCCTCGGTCCGCTGTTCTTCGTCTGGCTGGGCGCCCGGCTCAATCTGCGCGAATTCGGCGACCACCCCCGGCTCATCGCGCTCGGTCTCGTACTCGGCGGCGGTGCGGTACTGGTGCACCTCACGACCCGCGTGGCAGGACAGCCGATCGCCTTCGGCACGCTGGCCGCGGCGCAGGTCGGCGTCCCGGTCGCCGCCGTCACGGTCGGCTCGCAGCTGCACGTGCTGGTGCCGGGCGAGGCATCGGCCATGATGCTCGGCGCACTGTGCACCATTGCGGCGGCGGCACTGGCGGCCAGCCGAATCGCGGCCGCGAGCACCCGCGCAAAGTAGGGTCGGATATCGGCTCGTCCAGGCGACAACCGATTTCGAGCCCTGGACAACAGCCTCTTGATCAGGGCGCCATGAAAATTCGGATGAGGCTCAGTCCTCGGTGCGGCCCAGCAGACGGTCGGTCTCGCGGCGCTCCCGTTTGGTCGGTCGACCCGACCCACGATCGCGGCGCGGCATGGTCGCCAGAATCTCCCGGGACGGCGGCGGCGGACTGCGATCGATCAAGCACTGTGCGGCGATCGGCGGGCCGACGCGCTTGACGACGATGCGCTCCACAATGACGATGCGCTCGATACCGCCGGCGCGAATCCGCACCTCATCACCCGGGCGAACATGCTGGGCCGGTTTGGCCGCAACGCCGTTCACCCGGACATGTCCACCGCGACAGGCCTCCGCAGCGGCGGACCTGGTCTTGAAAAGACGCACCGCCCACGTCCACGAGTCCACACGGGCTTGTGTCGGGGCGGTGTTCTTGGTAGCCGGTTGGGCGGGTGCCACCCTTAGACCATACGGCGTGCCGTCACAACCATGTCGGGGCGCAGCGGGGTGTAGGACACCGGCTCGCCGGACTGGACCGCGTTGAGCAGCTTGCCGTCGCCCGCGTACAGGCCGACGTGGCCGCCGCCGTTGGTCACGACGATATCGCCGGGCTGCAGGTTCTCGAACGCGACCGGCGCACCGACGTGCGACTGTTCGAAGCTGGTGCGCGGCAGTTCGATTCCGGCCTGCTTGTAGGCCCACTGGACCAGGCCCGAGCAGTCGAAGTTGTACGGGCCCGAGGCACCCCAGGAGTACATGGCGCCGACCTTGGACTTGGCGGCGTCCAGCGCGATATCACTGGCGGTGTTGTGGTGGAACATCTGTGGCACACCCGGGGTGAAGAAGCCGGGGACGTTCGGCACGCCGGCCTCCGGGGTGGTCTGCGGCGCGGGCGCGGCGGGCATCGAGGCGAGCGCCTGTGTGAGCTGCTGCCCCAGATCCTGGGCCTGCTGTTCGAATTCCTGCGGAACCGGGACGTCGAAATCACCGATACCGGGGACATTGATGGTGGCTGCCATCGCGGGGATCGCGGGCATCGCACCGGTGGATGCGGCCACAGCGCCCATGACGAGCGCACCCTTGACTGAATTCGGGAGCCGCGATTCCCGCTGCAAGCTGTGTTTACCCACCGAGCCGTATCTCCGATCTTTCTGCTCTTCCGCCGACCGGGTCAGCTGTTGAGTTCGGACCGGCAGATCGGTCCCAACTCCCAGTTGAATCTCTGGGTCCCGGTACGACAGCCGGGATCATTGGTCCCGACAGCCGTTTTGGCGGTGACTCAGTGGCGCCGCTTCTCTGACGAACCGACAGACTCCACTAAGTCACGAAGAGATTACGACCCGGACGCGGTGTTGTCCAGCGCACAGCGCAGGTTGTTCTCGGATGATCGAAAAACCCCAGGACGAGCGGCCGCAATGGGAAAACTTCCGAATGGTCACAACTCGGTATCGGCGGCGCAGCACGAGTTATCGAATCGGGAGTGCCGACCGGATCCGATACCACGCCCATGGGATTCGCCGCCGACTACTCGTCGGCCCCGCCGCCCCGCTGCGCCAGCGCACGCTCGAGTTCATCGATGCGGCGCCGCGCATCGGCCAAGCCGACCTCGAGCTGGCCCAGCGCCATCACCAGCGGCCCGACCGCGAGATCGGCGACGAGTTGCGGATCGTCATAGCCACGCTCGATCGCGACCAGGATGTTGGAGCGGATGCGTCCGGCCACGGGGGCCCCGGCGGGCACGTTCCACGACTCGACCACCTCGGCGGTGGTCGCGGGAGTGGATTCCTCGGACATGCCCCTCCGTTCCATCTGCGCTGGACGGTTCACCGAACCGCAACCAGCGTAGAGATTTTCGTGGTGATAGCGATAGTGCAATGACTGCGTTGTGAGCGACTGCTTGCAAGTCCATTCAACACTGCGACAGGTTGCTAGCAATATCTAGGACACGCCGTATATACGGCCAGATTCGGCTGACGAGACGCGCTACGGTGTCTGGGCATGGACCCCGTGCGGAATCCGTATGCTCCCGGAGCCGGACAGCGCCCACCCGAATTGGCCGGGCGCGATAAGCAACTCAAGGCCTTCGACATCGTCCTGGAGCGGATCGCCCGCGGCAGGCCCGAGCGCAGCGTAATGCTCACCGGACTGCGCGGTGTCGGAAAGACCGTGCTGCTGAACCAACTTCGTTCCGCCGCCATCTCCCGCGGTTGGGGCACCGGCAAAATCGAGGCGCGACCGGATCAGGAACTGCGCCGTCCGCTGTCCTCGGCACTGCATATGGCCGTGCGTGCCATCGCCATGGCGCACCGCAATCAGGAGCGCGTCGACGACTTCCTCGGCATACTCAAGGCTTTCGCGCTGCGCTCCACCGCGGATAAGGGCATGCGGGAGCGCTGGCAGCCCGGTATCGATGTCCCGGCGGTGACCGGTCGCGCCGACTCCGGCGATATCGAGATCGATCTGATCGAACTGTTGAAGGAGGCGGCCGGACTGGCCAGCGATATCGGCGTCGGCATCGCGATCTTCATCGATGAGATGCAGGATCTGGGTCCGACCGATATCTCCGCGATCTGCGGCGCCTGTCACGAATTGAGCCAGGACGCCGCACCTTTGATCGTGGTCGGTGCCGGACTGCCGCACCTGCCCGCGGTGCTCTCGGCCTCGAAGAGCTATTCCGAGCGTCTGTTCAGCTACCACCGCATCGATCGGCTGGACCGCGAATCCGCCGACCTCGCCCTCATCGCACCCGCCGAGCGCGAGGAGGTGAAATTCACCGAGGCCGCCCTGGATGCCCTGTACCAGCGGGCCGATGGGTATCCGTACTTCGTACAGGCCTACGGCAAGGCCGCCTGGGATCAGGCGCCGGAGAGCCCGATCACGGCCGAGGATGTCGCGGTGGCGGCACCCAGCGCCGAAGAGGAGCTCGCCGTCGGATTCTTCGGTTCCCGATATGAACGCGCCACCCCCGCCGAACGCGAATATATGCGCGCCATGGCCGACTTGGCTGGCGATGACGGTCCCGTGCCGACCGCCGCGGTGGCCAATGAACTCGGCCGCAAACCCGCCTCGCTGTCACCGGCCCGCGACGGGTTGATCAAGAAGGGCCTGATCTATTCGGCCGAGCGCGGCACCATCGGGTTCACGGTGCCGCACTTCGGTCGCTATCTGCGCAGCGTGTAGCCGAAACACTCAGAACGGCAGGGGAAGCGGATACCGGTAGTCGCAGTTGCCCTCCGGCGACTTCCCCTGTGCTGTGCAGGCATTCTGCAGCGACCGCCAAGTGGCGGGACCGATCACTCCGTCGTCGTAAATGCCAACGGCCCGCTGGAAGTTCCGCACCGCGGCCTTGGTCTTCGGGCCGAACTTACCGTCGACATCGACCTGGCCGTTGCCATAGCTGAACGTGAGGAAGGCCTGAACCGCTGCGACGCACGGGCCCTGGTTGCGCACCCCCTCCTTCAATGTCGGTTTGGCCGCCAGACACTGGTTGATCGACGCGGGGTACTGGACCTCGGCATGCGCGGGTGCCGCGATGGCGGCGCTCCCGGCCACCGCGGCGACCCCGATGGCCGCCGCGGCAATCGCCCGGCGAATCCGCCGAACCCCGGAAAGCTGTGCTGCGTACATGATGTTCCTCGTGGTGGGTGAAGCTTCACCGCTGCTGGTGAGGCTGGTGGCGCCAAGGTAGGAAGCGCGACCAATAACGGACCAACGGAGAACTCACGGCGCAGCATTGGCACCAACAAAGGCGCGTGTGCCAGGTATTCGGCCCGACCACGCCGTCGGGCCGATCCCGGCCGAAAGCGGCACCAGCGGGTTCACGGCGCCGCACTTCGGTCGCTATCTGCGCAGCGGGTAGCCGAACGTTCGGTCAAGGCAACGGATTGGGCCACTTGTAGTCACAGTCGCCGCGCTGCGAGCAGCTGATGGCGATGTGACGCCAGGTGTCCGCCCCGACATAGCCGTCCGGCCTGATGCTGACCGACTCCTGGTATTTCACTACCGCCCCCTCGGTCTCCGGGCCGAATCTGCCGTCGACGTGGACAGCGCCGTTTCCGTAGTGGAACCGCAGGAACGACTGCAGCGCCGCGACGCACTGCGCCTGGTTCTTGACGCCGATGTATAGATCCGGCCGGAAGACCAGACATTCGTTCATGGATGAGGCGTAGGTGGTCGCGTTCGCTGGTATCTCCGTCGCGACGGTACCGCCGAGCACGGCAAGGCCGATGACGCCCGCGGCAACCAGGCGGCGAAACCGATGGTGGCCGGAAGAGCGTTGTGCTGTGGTGATGTTCATGATGTTCCTAGTCAGTTGCAGTGTGATCCCCGACACACCAGAAACTAGGAACCGGCGGCAATGATCCGCCAAGGAAACGCTCACGCCCGAATCAAGCCAGCGGACGCCGCACCTCGAGGGTCACCGAGCCGATCCGGATGCGGTCACCGTGCACCAGCGGGGCTCGCCCCCGAACGCGCCGATCGTTGACGTACACGCCATTGGCCGAATCACGATCCTCGATCAGGACCACCTCGCCGTCCACGACGACCTTGGCGTGACGACGGCTGGTCTTGGCATCCGCCAGCCGGATGTCGTTATCCGCGCTGCGGCCGATCGTCATACCCGCCCTGGTCACCTCGAACCGCCTGCCGTCCTCGACGTACAGCAAGATGTGGCCCAGCGTCTCCAGCAGCGTCGATCCATCGGAATCCACCGTGAGCCGCAAACGGATTCGCCGCGGGCTCGGCAGCGGCTCGTGCCGCAGGATGCGCTGCTCCAGCCCGGTCAACCGGTCACTGGGATCCATGCCCTGATCGCGCAATAGTCTGCGCACGGCCCGGCACGCCTCGAGCGCATCGCCGTCGCGCCCCGATTCGTACAGCGCGGTGATCAGCTGTACCCAAAGGGTTTCGCGCAGTGGATGTCGCGCGGTCAGCGCGCGCAGTTCCCCGATGACCTCGGCGGCCCGGCCAGCGGCGATCTCCAGATCCAGGCGCGCCTCGAGCGTGCGCTGGCGCTCCTCGTCCATATGCGCGGAGAACGCCTCGACGAAGGTGGACATCGGCAAACCATCCAGCGCCGCACCGCTCCATTCCCCGAGCGCTTGCAGGAAGTGCTCGGCCGCGCGCTCATGGTCACCGATGTCGAATGCGGCCATCGCCACGGTTCTGGCCCGCTCGAAGCGACCGAGATCGCAGTCCTCGTCCCGAATGTCCAAACAGTAGTTGCCGGAACTGTCGGTCTGCAGCATCGCGGTCGCCGCCACCTCGGCGCCTTGCAGTGCGGCCCGCAGTTCGGCGACGCGATTGTGCAGGTTCGCGCGAAAGCTGGGCGGTGGATCACCGTCCCAAATGGTGTTCGCCAACCGCGTCGGCGAGATCACATTGCGCCGGTTGACGACGAGCACCGCGAGCATTGCCCTGGTCAGCGGTCCGCCGACGGCAAGCGGTCGGCCCGAGACATACCAGCGGACCGGACCGAGGACGCGCACATCCACGGCGGGCGGCGTCGCGGCGCTGGTGGTCATGGTGCCGGGGCGCAGCGGCCGTCGAAGGCACCGTCGGCGACCCGGAATACCGGCCACTGTATGGCTTTCGCCCGCGTCTCCGGGCCGTAGATGCCGTCGGGCGAGGCACTGCGGTCGACCTGCAGATGCCGAATGGCGCGCTTCATCGGGGCGTCGTACATGGTCGTCTCGTCCAGCTGGATGCCGTGGCACATGTTCAGTGCCTGCCGCAGGGCCGTCACCGAATCGCCACGATCGCCCTCGTTGAGCGCACAGCGGGGATCGTCGTGATCGGCTGCCGCGCTGGGCAATTCGATATAGAAGTCGGTGCCGATCGGGACTCGCACCCGCCAATAGCACCGCAGCATCCCCGTCGGCACACTGCTCGCCTTCGGCACAGTCATCGGTGCCGCGCCATCGGATGGATGGGGAATCAGCCAGACAGCGGTCGTCACCACGACCACCAGTGCGGCGGCGATCGCACCGAGTACGGCGATACGGCCGCGCGGAGCACGAACCAGACCGAACAAACCCCACCGGCGCGGCCACCGCTCGGTATCGCTCAGCGCCAGCTCCACCGCGCGCGCGAACTCCGCACAGGTCTGATAGCGCCGCCGCGGATCCGCCGCCATGGCGCGGGCGATCACCTCGTCCAGCGCCGGTGGGATATCCGGCCGGACCCGGGTGAGCTGCGGATTGTCCCGTACGGTTCGGGTCCCCTCGGGCGCCGGGGCGTGGCCGTTCGGATTCGATCCGGTGAGCAGCGCCAACAGGGTCGCACCCAGCGAATAGATATCCGCCCGGCGATCCACCGCACGCCCGGCCAGCACCTCCGGTGCCGCGAAGGCGGGAGTACATGCGCGCCAACCGGTTTCGGTGACGGTGGCGGCCTCCTCGATGGTGCGCGCCAACCCGAAATCCGCGACCAGCACGCGCTCACCCTCGGCACCATCGGCGACCAGGATGTTCGACGGTTTGACATCGCGGTGCAGCAGATCCTGCTCATGCGCGTGATGCAGACCCTTGGCGGCCTCGCAGACTATGCGGGCCGCCCGGTTCGGCTCCAATCCGGCCGGTTCCTTGCGCATGAGTTCACCCGCGTCGGTGCCGTCCACGTACTGCATCGCCATCCACAGGACCTCGCCCTCCTCACCCCGGTTGTAGACCGAGACGACATTGGGATGGTCCAGGCGGCACACCAGATCGGCCTCACGCCGGAAGATGCTCCGGTAACGATGATTCGCGCCGAGGTTTTCGGCGAGCACCTTCAGCGCCACCTGTCGCGGCAGCGCCGGATCCTCGGCCAGATAGACCGCGCCCATGCCGCCGGATCCGAGGGGCCGCACAATCGAATACCCCGCGAATACCTGCCCAGGCCGTAATAACATCCCTGCCCTCCAAGGGAATACGCGCCACGTCGTCGCCGTCGCCCGGGCGCATTTCAGCAACTACCCCACATTCCGAGCCCGGTGTCAAGACAACCTGCCCGTCGGGCGCACGGCCAGCGTTAGCGGCCCATTTGCCTCTCTATCAAGATCATTAGAGATTGATAGATAACGCTCTCCCTCAACATCTACCGGCCGGTAACAAACCCTCCTACACTCTTATGTGATCCTGATCACGTCCGAGGAGGACATCATGGCGACTACCGCAAAAGTCGACGCCACCGAAGAACAGGCCCGCGCACTGGTCGAGGAATCCCGCGAAACCAGTTGGGCCAAACCATCGTTCGCCAAGGAGATGTTTCTCGGCCGGTTCCGGCTCGATCTGATCCACCCGTACCCCGAGCCGAGCGCCGAGGACGCGGCACGCACCGAGGCCTATCTGGCCCGGCTGCGGCCGTTCTGCGAATCACTGGACGGCAGCGTCATCGAGGCGGAATCCAAGATTCCGGATGAGTACGTCAAGGGCCTGGCCGAACTCGGCTGCTTCGGCCTGAAGATCCCGACGGAGTACGGCGGCCAAGGGCTGTCGCAGGTCGGCTATAACCGAGCGCTGATGCTCGTCGGCTCCGCGCACCCCAGCCTCGGCGTATTGCTGTCGGCGCACCAGTCGATCGGCGTGCCCGAACCGCTGAAGCTGGCGGGGACCCCGGAGCAGAAGGCCGAATTCCTGCCCCGCTGCGCCGCGGGCGCGGTCAGCGCGTTCCTGCTCACCGAGCCCGATGTCGGCTCCGACCCGGCCCGGATGGCCAGCATCGCCACCCCGACCGAGGACGGCGAGGCCTACGAGATCAATGGCGTGAAGCTGTGGACCACCAATGGCGTGGTCGCCGAACTGCTGGTGGTGATGGCTCGGATACCCAAGAGCGAGGGGCACCGCGGCGGCATCTCGGCCTTCATCGTCGAGGCCGATTCGCCCGGCATCACCGTGGAGCGCCGCAATTCGTTCATGGGCCTGCGCGGTATCGAGAACGGCGTGACCCGCCTGCACAACGTCCGGGTCCCCAAGCGCAATCTCGTCGGCCGCGAGGGCGACGGCCTGAAAATCGCGCTGACCACGTTGAACGCCGGACGACTCGCCATACCGGCGCTGTGCACGGCGGCCTCGAAGTGGTCGCTCAAGATCGCCAGGCAGTGGTGCACGCAGCGGGTGCAGTGGGGTCGTCCGGTCGGCGAGCACGCCGCGGTCGGGGAGAAGGTCTCCTTCATCGCCGCCACCACCTATGCACTCGAGGCGGCACTCGACCTGTCGGCCACCATGTGCGACGAGGGCCGCAACGATATCCGCATCGAGGCGGCGCTGGCCAAGCTCTGGGCCAGTGAGATGAGCTGCCAGATCGCCGACGAACTGGTACAGATCCGCGGCGGACGCGGCTATGAGACGGCGGCCTCGCTGCGGGCCCGCGGCGAGCGCGCCGTCGGGGCCGAGCAGTTGGTCCGGGATCTGCGGATCAACCGCATCTTCGAGGGCTCCAGCGAGATCATGCGCTTGCTGGTAGCCAGGGAGATGGCCGATGCCCACATGGCCGCCGCCGGTGCGCTGGTCGACCGGAACGCCGAGTTGAAGGACAAGGCCAAGGCCGCGGTCGGCGCGGGTGGGTTCTATGCCAAGTGGTTCCCGCAGTTGGCGGTCGGTGCGGGCACGGTACCGGCGAGCTACGCCGAATTCGGACCGCTGGCCAGGCATCTGCGCTTCGTCGAGCGCAGCTCCCGCAAACAGGCCAGGTCGTTGATGTATGCGATGGCGCGCTGGCAGGCGGGTCTGGAGTACCGGCAGAACTTCCTCGGTCGCATTGTCGATATCGCCGCCGAACTGTTCGCGATCTCGGCCGCCTGCGTGCGGGCGCAGGCAGCGCGGACCGCGGGCGCGCCGGAGGCCAAGGCCGCCGAAGAGCTCGCCGACACCTTCAGCAGGCAGTCCCGGATTCGGGTGAAGAAGCTGTTCGACGCGCTGTGGGATAACACCGACGACGACGATCGCACCCTCACCCGCGGCGTCCTCGACGGCCGCTACCAGTGGCTGGAGGACGGCGTCTTCGATCCGAGCGAGGGCACCGGACCGTGGATCGCGGAATGGCAGATGGGTCCGTCGACAGAGACGAACCTGCTGCGACCGTTCCTGCCGTCGACCCGCAGTCACGTGGGGACCTAGGCCGGAATCGGTACGAGCCGTCACCCCCGTGGCAGGGGTGACGGCTCGTAGCATGCGCATGATCGCTCACTCCAAGGTCGGTCCCTCCGAAACTCCGGACCGAAACCGTGTGCGCATATCCCGCCCGTGTTCCTCAACAAGGACACGGTGCGCATCCACGTTGCGAGTCAGGTGGTTGCGGAGTGCGCCGATGGGACGACGCCGAGTTGCTGCATCATCCCGAGCGTGTCCCAACACACCCAGGATTCGACTGCCTTGCCGTCCTGGAACCGACTGATTGTGATCCCCTGAACGACCACTGGTTTGCCGGTCGCGGACATGCCCATCATCTCGCCGTCGTTGGTGCCTGTTGCCGTCCATCGGGTAGTGACGAAGTCGCCTTCGGCGATCTGTTCGTTGACCAAGAACCGTTGATCCGAGAACGCGGCGAGATACATCCGCGCGAGCCGTTTGAAGCCGTCCGGGCCATGGACATCGGCGAACGGGTTCTGTGGATCGTGGTCGATGAAGTCGGCCGCGATCACTTCGTCGAACACATCGAGATCTCGCGCATTCCATGCGTCGAAGACGCGCTTAGCCGCGGCCTTGTTCTGTTCTGACATGGCTCTCCTATCGATTGATGGCGCCGAACTGCGCGGTGCGGTCGTAGTCGCTACCGGCAGCATTCGCGGTGCCCGGCGCTGAGTGTGCTGCGGAGCGCGGCCGCGCTCCCATCAGTGGATCCAGCCGCCGCGCCCCAGTATGTGGACGCTGTCTTCACGGCAGATGCCCACCCGAATGCCATCAGCAGACATTCAGCTACCTGCCGATCACAAGCCCTGAAGCCGGTGTATCGCAATCATTGTGCGCCTCTTTCGTACGCGAGGTAAGGGGGCAACAGAGACTGCTACAGCCCTATCCCCAGCCCGCACGACGCCTAACTGCAGGTTTATAGCTCGACAAGTCGCTTCGAGGCCGACCATGAGGACCCTCGGACGAAAATGCCATGGATGGTGTCGGCGGGGATTCGCACACGAACCAGGCAACACCCAGAAATAACGGCTAATCTGTAGTTAATCTGCGCTTTCGCCACCACACGCCAGTTCCCACATAGTGGGCGGCAGCGCCGCTCACGCACACTTTCGACACGGTCACACAACGACCCTCCGCAAGACACGCCGAGTTGAAAATCGGAAGCTCTGCGCGAGCCCTCGGCCTTGCGAACGCGTGATCGACACCCGCTCACTGTGGAGCCGCAAACCGCCGCATCGGGAAGGCTTACGGGGGCAACGATTGGGTCGGGGATCGTTCGTCGCGTCCGGATTCGACGTGGCCTCGGGCCGGGTCAGGGCTGCCGGGGAGGCGGCGGCCGGTGGTGAGGTCGGTGGTCAGGTCTTCGTAGTGCGATGGCTAGTTCGGCTAGGCGCTCCCCAGGCGTCGGCGATGGCGTAGTCGGAGGGACCGCGGGACTCCGCCCCAGGCCCATCCCAGTAGACCTCGGCGCGCCGCTCGCGCTGCGCCGCTCCCGCTAATGCGGGTGCCGTGTCGGGCTCCAGCCTCGACCTGCCAGCCCTGTGACCAATCCGTTCAGCGTCGACTTGGACGAACTCGAGCAGATCATTGCCCGGCTGTCCGGGTTGGCCGCCTATATCGCCGATCACCTCGATGAGATCGACACGCGGATCGCTACCCTGCGCGGCACGGGGTGGGAAGGCATTGCCGCACAGGCATATTCGGAGGCCCATCAGCAGTGGATCTCGGGAGCACGGGAAGGATGTGAGTACAAGTGGACGGCGCAGGTTCCCCGCTCAATTCGGCGCTGACATCGGGAAATCCTGGGGAGCAGGTCCGTGCGATGATCGAATTGATCAAGCGCGGCGACGGTCGAGCCGTCGAGGACATCCTGCCGCTCGTCGAGTCGCGCGATGTCGCTGTGCGTAGTGAAGCAGCGCGTGCGATTGGATTTCTGGGGATGGCGCAGGTTTCGGTTGTCGGGCCGGTGTTGTTACGCATGCTGTCGGATTACGACGAGATGGTTCGCAACGAAGCGGCGGAGTCGCTTGGCCTCGTTCGGTACGGTCCCGCGGTCGACGTCCTTGTGGACCTGCTGCGCGCCGACCCGTCGTGGATAGTGCGCGCTTCCATTGCCGAGGCGTTGGGGAACTACCCGGGCCACGGTACCGCGGAGTTGGTCGAATGCGTGCGGGATCTTGATGAGTATGGGGCCGTGCGGCGGTACGCGATCGACTCTCTGGGCCGTACAGGTGAGCTCACCCGTGCCGAAATGTCCACTCTAGCTGAGGAATTCGGCCAGGATGAAGAGATCGGACCGCAAGTTCGAATCGCCGCATATCGGATGGGCGATCAATCACAGCTAGCGGAGATTACCCGCGAGGCGGCTCATCTGGATGAGGAGGATTCGTCCCGCTTACTCAACGACATCGAATATCTGTTGCGCCCGCCCGTACCACCGACGTTGTTGGAGGACTCCGCACGCATCGGGACAATCCTCGACGTGATCGCGATGCGCTGGCCCCTGTACTCACGGCACGTCAGGAAAATCCGCGACAACCTGCCGACATAACGGGAGCTCACGCACACCTTCAACACGGTCACATACCGACACTCCGCACGACACACCTGAGTCGACAATCAGAACCTCTGCGCGAGCCTGGATTTGGTGCGGCCGGTTGAGCTCTCCGTCCGCAACGGGGTGCGGTTTCAGGGGCCGCCGGGGAGGCGGCGGCGGCCGGTGGTTAGGTCGGTTGTCAGGTCTTCGTAACCGATTGCCAGTTCGGCCAGACGCTCCCAGGCGTTGCCGAGCGCGTGGTCGGAGGGGCTGGTGAGGGCGATGTAGGCGGCGGCGGTGTAGGCGGCTAGGCGGTCGATTACGGTGCCGAGGGTTTCGGTGTGTACCGCGGCGGAGCCGTGGGCGGGGGGTAGGTCGGCGTGGATCCAGTGATTGATTTCGCGGACCAAATGTGTTCTGCGGGTGTCGATTTCGGTGTTCTGGCAGCCGTGGTCGGACGCGCATTGTGGCGCGAGTCCGTTGTGGGCGGTGGGCGATGGGTGGGTGCGGCGGCGTTCGTGCAGGCAGGTGAGTTCATAGGCCGCACGCAGCAGTGGGTGCGTGGTGTGTTCGACGCCGCGGCAGGCGCGCAGCATCTCCCCTTTGGTCGGTAGCGGTTCGATCAGCACGACCGTCCTCGGTGCGCGCAGCGCCGAATCGTTTCGGCTGCTGTGTGGTTCATGGATGCCTCGGTTCATATCGGTGAATTCCGGTGCGCCCGGACGAATTTCCGGATAGCGGCGATCCGTTGTGGTCCAATAGGTTTCTCAGTTTCCTACGGCTTCCCCGGCCGGGCGCGGCAACAGCAGAGCACGCGACAGGCGGAGGAGTCAGCGTCTTCATGGGGCTTTTCAGCGATTCGCACCGAAGTGCGAGGACGAAATCCGTTCGCGTGGACCACAACCATCCACGGACGAATCTCTTCAGATCCGAGACCGAAGGGCAGGGGGCCATGTCGGAAACAGGAAGCACAGTGCCGCGACGGCAGCTGGGACGGCACCTCCGAGACCTGCGCTTGCAGGCCGGAATGACCATGCCGGAGGCCGCGCGGCTGATCGAACGCGGCACGACGACGCTACAGCGATTGGAGACGGGACAGACGCACAAGATACGGCTGCTTGACATTCGAGAGCTGTGCAGTGTGTACAGCGCCGACGATGTCGTCACCGCCGGGCTGCTCGGGCTGGCGCAGGAGGCGTCGGGGAAGTGCTGGTGGCATGAGTACGGGAAGTTGATTCCGGAGGATTTCAATGTTTACGTGGGATTGGAGGCGGGAGCGCGCAGGTTGACTTCGTATGCGCCGGATGTGGTGCTGGGGTTATTGCAAGCGCCCGATTACACGCGTGAATTGCTGCGCTTGGGCTTCCCCGACGCTTCGAGTGCAGAGATCGATCGCCGGGTGGAGCTGAAACAGCGACGACGGCGGATACTCACCCGCAAACGTCAGCCAACTGAAATGAATGCCGTACTTCTGGAGTGCGCGCTGCGCAGGGTGGTTGGAAGTCGCAAGGTCATGGCAGCACAGCTGCGGCACCTCGCCGACATGTCAACACTGCCGAACATCACACTTCAGGTGCTGCCGTTCTCGGCTGGTATCCCCATGGGTGACCCGATAGGACTGTTCACCATCGTCGATTTCGGTGTCGACCGGCAAAGAGAGCCGATCGAGCCGTCGGTCGTCTATCTCGAAAACCTCACTGGTGACTTGTATCTGGAACAGGCGGCAGACGTCAGGCGCTACCATGTGGCTCATGAAGCCATCCGGCGCGGTGCGCTGGATGAGACGGCGAGCAGGAGTCTGCTTCGGCAGATCGCAAGGGAGTATGCCGCGTGATCGATAAGCATGACATCGACCTCTCCAGGGCTCGTTGGTTCAAGAGCACCCGCAGCTCAGCTGCAAAGGATTGCGTCGAGGTCGCCTTCCTGTCCAGTGACCTCATCGGAGTCCGGGACTCGAAGAACCCAGATGGCCCAGCACTGGTGTTCGGCGGCGACGCGTGGGACGCGTTCGCTGCCGCCGTCGCTGATGGGGAATTTCGCAGGTCGTAGGCGACGATTCGAGACCTCCCGCTTGTCCGATGCGGGAGGTCTCGATCTTGTTCGACCTGTCCTCTCATTGCTGGTCGCAAGCATCCGCCGGTAAGGTGCGGGACAGCGGGGGATGCGCATAGCCCCTTGGCACTAGGTGGTAGTGAAGGGGTTCGCCAATGACTGGTAAAGCGAAGCTGCTGCCCGCTGCGGCCATGGCCCTTGGCGCGGTGCTGCTGCTCGCCGGGTGCAACGGCGATTCGACGGAGGGCAAGCCGACCGCCGCCACCACAAGCGCCTCGAAGACAACCGCCGCTGCGACGACATCGGCCGACCCCGAAGCCGCGATCTGGGATCCATGCACCATCCCTGATTCCGCGATCTCTGCGCTCGGGTTGAACACTTCCACCAAGGAAAATAAGGTCGCGGGCGTCGACGCCACCGGCTGGAAGGTGTGCAGCTGGCAGTCCGAACCAAAGGCGTACACCCTTGGGGTCTTATCGTCGGACCATACTCTGGAGGAGAGCAAGCAGCGTACCGACTACACGGACTACACGTCCACAACAGTTGGCTCCCGTCGAGCGCTTCAGTATCGCAACGTTGGTAGTTCACATGACCTGGGATGCTGGCTCAGTGTTGAGGTGCCGCACGGGATTGTCGATTTCAGCGTGTTGAACCGATACGGCAAGACTGGAGCCAGTGCGGGTGAGCCGTGTGCTCAGGTGCGTCATCTCAGCGAAGCCTTGGCGCAGTATCTACCTGAACGCTGATGGAGGGGGAATGATCAACGGCATCGATCCAGCCGAATGGACACGGCTACTCGACCAAGCCAATGCCGGTGAGCTATCGCTGGACCCGGAGGTTGGGAAGGACTTGGACAAGGTCTGCGACGACCATATCGACAGACTGAACTCCATACTGGAAAACATCAAGTTCATCGACCGCCAAACAGGCTTCGGCACATTCAACTCCGGCAAGATCCTGGAGAAGAAGTTCTCCGAGACCGCCTCCGGAACCGGTCGCTCACTCGACACCGTGATCATGCAGCACATCGATGCCGTCGAGACCGCGAAAGAGGTTGTCGCAAAAGCGATCGCGAACTTCGTCGCCCAAGACCAAGACCGCGCCGCCCAGTTCACGCAGGTGACCCCGGAATGACTTACGAGGACTACCAGCGCCGCATCATCGAGGCGCAGGAACAGTGGAACCGAGACCGCGACTGGATCTACAAGACCGAATCCGGTTACAAGAATTACGAAGGCGAAACGCAGCCGCCGCACGTCACCACCCCGGACAGCTACGACCACCTCACCCTCCAAGAAATGCAGACCGCAGTCTCCGCGATGAAGCCGAAACTGGTCGATGACGCGGTCACGATGTGGGCGAATATCGGTCTGGAACTCAGTGGTTCGTTCGAGTTGTTCAATCGCGAATTCGCACGAACCATCACCGGCCAGAACGGCCACTCCGGATGGACCGGTGCCGCGGCACAGGCCGCGACAACCGCAGTGAACAACTACTACGAAAAGTCCGTTCCACTCGCCACGGCGGCAACGGTGACCAGCCTGAAGCTCGCAGAGATGAAGACCGGCCTCGAGCAGACCCAGGCACTCATGCCCGGCCTCACCGAACGCCCGGAGATCACCGGCAAGACGCTGCCCAAGGAGGGCGTCATGAAGGCCGGCGAATACACCCAAACCGAGGCCGAGCAGGAGGGCCGCAGAATCCTGCGGACGGTATACGGCCAGGTGGCGGGGCAGACCGACGTCGGCGTCCCGTATATGCCCACAGCGCCGACGATCACGGACGGCCCCGCCGGCCCGGTCGCACCAGGGCCGAATCCCAGTGGGTCATCGGGCGGTTCGGGTTCGGGTTCGGATTCGGGTGGCGGTTCCGGTAACGGCAATGGCGGCGAGACCGGCGAGGGCTCGGGATCCGGTACGGGTACGCAAACGGGCACCGAGCCGTCGGCGGTGACGTCGGATGCCACCACGCCCACGAGTACGAATTCGCAAAGCGCCACGCCGACAACGCAATCCACTACCACGACACCGACCACGGCCGGAACCAGCGGCCCGATCACGGGCACCCCGCACTCCGCGACGCCCGGAATCGGCAGCCCCTCGACTGGCCGCATCGGCTCGGGCAGTCCGGGCGGCACCACCTCGGGCAGCCCGGGCCGCAGCGTCGCTGGCACACCCACCACCGGCACCACGGCCGCCGCCTCGGCCGCGCGCCAGAGCACCACGGCATCCGGCCGTGCCGGAACATCCGGAATGTCGGGTATGGGTGGCGCCGGTCAGGGCAAGGGCAGCGATGAGGATCGCAAGAAGGGCGTTCCCGATTACCTCATCACCGCCGAGCACGGCGAGGAAGCCACCGGACTGGATTCGCTACCCAAGACCGTGCCGCCGGTGATCGGCGGTGACCACGACGGTGCACAGCAGTACTAGGGGGATGACAGCCGGCGAAGCCGGCGGGGTGGGTAAGCACAGACTCACTGGGCTGGAGTTCGAAATGCTCTGGGCAGCATATGGTCGCGACCGGCTGCCCTACCCGCTGCACTATCGCACCGAAATCACCGAATTCGAGGAGCTGGAACGCCACCGCGAAGCCGCGCTCACCGCCCTGCTCGACAAGTATTCACCGGAACTCGAACACGCCATCGAGGTGCTGCTCGAGCCGGACGCCCGCGTGGAGTCCAAGGGTTTCGGCGGCCCCTACCTTTCCCAGGCCTACCGATTCCACGGCGCGGTCCGTGACCACATGGGGGCCGCGCTGACCCAATTGCCCGGCGTCACCGCCGACACCGGCGGCGACGTGGTCATTACCTACTGCACCGCACAGCAGGTCTGCACCCACGCCGTGGCCGCCTTGCCGCCGCGTGGTCCCGGCACGCAACCGCGACTGGAGTTCCGACGCGAGGAGATCGCCGCCGACCGCGACCGCCATATCCGCCGCGCGCACGACTACGGCCCCCTCGAACAACTGGACCGCATTTTCCAGCGCACCCGTTCCGGCCTGGGTGAGATCACCATCTACGCGGGCCCAGCCCTCGACGCGCGCCCCACGCCCGGCCGCGGCTTCTGGTGGATGGACTACCCCGACGGCCGCTACTACGTCAAAACCGGCGACCCGATCATCGCCGCCCCCATGGACCCCCAATCCATGGCCGCCGAAATCCACCGCCTACTCACCCTCACCCAGCGCTACCACCACGAAGACCGCGCCCACGACGAATACCTCCGCTCCCGCCGCTGACCCCTCCCGCACCCCACCCGGTCGACTGGCAGCACTCGAGCCGAGTCGAATGGCGGCTCGAGACAACCCCGCCACCATCCGCCTCGCCTCGCCTCGCCTCGCCTCGACAAGCAAAGCCCGACCACACAATCGGAGCCAGTCCCCAGACTGGAAGTCGCAGGGCTGCCTACGCAGGGACGGAAGAGCGTACGGCAAGCATGCCCAGCACTGCCCCGGTAGAACCGTGGACCACAGCCGTATCCGAGACAGCCGGACCCGGGGAGTCCGTGCAGGACAGCAAGCCCGACCATCGCACCACGACAGCACCATCTGGTCGCTTATAGAGGCGGAATGACCCATCACATGGCCGTCCGGGGGGTTCGATTACCGGCGGTCGGAACGCGTGAAGAGGCATCACGGAAGCGGTGGCGTGGCCCACGTGGTCACATCCGCATAACGAGCGGTAGGCGGTCGGTGACGGCTCGCGTCGGCTCCGTACGGAGACCGGTGCAGCGTCTGTCGATGTCGTGGTCGAGCAACATTGCGCAGGTGGCGGGGCCGGATCCGTGCGGTCGTTGCGACCTCGGAAAGTACGTGATCGGGAAATATCGGACAATCTCTGAGAATTTCTAGATAACGATAGACTTTCGATACTGGGCTCCGATAACCTTCCGATAACAATCTCTAGCGGACTCTAGGAAATTTGATCGATTGGCCGATAGAAGGCCGACGTAGCGGTCGATCATAGTTGTCTGCCGAAATCTAGCGTCTGACCTACAGGTCCTTAGATTCACCGATCGACGGGCCTGTACGCCCGGCGATGTCGATCACCAGCGTCAGTTGGACAACGCGTACATAACGGACGGTATGCGGCGTGAACGGCGCGGGAATCCAACTCGACATCCGGGCAAGAGCGCTCCGAACGGGTATCCCACAGGAGAACCTTCATGTCCACGACCCTCGCCCGCCGGGCCGCCGACTACGACGGCCATCGCATTACAGTGTCGGCCGACGACGGCACCCCGATCGCGGTCCGCACGTTCGGCGCCGACGACGCACTCCTGACCATTGTCTTCGTGCACGGTCACTGCCTACGCACCGAATCCTGGTCGTACCTGCGCGATCAACTGCTGCGACAGTGGGGGACGGCAGTCGGCGGAACCGACGGGGCGGGTATATACAGCGGGATGCCATCCGGCGGAACCGACGAGGCGGGTATATACAGCGGGATGGCAGTCGACGGGGCCGGTGAGTACAGGCAACAAGGCGCCCGGATGGTTTTCTACGACCACCGTGGGCACGGTGAATCGGGCGTCGCCCATCACTCGACCTACACCATCGAGCAGCTCGGCCACGACCTCGACGCCGTGCTGCGCGCGGTCGTGCCGACCGGCCCGATCGTGCTGGTCGGACATTCGATGGGCGCGATGGTGACCCTGGCCTATGCCCGGCTGTTCCCGGCGGCGATCGGCACCCGGGTGGTCGGCCTCGGCCTGATCGCGGGCGCGGCCAACGGCATCACCGAGATCGGGCTCGCTCGCTTCCTGAATCGGCGCGCGGTGAACTCGCTGCAGATCGCGGTGCTGCGCGCGCCGCGGTTCATGCAGGCGTCCAAGCGGCTGTCCCGCCGGATCTTCGAGCCGATCGCCCGCGCGGCGAATACGGGTACCAAGCGAACGAACCCTCGCATGGTCGCGGTCGCCGCGGCGATGATGAACGACACCCCGCTGCTGACCATGTCGAGCTTCCTCGCCTCGCTGATCACCTTCGACGAGAGCGCGGCGCTGCAGCGCCTCGGCGACATTCCGGCGCTCGTGCTGGCCGGTTCGGCCGACATCGTCGTGCCGTTCACACATTCGGTGGTTCTCGCCTCGCAACTGGCGGGCTCGCAGCTGGTGCGGCTCGAAGGCGCGGGGCACAGCGTGCACCTGGAACGCGCCGAAGAGGTGGCCTCCTACATTGTCGGCCTGGTCGACCGGGTCATCACCGCCATGCACGGTCAGGGCCCCGAGTACGCCACCGCCAGCTGAGTCCGCGTTCGTCGGAGCGCACGGATGCCTTGCCGGACCCTTCGGCAATATTTGGGCAAACATCCGAAAAGTAGGTCCGACGAGCCAGATCGCGATTCCTCACGTACTGTGTTGTAGATCACGTTGTGTGGTGAGTCACACGACTTGGTGCGGCGCGCTCCCAGGCAGACCATGGAAGCATCCGCTACCCACCGAGTTCGTCTGCCCGCCAAGGAACACAGGAGGTATCGATGACACGCAGCGAAATAGCTGAACTCCGCTACGCGGTCGGGCAGCTCCGGCAATCCATCGGCGCACTGCGCACTCACTACGGCGACGCCAATTCGGTGCGACGACTGGAAAACGACCTCGAGCGGCTCGTCATCGACGCCGATGAGCTCGAGCAGTCGCCGCCGCAGCAGCTCACCCGTCGCCCGCAGGAGACCATCTACGTCCCGGACAGCAAATCCGACGAGGCGGCGTGGATGGGTGCGCAGGACGAGGGCCTCGGCTTCCACTCCCGCCCGCGCACGAAGTAGCTCCCGGGTTCGGCGTGCCGTCCGTACCGCGGCACGGAAGCTGGCGCATACGCTTTCGTCACCGCACACGCGCAATCGCACGTGTGCGGTGAACAGCTCACCTGCGTAGCGGCCCCGGGATCCGACTCACGAGGCGCGGTGACGACCCGGCCTGCGGGACGGGCGGACGCCGTGAAAGCGGGCGCCGCGGGGAGTCTCGGGGATCGGGGCGGCGCCCGCCGATTCGAAGAGAGCCGCGATGCCATGGTCGTGGCCTAGTGCGATCGCCTCCAGACCGTAATTGCCATTGGTGCGAGCCAATTCGTGCAGCATCGTGGTCATGATCCGCAGGCCGGTGGCGCCGACCGGATGGCCGAGCGCGATCGTCGAACCGTTGACGTTGAGCCGCTCCCGCGGATCCAGCTCCCATTCCCGTACCAGCGCAAGCACTTCCACCGCGAAGCCCTCATTGACCTCGATCAGATCGAGATCGTCGAGGGTGAATCCGG
This sequence comes from Nocardia sp. CA-119907, assembly GCF_050955995.1. Taxonomy (NCBI): domain Bacteria; kingdom Bacillati; phylum Actinomycetota; class Actinomycetes; order Mycobacteriales; family Nocardiaceae; genus Nocardia; species Nocardia sp. CA-119907. Next base: position 9,577,957 of record NZ_CP192091.1, read on the forward strand.
TGCGGCCGAGCAGTTTGGCGACGGCCGGGGCGGCGCCGAGAGTCGCAGTGTCCGAATCACATCCGGCCGCGGCCCAGCCGACCAAATAGGCCATCGGCGTCAGGCCGAGTTCGTCGAGCCGGTCCTCGGCCACGACCAGGCAGGCCGACGCACCGTGCCGATGTGAACTCATATTGCCCGCGGTGACCACACCGCTGCCAATCAGCGGGCGCAGCGTTGCCAACGTACGGGTGGAGACGTCCTCGCGCACACCTTCGTCGCGCATGATCCGATGGCGCACCGCGGTATCGAACTCGTTCCACTCCCCGGGTTCGTCGACGACACCGACCGGGATCACCTCGGCGGAGAAGGTGCCCTGCCGCCAGGCGCGGGCGGCTTTGCGATGGCTCGCGACGGCGAACTCGTCGGCCGCTTCCCGGCTGATGCCGTAATAGCGGGCCAACTCTTCGGCATTCGCCAGATCGCCGGTCTGGTAGGGATCGCCATGGCGGGTCGCCGAGCAATCGCTGGCGGCCGAACATTCGACCCCACCGGCGACCACCACATCGGCCGCACCGGTCTGCACCATCATCGCCGCGGTGATCACCGCCTGCAGACCACTGCCACAGCGACGGTCGGTCAGGAATCCGGGCACCGCGAACGGCAGTCCGGCAACCCGCGCGGCCAGCCTGCTCAACTCAGGGGCACTGGCTCGGTTGTCGACACTGGCCATCGCGACATCCTCGATGCGCAGCGGATCGATGCCCGCGCGTGCGATCACCGCCGACAGGACGGTCGAGGCCAGCCATTCCGGCGGCATTCCGGACAGTGCGCCACCCTCGATCCCGCTCGGGGTCCGGACCGGCGCCACGATCGCGGCTCTCCTCATCTGGGTTACTCCTTCCCCCGGCAAAGCTGTATCCGCCTGCGGCGGGATGGCATCAGCGCACGTCAGCGGGTGATTTCCAGAAAAGATGACCACACGTTTGTTGCCGCCGCGTGACGTTCGTACGGTCGAAAAATCGACCGCCGGTTTCCTTGCGGGCGGGCCCGCTCGAATCATGTTCTGTTTTAGGAGAGTTCGGGGGCTTCGCGGTCCGTTCGCTGCCGCCCGCGGTCGGTAAACCTGGATCGAATGTGGCGGAAATCACGGACCTGAGGGCGGGTCATGTTTGGCGGGACACCGCTGCGCGATAGCGAGGGTGTCGTATGGTGCTCAGCATCACATTCGATTGCGGAGGTCACGGGGACCGTCCGCACAGCAGATCAGCGAGGCATCCACCTGTGAGTGCCGCACCGACCGCCACCCCGGAAACGGGAACCGGCGTCTTCAGCAAGACCAGGGCCGCCATCTCCGCGCGCACACTGCGCACCGACCGATGGTGGATCCCACCGCTAACGACGGCCGTAGGACTGGCCGCCTTCGTCCTCTACGCGACGATCAGATCGTATGTGCGAACGGCATATTGGGTAGACGACTACCACTACCTGACGCCGTTCTACTCACCGTGCGTGAGCACCGACTGCGTCGAGGGCGCGCGCCACTTCGGCGCCTGGTTCGGCCATATCCCCGCAATCCTGCCACTGGGCTTCCTGGTGCTGCCGTTCCTGCTCGGATTCCGGCTGACCTGCTACTACTACCGCAAGGCCTATTACCGCGCGGTGTGGTTCTCCCCGCCCGCCTGCGCGGTCGCCGAACCGCACGCCAAGTACACCGGCGAGACCAAGCTGCCGCTGATCATCCAGAACGCGCACCGCTATTTCTTCTATGTGGCCGTACTGGTTTCACTGGTCAACACCTGGGACGCGATCTACGCGTTCCACGGCAAGACCGGCGGGTTCGGCTTCGGCCTCGGCAATGTCGTGCTGCTCGGCAACGTGATTCTGCTCTGGGCCTACACCCTGTCCTGCCATTCCTGCAGGCACATCATGGGCGGCAAGCTCAAGCACTTCTCCGCGCATCCGGTGCGGTACTGGTTCTGGACCCAGGTCTCCAAGCTCAACACCCGCCATATGGCGCTGGCCTGGACCACCCTCGGCACGCTGGTGCTGACCGACTTCTACGTGATGTTGGTTGCCAGCGACACGATTTCGGATCTGCGGTTCATCAACTAACCGCCCTCACAAACCAGGAGTTTCGCGGCCATGCCAGAAGTGGAACGGCACAAATACGACGTCGTCGTCATCGGTGCCGGTGGCGCCGGACTGCGCGCGGTGATCGAAGCACGCGAACACGGTCTGTCCGTCGCGGTGGTGTGCAAGTCATTGTTCGGCAAGGCGCACACCGTGATGGCCGAGGGCGGTTGCGCCGCCTCGATGGGTAATGCCAATGAAAAGGACAACTGGCAAACCCATTTCAAGGACACCATGCGCGGTGGCAAGTTCCTCAACAACTGGCGCATGGCCGAATTGCATGCTCAGGAGGCACCCGACCGGGTGTGGGAGCTGGAAACCTATGGGGCGCTGTTCGATCGGACCGCCGACGGTCGGATCAGCCAGCGCAACTTCGGTGGCCACACCTACCCGCGGCTGGCGCACGTCGGCGACCGCACCGGACTCGAGATCATCCGGACCATGCAGCAGAAGATCGTCTCGCTGCAGCAGGAGGATTTCGCGGAGACCGGCGACTACGAGTCGCGCATCAAGGTTTTCGCCGAGTGCACCATTACCGAATTGCTCAAGGACGGCGACCGGATCTCGGGCGCGTTCGGCTATTGGCGCGAGTCCGGGCGGTTCGTCCTGTTCGAAACGCCCGCGGTGGTACTGGCGACCGGTGGTATCGGCAAGTCCTACAAGGTCACTTCCAACTCGTGGGAGTACACCGGCGACGGACACGCGCTGGCGCTGCGGGCCGGTGCGACGCTGATCAATATGGAATTCCTGCAGTTCCATCCGACCGGCATGGTCTGGCCGCCCAGTGTAAAAGGCATCCTCGTCACCGAGGGTGTACGCGGTGACGGTGGGGTGCTGAAGAACACCGAGGGCAAGCGCTTCATGTTCGAGTACATTCCGCCGGTCTTCAAGGGGCAGTATGCCGAAACCGAGGAAGAGGCCGATCAGTGGTTGCGCGATAACGACTCCGCGCGCCGCACCCCGGATCTGCTGCCCCGCGATGAAGTCGCCCGCGCCATCAACTCCGAGGTGAAGGCGGGACGCGGCACCGAACACGGTGGGGTGTATCTGGATATCGCCTCGCGGCTGCCCGCCGAGGAGATCCGGCGGCGACTGCCCTCGATGCACCATCAGTTCAAAGAGCTCGCGGATGTGGATATTACGAAGGAGCCGATGGAAGTCGGCCCGACGTGCCACTACGTAATGGGCGGTATCGAAGTCGATCCGGATACCGGCGCGGCCACGGTGCCCGGATTGTTCGCCGCGGGTGAGTGTTCCGGTGGCATGCACGGCTCGAACCGGCTCGGCGGCAATTCACTGTCGGACCTGCTGGTCTTCGGTCGGCGGGCCGGGCTCGGCGCGGCGACCTACGTCGAGGAGCTGTCCGAGCGGCCAACGGTATCCGACACCGATATCGCCGCGGCCGCGAAAGGTGCGGTGGCGCCGTTCGATCCGCCTGCCGAAGGGACGGGGGAGAACCCGTACACCCTGCACACCGATCTGCAGCAGGCCATGAACGATCTGGTCGGCATCATCCGCAAGGAACACGAATTGCAGGAGGCCATCACGCGCCTCGCCGACCTGCGCAAACGCTTCGACAGTGTGACGGTGGAGGGGCATCGGCAGTTCAACCCGGGCTGGCATCTCGCCCTCGACCTGCGCAATATGCTGCTGATCAGTGAATGTGTCGCACAGGCAGCGCTTTTGCGGACCGAGAGCCGGGGCGGACACACCCGCGACGACTTCCCGGCCATGGATGCGGCCTGGCGCAACAAGCTGCTGGTGTGCTCGGTCGATCCCGCCGACGCGGACGGACCGGTACCGGGCGTTCGGGTCGTTACCGAGGACCAGATCCCGATGCGGGCCGATCTGCTCTCGCTCTTCGATCTCGGTGAGCTCGAAAAGTATTACAACCCAGCCGAACTCGCCTTCCATCCGGCAAGTTCGATTTCAGCCACGGAAGGCGAGGCGTAGGGAAAATGGGTTATGACGCCGAATTCCGCGTGTGGCGCGGCGATATCGACGGCGGTGAACTGCACGACTTCACCGTCGAGGTGAACGAGGGTGAGGTGGTGCTCGACATCATCCACCGGCTGCAGGCCACCCAGGCGCCCGATCTCGCGGTGCGGTGGAATTGCAAAGCGGGCAAATGCGGTTCGTGTTCGGCCGAGGTGAACGGTCGGCCGCGGCTGCTGTGCATGACCCGGATGTCGACGTTCCAGCCGGATGAGCTGATCACCGTCACGCCGATGCGCACCTTCCCGGTGATCCGGGATCTGGTGACCGACGTGTCGTTCAACTACCAGAAGGCAAGGGAGATCCCCTCTTTCACGCCGCCGGACGATCTCAAACCCGGCGATTACCGGATGCAGCAGGTCGATGTGGAGCGCTCCCAGGAGTTCCGCAAGTGCATCGAATGCTTCCTGTGCCAGAACACCTGTCACGTGGTCCGCGACCACGAGGAGAACAAGGAGGCCTTCGCCGGTCCGCGCTTCCTGATGCGGATCGCCGAGTTGGAGATGCATCCGCTCGATGTGGCCGACCGCCGCAATCTGGCGCAGGACGAGCAGGGACTCGGACTCTGCAATATCACCAAATGCTGCACCGAGGTCTGCCCGGAACACATCAAGATCACCGATAACGCCCTGATTCCGATGAAGGAACGGGTGGCGGACAGCAAGTACGATCCGCTGGTCTGGTTGGGCAACAAGCTCTTCCGGCGCTGACCCGCCCTTTCGGCCACCGGCCGGGATCTGATGCCCGGCCGGTCGGCGCACCCTTTATAGCAACGCGACGACTCCGACGGCGACCACCCACACCAGCACGCCGACGAACAGCGATGACAGGAATGAGCCGGTGAGGACGAAGACACCCACCGCCGACACCGCGAAAAGCAGTGCCACGATCAGCCATTCCACCCAATCGCCCGGTCGCAACTTCCTGTACCGGGGATGGGAACTCTTGAGCCCACGGTCCACAAGTTGTTGTCTACCCGTAATTACCGTCGGCAAACGCACTTTCGTTGTCGAATCTGCACTGTTTCGTGATCTTCCCGATCACATCTGATCATCGTGTATCGCAACGACTCTGCCGTCACGTGACTGGACCCGGCGGGCTATCCGCCGGGCCGGTCGCACTATTCGGGCCGGTCGAACTCCCCATCGTGCACACCCGCGGTGAAGGCGGCCCATTCACCGGGCGTGAAGACCAGGACCGGCCCATCGGGATTCTTACCGTCGCGCAGTGCGACGTGCCCCTCCGCTAGCAACGCCACCTCCACGCTGTCCTTTCCGGTGCCATCACCGGCCTTGCGCCAGATCGCTTCGGACAGATCCACATTCGCGTCCTTGTTGATGCTCACGCCTCGCAACTCCCTCAGAACTCGCCGCCCGCCACACCGGCGGTGAAGGCATCCCATGCGCCCCGGGTGAAGACCAGGGCGGGTCCACTCGGATTCTTGCTGTCGCGTAGGCCGACCCGACCGCCGTCGAGGAAGGCGACCTCTACGCAGTCCTTACCCGCGCCGCTGCGGGTGCTCTTGAACCACTGCGCGCCAACCAGATCCAAACTCATGCCACATACTCCTTCGCTACCTGCCGTAGCAGATGTCTGCTGGGTTGAATATCCAGCGCACTGCGCTGGAGGCACTCGTGCGCACGATCGTACCGCCGTACATCAGCATGTCTTTCGAGGTACAGATCCCCCGTGAAGCCCTCGGCGTACACCACCGGCGGCTCGACCGGCTGGCCCTTGCTATCGGTTCCGAACGCCAGAACCGTGAACGGTCCGGTGGAAACCCCGAGTGGAACACCGGCCGCGAACGGCAGGATACGCAGGCAGATATTGGGTTGGGTACTGATATCAGCAAGATGACGTAGCTGCGCCGCCATCACTTTGGCGCCACCGACCACCCGGCGCAGGACCGATTCGTGCAACACCACATCCACCGTCGCCGGTGCGGCCTTGCGGGTGATCAATGCCTGACGCTGCAACCGCAATTGGACACGGCGCTCGATTTCGGCATCCGAATCGTCGGGATAGCCAAGGCGATTCAGGGCTCGAGCGTAGTCGGCGATCTGGAGTAGGCCGAGTACGAGTTCGGATTGGTAGGAGTTGAGTCGCTGGGCCGATGCCTCCAATCCGACGTAGACGTCGAAGTTCTCCGGGATGAGGTCGCCGTAGGCGTGCCACCAGCTCTTGACCGCGGCCTGCTGGGCCAAGCCCTTCAGGCCGTCGGACAGTTCGTCCGGGATGCCGTAGATGCGGCACAGCTCTTGGATATCGATGGTGCGTATGCGATCTGCCTGGCCTTTTTCCAAGCGCTGCAAGGTGCTTGCGCCCCACTCCATAAGTCGGGACGCTTCGGCGATGGTGAGGCCCGCCTGCGTGCGCCAGTCCCGAAGATATCTGCCGAGTTGGCGTCTGGGTAGGGTAGAGGCGGCATTGTCGGGGGATAGTCGGTCCGAAGGTTCGCTCCCCTGTGCGACATCCCGGGAACTGTCTGACGGTCTTGCCGAACTCGCTGACACAGCACGCTCCGTTCTGTATTCAATTGCGATGTTCGCGGGTCCCTAGGTCATCACGCAGGCTTCCGCCTCCGCACCCGCAGCGCACGCCGCGGGCCCGGATACAGACCCAAAGGTTTGCTCCGGGGCGACCTCACAAGCTCGGTTCCCCGTCACTTCGCTTGGGCAGAGGGTTCTTTCGTCCACTATGGAGAATCCTCCCTTCCCGGTTGGGTTTTGTGCTGGGAATTCGCGCCAAATCTTTGGATATCCACCAAGGACGTCGTTCGTGACATGTCACGGTGGTGTGCTGGGAATGTGCCCGGAGTGAATACGCGACATTCCCCTCCTTTGGTGAAAGCTCCGGGCACACACCGTATTCGATGGCGACGTTCGCGGCGCCCTCCGTGGTCACGCAAGCTACCGCCGCCGGAGCGCGTCGCGAGCGTCGCAGGAATCGCACGTAGGAACGAGGAGTCATGGCTGTAAGTGTCATAGCGTCGTCGTTGATGACCAGCGATTTGACCCCGCATCGGGCCCGCAGCGTCGGACACCAGAGCTGGGTGGTTTCCTATTTGCCCGGGCGCACACTGACCTGCGCCCAAGCGGTTGCCGCCCTCCAGGTTGCTGAGGTGGTGCCAGCGCTGCTCGGGGCGGTCGGCGATCTCGCCGAAGGGATCGGACTCACCCCGCTCGAGGCATTGGGGATGGCGATCCAACAGGCCCCGTGGGACGACGGGCCGGTCTCCCGATACAGCCGACATGTCCGCTCGGTGCGCCGCCGGGCGGAGGTGGCGTGATGCAACTCACCAACCTGAATATGCATGTCGCCTCGCTCCTGGCCTGTGGCAGCGACCCTGGTGTGCTGACGACCGAACAAGCCCACGCCGCAATGCAACTGCATATCGACTGCACCGTCGACCGATGCCGGGTCCGCCGCGCGGCCCGCACGACACTGGTCGAGGCGGGCAAATGTGTGTTGGACGAACGCGCGCTGCAGTTATGAGCGCCGCCGAGCCGACAGCCATCGTCTCGACCACACGCCAGCACGGCGTTCCGGCTGTGCTGCTGGATTGCCTTCGGGTGCTGCGGTGGGTGACTGCCGAATCGGTGGCCCATCGTCGGCACGCCGCCGACCGTACGCCGGATGGTCTGGCGAAACGTGTTGTCCAGCAGCGGATCCGGTCAGTGCCAGGTGTGATCGGTGAGCGGGGTGCGCGGGCCGAACTTCGGCTTGTGCGCGTAACCGCTGATCTCCAGCAGGCGGATGGCCCGATAGCGGTGTGGCCGTAGCGGTTCCAGATATTCGACCATCGCGGCATCGTCGATGGGCTCACCGAGCAGGGTCCAGCCGACGATGGCCGCGAGGTGGTAGTCGCCGACCGAGAGGGCATCGGCATCACCGAAGGCACGCTGGCCGATCTCGGCCGCGGTCCAAACACCGATTCCGGGCACCGTCCGCAGGCATCGCGCGGCCACCGCGGGGTCCTCGGCGGCCGCCCGCTCCAGCGCATCCGCCAGCCGGGCCGCGCGCACGATGGTCTGCGCGCGCTGCGGCCCGACATTGGCGCGATGCCAGGTCCAGGACGGGATCCGGCGCCAGGTATCGGCATCGGGCGGCAGCAGCAATCCGGCGGGCGCAGGCCCCGGTGCGGGCGAACCGAACTGCCGCACCAGTTTTCGCCAGGACGCGCGGGCCGAGACGGTATGCACCTTCTGCTCGAGTACCGCGGGCACCAATGCCTCGAAGACCAGGCCGGTGCGCAGCATCCGCAGTCCGGGGAAGCGGCGGTGCGCGTCGACGATCTTCGGATGTTCCGGGGCGAAATCGGACAGGTCCTCGTCCAGGCACAGCATGTGGTCGAGGCCATCGAGGAATTCGGCCGCGCCGGGACCCCAGGCGCGGGCGTCGACCGCATGACTACCGGCTTGGGCGAGGCGGTAGGTGACCGGACCGGTCGGCATCCGGGAGGCATGCCAGTGCGCACCGTCAGGGGTGACCTGGTGACAGGGGTCACCGCGACCACGGGACAGCGGCGCGAGGGTCGGCGCGAGGTCGATCGGGCCGTCGGCGGTGACCGTCCTGGTCGGACCGGACCGGCTCTGGTCCGGTTCGGCCGTCTGATTGCGCACGGACCCATTGTGCCCGCAGGGCCTGCGCGCGGTCCTCCCGCCCACTGTTTGCGCATGCCGGAATGTTGCGTGGCGCACCGGAGTTCCGGCCCAAGTGTGCGATTCTTGATAGAGATCCGACATAATCCCAGATACGCCGTCATTTTGTAACGCGACAAATAACTGGGGCGATATTGTTGCGTTCGGCAAACAGCTGGCAGTCGCCATAACGGAGGTTTCTAATGATCACCACTGTGCTCAACTGGTTGCTCAATGCCTGGGGTGCGGTTTCCGCGGGCAGCTCGGGTTACCAGATTCCGCCCGGCGCCCTGCCGTTCGGCAGCTGACACTCACTCGCCGAGCAGGAATTGCGCAAGGTGTAGCCCGCGGCGGCCGCTCAACTGCGCCGCCTGGGTGCGACATGAGAAACCGTCCGCGACCAAGATCGAATCGTGGGCCGCGTTTCGCAGCGCGGGGAGCAAGCCATTCTCGGCGATCGCGACCGAAATGTCGTAATGCGCCGACTGCATTCCGAAGTTTCCCGCGAGGCCGCAACATCCGGTGACCTCGGTCACATTTGTACCCATGCTGGCTAATATTCGGCGATCGGCATCGAAGCCGAGTACGGCATGGTGATGGCAATGCGGTTGGACCACCACGGATTGTCCGCTCCGCGGTGGCGGTCGCCAGTTCGGCTGTTCGGCGAGGAATTCCGCGAGGGTGCGCACGGCCGCGGCGGTCGCGGCCGCGCGGGGATCCTCCGGCAGCAGTTCCGGCAGGTCCGCGCGCAGCACGGCCGTGCACGACGGTTCGAGGCCGACGACAATGCCACCGCCGCGCACGTGCTCATCCAGTGCATTCAATGTCGCCCGCAGTCGGGCTCGGGCGCCGTCGAGCTGACCGGTGCTGATCCAGGTGAGTCCGCAGCACACGCGCCGCTGTGGGATGCGCACGCGATAGCCGAGGGATTCGATCAATTCCACTGCGGCCAAGCCTATTTCGGGGTCGAAGACGTCGGTGAAGGTATCGACCCACAGCATGACCTCCCGAGACGCGACACCCTGCGCGTGCGAGCCGTCCGCCGATGACAGGCCGTCGGTCGACTCCGGCGATCGGGCGATGTCGGTCGACGCGATTGCTGGCGCTCGCCCGGTCGCGGGGTGAACTGCTCGCGGACGACTCGATGAATCCGCCTGCTCGCTCAGCTCACGCCAGATCCGGCGGAAACTGCGGTCCGCCAGCCTCGGAACCGCGCGGCGCGGATCCATTCCGGCGGCGCGCAAACCGATTCGGCGCAGCCATCCGATATCCGCCGATGCGTTTACCGCACGCGGCATCCGACTCATGCCGGCAAGCCAGCGCGGCAGCCAGCCCAGCGTGTAGTGATCGATCGGGCGCGGGCGGCGCCGGTACCGGCGGTAGAGCGCCTCGGACTTATAGGTCGCCACATCGACCCCCGCCGGACAGTCGGAGCGACATGCCTTGCAGGACAGGCACAGATCCAGCGATTCGGCGACCGCCTCGGACGACCAGGGGAGTGCGCCGCGCACCACCTCCTGGAGCACCCGCGCTCGGCCGCGGGTGGTGTCCTTCTCGTCGGCGGTGGCCAGATAGGAGGGGCACATGAAGCCACCGCTCGCCCGGGTATCGGCACGGCATTTGCCGACACCGACACAGCGATGTACGGCCGCGGCGAGATCACCGTTGTCCTCCGGAAACGCGAAACCACCGGCGCGTCCGATCGGACGCACACCGACCAGCCGCAGATCCGCATCGATCGGACGCGGGGCGACCAGTACGCCCGGATTCAATACCCCGTCCGGATCGAGAAGTGCCTTGTATCCCGCGAATACGTCGAGAGCGTCCTGGGAGTACATGGTCGAGAGCAGTTCCGAGCGCGCCCGGCCGTCGCCGTGCTCACCGGACAGTGATCCGCCATAGCGGACCACCAGTTCGGTCGCGTCGTGCAGGAATGCCCGAAAGCGTTGCGGCGCATCGACAATGGGCAGATCGAGCCGGACGTGGATACAGCCGTCGCCGATATGGCCGTAGAGCAGACCGTCCACACCGTGGTCGCTGGTCAGCGCGGCGAAATCGCGCAGATACGCGCCGAGGTGCTGCGGCGGGACGGCCGCGTCCTCCCAGCCCGGCCACGCCGGATGACCCCCCGGCGTGCGACCGGCCAATCCGGCCCCTTCGGCCCGGATCCGCCAGAGTGCCGCGGCGACACCGGCATCGGTGACGATCTTGGCATCGATCGCACCGACGGTCCGGCAGAGCTTTGCGGCGGCGGCATATGCCTCGGCGGCGGTATCGGCGACGGATTCGACGAACAGCCAGCCGCTACCGCGCGGCAGTTCCGGTACGCCGCTGGTGGCGCCGCGGTGAACCCGCACGATATCGACCAGTCGCGCATCGATGCCCTCGACCGCGATCGGGTCACATGCCATCACGGCCGCGACATCGTCCGCAGCGCTGGCGATATCGGGATAGCCGAGCACCGTGAGCACCGTGGCCCGCGGCAGCGGGACCAGCGCCACCGTGGCCTCGAGCAAAATGCCGCAGGTGCCCTCGCTGCCGACGAACGATTTGGCGACCGCCGAACCGCGTTCCGGCAGTAGATGTTCGAGGCCGTAGCCGGAGGCCTGCCGATCGAATCGGCCGAGTTCGGTGCGCAGCACGGCCAGACTCGCCCTGGTGAATTCGGGCAGCCCGGGGACTACCGACAGATCGGCCGCGAGCGTCCGCGCCGCACCGGTCCCATCGAGAATGCGCAGCTCACGCACATTGTCAGAGGTACGCCCCCACGCCACCGCATGCGGTCCGCACGCGTTGTTGCCGATCATCCCGCCGAGCGTGCACCGATTCTGCGTCGACGGATCGGGCCCGAACCGCAGCCCGTAGGCCCCCGCCCGACGCTGTAGTTCCGACAGGACGACACCCGGTTGGACCCGTGCCACCCGCTGCTCCGGATCCAGCTCGCGGACGGCATTCATATATCGACTGAAGTCGAGCACGATCCCCGGGCCGACGGCATTGCCCGCCACCGAGGTTCCCGCGCCCCGCGCGGTAATCGACAGCCCGTTGTCCCTGGCGAACTCGAGAGTGCGCGCCACATCCTCATCCGCACGCGGGAAGACCACGGCGGTCGGGAGGACGCGGTAGTTCGACGCATCGGAGGAGTACTCCGCGCGTCTGCGTGCGGACGCGTCGACCTCACCCGAGATCGTGCGCCGCAACCCCTCGACCAGCCGCTCCTCGTCCACCTCGCCAGCCTATGCACGTCCGCGCCACCACCGCGAGCTATCGGGATCCGCACTGCTACCGGATCCAAATTCGAGCGGGACGTGCCGAAATTCGAGCGCAATTTCGGCCCTTACGACACGATCCCCTTCTGTCTGCGGCGTGTCTTGCGCGCACTCGCCGATGCGATCGAGTCTGGGCGCGCAGTCGCCTTACGCTTCTAGTGCCTCGGTACCAAGCGGCCTGCGGCAACGCCAGGCCCAGCAGCCTGACTGCCAGGTGCAACACCGGAATTGCTTTCGGCGCGGCCCTCGGCATCGGTATCTCGGACGAGGCGCGCCGAGTCAGCTGAGGGAGTCGCCTTAGTGGCGGATCCAGTGGTTTCACCGGCTCGGCGGTCCCGAGGCTGCAGCGACTCTGGCGGTTCTGGCGGTTCCGGTCGGCAGCCCCGGCGCTTCAGCGGCTCGGGCGGTTCGGCGGCTTCGGGGCGACAGTCGATTCGGCAACAGGCTGTGTGCGGATTTTACAAAAGCGTGTGGCCGTTCGCTGTGCGCGGAATCGGCGCGGAATCGGCTTGCGCTCAACCTTTGTTGAGGTCTTAGTGTCGGTGGCCAGTAGTTCGATGGGTGGGGAGCGAGAGGGAGTACCCAGGTGAGTATCGAATCGGTGGCGTGGAGCCAGATGTACCGACGGGCGAACGCGCCACAGGAGCAGCGGCCGTTCCGGCTGGCGACGGCCGAGCGCATCCTGCGGTTCGCGGGGCCGCATCGCCGCCGGATCGGTGCGTTCTTGCTGTTCAGCGTGATATCCGCACTGCTGGCTGTGGCGACGCCGGTGCTGGCCGGTCGGGTTGTCAATGACATTGTCGGCGGGGCCGCGCCGCGGGTGGTGGTCATCCTCGCGCTGGTGATCGGCGGGCTCGCGGTGGTCGATGCCGCACTCGGACTGTTGATTCGCTGGCTGTCCTCGCGGATCGGGGAGGGACTGATCCTGGATCTGCGGACGGCCGTCTTCGATCATGTGCAGAAGATGCCGGTCGCGTTCTTCACCCGGACCCGCACCGGCGCGCTGGTCAGCCGGCTGAACAGCGATGTGATCGGGGCGCAGCGCGCGTTCAGCGACACCCTCTCCGGTGTGGTCACGAATCTGGTGACCCTCGCGCTCACACTCGCCGTCATGGTCCGCATCTCCTGGCAGATCACCCTGCTCGCACTGGTGCTGCTGCCGGTATTCGTGGTTCCGGCGCGGCGGATGGGCAATCGGCTCGCCGGCATGCAGCGCGAGGCGGCCGGCCTGAATGCGGCCATGAGCACCCAGATGACCGAGCGGTTCTCCGCACCGGGCGCGACCCTGGTGAAGCTGTTCGGGCGGCCACAGCAGGAGTCCGAGGAATTCGCGCTGCGGGCGCGTCGGGTGCGCGATATCGGAGTGCGCACGGCGATGCTGCAGACCGTCTTCGTCACCTCGCTGACCCTGGTTTCGGCGCTGGCGCTGGCCCTGGTCTACGGACTCGGCGGCTGGTACGCGCTGCGCGGACAGCTGGATGCCGGTGCGGTGGTATCGCTTTCGCTGCTGCTGACCCGCCTCTACACTCCGCTGACCGCACTGGCCAGCGCCCGGATGGAGATCATGTCCGCGCTGGTGAGCTTCGAGCGGGTCTTCGAGGTGCTCGATCTGCGGCCGCTCATCGAGGACGCGCCCGATGCCGTAGCGGTGCCCGCGGGTCCGGTCGCGGTCGAGCTGGACGATGTCAGCTTCGGATACCCCTCGGCCGACAAGGTGTCGCTGGCCTCGCTGGAGGATGTCGCGACGCTGGACACCCGCGGCGGGGTCGAGGTGCTGCACAATGTGTCGCTGCGGGCCGAACCCGGTCAGCTCGTCGCGCTGGTCGGCTCCTCGGGCGCCGGGAAATCCACGATCGCCCAACTCGTCTCCCGGCTCTATGACGTGGACGGCGGTGCGGTGCGGCTGAACGGGACCGATGTGCGCGCGCTGAGCACGACCTCGATCCGCGATACCGTCGGCCTGGTCACCCAGGACGGCCACCTGTTCCACGACACGATTCGCGCCAACCTGCTGCTGGCCCGCCCGGAGGCGACCGAGACACAACTGTGGGATGCGTTGCAGCGGGCCCGGTTGCGTGATCTGGTCGAATCACTGCAGGACGGTCTGGACACCGTCGTCGGCGAGCGCGGTTACCGACTCTCCGGCGGTGAACGCCAGCGGTTGACCATCGCCCGGCTGCTGCTGAAGCAACCCCGCGTGGTGATTCTCGACGAGGCGACCGCATCGCTGGATTCGACCTCGGAAGCCGCTGTCCAAGAGGCGCTTTCGGAGGCGCTGGACGGCCGCACCGCACTGGTGATCGCCCATCGCCTGTCCACCATCCGCGCCGCCGACCAGATCCTGGTGCTGGAGGACGGCCGAATCGTGGAGCGCGGCACGCACACTCAGCTGCTGGCCGCCGACGGCCGCTATGCGGAGTTGTACCGCACGCAGTTCGCGGAGGAACCGGTCACCGTCGCGGCCTGATTCGCGCGCACCGCGCAGCCCGGCTCGGGTCCTGGTCCCAGTTCTCGGCGGCGGCCCCGAGCGCAGATGCGGGAAGTCCTGGGCGGCCTGTTCGGCGGCGGGGCGCAGGCCGTCCGAACACTCGAGCCCGGCTCGATCACATCGTGCCGGGCTTCCGGTTGCGATCAGAATTCGCCAGCGACACCGAAGACGGTGCGGCCGGAATGGGCGCCGTGCTGGATGGCGCGCAGCACCTTTTCGGCGTCGGTGATCGGGGCGAAGTTCTCGATGGCCGAAAGGTGCTGGGGCCGTAGCTCATTGGCCAGTCGCGACCACAGGGCGCGGCGCTTCTCGATCGGGACATAGGCGGAGTCGATGCCCAGCAGCGATACGCCGCGCAGGATGAACGGCATGACGGTGGTGGGCAGATCCGAGCCCCCGGTGAGGCCGCTGACCGCGACCGAGCCGCCATAGCCGATGGCACTGAGGATGTAGGCGAGGGATTTGCCGCCGACGCTGTCCACCGCACCCGCCCAGGTGGCCTTTGTCAGCGGGCGGAGTTTGGCGTCGGGATCCTCCGGCAATCGGCCGATCACCTCGTTGGCGCCGAGTTCGGCGAGCAGATCGCCCGCATCGGTCTTACCGGTGGAGGCGATTACCTCGAAGCCGAGACCGGACAGGATATCGATGGCCACGCTGCCCACGCCGCCCGTCGCGCCGGTAACCAGCACCGCGCCGGTCTCCGGGGTGAGTCCGTGATCGAGCAGGCCCTGCACACTCAGTGCGGCGGTGAATCCGGCGGTGCCGAGCGCGGCAGCGTCGCGGGTGTCCAGACCGTCCAGCTTGACCACCCAGTCGGCGGGCACCCTGGCGTATTCGGCGAAACCGCCGTTGTGCGAAACGCCGATATCGTAGCCGTGCGCCACCACCAGGTCGCCCGGGGCGAAATCGTCGACCTCGGAGGAGAAGACCTCACCGGTGATATCGATGCCGGGAATGATCGGATAGTTGCGGACCACGCCACCGCCCGCGGTGATCGCCAGTCCGTCCTTATAGTTCGCGCTCGAGTAATGCACCTTGATCGTGACTTCGCCCGGCCCGAGGAAGTCCTCGTCGACCTGCTGCCGAGTGAGCACGATCCCGCTGTCCGATTCGTGTGCCACCATCGCCAAGAACTCCATGCCGACGAGCATACGAGCGTGGGCGCCTCCCGGGACAGATCCCGCGACCACATCGACCCGTCCGCCGTGTCGATACGAAGGCTTATGCCTCATTCGGGAACCAGTTCGAGTCGGACGCCAAGGAGGCGGATCGGGCGATCGAGTTCGAAGCGATCGATGATGCGCAGGGCGGTTTCGACGATCATCGCGATATCGGTGGTCGGCTCGGACAGCTTTTCCTGCTTGCTGCGGGTGTAGAAGGTATTGGTGCGGACGGTCACCGCGACGCGCAGGGGGATGCGACCGGCGGCGGCCATCTCCTCGGCCACCTCGGTGGCCAGGCGCGCGACCTGGGCCCGGATCTCCGCCGGATCCGTCAGATCGTGTGGGAAGGTCTCGGATTTACTGCGCCCCACCGGAACTCGCGGTTCGGTCGTCACGTCGGTATCGCCCTTGCCGTGACCGAGAACCCACAGATACGGCCCGGTATTCGGGCCGAATTCGGCGGCGAGGCGATGTCGGTCGGCGGCCATCAGATCGGCGACGGTTTCGATGCCGAGTTCGGCCATCCGGGCCGCGATCCGACTTCCGATGCCCCACAGCGCATTCGTCGGACGATGCGCCATGACCTCGACCCAGTTCGCGGCGGTGAGCCGGAACATGCCCGCCGCCGCGCCGTCGGTATCGGCGGGTGCGGCCGAGGATTTGCCCGCGGATTTGGCGAAACCGGTCGCCAGCTTGGCCGTGAGTTTGTTGTCGCCGATGCCGATGGCGCAGGTCAGATCCAACTCGGCAATGGCGCTTCGGATTTCGCGCGCCAACTGCTCGGGATCGTCGGTATCGGCGGCGAGGAAGGCCTCGTCCCAACCCCATACCTCGACGCGGCCGGGGAAGGTCCGCAGCAGCGCCATGACCTCATCGGAGGCCTCCTCGTAGGTGGCCATATCCAGCGGCAGGAAAATCCCGTCGGGACATTTGCGCTTGGCCGAGCGCAGCGCCATCCCCGCGCGCACCCCGAATGCCCTGGCCGGATAGGACGCGCAGGTCACCACCTTGCGTGGCTCATCGGGATCGCCATTGCCGCCCACGATGACCGGCTGGCCGCGCAGCTCGGGATGGCGACGGAACTCCACCGCCGCCTGGAACTGGTCGAGATCAACGTGCAACAGCCACCTGGGCATATGTCCGTCTTACCGCATCGCCATGACAGGTAGCGGAAATTCGCCGCGAACATCGGTTGATGGAGCGGGAACGAGTCCGGCGAACCGACGTACGCTTTCCCGAGGACGAACAGGGGAGCATGCATGACCGACGCACCGGACAACCTGCCCGCGCTCAGGGTCGACGATATCGATCGCGAAGTGGCGGCCCGGCAGCTGCAGCTCGCCGTCGACGAGGGCCAGCTCGACCTGATCGAGCTGGATAAGCGGCTGGTCGCGGTGTACTCGGCGCAGACAACGGCCGAACTCGTCGCCGTCACGGCCGATCTGCCGGTGGTCGCGGCGGCCCGCGAACCGATCGACTTGCGCACCGGAAGTGGCGCGCGGGTCAAGGACGGCGAGTGGATCGTCCCGGCCGAGATCACGGCCGAATGCAGTTCCGGCGGTATCACATTCGACTTCACCCGGGCGCTGTGCCCGCATCGCGAGGTCGCGGTGCACGTATCGGTTGGGTCCGGCACCGTCCAGCTGATCGTGCCGCGCGGCTGGCGGGTCGATCTCGATCGGGTACAGGCCAAGAGCGGCGCCATCAAGAACAAGGTGACCGAGGGCGGTCTGCCCGGGTCGCCGCTGCTGCGGGTCGATGGCGAGATCGGCTCCGGGACGGTGGTCGCGAAGTATCCGCGCCCGCCGCGGCGATCCTTCCTGGCCTGGCTGCTGCGTCGGCCCCGTCCGACTGCCTGACCGTTCCACGGTGACCGGCCGGGCATTGCGCCGTCCGCAAAACAGAACTAAATTCTGGTTGTGAAGATTCGAGATCGGTTGCTGCTGGCAGCCGAGCGTCAGTTCGCGGAACAGGGGCCGCTGGAGACCACACTGACCCAGATCCGCGATGCGGCGGGCGCCAGCGTCGGCGCGCTCTACCACCACTTCCCGGACAAGGCGGACCTGTATCGCGAGGTATGGGCGCATGCGCTCGCCGACTATCAGGAGCACTTCTGGGGTGTCGTCGGCGAAAGTACCGACGCGCGAGCCGGAGTCACCGCCGGAGTCGTCGAACATCTGCGTTGGGTCACCGAAAATCAGTACCGCGCAACGGTTCTCAATTCCGCTCGGCCGCCCGGCGTGCGCGAGAGCGAGAGCAACCGGGAATTCCTGCGCAATGTCATGCGCTGGTGGCGCACCCACGCCGGCTACGGCGCGGTGCGCGATCTCGATTTCGATCTCCTCTATGCCCTGTGGCTGGGCCCGGCGCAGGAGTACTCCCGGCATTGGCTCGGCGGCGAAATCCGCACGGCCCCCATTGATGTCGCGGGTGAACTCGCCGACGCCGCCTGGCAGACGCTGGGCATCACGAACAACTGAACCACTCGCCAACGGAGACCTCATGCCCACGATCACCCTCGACCTGGACTTGGCGCGGCAGGTACTCGCCGCACAGCCGTTCGCACAGCTGGTCGGCACCGAGATCGCCGCATTCGGCGACGGCGCCGCGACCCTGATCATTCCCATCCGGCCCGAGTTGGGCCAGCAATTCGGCTTCGTGCACGGCGGTGTGGTGTCGTATGCGGCCGATAACGCACTCACCTTCGCGGCCGGTACGGTACTCGGCGCCAATGTCCTCACCGGTGGTTTCACCATCACCTACCTGCGTCCGGCGGCGGGCACCCGGCTGCGCGCCGAGGCCACCGTCACCGGATCGACGCGCCGCCAAGCCGTCGTCTCCTGCGAAATCTATGCCGAGAGCGCGGATGCGGAGCCGGTCCTGTGCGCGGTCGCCCAGGGCACCGCGCGTTCCGTCGAGCGCGAACTGGCGGCGAACGGCAACTGACGCCGCGGGTCATCTCGCGGCACGGTCGACTTCGGGTGGTGCACAACCTCCGATGCACCACCCACCTCGAAATCAAGCAGTGGCCTTGGTGTCGAGCGCCGATGCGGTATCCGATGACCAGCCCGTGAGCGACCGTATGGTTTCGCACAGCGACCTCGGGTACAGACCCTCATCCGAGCGCGCGGCCACATGTCCGTCGGGACGCACCAGCAACGCACCGCCTTCGGGCAGACCGGTGCAGGCACTCCATTCGGCGGCCAACCCGTGCACGGCGATGTCGATTCCGGTCTCCCGCTGGGTGTGCGCCGCGGCATCACGCCAGGCTCTAGCGGTGCCCGCGATAAGGAGCGCGTAGCCGGGCCCGCAGAGATCCAGGGTCGAGGTGGTCTGCTCGGCATCGATCCACACGTGCGGCAACCGCGTGCCAACCTGACCCGTCAGCCGATCGACATGCGGCTCGACCCATTCGACGCCTCGAACGGCCCGGTGCGATACCGCATCCGATGAGTAGCGAAAGCGCGACATCACCGCCCCGAACTCCAACATGCGCGCCATCCGGTCCGCATTGTCCGGGGTTTCGATGCCGTAGCGGGTGCGGAAGTCGGCGCCCAGATTGGCCTGTTCGGCGCCGATGATCGCACGCGGCCACCGTTCGACCTGATAGGAGTCGAGCAGTGCGGGCGCGGCCGCGCCGGAGCGGACCATCGCCAGCTTCCACACCAGATTGTGTGCGTCGGCGACACCGGTATTGCCACCGTAGCCACCCCACGGTGCGTGCCGGTGCGCCGCGTCGCCGGTGAGGAACACCCGGCCGCGCCGGTACTCATCGGCCACGAAACTGCCGGTGTCCCAAGCACTTCGCGCCAGCAGCTCGACCGCGATATCGGGCACGCCGATCGCGGCGCGGATCAGCTCGATACATCGCCGGTCCGAATAGTCCGCGGCGCTCTCGCGCGTCGGATCGTATTCGAGGTGGAACGACCATTCGTCGGTGTTGTTCTTGGACAGGACGAGTCCGCGCACCGTGTCATTGCTGATCTCACACTGGCTGAACGTGCGACCGCCCAGTACACCCGTGAGATCGGTCCGCGCGAAGACATTGATGTAGTGGTGCGTCGGTGGCACTTCCCAGCCCTCGATACCCAATGCCCGACGAATCGGGCTGGCCGCGCCGTCGGCGGCGATGAGATAGTCGGCCCGGAGCACCGAAGTAGTGCCCGCCGTGTCGCGCAAGGTTGCCGTCACGCCGGCATCGTCGGGCTCGAATTCGACCAGCTCCACCCCGAATCGGAGATCACCGCCGCGCTCGCGGGCCTGCTCGGCGAGCACCGGCTCGAGCAGCACCTGCGGCAGAAAGCAAAACCGCGATGGACTGGGATCGGCAGCCGTCATTGCCCGCGCCAAATGACTGATATCCAGCGGCTGGGCCGCGATGAGGCTGGTGCCCGTGCTGGCACCGCCGAAGCTGCCCGCCCGCAGTGCGGTCGCGGCGGCCCGCTCGACCCGATCCGCCACCCCGACCTGGCGGAACAGCTCAGTAGTCCTGGTGTGCAGACCGCGCGCCTTGGGCAGCACCGACGCCTTGGCCCGGCGTTCGACCAGAACATAAGGGACACTGTGGTACTCGAGGAACAGCGCGGCCGACAGCCCGACGAGTCCGCCGCCGACAACGAGTACGGGAGTCTGCTCTGTAGTAGTCATGTCCCGATCGTGTGCGCGCGGGCTTGCATCGCCCTTGCGTCGCGATCACGGTGACCATGCACGCGAAAAAACGGGCCGTGCACACGTGCACGGCCCGTTCGGCCGAATATCAGGCGCTCGCCGCGAAGACGGGAGTGTCCAGGGCCGGTTCGGCAACTGGTTCGATGGCGTAGGCCAGGATGTCGGCCACATCGGCGACGGGTCGGACATCCAGGGCGGCCAGCACTTCCGCGGGCACCTCGTCCAGATCCGGCTCATTGCGGGCCGGGATGAACACCGTCTTCAGACCCGCGCGCTGAGCGGCCATCAGCTTCTGCTTCACACCGCCGATCGGCAGCACCCGGCCGTTCAGCGTGACCTCACCGGTCATGCCGACATCCGCGCGCACCTGCCGACCCAGCGCCAGCGACACCAGGGCGGTGACCATGGTGACGCCCGCCGAAGGACCGTCCTTCGGCACCGCACCCGCCGGGAAGTGGATGTGGATATTGCGATCCAGCACCGACGGTTCGATGCCGATCTCCGCCAGGTGCGAGCGCACGTAGGTGAGGGCGATCTGCGCCGACTCCTTCATGACGTCGCCCAGCTGACCGGTCAGGGTGAGCGCGCGCTCGCCCTCGGCGCCATTGGCCTCGATGTAGAGCACATCGCCGCCCAGACCGGTGACCGCCAAACCTGTTGCCACACCGGGGACGGCGGTGCGTTCCACCGAATCCGGGGTGAAGCGCGGACGGCCCAGGTAATCCTTCAGATTGCCCAGATCGATGGTCAACGACTCCGATTCCGCCGACGAGTCGTAGCCCAGCTCGGTGTCGTAACCCAGCGACACCACGGTGTCGTCGGCGGCCGAACCGCTCCCGCTCCCGTCCTCGGACAGCCGAGTCGCGGCCTTGCGCAACGCCTTCGCGATCAACCGCTCCATCTGCCGCACACCGGCTTCCCGGGTGTAGTTGGCCGCGACCTCACGCAGTGCCTCGTCGGTGATCGACACCTCCTGCGCGGTCAGCGCATTGCGCTCCAGCTGCCGGGGCACCAGGAAGTCGCGGGCGATGGCCACCTTGTCGTCCTCGGTGTAACCGTCGACGGTGATCAGTTCCATCCGGTCCAGCAGCGGGCCGGGGATGGTCTCCATGACATTCGCGGTCGCGATGAACAGCACATCGGACAGATCGAGATCCAGATCCAGGTAGTGGTCGCGGAAGGTGTGGTTCTGCGCCGGATCCAGCACCTCGAGCAGCGCCGCGGCCGGATCGCCGCGGAAGTCCGAGCCGACCTTATCGATCTCGTCCAGCAGGACAACGGGATTCATCGAACCCGCCTCCTTCATGGCGCGCACGATCCGGCCGGGCAGCGCGCCGACATAGGTGCGCCGGTGACCGCGGATCTCCGCCTCGTCGCGCACGCCGCCGAGCGCGACGCGAACGAACTTGCGGCCCATGGCCCGTGCCACGGACTCACCCAGCGAGGTCTTGCCGACACCGGGCGGACCGACCAGCGCCAGCACCGCGCCGGAGCCGCGGCCGCCGACGACCTCGAGTCCGCGCGCGGCACGCCGGGAGCGCACGGCCAGGTACTCGACCATGCGATCCTTGACCTCGTCCAGCCCGTGGTGATCGGCGTCCAGTACCGCGCGAGCGGCCGAAACATCGGTGCTGTCGGTGGTTTTCACCGTCCACGGCAGTTCGAGCACGGTGTCGAGCCAGGTGCGGATCCAACCGGATTCCGGGCTCTGATCGCTGGCCCGCTCCAGCCGGCCGACCTCGCGCAGCGCCTCGGCGCGCACGTCATCGGGCAGATCGGCCTGTTCGACCCGGGTGCGGTAGTCGTCGGCGCCGTCGGGCTCGTCCTCGCCGAGTTCCTTGCGGATGGCATTGAGCTGCTGGCGCAGCAGGAATTCGCGCTGACTCTTCTCCATGCCCTCGCGGACATCTTCGCTGATCTTCTCGGTGACCTCGGCCTCGGCGATATGCGCCTTGGTCCACTCGATCAGCTTGGTCAAACGCTGTGCGGTGTCCGGAGTTTCGAGCAGCTCACGCTTCTCGTCCGCGGTCAGGTACGGCGCGTAGCCCGCGGTATCGGCGATCGCCGACGGATCGGTCAGCTGATTGACCGCGTCGATGATCTGCCAGGCCTCGCGGCGCTGCAGCACCGAAACGACCAGCTTCTTGTATTCGGCGGCAAGCTCTTTGGTGCGCCCGTCCGCGGCGGGCGTCTCGACCGGTTCGGCCTCGACCCACAGCGCGGCGCCCGGCCCGGTGACCCCATGGCCGATCTTGGCGCGCCGTTCGGCCTTCAGCACCGCGGCGGGTGCGCCACCGCGCATCCGGCCGACCTGTTCGATGGTGGCGACGACGCCGTAGGAGGCGTAGCCCTCGGTCAATCGGGGTGCGAGCAGCACCGCGTCGGTATTCGCGGCGCGCGCGGCGTCGATGGCGGCCTGCGCCGATTCGTCCAGTTCGATGGGCACGACCATGCCCGGCAGCACGATCGGATCGGTCAGGAACAGCACCGGCAGGTTCTGTGGTGTAGTCACGTGTTCGACCCTTCCAAAAGTTGAGCGATGCCCAGTCAACCCCAGGGCGATCGCGTTTGTTCCGGCTCTCTCCGCTCGTTCGCTCTCGGCGAATAACCCCCACATCAGCCGCCTTCCATACCTGGAACCCATCGAGTGAGGCGGGTCACCTGGGCGCATCCGGTGGCACGGCGCATCGCACGCGTGAACACTTCCGCCTGCTTATCTGATGGTTTCATCATCTCTGCTTGACAGCGAAGGTCGTCGTGGCTGATGATTTCATCAGAAAACTGTGGATGTCCCCGAACCGACTGGAGGATTCACGCGATGAACACCGACTACGACGTGGTGGTCGTGGGTCTCGGGCCGACCGGACTGACCCTGGCCAACCTGCTGGGGCGGCGCGGGGTGCGCGTGCTGGTGCTCGAGCGTGAGCCGGAGTACTACGGCATGGCGCGCGCGGTGTACACCGACGACGAAGGCATGCGGATCTTCCAAACCGCCGGTGCCGCGGACGAACTCGCCGCGGATATGAATATCGACTCCACCGTGCAGTGGGTGCGCGGCGACGGTCGGCTGCTCGCGCAGTTCAACCAGTCCGACCGGCCGCTGGGCTGGCCGGTGGCCAACTTCCTGTACCAGCCGTACCTGGAGAACACCCTCGAACAAGCGCTGCAACGCTATCCGCACGTCACCGTCCGCCGCGGCCGCGAGGTCGTCGATTTCGACCAGGACGACAACAGTGTGAGCGTCGAACACGCCGAATGCCGCGGCACCGGCTATGGCAGCCGCGCACCGGAGACCGATCCGCGCACCGCGGAGCGGGTGCGGGCGAAGTTCCTGGTCGGCTGCGACGGCGGGCGCAGTGTGGTGCGCACGAAGCTCGGCATCGATATGACCGGCACCAGCTTTCCGGAACGCTGGCTGGTGGTGGATCTGAAGGCCCGCGACGGCGTGGACGCCTTCCGGCACCTGCCGTATTTCAACTTCGTCTGTGATCCCGCACTGCCGATCGTGTCCTGTCCGCAGCCGGACGGACACCATCGCTTCGAATTCATGCTGAGCGAGTCCCAGACCAAAGCGGAGATGGAGGACTCCGACACCGTCCGCCGCCGTATCGCCCGCTTCGTCGATCCGGATGAGGTCGAGGTGCTGCGCAAGCTCGTCTACACCTTCAATGCCGTCGTCGCCGACCGGTGGCGCGACGGCCGGATCCTGATCGCCGGCGACGCCGCGCATATGACCCCGCAGTTCATCGGGCAGGGCATGAACTCCGGCGTGCGCGATGCGGACAACCTGTCGTGGAAGCTGACCGCGATCATCAAAGACGGTGCGAGCCAGGCGATTCTGGACAGCTACGAATCCGAGCGCCGCCCGCACGCCAAGGCGATGATCGATCTTTCGGTGCTGAACAAGACCCTGGTCTCGATCGATAACAGACTCCTCGCCGCGGCCCGCGATATCGCGCTCATCACCGCGATGCGCCTACCCGGTCTGAGCGGCTGGTTGCGTGGCGCGAAGATGAAGCCCGCGCCGCGCTTCCGCCGCGGCGCCTATCTCGGCCTGCCGCGGCACGGTCTGCGCAGGGCGGCGGGCACGCTGGCCCCGCAACCGGATGTGCGGACCTACGACGGCCATCGGCAGCGCCTCGACGATGTCCTCGGCATCGGCTTCGCCCTGATCGGCTACGGCGTCGACCCGCGCACCGTACTCAGCGCCGCTGACCAGGCCGCATTGCGGGCATTGGGCACCCGATTCGTCACCGTCTATCCCCTGGGCGGCCGCCCACAGGGCAAACCGGGCGATGGCCGCAGCACCGGTGCCGATTTCGCCGATACCGAAGACCACACCGGAGCGCTGGCCCGGTGGTTCGCCAAGGCCGGTGTCGGCATCGGCGGTCTGTTGCTGCTGCGCCCGGACAGGTACGTCTTCGGCACAGCCGAACCCGGCCGCGGCGGCGCACTGACCGCGGAACTCATGCGCCAACTGATGGGTTCGGCCGTACGGCCGCCCACCCCAGCGGAATCCGATGCGCAGGCGGATGCGGACCGCCCCCTCGAGCAGGCCCGATAACCCCACCGATGACGGGCCTGCATTGACACCCCGTCCGAGCCGATGAGAATGTTGGCAGCTGGATATCTCAGGACCGGGATATCGGACCGCTGATCTTTTCGAGCGACCCGCAGGCAGTCGCTAAGGCTTAGGGGGATCCCACGATGACAACACTCGCATCCGGAGTGTTCATCAATTGGGAACAGCTGACCGGCCTGTCCAAGTTCAGCGTCGATCTGATCACCTTCCCCATCTTCAGCGCGCTGGCCGGATGGCTCACCAACTGGACCGGTGTGCTGATGCTGTTCTGGCCCGTCGTATTTCGCGGCATCCGGATTCCGGGCCTACAGGTGTTGTATCCGTATTTTCCGCGTCGGGTCCAGGTGCTGCCGACATTCTCCGGCGACGGCCGCCGGTTCGGATTCCAGGGCTTCATTCCGGCGCGTGCCGAGAAGATGGCCAGCATTTGTGTCGACAAGGCGCTCATGCGCATCGGCAGTCCGCGCGATTTCATTCACGAACTGGATCTGCAGGGTATTGCCGACTACATCGCGGTACTCGCGAGCAAGCAGGTGCAGCCCCTGGTCGACGAGTTGATGTATCGGGAGAATCCGGATCTGTGGCGCGGCGTGCCCAAGGCCATGAAACAGATCATCTATCAGCGGGTGGATCGGGAACTGCCGGCATTGACCGAGCGGGCCTTCGAATCGCTCGGCGACAATGTCGACCAGCTCATCGATATCAAATCCTTCGTCATCCGCTATCTGCGGGAAAACCCGTACATCCTGAAGGATCTGACCACCACCATCGCCGCCCCGGAGTTGCGCTTCATGGTGCGGATCGGCCTGCTCGGCGCGCCGTTCGGCCTGCTGCTCGCACTGTATATGCATGTGCACCACACCATTCCGGCGCTCGGCTGGGTGCCGGGCTGGGTGATCGTGCTGCTGGCCTCCGCGGCGATCGGCGTGATCGTCAATGTCATCGCCGTCAAAATGGTCTTCGAACCGGGTGATCCGCAGCCGCGCTACAAATACCTGTGGAAGCAGGCGCTGCTGGCCAAGCGGCAGCCGCAGGCGGCCACCGATCTCGCGCATATCCTCGCCTACCAGGTGCTCACGCTGCCGAATCTGTCCAAGGAACTGCTCGAGGGCCCCAATGGCGATAAGACCCGGCAGCTGATCGAGCGGCTGGTCTCCGATGAGATCCATCGCCAGCTCGGCCCGACCACCTCGATCGTGCGCGTCGCCTTCGGCCGCCGCCAGTTCGACAATCTCAAGGTCGGTGCGGCCGGGGCCGCGGTCGGTCTGGCCCCGAGCCTGATCGAGGACGAGGCGTTCACCCTCGAACAGGCCGAGAAGATCGATGAGTTCGCGGCGCGCAAGCTCCAGGACCTCACCCCGGGGGAGTTCATGGAGATGTTCTACGCCTCGGTCGAGCAGGATGCCTGGCTGTTGTACCTGCACGGCGCGCTGCTCGGCCTGGTGGTCGGCGCCGCCCACCTGACGATTTTCGGCTGGTAACCGGCCCGACCCGGGGCAGCGGAGCAGTCCGTCCCAAATACAAGCACGCATGCTTGCATTTTTTCGGAGCCGCTGCGATGCTGAACCGCGACGGCGTACGAAGTAGTGCGCCTCGACGGGCGCGAGCGACGGGCCCGGAGGAGGCAGCCTGCGTAGGGATTCGAGCACGCCGCGGACGAGACAGGAAACCGATGGCCGACCTCGAAGCGCTGCTGCGCGACTTCTCCGACGAATGCACCGAACTGGAACGCATCGTGGCCGCGCTGGCGGCGGCGGACTGGTCGCAGCCCACGCCGGCCCCCGGTTGGAGCATCGCCCATCAGATCGGGCATCTGGCCTGGACCGATGAGGTCGCCACCATGGCCGCCGCCGATGCCGACGGCTTCGCGAAATTGCTCGAGAATGCCGCGCCGAAGGTGTTGACCTTCGTCGACGAGGCCGCCGAGGAGGCGGCGACCGCACCCGCCGCCGAACTGCTCGACCGCTGGCGCCGGGGCCGCGACGATCTGATCGACGCCCTGCGCGCGGTCCCGTCCGGCACCAAGCTGCCGTGGTTCGGACCGCCGATGAGCGCGGCGTCGATGGTCAGCGCCCGCATTATGGAGACCTTCGCACACGGCCAGGACATCGCCGACGCGCTCGGGGTGACCAGAACACCGACCGCCCGGCTGCGCACGGTCGCGCATATCGGCGTGCGGACCAGAAATTTCGCCTATGCCGTGCACGGCAGGACGGCGCCGGTCGAGGAATTCCGGGTCGAACTCACCGCACCCGACGGCGACATCTGGTCGTGGGGAGCCGACGACGCGACGCAGCGCGTGACCGGTCCGGCCCTGGATTTCTGTCTGCTGGTGACGCAGCGCCGCCACCGCGATGACCTCGCACTCGAAACCGTAGGTGCGGAGGCAGCCGAATGGCTCACCATCGCACAGGCTTTCGCGGGACCGACCGGAACGGGCCGGACGGCGGGTCAGTTCGACTGACCCGCCGAAACCCGACCACCCGGTTCAACAATGGAGAATCGGAGCGGGCGAGCGCCACACTTGGGTGCGCCGTTCGTGTCGGCCGGACGCCGTTGGCCGGGTGTCTCGATGTGGCAGTCGAGAATGACGCTCGCCAGCTATGTCTATTTACCCCTTTGTCAGCTGGTGGAAACATGAATGACGCCGAGTGGCCCGAGTCCGCCAGCGTGTCGGCCGCCCTGAGACTGTGATGCTGATCTCCCCCATGCGGCGCCGCCTGCCGCCGCCCCTGTAATCTGGACACCTGTACGGCTTTCAACGATGCGGGCCGTGCCGACGAGGGGATCAGGGGCGGAGGAAAGGAACGCATCGTGGCAGCTCACAAGCCTGCCCAGATCGCGCGGCACGCCGCCATTGTCCTCGCGGGCACCGCCAGCCTCAGCCTCACCGTGGCCTCCGGGGCCTACATCGTCCACCAGATGGCCGAAACCCAGCACACCACCGGCGAAATCGCCGCACCACCGGCGCGCAACATCCTGGATATCGGCACCGACCGCGGACCCGAGCTCCCCGATGCGCTGCTGACCGGCGGAAGTCACGACCTACCCGCACTATTCGCCCGTTTTCCCGCCGAGACCTCGGACGGCACCGCGAAAACCCCTGAGGCCAATGCCGATTCGCCGACGGCGGTGCCCCCCGGAATCGGCGGCAAACTGCGTGTCGGCACCGCCTATGTCGGCGCGCAGGTGGCCACCGGCCGCGCGGATTCCGTCGCCTTCACCGTGGATACCGATGCGCTGACCACACTGGCGGATCTCCTGCTCTCCGAACCGGTTCGGGAGCGGTTCGGCATCCACGCCGATCCCGGCGGTGTCACCCAGCTGCGCACCGAGGTCGATATGCACAATGGCGAAGTGACACTGGCCTTCTCGGATCCGACCCTCGGCGAACACGGACTCCGGCTCCAGCGCAATCCCGCACCCACCGCGAAACACGCGCCGAGCGTTGACGACTCGACCACACCCGCCACCGACACCCCGACCACGGCCGACGCGACACCGAATCCCGCCACGACGACCGCGAACCGCACCATCGTGGTGTAGTCCGCCTACTCTGCGTCCCATGTACGACTTCTGTGTCATCGGGGGCGGGATCGTCGGAGTCGCCACGGCGCATCGGATTCTGCAACGCCACTCCGGCGCTGGCCTCGTGCTCGTCGACAAGGCCGGCGCCCTGGCCACGCACCAGACCGGGCACAACAGCGGTGTCATCCATTCCGGCATCTACTACCCGCCGGACAGTCTGAAGGCACGACTGTGCAGGCAGGGTGCCGCCTGGACCAAGGAATTCGCCGCGACACACGACATACCGTTCGAGGTCTGCGGAAAACTGCTGGTGGCCACCGATGCCGCCGAGCACGGGCGAATGCTCGCGCTGCACGAACGCTCGGTCGCCAATGACGTCGATGTCGAACTGGTCGACGCCGCCGAACTCACCCGCAGGGAACCGCATGTGACCGGCGTCGGCGCGCTGTTCGTGCCCGCTACGGGCATTATCGATTTCACCCGCGTCACCACCGCACTCGCCGATGAGGTCCGGGCCGCGGGCGGCGAGATCGTGCTCGGCGCGGAGATCACCGAGCTCACCGAAACCACGGACGCGGTCACCGCATCCGGCCCCGCGGGCTCCTGGACCGCGCGCACCCTGGTGGTCTGCGCGGGTCTGCAGGCCGACCGGATGGCCGCGCTGGCCGGCCTGCAAACCGATTTTCGCATCGTTCCGTTCCGCGGCGAGTACTACCAGCTACCGCCCAGCCGAACCGGATTGGTGCGCACGCTGATCTATCCGATCCCCGATCCGGCACTGCCGTTCCTCGGCGTACACCTGAGTCCGACAATCGACGGGGCGCTGACAGTGGGCCCCAATGCGGTGCTCGGCCTGGCCAGGGAGGGGTATCGCAAGGGCAGTTTCGACGCCCGCGACGTCCGTGCGGTACTCGGTTTTCCCGGCTTCCACCGGGTTGCCCGCGCGCATGTCCGGACCGGGCTGCGGGAATTGCGCAACTCGCTGTTCAAGCGCGGCTACCTGGCCGAATGCCGTCGGTACTGCCCCGAGCTGACGGTCGCGGACCTGCGGCCGCGCGAGGCGGGAATCCGCGCGCAGGCGGTGCTGCGCGACGGCACCCTGGTGCACGACTTCATGATCGAGCGCACGCCGCGCTCGGTCCACGTGCTCAACGCCCCGTCACCGGCGGCCACCTCCGCCATGCCGATCGCCGAGTACATCGTCGACCAACTCTGACCCGATTCGGTAGCTGAGTCGCCCCTCCCAGCAAACCAAGCGACCACCCGGTCGCCAATGTGGAAAGCTGTCCAACCAAATTCCGGGCAACCACTCCAATAAAGAGGAGAGCTGTAGTACTTTTAGCGGCAGCCAACAGGGAGGGCCTATGGGCCACATCAAGTACGCGAGCGACGTCGGAGCCCCGGTCGAGGTGGCCTTCACCTATACGGACAACCATCAGTTCGTGCCGGATTGGATGTTCGGCGTCGCCGCGTTCGAGCCGAAAGGCGAGCTCGACCAGGGGCTCGGCGCCGCCTTCACGACCCGCGCCAGGTTCGGTCCGTGGCGGCCGACCCTGACATGCGAGATCACCGAATACCGGCGCAATGTGGTGATCGGCTACACGCTACGCGGACGGTTGTCGGGAACTTTGACGCTGCGCTTCGATCCACTCGGCTATGGACGCTCGGTGCTGACCTCGGAAGCGGAGTACGCTCCACCGAGTGGGCTCTTCGGCCGCCTGTGCCTGCGCCTGGTGGATTCCGCCGTGCGCTCGGCGCTGCGCCGCACCGAGTCCCAGTTGCGAAGGGAGATAGAGGAATTCCACGGTACCGATCTTGTCGGTCGGATTGCGTAGGGTGCCAGCCATGATCATCGTGAGCACCGACGGATCCTGCCTCCGCAATCCCGGCGGCGCCATCGGCTGGGCTTGGGTCAATCATCAGGGCGGCTCGCGCAGCGGGGGAGCCGCCACCGGAACCAATCAGGTCGCGGAGTTGCGCGCGCTGCTGGAGGCGATAGTCGCCCATCCCGGCGAGGAACCGCTGTTCATCGAGAGCGATTCGCTATACGCGATCAAATGCGCCTCGGAGTGGATCTTCGGCTGGCGCACCAATGGCTGGCGCACCGCCACCGGCGGCGCGGTGAAGAACGTCGAACTCATCAAGCAGATCGACCGGGCCATCGCCTCCCGGCCGGGACCGGTCCGGTTCCGCTGGGTGCGTGGACATGTCGGCAATTACTTCAACGAGATGGCCGATACCCTCGCGGGCGAGGCGGCCAGACAGGCCGCGGCCTCCGCGGCCGCCGGTGAGGTGCCGACCGCGGAACTCCCCGAGCTGCCGCCGGTAGTAGAGGACAAGACCGAAAAGACCACCGCCCTCGGCAATTCGGCCAGGGCAGCCAAAACCTCCCGGCCGCGGTCCGCGGGGAAGCCGGTCGCACCAGCACCTCAGGCATTGACCCTGTTCTGAGAGCGCCGGGCGCGACCGGGCGCAAGACCGCCGGAAAAGACCTCCGGGCGGGTGGTGCCATTCCCACCCGCCCGGAGGCGTCTTCGTATTCGGTTGCCGACGCGCTTGCTCAGTTGCCCATCTGCTTGAGGATCGGCAGGTCGAACTTGTCGACGAGCCACTTGTCGCCGACCTTCTTCAGACCGGCGACCACCACGAGTTCGACCTTGCTCGGCGGTTTGTTCGCGGCGGCGATATTCACATTGGTGGTCGTCTGACCGATCACCACCAGCACCTTCGCGCTTTCGGTATCACCGGACTGGAAGCCGCACTGCATGTCGTAGGTGGACGACGTGGCCTTGGCGTCGACGACCACACCCTTGAGATCCTGACCGAGCTTGGCGAACTGGTCTTTCCATTCACCGGTCGATGCGGCGTCCACCTTCTTCAGGTAGTCGTCGATGGTCTGCGGATCGTAGGTGGAGATCAGCTTGCCGTACTCACACGCGGCCGTGGTGGCCGCCTCGTGCGCGTCCAACTGGTCGCCGCGATTGCTCGCCTGCCGGTAGAAGACGATAACGGCGGTCACCGCCGCGACCAGCAGCACTCCGGCGACGAATGCGGCGACGATGGGCACCAGCGCGCCCCGCTCCTTGCCGCCATTCTGGGGACCCGGCTGCGCCGCGCCCTTGGCCGACGTGTCCATGGCCTGTTTCGGCTCGGACTTCGGGGCAGCTGCATCGCCCGACTTCCCGATCTCGACGGTCTTGTCCTCGGCGGGCACGTCGGCTTTCGGGGCATCCGAGTTCTGGTTCTCGGCGCCGACATCATCAGTGGACATCGATAAATCCTGCACTTTCCCGGCGCACCCGAGCGCACCGATATTGCCTTGTCGGTCCGCACCGGACGAACCGTTCGCACTCTGCGGGGGAGTATTCCCGGCCTCGGATATCACTGCCGGGCCGGGGTAACTCACCGTCGAATACGTACCGCTCGTTGTGTCAACTGACTCACCGCAGCGGCGGCGGGGTCAGGTCATTCGGATTCACGCCCGGCGGCATCTGCGCACCGTTATCCGGCACATTCGGCCGCGGCGCATTCGCCGAACCGCGAACCTGCAGCCCGGGCGGCGGATTCTCGCAGTAGTTCCACTTGGGCAGCGAGCCGTCCTGGACCACCTCATTGCGAATCGGCGTGTGCTTGTACTGGCAGATCGGCCGAACCCAGATATCCGCGACGGCGTGGAACTCGTTGTCGTGCGCGGGCACACCGGCCGCGGACAACCCGATATTCAGCGAGGGGAACAACGCCTGCAGCGCGGGTACCCGCAACTGCGCCGCCCGCGTCATCGCCGCGAAGTTGGCCGCTAGACTGGTGATCGGATCGGCCGTCTTGTCCAGTACCGCACCGAGACTCGTAACCTGTCCCGGTGCCTTCTCCAGCACCGCCTGCAGTTCGGCGTTGGCATTGTTGAACTGGTCGAACAGCTGGCCCGAATTGCGGGTCAGCGTCTGCAGATCGGGCTGCGCGTTCGAGGTGGTGTTCGCGATGGTGCGCAGGTTGGAGATCAGATTCGTGGTCTGCGGCAGCAGATTGTCGAAGCCGGCCACGGCCAGGCTGATGCCGTTCACCATGCCGCGCAACTGATCCGGACCACCGCTGAGCGCGATGTCCAGATTGGTCAGAATGACACTGAACTTATCCGGATCGATCTGGGAGATCAGCGCACTGGAGTTGTCGAGCACCGCCCAGATCGGGGTCGGGGTCTTGATCTTGGCCGCATCGAATGTGATGACCGAACCGTCCCGCAGGTACGGCGCCTGCTCGACATTCGGCCGGAAGTCGATGTACTGCTCACCGGCGCCGGAAAGCGCGCCCACCGAGATATTGGTGTCGGAGGGAATCTTGTATTTCGCGTCGATTTCGGTCTTCGCGGCGATGGACTGTCCGCGATCGACCAATTCGATCGAGGTCACCTTGCCGATGCGATAGCCACGCAGGGTCACATCGTTGCCCGGCTGCAGACCACCGGAGCGGTCCAGATTCACCGTGACGGCATAGGTCGACTTGAGCGGATTCACCCGCATGACGCTCACCAGCAGATAACTGGCGCCGACAATGAATACCAGCACCAGGCCGATGGTGGACAGCAGCGTCTTGCGCTGCATCAGTTTGCCGAGCCAACTCATCGGTGACCCCCCTGCAGTCGTCCCTGAATTGCCTGCAGGACGGTGATCAGGCTGCCCGCGAAGTCGCTGAGATCACGTCCGTCGAAGAACTTGCCCTGCGCCGGATCCGACAACAAGCTGAAGTTGTGGATATTGGTGACAGTGGCGTAGACCGCGAGGCTGTTACCGCGGAAGGACGCGTCGAGCGGGCCGCGGATTTCGCGCAGCGCATCCAGGGCAGGACCGAAGTTCTGCTCGGTCTGCGACAGGGCGTTCATCAGCTTGTGCACGTTGTCGAGTAGATCGCTCAGTTGATCGCTGGAGGTATTGGCATAGTCGCCGAGCGCCGCGCTGGTCACCGAAATCTTCTGCAGCAGATCGCCGATGGCGTGGTTGTTCTCCGCGATGGCGCCGATCATCTGCGGCAGCGTGTCGGCGACCTGACCCAATTCCGCATGCCTGCCCTCGATGGTGTTGGCCAGCGAGCTGAACTGGGCGAGCACGCTGTCCACGCGCGCGCTGTTGTCGTTCAAACTGCCCACCACGCCGGTCATTTCGGTGATCAGATGCGCTATCTGATCACCGCGACCGCCGACGATGGAATCCATCTCCGAGGTCAGCTTGGTCAGCGCGGCCACGCCACCGCCGTTGAACAGCAGCGAAATCGAGATCAACAACTCCTCGACGGTGGCGCCCGCCGAGGTCTTGTCCCGGCCGAGGGTGTCGCCGTCGTGCAGCATCGGCGCACCCGGCTCCGCCTTGCCCTTGGACAACGCGACGAACACATCGCCGAGCGGGGTGGCCTGGCGCAGTTCCGCCGTACTGCCGACCGGCAGTTCGATGTCCTTGCTGATCTTCAGATCGACGATGGCCTCGAAGTTCTTGGTCTTGATATTGGAGACCACACCGATATCGGAGCCACCGATCTTCACCTTCGCCTGGTCCGGCAGGTTCAGCGCATTATCGAATTTCGCTTGCACGGTGTAGGTTTCACCGGTCACGCCCGGTTTGGGCAGCGGCAGGTTCTCCACCGTGAGACCACAGCCGGAGGTGATGGCCACCCCGGCGGCCGCGGCCAGCGCGATCACCGCGCGGCGCGCTTTCAATGTGAACCGGTCGCTCATTTGGTCATCCCCAGCAGTGCCGCCGTAACACCAAGGTCCGGACCGAGGTCCTCGAGTTTGCCGCTACGGCAACCATCCGAACGCATCTGAATCCGTTCACAGAACACGCTCAGCAGTTCACCGTTGAGGAAGGTCGGCAGGTTGCCGTGCAGCCGGACGTAGCCCAGCTGCCGGTTCATCGACCGGTCCAGGTTCTGCATGAGCAGCGGCGCGAGGTCGACGACCTCGGTGACGCCGCGGGCATTGGCGCGCAACTGATCGGTCACCTTGGTCAGACCGGCCAGCGAGCTGCCCAGCTGATCCTGGTACTGCACGAATACCGAGCTGGTATTGGACAGGAAGTCGTTGAGCTGCTGCAGCGTGGCCTCCAAACCGGGGGCCTGATCGGCGAGCAGTCCGGTCAGCTGCGTCATCCGGTTGCTGAAATCGCGTACGGACTGGTCGTTTTCGGCCAGCATCGTGGTCAGCTCGTTCAGCTTGACGATGATGCTGGCGACCGCGTCCTTATTGTCGACGCCGACCTTCAACGCACCGGAGAGCGCATTGAGGGTGTCGCGCATCTTCTCGCCATTGCCGTTCAGCATCGGATAGAGCACCCGGCCGGAGAGCGGGCCGATACCCTCGGTGCCAGGTTCCGGCTTCAGCGCCGCGGCGAATTGATCGATGGTCTTGAGCATCGTGTCCAGTTCGACCGGCGTCTTGGTCTTCGCCTTCGGCAGATGCGCGCCGTCGGACATGGTCTCGCCCTGGGTGTAGACCGGAGTGAGTTCGACGTGCCGGTCGGTCACGATGGACGGCGAAACGATCGCCGCCATCGCATCCTTCGGGATCTTGACGTCCTTATCGATCGTCATGTGCACCTCGACCATGGTGCCCTTGGGAATGATCTTGTCGATCTTGCCGACCTGCAGGCCGAGCACGGTGACCGGATTGCCCTCGAAAACACCGGCGATGTTCTCGAAGTCCGCGGTGATCGTCATGGTGTTGCCCAGTGCGCTGTTCACCGAACTCGGTACCAGCGAGCAGCTGCCGACAGCCAGGGCCGCGACACTGATCATCAGTGGTTTGGCCAAGCGCCGCAGGTTGATTCGGGTCAGTTTCATCCCCGGCACCCCTCGATCATGTGGGCGAAGCACAACCAGTTGTCGGGGAAGAGCCAGGGCAGGCCGACCTCACCGTACGGACCGTTGCCGAACGCGTTGTTCAAGGTGCGCACCGACACGGGCATGATCTGCAGCAGCCGGTCGAGGTTGTCCTTGTTCTTCTGCAGACCCTCCGCCATGGTGTTCAGCTGCTCGATGGTCGGGCCGAGCTGATTGTTATTGGCCGCGCCGATCTCCTGCAGCTGACGGCTCAGCGTCGCCACATTGTCGAGCAGCTGCCGCAGCAGGTTCTGGCGTTCCATCACCCGGTTGGCGATGGCCTCGCCCTGGGTGATCACCAACAGCACGCTGTTGCGGTTATCGCCGAGAATCCTGGTGACCCGGTCGAGATCCTTGAGCAGGCTGTCGACCTCCGCCTTGCGCGAATCCAACACCTTCGCCAGCGCGCCGACGCTGTCGAGCGCCTGCGCCGTCAGCGCGGGCGAATCGCCCATCTGCTTATTGATCAGGTCGAGCGAGGTGGCCAGCTGCTTGGTGTCGAGCGCCTCGAACTTCGGCGTGCCGTACTCGACCACATCGGCCAGGTTGTACGGAACCGAGGTGTTGGACAACGGAATTCGGCCGTTCTTCAGGCCGGAGCCGTCACCCGGGTCCAGATCGACATAGCGTGCGCCGAGCAGCGTCGCCATCTTGATCGAGGCCCTGGCGTCCGGCCCGAGCTTGACATCGTTGTCCACGCTGAGGGTGAGCAGGATGTGCCCGTTCTCGAGCTTCGCGCCGGCCACATGGCCGCTCGGGACACCGGCCACATTGACCTTGTCACCGACCTTGACCCCGGCGGTCTGCACGAACTCGGCCTTGACCGTCTTCTCGCCGACGCCGATCAGCTTGTACACGCTCGAGCCGATCAGCAGCGCGATGATGAGGATGCCGCCGATCACACCCAACCAGAAGTACCGGTTGCTGTTGAACCTGTCCTTGATCTTGGTCATCATGGGCGGCACACCGCCGACTGTCCGTTGCCGCCGATCTGTGGGAGCAGACCGCGGGGGAGCAGGATGTTGTACAGCGAGACGTCCAGCTTGCAGAAGTACGCGTTGGCGTAGGCGCCATCCTGGGTGAACTTGCCGATGTCGGCCAGTACCGCGGGCAGGTCGATCGCGGCCTGGTCCAGCTTCGCGCCGTTGGCGATCAGCAGCGTTAGCGCGGCGCTCGTCGAATCCTGTGCGGTCGCCAGCTTCGGCTGGATCTTGCTCATCATGGCGACCAGGCCGCTGGTCGCATCCGCGATCTGCTCCGTGGACGCCTGCAACGATTGGCCCTGGTCGTACAGGCCGCCGATCAGTGCCCGGGTCTGGGTAACCAGGGTCTCCAATTCATCACCTCGCTTGGCCAACCCGGACATCACGCCGCTGAGGTTGGTGATCACATCGCTGAGAATTCCGTCTCGGCGCTGGAAATCCGTGGCCAGGGTGGCGGCCTGAGAGATGAACGCGCTCAAGGAAACTCCGTCACCCTGCAATGCCTGGATGAAGGTCTCCGAGAGCCGGTTCACCTGCTCGGGCTGCAACACCTGGAACAGTGGCTGGAATCCGTTGAGCAGTCCGGACACGTCGAACGACGGTTCGGTGCGCTCCAGCGGAATGGTTGCCTTGTTCTTCAATGCCGCCGGGCTCGCCGCCTTGCCGGGAGCCAGCGCGATATAGCGCTGGCCGATCAGGTTCTGGTAGCGCACCAGCGCCTTCGTATCGTCGTACACCGTCTGGTTGCGCTGCACGATGAAGGTCACATTGGCGAGGGCCTTCTTGGTCTTGGAATCGCGGGTGAGCTCGATCTTCTCGACCTTGCCGACCCGCACGCCGGCCATCCGGACGTCATCGCCCTCGCGCAGGCCGAGCACATCGCTGAAGGTCGCGGTGTAGGTGTTGGTATCACCCTCCACGACCCGCGCGAGCGTATTCCAGACCACGACGGTGACCAGGATCGAGACGATCGCGAAGAGGCCGAAGCCGATCAGTGGTTTACGAATGCTCATTTGGCAGTACCGCTTTCGCCGACCTGCAGGGTGCCGCCGCGCATTGCCGAGCTGAGCAGCAGATATTCGGCCGTCGTCGGCCGACGACCGAGCAGCGCCACGATCGCGGCATCTCCTTCGTACGAAATCGGACCGGCGGTCACGGGCGCACTCGCCGGTTGCGCGGGCGCGGCCGGGGCCGCGGGCTGACCGGCGGAGGGCTGCGCACCCGACGCTGGCTGCACCAGATTCGGGAACAGACCCTCCAGCGGAGTACCGGCGAACGGGCTGACCGGCTTCGGCTCGGCCGTCGCGAGCGCATCACCCGGCGAGGTCAGACCCGGGATCTCCGGGAAGCCGGCGGGCAGTGGCAGTTTCGCCAGACCCTGTGCCGTTTCCAGCGAACGCGGCATCATCGACTGTGGCAGGTATCCGGGATCGGAGACCTCGGGTGCGGTGGCGCAGCTCGGGCCGGGCAGGTTGCCGTAGCGCGGGCAGTCCGCCTGTTCGTAGGGCCGGTACGGGGTGAGCGTCGCGCCCGCATTCCAGACCATCTGCCGCTGCGGACCCCAGTGGAAGGTCGTGCTCAACTTGCGCAGCGAGTTGTTCAGCGAGGCAATGGTTTCCGGAATCGAATTCGCATCCGAGGCGAGCGCGCCGAACATATCGCTGGTGCCCGCGGTGATCTGCTTGCCGATATCACCGTTGCGGGCGAACAGACCGTTGACCGTATCCACCGTGCCCGCGGTGCCGCTGATCAACGCGACCAGGGCGGCACGGTGATCCGCGATGGTCTGCGCGGTCTTCACCGAACTGCCGAGCACATCGAGCAGTTCGGGCGCGGACTGGTTGAGCGCGCGGAACGAGGCCGAGAAATCATCGAGCAGCACGCCGAGATTCGGAATGGACGCGTCCACCGAGGTGAGCCACCGGTCCAACCGCTCGACGGTGGAGCCGGGCATCCGGCCGCTGCCGTCGAGTGCCTGCGAGAGCGTGCCGAGCACCCGGCCGAACTGCACCGGGTCGAGCTTGGCGAGGATATTCCGCACGTTGGTGAGGGTGTCCTGCAGCGCGATGGTGCCCTGGCTCTGGTCCTCCGGGATGACGGAGCCTTCGTGCAGGTACTGGTCCGCGGGACCGTTGAAGACCAGTTCCACCGAGGTGACGGCGAACAGGTTGCTCGGCACCACCCGCGCGGTCACATTCGACGGAATGTCGCCCGCGAACTCCGGCTTCAGGTCGATCTGCACCTTCTGCAGCGCGCCCTTGTTGGCGACCTCGACTTCCTTGACCGCGCCGACCAGCACGCCGCGGAACTTCACATCCGCCTCGCTCGGCAACCCGTCACCGGTGGTTCTCAGATCGGCGACCACATGCACCTTGGGCACGAAATAGCCGCGGTACCTCGCCATCAGGAAGCCGAGGACCAGCGCGAAGACAATGAGTCCGCAGACGCCCGCGATCAGCAGCTGTCGCATGGTGGGCCCGCGCCCACTGGGATCGATGATCATCTCGTCCTACCCCGAGATCCGGATGCCGGGATTGACGCCCCAGATCGCCAATGTCATGAACAGGTCAGCGAATACCACGACAATGATGCACATCTTGATGGCCCGACCGGCCGCGACACCCACACCCTCCGGACCGCCCGAGGCGAAGAATCCGTAGTAGCACTGGATGAACGTGGTGATCGCGACGAACACCATCGCTTTGAGCAGCGAGTAGAGCACATCTCCTGGAATCAGGAACTGGTAGAAGTAGTGCGCATAGGTACCGCTGGAGGTGTTGCCGATGAGCTGCACCGTGAGCGAGCACGAGATGTAGGCCATGGCCAGGCCGAGGCAGTAGAGCGGGACGATGGCGATCATCGCCGCGAACATCCGGGTGCTGACCAGATAGGGCAGCGGCCGGATCGCGATCGACTCGAGCGCGTCGATCTCCTCGGAGATCCGCATGGCACCGAGCTGGGCGGTGAATCGACATCCGGCCTGTGCCGCGAAGGCCAGCGCCGCGAGCAGCGGCCCCAATTCCCTGGTGGTCGCGAATGCCGAGATGGCGCCGGTGATCGGGCTGAGGCCGAGCAGATTCAGCGAGGTGTAGCCCTGGATGCCGACCGTCATCCCGCCGAACGCGCTGAGGATGAGAATGACGCCGATGGTGCCGCCACCGACGACCAGGCTGCCGTTGCCCCAGGTGACATCCGAAAGCAGCCGCCAGACTTCCTTCGGATAGTGCCGCAGCGCCAACGGGATCGAGCCCACCGACCGCAGGAAGAAGAACACCTGGTGACCCAGGCGCGCAACCATGTCCACCGGGGCCTGCGCGGACTTCTTTATTTGCTGAAGTGGCCGCAGCAGCGGCGGTACGTAGGTTGAAGACACCGGCTCAGACCACCTGTGGGGGGAGGAGAACGTTGTAGATCTGGGTGATGATCAAGTTCACGCCGAACAACATGATCGCGGAACTGACGACCGCCGAGTTCACCGAGTTGGCGACACCACCGGGACCGCCACGGGTATTGAGTCCGGTATCGCAGGCGATGATCGCCGCGAGCAACCCGAAGATCAACGATTTCACCAGTGCGACAAGAAGATCGATGGTGACGGCGAACGAGGAGAAGGTGCCGACATAGGAACCCGGGGTGCCGTTCTGCGCGAAAATATTGAAAATGTAGCCGGTCAAGAATCCGACGAAAACGACGAAGCCGCAGAGCAGCACACTGACGAGCATGGCCGCGCCGAGCCGGGGCGCGACCAAGCGGCGCAGCGGATCCACTCCCATCACCCGCATCGCGTCGATCTCCTCGCGGATGGTGCGTGAACCGAGATCGGCGGTGATCGCCGAACCGACCGCGCCCGCGATCATCAGCGAGGTGACCAGCGGTGCGCCCTGCTGGATGATGCCGAGGCCGTTCGCCGCACCGATGAACGAGGTAGCACCGACCTGGCTGGCGACCGCGCCGACCTGGATGGAGACGATGACGCCGATGGGGATGGCGACCAGTAGCGTCGGTGCCGCGGCGACACTCGACATGAAGGCACACTGACGGATGAACTCCCGATAAGGAAAGCGGCGGCGGAATATTGCGATGAACAACTCCGCGACTGCCGCGAACCCCATCGAGATCTGTCTGCCGAAGGTCTCCAATGAACGCTTCGGATGGTCTTCCCAGTAGGCCTTCGTCCAATCGACCGCGTCACTCATCCGTGACCGCGCTGGTGGACTCTTGGTCGACTGCACTGGCTAACCCCTCTCGACGCCGGTAACCAAACCCCGACGACTTGTTTGCTTGACGCACCTTACTACGGAGTAGCGCAGAACACACCATCCCGGTGTGATTGCAGTCATAGATCGAAGCCGCTGTTGGAGAAAGGCTATGAGCAGTGCCTCGTCGCTTGGGACCGGTCCCAAAGTTAACCGTGATACTTCTAGAACAAGTTACAGTTCGACCAGGCCCTATCTGCCCCGCATATGGCATGTTCGACTATTTGCGCGGATAATATTCATGTAAAATAAAGGCCGATTGGAATGGCCCGCGCAATCACCGTTCGAAGAGAACCGAAACACTATTGCGCGCTTTCTGATGCACACTGTTATAGAGATTCGCTATTGCGCAGAATGAGACGCTGCATCCGAAATGTCGAAAAGTGAGGCCTCGCCGCCGCGATCGACACCGAAGAGCAGATCCATTCGAGCGACCCACGAGCGATCGCCACGTACCCTCTGAGGCGACTCGCGAGCGGATCGCGACAGATACGACACGCGCCCGGAACCGAATACTGACACGATGGGTGCGACAGATTGATATCGTGCGGACTTCCGACGTCTGGAGGGACATGTTCAGCAAACTCGCCAAGGTGGCCAACGCCGCCTTCGCCGTAGCTCTCGGTGCGGCGCTGGTCGCAACGGGGTCAGGGACCGCGGATGCCGCGCCGGGACCGCCCGTTGTCGGCGGTGGGTCGGGAATCATCATCGATAATCAGTTCGAATGCACTGTCACGACGGTCGGTTACGACGGCGGGGGCCGGCTGGTCGGATTGACCGCCGGACACTGCGGCGACCCCGGCGCTCAGGTGTGGGCCGAGGCCGACCGCGGCGCCGGCGTGATCGGCAAGTTCGTCTACTCCAACCACGACCTCGATTACGCCATCATCCAGTTCGATCCGGCCAAGATGGTCCCCGTCAACCGGATCGGCAACGTCACCATCACCGGGATCGGCGGCCCGGCCCAGTTCCCGATGATCGTCTGCAAGGAAGGCCGCACCACCGGCAACACCTGCGGCCTCGCCTACGGCGATGTCTTCGGCACGAATATGGAGACCTGGGCGCAGATGTGTGTGGTGGAGGGTGATTCCGGCGCGCCGGTCGTCGTCGGCACCACTCTGGTCGGCATGGTGAACGCCTATCTCGCCATCGCCTGCTTCGGACCCGAGGTCGGCACCAATATGAGCTCGATCATGGGTGACATCAATGCCCGCGGCAGCATCGGGGCCGGCTTCAACCCGATCTAGCCGACTGCCCGGATCAGTAATGCCGAGTGAGCGGGTCGAACGACCCGCTCACTCTGTTTTATGGAGTGGGGCCAGCGCCGGACCCGCCACCCCGCACTGTGGCATGCAGTCGACATTGTCCAGCGTCGGTGTGTGCCGTGGCGCCCGCAGCAGTACGGCGGCCAGCAGCGACCCGGTCACCAGCAGGCCGACACAGATCCACATCGCGACGCCGAAGCCCCGGTCGAATTCGACCGGATCGCTGAGGGATCCGGAGATTCCGGCGAGTCCGGGCAGTGCGGCGACGGCGAGCAGCTGGGCCGTCCTGGCGACGGCATTGTTCACACCGGAGGCGATACCGGCCTCACTCGACGGCACCGCGCCGAGTACGGCACCGGTGAGCGGGGCGACCAGCACCGACAGACCGAGCCCGAAGACGAGCACGCCGGGCAGGACATCGGTCAGATACCTGGCGTCGGGTCCGATGCGCAGCAGTAGCACCAGTCCGGCCGCGGCG
This sequence comes from Nocardia sp. CA-119907, assembly GCF_050955995.1. Lineage (NCBI taxonomy): Bacteria > Bacillati > Actinomycetota > Actinomycetes > Mycobacteriales > Nocardiaceae > Nocardia > Nocardia sp. CA-119907. The sequence goes on from NZ_CP192091.1 coordinate 9,620,248, forward strand.
AGCAGCGGACCGGCTGTCATCGGAAGGCGCGCACCGTGCACCTGCGCCCAGCGGCCCGCGGGCGCGGAGAGCGCCAACATGATCAGCGTCACCGGGACCGTCGCCACCCCCGACATCAGCGGCGAATACCCCGCCACCAGCTGCAACTGCAGGATCAGCAGGAAGAAGACACCGCCGAGGGCGGCGTAGACCGCGAGAGTGACGAAGTTGGCCGCTGTGAAGATCCGAGAGGCGAACAGCGACGGCGGTACCAGCGGATGATCGCTGCGCAGTTCGATCACCACGAAGACGGCGAGCAGCAGCAGACCGGCGACCACCAGCAGCGCCATCTTGTCGATCAGACCGAAGGTCAACGCGCCCAAGGCCAGCGCGACCACCACCGCGCCCGGAATATCCAGTCGCGCAGCGGCATTCGGGTCGTGACTCTCCGGCACCTGCTTCAGCGTGACGAGCACGACGACGAGCGCGAGCGGCACATTGATGAAGAAGATGGACTGCCAACCCGCCAGCTCGATCAACCAGCCGCCGAGGAACGGCCCGAGCGCGCCGGCGACACCACCGAAACCGGACCACAGGCCGATCGCCGCACCCTGATCGCGCTGATCGATGGACGAGGAGATCAGGGCCAGGCTGCCCGGTGTGAGCAGCGCACCCGCCACCCCCTGCAGAATCCGCGCGCCCACCAGCATCTCGATATTCACCGCGACACCGCAGAGCACCGAGGCCAGCGCGAAACCGATGACACCCCAGACGAAGACCTTGCGGCGACCGAGATGATCGCCGAGCGAACCGCCGAGCAGGATGAACGAGGCCAGGGTCAGCGTGTAGCCATTGAGCGTCCACTGCAATCCGGCGACATCGGTATCGAGAGATTCACCGATCCGCGGCAGCGCGATATTGACGACGGTGGCGTCCAGCGAGGCCACCGAGGATCCGAGGATGGTGGCCAGCAGAATCCAGCGGCCGGTCGCCGAACTCAACCGCGGTAAATCTTGCGTACTCACCGGCCCAACGTAACCTCCATGGGCCGGTTTTCGGTCGGGTCAGAGATTCTGGACGCAGACCACGAAGTGCCGCGTCGGGTACTCGAACCCACTGTTGCTGCCGCAGACGCTCGCATCGTCGGCACCCTGTTGGATATTGGTGACCTTCACACCCTGGCTGACGCGCTCGGTGCAATCGATGCGCTTGGGGTCCTCACCGCTGATATCCATGCAGCCGCCGACAACCCAGTCGATATCCAGGCAGATCGCGCCCTGCTGGGTGCCGTTGAGGGTTTCGAAGTAGGCGGAGTCGCGGTCGGCGACACACTGCGAACTGGTCGCTGCCTTGCCGATCACCTTGTAGTTCGACGCCCGGCTGCCGCACGACGCCTTGGCGATGGTGGCGTTATCGGTCGTACCGCCGAGGGTTACGCAATCACCGACATTGGCCTGGAAGTCGGTATTGCCACCCTTGGTCGCCGAGGTGGTCGTGGTCGGCTTGCCCGAGGTCGGGCGGGCGCCGGTCGTCGGCCGACCCGAAGTGGGCCTGGCTCCTGAGGTTTTCGGAGTATTGGTGGACGAGACCGCATCAATGGTCCCGTTCCCTATCGCTGGCTGGGCGGTGCCGCTAATTTTATTGCCACAGCCCGCGAGCGAGAGCGCGGCGACCACCGCGACCGCGGCGACGGCCGCCATCGCGAGGCGACCCGAGATAAGTTGACGAGACACGTACAGTCCTCCCGGCTGTAACGCTCCGAACTCATACCCCCGTCGGAATCCGAAGTTGATCTAGCAGTGCGTGAGATACCACGCAATGCATACACCACCGACCGCGCGTGCGTCGAGTCGACAGCTTCGCTACCGCAGCCGCACGATGCGGGCCGAGACATCGGCCGATCACCCCGGTAAGGCGGCGTACCAGCGGAATCGGTGTGCCAGCAACCGATCTGGGTATGGTGGGGATTCCGGTGTGAGAGGAGCCCGTCCGTGAAGCTGATCAGCGCAATCGCCTACACCACCGCCGCGGTCGGCAGCTCGCTCATACTGCCCGCGGTGGCATCAGCAACCGATGTGCATTGCGCGTCCGACAACGGTACGGATGTGACCGTGGTCGACGGAAACACCGCATGCCGGGCCGCGGCGGAAACCTCCGGCCGGGCACGGTCGGCCGGATATGACGGGGTCGGCTACGCGCACGCCGCCGCCGGCGCGGCGGCACTCGGTGTCGGCGCGGCGGGCGGGGTCGGTGCCAGCGAGGGGGTCGGCGGAATCCCGATCGCCTTCGGCTACGGCCCGGACGCGGTCGCGCTGACCACGATCACCGCTGCGGCAACCGATTCCGACATCGGCAAGTCCCAGGCCGCCATACCGCTGTTCGCGATATCGATCGCCTTCGAAGGCTCGCGCGCCCAGGTCTCGACCGCCGACAGTTCGGTGGTGTGCCTCGGCACGGCGGCCTTCGCCTGGAATTCGGCGACCGGCACGACCTGTCTGACCACGCCTTTCGGGCGCTGGCAAACCCCGAAATCCGAGCTAGGCTGATATTTCGGCCCGCTGACCAGCAGGAGGTGCGACCGTGGTTTCTGCCATCCCGGCACCGGACCGGCGGCCGGGCACGCCACGGGAAATGCTCGTCGACCCGAGATTCGTCCGACTCGCCGACCATTTCTTCGGCATGTTCACCCAGCCTGCGCGCGGTGGCGGCGCCCTCGCCATCTATCTCGACGGTCGGCCCGTCGTCGATATCTGGGCGGGCTGGGCGGCCAAGGATCGCCGCTGGAACGGCGACAACGTGGCACTCACCTTCTCCACCGGCAAGGGCGTCGCGACGACCGTGGTGCACCGGCTGGCCGAGCGGGGGCTGATCGACTACGCCAGCCCGGTCGCGACGTATTGGCCGGAGTTCGGCGCGCACGGCAAGGATGACATCACCGTGCGCGATGTGCTCTCGCACCGCGCCGGACTGCATCGGGTCCGCGGTCTGGTCCCCGGCCGCGAGGGCATCCTCGACTACGACGCCGTCGTCGCGGCACTGGCCGAGAGCCCGGCCGATCCGCGGCGGATCCGCACCTCCGGCTATCACGCCATCACCTTCGGCTGGCTGGTGGCCGAGATCGTGCAGCGCGCTACAGGTGATCGGTTCACCGATCTGGTGCGGCGCGAGATCGCGGAGCCACTCGGCTATGACGAATTCTGGTTCCAGGTACCGGCATCCGAGCGCTACCGGATCGCCAAGATCTTTCCGCATCTGAGCCCGCCCGGAATCCGTTGGAATACCGCGTCATCGGTGCTGTCCTGGGTGCGGCCGGTGCGCGGGCTCGCCGAGGCGGGTATGCCGGAGAATTTCGACGAATTGGTCCGCGATCCGCGCGTGCACGATGTGGTGATGCCGGGCTGGAACGGCGTCTTCTCGGCGCGCGCACTGGCCAGGATGTATGGGGCGCTTGCCAATGGTGGCCGGGTCGAGGCCTTGGCTCCGGGACGCGGTGGACCGGGCATCCGCGCGGTGCAATTGCTGAAACCGGAGACGATCGAGCTCATCAACCAGACGCAGCGGGCCGACAGCCGCGACTATGTGCTCGGGCTGCCGCTGAAATTCACCCTCGGCTATCACCGACCGGTGGTGATGTCCAAGCAGCAGCCGCGAAATGCCTTCGGCCACTATGGTCTCGGTGGTTCGGGTGCCTATGCCGATCCGGATCTCGGCATGTCCATCGCCTTCGTCACCAATCGCCTCGGCAATGCGGTGACCGCGCTCGGGGACGCCCGCCTGGCGCGCCTGGCCGCCATTGCCAGCCACATCGCGCGCAGGGCGAAACCGGAGAGGGCGGTCGAACCGGGCGAGCGGTGAATTCGTTGCTATAGATATGGAGCAGGCGGACGCACCACCCGAAACGGCGCTGGACGGCGCACATTCGACGCCGCGCGCACCCCGGATGGTCCTCGCGCACGCGCTGGCCGCTGGCATCGATTTCGAGCGGTACTTCCGGTGGCGACGTGGCAACGAGGGGGATCCGTTCTATGTTCGGTTTCCCGGCTTCGGCGCGGTGCTGTTCACCGGAACCGCCATCGGCGCCCGCGAAATCTTTCGCGCGCCGATCGAACTGCTGGAACCGCCACGGCCGAATCCGATCGAACCGCTGGTCGGCACCGCCTCGCTGATTCTGGCCGCCGGTGAACGACACCGGCTCGATCGGGCACTGCTCGTGCCCGCCTTCCACAGCGCCCGGATCCGCGCCTACGGCGAGCTCATCCGCGACTCTGTCATAGACGAAATGTCCGGCAGCACAAGCGAATCCCGCCCCGCCTGGCTACCGGGCACCCGCATCGACTCGCGCGCAGCGGCCAGGGCGATCACACTGCGGGTCATTCTGGAGGCGGTATTCGGAGTGGACAGCCACCAGCGGCGCGCCGAATACACCACCGCCGTCGCGGAATTCCTCACCGCCTTCTCCGGACCGCTGATGCTGGTGCCCGCCCTGCGCCGCGGAGTGTTCGGCCATGCGCCGTGGGACCGGTTCCGGGTGGCGCGTGAACGGCTCGACGAGCTGATCCTGACCGATATCGAGCGCCGACGTGCAGCGGCCGACGGCCGCGCGGTGCGCACGGACATTCTCGACATGCTGCTCACGACCAGCTATGACGACGGCACCGCGATCTCCGATGCCGAGCTGTGCGAGCAATTGCGCACCCTGCTCGTCGCCGGGCACGAGACCACCGCGACGACCCTGGTGTGGGCGCTGTTCCATGTGCATCGAGAACCCGCGGCGCTGGATCGCCTGCGCGCCGAGCTGCGGGCGGCCGGCCCCGATGCGACTCCGCTCGAACTGGCCGGTCTGCCGTATCTGGACGCCGTCTGTCAGGAAACGCTGCGGCTGCATCCCGCGGTGCCGATCGTCCTGCGCAGGCTGACCGCGCCGTTCACACTGCGTGGCGTCGCGCTCGCGGCAGGCGAGACGATGGGGGTCGCGGTACCGCTGCTGCACTCCGACCCCGCGGTGTGGTCGGATCCGCAGCGGTTCCGGCCGGAGCGATTCCTCGACCGCAGGTACCGGCCGTTCGAATTCGCGCCGTTCGGCGGCGGACATCGGCGGTGTGTCGGGGCGTCGCTGGCCGACTACGAACTGCGGATCGCGCTGGCCACGGTCCTGGGCCGGGTGCGGCTGCGGCTCACGCCGCGGTATGCGCGGGGGCGGGCGCCGCTATCGGTGCCACACAACATCGCGACGGGTCCGCATCGGTCGATTCCGTTCGAAATCGTGGCGTGAGCATTCGTGATTTATGTCACGAAGAAGTTTGACAAATCCCGCGAGACTGCCGGCGATCCGCCCTTCGAATGCATCGACATTCACCGTCGTGACCGGCAGTTATCACGAAAGATGGTGACCCACAACGGCATATGTGTCCTACGCCACATTTGATGCTCGAACCGAATTAATCCGAAACACCACTGGCTTCGGACCGCCTCGGGACGGTAGGAAGGACGTCAGGGTCGGGTTGCGTCATAAATACCCGTGGGGTGCTCCATGTTCCCCGCGCCGTTTTTCCGTGGGCGTATGCGCGGCGGATTCCACATCGATCTTCGTGGGACCACCATGCGCGCACCACAGCTATGAGAGATCTCGCTGCGCCACCGGCGTCGACGAGAGATGGATTGGACGAGAAACCTATGCATGCCGCTTTGAACACCGGGACGTCGACTGCTCCTCGTCGCGGAGCGCTAGCCCGCCGACTCCGGCAGGGCGTCCTATTGTCGGCGGCGATCGCCACGATCGGTGTCACCGCTGTCGCGCCCGCACAGGCCGATCCGCTCGGCTTCGGCTCGGGTTCGTCGACCTCGCCCACCACCGATCCGGGCGTCCAGGCGAATTTCGCGCCGCCGGCCATCAGCCCAGGCGACGGTGAGACCGTCGGCGTCGCGCAGCCGATCATCATCAACTTCAAGGAACCGGTGACCGATCACGCCACCGCCGAGCAGGCCATCAAGATCACCTCCTCGAATCCGGCGCCCGGACACTTCTACTGGTTCAGCGACAAGCAGGTGCGCTGGCGGCCGAACGAGTTCTGGCCCGCCGATACCGATGTGACCGTCGAGGCGGGCGGCACCCGTACCGCCTATCGGATCGGCGACGCATTCATCACCACCGCCGACGACACCACCCACACCATCACGATCACTCGCAATGGCGAGGAGATCATGACCATGCCGACCTCGATGGGTAAGACCAAGCACGAGACCCCGAACGGCACCTACTTCGTCGGCGAACAGCTGCGCAAGATGACCATGGATTCGTCCACCTACGGTGTGCCGACCACCGATCCCGAGGGCTACAAGGTCGAGGTCGAGTACGCCACCCGGATCTCCAACAGCGGCATCTTCGTGCACGCGGCGCCGTGGTCGGTTGCGCAGCAAGGCGTTTCGAATGCCAGCCATGGCTGCCTGAACGTCAGCACCGAGAACGCCAAGTGGTTCTTCGAGAACGCGAAGAAGGGCGATCCGGTCATCGTCGAGAACACCAACGGCGGCACGCTGAACGTGCGTGACGGCTACGGCGACTGGAACGACTGAGCCCCGACCCGGACGCTCCCGAGCCCGACTCAGCCCAGGCACAAGCGGCCTGGGCTGAGTTCTTTTTGTTCAGCAGATGGTGTTCCGGATTTTCCGGACGACAGACCAGTTGCCGGATAACCTCCCGAGTGGCGCAACGCTACAACTGATTTCGGGAGAACATGGGTAACTCGCCGGGTACGCCCAGATTCCAGCCGCCGACACGACCGTCGGCCCGCGACGAAACATTCGCGCCACCGCACAACCGGCACCAGGTTCGGGGAGCGCGCGAGAAGTTCAGCGGGTCGGCGCTCGGCATTAACCGGCTGTTTGCTGCGCGACGTAAAGTCGCGGCGGTGCGAACCAGGCCGGAACGAGTGCTGCCGCAGCCGCGGGGGCGTGGACTGCGCCACCGGCCGTGGCAGGACTATGCGCTGTTCCTGGTGCTGCTCGGGCCGAATCTGGCGCTGCTGACGCTGTTCGTCTACCGCCCGCTGGCCGACAATATCCGGCTCTCGTTCACCGACTTCAATATCTCCGATACGTTCGTCAACTACATCGGGTTCGCGAACTACGAAGAGTGGTGGCGCAGGGACGATTCGTGGCAGATCGTCACCAACACGGTGGTGTTCACCCTGGCCGCGGTGGTGGGGAGCATGGTGCTCGGCCTGGCACTCGCCCTGCTGCTCGACCGTAAGCTGTTCGGGCGCAATGTGGTCCGCTCGGCCATCTTCGCGCCGTTCGTCATCTCCGGCGCGGCCATCGGTGTGGCGTTCCAGTTCATCTTCGATCCCAGCTTCGGACTGGTCCAGGATGTGCTGCAGCGCATCGGCGTCGACAAGGTGCCCGACTTCTACCAGGATCCGCACTGGGCACTGTTCATGGTGACGGTCACCTATATCTGGAAGAACCTGGGCTACACCTTCGTCATTTATCTGGCCGCACTGCAGGGCACTCGCGCCGATCTGATGGAAGCGGCCGAAATGGACGGCGCGAGCCGCTGGACCACCTTCACCAAAGTGCTGTTGCCGCAACTGCGCCCGACGACATTCTTCCTGTCCATCACGGTGCTGCTGAACTCGCTGCAGGTCTTCGACATCATCAATGTGATGACGCGCGGCGGACCGCTGGGCACCGGCACCACGACCATGGTCTACCAGGTCTACCAGGAGTCCTTCCGCAACTTCCGGGCCGGATACGGCGCGACGGTGGCCACCATCATGTTCCTCGTGCTGCTGGTCATCACGCTGGTGCAGGTGCGCATCATGGATCGGGGCGAGCAGTGAAACACGCTGGTATCGAGACACTTTCGTATCGGCGCCGACAGCGCGCGGTCACCCTGCTCGGCTACGCCGCGATGGTGTGCGTACTGATCATCGTCGGCGTTCCGCTGTTCTGGATCTTCATCACCTCGTTCAAGACGCGTCCGGATATCTACACCCAGCCCGCGGTGTACTGGCCGCACAGCTGGCATCCGGAGAACTACGAGGAGGCCACCACCGCGCTGCCGTTCTGGACATTCCTGCGCAATTCGCTGATCGTCACCGGGATCGTCGCGCTGGTGAAGTTCGTACTCGGGGTGTTCAGCGCGTACGGCCTGGTGTTCCTGCGTTTTCCCGGCAAGACCGTGGTGTTCCTGGTGATCATCGCGGCGCTGATGGTGCCCAACCAGATCACGGTGATCTCCAACTACGCCCTGATCGCGCAATTGGGCTGGCGAAATACCTTCCAGGGCATCATCGTTCCGCTCTGCGGGGTGGCCTTCGGCACCTTCCTGATGCGCAACCACTTTCTCTCGCTGCCCTCGGAAGTGATCGAGGCGGCGCGGATGGACGGTGCCAATTGGTGGCGGCTGCTCACCAGGGTGGTGCTGCCCATGTCCGGACCGACCATGGTGGCCTTCGCGGTGGTCACGCTGGTCAACGAGTGGAACGAATACCTCTGGCCGTTCTTGATGGCGGATGACACCAGGGTCGCCACCCTGCCGGTCGGCCTCACTCTGTTGCAGAACACCGAGAATCCGAGCGTCACCAACTGGGGACCGGTGATGGCGGGCACGCTGCTGACCATGCTGCCGATTCTCGTCGTATTCCTGCTGCTGCAGCGCCACATGATCAAGGGCCTCACCTCGGGTGCGGTCAAAGGTTGAGTCCACCCGCCGCCCTTCGAGGAATCGCTACGCGATACGGAACCAACTAGGAGAAACCAGTGTCCACTTCACAGTTCCCCGCACTGTCGCGGCGCGGATTCATCGGACTGGCCGGTGCGCTCGCCGCGGGTACCGCCTTGACCGCGTGTGCGGGCAGCGGCGGTGGCGGCAAGCAGTCCGGTGACGCCAACACCATCACCTTCTGGTCGAATCACCCTGGCACCTCCAAGGACCTCGAGACCGAGCTGATCAACCGGTTCCAGGCGAAATATCCGGACCTGAAGGTCGTTCTGGTCGACGCGGGCAAGAACTACGAGGAGGTGTCGCAGAAGTTCAATGCGGCGCTGTCCGGCGGGGAACTGCCCGATGTCGTTGTGCTCTCGGATGTCTGGTGGTTCAACTACGCGCTCAACGGCACCATCGAGCCGCTGGACGGACACTTCGCCGAGGCCGGGGTGCAGCTGGCCGACTATGTCGATTCGCTGGCCGCGGACTATGTGTTCAACGGTAAGCACTACGCGCTGCCGTATTCGCGCTCGACACCGCTGTTCTACTACAACAAGGACGTATGGGCGAAGGCCGGTCTGCCCGACCGCGGCCCGCAGAGCTGGCAGGAATTCGACGAGTGGGGCCCGAAGATCCAGTCGGTGGTCGGTGACGGCAAGCTCGCACACGGCTGGGGTGATGCCAAGAACTACCTGGCCTGGACCTTCCAGGGGCCGAACTGGACCTTCGGCGGCGCCTACTCCGATCAGTGGACGCTGAAGTTCACCGACCCCAAAACCATTGCGGCGGGCCAGTTCCTGCGCGATATGATCCACACCAAGAAGTACGCGGGCATCAAACCGCAGATCGCCGTCGACTTCGGCACCGGTGTCATCGCCTCGACCATCGCCTCCACCGGCGATCTGAAGGGCATCCAGAAGAACGCCGAGGGCAAGCTGGAGTTCGGCACCGCATTCCTGCCGCACCCCAACGGACCGGGCGTCACCACCGGCGGTGCTGGCCTGGCGATTCCATCGCGCATCTCGGATCAGCGGAAGGTGAATGCGCTCGAGTTCATCGAGTTCATCACCAATGCGGCCAATACCGCGTACTTCTCGCAGGGCACCGGATATATGCCGGTGCGCAAGTCGGCGGTGACCGATCCGAGCGAGGTCGACTTCCTCACCAAGAATCCGAAGTCGAAGGTGGCCATCGAGCAGCTCGCGGTGACCAAATCGCAGGACTACGCACGGGTATTCGTGCCCGGCGGCGACCAGATCATCGGCACCGGGCTGGAGCAGATCGGTCTGCAGAACGCCGATCCGGCAACGGCTTTCGCCAATGTGGCCAGCCAACTACAGGCCATTATCGATCGACAGATCACGCCGAAGCTGCCCAAGTAAGTACCGACCAACCGCGGCGCGCATCCGGCCCGGGCGCGCCGCGAATCCGACACAGGGAGTGACAGCATGGCAACAGTGCACTTCGACGGGGTGACGCATCTGTATCCCGGTGCGCCGACGCCTGCTGTCGACAGCCTGGAGCTCGATATCGCCGACGGGGAATTCATCGTCCTCGTCGGCCCATCGGGCTGCGGCAAATCGACCAGCCTGCGCATGCTGGCCGGACTGGAATCGGTCGAGGCGGGTCGGATTCTGATCGGCGGCAAGGATGTCACCGGGCTGCCGCCGCGCGCCCGCGATGTGGCGATGGTGTTCCAGAGCTATGCGCTCTACCCGAATATGACCGTCGCGCAGAATATGGGCTTCGCGCTGCGCAATGCCGGAATGAACAAGGCGGACACCGCGGTTCGCGTCCAGGAAGCGGCGAAAATGCTCGAACTCGAGCATCTGCTCGACCGCAAACCGGCGAAGCTCTCCGGTGGACAGCGCCAGCGCGTCGCGATGGGTCGTGCCATCGTGCGCCGCCCACAGGTCTTCTGTATGGACGAACCGCTGTCCAACCTGGACGCCAAACTGCGGGTGAGCACCCGCTCCCAAATCGCCGCACTGCAGAAGCGGCTCGGCACCACCACCGTCTACGTCACCCACGACCAGGTCGAGGCCATGACCATGGGTGACCGCGTCGCGGTGCTGCGCGACGGCAAACTCCAGCAGATCGCCAAACCCCGCGAGCTCTACGACAATCCGGTGAACACCTTCGTCGCGGGCTTCATCGGCTCACCCGGGATGAACCTGCTCGACGCCCCGGTCCGCGACGGTGCCGCCGTCCTGGGTGAGCTGCGCATTCCCCTGCCCCGCACCGCAACCGGCGAACGGGTCATTGTCGGCATCCGTCCGGAATCCTGGGAAGCCACCACCGATACGGACAACAGCCTCGCCGTGGCCGCCGAACTCCTCGAAGAGCTCGGCGCGGAATCGTTCATCTACAGCCACGGCGTCACCGATGAATGGAACAGCCGCTCCGGCAAGGTGGTCGCCCGGGTGGACCGCCGCTTCCAAGTGGCGCTCGGCGACCGCCTGCGCCTGCGCCCCAAACTCGACGAGGTCTTCTTCTTCGACGCCGAATCCGAGGAACGCCTGCGCTGAAGCCCGGCCTGCCGGGCCGCCGTGAGCGGCGACCCGGCAGTCGGATGCTCACCAGATCTTGACGCGCTGCGCGGGCTCCAGATACAGCTCGTCGCCGGGCTGCACATCGAAAGCCTCGTGGAAGCTGTCGATATTGCGAACCACCGCATTGCAGCGGAATTCCGGCGGGGAGTGGGGGTCGGTGGCCAGACGACGGATGGCCTCCTCGTCGCGGGCCTTGGTGCGCCAGACCTGGGCCCAGCCGTAGAAGACGCGTTGCAAGCCGGTCAGGCCGTCGAGCACCGGCGGCTGCGCGCCTTCGAGGGCGATCTGGTACGCGGCCAAAGCGATGGAGAGACCACCGAGGTCGCCGATATTCTCGCCGATGGTGAACTCGCCGTTGACGGTGTGGTCATCGGACAGCGCCTTGGGCGACAGCACACTGTACTGATCGATCAAGGCCTTTGTGCGCTTACCGAATTCGGCGCGGTCGGCATCGGTCCACCAGTCGACCATATTGCCGTCGCCGTCGTATTTGGCGCCCTGATCGTCGAAGCCGTGCCCGATTTCGTGGCCGATCACCGCACCGATGCCACCGTAGTTGGCGGCGGCGTCGGCGTGCATATCGAAGAACGGCGGCCGCAGAATGGCCGCGGGGAACACGATTTCGTTCATGCCCGGGTTGTAGTAGGCGTTCACCGTCTGCGGGGTCATGAACCATTCGCCGCGGTCGACCGGTCCGCCTAGCTTGTTCAGATCCCGGTCGTGTTCGGCGGCGTAGCCGCGGCGGTAGTTGCCGACCAGATCGGTCGGCACGATCACGATGGCGGAATAGTCGCGCCACTTGTCCGGGTAGCCGATCTTGGGGGTGAACTTCTCCAGTTTGGCCAGTGCCGCGGCCCTGGTCTCGGGGCCCATCCAGTCCAGATCGGCGATATTGCGACGGTAGGCCTCCCGCAGATTCGCGACCAGCTCGATCATCCGCGCCTTGGCCTCGGGCGGGAAGTGTTCGGCCACATACAGCTTTCCGACCGCCTCACCGAGCAGATCCTGCACCAGCGAAACACCGCGCTTCCAGCGTTCCCGGTTCTCCTGCGCCCCGGTGAGGGTGCGGCCGTAGAAGTCGAAGTTCTCCTCGACCATGGGATCGGTGAGATAGGCCGCGCGCGAACGCAACAGCCGCCACGTCGCCCATGCCTGCCAGTCGGCCAGCGATTCGGCGGCCCAGGTCTGGGCGAAGGTGCGCACGTAGTCCGGTTGGCGCACAACCACTTCGGCGAACAGCTCGGGTCCGGACTTCGACACGCCCTCGGCGAGCGCGGAAGTCCAGGCATGCCAATCGAATTCCGGGTTCTCCGCGGCCAGCGCGTCGTAGGTGGTGAGGTTGTAGCTCAGTTCGGCATCGCGACGGCGCACCACATCCCAGTGCCCGGCCGCGAGTTTGCGCTCCAGTTCGAACACCCGTTGCCCGACCGTCGCCAGATCCTCCGGCAGCAGCGCGGCGATCTGCGGTTCCGCCGCGGCCAGGGCGAACATCCGCCCGATATGCGCGATGTACTCGGCGCGGATCGCGGCGAATTCGTCCTGCCGGTAATAGGACTCGTCGGGCAGCCCGATCCCGGACTGGGTGGCGTGCGCGAGATACCGGTTGGAGTTCTTATCGTCGGTGTCGACGTACACACCGAGCGCGCCGCCGACGCCCGTGCGCTGCAACCGGCCGAGCAGCGCGGCGAAGGCGCCGCGATCGGCGATCTCGCGGATCTCGGTGAGTTCACCCGCGATGGGCGCGAGTCCGAGCGAGGCCACCGTGCCGGTGTCCATGAAGCTCGAATACAGATCACCGATCTTGCGCGCGTCAGTGCCGTGCTCGGCCGATGAGCCAGCCGTGTTCTGGATGATCGCCTGGACATCCAGTTCCGCCTGGTCGTACAGCGCCCGGAAGGCACCGTCGACCGCGCGGTCCGCGGGTATCTGGTGGGTATCCAGCCAAGCGCCGTTGACATGCGCGAACAGGTCGTCTTGCACCCGAACGGCTTGGTCGAGGTAGGACAGATCGATACCGGAGGGACTGCTCAGATCGGAAGTCACGATCTCCAGTATGCCGAGGTGGCGAGAATGCCGTCGCCGTGGTTTGCCCCGGCCGCGCGGACGGCCGGGGAGGAACGGTCAGGCGGGCAGGATGATGCGGTCGAATTCGCCGTCGCGCGCTCCGGCGACGAAGGCATCCCACTCTTCAGGGGTATAGGTGAGAGTGATGTCGCCGTGGCGCACGGTGGCGCTGCCGTCGGCGAGAGTGTGCGCGATCAACTCGTTGTGCGATCGCCCGCTGTTGAGGAGGTTGATGAACGAGGTCCAAAGGCTCGCGGTAACGGTGATGATGGGCTCTTCGGCGGGGCGGTTGGCCGGGTTGCGGCGGTATTTGCTGTCACGGATGAGCACCGCGTCACCATCGAACCGGACCTCGACGCATTGATTGCCGTTGTTCGATCGAGTCGACGTGAACCAGTCAGTGAAAACCGACCGGAGGGTAGCGGTGGTGGCCATGGGCAGGATTTTACACTCGTGCATAGCGGCTGATCAGGGCCAATGACTCGTCACGAGTCAACGACTGCTCCAGCGCGCGAACATAAGCGAAGCTCAAATCGCGTACCTGTTCCGGATCGTCGACCGCCCCGCCGAAGACGGCGCTCTCGGCCCAGGCGAAGGTCGGCAGCTGTTCGCCGGCGAAGTCGATCAGGTGGAAGCTGGAACCGCCCAGCACGGCACCCGCCTTGGCAGCGAACGGGATGACCCGCACCTCGATATTGTCGAGTTGCTCGATCAACTTCGCCAGATATTCCAGCTGTCCGCGCAGTACCTCCGGACCGCCGGTCTGCTGCAGCAGGGTGCCCTCGCCGACGACCGCGGTCAACTCGACCGCCCCCTTACCGCGCAGCCGATCCTGGCGACGCATCCGGATGGCTACCAGTTGCTCGACCTGTACCGGACGGATCATTACGTCAGCACGGATGAGTGCGCGAGCGTAATCCTCGGTCTGCAACAGTCCGGGAAACACCAGACTGTCATAGCTGCGAATGCTCTGCGCGCCGAATTCCATGCCGTATAGCCGCTGCAGTTCCGGCCCGATCAGGGCCGACGATTTGGCCCACCAACCGCGTTGTTTGCTCTCCTCGAGCAGTGCAAGCAACTCCTCGCGCTCCTCGGCGTCCACCTCGAGCAGTTCGAGTACCGGTCCGATGGAGTTGGTGGTGAGGACTCGTCGCCCCTTCTCGACGTGGGACCAGTTGGCCGGGGTGAAGCCGACCCGCTTGGCGAAAGTGGCGGAATCGAAGCCGCGCTGCTCGCGCAATTCCCGCAGACGCAGCACCAGTTCCCATCGAGCAACTGTGGGGGAAACGGGTGCCATGGCTAAGGATGCTACGCCGGAGAATTTCTCGGCGTGTGACTATTGTCATCCCAGTTGTGCCAGTCTATGGTCGAATTCAGCGGCAACTTTGCTTTTCACGTCGATCCACTCACAGTCGAGGCGAGGTTCGTCATGAGTACGTCGCGAATGGAACCGGGTAGCTACCCAGCGGCCCAGGACTTCGCGGCGGCCCAGGACGCCTTGGCCCGCTGTCGCCGCTACCGCAAGGACAACGGACTCTACGGCGTCGTCGATGCCGCACTCGGGCGCATCCTGTTGGAGATCGGCGCGGTCGGCGCGGTCGTCATGCCCGCCGTACTCGGCAAGCGCGTCCGCGCCCACCTGCTGGCCGCCTGCGGGCGCACCGGACCGATCATCGCGCACCCGCGCTCCAGCCGCTGGTCCTTCCTCACCGGTCCGACCGACAACTCGTATCTCGATATGACGCTGTTCCCGGAACTGTTCCGGGTCTGCGCCTCGGTGGCATTACCCGGCAGCCGGATCGTGCTGCCCTCGCCGACCGACGAGAACAGCGGCTACCGGGTCTGGGTCGCGCCACCCGAGGGCGACTACCGCCCCGAACTCTGCGATGTCATCGCCGCGACCAGGGCGTGTGCCAGCAAAGGCGGGCACGAACTCGAACGGTCGGTGGTCACCCACATCACGGGGTCGGGCGCGGAGTGAGCGTCACGCTGAAGCTCTGCTCGATGCTGTGCTGCCATTTATCCCGGCATTCGTTGATCTTGGTCTGATCGTTGCCCGCCTTCTGCACGCAGTCCAGATAGTCCTTGCCACCGGAGTCGACGAAGAAACTCCAGCCGACAATGCTGAGCAGGATCGCCGCGACCAGGGCGAGTACGCCGAGGATGAGACCGGCGACGGCCATGCCGGTGCCGCCCGCGCGGCCGGAACGGATCTTGAACAACGCGACGATGCCGAAGATCAGTGCGAACAGGCCGAACAGGTAGCCGCCGATCAGCGTCCAGCAACTCAGGAAGCCGAGGATGCCGAGCACCAAGGTGGTGATGGCCAGACCGGTCCGCTTGGGCGATTCCTGCCAGTAGTTGGGCTGCCCCTGATACGGCCCCGGGTGTGGGTAGTCACCGGGCGGCGGATATTGACCTGGCGGCGGATACTGCGACATGGGGCTTCCTCTCAACCGGTGCGCTTGCGCGGCAATCGGCTACTGATCGCACTACCTGACCTGGGATGTTAATGCCGAGCCCGGCCTATCCTTCCCAGCGACCTGCGAGCTATCGCTAGGGCTGCGAGCCGAGCCGCGCGTGCATCTCCCAGACCAGAATCTCCGCGGGTCCGCGGGCGATCACCCGCTGCCCCCCCGACCTGGTCAGCCGCACCGCATCACCCGCGTACAGCGGGCCGACACCCTCCATCTCCACCTCGCCCCTGGCGACGAACAGATGCAGGTACGGCGCGTCCGGTAGGTCGACCGACTGCTCGATATCACCGGTGCCCGCCATCCGCGCCACGTGCATTGCCGAATGACTGCTACCGATGGCGATCGCGGTCCGGTCGCGATAACGCGGCAGGCCGGAGGCCACGGTCACCAGCGCGCCACCCGCCAATTCGTCATCGATCTCGAGTTGCTGATAGCCCGGCTCCAGGCCCGGCTCGTCGGGCACCACCCACATCTGCACGAAATGCACGGGCTCGTTGTGCTCGGTGCCGAGGTCCAGCCGCCAGGAGTCGTTCTTCTCCGAATGCAGGATCCCGGTGCCCGCGCTCATCCGCTGCGCCAGGCCGGGATAGATGACGCCGCTGTGACCGAGCGAATCCTGGTGCACCAGGCTGCCGCCGAGCACCCAGGTCACGATCTCCATATCCCGGTGCGGATGGGTTTCAAAGCCCTGACCAGGGGAAACAATATCCTCGTTATTGACGAGCAGTAGTCCATGATGGGTGTTCTCGGGATCGTAATGCTCCCCGAAGGAGAACGAGTGCTTCGAATCCAACCAGGACACGCGCGTTTTCATGCGATCGCCGCCGCGATGGACATCGATGTGTGGTGTCGTGAGTGTGGACATCATGGTCCTCCTCTCGGGACCGTGCACCGATCACCTTTCAGGGTAGGAGCACTTACGACGCGGTACTCCGAATTCCTAGTAAATTGTCCTGCACTCGGCATTTTACGCGAGCGACCGGCGGGTGAACGGCAGGCGAGCAGTACCAACCGGTTCGTCGAATCGTCACCGTGATCCAGCCGCTACCGCACCGAAGCGGCCGCCCGCACCCAGGGCGGATTCGTAACACCATGCGCCACAACGCAACCGGAGGTGACGACCAGATGCGACCCGAGGTACTGGCCCGCATCGAGCGACAACTCCGCAACGCCGCGCAGCGCGATGGGATCAGCGATTTCGTCGTCGGCGTCGCGGTTTTCCGAGACGGCAAACTTCTGGTAGTCCGCCGCGTACCGGACGACTATCGCGGCGGAATGTACGAACTGCCGGGTGGCGGAGTCGAATCCGGGGAGACGCTGGCCGAATGCGTGGCACGCGAACTGTTCGAGGAGACCGGTCTGCGTGTGCGCCATATCACCGACTTCCTCGGCGGCTTCGACTACGCCACCCGGACCAAGGCCAGGGTCCGCAAGTACAGCTTCGTGGTCGAAGCGGAGCCGGGTGAGGTGGCGCTGGCACCCGGCGAACACGATGCCTTCGCCTGGATCGATGCCGCCACCCTGGACGAGCTGCCGATGGCCCCTGATATGCGTGCGGCGGTCAGCGCGCTGATCACGGACGGGATTCGCTGATCGGGCTTTTCCCCGTGCGGCGGGTAGCCTTCCCAGGTGTCCATTGGTCGCCCCGAAGGCTCCACTCCCGCGGACGAGCGACCGGTATC
This sequence comes from Nocardia sp. CA-119907, assembly GCF_050955995.1. NCBI lineage: Bacteria > Bacillati > Actinomycetota > Actinomycetes > Mycobacteriales > Nocardiaceae > Nocardia > Nocardia sp. CA-119907. The sequence goes on from NZ_CP192091.1 coordinate 9,637,709, forward strand.
GCTACCGACGGCGCTCCGCGAGAGTCCCGGCGTGCTGCGCCTGGCCCTGGTCCGCTTCACCGGTCAGTTCGGCGACGGCATGTTCCAGGCGGCGCTATCGGGCGCCATCCTGTTCAATCCGGAGCGCGCGACCGATCCGCTGGCCATCGCGGCCGCCTTCGCGGTGCTCTTGCTGCCGTACTCGCTGATCGGCCCCTATGCCGGCGCGCTGCTGGACCGCTGGGACCGGCGGGCGGTGCTGCTGGTCGCCAATGTGCTGCGGGCGATTCTGATCGGCGCGGTCAGCGTCGGGCTCTTGGCGGGTAGCGGTTCGACACCCTTATTGCTGCTGGCTCTGGCCGTGGTCGGGATCAGCAGATTCGTGCTTTCCGGTGTGTCCGCCGCCCTGCCCCGGGTGCTGGACCAGCACTGGCTGGTGCCTGCGAATTCGGTGCTCGCCACGGTGGCGTCGGGCTGTGCCGGTGTCGGTGCCGCCGCCGCGGTCGCGATCATCGGACTGATCGGCGCCGGTGATTTCGCCTCGGCGATCGCGGTGGCGATCAGCGCGGTCTGGTCGGTCTTCGGCGCGGTGCTCGCGGCCGGATTCGGGGCCGGGGTGCTGGGTCCGGAGCCGGGAACGGCGATGCGCGACAGTGCGATACATGCGGTCGTCACCGGCCTGCGCCATGGTGCGGCGGCGGTTTGGGGGGCGGTTCAGGTCACCACCGCGATGGTCGGCATCGGCACGCACCGGATCGTTTTCGGAACCAACACCCTGATCATGGTGCTGGTGCTGCGGCAGGCGCCGGTAGACGGCGGCGGGGCCAATACCGGGCTGACCCGTTTCGGGCTCGCCATCGGCGCCACCGCGGCGGGGATGCTGGTCGCGGCGGTCGTCGCACCGCTGCTGATTCCACGCCTGGGTCGGTCACGCACGGTCGTGCTCGGTCTGTGCACCGCGACCGTGGTCCAGTTGACGCTGGTCACGCCGACCGCCATCGCAACGGCCGGCACCGCGGCGCACCGGGCGCATCAACTGCTGCTCGTCGGTGCGTTCCTGTTCGGGCTGGCGGGGCAGACCATCAAACTGACCGGTGACGCGACGATGCAGATCGACATCGGTGACACCAGGCGCGGCCAGGTATTCGCTTTGCAGGACACCGTCTTCAATATCGCGTTCGTAGCGGCGATCGCGGTTACCGCGGTGGTGATACCGGCGGATGGACGCTCGATCGGCGTGGTGCTGGTCGGCGCCGGAATCTATTGCGCCGGAATCGCGGCCATCGCGCTGAACAACCGGCGTGCACCGGTCATTCACTGAACGGCATTGCGGGGTAACCGGGTTCATCGGCAGACCAGGTGCGATGCTCGCCGAGCGCGGCCACCTGTGCCCACCCGTCTCCCGACCGCCATCCCTCGTCGAATCGCTGCGCGATGCTGTTCGTCGGGGCATGCGATTCCGACGGCGCCGAATCCAATAGCGGCTCATCATGATTCAGCAGCGCCGCGCCGAACCCATTGGCGGCCGAGTGATCCGGTTCCGGATCGGTGCGCACGATCCAGTCGAGGTGTTCACTGTCCGCATCGGCCGGATTGCCGGTGATCTCGTGACTCCAGGTGCCATTGCCGGTCGGATCGGTGAAGAAGTGGTCGGGTATGCCATCGTCGTCGAGATCCAACCCGACCACATCGGCGATGCCGGTGCCGTGCGAATCCCACAGCACGTCATCGGCCAGGCCGTCGCCATCGAAGTCGAGTCCGACCGCGTCACCCACACCCGATCCGGATAGATCCAGGTCCGCCTGGCTGGTCCAGACGTGGACCGTGCCGTCGCCGGTCCCGAACACGTACTCGATCTCGTTCATATCTATTTGGACGCGGCGCCCGCCCATCCGGTTCCGTCATCGCGCGAAGCCACTGCGAATTCGATACCATCGCACCCGCTCGCGATACCGCATTCGAACAGCACGGTCGAGTAAGTTGATCCTGCATCGACCCGAATCGACAGGGAGCCAACAGGATGGGATTTCGGCCGAGCGGCACGCGGATATCCGCGGCGGCGGCCACCTATCCCGGTGCACCCGCATTGTTCGGCCTGCTGCTGGCCGGGGCGCTGACCATACCGACGCCCGTCGCGCAGGCCGCACAGTATCCCTGGGCGCCGCCGCCGGTGAACAGTTGCGGCGAGATCGGATTCGATCCGTTGAACCGCGCGCCGGACCCGAACGCACCACCGCCTCCGCCGCTGCCCCAGCTGCCCCCGCAGATCGATATCCCGGTGCCGGTTCCGGAGATCACGCCGGTGCCGGTGCCCGACCCGGTGCCGGACAACACCCGGATCGATCCGGAGCCGCTGCCCGATGACCCGTGCCGCAACCCGTGCCCGGATGTGCGCGACACCCCGAAACCGCCGGAGCCCGCCACCGATCCGGAACCGAACACCGCGCCGAACACCGCGCCGAACACCGGGTCCAGCTCGGGTTCCGGATCCGGTTCGGGGTCCGGTTCGGGTTCGGGGTCCGGTTCGGGTTCGGGGTCCGGATCGGGTTCCGGATCGATCCAGCTGCCGCGCATAGAGATCCGCCCGGAGATCGAACCCGTTCCGATCCCGGTGCCCGGCGGCGACGGACCCGAACCACAGCCCGCGCCGCCGCGTGTCGTGCACCCGATCGAGCCGGGGCCGCTGGCCGCGGCTGTTGCCCCGCCGCTGGTGGAATCGGTGGAGTTGGTCGGTCAGGTGACCGGGCACGGTTCGCAGAATCGCACCGATATGCGCTGGCAGGTCGACGGCACCGATCTCGGGATCATGTGGGAGACCAAACCCGGCGAGGTCGCCGTCGCCTTCGGCGACACCTTCGGCGAGGGCTGGCAGAGTGGCGGTGTCGGCGGACCGGACTGGCGCAGCAATGTGCTCGGCTATAGCACCGACCACGACCTCGCCGATGGCCTCAGCATCGACACCATGGTGCAGGACAGCCGCTGTCACGCGGCCGAATTGCTGTCCAGCCGCAAGATCAAGAACTGGGAGACGACGACCATTCCGACCTCCGGGTTCGCGATCGGAACGCGCCAGTTCATGAGCTATATGTCGGTGAATCACTGGAGCCGGATCCCGGGCCTGTGGTCGACCAACTACGGCGGACTCGCGTACTCCGACGACAATGGCCGCACCTGGGTCAAGGACCAACATACCAAGTGGGACAACTTCTTCGGACTCGGCCGTTTCCAGGTGGCGGCGATGGTGCCGCAGGGCGATTACGTCTACATGTTCGGCACGCCCAATGGCCGGATCGGCGTGATCGGCCTGGCCAGGGTGCCGAAGACCGAGGTGCTGAACAAATCCGCCTACCAGTACTGGGTCGGCGGCAGCTGGGCCCCCTGCGCCGAAAACCAGGCCACGCCTTTGGTTCTCGGCATGGCCAGCGAACTGTCGGTGCGGTTCGACAAGGACAGCAAGCAGTGGCAGATGGTCTACCTCGACTCCGCCCGCAGTGCGATCGTGATGCGGACCGCGGCGACACCGCAGGGCGCGTGGACCGACGGTGTCGCGCTGGTCTCGACCGACGACTATCCGAAGGCCTACGGCGGCTTCATCCACCCGTGGTCCACCGCCGAGGATCTGTACTTCACCATCTCGGCGTGGGATTCCTACAACGTGTATCTGATGCACGCCGAACTCGATCCGCCGCGCTGATTCGGGTCGACGCACCGGCGGTTCGGTATGGTGCGCATGTGACCGACCAGCGCATTCAGCACGGGTGGCGCCGATGACGGGCAGCGCCGCCGCACGCCCGGCGGACGGACCGGGCTGGCAGTTCTGGATCGATCGCGGCGGCACCTTCACCGATGTGGTGGCCAGGCGGCCCGACGGCAGTCTCGTCACCCATAAGCTGCTCTCGGAGAATCCGGCGCGCTACGACGACTCCGCGGTGGCCGGCATTCGGGAAATCCTCGCCGACGCGGGACAGGGCGGCGCAAAGATCGAAGCCGTCCGGATGGGTACCACGGTCGCCACCAACGCCCTGCTCGAGCGCAAGGGCGAACGCACCGTGCTGGTGATCACCAAGGGGTTCCGCGACGCACTGCGCATCGCCTACCAGAATCGCCCGCAGATCTTCGCACGGGAGATCGTGCTGCCGGAACTATTGCACGAGCACGTGATCGAGGTGGACGAACGCGTCACTGCGGATGGCACGGTGCTGACCCCGCCGAACCTGGACGCCCTGGCCGAGGCACTGAAGCCGCTGTACGACAGCGGTATTCGCGCCATTGCCGTGGTCTGTATGCATTCGCACCTGTATCCCGCGCACGAACAGGCGATCGGCCGCGTCGCCCGCGATATCGGATTTCCGCAGATCTCGCTGTCCAGCGAGGTCAGCCCGCTGATGAAACTCGTGCCGCGGGGGGACACCACGGTGGTGGACGCCTATCTCTCGCCGGTGCTGCGCCGCTATGTCCAGCAGGTCGCAGACCAGCTCGCCGGCGTGCGACTGATGTTCATGCAGTCCAATGGCGGGCTCACCGAGGCGGGCCAGTTCCGCGGTAAGGACGCCATCCTGTCGGGTCCGGCGGGCGGCATCGTCGGCATGGTGCGAATGTCCGAACTCGCCGGATTCAACCGTGTCATCGGATTCGATATGGGCGGAACCTCGACGGACGTCTCACATTTCGCCGGCGAATACGAGCGGGTCTTCACCACCCAGATCGCCGGGGTCCGGCTGCGTGCGCCGATGCTCGATATCCACACGGTCGCGGCGGGCGGCGGCTCGATCCTGCACTTCGACGGCAGCCGCTACCGGGTCGGCCCCGATTCCGCGGGCGCGGTACCGGGACCCGCCTGTTATCGCGGCGGCGGACCGCTGACCGTCACCGATGCCAACGTCATGCTCGGTCGCATCCAATCCGACTACTTTCCCAGGGTCTTCGGTCCGAGCGGTACCGAATCGCTCGACGATGCGCTGGTACGCGACCGATTCGCGGAACTGGCCGGCGAAATCGCCGAAAGCACCGGCGACGATCGCACCCCGGAACAGGTCGCCGAGGGCTATCTCGAGATCGCGGTCGCCAATATCGCCGCCGCGATCAAGCGGATCTCGGTGCAGAAGGGCCACGATGTCACCCGGTACGCGCTGACCACCTTCGGCGGCGCGGGCGGCCAACTCGCCTGCAAGGTGGCCGATTCCCTCGGCATCCGCACCGTGGTGGTGCCGCCGATGGCCGGTGTGCTCTCGGCACTCGGCATCGGTCTGGCCGATACCACGGCCATGCGGGAGCAATCGGTGGAATTGCCGCTGCGCGATGAGTCCATGTCGCGCGTCGGCGAAATCGCCGACGATCTGGAGGCCGTCGCCCGCGCCGAACTACTGGGCGAGGATGTGCCCCTACACCGGGTGCGCATCGTGCGCCGCGCCCAGTTGCGCTATGACGGCACCGACACCACGCTGACCGTGGAACTCACCGAACCGTCCAGCATGGCAACGGATTTCGTCGAGCGTCACCGCAAGACCTACTCCTTCGTACTGGACCGCCCGATCGTCATCGAGGCGCTCTCGGTCGAGGCGACCGGGCTCACCGAACCACCCGATCTGGCCGATCTGGCCGGGCCATCCGAGGCCACCGGCGAGCCGGAGTCCGTGCGGTTGCACACCGACGGCGCTTGGCGCGAGACATTCCTGTACCGGCGTGCGGAATTGGTGCCCGGTAAGGCGGTGCTCGGACCCGCCGTGATCACCGAGGACAACTCCACCACGGTCGTCGACGACGGCTGGCAGGCGGTGCTGAACGAGCTCGGGCATCTGATCATGGAACGGGTTGCGGTGGCGACCGGACCGCAGGCCGGTACCGAGGCGGATCCGGTGCTGCTCGAGGTCTTCAACAATCTGTTCATGTCCATCGCCGAACAGATGGGCGCGCGATTGGAGTCGACCGCTCAATCGGTGAATATCAAAGAGCGCCTGGACTTCTCGTGCGCGCTGTTCGACCCCGACGGCAACCTGGTCGCCAATGCGCCGCATATTCCGGTACATCTCGGATCGATGGGAACCAGCGTCAAGGAGGTCATCCGACGCAGGCAATCCGGGGCGACGATGCGCCCCGGCGACACCTACGCCGTCAACGATCCCTACCACGGCGGCACCCATCTGCCCGATGTCACGGTGATCACGCCGGTATTCGATACCGCGGGCACCCAGATTCTCTTCTATGTCGCCTCGCGCGGCCATCACGCGGAGATCGGCGGCATCGCCCCCGGCTCGATGCCAGCGAACAGCCGTCGCATCGAGGAGGAGGGGGTCATCTTCGACAACTGGCTGCTCGTCGAGAACGGCCGGTTCCGGGAGGCGCAGACCCTCCGGTTGCTCACCGAAGCGCCCTATCCGTCCCGCAATCCGGCCACCAATCTCGCCGATCTGCGTGCACAGATCGCCGCCAATGCCAAGGGTGTGGACGAGGTCGGGAAGATGATCGAGCACTTCGGGCTCGATGTCGTCGAGGCGTATATGCGTCATGTGCAGGACAATGCGGAGGAATCGGTGCGCCGCGTCATCGACGCGCTCGACGCCGGCGAATACGCCTATGAGACCGACCTCGGTGCCGTCATTCACGTCCGGGTCACCGTAGATCGGGAAAACCGCAGCGCCACCATCGATTTCAGTGGTACCTCGGCGCAACTGGACGGCAATTTCAACGCGCCCTATGCCGTGGCGAACGCGGCGGTCCTCTATGTCTTCCGCACGCTGGTCGCAGACGATATCCCGCTCAACGACGGCTGCCTGCGCCCGCTGAAGATCATCGTGCCACCCGGCTCGATGCTCGCGCCCGAACCGCCCGCCGCGGTCGTCGCTGGCAATGTCGAGACCTCCCAGGCGATCACCGGCGCGCTGTACGCGGCGCTCGGCGTGCAGGCCGAGGGATCGGGCACGATGAACAATGTCACCTTCGGCAATGAGCGCAGCCAGTACTACGAGACGATCGGTTCCGGTTCCGGCGCGGGCGACGGCTTCGACGGCGCGCCGGTGGTACAGACCCATATGACCAACTCCCGGCTGACCGACCCGGAGGTGCTCGAGTGGCGGCTGCCGGTACTGCTGGAGGAATTCTCGGTGCGCACCGGCAGCGGTGGCGCGGGTCGATGGCACGGCGGTGACGGCGCCGTGCGCCGACTGCGGTTCACCGAGGCGGTCACGGTATCGACGCTGTCGAGTCACCGCCGGGTGCCGCCCTATGGCATGGCAGGCGGTGCGCCGGGCGCTATGGGCCGCAACCGGATCGAGCGTGCGGACGGCACGGTGCAGGAGTTGCGCGGCGCGGATTCGGCGCAGCTGGAGTCCGGTGATGTGCTGGTCATCGAGACGCCCGGCGGTGGGGGATACGGCAGCTGAAACCGGGCAGTTCGGCCGCATCACGGTGCCAAAGAGTCGTCGTGTCAGCATTGTTCCGCAGATGCGGACAAGATAGGCGAATCGATCCGCAGATACGGCAGAATGGCCGCCGCGTTGGATCATGTCATTGCGTCGATACGCAGTATTGCCCACTTTGTCACAGCTGCGCACATAGTCGTGTTCGCCCACGCCAAGTACGCTCGGAGCAATCATGGCCACGTATTTCGATCCGACGTCATGGTCACCGATGCGGGCCGTCGACTTGGGGAAGCGACTCTTCGACCAATCGCTGCTGGAGCAGTGGCTTTCCTTCACCACCGCCTGGGTCGATCCGGTGGCCGACCTCGGTGCGGGCACGGTCACCGCGCTGATGCCGGACGTGCTGATGACCGTGCTGAGTGAGGGCATTCTCAGCCGGTTCGGCGGCCAAGAGGTCAGCGCCACTCTGCTCGGCCATGACCTGCACGCGACACTGCAGGTGCTCAAGGTGCGCCGCCGCGGCGCGCATTTCCAGACCAAGACCGTGCTGTCCAGGATGCGCTGGGATGATCACCCGATCGAGCAGGTCACCGTGATCGCGCACGGGGTCCGCCTGGTACCCGGCGTGCCGACCAAGGTGCGGGCACAGCAGTTGGACCTGAACGGGACCGTCACCACCGAGGCACTGGTCGGCTGGCTCAATACCCAACAGCTCGACTGGCAGCTCGGCATCGACGCGACCGGATTGATCCGGGCGAAACATCGACGCCGCCGCATCACCGCATTGGTGGAGGCGCAGGTCCGCGACAACCTGGTGACCGTCGAGATCCAGCGGGCGAACTGGCTGGGCATACCGATACCGCGAAATATCCCCACCGCCCCGGCGATCCTGTTGGATCGGCTGCCGAACGACGCGCGCATCGTGCACGCCACCCGCGAGGGTGATCTGGTGCGCTTCCGGGTCGAGCTGCCGCAGATCACCGGTTCGTTCGATCTGGCGCAGATCCGCTCGGCGATCGTGGCCGGGACCACGCTGATCGTCTTCTGACCCGGCTGCGAATCATGTTCCCGACCCGCGACCTCAGCCTTGGGACTTCCACCATTCCACCAGCGCGGCCTCGGCCTCGTCCCGGCCGAGCGGTCCGCGGTCCAAGCGCAGCTCCTTCAGGAACCGCCACGCCTTGCCGACCTCGGGCCCCGCGGGAATGCCGAGCAGCTCCATGATCGCGTTGCCGTCCAGATCCGGGCGGACCCGATCCAGATCCTCCTGCTCCTGCAGCCTGGCGATGCGCGCCTCTAGCTCGTCATAGGTGCCGCGCAGCGCGGCGGCCCGGCGCTTATTGCGGGTGGTGCAGTCGGCGCGGACCAGTTTGTGCAGCCGGAGCAGCAGATCATCGGCATCGGTGACGTAGCGGCGCACCGCCGAATCCGTCCACTGCCCCTTGCCATAGCCGTGAAAACGCAAGTGCAGGAACACCAGTCGCGCCACGTCCTCGGTGAACTGCTTGGGGTACTTGAGCGCTCGCATCCGCTTGCGCACCATCTTCGCGCCGACCACCTCGTGGTGGTGGAAGCTGACGCCGCCGCCCGGTTCATTGCGCTTGGTGTCGGGCTTGCCGATATCGTGCAGCAGCGCGGCCCAGCGCAGCACCAGGTCCGGATCGCCCTCCTCCAGGTCGATGGCCTGCTGCAGCACGGTGAGCGAATGCCAGTAGACATCCTTGTGCTGGTGGTGCTCGTCGATCTCCAGCTTCATTGCGGGCACCTCGGGCAGCACCAGCTGGGCCAGACCGGTCTCACACATGACGTTGATGCCGTCGATCGGATGTGCGGAGGCGATGAGTTTATCCAGTTCGGTGCGCACCCGCTCGGCGGTGATCCGCTCGATCTCACCCGCCATCGCGGTGATCGCGGCCCGCACCCGCGGATGCAGTTCGAAGCCCAGTTGTGCGACGAAGCGCGCCGCCCGCAGCATGCGCAGCGGATCGTCGTGGAACGAATCCTCCGGCGCCGCAGGGGTATCCAGCATGCCGGCGAGCAGCGCGTCCATGCCGCCGAGCGGATCGACGAACTCCAGCGACCCCTCGGCGCCGATCTTCACCGCCATCGCGTTGACCGTGAAATCGCGGCGCACCAGATCGCCCGCGAGCGAATCACCGAAGGTCACCTCGGGATTGCGCGACACCCGGTCATAAGTATCGCTGCGAAAGGTGGTGATCTCCAACTGCTGATCGGCCTTCGACGCGCTCACCGTGCCGAAGGCCAGCCCACCGGTATCCCACAGATGATCGGCCCAGCCGCGCAGCAACTCCTGCACCTGCTCCGGCCTGGCATCGGTGGTGAAATCCAGATCGGTCCCCAGCCGCCCGAGCACGGCGTCGCGCACGCTGCCCCCGACCAGGTACAGCTCATGACCGCGCGCGGCGAACAACTCGCCCAATGGCGTCAGCACATCGGATAGCCGTCCGAGCGTGACCGCGGCCGCGGCCAGCAATCGGGTACGTCGATCCAACGCTGCATCCTCGGACTTGGGCGAAACCACGAAGTAGCAGCTTACCGAGCCCGCCCAACCGATATTCCAGCGCGACCCACGCGGCCACCCCAGATATATAAGGCCAAACGCATGCGGCAAGCCGGCTACCGCGTGCCGCACATGAAGACCCAGCACCCCCGGATCGGCACAACGCCAGCTCGCGATACCCAGCCCACACGGAGCGAGTCTGACTAGGGAGGAGTTCGCAGCCCGCCTCGCGCCGAGCCGTCGAAGCGCATGCGACGAAGTCGCGACCACTGGGCGGTGTACGCCCGATGTCGAACGATCCGCACATCAGCGACCACCACGGAGCGAGTCCTACGAGCGACCGTTGGCGGCCCGTCTCGCGTCCGGGTCGTCGAAGCGCATGCGACGAAGTCGCGAGTCTCGGCGGCTCGGACGCGAGACAACAGGGGGCCGCCAACACGCCGCGCCGGAGGCGCGGCAATTCAGCACAGTAGGATTGCGTGGTGTCTCCGGCCGATCGCGCGAACAGTCGACGCCGCCAACCCCGGCGCCGCGGTTCGGCCGCCAACGCGGCGAAACCGCGCATGCGCACGGTACGGGAAACCTCGGCGGGTGGACTTGTCGTGGACGGGTTGGACGGGCCGAGCGAGAATCGCAGTGCGGCGCTGATCGGGCGGACCGATCGACGTGGCAGACTGCTCTGGTCGCTGCCCAAGGGACATATCGAAGAGGGGGAGACGCCCGAGCAGACGGCGATCCGCGAGGTCGCCGAGGAGACCGGAATCAACGGAATCGTGGTCGCCGAACTCGGCAGCATCGATTACTGGTTCGTCACCGAGGGTCGCCGGGTACACAAGACCGTGCATCATTATCTGCTGCGCTCCATCGGTGGTGAACTCTCCGACGCCGATGTCGAGGTCACACAGGTCGCGTGGGTTCCATTGAGCGAACTGGATTCTCGGCTGGCCTACGCCGATGAGCGGCGCCTCGCCGAAGTGGCGAACCGGATGATCGACCGGATGGAGACCGGCAAGCGATGACCCAGACTTTTCGGCATCGCGCAGCGATTCCGTGGGGGGTGGTGGCCGGGCGACGGGTGGGCCTGTTCCGGATCATCGCGGCGGTCCTGACCATTCTCGGCTCGGCGACGGCGCTACCGGTGTTGATCACTCAGCACGCCGCCGCCCAGCCGACGACGCCGAATAGTTCGTCATCGCCGAAATTTTTGAAGCTCACCCTGGATTCGGTGAATCCGTCCGCGGTGACCACGACCAGCGACCCGATCCTCACGGTCGCGGGCACCGTGACCAATATCGGCGACCGGGTGGTCGAGGACATCAGCGTCCGCATTCAGCGCGCCGCCGCGGTCGCGACACCGAGCGCGCTGCGCTCGACACTGCGGCTCGACCAGGTCAACTACGACGTGACCGGCCCGTTCGAGGATGTCGCCGAACGTTTGAGCCCGGGCCAGCGCAAACAGTTCACGATCAGCATCGCGCTGCACTCGGCCAGCTCGGCCGCCCTCGATATCACCAAGCCCGGCGTCTATCCGCTGCTGTTGAACGTCAACGGGGAACCGGCCTACGGCACGCAGGCCCGCCTCGACGATGCCCGGTTCCTGCTCCCGGTGCTCGGCGTCCCGCCAGCGGCCGATGCCTCCGGTGCCGCGACCCAGCCGGTGCCCGATACGCCGGCGGCGACGACGCTGCTCTGGCCGCTGGCCGATCGCCCGCGACTGGTGGCGGGCGTCCCCGGCTCGGTCAATGGGAAGGCCGAGCTCACCGACGACGAATTGGCCGCATCGCTGGGCAAGGGCGGACGCCTCGACCAATTGCTCGGCGCCTTGGAATCGGTGCTCGGCACCAATCCGGCCACTCGCGATCGGACGCTCACCTCGGCGGTCTGCGTCGCGGTCGATCCCGATCTGCTGATCACCGCACAGGCGATGACCAGGGGCTACCGGGTGCTGGCCAGCCCGTCCGATCCGGACGGCGCGACCAGGGCGGGCTCCGGTGCCGAGCAGGCCCAGACCTGGCTGGACCGGCTGCGCGCGGTCGCGTCCTCGGTCTGCACGGTCGCGCTGCCGTTCGCGCAGGTCGATGTGACGGCGCTGGCCGCGGTCAACGATCCGGAGCTGTCCGCCCGCGCGCTGGACGCCCCCGCCGATATCGTCGATTCGATCCTGGCCACCAAATCGGTGCGCGGGGTGAGCGTGCCCGATTCCGGCTCCATCGATGACAGCGCGGGAATGTTGTTGCGCAGCCACGGTTTCGGCACCGCGGTACTGGCCGACACCGCCGCCGTCCCGCTCGGCACCGCCGGGACCACAGCGGCGTCGCAACAGCCGACCACCGGACGCATCAACGGCAATCAGAGCACCGCCAACCAGACCTACACCACGAGTCCGCCGCTGCCGGAGACGAGCACCCCCGATGTGGTCCGCCTCGCCGAAATCGCCCCGGCACCGGTCACACCGAACGGTACGGCGGAGGCGACTCCGGAACCGGAACCGCAGGCCAGCGGGACGCCCAGCACATCCGCGCCCGGCACAACCACCACTGCGACCACGCCGCCCCCCGGAGCCGCGACCCAACCGGTGACCCCGCCCGCCGATCCGGCCCTGCACGCGGCGACCTTCGACATCTGGTCCGCGACCGCCCTCGCCGCGGTCGGCTCCAACCCGCCGACACCGTCGTTCACCCCGTCCCGGGTGCGTTACGACGTCACCAACGACTCACGGATGGCCCGGCTGCAGGACGCACTGGGCGCCATCACCTGGACCGCGCTGAACCCGGAGCCGAACCGCCCGCGTTCGTTATTGCTGGTGCCACCCCAGCAGTGGGGGGCGAACCGGGAAGAGGCCACCGCGATCCTCAAACAGGTCGAGCTGCTGCTGCGCAACAATCTCGCCACGCCGCGCACGCTCGCAGAGTTGGTCGCCGAGCCGCCCGACGCGCAGCCGCACGAACCCGACTATCTGCCGCAGGCCGCCCACGACGCCGTCCCGGATCGCTTCGTAGTCCCGGTCCGCGACCAGGGACACCGCATCACCGAACTCATGCGCGCCCTCGTCGAGGTGCCCGAGAACGAGCCGACGCCGCGCCAATTCCTGACCCCGCTGCGCGACGATCTGCTGCGCGTACTGACGCTCTCGGATCGCCGCTCCGGCGATTCGGCGCAGCCGGACACCTATGCCCAGCGCCGCCTCGACCAGACCACGCGCACGACGGACCGGCTCTATGGTTCGGTCACCGTGCTGCCGCCGGGCGGGGTGTACACGCTGGCCTCCGAACAGAGCCCATTGCTCTTGGTCGCCCGCAACGAGCTGCCGGTTGCCATCCGGATCAGGTTCCGGATCGAAGCGCCGACGGAGACGAAGATCACCGATCCCGGCGAGGAAACGCTGCCGCCTACCGGGAGTCGGTCGTTCCAGATTCCGACCGAGGTCAGCGATAGCCGTAACCTGGTCATTCCGATCTCCCTTACCACGCCCGACGGTGTCGCACTCGGCAATCCCACCTCGGTCTCGGTGCGTTCTAACGCTTACGGTCAGACCTTGGCGATAATTACGGCGTGTGCCGGAATACTGCTGTTCCTGTTGGCCGGGCGCCGGTTGTGGCGCCGGTTCCGCGGACAGCCGGATCCGGCCGACGAAGGGTTCGATCCGGGCACCCGGCGCCGGGTGAACAGGTATCGGCGAGCGCGTCAGCGCGTACTACGGCAACAGGAGCAGCAGGAGGCGAGATGAGGACGACGACACCTCGCTCGTGCGCGGCTGTCGTCGCTGAGTCTGTTCGACCGACCCGCAAGCAGTCGACCACCCCTGATCGGTGCCGACCCGGCACCTCTCGTGGCATCGTGGAGGACAATCGCGTAACAGCCTGGACGCCATCGGCCGGGTGGCGGGGGGACAGCATGGCGCAGGAGGCACGATGAGCGACGATGACCTATCCGCTCATCGGCAACGACCTGTTGATCGGCCCGACGGACCCCAGGCCCGCCGGGCGCCCGCGGCACCTTGGGAGCGGCGCCTGGCGCAGTCACCGGAAGAACCGGAGGACGCGGATATGACTCCCGATGACCGCTACGGCGATGCGCCGCGCGTACCCCAGGTGAGCCGCCCCGGCCAGCCACCGCGTCCGGTGCCACCGGCCCGCCCGGCACCGCGCGTCGTCCAGCCGCCTACCGGACCGATGGCGCCCCCCTCCGGCGCCCTGCCCCGCCAACCCGCACCGCAGCCCAACGGACCGGTGGCGCCACCATCGGGCGCACTGCCCCGCCAATCCGCGCCGCCGCAGCGGCCTGGGCCCCGGCCCCAGCAGTACCCGGACGGCCAGCAGTACCCGGACGGCCAGCAGTATCCTGACCCCCGGCCACATCCTGGCCAGCAATCGCATCCGGGCCAGCGCCAATACCCGGCCGGACCACCACCCGGCCCGGCCCGGCCGCGCCCGATGCCGCCCGGCCAGCCGGCCCCCGGACCGCAGGGGCAGCCGCCCCGAGTGCCGCCACAGCGTTTCGCGCCGCCGCCGAACTATCAAGCGCCGCGGCCGAACTATCAGACACCGCCGCCGCAGCCCCCCGTGACGCGGCAGCCACCGATCGAGCGACCGCGACCGGAGCGACCGCACGTCGATCGGGGGCTGCCCCCGGTGGAACAGCAGCGCCCGCCACGGGAGCCGGGCAGCCGCCCGCGCACCCAGGAATGGCCCGCCGAACCCGCCGCGGAGCCGGTCGCCACCGACACCAAGCAGAGCGCTAGTTCGCGACTGCTGCGCGACTCCGGTTCGATCGCGATCGCGACACTGATCAGCCGAGTCACCGGCTTCGGCAAACAGCTGCTGCTGCTGACCGCGCTCGGCCCGGCCATCGCCAGTGCCTACACCTCGGCCAACCTGATCCCGAATATGATCACCGAGCTCGTGCTCGGCGCGGTGCTGACCGCGATGGTGGTGCCGACGCTGGTGCGCGCCGAACAAGAGGACGACGATGGCGGCGCCGCCTTCGTCCGCAGGCTGGTGACCGCAGCCTTCGCGGTACTCGCCGCGGCCACACTGTTCGCCGCCGCGGCGACGCCGGTGCTGGCGACCCGGGTCTTCGTGTCCTCCGACGGCAAGGTCAATACCGAGCTGACGACGGCGCTGACCTATCTGCTGGTACCCGCCATCCTGTTCTACGGCATGTCCGCGCTGTTCACGGCGATCCTGAATACCAGACAGAACTTCAAACCGGGTGCCTGGGCGCCCGTGCTGAACAACGTCGTCGTGCTGGTCGTGCTGGCCCTCTACGCCCTGACACCGGGTGAGATCACCCTGGATCCGGTCCGGATGAGTGATCCGAAACTGCTGGTCCTCGGCGGCGGCATCACACTCGGCGTCGCCACCCAGGCGCTGAGCCTGCTGCCCGCGATCCGGCGCAACAATATCGATCTGCGTCCGCTGTGGGGCATCGACGCGCGGCTCAGGCAGTTCGGCAAGATGGGCTCGGCCATCATCGTGTACGTGGTGATCAGCCAGGTCGGGCTGATCGTCTCGAACCACATCGCCTCGGCGGCCGATGCGGCCGGACCGGCGATCTACACCAACGCCTGGCTGCTGCTCCAACTGCCGTACGGCGTACTCGGTGTCACGCTGCTGACCGCGATCATGCCCCGGCTGAGCCGCAACGCCGCAGCCGACGACACCCCGGCCGTGGTGGACGATCTGTCCGTCGCGACCCGGTTGACGATGATCGCGCTGGTCCCCGTGGTCACCTTCCTGACGCTCGCCGGACCACAGGTCGGCGAGGCGCTGTTCGGCTACGCCCGCTTCTCCGGTGACGCCGAACGTCTCGGTGAGGCGGTCAGCTGGTCGGCCTTCGCGCTGATCCCGTATTCGCTGGTGCTGATCCACCTGCGCGTCTTCTACGCCAGGGAGCAGGCCTGGACGCCCACCTGGATCATCCTCGGCATCACCACGATCAAGATCCTGTTCTCGGCGCTGGCGCCGTTCCTCGCGAGCAGCAGCGATCAGGTCGTGATCATCCTCGGTGTCGCGACCGGTCTCGGCTTCCTGGCCGGTGCCATCATCGGCGGCTATCTGCTGCACCAGAGTCTCGGCGATCTGCGCATGGTCAATGTCGGACGCACGGTGACCCGCGTCCTGCTCGCCTCGATCGCGGGCGGCGCGGTCATGCTCATCGTGGACAAGGTGCTCGGGCTCGACCGGCTCTCCGGCGGACCCGGTTCGCTGATCCGGGTGACGATATCGGCGATCGTCATGTTCGCGGTCGCTTTCGGGCTGATGCGACTCGCTGGTATTCCAGAGATCGTCGCGATCACCGTGGCCATCTCCCGGCGCCTCGGGTTCACCCCGCCCGCACCGGATCTCGACCTCGAGGGTCCGGTCGAGGACGAATACGCGACGCAGGTGTTCCGGCGGCCCGAGCCCTATGTGGCATACCCGGGCTTCGACCCGTACATGGATGCCCAGACCATGGTGCTGCCCGTGATCAGAGCTCATACCGTTGACAGCACCGGTATGGGTGAGTTCCCGTACCCTGTTCGGCAGAGAAGCACAAGTGGCGAGTTCGCCGAAACTTCGACATATCAGGGCGAAGGAGGAACGAGGGTGAGCGACGACGCGGCGCCGGGCGGCGTCCCAGCCGCCGAATCCGCTGCGACCAAGGCAGGCGGGCTCTCCACAGATGTTCCGTCCACCGGGGAGGCCTCCGATCCCGCATACGCGAGCCCGGCGGCCGACGGGCCGCCGGGGCACGATTCGGAGCCCGGATCCGGTGAGCAACCGCGGGAGGCACCGCAGCGCGATCCGATGTACGACACCGGGATGATCCCGATCCCGCCGCAGCTGCCGCCGATGGGCGGCGGCGATCCGGCCGGTCGACGTACACCGCGCGGTCCCAAGCTGATTCCGGGCGCATCGGTCGCGGGCGGCCGCTACCGGCTGCTGGCCAGCCACGGCGGTTCCCGTGGGCTCAAATTCTGGCAGGCGCTCGATATCAAGCTCGACCGCGAGGTCGCGCTCACCTTCGTCGACGCCGATCAGAAGGCCACCGACAACTCCGGCCACGACGGTCCGCAGGCCATCCTGTCGCGCACGCTGCGCCTCGGCCGGATCAATTCGCCGGGCCTGGCCCGCGTGCTGGATGTGGTCCGCGGCAGCTCCGGCGGCATCGTGGTCGCCGAGTGGACGCCGGGTCGGTCGCTGCGCGAGATGGCCGAGACGGTGCCGTCACCGATCGGTGCCGCCAGAGCCATCCGGGCACTGGCTTCGGCCGCCGAACTGGCGCACCGCGGCGGTGGTTCGCTGTCCATCGATCATCCGGATCGGGTCCGGATCAGTGCGACCGGTGATGCGGTGCTCGCATTCCCCGGCACGCTGTCCGATTCCGACGCACAGTCCGATGTGCGCGGCCTCGGCGCCATGCTCTACGCGCTCATCACCGCGCGCTGGCCGATCCGCGCCGGCGGTATGACCGGTACCGCCGCGACGGTCGGCGGATTGCGGCTGGCCGATTTCGGCTCGGACGGAACTCCCGTCGAGCCGCGGCAGATCCGGCCCGAGGTGCCGTTCGAGATTTCGGCGGTCGCGGTTCGCTCGCTGGAATCGAATAAGGGTGTGCGCACCGCGGCGACCGTGCAGCATGTGCTCGAACAGGCCTCGGTGGTCGATCAGAAAACCGACTTCATCCCGGTACTGCGCCTCGGTCAGCGTCCGCAGAGCGGCGCCGACGAATCGCTCGCCGATCCGGAATTGCTTGCGGCGGAACGGGAACGCTCGCAGCGGATGATGTGGATCATGGTCGGGCTGGGCATCCTGGCCGCGCTGGTGGTCGGCATCATCATCTGGTGGATGGTGAGTGTCTTCGCACCGGGTGCCTCGGACGCCCCGCTCAACGAGCAGCGCAATATCGGTCTCACCACGAACAGCGCGCCCGGACCCGCGCCGACGACCGGCGGCACCACGGGTACGCCCACGGGCGGGGTGCCGGTTCCGGTGACCGGCGTGACGGTCTTCTCCCCGGAGGGCACGCCGGACAATGTCGGCGGTACGGGGGCGGTGCTCGATCACGATTCGGGCACCGCTTGGCGCACCGATCAGTACTTCCAGCAGTTCCCGGCGCTGAAGAAGGGCGTCGGGCTGCTGGCCACACTGCCGAGTCCGGCCAAGCTGACCAATGTCTCGATCGAATCGCCGAGTGTGGGCACCTCGGTCGAGATCCGCACCTCGCCGACGGCATCGCCGACCCTGGACCAGACCCAGTTGATCGGCTCGGCACGACTAGAGAACGGCATCACCGAGATCCCGGTCCACGCCGATCAGGCGGCCCGTTATGTGCTCGTGTGGATCACCGGTCTGGGTAACTCCGGTGGCCAGTTCCAGACCTCGATCGCCGAAATCCGCTTCGACGCCGCAGCGTGACCGCCGCACCGCATATTTAGGCCGTACAAGTAAGACCCGCTAGGCCCGCGTACAGATCCGGCGCCGAGTGCCCACCGACATCTGGACGTACTCGACGAGTTACCTACGTTCTTGCGAAACCAGTTGTCGCGTCCTCGAATTCGCCCGCCGGTGTCGATTCCCCGGGCACATCGCGCCGATTGAGCGTGCACCCCATGCCGACCGCTCTGGTTGCTGCCATTTCGTTACTGAGGATATGATCATCCCGCGCTCTCGGCAGGGGAGCTCCCCGGGTTCTGGTTGTTCGATCCTGGATGCTGCGAAATCTTCGATGATGGTCGGTCACGTCCGTCGTCGGCGCGAGAGCTGTCCAAGGGGTTGGTTTTGCCGTCCGAACTGAACGACGATTCCCACGGGGGGAAGGCGCGGCCTGTGGTGTTTCGTGAACGTTCGTTCGTCCCGCAAGAGCTCACCGACGCCGAACTGCTGCAGGCCCATGTGCGTGGCCAGCGGCACGCCTTCGCCGAACTCCTGCGCCGCCATAACGACCACCTCTGGCAGACCGCCCTGCGCACCTCCTACACCCGCGAGGATGCCGCCGATTCGCTGCAGGACGCCCTGCTGTCCGCGCACCGCACCGCCGCCTCCTTTCGCGCCGAGGCCGAGGTGCGCAGTTGGCTGCACGCCATCGTGGTGAACGCCTGCCTGGACCGGATCCGGCGCAATAGGACCCGCCGAGCGGTATCGCTGTCACCGGAGACCATGCCGGAACCGAAGGACACCAGGGACGATATCGCCGAGCTGGAGATGTCGCTGGTCATCGACCGCGCCCTGTTCACGCTGCCGGAGGATCAGCGAGCCGCACTCGTCGCGGTGGAACTGGAGGGGCGTAGTGTCGCCGAGACGGCGGCGCTGCTCGGCGTCCCGGAGGGCACGATCAAGAGCCGATGCGCGCGCGGTCGGCAGCGGCTGCAAGAACGTTTGGAATTTCTGCGTGATCCTGGGAACCGGAAGTAGCTGAGCTGCGTCATTAATAGTGACGGACAACCAGACGATGTAAATGCTGTGCCCGCGACGTGTGGGCCCCGCGATACCTACTCGAGGACCATGGAGGTGCGATGGCGACCCGATCCGTTCCGCAGCCTCCGTTCTCGCCGGAACTGCTCGCCGACCTGCACGCCGACAATGTCGCGCCGGAACTCAGCGAACAGCTCTGGGCCGTGGTCCGCAGCGATCCGGAGGCGCTGCGCTTCCTGAATTCGCTCGACGACGTGAGCGCCGAATTGCGCACGCTGGGCCGCGATGAGCGCATCATCCACCCGATGCCCGCCGATATCGCGGCCCGGCTGGAAGAGTTCGTCGACGGCCTCGACCCGGCCGAGGAGCCCACCGAGCGGGTCGCGACCGTCCACCACCTACCCTCGACCGTCGAGTGGTCCGAATCCACCTCCGACGCAACGGTTTCCGAGCAGCCACCGGTCTCCGACGCACCCACGGAAACCACCACCGCACCGATCCCGCTCGCGGACCATCGCCCGCGCCGGCTCCGCTGGCTCGCCGCCGCCGCGGCCGTCATCGCGGCCGCGGCCTGCGCCGCCGTGGCGGTGGCGACCATGCGCGGACACGAGGTCGCACCGACCGCACAGCCGACCACCGGCAATGTCGACCTCGGTGACCAATTCGACGCCACCGTCGCACTCAGCGCACTCGGCCGCAACGATGTCACCGGCGCGCTCGGCACCCCGGCGGCCCTGAATCGCTGCGTACACGCCAATGGCCTCGACCGCACCGTGCTCGGCTCGACCAATACCACCTTCCAGGGCAAGGAAGCCGTCCTGATCCTGCTGACCGGTCCACGCCCGCACAAGATCACCGCACTGGTCGTCGGAATCGGTTGCGGCACCGACGATCCCCAACAGTTGGCACGCACCGATATCGGTTAGCGAGTGGGCTCCTCCGCCTCCCCGAACCTTCGGCGCCATCGTAGGTGCCACGACAATTGCCTTTCCGACGGGCGCTCGACGGATCGGTTCAGTGCTGGCAGTTACGTGCGGAACCAGTCGTCACGTGTCATAGCCCACTGTCCGGCGGCCGGAAGCGGCCGCAATCGCGGGAACAACACCGTTTACCCTGTTGTTGACCGTCACGTCTAACGAAGTCTCCCTCGGAAGGGTCACATGAGCACCGCAGTTCGCGACTTGATCATCGTCGGCTCCGGACCCGCCGGTTACACGGCCGCTGTCTACGCCGCCCGGGCCGAACTCCAGCCCCTGCTTTTCGAGGGCACCCAGTTCGGTGGCGCGCTGATGACAACCACCGAGGTCGAGAACTTCCCCGGCTTCCGCGAGGGCATCATGGGCCCCGACCTGATGGAGGAGATGCGCGAGCAGGCCAAGCGGTTCGGCGCCGATATCCGCACCGAGGATGTGGATGCCATCGACCTGAGCGGCCCGATCAAGACGGTCACCGTCGGCGATGAGACCTACCAGGCCTACGCCGTGATCCTCGCCATGGGCTCGGCCGCGCGCTATCTGAACGTCCCCGGTGAGCAGAAGCTGCTCGGCCGCGGCGTCAGCGCCTGTGCCACCTGTGACGGCTTCTTCTTCAAGGGCCAGGACATCGTGGTTGTCGGCGGCGGCGACTCCGCCATGGAGGAGGCGACCTTCCTCACCAAGTTCGCCAACACCGTGACCATCGTGCACCGCCGCGAGGAGTTCCGTGCCTCACGCATCATGCTGGAGCGCGCCAAGGCCAACGAGAAGATCAAGTTCGTACTCAATGCCGAGGTCGCCGAGGTCAACGGCGATACCAGCGTGACGAGCCTGACGCTGCGCGACACCCGCACCGGCGAGACCTCCGAATTGGCCGCGACCGGCCTGTTCGTGGCCATCGGCCACGACCCGCGCAGCGAGCTGGTACAGGGCCAGGTGGAGCTGGACGACGAGGGCTACGTGCAGGTGGAGCACCCGTCGACGGCCACCAAGGTGCCCGGCGTCTTCGCCGCGGGCGATCTGGTCGACCACACCTACCGTCAGGCCATCACCGCCGCGGGCACCGGCTGCCGCGCAGCGATCGACGCCGAGCGCTGGCTGGCCGAACAGGGTGATATCACCGCGAACACCCTGGATCACGCCGGCAACCCAGTTGCCGTGCCCGCCAACTGATCTCATCACTTTTGCACTGCAAGGAGATACCCATGTCCAAAAACACGGTCACCGTGACCGACGCGTCTTTCGCCGATGACGTGCTGCTCAGCGAGAAGCCCGTCCTCGTCGACTTCTGGGCGGACTGGTGCGGTCCGTGCAAGATGGTCGCCCCCGTACTGGAGGAGATCGCGGGCGCGCACGCGGATAAGCTCACCGTGGCCAAGCTGGACGTGGACGCCAACCCGGATACCGCCCGCGATTACAAGATCCTTTCGCTGCCAACTATGATGCTGTTTTCCGGTGGTAAGCCGGTTAAGCAAATCGTCGGAGCGAAGGGCAAAGCCGCCCTCTTGCGTGAACTCGACGGCATTATCTGACGTTTCATAAATTGACACGTCCAAACAACGCCGTCATTCCACGACGCGCCGTAGGATGCCTGGACGCCGGGAATTGCCGAATTCCGGTCCGGGTCTGAGACAATCGACCGACCTCCGGTCGTGCGAAGGTGTGTAGCCATCGCATGAGTGGGTACCCGGGTTGACGGAAGGAAAGGGCTCTCACGCATGCACCGACTTCGTCACGGCGATACCGGTCCAGCCGTCGCCGAGGTTCGGAGCACCCTGGCAAGTCTCGGGTTCCTGCACACGCATTCCGCCGCAACCGATCACACTGATGCGCGAGAGTACTGGAAGGACACCGACGCCTCCTTCGATCGCCAGCTCGACTCGGCGGTTCGCGCCTTCCAACAGCACCGCGGACTGCTGGTCGACGGCGTCGTCGGACCGGCCACGTACCGGGCGCTCAAGGAAGCCTCCTACCGGCTCGGCGCCCGCACGCTGATCTACCAGCTCTCCGCGCCGCTCTACGGCGACGATGTGGCAACCCTGCAGCGCAGGCTGCAGGACCTCGGTTTCTACGTGCACCGGGTCGACGGCTACTTCGGTCCACACACCCATGACGCCCTCACCGCATTCCAGCGGGAGATCGGCCTGGCCGCGGACGGTATCTGTGGTCCGGACACGCTACGTTCGCTCGAACTGCTCGGCGCGCGCGTCACCGGCGGCAATCCGCACCGGATCGCCGAGGAGGAGGTCGTGCACCGGGCCGGTCCACAGCTGACCGGTAAGCGGATCGTCATCGATCCAGGTCTCGGCGGCCCGGATAAGGGTTTCGCGGTGCCGACCGAATACGGCGACGTCTACGAGTCGGAGATCCTCTGGGATCTGGCCAGCAGGCTGGAGGGCCGGATGGCCGCCACCGGCATGGAAACCTTCCTGTCGCGGCCGTGGGGCGCCAATCCGACCGACGCCGAGCGCGCCGACACCTCCAATGCCTTCGACGCCGATCTGATGATCTCGCTGCGCTGCGCGACCAATCCGAGCCCGTCCGCCAATGGTGTCGCGAGCTTCCATTTCGGCAATTCGCACGGCTCGGTATCGATGATCGGCCAGGTGCTCGCCGGATTCATCCAGCGTGAGGTCGTCGCACGAACCTCATTGCAGGACTGCCGAACTCACTCACGCACCTGGGATCTGCTGCGGCTCACCAAGATGCCGACCGTGCAGGTCGATATCGGTTATCTGACAAATGAATACGACGCTTCGGTGCTCACCAATCCCCGGATGCGCGATGTGATCGCCGAAGCCATCCTCATCTCGGTGAAGCGGCTCTACCTGCTCGGGCAGGACGATCAGCCAACGGGCACATACACTTTCGCCGAACTATTGGCCGAGGAGCTGGCTGCCGCCGACCGCATGTAGTGAATCAGATTCTGATCCAATACATACGATCAACTGATCAATAGCCCCATACGAGTGCGCCCCTGCCGACAATCCGTCAGCAGGGGCGCACTGTTCTGTCCGGGAAGCCTCAGGGTGCTCCGACACGGAAGGGAACCGTCAGCGAGGCGGCCGCGAGCAGCTGATCGAGCGCCCGCTCCACATCTTCCTTCCAGCCGTGATCGGAGTTGAGCTCCAAGCGCAACCGCGGAAAACGATGATGCGGCGCCACCACTTCGAAACCGACGTCCTCCAGGAAGTCGGCCTCGATCATGCAGGTCTCCGGCGAACATTCGGTCGCCGAACCGGCCGAGGCGGCATCCCGGACCGGTGAACCGATCCGCTCCATCAATCGCATCGACCCGAGCGAACGATCCGACATCGCCGTCGCCGGTGGATCCTTGCGAATCCCGAAGGCCTCCAGCGCACGCACACCACGGCGCACCAGATCGGCCACCACGGCCGTTATGAGCTGGTTGGCTATGTCGGCATCCTGGTAGGGGAATTCGGCCCGCAGCGTGGTCAGCAGGACCGCGTCCGGGCTTACCGGTGAGGTGGGGAAGAGGGCGGCGCGCGGTACAGCGCTCGGCGGCGAATACAGCGCACACCCCGCGACATTGCCGTCGACGTTCGCGACCTGACCGCACGAACCCCATTCCAGCATGACGGTGGAGAGCCAGGCCTCCTTCTCGAAGACCGGATCACTGAATTCGCGAGACGTCGCCGCGAGGGCCGGATCAATCTCCCAGAACACGCAACGCCGCGCATGCGCCGGCAGCTTGTCGAGTCCACCGAGGGTTAGTGCTGTGACGCTGGTCGACACCGCTCTGCTCAGCCTCCAGCTGTCCGATTCGTCCACACTCACGCTGTTTTCACTCGCCAGCAAGAATAAGCGATCAATGCGAACCCGCCTCATTCCACGTCGCTGTGCTGTTGGTAAGGAGCCTGTCCGGTGGCCGTTTTTCCGCGCCGTCACAGTGACGTTTCGACGTCGGGCTCGTGCCTACCGAGAACACAGGGCTATTTTTGCCACTTCCGTCACGTGTCGAGCTGCGGCTGCTGCATCATTCCGACAATGCGCTCGAGGTCTTCGACAGAACCGAATTCGACGACGATCTTGCCCTTCCGCTTGCCGAGGCTCACGGTGACACGGGTGTCGAACGACTCCGACAACCGCTCGGCCACATCCTGCAGCCCTGGCATATGAATCGGCTTACGGCGGGGCGTCGGGGGAGCGGCCTTATCCGGATCCCGGTTCGCCAGGGTGACGGCTTCCTCGGTGGCCCGGACCGATAATCCCTCGGCGACGATACGGGCGGCGAGCACCTCTTGGGCGTCGGCACCTGCCTCGAGACCGAGCAGTGCGCGGGCATGTCCGGCGGAGAGCACACCGGCCGCCACCCGGCGCTGCACCGGGATCGGCAATTTCAACAGACGAATCATATTCGTCACGACCGGTCGAGATCGACCGATTCGCGCGGCCAATTCCTCATGGGTGACATCGAATTCCTCGAGCAGCTGCTGATAGGCGGCCGCCTCTTCGAGCGGATTCAGCTGCACCCGGTGGATGTTCTCCAAGAGCGCGTCGCGCAGCATCGCATCGTCGGCGGTCTCGCGGACAATGGCCGGAATGGCCGCGAGCCCGGCCTCCTGGCAAGCACGCCAACGCCGCTCGCCCATGACGATCTGATACTTGTCCACCCCCGGCTCCAGCCGACGCACCACGATGGGCTGCATCAGGCCGAATTCCTTGATGGAGTGCACCAGCTCGGCGAGCGCCTCCTCCTCGAAGACGTGGCGCGGCTGCTTCGGATTCGGTTCGATCTGCTCCGGCGGAATCTCGCGATAGGTCGCGCCACCATCCGACAGCTGCTCATCGCTGGGGTCGGGGACCCGGTGCAGGAATGCCGAGGCCGGTTGCGGCCCGATCGGGTCGATTCCGATGACGACATTGGCTGCGGCACTGCCGAGTCCGGGTGTGGCACCGAGACCCGGTGTGGCCGCAGGCCCCGTCGGAATCAACGCGGCAAGCCCGCGGCCTAAGCCGCCCTTCTTCGCCTGAGTCATCGGTTACCGACCCTTTCCTCGTTCGCCACCACGCTCGATCCGATCAATCATGTGATCCCGTTGGATCACTGCGCCCGCTCTGCCGCACCCGGCCGAACCACCGACCGCGCGGCCATCTCACGACCGGCGTCCAGATAGCTCATCGCGCCCCGGGAGCCTGGATCATAATCGAGCACCGTCATGCCGTAGCCCGGCGCCTCGGACACCTTCACACTGCGCGGGATCACCGACTTCAGCACCACATCACCGAAGTGCCCGCGAACCTCCTCGGCGACCTGATCGGCCAACTTGGTCCGGCCGTCGTACATCGTGAGAATCACCGTGGACACATGGAGTTCGGGATTCAGATGCGCCTGCACCAGACCGATATTGCGGAGCAACTGCCCGACACCCTCCAGCGCGTAGTACTCGCACTGGATCGGGATCAGCACCTCCTTCGCCGCCACGAGCGCGTTGACGGTGAGCAGACCCAATGACGGCGGGCAGTCGATCATCACGTAGTCGATGTCGTACCCGGCGATATTGGCCTCCTGAATGGCGGCCTTGAGTCGTCCCTCCCTGGCCACCATGGAGACCAATTCGATCTCCGCGCCGGCCAGATCGATGGTGGCCGGAATGCACAGCAGCCGCTCGCTGTGCGGACTCTGCTGGATCGCGTCCTTCACCGACACCTCGCCGATGAGGAGTTCATAGCTCGACGGAACGCCCGAGTGGTGCTCGATACCGAGCGCGGTGCTGGCATTGCCCTGAGGGTCCAGATCGATCACGAGAACCGTCATCCCGGTATGCGCCAGCGCGGCCGCAAGATTGACCGCTGTCGTCGTCTTACCGACGCCGCCCTTCTGGTTCGCGATGGTGATGATCCGTTGCTCGTGCGGTTTCGGCACTGTCACCTTTCCTGGATGCAGTATTTGGCTGGCACGTTGGGCTTCGGCTGCTATCGGGGTCTCACTGGGGGAGATGTGCCCGAACGGTGTGCTTCCGAATGCCTCCGCGTCGAAGGTGCTGGAGTCCAGCATCCCCGGCACGCGCGACGTCGTTTCCCGTGAAACATTCGCCGGACCGCTCGACATAGACAGCTCCTAACGCGAGAACCTCAGATCACGTGCGCCCGACCAAATTTGGCGCCGTGTCATCAATAGCTGTGTCGGATCGAACATGATGCTCAATCGGGACCGCGGCGCCCGATCGACCGAGCGGAGCTCTCGCCGCTGTGACACCCACATCCCTCCGTGGCACCAACGCTCACGCCCGACGCTCACTAGCTTGCCAGCACTGAGCGCGATTAGAAAGCTGAATCGCTGCATCGCGCAAAGGACACGCAAATCTGTGTCGAATCTCGCTGTCGCGCACAAGGTTGACGCGCCCGAATCGCTGTTTCACATGAAACATGAAGTCGTGGATCGGACGCCCCGATCCTGTTTCACATGAAACATGGGGCGCACCTCGGCGTCGCGACCGTCCGGCCGCGATCGCCTGGAGCGTCAGCATGTCCTACACGCGGGGCGCTCTCGCGCTCGATCAGGCTGGCGCAATCCGGGTCATCGATTTCCCCATACGATGGCACCAGGTTCGAAACGTCACGTGAGGCTTAGCGTTTGATGTCGTCTCGATCCGGGGGCGGCCCGGCGCGTTGTTTCACATGAAACACTGCCGCCGGAGCATTGCCCCGAATCGGATAGCGCTACTTCGACTTCCGTGCCGACCTGCTTGCGCGTCGCGAGGGACGTCCGGCCCGCGGCAGCCGCTCGGCACTGATCACCAGAGTGGGGGTGGAGACGAGTCCGGCGCCGCATTCGAGAACCTTCGCATTCCCCGCGCCCGCCTTCACCAATGCCTCGCCGTCACGCTCGAGTTCCTCGGCCGCGCTGACTCCCTTCAGCGCGAGCATCCGCCCATGGTCGCGGAGGAGAGGTAGGGACCATAGGGCGAGCTTCGCCAGTGGGGCGACCGCGCGGGAGGTCACCACATCCGCGCCGCCCGCTTCCTTCATCACGCCCGATTGTTCGGCCCGCCCGCGCACCACAGTGATGTCGAGACCGGCCGACTCGATGAACTCGCTCAGGAAGATGGTGCGGCGCAGCAGCGGCTCGACCAAGGTGATCCGGAGATCCGGACGTGCGATCGCCAAGGGGATTCCGGGCAGCCCTGCGCCGCTGCCGATATCGACCACCGTCGTGCCCTCAGCCATCAACTCACCAACCACCGCACAGTTGAGGATGTGCCGATCCCAGAGCCGCGGCACCTCGCGCGGACCGATCAGCCCACGTTCAACTCCGGCCGTGGCGAGTGCGGCGCAGTACCGGCGCGCGAGATCCAGCCGGTCGCCGAATACCACCGCGGCCGCGGCTGGGGGCTCCAGTTCATCCGGCAGAGCGGTGATTCCACCGAGATCTCGTTCCACGTGAAACATCCTTCCGACTTCGAGTCGTTCAGTGCGGCGGCGGGGCAGGGGAGGGGCGGGTATCCGAGACATGAAGAAGGCCCCCGGTCCGAAGACCAGAGGCCCTATCCAATCACAACGCGGGAGTCAGGAAGGCACCACGACAACGTGCCGGTTCGGCTCCACGCCTTCGCTCTCGCTGCTGACGCCATCGACCGCCGCGACGGCGTCGTGCACGATCTTGCGCTCGAATGGGGTCATCGGCGCCAGCGGCTCCGGCTTACCCGATTCGAGCACCCGCTGCGCGGCGGCCGTGCCGAGCGCGCTCAGCTCCGAGCGGCGCTTGGCCCGCCAGCCCGCCACATCCAACATCAGCCGACTGCGCACCCCGGTGGCCTGCTGCACGGCCAGGCGAGTCAGCTCCTGCAGTGCGTCGAGCACTTCACCGTTGCGGCCGACCAGCTTCGACAGATCCCGGCCGCCATCGATGCTCACGATGGCGCGGTCGCCCTCGACATCGAGATCGATATCGCCGTCGAAGTCGAGCACATCGAGCAACTGCTCGAGGTAGTCGCCCGCGATTTCGCCCTCTTCGATAAGAGCTTCCTCGGCATCGTTCGCGGCGTCGGCGGATTCGGTTTCCGCGTCAGCGTCGCGACTGGCCGCGTCACTCACCATCGTCGTCGCCACAGTGGCGTCCCCTCCGTCGGTTTCAACAGTCATTTGATTTCCTTCATCTGCTCATCGCGCGCGACCGGCGACGGGCCGATCGGAGAACGCGAACAGGGTTGCTCAGAGATCCCGTGGACGCGCGATCGGTCAGCGCCGTCGCTTCTGGTTGGGTCGCCCACGGTTGCCCGGTCGCTTCTGACCGCCAGAGCGCCGCTGTCCCGCCTTGGTCGGGGACTTCGCGGTGCCGTTCGTCGACGGTGCCCCTTCGACCGCGTCAACGGCCGCATCGGAACCGGCATCGACGGATGTCGCGTCGGACGGAGACTGCTTCTTCTTGACATTGACCGGCTTGGCGCCCGGCTTCGGCGCGTTCTGTGCGCGCTGCTCCAGCTTCTGCTGCTTCTTGACTTCCTCTTCCTTCGCCATGCGGCCGAAGACGAGGTGCTGCTGTCCGTAGGTCCAGATGTTGTTGGAGACCCAGTAGAGCAGGATGGCGATCGGCAGGAACGGACCACCGACGAGCACACCGAGCGGGAAGACCCACAGCGCGAGCTTGTTCATCATGGCCGACTGCGGGTTGGCCGCCGCCTCCGGGCTCTGCCGTGCGACCGAGGCACGCGCATTGAAATGCGTCGCCAGACCGGCGATCACCATCAGCGGGATGGAGACCAGCGCGATGCTCAGCTTGGTCGGCACGCCGCCGTAATCGGCGAACGCCTGCAGCTGGCTCGGCGGGCTGGTGATGTAGGCCGAGATGGGTGCGCCGAAGATGCGCGCGCTCAGGAACGACTGGACGTCGGCGGCACTGAAGACGTAGTTCGGCGTATGCGCGTTGTCGTAGGCCGACATGCCGAGCTGGCCGATGCCGGTGCCGGTGCGGTTGAACGAGCGCAACACATGGAACAGACCGAGGAAGACCGGCACCTGCGCCAGGATCGGCAGGCAGCCCATCAGGGGGTTGAAGCCGTGGTCCTTCTGCAGCTTCTGCATCTCGGTCGCCATCTTCTGGCGATCGTTCTTGTACTTCTTCTGCAGCTCCTTGATCTGGGGCTGTAGCTCCTGCATCTGCTTGGTGGTGCGCACCTGCTTGACGAACGGCTTATAAAGCACCAGGCGCAGCGTGAACACCAGGAACACCACGGCGAGTGCCCAGGTGAGTCCGTTGTCCGCGCCGAACGCGAACCCGAAGACCCGATGCCAGAACCAGAGGATCCAGGACACCGGGTAATAAATGAAGTCGAGCACGGCTCTATGCACTCCCGTCGTTCGTGTCGCCGATCACCGCGCGCGGTGATCCTTTACAAGCGTGTGGCGCCGACTCCGGGTCGGCGGCTGCCTCGTTCCGTCCGCGTTTCTTGCGCTCCGGAACGGGGTCCCACCCACCAGGGTGCCAGGGCGCGCATTTCGCCAATCGCACGACCGTCAATCCGAGGCCGACGAACAGGCCACGGGTGCGTAACGCGGTCACCGCGTATTCGCTACAGGTCGGGGTGAAACGGCACACCGGCAGGCGCATGGGGGAGACGTACGTTCGGTACAGCTCGATCAGGAAAATCACCGTGTTCGCGGGAAGCCGAGCAACGGTGGCACGGGCACTCATCCCGCACCGGCCACGGTAGCCGATGGACGGGCGATATCGAGCTTGCGCAGCGCGCCACGCAGCTGGCGGAGCAAATCCGCGGAATCCGCGGTCGCCGCACCGGGCAGGGCACGAATCACGATATCGACATCGGTGGGTAACTCGGCGATCACCTTGACGCACATATGACGCAGGCGGCGGGCGACGCGGTGTCGAACCACCGCGTTGCCCACCGCCTTGCTGACAATCAACCCGAACCGCGGACCGCCCACGCGGACCAACGCTCCGGCCACTGCCGCATCGCTCTGTCGTCCACTCGCGCCCATGACTCCGTCATACCCGTGCACGAGCACGTGTACGACCAGATCTCGCCTCCCGATTCGCTGGCCGCGGCGCACCGTCCGGGAGAAGTCGGCACGATGATGCAACCGATACGGCTCAGGCAACACCCGAGCGTCCGAGAGCGAGGATCAGGCAGTGAGGGACTTGCGGCCCTTGCTGCGACGCGCGGAAACGATGGCGCGACCGGCGCGGGTGCGCATCCGGAGACGGAAGCCGTGGACACGCGCCCGACGACGGTTGTTCGGCTGGAACGTCCGCTTGCCCTTGGCCACGGTCAACACTCCTCGAGTAGGTGGGCACCGTTCGGCGCCCAAAGCTTGTTCGGTGATACGTCTGTGCGCGATGAATCGCGAAGTGGTCATCATCGATGCGCGTCGGTCCTGGCGCACGAGGTCGATACGACCTGACACGGTCAGCACAAGACCGCCACCGCACCAAGGGGTGACTGTACGAGGGTACTGATCGGCAAAGTACGGGTCAAACTCGGCCCATCCGTTCCGCTGCCCGCTCCCGAGCGCGAGCCGGACTCACGCATCCTGGGTATAACCGTGAGTTCGTCCACACCCCTAGCCGTCGGCCGCTCCACCCACTAGGGTACGTAGCCAGAAGATTGCTGCAGAACCGCAGGTCCGGGCCATATAACAGCGGAGCGCAACCTTGTTTCACATTTCCCCAGGGTTCTCCACATCTGTGGATAATTGTGTGGAAAGACCCCTGGAGTGGCATATTCGTAGGGCCGACGGTGCCACGCCGCTGCCCGGATGGGGGACCCGGCAGCGTCCGAACCGGTTACGGACGTACGCGGAATCACAACATCGACCTATCCACGGTTGATACTCCGCATGCCCCGACCGTCTGCTCCTATCGCCTACTTCTCCGGGGAGGAAACTGC